>NZ_CP188815.1:1800000-3252500 GCF_050058155.1 Terasakiella sp. 4MB5A | reverse complement strand
TGACATGAGTAGCGATAAACAGAGTGAGAAACTCTGTCGCCGAAAGCCCAAGGGTTCCTGCGCAAGGCTAATCCGCGCAGGGTGAGTCGGCCCCTAAGACGAGGACGAAAGTCGTAGTTGATGGGAATCAGGTTAATATTCCTGAACCTGGGAGTAGTGACGAATGCCGGAATTTGTACGTCCTTATTGGATTGAACGTGCAACCAGGGTGTTCCAGGAAATAACTCTCCCGTATAGACCGTACCCCAAACCGACACAGGTGGGCAGGTAGAGAATACCAAGGCGCTTGAGAGAATGGTGTTGAAGGAACTCGGCAAAATTCACCCGTAACTTCGGGATAAGGGTGACCTGTATTTGCGCAAGCAGATATGGGTGTCACAAAATTGGGGGTGGCGACTGTTTACTAAAAACACAGGGCTCTGCGAAGTCGCAAGACGACGTATAGGGTCTGACGCCTGCCCGGTGCCGGAAGGTTAAAAGGAGTGGTGCAAGCCATGAATTGAAGCCCCGGTAAACGGCGGCCGTAACTATAACGGTCCTAAGGTAGCGAAATTCCTTGTCGGGTAAGTTCCGACCTGCACGAATGGCGTAACGACTTCCCCGCTGTCTCCAACACCAACTCAGCGAAATTGAACTCTCCGTGAAGATGCGGAGTTCCTGCGGTTAGACGGAAAGACCCCGTGCACCTTTACTATAGCTTCGCAGTGGCATTAGTAACTAAATGTGTAGAATAGGTGGGAGGCTTTGAAGCAGAGACGCCAGTCGCTGTGGAGCCACCTTTGAAATACCACCCTTTTAGTTATTGATGTCTAACCGCGGTCCGTGAAACCGGATCCGGGACCCTGCGTGGTGGGTAGTTTGACTGGGGCGGTCGCCTCCTAAAGCGTAACGGAGGCGCACGATGGTAAGCTCAGGCTGGTCGGAAATCAGCTTTTAGAGTGCAATGGCATAAGCTTGCCTGACTGTGAGTCTGACAAGACGAACAGAGACGAAAGTCGGTCATAGTGATCCGGTGACTCCTCGTGGAAGGGTCATCGCTCAACGGATAAAAGGTACGCCGGGGATAACAGGCTGATACTACCCAAGAGTTCACATCGACGGTAGTGTTTGGCACCTCGATGTCGGCTCATCACATCCTGGGGCTGGAGCAGGTCCCAAGGGTTTGGCTGTTCGCCAATTAAAGTGGTACGTGAGCTGGGTTTAGAACGTCGTGAGACAGTTCGGTCCCTATCTGCCGTAGGTGGAGGATACTTGACAGGATTTGCCCCTAGTACGAGAGGACCGGGGTGAACGAACCTCTGGTGTACCAGTTGTTCCGCCAGGAGCATCGCTGGGTAGCTAAGTTCGGACAGGATAACCGCTGAAAGCATCTAAGCGGGAAACCCACCTGGAAACTAGGTATCCCTGAGAATCGTGGAAGACTACCACGTTGATAGGTCAGGTGTGGAAGTGTGGTAACACATGAAGCTAACTGATACTAATCATTCGATAGGCTTGATGAGCAACCATCATGCGTAGAATTAAAAATCTACAAATCAATTCTCAACAGAAACCTGTATAATATAAAAGATAATCTAGATCTCTTTGGATGGCCTGGTGGTTATGGCACGTGGCAAACACCCGATCCCATCCCGAACTCGGCCGTGAAAACACGTTGCGCTGATGGTACTTCGTCTTAAGGCGCGGGAGAGTAAGTCGCTGCCAGGCCTTCCAAAGAGATCTAACCTATCACAATCGTTACCCAAAGCCGCCTCGCAAAAGGCGGCTTTGTCGTTACAATATACCAACGCGGGGTGGAGCAGCCCGGTAGCTCGTCAGGCTCATAACCTGAAGGTCGTCAGTTCAAATCTGGCCCCCGCAACCAAATTAAGCCAGTTAGTGCATTGTACTAGCTGGCTTTTTTACGTTTTGGGTACGGAGATTTGACAGGCTGAATCTCTCGCGATATCATTACACATTCCTTACACACTTTACTGCTCCACTTGTGAAAGGCCTGTTATGACTGAGAAACACACCATTATCCCGGATAATTCACAAATTGATTTGTCGTGGGTATTTTCCTTACCAATTACCCAAAAATCATTTGCAAATGGGTGCAACCCATCCTGGCTGGCAGGTTTGTGTTGGTGGTGTGAGGATATTTACGCGCAAAAACAACCATGGGTAGATTATGTATGATTTGGGGGCGTGCTGACCTGTTCCTTTTTGTAAAGGCTGTAACTTATTGCGCACTGAATAAGCCGTTTTTATATGGGGGCCATGAGCCGCTGCCAGGCGGTGAAGAAAAGGCTCTGACAGGGATAGGCATCCGGGAAGCTCAGTTTAATCCGGCGCACAGAACGCGTGACCTTGGCGCCAATCTTGAAAAGCTTCAGTCGGATGGTGCGGGGGGCGGCTTGGGAGAGTATCGTGCCTTTCAGCGCTTTCAGGCGAAGATGCGTCATCAGCACATAGGCAAAGCCCTCCAGCAAAAGGCGCAGGTAGTTGGAACGGAATTTATGTGCGCTTGCGCGATGCCCAAATAGATCGAGCTGACAATCCTTGATGCGATTTTCCATATCGCCACGCGGGCAGTAGATTTTTTCGTACAGCACACGAGCGACAATGTCTTTGCCCAGGGGTTGTTTGTTCCTTGCCATCTCCTTGCGCGCTTCCTTAACCCCACGGATCACGCGGGGGCAGGTCTCATCCAGCGAGGTCATGAGAAAACGGACATGCTGGTCACTGCCCTCACGATCTTCGATTTTGGCAATCACATTGTAAGGCCGACCCCACGACCCGGTCTTGGGAATATGGGCAAACAGGCCGAAGTTTTTCAGGAAGGTGCGCCCCTCTTGGACCCGTTGCTTTGACGTTTGTGAACGGGCCTGTGTTGCCTTGCGCAGAAGATATGAATTACGCGCCAGTCCAAAGATAAAGTCCACTCTGTTGGCCTTGCACCAGCGAATGAGAGGTTTGCGCACAAACCCGCTATCTGCGCGCACCAGGATATCGACCTCGGGCCAAGATTTTCGGATTTGTTTGACGATGGTGGAGATGGCGCGGCGGGCCCCTTTGGCCCCATCACAATCGCCTTCGCGCAACTGTGCCCACAGCAGGTGCGGCCCGCAGAAAATATACAACGGCAGAAAGCCTCGCTGTTCGTAATAGCCATTCCAAGCCGACATTTCCTGATGACCATGCACTTCAATATCGGTGGCATCAATATCAAGAATGATATCATGGGGGGGCTGCTTGTGATGATCCAGAAACAGATCGCACAGCAGTTCCTGCATTTTATAAAAACGAGGACTGAGTTTGTGATAGCGTTTGTTGCCCGTTGTTGTGCAGCACTCCACCCGCCCCAGGGTGACGGATGAGGCCAGCTTGTCTGTTTCTTTTTTGGACATCAGCCGCAGGGCCGGATCAAGACACAGGCTGTCATGATCATTCAAATCCTCATAGCCAAGGGCCAACCCTGTCACCCGCTGGGCCAGCAAGTCAGGCAGGTCGTGGCGAATATAACGCGCATCGCGCTCATCCCAAAAACAACCTGCCAAACGGGAAAACAAATTCATCCGGCGCGCTGCTTGGCGCAATAAAACCACCCCGCCATCCGACGTAATCTCCCCACCGTCGAAGGCGGCCACAACCTGCTTTTTCCCCTGAGATGAAAACAACATCGAAAAACACCCTGTTATTTTTAGTCACAGAGAATTTTAACATAACTCGCTGTTATTGTTCATGTTATTATAGATAAGGTAAAGGTTTGTGACGAATTCGGGATTATGGGCGATAAAGTCCATGTTTACCGCCGTGAGAATTCCAGATACTGGCAATGCTCAACTTTTATGGCGGGAAAAAATCATCGCACCTCTACCAAAGAAGAAAGCTTGGCTCGGGCTAAAGATTTTGCTGAAGATTGGTTCTTTAACCTCAGAGACAAAGACCGCCAAGGTCTGATCAAAAATGAAAAAACCTTCAAGCAGATCGCTGAGCGCTTCACTCATGAATATGAAGCCATGACCAAAGGCGAGCGCAGCCCGAAATGGGTTGAGGGACATAAGGCGCGTCTTCGACTTCACCTTGTCCCCTACTTTGGTGACAAGGGATTATCTGAGGTAACGGCTGGTGCCGTTCAAGATTATCGTATCCATCGTATGGAGACGGCGAAAAAACCACCTTCGCGCAGCACTTTGCATGATGAAATTGTTACTTTGCGCCAAGTTCTCAAAGTTGCCATCCGCTATGGTTGGCTGGATCACTTGCCCGACTTGTCGCAGCCCTATGGCGCACAAGGCAAGGTCGTTCACCGTCCGTGGTTCAGTGGTAAGCAATATGAACAACTTTATAATGCCACAAGAAAGAATGCAGCCGTTACAGGTGGTCGCCATAAGAAACAAGCTGAAGACCTGCACGATATGGTGCTCTTTGCCGCCAACACAGGTTTACGCCCTGACGAATTGTTCAATATTGAACATAGAGATGTGGAGATTGTCGAAGATATAGACACCGACGAGACAATTCTTGTCATTGAAGTTAGAGGTAAGCGAGGCGTAGGTTATTGCAAATCCACCAAAGGTGCCGTGCGCCCCTATGAACGCATCTGTCAGCGCAATGAGTTTGAAGAAACTGACAAGGTCTTCCCCCACAACCATCTCAAGATGTTTAACCGCATCCTTGATGAACAAAACCACAAGCTGGATCGCGACGGTCAAAAGCGAACCCTCTACAGCCTAAGACACACCTACATCTGCCTCCGCCTCATGGAAGGCGCAGATATCTACCAAATAGCCAAGAACTGCCGCACATCGGTAGAAATGATAGAACGCCATTACGCCGCCCACATCAAAAACACCCTAGATGCCTCCGCAATCAACGTGCGCAAAGTAAAGAAAAAGCCGAAAGCTCTTTCAGGCAAGAAAGACGCAACGGCTGAGTATTTAACCCGGATAATTCACAAATTGATTTGTCGTGGGTATTTTCCTTACCAATTACCCAAAAATCATTTGCAAATGGGTGCAACCCATCCTGGCTGGCAGGTTTGTGTTGGTGGTGTGAGGATATTTACGCGCAAAAACAACCATGGGTAGATTATGTATGATTTGGGGGCGTGCTGACCTGTTCCTTTTTGTAAAGGCTGTAACTTATTGCGCACTGAATAAGCCGTTTTTATATGGGGGCCATGAGCCGCTGCCAGGCGGTGAAGAAAAGGCTCTGACAGGGATAGGCATCCGGGAAGCTCAGTTTAATCCGGCGCACAGAACGCGTGACCTTGGCGCCAATCTTGAAAAGCTTCAGTCGGATGGTGTGGGGGGCGGCTTGGGAGAGTATCGTGCCTTTCAGCGCTTTCAGGCGAAGATGCGTCATCAGCACATAGGCAAAGCCCTCCAGCAAAAGGCGCAGGTAGTTGGAACGGAATTTATGTGCGCTTGCGCGATGCCCAAATAGATCGAGCTGACAATCCTTGATGCGATTTTCCATATCGCCACGCGGGCAGTAGATTTTTTCGTACAGCACACGAGCGACAATGTCTTTGCCCAGGGGTTGTTTGTTCCTTGCCATCTCCTTGCGCGCTTCCTTAACCCCACGGATCACGCGGGGGCAGGTCTCATCCAGCGAGGTCATGAGAAAACGGACATGCTGGTCACTGCCCTCACGATCTTCGATTTTGGCAATCACATTGTAAGGCCGACCCCACGACCCGGTCTTGGGAATATGGGCAAACAGGCCGAAGTTTTTCAGGAAGGTGCGCCCCTCTTGGACCCGTTGCTTTGACGTTTGTGAACGGGCCTGTGTTGCCTTGCGCAGAAGATATGAATTACGCGCCAGTCCAAAGATAAAGTCCACTCTGTTGGCCTTGCACCAGCGAATGAGAGGTTTGCGCACAAACCCGCTATCTGCGCGCACCAGGATATCGACCTCGGGCCAAGATTTTCGGATTTGTTTGACGATGGTGGAGATGGCGCGGCGGGCCCCTTTGGCCCCATCACAATCGCCTTCGCGCAACTGTGCCCACAGCAGGTGCGGCCCGCAGAAAATATACAACGGCAGAAAGCCTCGCTGTTCGTAATAGCCATTCCAAGCCGACATTTCCTGATGACCATGCACTTCAATATCGGTGGCATCAATATCAAGAATGATATCATGGGGGGGCTGCTTGTGATGATCCAGAAACAGATCGCACAGCAGTTCCTGCATTTTATAAAAACGAGGACTGAGTTTGTGATAGCGTTTGTTGCCCGTTGTTGTGCAGCACTCCACCCGCCCCAGGGTGACGGATGAGGCCAGCTTGTCTGTTTCTTTTTTGGACATCAGCCGCAGGGCCGGATCAAGACACAGGCTGTCATGATCATTCAAATCCTCATAGCCAAGGGCCAACCCTGTCACCCGCTGGGCCAGCAAGTCAGGCAGGTCGTGGCGAATATAACGCGCATCGCGCTCATCCCAAAAACAACCTGCCAAACGGGAAAACAAATTCATCCGGCGCGCTGCTTGGCGCAATAAAACCACCCCGCCATCCGACGTAATCTCCCCACCGTCGAAGGCGGCCACAACCTGCTTTTTCCCCTGAGATGAAAACAACATCGAAAAACACCCTGTTATTTTTAGTCACAGAGAATTTTAACATAACTCGCTGTTATTGTTCATGTTATTATAGATAAGGTAAAGGTTTGTGACGAATTCGGGTTTAAGATGACCCTCTTTGGAGCAAGCTGAGGGTCAGGGAAATATGAGTAAATGCCACGCGCATTTACAAGGTTGGTTTATGGGTTGAGAAATTTGCAAAAATGATCATGTATCATTTTTTTGTGCAAATTTAGAATTTGTCGGGCCATTTTTGCGAGGTATGCAAGATATGTAAGACTTCAACTCTATCAGGTGCAAGCTGATAGACCACGATAAAAGGAATATCTTGAAAGACCAGTTCTTTTGTTCCACTCACCCGACCAGAACGCCCCATGTCCGGCATATCTGCAAGCATGGACGTTTTATCAATCAGTCTCAGTGATACCTTTTTGGCGGCTTGTGGATTCTCAGCAAAAATAAAATCGCGGATGAGGCGTAAATCATTTTGCGCCGACGAGAGCCAGATAATTTGCATTTAAGCTATTTCGTGTAAATATCGGCTTGAGGGGCTGGAAGTTCGTTATCCGTTCCCCATGAGTTCACCCATGAGGCAACATCATCATGGGCGATAAAAGGTCCGCCCTGATCGGCTTGTACCTTGGCTTTGTGAATTTCATCAATCTGCCATTTTTGCACCGATACATATTGCGCCAGTATAGAGGTGGCATATTCGTCGACAGACGTGTGCGAAAGCCCCGCAAGCTTTTGCAGTTCGTCAAAAACGTCTTCTTTTGTGACGTCGATACGGTGAACAGTATGTGCCATAGCTTCTACCTTGTTAAGAATGACTTTATTATAGAGAGGTATTTGGTGTTTGGCAATTTTTGAGAAAATGATAATGATCATGCATCATTGTCCTAAATCGAGTTACAAAAAATTCAATGGATGGTTATTAATCTGTTCCCTCAAATGATCATCACTGGCGCTCATGTAAATCATTGTCGTTTTAATGCTGGAATGCCCCATCATTTTGGATAAAGCCAGCACATCACATTTAGCCCGAACCATAAGCGTTGCGAAGGTATGGCGTAGCTTGTGGGCGGAAAACTGAATGCCTGAGAGTTCAATAACACGCTTGAAAAGTCGTTTTAATGTACTGTCACTGATATTGGTTTGGTATAAAAAACGGTGAAGCCGTAATCTCAAGTTTTTCTCGCTCCTCAATGTATTTTTGAAGATGTAGTTTCAGTTCTGGTGACATTGGGATAATCCGATCTTTACCGCCTTTCCCATCTCGAACAGAAACGGTTTCTTCCTCAAGATTGATGTCGGTAAATTTTAGATCAATCAATTCCTGCCGCCTGATACCCGTAAATAGAAACATGGCAAAGATCGCTATGTTACGGCGTTTATGAAAGATAGGTGGCTTATATTCTTTGGGGATTGGCATGATCTGCACACATTCAAACAGACGAACCGCATCTGCTTGAGAGAGCGCTTTAGGCAGTTGCTGTGGCAGTTTGGGACGGGGAATATCTTTCAGCGGATTTACCTCAAGAGCCTGTTTTCTCGCGCACCAGTTAAAGAACGAGTTAAGCGAATTGTAATAGGCCATCAAGGTTCGTTCTTTCCAAGCCTGTTCTTTCATCCCCCAGAACATGAAATCCGAGAGTTCCAATTCATTCAGTTGTCGGGCGTGTTGATAGATTTTGAAGCGCAACAGGCTCTGAAAGCCTTCCCGATACCATTTGATTGTTTTGGGCTTTAAACGACGAATATTTTCAGCTTCGGCACAAAATCTTTCGTGCAGTTCTGTCAGTGTCAATTGAGCGTAGATCGACATAATTGAAAATGATTAGAAATCAAAAAGTGACCACCTGTCGGAGACAGTGGGTCACTCTTGAAGTCAAAAACTTGGGTTTTTCTTTATCTGGTGGAGCATGGCGGAGTTGAACCGCCGACCTCCTGCGTGCAAACTATGATGACATTAAATTTTGCGCGATAAAAACGGCGTTTTTGGCTTCAGGAAGGCGTTTATCTAATCTGAATTGACAGTGCCTTCGTTTTTTTGAATGACCTCATGTGTCACACATACGCTACAGGAATATTTTTGAAAATCAAGGCGATCTCAAAACATCCGCCTAACTGTAGAGGTGGATGTTCTGAAGAATATGATCTTTGTCTTTCTGCTCATGGCTAACATAGCGCATGGTGATGCGAATGTCGCTGTGACCGAGTTGTTCTTGAATAATAAAGGCTGATACGCCTTTCTTGGAAAGGGTGCTGGCATAGGTGCGTCTGAGGTCGTGAGACGAAAAGACTACATTGGCGAGTTTTCCCAGCCGTTCCGTCAATCTGCGAAATTCCCGTGCGGCAAATAGTCTGCCCGATTTGGAAGGGAACAGGATCAGGGTTTTCATGCGATAGAACTTTTCATGTTCCTTCAGGTAAATTTCCAAGGTCGCTTGAAGGTCTTCGGAGATGCTGACAAAACGATCCCTGTTGCCTTTACCGCCACGCACATGAAGGTGACGATCCTGAAAATGGAGATCATTGATTTTCAGATTGATGATCTCACTCATACGTAAACCCGTTTGTAAGGCCAAGCTGATGAGGGCGTGATTGCGGATGCGCAGAAAAGGAAGGGCTGAGGATTTGAGCAGAGCGACATAGAGCAGCTTGTGAACCTCTTCGACGTTCAGTCCTTTTTTCTTCACCATGGCGAGTTTAGGCTTTTGAATAGCGATCAGGGGATTGTGTCGGGTGTGTTTTGTTAAAGCCAGCCAATCGCCAAACTTCTTCAGGTTATTATGGTGAATATGATAGGTACGAATTGCCCAGCCACGATCATTGCGCCCATAATGAAAGAAAGGGCGTAGATAATCGGGCGTCCAATATCTCAAGCTCATGTGATCAGTATTGATGAATAATCTGAATAGGTGAAGGGTTTCACGGTAGCTCTGAATGGTCTTTGGTGACAGACCACGTTCGATTTTGACCTGCTCAATATAGTCATTGAACAGGTCTTCCAGTGATTGCCGATGAAAAAGCTTATCAAGCATAGGGTGGAGCTTAATATTCCGAAGCTAACAGCACCGTCATAACCCGTTCCGTTATCGTTGGGTCGGTTGGGTCTTCTGAGGCGTATTGCATGGATTTATCGTAATAATCGAATTTGAAATTGATCCTCTCCCTATCAACGGTGAGGGCAGCGAAATCTCTTTCACCATAAGGATCATTATCTTCATTGAAATCATCGAATTCTCGAATGGCCTTGAAGATGTTTTTTCGGGTGTCATTTGACAGAGCTTGAATGCCTTGGGTGATCATCACCCGACCACCGATGCCTTCTTTTCTGAGAAGGTCATTTAGTTGGGCAATTTTGTTTGGAGTTTCCATAAAAAGAAAAGTTAAGGGATGGAAAGTGATGCATGATTACTGAAAGTTCACATCACGCAGGAGCTTATCGACGAAGAGCTTGTAATATCGCTTTCGTGAAGCCTTTTTGTGTTTGATTTTGATGTAGCCGCGTTTCTGCAAGCCTACTATGGCGAGGTCTTGCAGATCGAGGTCAAGGGGCGCGTGATGAAAGCGTTCAGCAAGGCTGAGGTAGAAAGACCCGTCGGTGTGAAGCTTCTGCGCCTTGGCGGCTTCTGCATATTTATGGACGAGGTAGCCGAACATCACGGATTCATCCAGTGTGATCGGTTGGCGATGAAAGGAAAGTTTGGGCATGGCAAGTGCGTTAATGAATATTTGCCCTGAGTGTATGGGCAGGACGGTTGGAATTTGGTGGTAAAAGTCACTGGATTTAATCAGGACTTAATGGGGTTGGCATAAGGTTGGAAATATCCCCTAATTTCCTTCCCATGAATATCCTGATTGTTGAAGACCGACCTTCGGTTGCCCAAGCTATTGCCCAATGTTTTGATGGCGTTGGTCTGATCACAGAGGTGCAGATCGCCCATAATTTTGAGGCGGCGAACGCACAAATGAACAGGAAGCACTTTGATGTGTTCCTGCTTGATATAAATTTGGATGGCTCACGCAATGGGCTGGAACTGTGCAAACACATCCGTCAAACCAATAAGGAAAGTTTGATCGTTGTTATCAGCGGCTTCATCCGAGATGAAATTCTGGAGCAGCTCTATGCAGCCGGCGCAAACGACTTCATCCGCAAACCGTTTGTCAGAAAAGAAATCCGCCTCAAGGTCGTTCACTGGTGGAACTTCATCAAGGCGGGGAGGACAAAGAAACCCTGCCTTAAATATCACGACATGAGCTATGATCTTGAGAAAAGCCTGTTCAAGATCGACGGCAAAACTATTCCCCTCACCAAGGCGTTGAGGCGGTTGCTCCTTCTTTTCATGCAAAATCCCGAAAGCATCATTCCCTATAATCGTATCCAACGGGAAATTTGGGGCGACCATGACACAAGCCTGAAAAACCGGGATTTCAAAGGGCGTATCTTTGAACTGCGAAAACGCCTTCCAACCTCGCATAAGGATTGGATCAAAAGCGAGGCAGGCGTTGGCTATGTTTTAAGCAGAGCGGATTAAAAATCCAGCTCTGCTTCATTGGCGATTTGATATGCTGTGTGCTCAAAAGCAAACCAAGCAAAAAAGTTTTTTAGGTCGTATTGAACCTCAATGGCACAGCCAGTTTCTTCTTCGAAAGACTGACGTAATTCTTCGATCTCATAATAGTATTGATCGTAGAAGGCATGAGTGTCTGAATAGTAAACCAACTCAGATACACAGCCAGAAATACAACCATAGTTGAGAATATCGGACAGGTAAGTTTCAGGTTCGTCGTGATCCATGATGATTTGCGCGATATGAGCTTTCATCGAATGAGGATCGTTCTGAATAATGTCATCAAGAACAGTGATAAGCCGGGATTGTTCTGTTGCAGTTGCCATAATGAAAACGGATTAAGGAATAAGAACACCGCCCCAAAGCCCTCAGACAGAGCGAAAAAGGCAAGAAGGAACTCGCAGAGGCAAATTCTTGTCCTTTTGAGTGCTGAGGGCAGGTTTGGCGTTGTTTGCTTCCGTAAGTTCGTTTATTTGGCAAATTCAGAAACAGCATGGCGAAACGAATGTTCTTATTATGTTCTTGACTGGGCCGTCCCCATATGCCATATAGAACGAAGTCAACAGGAGAAGTGCGACCGAACGGTCTCTTCTCCTTTTTTCTTTTGAGCAAGCCGCTTCCGATTACTCGGAGGCGGCTTTTTTCGTTTTACCTCTATGAAATAAGGAGATTGAACATGGGAATGTTTGATCAATGGAAAAACTTCTTCTCGGTTGGAAATACGATCAGCCAATCATCCAACACACAGCCCGATGATATTTTGAAAACCAAATCAGCGTTGGCGCAAACAGGTGATTATAAAGTTCCTGATTTTGGCATTACCGATATTCCCGATATGGGGATGATTGATGGTTTGAAGAAGTTTCAGCAAAAGAACGGCCTGAAAGTCGATGGTGTCATGAAACCGGGAGGCCCTACAGAATCCAAACTCGGTGAGACAATGGCAAATCAGGGCGTCTCCAACACTGACTTATTGGAGGCTGCGAAACCCAAACCGAAAGTGCCTAAAATTGGCCCGTTGACAGGCTTGCCGGAAGTTAAAATGCCAAAGCTGAAGAAGCCAACCGCAAACATGTGGGAACAGGTAGCACAACAACAGAAACCGAAAGCTAACCCGTGGTTCCAATCCATAAAAATTAAACCTGTGAAGGATGAGGCACATTCTGCCAATACCCGCACAATGGATGGTTTGTTGCAATATTCCAAGAACGGTTCTTTACCTGCCTTATATGCAGACAGCCTAAAAAATGGCGATGAGAAAGCAGTTCATGAATACGCCAATTTTATGCAGCAACTCAGTGGTCGAAAAGGAGAGCGCGTAGAGGGTTTCCATCAAGAAGTCGTCTCTCGATTGCCTGAAAATGTGAGACAGGTTTTTGCACAGTTGGAGATGGACGTGGGCGGAAATGAAGCGCAGGTGGGAACGAATTCTGAGCCACAATTCTCTGAGCGGATCAAAGCACACTCAGCAGAAAATGTTCAACGGGGCAAAAATGCTGACGAACAATCTGAAAAAGGTCAAGGTGATCAAGTCGAAGAAAAAAAGAAAGGACCACTAGATGGGGAAGTAACACCTTGTTCGAAAAATGCTTCTATGATGGAAGCAGCTCGAAGTGGTCGAGATGGTGCCGAGCGCCAAATACGTCTGATCAAGACGGATCGCAAACGTGATGAAAAAGCTTTAGGAAGGGCTGAAGGTGATTTTCATCTGGCTGTTGCAGAACTCGGAGTGTCTCTAGCCACAGACGTTTTAACAGGTGCTTGGAAAACGATCCTGAAAGCTTTGGTGTCGGCAGGCGCAAACACTCTTGGTATCAATAAAGTGAAGCAAGCTTACACTAAATATGGAGAAATCCGATATAGATTGAAAAACTACGACAGCAACTTGGCCCCTCATGAGCGTGATTTTGAGAAGTATAAAAAGCGTCTAGCAGACTTGTATCAAGAGAGAAAAAAGCTTGGATGCTAGGTTTAAAAAGGCAGGGATGGAGTTTCTTTTGAAGCTTCATCCTCCATTGCAGAAATATCGCTTTTGCTCATGGATTGACTCAACCGAGCCAAATGCATGTCAACATCCAAGCCATTCTGTTTTGCTTTCAAATTCCAATAATAGGCAAACATTTTGGAGGCTCGGGTATTCTCTGTCTCATACATTTTAGCTAAAGATGCTTGTGCTTCGGGATGTTTGCCTTTTGCCGCGAAGATTAAAAACCGTTTCCGCTTGTCTAAATCGCCTTCGAATAATATTGCAGATAAAAAATAAGCCTGAATATTGCCTTCGTTTCTCAATCGAATGAGCCAAAACTCTGACAAAGTGTGTAGTCTGTCATCGGCTATAAATTTTTGAATTTCGTTTAGTTTTAGTTCAACATTTTCTTCCAGTGATTTTATAAATGCAAACTCACCTTCAAGAGCGCTTAGAAAATCGGGAGAATTTGGATACAAAACTTTTAAGTATTCTTTTAGCTCGGCACTTGTTTCTACGGTGGGGATTTCTTTGAGAAGGATGCCACGAATACCAGACAATGCCTGTTGTTTTTGCTGACTTGATTGAGCTTTCAGAAACAGCAAGTGAGACAAATTGAGAGCAAACATGCCATCAAGTTTTTCCTGTGACACCATCTGATAGTGTTGGATTGCCTTATCAATGTCTCGGGGGAGGCAGCGTCCCTTTTCATATAGGGATGCTTTCTGTGGGTAGGCTAAATTAGGGTCAATTTTGAGGAGATGTTCGAGTTTGACAAGTGCCAATTTACAATCATCGTTCATGATTGTTTTATTGAAGCTACTCCATAGCTTATCCGTCTCTTTATCTGCAAGTGCAGTTGTGGATAGTCCAACAACAAGAATTGCAATAATCACTCTATACATAATCTAAACCCAATAAGAAAATCCATTCTATACTGGCATATGAACAGATCAGAGGGAATATTCGATTTGCAATTTTTGGTGATTGCCTTGCTTGATGAATTAGGCGTTTGCTAAAATTGTTGATGCTACATTCAATATCAATTTTCAAACGGTATCCTAAGGGATACTTCGTCCATTTTTGGAAATTGATGAATGTAGCGTTCTCAATGAAGTATCCCTTAATTTGTCGTGCATGAAACAGCCGGAAAATTTATTGGAAGAAATTAATGCATCTCTCAGCATCATTCGTTTTCTTGCCGGGACAGTTGAAAACAGTTTTGAACCTGACGAGGTTTGTCTTTTTAAAAGTCAGGTCAATAAAACAGAAAAGAATGCAAAACAGCTTTGTCAGTTGGCACAAGAAAAATTAGGAAGCCGCAATTAGCTTCTGTGTTTGATATGCGCCTGTGCTATGAGGCACGGCATATCGGCACGTCAAAGCTCTTTGGTTTGCTTCCTCAATGTGGCTGAACAGAAAAACGCCCTGTGATTTGTAACATGCCCGGATGCTGAGTTTCTGAAGCATGTTAAGGGTGCGTTTTGCTGTATCGGTGATCACCACGACTTTAGCCCCTTTGAAGTGGTGAAATCTCAATCCAAGGCTTTGGATCGCCAGTTGCCAATGATCGAAGACATTTTGAATCTTCTCGATCTTGGTTGTTAGGTTGCTGCGGATTTTCAGGTTCTGGGAATTGGCAACCTTGATCTTTGATCCCGTAACAATCGGCATGGTGCCTCTATCGATCTCCAAGAGGAATAGATGTTCGCGTCCAGTGTTTCTGTTGCGTAAGATAAACAGGGTATCGTTTCTGACTTGCAGAATTTCTTCGTTCGGTAATTCTGCTTTTAATGTAATACCCTTGCCATTCGGCAGTTTTTTGAACTCAGGATAAAAATAAGCCAGTTCAAAATTGGGATTGCTGGATGCGTCTTGTTCAAGGGAAATCCAATAATCGATGATCCCAACTCTATGCGCGTAATCAACAATCAGGCTGGGGGGAGATTTGTATTTGTACTCGCTATCAATCAATCCGGAACTTTCTAAACGCCCAAAGCCGGATTTGGTCAGGAAGATCATGTCTTCTAATTTTCCAAAGCGCCCAAAATCGTAAGCGTAGCTTTTGACAAAGCCTCGGCGTTTCAGTTTCAAAATGCCCTTATAGGCACTATCTCGACTTAACCCTTGAAAGCACAACCGATGAATTTGTGAAACGGTCAGGCTGACTTTTTCTTGAAGCTGAAACAATATCGCCAGATCACGATGAGAAAGGCATGTCGCCATGTGGGTTGAAGTTAGAGGGTTTTTGTTTCGCTGGGATGGGTAGGTCTGTGGCTTTCTCGTACATGGGTGGAGGCTGTTTCTTTATAATGCGTTTCAACATGGCTTTGGTTTCATGGGGCTTGGCATAGGCATTGATAAACCAACCGCGTCCAAATCCCGCTTTCTTGATGGAGAAACGGGCGGGGAAATGTTTGCCGAAAACATCGTTTCGCCCCGCCTTGATATAGAAATGCCCCGCTTTAAGTTTTGAAAGCCGGTTGCGATCTTCAAGCCCCAAGATATCAGCCCCTTCCTTCATGTCTTTCCATTTGAGTGATCCGTATATTTTTACATTGGTATTGTTGACGATGGTGCGTTGGGCGGCGGGTGACATGCCTGTTTGTCCAAACTCATGGTGTGCCAGTGTATAATTCACTTGAGTTTTTCGAGCCCCTGTCAGGCAGCGTTCCACGGTTTCATTCATGTAATATTGCGCTTCATCAAAATAGACGAAGAAGGGCTTGGGCTGTTCAGGTTGCTTCAATCGTTCGAATGCGTACTTAGCAAAAATGCTGTGAATGAGATTGCCAATCGTGACTGCCTCAAACGTCCCTAATGTGGTTGTTGTCGCCTTGACGACCACATATTTGCCTTCAGCTAAAATAGAATGGAAATCTATGTCGCATGCCTTCGCGCGGAGGCTTTCATACATCTGTTTTGGAATGACAAAGCTGTTTAAACGTCCGCGCAACGTTTTTCGGGTTTTACTGGCATCTCCAGCAAGAAAATCTTGTTGAAAATAATTTTGTAAAGGTGGTGTTGGAAGGTTGGGCAGAAGGGTTTTGAGTTTCTCAACAGGATTGTCCGAAAGTAAATCCAGAATATCTAAAAAGTTTGCCTTCTTTATGTAGAATCCCGCAATGAACAAGTTGCGCAACATGATGAACTGCGCCTCGGTCATACTTGGCTGCATGTTAGTTGCAAAAGCACTGGTAATATCGCTTGCAAGCCCATTGATGAACTGTTGTTGATTTTTGTCAGGCAAGGGTAGGGCGAAAAGATTGAAGGCTGGTGGATGTTGATCAAAGTTTAAGAAAACAAGCTTTGGAAAAACTTTGAGAAGTTGCTTGTTCGCGATCACCCGACCCACCAACTCCCCATGCGGCTCAATCAGCAGAAAGCCTTGCCCTTTGCGGATATTCTCATTAATGAAGAATTCTATGGCACTAGACTTTCCAGACCCCGTTGCCCCCAACAGGTGCATGTGTTTTTTACGTTCTTCATCCAAATTAAACATTGATAGACTGAGGCAGTCTGAGATGATATTGCGAATGATCGTTGAGAGATAAGTACGCCCCAAGCCAACGATGTACAGTGCTGTCAGCCCCAAGATGGAAAATGCTAAAATGATTAAACGCAACGGGAGAAGGACGAACCAGTAGAGCGTATGAGCAAATGATTTCATGAAATGCGATTAGGTTGAGATCAACATAGCATGTTCATTATGGCGCAAAATATTTCCAATGGATTTTCCAACGCTGTTCCAATGGAAGGCAGAAGCGTTGGAACAACTTTTCTCACCACAAAGAGAAACTTGAAGGATTTAGAACGCCGACTATTCAGGTTATTTTATTCTCGCCTAGGTCCTGTTGACAAAGTATTTTACCCATACCCGAATTGATGTGACCTGCACGAAGCCAAGGAAACTGAGCATCGTCTTGTCATACCGAGTTGCAACCCGGCGAGCATTTTTGAGTTTGTTGAAGCAGCGTTCAACCTGATTTCTCAAGCCATATACGAAATCATCAACGGGAGTGATTTCCTTTCGGTTTTTCCGCATTGGGATCATGGCGTATCCACCGCGTTTCTCCATATCGTCCCGAATGGAGTTTGCATCGTAGCCTTTGTCTGCCAATAGAACCTTGGCATCTGGACCACCCCATTCCATCAATGGAGCATACCCTTTGTAATCTGATGTTTGGCCTTCGCTGATTTCCAGAGCTATTGGCAAGCCTTCGGCATTTGTTCGAAGGTGTATTTTGGACGTAAAGCCACCTTTTGAACGGCCGAGACCCTCTTTTTGAGTCCCCCTTTTGCCCCAGCAGCCTGATGATGGGCTCTGATGATTGTGCTATCTATCATTTGCACTGTATCTGGAACGGCTTTGGCATCGTTCAAGGCATCCAGTAGAACATCCCAAACGCCGAGCAATGTCCAGCGGCGGAATTGACGATAAACAGAGGACCATTTACCGAAGTAATTGGGGAGGTCACGCCAAGGTGCTCCTGTCCGGGCAATCCAAAAAATACCATCAAGAGTGAGGCGGTGATTTGAGGGAGGACGGCCAGATTTTGGCCCTTGGGCATGAAGGAATGGCTCGAAGAATAACCATTCATCGTCGCTCATCAAATTCCGCATAGACTTCTCCTCATAAAAAGAAGTCTTGAATCACATTCTAAGCAATTTGTGAACCCACTTTGTCAACAGGACCTAAGCGCACTATTGAAAGAGCTATTGACCTTGATAGTTTGGAAACAATTACTTCAGATCAATTGCTGGCATATAGCCGTGACGATTATCAAGCTGTCCGACGAAGAGCAACTAAATCAAAAAAAGAAGGGCAACCGAGATACACTTGTGAAAAATGTGGTCACGGTGTCTATGCCCCTTTAGATCAAAAGAGAAAACCACTTTGGCAACATTTCAAAAATGCCCCCACCGATTGCCCTTGGTCTTCTAATAAAAACAAGACAGTCAATGAAGTCTCGGCCCAACAATTTCAAGGAAAGCAAGAAAGCCCACTTCATAAAAAAATCAAAGAAACTGTGGCTGAAATTCTTAAACTTGACCCTCACGTAGAAGGCGTTTTAGTCGAAGAAAAAATTGACGGTGATGACGGTTATAGCCACGCCCTCGACTTTAAATGATTAATGAATATACAAGAATGATCTCACCAATCCCCATATCTTCTTAACTGGCTTATCTTCATTAAGCGAAGCTAAAACTTCATCGGCTACGACTTTAGCAACAGATTTAAGGTCCATATTTTGATTCGCATGGGGAACGACCACCTCCGACTCCAGTGATTTGAAGTCTGGTATTAGTGACACTTGTGGTCCAGTTATGTGGTCCATATATGTGTGCCAACTTGAAAAACGCTTGTTTAACAATGGCTTATACCATCCACATCCCATTGTTAAAAAACCATTTAAAATCAATGGTTTAATAATAATATTCCACAAAGGAAAATGAGATGTGTGGTAGGGCAGGAGGGACTTGAACCCCCGACCAGACCGTTATGAGCGGTCGGCTCTAACCAACTGAGCTACTGCCCCATACCAAAAGACAAGTGGCGTGAATTTATAGGAAACTCACGCCACGTCAAGTCTTAGAAAGATGATTTTCTATGTTTAATAATCAAGGAAGCTGCGCAGTTTGCGTGAGCGGCTTGGGTGCTTGAGCTTACGCAGGGCTTTTGCTTCGATTTGTCGGATACGTTCACGTGTAACGGAGAACTGTTGGCCGACTTCTTCTAATGTATGATCCGTGTTCATCCCGATACCGAAGCGCATACGCAGAACACGTTCTTCACGCGGTGTTAACGAGGATAAAACGCGTGTTGTTGTGTTACGCAGGTTGGATTGAATTGCGGCATCCAATGGCTGCACCGCATTTTTATCTTCGATGAAATCGCCCAGATGACTGTCTTCCTCGTCCCCGATGGGGGTTTCAAGAGAGATCGGCTCTTTGGCAATTTTCAGGACCTTGCGGACTTTTTCCTGTGGCATGGACAGTTTTTCAGCCAGCTCTTCCGGTGTGGGTTCACGACCGATTTCATGCAACATTTGGCGGGAAGTGCGCACAAGTTTGTTGATGGTTTCAATCATATGAACCGGAATACGGATCGTGCGGGCCTGATCGGCGATAGAACGGGTAATCGCCTGACGGATCCACCATGTGGCATAGGTCGAGAATTTATAACCGCGACGGTATTCAAATTTATCAACGGCTTTCATTAGACCAATGTTGCCTTCCTGAATCAGGTCAAGGAATTGCAGGCCACGGTTGGTGTATTTTTTAGCAATGGAAATAACCAGTCGCAAGTTGGCTTCGATCATTTCCTTTTTAGCACGATTGGCTTCACGTTCGCCTTTTTGAACGGTCGAGACAATACGGCGGTATTCTTGAATCGGCAGGCCGACTTCGCCGGCAACTTCCGTGATGCGATCACGCAGTTGTACGATTTCTTCTTCATGACGTTCTGCGAAACGTTGCCAACCTTTTGCGGGCAGTTCAGAAACGCGTTCCAGCCAGTTAGGGTCAAGCTCATGGCCATAGTGTTGCTTGAGGAAATCGGCACGTGAAACACGACATCCTGTCGCCAAGCGTAAGAGACGGCCTTCGCAATTCATTAATGCTTTGTTGAGACCGTAAAGGTGATCCATCAATTCTTCGATACGGCTGTTGTTCAGGTGAACACCTTCCATTAATTCGACGAGTTCATGACGCAGTTTTTCAATGCGGCGCTCGATTGTGGAAGAAACTTTTTCACCTTTTCCCAAAGTGTTGAGACGTTGCTCCTGAGCCTTATGCATTTTGTCATAGGTCTTGGCGATTTTTTCGAAAGTCTCGACGACTTGTGGCAGAATTTGCTCTTCCATAGCGGCGAGAGAGACATTGTTTTCATCTCCATTTTCGTCGCTATTGGACTCGTCGTCATCGCCTTCACCTTCTTCGGTGTTTTCGTCGTCTTCTTCGTCTGAAAGATCGTCGTCATCTGGGCCGGCATCGACGCCTTCGGGGGCTTCGATTTCAGGTTCGTCGTCGTCGTCCGTATCGTCATTATTGTCGATATCTGCCGTCAGGCTATCTGTGTCGGCAACTTCTGCATCCACATCTTCGGCTGCGGCGACATCTTCCGTGTTCGGGCCGCCGCCGTAAGTGGTTTCCAGATCAATAATATCACGCAGCAGAATGTCACCATTAATCAGCGCATCGTGCCATTCGATGATGGAACGGATGGTAATCGGGCTTTCACAAATGCCACCGATCATCATTTCACGACCAGCTTCGATCCGTTTGGCGATAGAAATTTCGCCTTCGCGTGACAAAAGTTCGACGCTGCCCATTTCGCGCAGATACATACGAACAGGATCATCTGTCCGTCCGGTATCGTTTTCGTCGATGTTTCCTGATTTTTCGTCTTCTTCTTCCGCCGGGGTATCTTCATCAACTTCTTCGTTGTCGACGACATTGATCCCCATTTCGGATAAAGCCGACATGGTATCTTCAATTTGCTCAGAGGACATCTTGTCCGGTGGCAGGGCGGTATTCAATTCATCATAAGTGATGAAGCCGCGCTCTTTGCCTTTGGCGAGCATTTTTTTAACGGCGGCGCCGAGGGAATCAAGAAGTGGGCCGTCACCGCCTTCTTCTTGTTTGGTTTTTGCTTCGGTAGTATTTGCAGCTTTCGCAGACATGCGATTCCCCGTGAAACTCAATAAATTTTAAAATCCAACGCTCTCTTATAAATAAGTAAGAAGTGGAGACTCCTTAAGTAAGATGCGCGACAAATATGTAAAGAGCGTTAATCAAACAAATCTTCTTCATTTAGCTTATAAGAACCGTTTTGTGCCTCGGTTTCGTCGGTATCAACCTTACCCATCAGTTTTTGCAAAGCCTGAAATTGACTTAGAACCTGTGGGCTCATTTCTTCCTTTAGGCGACGTTTTAGTTCTTTGAACTCCGCAGCCAGGTCGCGTTCCTGCATATATAGCCGGTAGGCGTCTTCCCATCCGCGAAGGACATCTTCAATGGGGCGATCGGGGTGCAAAAAAGTTTCGTGCCCAATAAATCTCCCACCATTGGGGGCGTGAAATTTACCAAGCAGATCGTCCAGTGGTTCCGAAAACCCATTTTTTCTGAGGAGACTTTGAAGCGTACGCGAATCAAGGCCTAAATCCCCATCGACGGTCTTTAAAACTTCCTGACGAAGTTTGTCAAGCGAATCGCTTTGGAAAATCAATAGCCCTAAACGCTCTCCAACCTCGTCCATGACTTGCGGGCGAAGGATAACGCCGGCAATAAGTAAGGACTCCCGCCATTTTTGTGCATCTATCTTTGTGTTTAAGCTGCTTTTTGCTTCCAAATGCGTGTGATGATTTTTTTCAACATTTTTCCAGTCACGGCGTTTTTGGAAAGAGTTTGTGTCTTTTTTAGCGCGAATTTCTTTCCACATCCGGTCTTTTAGAGCCGAAATAAAATGGTTCCGTACCGATTCGTCCTGAATTTGGAAGGCATATTTTTTTAAATTGTCATCTAAAACAGCACGATCTTCCGCTGTTTCTAAATTTATGCCTTCTACGCTGGTTCGCCATAAAAGTTCGGATAAAGGGATGGCGCTGTCCAGTACCGTTTGCATGGCGGCGCGGCCTTCGTTCTGGATTAGGCTATCGGGGTCCTCGCCTGTCGGAAGGTGGACGAAATGTAAGGAATATCCGGCTTTTAAATGGGGTAGGGCGCGTTCAGCCCCTCGTAAGGCGGCCCGTTGCCCTGCTGCATCGCCATCAAAGCACAGCAAGGGTGTTTTGCTCATCTTCCACAAAAGCTGAATTTGTTCTTCGGTTAAGGCTGTGCCCAAGGGGGCAACTGCATTGGGAAAACCGCCTTGGGCCAATGCGATGACATCCATATAGCCTTCGGTCACAATGATTTTGTTTTTTTTGTAGGCTTCTTCGCGTGCTTGGGCGAGGCCGTAAAGAATAGTCCCTTTGTGAAATAGCGGGGTATCGGGGGAGTTTAAATATTTTGGTTTACCGTCCCCCAGAATACGCCCACCAAAGGCAATGACCTTACCGCGTCGATCTGTAATGGGGAACATGACACGTTCGCGAAAACGTTCGTAGGGTTTTCGATTTGGATCATCAGGCTGAATGAGCAATCCGGCTTCAATCATCAGGCTTTCTTCGATGCCTTGACGTGTCAAGGCTGCCTTTAATCCACCAGGCACGTTCGGTGAATAGCCGAGTCGAAAATGTTTGATGGTTTCTTCGCTAAGGCCGCGTTCACGAAAATAGGAAAGGCCGATACGGCCTTCCGGCATGCGGAGCATTTTTTCATAATAGGCACAGGCGGCTTCCATCACGTCGTAAAGAGTATTGCGCCGCTCTACCCGTTCGCGCTGTTCGGGGGTGTCTTGTGGGACTTCCATACCGGCTTGAACCGCCAGTCGTTCAACGGCCTCAGGGAAATTTAGCCCTTCGGTGTTCATCAGGAAATCAAGCGCACTTCCGTGGGCACCGCAACCAAAGCAGTGGTAAAATCCCTTGTCATCATTGACGGTAAAGGAAGGTGATTTTTCGTTGTGGAACGGACAGAGGCCGGAATGTTCCCGCCCTTTTTTGATAAGCTTAACCCGTTTGCCGACAATCTCGGAAACGGAGATGCGGTTCCTTAGTTCGTCAATAAATCCGGGGGGGATGGCCATCTTATTCTATTGTCCGTCCTTTTTAATTATGCGAAGGGCCGTTTGCTTTTCACATAAAACGACCCCTTTGATTTATGTTCAGGGGCCGTTATCAAAAGCACGTTTTTAGGCGAGGCGTTCTTTAATAATTGCGCTGGCTTTACCAAAGTCCATTTGCCCAGCATAGCGATCACGCAAGGCTTTCATGGTGGCCCCCATGTCTTTTAAGTTAGTGGCCCCCAATTCGGTAATGATCTCGTCAACCACTTTGCCGATTTCTTCCTCGTTTAATTGCTTGGGGAGGAAACCTTCGATAATGGTGATTTCTGCCGCCTCTTGTTCAGCCAGTTCAAGACGACCACCGTTTTCATACATGGTGATGCTGTCACGACGTTGCTTAATCATGGATTGCAACATGGCAAGGATTTCGTCCTCACTGATCCCGTTTGGTTTATCCTGAGTCCGGGCCGCAATATCGCGATCCTTCAGGGCGGCCATAATGAGGCGCAGGGTGGAAACTTTATGCGTGTTTTTAGCTACCATCGCCTCTTTTAAGGCGGATTTAATCTGCTCGCGAAGCATGACCTTGACATCTGTTGTTTTCAGGAAAGCAAGAAACTTATCGCAATTCGTTGGAAAAAGCAATAAATTACTTTTTTGTAACCCATTGAAAAATAACAATAAATTTTATTTTAGACTTCCCCTTGACGCCAGTGTAAGATTTCTTTATCAACGCGCCAATTTGCCTATGCGCTGATAGACAGCCATTTAGGCAAGCTTGATTTAAATAGCTCTTTGTAGATAAGGACACGTCGATATGTCGCAGACACAAGCGCCCGTTGCGCCTATGCCACCTAAAGCCCGTCCCCAAGATGCCAATGCTGCATTGGTGTTGACGGATGGAACCGTTTTCTGGGGGAAAGGTGTTGGTGTGGAAGGTGTTGCCATCGGCGAAGTTTGCTTTAACACCTCCATCACCGGCTATCAGGAAATTATGACGGACCCGTCTTATGCCGGGCAAATCATTACGTTCACCTTCCCGCATATTGGGAATGTGGGGACGAATGCCGAAGATATTGAAACCGCCAAACCGGCGGCACGCGGTTGTATCCTGCGGGCCGATATTACGGAGCCGGCAAACTTCCGTGCAGCCGAACATTTTGATGCTTGGATGAAAGCCTCTAACCTGGTTGGGATCAGTGGGGTGGACACCCGTCGTTTGACACGTCATATCCGCGACAACGGTGCACCGGGTGGAACGATTATTCACTTGCCTGTTGGACAGGACATTGATCTGGACGCATTGAACACCATGTCCAACTCTTTCCCCGGTCTGGAAGGGATGGATCTGGCGAAAGATGTTATGTGTGCTGCGCCTTATGAATGGGATGAAAGCGTTTGGAAACTGGGCGAGGGATATGGCAAGCAAGCCGACCCGAAGTTCCATGTTGTTGCAGTGGATTTCGGTGCAAAACGTAACATTCTGCGCTGTCTGGCAGCGGCGGGCTGTCGTGTGACTGTGGTTCCCGGCAATACGTCCGGCGATGAAATTCTTGCATACAACCCGGATGGGGTGTTCCTGTCAAATGGTCCGGGTGATCCGGCGGCGACAGGTGAATATGCTGTTCCGATGATCCGAAAGGTGATGGACAGTGGCAAGCCGTTGTTTGGCATTTGTCTGGGGCACCAGATGACTTGTCTTGCCCTTGGTGCGAAGACGTATAAAATGCATTTGGGTCATCGTGGTGGGAATCATCCTGTCAAAGATCTGGAAACGGGCAAAGTGGAAATTACCTCACAGAACCACGGTTTTGTGGTGGATGAAGAAACGTTACCGAAAAACGTGCGTGTTACCCATCGTTCCCTATTTGATAAAACAATTGAAGGGATTGCGCTGGATGATAAGCCGGTCTTTTCCGTGCAGCATCACCCGGAAGCTTCGCCGGGACCGCAGGATAGTCACTATTTATTCGACCGTTTTGTCGAAATGATGGGTAAGGCGAAATAATTCCATGTCTCTTTCTCCTTTCGCAACCAAACTGCTTGACGCACTGGCACAGGATGACCAGTTGCCGGGTGGGGTGTTTCGAAATGTGGAAGAAATTTGTGATGAATTTCTGGTAAGCTTTTCCGATGTGAGCGAGCTTGCCGACTGGCTCGAAGAACTCTGCGATGCCGGTGCGGTTATTATGGAAGATCATGAACTCCACGTCGCTCCGACGCCTCCGTTTATGGCCTCCATAACCTTGCACGGGTTGGATCTGGCCGGGTATTTGAGCCGCTAATAATAGGCGTCATTTTTGTGTAGGCGGAAATGACGAATTAACCGGGGTGTAAACCTCAACATGAAAGACGATAAGGTTAGTCATGCCAAAACGTACAGATATTAAATCGATTATGATTATTGGTGCCGGTCCCATTGTGATCGGGCAAGCTTGTGAATTTGACTATTCAGGTGCACAAGCCTGTAAAGCGTTGCGTGAGGAAGGCTACCGGGTGATTTTGGTGAACTCCAACCCGGCAACCATTATGACCGACCCGAGCATGGCGGACGCAACCTACATTGAACCGATTACACCGGATGTGGTTGCCAAAATCCTTGAAAAAGAAAAACCGGATGCCTTGTTGCCGACAATGGGTGGACAAACGGCGTTGAATACGGCCCTTGCCCTTTATGATAACGGAACGTTAGAACGTCTTGGGATCGAGATGATCGGGGCGACAGCAGATGCGATTGACAAGGCGGAAAACCGCGAACGTTTCCGTACGGCAATGGAAAAAATCGGTCTGGAAAATGCCCGTTCATTTGTGTGCCATACACGCGCTGAAGCCAATGAAGCCCTGAAAGAAATCGGTCTGCCTGTGATCATTCGACCGTCTTTCACATTGGGTGGAACCGGTGGTGGTGTGGCCTATAATAAAGAAGAGTTCGAACAAATTGTTGCCAGCGGTCTGGCGGCTTCACCGACGTCTGAAGTCTTGGTGGAAGAATCGCTTTTGGGCTGGAAAGAATATGAGATGGAAGTAGTTCGTGACAAGAACGACAACTGCATCATTATCTGTTCGATCGAAAACGTCGATCCGATGGGTGTTCATACTGGCGATTCTATCACAGTTGCCCCGGCGATGACGCTGACGGATAAAGAATATCAGATTATGCGGAATGCCTCGTTGGCTGTTCTGCGTGAAATCGGTGTGGATACCGGCGGGTCAAACGTTCAGTTTACCGTTAACCCGAAAGACGGTCGTATGATCGTTATTGAAATGAACCCGCGTGTGTCGCGTTCGTCTGCGCTGGCGTCGAAAGCAACAGGTTTCCCGATTGCAAAAATCGCTGCCAAGCTGGCGGTGGGCTATACGCTGGATGAGCTGGATAACGATATTACAGGCTGCACACCAGCTTCATTTGAGCCGAGCATTGATTATGTTGTCACCAAAATCCCGCGTTTCACATTTGAAAAATTCCCCGGCACCGATGATAGCCTGTCGACAGCAATGAAATCTGTCGGTGAGGCCATGTCAATTGGTCGTACATTCCAGGAATCATTGCAAAAAGGCCTGCGCTCTATGGAAACCGGCTTAACCGGTTTGAACGAAGTGGAAATCGAAGGGGCCGATGGGCCGGACGGTAAACTGGCCGTGATCCGCGACTTGCAAAAACCGCGATCTGATCGTTTGCTGGTGATTGCGCAAGCTTTCCGTCATGGCCTGAGTATGGAAGAAATTCAGGCAGCTTGTAAGTATGAGCCGTGGTTCCTGCGCCAAATCCAAGACTTGATCAAGGCGGAAGAAGAGCTTTCCTTGAAAGGTTTGCCGCGTTCAGCAGATGATTTACAGCGTTACAAAAAGATGGGTTTCTCAGACAAACGGATTTCTGAATTGACCGGACGTGACATAAAAGTTGTGAGCTATCGCCGTCATGTTCTGAATATTCACCCGACTTATAAACGCGTTGATACTTGTGCGGCAGAATTCCCGTCCAAGACCTCTTATATGTATTCGGCTTATGAAGGCGATGGGGTGAGTGTACCGGAATGTGAATCTGAACCATCAAACCGTGAAAAAATCGTCATCCTTGGCGGTGGTCCAAACCGGATCGGGCAGGGGATTGAATTTGATTACTGCTGCGTTCATGCATCCTATGCCTTGAAAGAGGCGGGTTATGAGACCATCATGGTTAACTGTAACCCGGAAACGGTTTCCACCGATTACGATACATCCGATCGTTTGTATTTTGAACCGCTGACAGAAGAAGATGTGATTGAACTGATCCGTGTTGAACAAGGCAATGGCACGGTTAAAGGGGTTATTGTTCAGTATGGCGGACAAACGCCTTTGAAGTTGGCGAATGCGCTGGAAAAGGCAGATATTCCGATTTTGGGAACAAGTGTGGATGCCATTGATTTGGCAGAAGACCGTGAGCGTTTCCAACAATTATTGGCAGAGCTGGGGCTGAAACAACCGTCAAACGGATTGGCCCGATCTGAAGAAGAAGCCCTGAAAGTTGCCGAAAGCATCGGCTTCCCGTTGGTTATTCGTCCGTCTTATGTTTTGGGTGGTCGGGCGATGGAAATCGTTCATTCTATGGACCGTCTGAAGCGTTATATGAAAGACGCGGTGAAAGTCTCTGGAGATAGCCCGGTTTTGCTGGACAGCTTCTTACAAGACGCGATCGAGGTGGATGTGGATGCGATCGGGGATTGTGACGGCAACGTTTATATCGCCGGGATTATGCAACATATTGAGGAAGCGGGTATTCACTCCGGTGACTCGGCTTGTTCGCTGCCGCCTTATTCTTTGAGCGACAAGATTATCGGCGAGTTGAAAGATCAGGCTGTTGCGCTGGCAAAAGCCTTGAAGGTCATCGGTTTGATGAACGTACAATTTGCGGTGAAAGAAGATGTTATCTATATCATTGAGGTAAACCCACGCGCGTCCCGGACTGTACCGTTTGTGGCCAAGGCAACAGGGGTTGCGGTGGCTAAAATCGGCGCGCGTGTCATGGCAGGTGAAAAATTATCTGACTTTGGTTTAGAGGGGCAGATGCCGAAACTGGACCATGTCGCGGTGAAGGAAGCGGTTTTCCCGTTTGCCCGATTCCCCGGCGTTGACGTCCTGTTGGGCCCGGAAATGAAATCCACAGGCGAGGTCATGGGGTTGGATAAAGATTTCCCGACCGCCTTTTTGAAATCACAAATGGGGGCCGGGTCGCATTTGCCGACAGAAGGCTGTGCCTTTATTTCAGTGAAAGAACGTGACAAAGAAAAAATTGCCCCGATTGCGCAAAAACTTGTTGATATGGGCTTTAGCATTCTGGCAACTGAGGGAACATCTAAGTTCCTGGAAAGCAAAGGGATTTCGACAAAACAAGTCAATAAAGTGATCGAAGGTCGCCCCCATTGTGTGGATGCCATCAAGAATGATGAAATCCAATTGGTCATCAATACGACCGAAGGGGTTCAAGCGATTGAGGACAGTTATTCCATTCGTCGTGAGACATTAACGCAAGGCATTCCGTACTATACGACAATGGCGGGTGCTTATGCGGCAAGTGAAGCGATTGATGCTTTGCGTGCAGAAGTACTTGAAGTTAGATCGCTTCAGTCGTATTTTGACAACTCCTTCTGATTTAGGAAGGATGAGATTTTAACGCCACGCCTCCAGTGGACTGGGGGCGTGTCGTATTTTTGTTGTTTGTTTTTGGGAAAAGACAATGGACCGGATACCCATGACGGCTGAGGGATATGCTCAGCTTGAAATAGAATTGAAGAACCTGAAATCGGTTGAACGCCCGGCTGTTATTGCGGCGATTGCGGAAGCGCGCGAGCATGGTGACCTTTCGGAAAATGCCGAATATCACGCCGCTCGTGAAAAACAGGGCTTTATCGAAGGCCGGATTAAAGAATTGGAAGCTGTAATCAGCGTCGCTGAAGTCATTGATACCAGCCAACTATCAGGTGATGTGGTGCGTTTTGGCGCAACGGTGATGGTTGTTGATGAAGAAACCGATGAAGAGACCACATATCAGATTGTTGGTCAGCATGAAGCTGATTTAGAGAAAGGTAAAATCTCGGTCAGTTCGCCGCTGGCGCGTGGTCTGATAGGGAAATCACTGGGCGATAGTGTGGAAGTTCGCACCCCGGGTGGTACGAAATCATACGAAATTATTGAAGTCGAATATAAGTAACGACAGACTTTCCCAAAGACGAAAGGGCCACCTTCGGGCGGCCCTTTTTGTTTTGGTCTATTCTTCGTCCGGTTCTGGTCCGTCAACCTTGATCGGAACACCGGGAATGTTTTTTGCACTGCGAATGGTCATGGCCGATTTTACATGGGCCACGTTTGGTGCAGCAGTCAGATGCTTTGTCAGGAAGTGTTGGTACGAATCCCAGTCTTTCTCAACAATTTTCAGCAAGAAGTCGGTTTCACCTGCTAACATATGACATTCGCGAACCTCTGGCCATCTTTGAACGAGGTCTTCAAATGCTTTCAGGTCAACTTCAGCCTGACTGTTCAAGCCGACATGAGCGAAGACTGTAACATTAAACCCCAGTGCCGCAGGGTCGAGGTCGGCATGATAGCCCCGTACGAAACCTGCTTCTTCCAAAGCACGCACACGGCGTAAGCAGGGCGGAGCCGATATGCCAGCACGGCGAGCCAGTTCAACGTTCGTCATGCGACCGTCTTCTTGCAGATCTGCAAGAATACGTTTATCGATTCGGTCAAGTTTGACCTTTTGCATAATAATTCTACTCCAAAAACACCATGTTTGACGCAATGATATTACAATGATCCGACGATGAAGCCAAGCAAAGCTTCGTCAAAATAGGAAATAAAATTTCTTTTGGAAGAGCTTTTTTTCTATTAACGTAAAAAAAAAGAATGCGGTTTTGACGGTTTAGGACGTACTTTAGAAAAAACATTTCGCTTTGTTATTGGTTTTGAAGGCATCACTGTTATATTTTAATTAGCTGAAAAATATAAAAGACGTTACAGTACCTATACTTACAGCACTTCACTCGGCTCTTGCAAACTGAGTTGAGGATATGTAATCTATATTCTGTTTTGAATCATTCTAAAAAAGGAAGAGATGATGTCTCAAGTTCTCGTAGGTCAAGAAGCCCCCGATTTTACAGCACCGGCCGTAATGGGCGACAACTCCATTGACGGTGAATTTAACCTCAAATCCTACCTGGACGGCTCCTATGGCGTTCTGTTCTTCTATCCGTTGGACTTCACGTTCGTATGTCCTTCTGAAATCATTGCTTTTGATCACCGCGTTAAAGCATTTGAAGAACGTGGCGCAAAAGTGATTGCTTGTTCTATCGATTCGCACTTCACACACCTTGCGTGGAAAAATACACCGGTAAATGAAGGTGGTTTGGGTCAGGTGCAGTTCCCGATGGTTGCTGATATTACAAAGGATATCGTAACAGCTTACGGTGTAAAAACCGGTCCGGGCATTGCTTTCCGTGGTACATTCATTATCGATAAAAACGGCGTTGTCCGTCACCAATTGGTGAACGATTTGCCATTGGGCCGTAATGTTGATGAGACATTGCGTACACTGGATGCGCTGATGTTCCACGAAGAACATGGCGAAGTTTGCCCGGCAGGCTGGAACAAGGGCGATTCTGGCATGACAGCGACACCGGATGGTGTTGCAGCTTATCTGGCAGATAACGCAGACAATCTCTAAGGCTTATATCCCTTAGTAAATATGAAAGAAAGGGGGGCTCCGGCTTCCCTTTTTTCTTCCGACTTGCGCATTTGCGGCAAGGTGCATAGATTATCGTCCTCAATCAGCTGACAGTTAATACAAGGATACATTTTCATGTCCGAACATCATCATTCAAAAGTCTTGATCCTCGGTTCCGGCCCTGCCGGTTATACCGCTGCCATTTACGCAGCACGCGCCAACTTGAAACCGATTCTGGTTAAAGGTTTGCAGCCGGGTGGTCAATTGACCATTACAACGGATGTTGAAAACTATCCCGGGTTTGCCGACCCCGTTCAGGGGCCTTGGTTGATGGACCAGTTTCATACGCAGGCTGAAAATGTTGGTACAGTTATGTTTGACGATACCATCATTGAAGCGGATCTTTCGTCTCGTCCGTTTAAATTAACAGGAGATTCCGGTACGGTTTATTCTGGGGACTCATTGGTCATTTGCACAGGCGCTTCGGCACGTTGGCTGGGACTAGAATCGGAACAAAAATATCAAGGTTTTGGTGTTTCTGCCTGTGCGACCTGTGATGGTTTCTTTTATCGTGGAAAAGAAGTCGCTGTTGTTGGTGGCGGTAATACAGCTGTGGAAGAAGCCTTATATCTGACGAATTTTGCGTCCAAGGTCTATTTGATTCACCGTCGGGACGAATTACGTGCTGAAAAGATCTTGCAAGACCGATTGCTGAAGCATGAAAAAGTCGAAATGGTCTGGGATAGTGTTTTGGATGAAATCGTCGGTGAAGAGGATCCATTCGGGGTAACAGGCGTTAAAGTTAAGAACGTTAAGACGGATGAAACGAAAATTATTCCGGTGCATGGTACCTTTATCGCGATTGGGCATGATCCGAATACATCGCTTTTCCAAGGGCAATTGGAAATGGATGATGAAAACTATATTGTCACTAAATCCGATAGCACACAGACGAGCATTGCAGGTGTTTATGCAGCTGGCGACGTACAGGACAAAGTGTATCAGCAGGCGGTAACAGCAGCAGGAACAGGCTGCATGGCTGCTTTGGAAGCAGAACGCTTTCTCGGTGAGCAAGAAGGCTAATTCACCTGTTTTTTCCAGTATTTGAATTTTTGCGAGGCGAAAGGATGTTTTTTCCTTTCGCCTTACTTATCTATGCTATATATGCATGGCGACTATGCGCAGAAAGAATGGAAAATTGAATGCATTGGGATAAATTACGTGTGTTCCATGCTGTTGCAGAAGCAGGCAGTTTTACACACGCTGGGGAAAATTTAAATCTCAGTCAATCGGCAGTCAGCCGACAAATCAGTGCATTGGAAGAAAGTTTGCAAGTAAGCCTCTTTCACAGGCATGCGCGTGGCTTGATCCTGACAGAACAGGGCGAAATGCTCTATAAAACGGCGCATGATGTCTTTGCCAAGTTGGCAATGGTTGAAAGTCAACTGATGGAAAGTCGGGAGAAGCCGCAAGGAACACTAAAAATCACGACGACTGTGGCATTCGGTTCGACTTGGCTAACGCCTAAGTTACGTGAATTTCTCGAATTATATCCTGATATTGAAGTGAGTGTGGTTTTAACCGACAATGAGCTGGATTTATCCATGCGTGAAGCTGATGTGGCGATTCGCATGAGTGCACCCAAGCAGCCGGATCTTATTCAGCGCCATTTATGGAGCATGCCTTATCATATTTACGGCGCACCGGAATATCTCAAGAAGTTTGGTATGCCAAAAACGGCTAAAGATCTGGATAATCATCGTATTATTGTTTATGGCGATGACGTAAAACAACCGGTTCAAGGTTTAAATTGGTTGTTGTCGGCAGGCCGCACGGACGGAACACGCAGAACAGCCGCTTTGCGCGTGAATAATGTTTATGGAATTTATCGTGCGGTACAAAGTGGAATCGGCTTGGGGGCGTTGCCGGAATATATGAGCCGGGAAGTAGGGAATCTGGTCGAGATTCTACCTGAATTGCGTGGTCCTGTGATTGATACCTACTTTGTTTATCCCGAAGAATTACGAAATTCGAAAAGAATTACCCTGTTTCGTGATTTTATTGTCCGTAAAATGGCGCAGGCAATCTAAGACAAATATTGACCAAGCGGTTGAAAATTAGCCGTAAAATTATAAATAGTGATCAGGCTATGCAGATGTTGCATGGCTGGTCTACCTATTTAACTATGGTCTATATTGCTGCAACACGGTACAAAGGGTTCATCGACTTTGTTGCGTTGCAGCAAAGTCTCTTCCCCTCAGGGTTTCCTGAGTGTGAGGGTCCCCTTTACGGGTCGACCCTACGTCTCCCAGACGTGAAGCCTCCCTGTTAAAACTTGCCGGGTCTTCGTGACCCGGTTTTTTTTTGCTTTTCATAATCCCCATTCTTCCAGCAAAAACCTATTCTTATAATAATTTAAATTAGGGCTATGCGGAAAACGCATACTTGCATTGAGGAAAAGGAACTGGCGCGCTTAGGTGAAAAAAGATACATAAGAGACAGAAAATGCTGCGACGCAGTATTTGTGGATTTTTGGGGTTCCCGCCCCGTTTGGGCCAAGTTTTTGGTCCTACGTCTCCCAGACGTGAAACCTCCCTGTTATATGACTTGCCGGACCTTCGGGTCCGGCTATTTTTTTGCCCAGTTGAAATAGAGGTCACGTAAATGCATCGTCAAGGGGCCGATAGGGAATGTTTGATCTTCCAGACGAGTTAGGGGACCAACTTTAAAATAATTGCCGGTACCGAAAATTTCGTCTGCCTCAAACAATTCATCAAAGGAAACAGCTTTTTCAATGACATCAATTTTATTGTCTGTTGCCAGTTTTATAATTCTTTGGCGTGTGATCCCGTTTAAAAACGTCCCGTTTGCTTGTGGGGTAAATAGGCATCCATCCTTTACATAGAACAGATTAGTATAGGCAAATTCAGCCACGTTACCGATTGGGTCTAAAACCACGGCTGTGTCGAACCCTTTTTCGTTGGCTTCGTTTACACAACGTCCAACATTGGGATATAGGCACGATGCCTTAGCATCTGTTGGTGCCATATCGCGTGCGGGTCTGCGAAAACTGGATTTACAGGCACTGAAACCAGTAGGTTCGGGAAGTGGTGCATCGAAAATAGACAGGGTGAAGCGCGTACTTGCGGGGTCAGGTGCAATAAAGCCGGTTTCTGCGTAGAACATTGGGCAGATATAAAGCTCGCTATCGTGTGGGAATTTAGCAAGGCCCTCCCAGGAAAGGTCGACTATTTCTTGTGTGCTTAACATCGGGGCCATACCAAGAATGCGTGCAGATTGTATCACGCGCTCACAATGGGCTTCCAAGTCTGGGATCACACCACTGAAGGCGCGTGCACCATCAAAGACGCTGGATGAGAGCCACACACCATGTGTGCGTGGTCCCATAATTTTTGGGTTGTCCTGAAACCATTGTCCGTCAACATAAGTCCACGTTTGACCGCTGCCAATATTCCCCATCGTTTACTCCCTAACCGTTTTGTTCTTTATATGTTGGGGCAGGAGTTCAATATTTGAAGTTCTTTTTGAATGCTTCTGCCGCCAAAACTTATTTCTAACCAGTTCACAATAGAGTTGGGTGTTTTTCAACCTTTTTTCTAAAAACAGGTCTTTGATTAGAAATCGAGGGATTGGTCCGTTGAAACGGTTTTCATAGCAAGCCATAATATCTTCCTTTGTGATTTAGGAAGATAAACCTAGTTAGGTTTGGTGTGTTCGTAAAGGGCTGTATGATGATTAATTATTGAGAAGCCCAAATAATGCGATGGATCCAAATGATTTCGTCCATTTCAAAGGATCTGTCTTCATATTCGGGGTTAAGGGATTGTAATTCAATACGACGAGCTGACCTGCGGCGCAATTGTTTAGCCATGACTTCGCCCTCTTGGGTCTTAACGACAACTCGATCTCCACGTCGAATGTTGGCTTGGGGAGAAACTAAAACCATATCGCCATCACGATATACCGGTTCCATGCTTGCTCCTGTTATTTCAAGGGCATAGGCATTGGCATCCGGGATGTCGGGAAAAGGGATTTCATCCCAGCTGCCGCCGGTAGGGTAGCCGGCATCATCAAAAAAACCGTTAGAACCCGCCTGTGCAAGCCCAATCAGTGGTACATTTCGAAAAACGCCTCTACTGCCTTCTCCATTCACATACCCAATGAATTCGGATAGGTCGCAATGAGTTGCTTCCAGTATTTTGGCGATACTTTCCGTACTTGGCCAACGGGACTTGCCTTCGCGGGTTAAGCGTTTGCTTTTATTGAACGTGGTTGGATCAAGGCCAGCCTTTTTTGCCAGTCCTGATGCGGACAAACCGTATTCGTGTGCAAGCCGGTCAATGGCGCGCCATATGTCTGCATGTTTTAACATGGAGGTATTATCCTAGAAATAAAATAGGAATGCTATAGGAATTTATGCAAAATTTCTAGTTGACTCAGGAATAAAATAAGATAAATAAATGTTCACGTTGTGTTCTGTTTTTATCATACGCTGGAAGGTATGCTTATGTCCTCAACAAAAAGAATTGTTTTGCCACCGACACATGATGTGGAAATGGTCCCGTTTACCGATGGTGAAGAGGCTTGGTTTTGGTTTTCACGCTGTCAATTAATGCGTATGGATGGGGCGCGGTTTGTGGCCGGAATGGTGGAAACACCACGTCCTTGTGATCCGGATGATGTTTATCGCGCGGTGATGGATATCTACCGTCAGCGTCTGATCGGGAATCCTCACTTACAGGTCTTGGGGGCTTATGGTGAAAAGCTGACCCCACCAGATGAATATATGCGTGAAGAACAAAAAGATGCGTTTTTGTGGCGTGATGCACTTGGACGGTTGGGTGCCGCCTTACAAAAAAAAGGGATCGTTCGTAAAGAGGAGAGAAATGATGAGTAAAGCCTTGGTGGTGTTCAGTGATAATACAGGCGTCTGGTGGTTAAAACTTCTGAAACCGGGGTTTCGTCATTGTTTTTTAATCTTGGAAACGGATCGGGGGTGTATTTGGGTCGATCCATTGAGCAATAACTTTACACTCAAGATTTTAGAAGGATATGAGTTGGCGGGTTTAATCCGCTGGTATCGCGATATGGGGATGCAAGTGGTAACGGTGGAGCCGCAATCACAAAAAAGTCAACCGTTTGCATTGGCCCCGATGAGTTGCGTGGAGGTCGTAAAACGCCTTCTTGGTATTCGGGATCGTTTTGTACTTACACCGTGGCAGCTTTTCAAACACTTAAACAGAACAAAAAGTGAAGATATAGGAAAAAATATATTGACTTCTGTGTGAATATTTGCTACATATAGCCTCAGTCAACAGGAGAAGTGTGACCGGAGTGTTTTTCAAACGCTCCGGTTTTTCTTTAGTCCTGCCACGTTATTGTGCATTTGTATCGTCTGGCCGATGGCGTCGGGCATATTTTTATGTTTTTTAAAGGTTGGGTGTGGTTATAGGTTTTCTTGAGATAAGCCTCTAACGGCATGCCCACATTGCTTTCAATGCGCTTAATTTCATCTTTTGCCTTTTGAAGCCCCGCGTTTGCTGATTCAGCAAATAAAAGGGCTGCTCGGTATTCGTTTTGTGGATAGCCGACACCATGCAAATACATCTGGGCAAAAAGATATAAGCTGATTGGCATCCCTTCTTCGACGCCAAACATAAGATAGAATTTTGCCTTTTCTATATCTTTTGGAATGCCGCCTTCCCCGTAAATATAGATGCGTGCCAATGCTTCAGAGCAAAAGGATGAACCTAGCTCATGCCCTTGAGTGAACAAAGCGAGGGCTTTGTCTGGATCTTTAGGGATACCTTGTCCGTATAAATGCATGACACCTAAGTTAAAGAGGGAAAGGCGATCATTCTGCTCGGCTGCTTTTTCATACCAATGTTTGGCTTTTATTGGGTTTTTGGGTGTGCCAAGGCCATTGTTGTATATGCGGCCTAACATAAATTGAGAGGAGGCATTGCCTTTGCTTGCCTCTGCCAGATGAAGCTTGAGCGCCAATTCATATTTTTTTTCGTCAAAAGCAGCATTTGCTTCTTTTTCGCTTGCAAAAGAGAGTATTGAAAAGAGGGGGAGAATGAAGAAAGTAATAAGGCCTGCCAATCCAAATCGCATTATTTTTCCATCCAGCTATAAGGTGGTTCGGTATGGTTATATTTGCGCTTCAAATAATCCTGAAAAGTGCTTGCGTTATCTCGCTCGAAGCGTTGGATGTCGTCGCGCGCTTTTTGAACGCCTTTATTCGCAGCCTCATTAAGTATGAGAATACCTGCGTACTCATCTTGTTTGACACCGATGCCTTTGAGATACATATGAGCTAACAAATAGAGGCTTTGTGTATTTCGCCACTCGGTTGCCATCCACAGGTAAAAGCTTGCTTTTTTGGGGTCTTTTTTACCGTTTTCACCATATAGATGCATTCGGCCTAACGCTTCTGCGGCTTTGCTTGATTGAACGGTGAGAGCCTCTTCATAGTAGGCAATGCCCTGATTTCTATCCTTAGGGATTCCGTTGCCATAGAAGTGCATAACCCCAAGATTATAAAGCGAATCAGGGTGACCTTGTTCGGCTGCTTTTATATACCAATCTAATGCTTTTCTCGGATCTTTACCGGTTCCCCAACCGTTTTCGTAGAGGATGCCTAGCATGAATTGGGCAGAGGCTTCCCCATTGAGAGCAGCTTGTTCGTAAAGTGTAAAGGCATGTACGTAATCACGTTTGTGGAACGCATCATCTGCTTGTGAAGATGCCCCAAGGCTTGGCAAGCTTTGTAGAAAAATAAAAAAGAAAAGAAAAAAGCTTATGCGCATGTTGTCGAACCTATCTAGTGGAAAAGTAATTAAGCGCACTATGAAATGATTTGGCAACTTTTGTTGAGATTAAAACGATAGTACAGAATAACAGTTTTATCTTCTATGAGAACCAAAGAGAACGAGGTATAGGAATTTTTCTAAAAAGGAAAAAAACGATTGACAATGTTTATGTTTTGTTCTGTATTATGTCTTAGTCAACAGGAGAAGTGTGACCGGAGTGTTTTTCAAGCACTCCGGTTTTTCTTTAGTCCTGCCACGTTATTGTGCATTTGTATCGTCTGGCCGATGGTGTTGGGCATATTTTTATGTTTTTTAAAGGTTGGGTGTGGTTATAGGTTTTCTTGAGATAAACCTCTAAAGGCATGCCTACATTGCTTTCAATGCGCTTAATTTCATCTTTTGCCTTTTGAAGCCCCGCGTTTGCCGCTTCAGCAAATAAAAGGGTTGCCCGGTATTCGTTTTGTGGATAGCCGACGCCATGCAAATACATCTGGGCAAAAAGATACAAGCTAATTGGCATACCTCTTTCAACAGAAAACTTGAGATAGGATTTTGCCTTTTCTATATCTTTTGGAATACCACCTTCCCCGTAAATATAGATGCGTGCCAATGCTTCAGAGCAATAGGGTGAACCTAATTCATATCCGCGATTGAATAAAGCAAGGGCCTTGCCCGGATCCTTGGGGATATGTTCTCCATATAGATACATAACACCTAAGTTAAATAGGGAGAGGTGATGGTCTTGCTCGGTTGCTTTCTCATACCAATATTTGGCTTTTAGGGGGTTTTGGGGTGCGCCAAGGCCATCGCTATACATGAGACCTAGTATGTGTTGAGATGAGGCATTGCCTTTGTTTGCTTCTACCAGATGAAGCTTGAGCGCCAATTCATATTTTTTTTCGTCAAAAGCAGCATTTGCTTCTTTTTCACTTGCAAAAGTTGCGGGAGTGAAAAGAAGAAAACCTAATACAAAAACTACAAAATGCATGTCGATACCGATCAATCAAAAAAAAGATACTGCATACTCAAATGAATGGATTTGACACTTTTTTATCAGGAGAAATTCAAAATGCCTAAAAAAACTTTCAAAGACCGTGTCGCTGATATGGTGAAGGGGAGAGTGAAGAAACACCCGTTGAATGAAGCTGTAGATTTTATTTTGGATGAAGCATGGGGCGGTGAAGATACTGCGGGGAATATTCCTATGTTCGGTCCAATTCGAAAAACAAATTCTGATGAAGCAAGGATGAATCGAGTTGGGGCAATCCTTTGGAATGAAGGAGTACCGCCTGATTATTGGGATTATCCAGATATTAGTCGAGATTTGAGAGATGCGAAAGAACAGGGAATGGGTAAAGATCAAGCGGAACGCTACGCCGTTCAAAAAGGTAAGGGGCGATGGTTGGATCAAAGTTCTGCCCGCAGTTTATCAAATTCGGAAGGTGGACAGAGAAGTTTATCGCTGAGAGACAGAAAAACCCATCAAGGTAATCAACAAGAGGATACTATGACAAATATAGAACCACAAGTTAGCGCAGATGAAAGAGCGCGTCGCAATAAAATTTTGGAACAACTTTGGAAAGAAAGCGGGTCCGCCATTGCGGATAAAGACCCGAAAGACTGGACGGAGGCAGAGCTTCGCGAAATCATGCGTGAACGTATGAACAGCAACGATGAAGCCCGCAAAAAAGAACTGTTCAATCGTGAACGTGAATGGTTTGCCCATCACTTTGGTGATCAGGAAATCGGCTATGATGAAACAGGGAAGATGAAACAGCCCAAGCCCATCCGTCCCATCCGCAAAAATCCGGTTCCAACAAAAACACCAGATGGTAAAGGACTGTTAGACGCGTTTGAGCATTTGGTGACACAAATACCGCCGTCTTCGGGGCCCGTTCATCGAATACTGCCTTATCGACCGAATGAGAGGGCAATTCCCAATGAAGGTACCGGAGGCGGGGGACAGGTTAAACCAGCGATCATGCCTGATGAAGCCAGTATTGTCAGGGCGATGCAGTCTGGGTTAAATGTCTTAAGCGGTCAAAAGAACCAATCCTCTTTGCCCAGTGCCAAAACACCGATTTTAAAAGAAGATGGTATTGTCGGCCCCAAAACAGCACAAGCCATGAAAAAGGCTGTGATGGAAAATGGGACACCGAAGGTGGCTGAGGCCTTGGCTTTAGGCAAAGTCAAAGAAACGGTGAAAGATGCCAAAATGAACGGTGCGCAGAATTTAGCAGAAGAGTTAAGTGCAACCTTTTCTCCGTTAATCGGAAGTGCCAAATCACCTAAAGACGGATTTCAGCCCGAAGGTTTGGCCTTGCAGGATACGTTAAATGATCTGGGCGCAAACCTGAAAGATGACGGGATTGTCGGCCCCAAAACAAAAGCGGCTTTTGAACAGGTGGCAAAGACACAAGATACGGACGAGATCGTTAATCGTTTTGCTCATAATCTTGGGTTTGACTTTTAGCGATTATTTTTTTCTTAAAATATAGGAAAATAATCATTGACTTTGAGTGTGTTTTGTTCTATATTCTTTCTCAGTCAACAGGAGAAGTGTGACCAGAGTGTTTTTCTCCTAAGCAAGCTTTGAAAAAACCGCCCATGCCTTGATGCATTGGGCGGTTTTTTGTTTTCCGGTCAATTTTATAAAGGAGTTGTCAAATGGGTGGAATGTTTTCTTCACCAAAACCACCGGCCCTGCCACCAGAACCGCCGGCCCCGGAAGATCCGGCAGAAGCAGAGCGTACAGAACGTCTGAAAAATATGGAACGGCGGCGTCGAGGCCGTCAGGGGACGATCCAGACGTCGTGGCGTGGGCTGGAACAAAGTAATCCCGCTACCACGCAGGGCAAGCAGTTGTTAGGAGATTAATATGAGCGAACTCACACCGAAAATGGTGCTGGAGCGTTATCAAAAAGCCAAGGAAAGACGTGGCGTTTGGGAAAGTCATTGGCAGGAATGTTATGATTTTGCCTTGCCACAGCGTAGTGGCTTTTTTAGTCATGCAGTTGCGGGGGAGAAACGTTCGGACAAATTGTTTGATGGGACGGCGCCGGATGCAGTGGACCAATTGGCCGCCAGTATGCTGGCCCATTTGACACCACCCTGGGCCAGCTGGTTTGGCTTAACGGCTGGCCCAGAAGTTGAACAAGAACAACTGGATGATGTGAACCAAAGCTTGGAAAAAACGTCCAAGGTTTTGCAGACACATTTCGAAAGATCCAATTTTTCAATTGAAATGCACCAATGTTTCTTGGATCTAGTCACCGTCGGCAGCGCCTGTTTGATGTTTGAAGAGGCACCGGCAGGTGATGTTTCTGCTTTTCGATTTACGGCTGTTCCTTTGTCACAAGTAATGATGGAAGAAGGCATCAGCGGGTTGTTAAGCGATACCTTCCGTCGCAATGAAATGACGTTTGCGCATTTGCAGGCCCGTTTCCCGGAAGGCAATTTTCCGGCTGATATGGTTGCGCGCTCAGAAACAGACAAAGATCATCGTTATGCTGTGGTCGAAGCCGTGATTGAAAACGGTCCCCGGTTTGATTACATGGCGGTTCTGGAACATGGTTATGGCGGTGTGGGGGAACCAGCACTGTTACGCAAAGGCGTTTTCTCCCATTCCCCTTTTATTGGTTTTCGCTGGTTAAAAGCACCGGGGGAAAGTTATGGACGATCTCCGGTGATGAAGGCGCTACCGGATATCAAGACAGCAAATAAAGTCGTTGAACTCGCATTAAAGAATGCGTCAATTGCCGTTACCGGTATTTGGCAAGCTGACGATGACGGGGTTTTAAATCCGGCAACGATCAAACTGGTTCCGGGAACGATTATTCCAAAGGCGGTGGGGTCTGCCGGATTAACACCGTTGCAAAGCCCCGGCAGTTTCGATCTATCCCAAGTCGTATTGGAAGAATTGCGCAAACGTATCCGTCACGCTTTGTTGGCAGATAAGCTGGGTGCTACTGAAAATAAACAAATGACCGCGACCGAAGTATTGGAACGTTCGGCGGAAATGGCACGTATTTTAGGGGCAACGTATGGTCGCTTGCAGGCGGAATTGCTTACCCCGCTTGTGGTGCGTGCGCTGGCTATTTTAGTACGTCGCGGGGAAGTGGAAACGGTACGCGTTGATGGTCGTTATGTGGATTTGCAATATAAATCCCCGTTGGCCCGTCAACAAACCCGCAAGGAAGCACAGGATATCTTGGCATGGATGCAGTCCTTAAGTGCATTGGGACCCCAGGCAATGGGGTTAATTGATCCTATTAAAACGGCCCGTTTTCTAGCCAAGGCTTACGGCGTGCCTGCTGATATTTTGAAAACTCAGGAAGAGCTAGAACAGGCGGCTTCACAAGGTGCAATGGGCTTACCGGAAGAGATGGATATGGGCCAAGTCGGTGAAATGGCCAAAAACCTGATGCAAAACCCTGAACAATTACAGGAAATGATGAAGGAGGTAGGTCATGCAACCGCACAATAAATCCGGTTGGGATTGGTTTGAAAATGCCATGACCTCGGATGAAAAAAAAGAAATTTCCGAAGATTTACCCGCCCGATTTGCCCGGTGTTTTCGTGGCGAAGATGGAGAAGCCGTCTTAACGCATTTGGCGGAAATGACGCTGGGGCGCTCGTTGGGTGCTAATGCCCATAACGGTATTTTGCGCCACCTTGAAGGGCAACGTTATCTGGTTTCCTACATCATGGGGCTGGTGCGTCAAGGCCGTCTTGGTAAATAAAACAAGAACAAAAGGTGAATAATGTCTAATTTTAAAGAAGAAATGAACGGATTGTCCAAACAACGTCCGTCTTACCTCCCGGAAAAATTCTGGGATGATCAACGTGGGGAACCGCGTCTTGAAGCGATTGCACGATCTTATCGCGAGATGGAACGTAAAGTGGGTGCAGGTCAGCATCGACAGGTACCGGGCCATCATTCAGAATATTGTGTGGAATGCAAAAGCGATATTTTTACATCGGATGAACATGTCAACCAACGCCTGCATAATGCTGGGTTCACCAATGAGCAGGTTCAACTTGTTTATGATCTGGCGCATGAAGCCCTGGAACCGCTGGTGGCTGAGGTCGTTGTCGAGTTATATGGACAACAACAGGTAGACCGCTTGTGTGAAAAATTTGGTGGGGAAGATCGTTGGCAGGAAACAGCACGTCAAATGCACGCTTGGGGGAGCCGAAAATTCGGTCCCGAAGCCTTGAATGCAATGGCGTCCAGCTATGATGGTGTTCTTAGTCTGTATGACATGATGAACCGTCAGGAAGGCGAGCCTGCCTTGGGGGCATTCAATGATCATCATGGGGCGCATAGTGAACAAGATGTGCGCAAACTGATGCGCGATCCCAAATATTGGCGTGATCGTGATCCAGCAATTGTGGAACGGGTGCGTGACGGTTTTCGTCGTCTGTATCCAGGTTAAACACAAAACAGAATTGTCGACGGACAACTGGCCTGATTTACCAGCCCAGCCCGTACGACCAGTCCGGCAAGGCGGCGGATGTGATCCATAACCGCGTTTGTGACGGGTAACTTAAACTTTTCAAAAAAATCAAACAGGAGTGTTGTCATGAGTACAACAATTGAACATTCGTTTATCGGTCATTATGTGGCCGAAGTTCACCTTCAATATCAGCAAATGGGATCCAAGTTGCGCAATACAGTGCGAACCAAGGATAATATTCAAGGGGCAACAACGACTTTCCAGAAAATCGGCAAAGGGACAGCCAGCACCAAGGGCCGTCATGGCAAGGTGCCGATTATGAATATCGATCATGAACCGGTGGAATGTAAGCTCTATGATTACTACGCTGGTGATTGGATCGACAAGCTGGATGAAATCAAGACCAATATCAACGAATTGCAGGTGGTGTCCAAGGCCGGTGCTTACGCGCTGGGTCGTAAAACCGATGACCTGATTATCAACGAATTGGATAAATCGACCAATTTTGCCGGGGATGCCACCGATGGGTTGACCAAAACAAAAGTTTTGGAAGCCTTTGAAATGATGGGTGAGGCCGATGTGCCCGATGATGGTGATCGTTATGCGATTGTCGGTTGGAAACAATGGTCGGATTTGCTGCAAATTGATGAATTTACCAAGGCCGATTATGTCGGTGATGATGATCTGCCGTGGAAAGGCACGCAAGCTAAAAAATGGCTGGGGACTTTATGGATGCCCCATTCCGGCCTGACAAAAACAGGTACGGCGCGTTATTGTTACTGGTATCACAAAACAGCGATTGGTCATGCGATTGGTCAGGATATCAAATCGGATGTGTCCTGGCATGGTGATCGTGCGGCTCACTTCGTCAACAACATGATGAGCCAAGGCTCTACTTTGATTGATCCAAGCGGTGTTGTTTCACTGCGTTGTCTGGAAGCCGCTTAACGGTTTCGAGCTCCCTTACCTAACTTTGGCCCTGTATGATTTGCATACGGGGCCTTTTCTTTTTGAAAAGGAAATTTAAATGGCTTTTGAATCTAAAAATCTCAGCGTTTTGGCCTACTCTAACGGCTTTACGCTTTGGCATTATGCGACGACCGATGTGGCAAGTGATGTGGATACGTCTACTTATTTCAATGAGGCAGCCGATATGTTGCGCACTGGCGATATGGTGATGGCAAACGTGGATACGGACGGTACCCCCGCTGCCGGTATCTTCCTTGTCGCATCCAGCACAGGGGCCGGTGTTGATTTGGCCAATATTACAGCGGTTGGTGCATCAAATACCGATTAAGGCCGAGGCGGATATCCCCCTGTCAGAGCAGGGGGATATCCTACAGCTTGAATTCTTGTGGTTTTTCTTCTTCTTCGTCTTCCAGATTGTCGAAGCTGAAAAGTTGTGGGGCTTTTTCAATAACAACGTTGAGAATTTCTTCAACTTTGCGCTGATCGGCGAGTGCCGCTTCATCGACTTTTCCTTGTAGGCGTTCGTTATCAAGGCTTTTTTTCATACGGTGCAAATCGTTCAGTTCACGGATAAACACATCGCGAGAGCCGATCGGCAGGTTCTTTTCTGCAATATAGCGCAAGAATTTTAAAGAGGCATGGATGGCAAGTGTGAGTTGGCGTGCCGTCAATTCATCCAGTTGGGATTGAAGGTCGGGATTACCTCCTTCTTTTTCGGATTTTTCCAGTCGACGTTGGATAACTTCGTTGAAACTTTCGCATTCAACAACAAGATCTCGAAATTCAAGATACGTTTTGAAACCCTCGCCACTCATGGCGGCTTCGGCATGCCTAGCCCAACCATCCAGTTCATCGGTTCTATCTTTTAAACTTCCGATGAATTGAGTGATTTGTTGACGTTGTTTGTTTCGATTGTTTTCACTGTTGTCAACCAACATGAATGCTCCATCACACCCGTAAAAAAAATTGCATCAAGTTAAAGTTACGAGACTTTCCCGTAGAGGGAATCATAAGTTTCGAAGTTGGGCAAGTGACTTTTTAAAGAATGGCATAAAAAAGTGACGAAGTTCACTCTTGGATAGAACCCGCTTGGTGTTTGGGCGGCTTATCGCGCAGTGAACGTGATTCTCAATTGTGCCAACAACAATAATAGATAGACAAAAGGAGGGCAGAATGTCCCTGACTAAAATTGGATTATGCTCGCGTGCTTTATTGAAAATTGGGGCGCGTACAATTTCGTCCTTCGAGGATGGTTCGGCGGAAGCAGAAGTTGCACAAAATTTATATCCGGGTGTGCGCGATGCGCTTTTATCATCTTATCCCTGGAGTTTCGCAACCGCCCAAACTCGATTGGCACGTTTGACGAGTCGACCGATTGCCGATTTTTCATATGCCTATCAGTTGCCCGTTGATTTTCTGCGTGCGCTATCGGTTGGAACCGGTGATTTGGGGCGGGGCGCATCTTATCGTATTCAGGAAAAACGTTTGCATTGTGATATGGAAGATGTCGTTCTGACTTATATTTTTCGACCGGAACCGACGGAGTTTCCGCCTTATTTCACGCAGTGTCTCATTACGCATTTGGCAGCAGAATTTTGTTTACCACTGACGGAAAGTGCCTCACGAGGAGAGGCGTTATTACGCTTTGGTGAAAAAGATCTGATGAAGGCACGCAATATTGATGCGCAACAACAAACGCCGCAGCAAATTGATTTAAATGGATTGATTGGGGCGAGGTATTAAATGGCACGCACACGGATTTCGAAAAATAGTTTTTCTGGCGGGGAAGTCTCTCCTTATTTGATTGGGCGGGGGGACTTGAAAGCCTATGAAAACGGAATGGCACAGGTACGTAACCTGATTATCTATCCCACGGGCGGTTTACGTCGGCGTGCAGGCTTGCGTCATGTTGATCAAGCTTTCGGTCCTTCGCGTTTGGTGGCGTTTGAATTCAACATTGATCAAATTTACTTGTTGGTTTTTTCCCATTTGAAAATGTCGGTTTATCGAGACGGTATAAAAGATGTGGATATCGACACACCGTGGACAGAGGAGCAACTGTCTAAACTGATCTGGACGCAAAGTGCCGATACCTTGCTGGTCGTTCACCCGGATGTTTCGCCGCGCAAAATCACACGTACCTCTCATGTAGACTGGTCTTTAACAGACTGGTCTTTTTATGAGGATGAGGAAATCGGCCATATCTTGCAGCCCTATTATAAATTCAGTGAAGATAATGTTACTTTGCAGGCGAGTGCGACAATAGGGACTGTGACGCTGACAGCCAGTGCCGATGTGTTTGTCGACGGGCATGTTGGCACGCGTATTCGATTGGCGAAAAAAGAAGTTGAAATTTTGTCGATCGCGTCACCGACGCAAGCAGAGGCGGAAGTGAAAGAAAAGGACGGTTTGGTCGATACAAAAGCGACAAAAGATTGGGAGGAACAATCGTTTTCAGCGGTTCACGGCTGGCCGGTCTCTGTTGTCTTTCATCAAGATCGTCTGGTGATCGGTGGCACGCGTGATTTGCCCAACCGTCTGTGGATGTCTAAATCGTCTGATTTGTTTAATTTTGATTTAGGGGAAGGTCTGGATGATGAAGCCATCGAATTTGCAATTTTATCAGATCAAGTCAATGCGATAAGGGCGTTGTTTTCATCTAAGCATTTACAAATCTTTACGTCTGGGGCGGAATGGATGGTTTCCGGTGATCCTTTAACGCCGGAAACCATTCAGTTGAAACGACAAACGCGTGTCGGTTCACCTGTTAATCGCTATGTCCCGCCTCGCAACGTGGATGGTGCCACGTTGTTTGTGAGTCGGGACGGGCAGGATTTGCGTGAATTCCTTTATGCGGATGTGGAACAATCTTATCAGTCCAATGATTTGGCCATGTTATGCAAACACATTATGAACGATCCGCAAGATCAGGATTACGATAGTTATCGGCGTTTGTTCTATATGGTGATGCATGATGGAACGATGGGGGCACTCAGTGTCTACCGTGCAGAAAAAATATCGGCATGGTCCGTTCTGGATACGCAGGGGAAATTCAAAAATGTCTGTATTGTTGGACAGGACGCTTATGTTCTTGTTGAACGAAATGGGACATACCTGATTGAAATTTTTGATGATCAATTATCGACAGATGCCGGACTAAGTGGTTTTGATAATGATGGCGGACTTGTATGGTCCGGGTTAGATCATTTAAATGAACAGACGGTTCTGTTGGTTGCTGATGGTGCAGTCCTTGGTGAAGACAAGGTTGTTAATGGCCAAATCATATTGAAACGTGCGGTGCATAATCTGGAAGCCGGATTGGCATATACACATGTGCTGGAACCCTTGGCACCTGCACCGCAATTGACAGGGCATGCCTCTCAAGGTGGTCGGTTAAGGCTGGTTGCCTTGACCTTGCGTTTGAAAGACACGCAAGCCTTGAAGCTGGATGTCGGGCGTGGTCCAAAAGATGTCCCGTTTAAACAGTTTGGACCGCAAGGTGTTTTAGATAGCGCACCGCAATTGTTTACCGGGGATGTCACGGTCCGTGCGTTGGGATGGCGGGCCAACGGTATTGAAAAGTTATGGCGGATTGAACAAGACACGCCACTGCCTTTTAGCGTGATGTCTGTGGTCGAAGAAATTACAGCAAACGCTTAATTACCTACATTTATTGAAGAAGAGGAGAACACGATGAGTGAAAACATCGTGATTGGAGACGTGCGCCCGCGCATACAGGCGGTGGGTGACGGTATCTTGTCCACCTTCGTTTTTCCGTTTGCCATTTTTAAGGAAACGGATATGGAAGTCTATCTGGATGATGCACGCCAACTATCTGGCTACAGTGTGAACGGTGCCGGCCAAAGTGAAGGCGGGAGTGTTATTTTTGACGTTCCGCCGCCAGCAAATACGGTGGTGACGCTACGGCGTTATTTAACGATCGAACGCATGAGTGATTTTGCAGAAGGCGGTGCCTTTCATGCCGCTGTCATCAATCAGGAACTGGATTACCTGGTTGCTTTATCGCAACAAAATGCGGATGAAATTGTCCGTTCTGTCACTCTGGATCCCACAGATGGAGATGTGGGGCTTACTTTGCCATCAAAAGCGCAACGGGCGCATGCATGTTTGGTCTTTGATGAGGAAGGAGCACCGGTCGCGGGACCGAATGTGGCGGATATTGTACAAGCTCAAGCAAATGCTGAGGTTGCCATGCAAGCAGCAACGGCTGCACAAGTCAGTGCAAGTTCTGCACAAGCAGATCGTGTCTCTACAGAGACAGCGCGTGATCTTACCCTTTCAGCACGGGATCAGGCTGTTTCAGCAGCTCAGAATACATTTTCCGTTTTTAAATATACGGCAGTTGGTGGGGAAACAACGCTCAATGGACCGGATGATCATGCCAAAGTGTTAATTTATACGCCAGGCGTTGTGCTGGTCGATATGAATGGGGCCCTTTGGGAAGAGGGAACGGATTATGTGGCCGCTGATGGGGCAAGCATTACTGGATTTGCGGCACTTTCAGCAGGTGACGTCATAACGATTAGAGCTTTTGGCTCCTTTAGTATCACACCAGAAATGGACGCCATTGGTGCCGAAGGAGCGGTACAAGTCGCAAATGTGCAAGCGGAAGGTACAGCTCAAAAAGTCAACATGCAGACCTATGTACAACAAATGGCAGATACGGTGAACAATATTACCAACGGCGAGTTCTTTAATATGGACGGAAACGGCGATTTGATGCCGTCCCTGACACCGCTTCATTCTGAACATTACCAATTAGATAGTAACGGCGACATCCAGCCGATTTAAGGAGATTTTTAAACATGGCAACAAAAAATATTGTCCCTCGTGCAAATGGTGAAGGCTCACTTGGGACGGCCTCAAAATACTGGCAAAGCGCCTACGCTAATAGCGTTACAGCGTCCAAATCAATGGCCTCAAGCACAGATTATCCGTTTGTTGCTGAGAACACAAACGGTGCGGTAAATGAAGCAGGAGGTATTGCATTTAAACGCCAAGGTGATGTTCGTGCCTCTATTGATGCGCATTATTATAATGGTCTTTCTTTTAAAACAAAAAATGATAATGGGTCTTTGGAAGAACGTTTTCGCATTGATGACGCAGGCACGAGCGTTTTTTATAGTTCTGCGGAAGTACGTAACGGCTCTTATTTAATGTTACGGCCCAGTGCCAATGATTTTGACTGGCGGTGTGTCGCTGTAGGCACAGAACTCCACACCTATGCGGGTAATGATTTAGTTAATCCACACGTCCGTTACAAAGAAGATGGTAATACTTTCTATAAAAAGAGCCTGTATCTCTCAGCCAATGATGCCGCTATTCGTACACTAGACGAAACTGCGTTTATTATACCAAAAAACACCAGTGGTGATTACTGGCAACGCTCACCTGGTGCTGCATATCATGATGCGAGTGCTCATGTGTTTAGAAGTGGCACTGGCGTGTCGGGCGCTACAATTCTTGGGGATGGTACCATACGTGTGGAGAATACGGCTTCTGGAGGGAATAGCACAAACTTTCTAAAACTCGCCTATGGTGGTAGCTCTGGTTATGCAGATATTGGACCTGATAGTTTAGGGGGGGGGACAAACCTCCGTTTAGGGGCGTCATATAATGGCGTTTACGCAACTGTTGCTACCTTTGGTTGTGACAAGTCTGTTTATTTATACAATGCAGTGTCTGCACCCTCCAGTAGCAATTCTGGTGGAGTCATCATCTATTCATCTGGTGGTGCCCTCTATTGTCGTGGTGCCGCTGGAACAATCACTCAACTCGCAATATCTTAAATAAAAGGAGCGCTATTATGGCACTTATTCTTACCTCTCAACTTGCCCCGACTATCGCAGTGGAAAATGCTTATCATTGTATTGTTGGAACGACGCTTAATTATCAGCACGGTTCGGCTACATGTGTTGTTCAGTCCTATAAAAATGCGACTATCCGTCAAACATACAAAACGGTATTGGCTGAATTAAATACTCTTAAATCCGAACATGAAGTATTACACGCTGCGCTAGGCGATGCCCAGGCTGCACAAGATCAAACAGCTATGCAACAAGCACGTTTTGCTTTGATGAGTAAAGAAGTCGAGCTATCGACTAAATCTGCCGAGTTTGAAAATGCCCAACCTTTTGGGACGTTGGAACTAAAAGGCCTTGATGTATCTGGCTTTACTGATGTTACGCGTTCTGACCTATACGCAGCTATCAAGGCTGTTCCTGAATGGTCAATTGCAGAGGATGCATAAATGAGTGGGCGTAATCTTGCAGAAATGGCGCGGGGCATTAGTTCCTCGCATATCGTTGATGGTGCCGTTACAAGCGCGAAGATTGGTGTAAGTGCTGTAACGTCCACCAAGCTGGCTACAAACGCCGTGGGTGCCGCAGCACTTGATCCATCGGTTACGCCTGTGACGACGAAGCGTCAAGTTTCCGGTGAATATACGATAACGGCAAGTGCTGCTATTGATTGGGCACATGGTCTTGGTGTTATTCCTCAAAAACATGGCTTGAAACTGAAATGTATTCTTGCGGAACGAGGGTATTTAGCGGGGGAGATAGTTGACTTTCCAAACCAAAATATTGGCGTTGGTGGTAATAACCACAACGTCGCTGTCAGTGCTGATGCAACATATGTCCATGCGAAAATTGGTACGACTTCAGGTGTTTTTGGTGGGGGTGGGCCAATCTTGATTATTCGGCGTGATAACGGTGGTAGTGAAACTTTAACCTCAGCAAACTGGAAACTGCTTATCTGGGCGGAGGCCTAAAAACGATAGGATCTGTTTGATATAGGGGGGTGGTCCGTTTTGCACATTTATTGTGCGAGACGGACAAGCCTTGCTGAAGAGAGGAGAAAGGGATGGAGGAAAGTCCAAAACCCATAAGGCGTCGTCGACGGCGAAAAAAAGCATCATCAATTGAAGAAGTGCGCGGTTTACTCGCTGATTTGCTTCCCAATCTTATACAAAGTGCGACAACAAGTTATGAAGCTTTTTCGAGTGCTGAAGAACCAGAGGATGCGAAGGGTTTCGCCGCACATCACGCAGCCTGTAAGGCGGCTTTATCGCATGTGGAATTATTAACAAAACTTGTGCGCTGGGCGGAAAATACACCGGAAGAAACCGTTGTACCTTTGTCGGAAGATGACGAAATTGCGGGTCTTCTGGCAGGTGCGCGTGCCGCGTTGAAAGGATTGGAAGATGAATGCTGATGAATGAGTGTTCATGCTGGAAAAAGGAGAAGAAAAACAATGAAACAGCGTGTGGCCTTTCCAGAATTTGTCATGTTATGGGATCAAATTCAGGGGCTGGGCATGCCTCAACATCACCTGAAAATTTGTCGATGGCTGGATGAGACCTGGATGCAAGGGCGACGAGAGCTTTTGCTGATGGCCTTTCGTAATTCCGGTAAAAGTACGTTAGTCGGTTTGTTTTGTGCGTGGCTGCTGTATATGGATGCAGATCGTCGCATTATGGTAATGGCGGCTGATTTTGCTTTAGCGAAGAAAATGGTCCGCAATGTGAAGCGTATTATCGAACGTCATCCACTGACAAAACGCTTGAAGCCAAAGCGAAAAGAACAATGGGCATCGGACCAGTTTACGGTTAATCGCCCCAGTGAACTGCGTGACCCCAGTATGTTAGCAAAAGGAATTGGGGCCAATATTACGGGATCGCGTGCCGATGTTGTGATTTGCGATGACGTAGAAGTCCCCAACACCTGTGACAGTGCGCCCAAGCGGCTTGATCTGCGTGCGCGTTTGCAAGAAATTGATTATGTCATTGTGCCAGGCGGTTTGCAGCTTTATGTCGGCACACCTCATACATACTACACCATTTATGCGGATGAAGCACGGGAGGAGAATGGTGAAGAGGCAGCCTTTCTTGCCGGGTTTGAAAGGTTTAAATTGGCGTTGCTTGATCAAAACGGGCGAAGCCAATGGCCTGAACGTTTTCCGGACAACAACATCGCAGCGATCCAGCGAAGAACCGGAAAAAATAAATTCGAAAGCCAAATGATGCTGCAACCGGTGAATATTTCTGAAAGCCGTTTAGATCCAGATCTAATGCAAATTTATGAGCGGGATTTGGACTATAACGAACATAATCGGATGGCATCTTTGTCTTTGGGGGACCGTCAGTTAGTGTCGGCCAGTTGTTGGTGGGATCCGTCATTCGGATCACCGGATAAGGGGGATGCCAGTGTTATTGCCGCCCTATATACGGATGATCAGGGGGCTTATTGGCTGCATGCGTTACGTTACATGACCCATGATCCCGCGAAATTGGCAGAAGCCGACGAAGCAACCCAGCTCTGTCGACAGGTGGTGGCATTTGTGCGGGAGTATTACCTGCCTTCTGTTTGTCTTGAAACAAACGGCGTGGGGAAGTTCTTACCGGGATTGTTACGGCGTGAGCTGGAAAAGGCCGGGGTATCTTGTGCGGTTATTGAAAAACATTCCCGTGTGAATAAAGCGGAACGCATTTTATCTGCATTCGATGTGGTGTTGGCATCCAAGGCGTTGTGGGTTCATCGCAATGTTTGGAAGACAAGGTTTCCAACTGAAATGCGTGAATGGGTTCCTTCCGTTTCGGCGAAAGACGATGCGTTGGATGCGGTTGCGGGATGCTTACTTAGTGAGCCTGTGCGCTTACCTCGTACCCCGTTGCATGAATTAGATGGAAAGAAGATGGTGCACTGGGGAGGGAATGTGAGTTCTCTAAACGCAGATTGTGAATTTGATGTGTAAAAGACCCTTGAGAGTCGTGGGCGCGATGACCATATATTTCTAAACTGCAAAGTGAACGAAGGAGGATGTCATGCAACGTGTATTCACAGCATTTATTCTTTTCTGCACCGTGATGTCCTTCGCCTTCCCATCTGTAGCACAAAGCCTGTGCGGTGAACGTGTGGACATTATTGATGCTTTGAAAAAACGCTATCACGAAGTTCCCGTTTCAATGGGATTGGCGGGGAACGGTGGTGTCGTTGAAATTTTTGCCTCAAACAGAGGGAGCTGGACAATTATTGTTACCAAACCGACAGGTGTCGCCTGTGTTGTCTCGGCTGGAGAAGCCTGGGAAAGCCTCAAGGGCATGGGAGATAACGATACGGGCGTTTAGAGGCTCGAAAGTACACTAAGAAAAGTTAGACAAAAAAAGAAACGCTTCGACAGGTGATGTCGAAGCGTTTTTGCTTTTTTAAAGGAGATTTAAAAATGAATGGAAGTTGGAGTATCGACCTGATCTGGTGGATTACGGCGTTTGAATTACCGGCGATGGCGGGGTTATTTTGGATGATTTGGCGAAGTCGACAAGATCATGATGATGATCGTGCTGAAATGCGTGAACATACGGAAACCGGATTTGGGAAATTGCGCGAAAATTTATCTGCTTACAAGCTGGAGGTCGCCAAGAATTATGCCTCGATCGCTTATATGAAAGATGTTGAACGTCGTCTGACAGGGCATTTGGTACGAATTGAAAATAAGCTGGATCAACCTATGCGTGGTGGAGTTTAAGTATGAGTAATTGTCGTTATTCCCGTACACCGGATAAGGCGGTTGATGTATTGGCGCGCACCTTGTTTGGCGAAGCGCGTGGGGAAAAAGTACGTGGTATTGAAGCGGTCGCTTGTGTGGTGATCAATCGGATCGAAAAAGCAATTCGTCGCGGCGGTTATTGGTGGGGCAGTGATGTCGAAGGGGTGTGTTTACGCCCTTGGCAATTTTCATGCTGGAATGTGAATGATCCAAATAGAGAGCAGATTTTGCAGGTTACAGATAACAACAAAGTGTTTGCAAGTTGTATGCGGGTTGCCAGACGTGCGTTATTTGGGGGGGTGAAAGACCCGACACAAGGCGCGACACACTATCATCGCGTCGGATTGTTACCGGCGTGGGCGCGCAATCATATTCCTTGTGCTGAGATCGGAAACCATGTCTTTTATAAAGATATTCCTTGATTGTATATAAATGGGAAACAGGTGTTTTTCTACAAAAAGGGCATTTGCGTATTGCTTCAAACAGACTCATTCTGTAATGTGCGCCAACTTTTTTCGTAAAATACTATGTATCCTTTTGTGCGGCTGGGTTATATTGACCGCTTGTACGTAAGGGAATGGAAAATCGTGAAGGAACGGTTATGAGTGTAGATTGGACGCCGGAACGAATTGAGATTTTGACTCAGCTGTGGAATGAAGGTATCGCCACCAGCGAAATTGGTCGACGTCTTGATGTGACGAAAAATGCGGTCGTCGGTAAGGTCCACCGTCTGGGGTTGCCGAAGCGTCAATCGCCGATCCAGCGTAAGCCCGCAAAGAAAAAGAAAGCACCGGAACCGGAAATTATCACAATGGATAAACTCCGTCCGGGGATGTGTGCATGGCCAATCGGCGATCCAGGCACACCGGGATTTCATTTTTGCGGTGGCAAGGCAGTTGAAGGGAAGCCTTATTGTGCGACACACTGTGAACAGGCTTATGTGCGCAGTGTCAAAGACGATAAAAACAATGCGAAACGTGCCTCCTGATTTCTAAAAATACCGAATAAAAGCGCGCCTTTGGTTATGAAGGCGCGCTTTTTTTTGTCCGCAAACAAGCCATGTAAAGGACGATTGTTATGTCTTCACTTTTCCCGGGTTTTGCCAATCCATTCAGTGTTGGGAAAACAATTAGCCAGAATTCCAACACTGATCCGAATGATGTCTTGAATACCAAAAACGCCCTTGCTCAAACTGGGGATTATCAGGTACCGGATTTTGGCATCACGGATATTCCCGATATGGGCATGATTGACGGTCTTAAGCGTTTCCAGCAAAAAAATGGTCTCAAGGTTGATGGTGTTATGAAACCCGGTGGCCCGACTGAAAGCAAGATTGGTGAAACACTCGCTAATCAAGGAATTTCGACGGTGAATCCGCTGGCAACCAAGGTGGCTAATCCCAAACCTAAACCGACAAAAATCGACCCACTGACAGGCTTACCGGAAGTCAAAGTGCCGAAACTCAAGAAGCCAACGAATGCCATGTGGGAGCAGGCTGCCAATCAGCAAAAGCCGGAAACAAGTCCTTGGTTTAAATCAACTAAACTGCAACCTGTTTCTAATGAAGCGCATGCGGAAAATACCCGTACTATGGATGGTATGCTCAACTATTCCAACAATGGATTTCTAAGCGTGATGATATGACACGGTTAGGGGAGGAAGCGGACGAAGCAGAGCAGGAAATCCGTGATATTGTTTATGATGTTGCTAAAGATTTAACGCTGATTTCGTTTTTTGAACTTATTACCAGTGGAAGTGTTGAACAGGCTATGAATTGGCTTAAGAAACGAATTAAGCGTCCATTAGACTGGGTCACAATTGCTCAAGATGCTTGGATCATCTACAATAATATGAAGAAGATTGAAAACCTCGAAACGGAATCAAAGGATGATTATGATGAGTGGCAAAAATGGGTTGAGGCACGTGACGCTATTCAAGATAAAGCCGCAGAAGAGCCTTATAGCTGTAAAATTTACGGTTGGTACAAGGGTGATTAGTGGCATCGTTTCATATTTACTTTAAATCGGTGGTCATTCTGAATTGAGCTTTGGAGATAGGAGCCAATTTTTTGTTTTGCCTTTTCAACTTCAGAAGCAACATCAGCTCCATTTTCACGAGCCATAAGGTACCACCCGTAAGTGCTTTGCTTACTTTGCCTTACGCCATAATCACCTATTTCAGATAATTGGGCTAATTTAAGCATAGCGGGTACATATCCGCATTGGGCAGCCCACATAAGGTGCATCTCCCCTTCGCGTCTGTTTTTATCGTCAAATGAACCTTTTAAGTATTCTATTCCAAGGATGAAGCGTGCTTTCGGTGAGAATAAGGCTGTTTGACTCAAAATATTTCTTGCGGAGATTTCATCTATTTGAAGGAGACTCCTATCAAGATAACGACCAGAGCCATCTAACAGAGCTTGGGCTAATTTAATAAGGCCCTCATCTGTGGAAGTTGTTTCGATCAACCACTCAATACCTGCTTTTAGCAAAGGCGGTATGGGGCGGTCTTTCAATAAATCCTGATATCTTGCATATGTACGAGAAGTTTTAGAGAATGCTCCACGAGTGAGTAATAACTTGAACGCCTCATTGGCCTTCGCCTCAGATTGTTCAACACCATGCCCATAATAGTATTTCCACCCGACATGGGCATAAAAATGTGGCCCACCCGCATCTGCGGCTTGTTTAAAATATTCAAACGATTTTTTAGGTGAGTATTCTACACATACAGCACGGTCATACATTTCTGCATAAACCAGTTGGGCCGAATATCGGATATCACTATCTGAATTTTGCAGCTTTTCATTCAAATGTGAAAGAAGAGGGGCACAGTTTCCTTGAACACCCTGATCATATTGTTCAAAAAAGGCACTGCTGGGACCATAATGCAGGACTTCTTTCGCAGAGCGTTTCGGAAGTGGCTTTGATAAATCCATTGCGTGAACAAGGTTTGGCCAGACAGCTCCAACCGTTAAAGCGGCGATAAAACCCCACAAGTGATACTTAAACCCAGACATTGCATACGACCCATGATGATAATTTGACACATCATGCCCTATGAATGGTTTGGAGGGAATATTTCATTTGGTTGGGGGGCCTACAGGTATATCTGGCGACTCTGCTAGCCGTTTAGAATGTCTCGTTGTTGCTGAAATTATACTCTTTTATGGGCGCGCAGGCTGGCAAGGGAATGCAGGGCCAGAGTGCCAACCACAATCCCACCGCCAATAACGGCGTTGGGAGACGGAATTTCGTTGAGAACGGCCCAAACCCAAATGGGACCGATAATGGTTTCCAGCAACATTAACAAGCTGACTTCGGCAGAGGGGATATATTTTGCCCCTAACCCCAACATGACAAATGCAAAAGCGTTTAACCCACCCATTGCCCCTAATGTGAGGAGCGACTGTACATTGACGACGAGATAGGGCGCGAGATAAAGCGTGGGAATGCAAACGACGATCCCGCCCCAGGCAAAGACATTTAAGACATTGATGGTTTTTTCACTGCGAATGACAGTCATGTTGGCTGCGGTGACGAAGGCACAAGCCAAAGCAAAGAGTTTGCCGTTTAAACCTGTCGTATCCAGATTGTCGATAAAGACGATGATAATACCAACGATCGCACATCCCATTGCGATGATTGTACGTAATGCAATTCGTTCTTTTAAGAAGATCAGCGATAAAAGTGCGGCAAACAAGGACATGGTGCTTAAAATGACCAGTGCGTTGGCAACCGTTGTATGGGTGATGGAAAGAACGAAAAACAAGGTGCCGAAACCTGCCAGAATGATACAAAGCCATTCTTTTAAATGGGCAGGCCAAAGAGCTTTCAGGCCTGCGCGACGGCGAAAGAAAATTTGATAGAGAAACAAACAACAGGCAATGATCAGGCCGCGCCAGAAAACGATTGTCCAGTCGTGTGCATCGACAAGACGCACAAGCAATCCGTCCGGTGTCAGGGACAAAGCCCCCAGTGTGGCGAAGATAAGACCTTGAATATGGTCGGGACGTTGTTGCATGGTGTGTCAGTCATTTTTCAAAAAAGGGGAATATACCGATGGGCTACATAGATCATATTCGGACGTGTAACAATCATGATTTGTCCCGTTTTGTTTCTTTTCAGGGGCCCGCGGGGCAATCCATCGGATGGGTTCGGCGTGACAATCTGGCACTATTGTCAGAATTTCATGACGTTTTTGATTTTACGCAGGATGTCTTACGCTTAAAAAAAGTCGATGACATAACAGCACATATGGCGCAGATGACACAGGCGTTACAGGATAAAAAACAAATTAACGGATGGCGTGGGGAACTGTACGCTGTATCGCCACGTTTTGGGGAGGAGCCCTTGTTTTTAATTGAACGGGCCGCGACACCGTTATTTGGTCTTCGGGCTTATGGTGTTCATATCAATGGCTTTGTTCGTGATAAAGGCCAGATTAAAATGTGGATTGCCAAACGTGCGGCTGATCGGATGGTTTGCCCGGATATGTGGGACAATATGGTGGCGGGCGGTCAACCAGCAGGCCTGAGCCTCATGGAAAATATTATCAAGGAATGTGGTGAAGAAGCAGGGATCCCCGAAGATCTGGCACGTCAAGCTCAATCGGTCGGCACCGTCAGTTATATAATGGAAACAGACGGCGGGCTGAAACCCGATGTGATGTTTTGTTATGACCTTGAAGTCCCCAAAAGGTTCATTCCCAACAATACGGACGGGGAGGTCGCGAGCTTTCATCTGATGGATGTGGAAGAGGTTGCTGATATCGTCAAAAACACCTTTGATTTTAAATTCAATTGCAATCTCGTCATCCTTGATTTTCTCATTCGCCACGGTGTGCTTAACCCGGATGAGATTATTGAATATGAAGAGTTGGTGCGTGGTTTGAGGCAATAATTCTGGAAACATTATAATCTACTTTTCCAAAGTGTAATTTCCATTGTGAATTGGAAAAACAACCTATATAAAAGCCTTACATAGCCCACGGGTGCCTGTTTTGATGAAAATAGACAGGATAATCGGGAAAGCGGTGAAAGTCCGCTACGTGCCCAACGCTGTAACGGGGACTGTTGTAACAATTTTGACCACTGAGTTTTGCTTGGGAAGGTCGTTTACAACGGAATGAACCGAAGTCAGAAGACCGGCCTGTCGGGAAGTTTGATGAAACGGATTGGACGTTCGTTTTTGAAATAATCCATTTAAGGGGAATGAAAATGGATGGAACGACTTTGCCTATTCAGCCTGAAATCAATTTTTGTGAAGATCACCGCCACGGTGTGTACCGTGCGATTTTTGAACGTCGTGACGTACGTGGGCAGTTCAAGCCGGACCTGGTCGAAGATGATAAACTTGCCCGTTTGATTACTGCTGCACATTATGCGCCTTCGGTTGGTTTTATGCAGCCGTGGGATTTTATGGTGGTGAAACAGCAAGAGGTGAAACAGAAGGTTCACGATCTGTTCAAAACGGCCCATGATGAAGCCGCTGACATGTTTGAGGAAGAACGACGCGAAACTTATCGCAGCCTGAAACTGGAAGGTATTCTGGAAAGTCCGGTCAATCTGGTGATTACCTGTGATCGATCCCGTTCCGGCCCTGTCGTGGTGGGTCGAACCCATCAAAAGACAATGGATTTATATTCCAGTGTGTGTGCCGTACAAAACCTGTGGCTGGCGGCACGGGCAGAAGGCCTCGGCGTTGGTTGGGTGAGTATTATGAACGAAACCGCCTTGAAAGAGGTCTTGGGTATTCCGAAAAATATTACAGTGATTGCCTATCTTTGTATCGGTTATGTCAGCCACTTTTATCAAAAGCCAGAATTGGAAATGGCCAATTGGCGCGAACGTTTGGCGATCGAAGATATTCTGCATTTCGATCAATGGGGCCAAAGTGAACAAAATTCGCTGACGCAAACCTTGAAAGACCAACAGGCTGCCGCGCAAGAGGGCCGTTTCTTATCTGAAATCCTCTAGCATGTCCCAGACCTGTTGTGGGCTATAATCTTTGTTGCGCAAAGAACGGATGGTCAGCGATTTGTCCCGTTTGGCAAATCGTTTGCCGTCTTTGCCGCGCAGCAGGGTGTGATGGTGATATTGCGGAACGTTCAAATTCAAAAGGGCTTGTAACAGACGGTGGATATGACTGGCCTGGAACAGGTCTTCACCGCGCGTTACCAGTGAAATACCCTGTAAATCATCATCTACAGTGACCGAAATATGATAACTGGTCGGGGTGTCTTTGCGGGCCAGTACAATATCGCCGAAAATTTCCGGTCTGGCCTGTTGTTTGCCATGTGCGCGATCTGTCCAATGAAGGATACCTGCGTGGCGGCAGGCTTTATCCATATCAAGACGCAGCGCGAAGGCTTTGCCGTCTGCCAGCAGGTCTTCGCGTTGTGTTTGGCTCAAATGACGACAGGTGCCAGGATAGAGAAGCCCATCGGGACCATGCGGGGCATGAGCGGAACGGGTAACTTCGGCCTGAATGTCTTTGCGTGTACAAAAACAAGGGTACAAGAGGCCCTGACTATTCAGCTTGTCTATGGTCTTTTGATAATCGTCCATATGTTGTGACTGGATGCGCACCGGGATTTCCCATGACAGACCAAGCCAGGCGAGGTCCTCATAAATAGCATCGACAAATTCGGGACGGCAGCGTCCTTGATCAATATCTTCGATCCGCAGGAGAAAACGTTGCCCCTGTTCGGCACTAAATCGGGCGCTGTAGGCATGGCCTAAATGCAGGTAGCCACTGGGGCTTGGAGCAAAACGGGTGGTCTCAATCATCATGACAACTTTTATATCTTTTGTAACTCCTTTGTCATAGGGATTTGTTAGGGTATAATCATTGATAGATAGGAGGTTAAACGTATGCATGCCTCGCCGATGCATTATCCGGCCCTCGTCCTCAATGCGGATTTCCGTCCTTTGAGCTACTACCCGCTGTCTCTATGGCCATGGGAAGAAGCCATTCGAAATGTTTTTACTGGACGGGTGCAGGTGGTGTCGGAATATGATGCCTGCGTGCATTCCCCCAGCCTTGAAATGAAATTGCCGAGCGTCATTGCGTTAAAAGAATACGCAAAACCGGTCTCCCAAGTCGCTTTCACCCGTTTTAATCTGTTTTTGCGCGATATGTTTTCCTGTCAATATTGCTGCGTGCAACTTCCTGCACAGGATTTGACATTCGATCATGTCCTACCCAAATGCAGGGGCGGGCGGACCCATTGGGAAAATATTGTGACGGCATGCAGGCCATGTAATACGCGAAAGGGACATCTCAGTATCAAAGATGCCGGGATGAAGTTAATGATCCCCCCCTATAGACCCAGCAGTTTCGAACTTCAAGAACACGGCCGCTTCTTCCCGCCCAACCATTTACACGAAAGTTGGCGGGATTTTCTTTATTGGGATACGGAACTGGAAGATTGAGGGAAACCGGGGCTTCCCTCATAGCCTTGTTACACTTTTCCCTCGCTTGTTACACTTTTAGACCATTTCGCCATAGCTGCATTTGCTTGGCGTTCTTGGTTTATTCCCTTGCCATAATGCTCGATCATGGCGGTTGTCTTGTGGCCTGTAATTGCTTTGGTTTCATCGACAGAACAGCCTGCCTCTAAAAGCATTACGGTGGCGTTTTTACGCAATCCGTGAAACACCTTGTTCTCAGGAATACCAGCGTCACGGCTGGCTTTCTTGAACACGCGCTTAAAGTTTGAAATACCCCAACGTTGATTGCTGGAAGTCGTCAGGATGTTGACGTTATCCTTGCTCATAGTCGGGATGATTTCAGACAATTTCGGGTGTAAGGGAATTCGAAGGCGAACCCCTGTTTTTTGCTGAATGACAGTTACTCGACCGTCCTTGATGTCGCTCCAAAGCATTTTGATGATGTCACCGACACGTTGCCCGGTGAACAGGGCAAACAGAACGGCATATCGCATTTGAACAGGCGTTGTTTCAGCTTCTAGGAAGGTTGTGATCTCTTCTTCTGTCCAAGGGAGGTGCTCCCCGCCTTTAAGACGCTTAATGCGCTCGGCTGGCGATACAGGGATGTATTCCATATCTACTGCGAAATTGAGAACTTTCTTCATAGTGCGCAAAAGATTATTTGCTGTCCCCGGTTTGTTATGGAATTCAGCCTGCATTTCCTTGATCAAACCGCGTTTAATTTCGCACAAGTCCATGTGCCCGAAGATTTGGCGCAAACGATCTAGATCAAGGCGATATTCCCGGCGAGTGCTTTCTTTGAGGTTCAGGAAGTCAGTGCTTTTCTGATACTGCTCACAGAGGTGGTCGAAACCACCTCTGCAACGTTCTTTGATATCCTCAAAGCTGGCATGAATACGGGCATAGTTCGCCAAGAATTCATCACTATGACGTTCACCTTTGATCTTTTGGAGTTGACCATTTCGGCGGTAATAAAAATCGGAATAGCCACCGGGTCGTTTATGCTCTGTTACATACTTAAGTTTTTGCCGCATTTGCCAATTTCTCCCTGAAAAGGTTGATGGATTGGGACTGGAAATCAGAACCGCCTTTGAGCTTGTCAATGTATCGGTCGAGATCCTGAAGATCCCAAAGCTTACGTTTAACGTCAGGGTGACTGATTGGTTGAGGTGCGGTATGATTTTTGACTAACTTTAGGAAGCTAGTAATTGACAGGCCACAACGCTTTGCGGCTTTGTTGGCAGATAACATTCGTTCGATCATTAGAAGCTCTCCATCAATTGCATTGATTGGAAGGCTGTTACGATCCCTTCTTTAACTCCGACGAGGTCTTGAAACTCATGTGGATATACCCTTGGAAGGCAAAGACTTTGCTCTTGATCGTATTGTTCGAAGGACGTATAATTTGTCTCCGTTAATATCATTGATAGATACCTTATCTGTTAGAGAACCGTTGCAGCGGTTCTGATGGTTAACACGGATTTCAGAGCGGCTCGGGGATTAACTCTTCGAGCCGTTTTTCAGTTCAGACAGTTCTTTTTTTAGTTTTTTGTTTTCTCTCCTCAGTTTGTTTTGTTCAAGTTGTGCGTGTTTGACACTTTCCTGTAAAATAGACAGGGTTTCTTGATAGTTGCCCGGTAGCAGAATGTTGGCTAATTCTTCAATTTTATTGAAAGCAGAATCGTAGTATTCGGGGTCGACAGCTAACCCTTCTTTGAAATCTGAATACTTGAACCTTAAAATTGAACCATCTTCTACTTCGAATGGGACAGCTAACTCTAAGACTTCTCTTGGGTCTAAGTTTAATTCCATACAGATTAGGGCAAATTTGGGAAGTGGTGGAAATTGACCGCCTTCTTCACCAGCTAATTCATAACGTGCTAAAGAATTTTGACTAATTTTGGTGCGACGAGATAACTCAATCCTAGAAATACCCAATTTTTCACGCGCCGTACGGATTTTCCACCCGACAGTTTGGTCGAATGGACTTATGGCTTTATCTTTTTCGTCAACCTTAAGTGTTAACTGCTTAAGTTCGCTCATTAGTTCGTAAATTCTATCTTCAGTATCGTGTGACACATTGCCCTCATCAATTTGGTAATAATATTTTTACCATTCTAGTAAGGTGCTTGCAAGATAAGATTTCTACTATTTGACGTAATAATTCATTAAAATGGTAAAAAGCGGATTCATGGAACCCGCTTTACTTAGGTGTGATGAAATTAGCGTTGTGTGAACTTGTCAGGATTTACCAGCTCATAGCCTTCGTTGAGAATAGAAAGATTTCTCAGAATGGGACGTATAATTGGTACGAGCTGTTCGTGATTACCCCAAGAAAAACCTAAAGCGGCAGGTTCTTCAATTTCGTGATTTTCTTTGAGTTGGTCAGCAAGTGCGGCTAACTCATCACGTTCAATTTTGAACAAGTCAATTCCGAGGACTGCTGTATCAATGATACGTTCTGCAATGTTGCCTTTGAAGATGGTATCGGCAGCTTCTGGATTATCTTGGAACAATTCCCAAAAACCAAAACCAGTATCAGGCTGTTCACAAAATAGGTTTCGTTCAATGGCTAAGTCTTCAAGTTCTTGCGGCTCCAATTCTTCAAGAAATTCATGCGCGATATTTATCAGCTTGAGAACAATTCGCTTGCCATCTTCAAAATCGCCGTCTCTGAGATTATCAATTTCTTCTAAAGTTTCATGAAGAGTTGCTGCGACTGTTTCTTCTTCGCTAACGTTAACGCTTAACGTTTCTTCTTCGTATACGTTACGAAGGGAAGGCGAAGTTGCCTCTTCTGTTTGAGGGGCGATGTGATTTTCCGCCGTGACAGTTTCGTCTTCCTCTACGTATACACTACGTAGCGTAGGTGATAGCGTGTCTTTTTCTATTCCAATAAGCCAATTCACTGAAACATCATAGAGTTCAGCTAACACTTTGATGCGAGTGATATTGGGTTCTTGTTTACCGTTTTCATATTTCTCAATTGAGTTATGTGAAATTCCAGTTTCCTCTGAAACTTGTCGGCGTGATAGTTTTTTATCGTCACGTGCTTTACGCATACGAAATGCTAGAGTCTCTTCTTGATTTTGAGTTGGTACATCTTTTGACTGTTGCATGATAATCAACCTTTCCATTTAAGTTTACGCACCACATTGGTGCTTGGATAAAACGGGTCACCGTGCTTGCCCGCAGTGCCTTTCAGTGTAATAAGCGGGACTGTTCGTCCTCGCTCTAAGCCTTGGTGCTCTGAGATTTCCCAAGGAATTCCGATGTCGGTAAGAGTTTGAAGGACAGCCTCAAAGCCGCCTTGCTCATTAGCGACCAGTAGGTCTGCTGTTTTCTGCTGCTTAACGATGATCCTGAAAATATCGTTGTGAATGGATGCGGAATGTGTTGCTGCGATTTGATCTTCAACAGCAAGTTCTTCGTCCGTTTTTTCCGGTTCTTCAAGATATAGCGCCCGAAGGCCCCGGCTCCATGTTAGTTGACGCGCACCTTTGAAAGCTTTGCCGTATTGGCGGAACAAACGGGCGTCTTCTTCGGAACCTGTATCCTGATAGCTGCGAAGAATTTGCCACGGTGTACGTCCGCCGCGTCCCTTTTTCATATGTGCTTTTGTTAGCTCGTGAGAGGCTCCCCATTTACTGACGTAATCCGCAGCCCCACTTTCATTTGAAACAGGGTCGAAGCGAAATGCATCACGCGAACAAAGGCCATAACCCATCTTGAAAACGCGCTTTTGCCATGTGCTGAAAAGCCATTCAGCGAGATCGTTAGCATCTTGGTCAGAAGCGTGAGATTTAAATAGGATTAATACATGAATATGCGGGTGCCAGCCGTTTTCGCCGTGGGTGATTTCTAACGCACGAACGTCACCGAGCCAGCCACATTCGTCACGCATTTGCTGCCATTTTTTACCAGCTTTTGTTTTGCGCCATGCTTCGGATACTGTGTCTTTCAGTTCCTTTGGATGCTGGAATTTATTATGTGGCATGGTAAAGGTTGCCATATAAGCAAACCCACCCGCCTCTTTGTGAGCTTTAAGCAAAGCGTCCAGTTCTTCCCGGCGACCCTCAGTGATTTTCGCGGCACAGACAGGGCAATGCCAAACCGAACCACAGGTTTCAATCCCGCCGAAGTGGGAAGTCTCGTTTTCATGGTGAAGAGTTACGACTTGAGAAGTTGCCCGTTGTCCGCAGGTGTGAACACGTTCGTTCTGGAGTAAACGACCAGAACTACGGCGGAGGCGGTGGCGCTCTTTCTTCCCAAAACCTGGTTCTACGTCCTTATCGCCATTGTGAGGTGAAACACTACTTGCGTATTTATCAAGGGAACTGCCTTTGGCAGGGGAGTTGACCTTATCCACGGCGGTGCCGGTGGAAAGGTCTTTGCGAGGGGTTCCCCTCGCGCTCTCCCACTCGCCGTGTGGCAGGGGTGCAGGCGCTTCGCCCGTTGGGCTTGACCTGCCCCCCTTGGGGGCAGTGTGTGGAGAGGCCACCGCATCAAGAACCCACTCACTGCGTTCGCTGGGGTTCTTGACCCGGATGTCAGAAGTGCGGGTCTGGGATGCAATGGAGTGTGAAGGAAAGGCTCTCACTGGCTTTGCCCTCCATTTCCGTCTTCGACGTAAACGAGGGGCAAAAGCTGGTCTAAACCGTAATCAAAGCGTTCGCCGTATTTATCTCGCCATTTGTCCGTTAAAAGCCCACAGGAATGCGCAAGAATGTTTGCATGGGTTTCGTAGCCGTCTTCTCTCAACGACTCTCCTGCGATATCTGAGAGGCAAATCCAAAAGGCTAAAATTGATGGTGGTGGTGTTTGCATGCTCATTTGGCACCACCACGAGTACGTTCAGCACGTTCGGCTTCTCTGATAAGTCGGCGCAAGGCAGTGATCAAATTTCCTTGGCGTGACAAAATAGTGGATACGTTTCCGACGCTTGTGCCAACACGGCGTCCAATTTCCTTATTGGAAAGACCTTGGAAGTAGAAACGGATTATTTGTGCATCGCGTAATTCTCGCTCAGCTGTAACAATCCTTTCTCGGTAAAGCTTGCGAACTAATTTCAGGAAACTAGGGTTTGTGTCATGTTCATCAGCGAGAATTGATAAACGAACACGTTGTTCAGCAGTCGTTTGTCCGGTTAAGGCTTCGTCAACGATGCGTCCTAGATTATGAAAACGCTCTTTTGCTTCTTTGCGGTCTTGTTCCGCTAATGCTGCGAATTTTGCATTACAATCGGTACGCTGCTTTCGCATTTTCAAAGCAAGCGTGATTTCCTTGATAAGTACTGGCCCCTGTTCCACAAGAAGTTCAGCGACTTCCCACGGTAGATCAAGCTCGACTGTGCAGGTGTTGCCATATGGCTTTATAGCATTGCTCATAACGCACCTCGCGCAGTGAGCAATGAGGCGATGAAAATGCGAAATGCGGTCATCACCGATAGGCGGATAATCTTAGGGTTATTTGTTGAAAAGTACCCTGTAAGGTATTGATGCATTCCATCCTCCATTGGAGGGGAAGTGCAGCAAGGCTTTAATATCTAAGATTAATTCCGTTTTTCTTTATTGGGATACGGAACTGGAAGATTAAAGTTCCTGATTTCGTTTTTTTATTTAACCACTAGCCTCTTCGGTATGCGAAGGGGCTTTTTTTATGTGAGGTAAGGTTATGGGTGGTTTTGAAATCTTTATGTTAATTAGCACAATTTTGTCTTCGACAATGTCGATTGCACAGGCGCAGTCGCAAAAAAAGGCGCAGCAGAAAGCTGCTCAACAAGCAGCAGACCAAGCGGCGAAGGACCAATGGGAGGCATATGAGAAAGCAGAGAAAAAACGCAAAGAAGATTTACGAAAAGCTTTGGCCCAAAAACGCGCCCGTATGGGGGCGTCTGGTTTTTCACCAGTTGATGGGTCTGCCGGTGCAATTGTACAAGGCATGCGTAATGATACGGCCGAAGCGATTTTTGAAGATTATGAAACGTCAAAAAAAGAATTGGATCGGACCATATCGGGGATTCAATCGAACTTGTTACAAAGCTCCAAATCCGCAAATCGTCAAATTATGAATGAGATTGGAGGTATGGCAACTTCAATTGGCGGAACGATGTTGAAGGGAATAGATCAAAAGAAACCTGAGATCGATTATACGAAAGAACAGCCGGGACAACTTTACGAATTTTAAGGAAGAGAATCCCTTTGACAAAGGCGCGTAAACCTATATATTGCGCGCCTTATCACTTCCTGGGAACGTTGGTTGTTGTGCAACCACGCCTTTTAGGCCTACCGGGACAAGAAAAACGGTTATAAAATAAGGATTTAACCTATGTCTAAGCGTATTAGCGCAAAATATAAAATCGACCGCCGTCTGGGCGTAAACCTATGGGGTCGTGCAAAATCTCCGATCAACCGTCGCGATTCCCGTCCGGGTCAACACGGTCAACGTCGCCGTAAAGTATCTGACTTCGGTCTGCAGTTGATGGGTAAGCAGAAGCTGAAAGGCTACTATGCGAACATCTCTGAGAAACAGTTCCGTCGTTACTACAAAGAAGCTGTTCGTCGTGCTGGCGATACCGGCGAAAACTTGATCGGTCTGTTGGAAACGCGCCTCGATGCGATCGTTTACCGTATGAAATTCGTACCGACTATGTTTGCTGCGCGTCAATTCGTCAGTCACGGTCACGTTCTGGTAAATGGCAAACGCGTTACCATTTCTTCTTACTTGGTAAAAGAAGGCGACACGGTTGAACTTCGCGCGAAATCTCGCGAAATCCCGATGGTTCTGGAAGCGGTTGCTTCTGGCGAACGTGACGTTCCGGAATATATCGAAGTAGACCACAAGAAAATGGTCGGCAAGTTCATCCGCGTACCGAAGCTGGAAGACGTGCCGTACCCGGTTCAAATGGAACCGAACCTGGTTGTCGAATATTACTCTCGTTAATTTGTACGAGACGAAATCGAACGAAAAACGCTCTGTCTTTTGGACAGGGCGTTTTTTTGTTGGAATGTTATCTTGCGTTCAGTTCTTTATCTTATGTGGAATAACCTGTAGTCTATAATCTCCTTAATGATGATGTGTGCGTGGTTGATGTCAAACGAGAGTATCCAGTCTATTTGTCCAGGCAATTGCGATGATTTAACACAATTTGCCATTACGATGGCATTTCAGCCTGTTGTCGATGTAGAGGCGCAAGATATATATGCCTATGAGGCCCTAGTGCGGGGGGTAAAGGGAGAGGGTGCGGGAGAGATCTTGGCCGGGGTCTCGGACGATCAGATGTATGCGTTTGATCAATGCTGCCGTGTGAAGGCAATCGAGTTGGCTGCTAAACTCGGGATGACTTGCCGTTTGAATATTAATTTCATGCCGAATGCGGTTTATCACCCACGGGCCTGTTTGCAAAAAACCATTAATGCGGCAAGGGAATTCAATTTCCCTGCTGAGATGATTACATTTGAATTTACAGAAAATGAACTTGTAAGCGATCACGCACATTTGAAGAATATCATTCTGACCTATCAGAAAAATGGATATATGACGGCGATTGATGATTTTGGGGCGGGCTATTCCGGCTTGAACTTACTCGCGGATTTTCAGACCGATAAAATTAAAATTGATAGGCAAATTATTATCGATATTGATCAACACAAACCCAGACAAGCTATTCTTGCCGGCATATTGTTGATTGCAAATGAATTGGGGATTTCGGTGGTCTGTGAAGGTGTTGAAACCGTGCAGGAATATAAATATCTGAAAGAGCAAGGCGTTCGCTACATGCAAGGATATTTTTTTGCACGACCGAAAATCGAGGCTTTGACCCCAGCATCAGAAATAGACTGGTCATTTTAAGAGTTTGATCTGGATTTCTTTATCATATCAGCATACGATTATAGTTTAATTATTTGAACTTTATTGATAAACGAATGACTTCCCCCTCTTTATATCATTTGTCTAAAGAAGAATTAATCACGCGCCTTGAAGCCTTACAGGTCGAATGTGATCAATTGCGTTTGAAGTCCTTGTCTCAACAAGCTGGCCTGATGTTTGGTGAAGCTGTTGAACAGATCTCTGAAGCCGTTGTTATCTACGGTAAAGATGGGGGGTTGCTGGCCTGGAACCAAAATTTTGCGGATCTTTACGGGTATACGCCTGAGGATTTAAAGCCCGGCATCCATTTTTCCGAGTTGGGCCGAATTGATTTGGAACGAGGAAATGTTGCCGTTGGCGATGAATATGGTGGCGGGCAGGAATATTTAAAACGTAAAGCGGAATACCGCACAAAACTGGAAGGTTCCTTTGTTGTTCGTCTAAAAGATGGGCGCTGGATCAAAACAACGGATCGGCCAATGGGCAATGGTGGTTTTGTCAGTGTTCAGGTTGATGTAACGGAATTGAAAAAGCTGGAAGAACGGATGCGTTACATGGCGCAACACGATATGCTGACCCAGATCCCGAATCGTAATTTATTGGTAGAAAAAGGGGCATTTGTTCTGGCAACAGCGAAACGTAGCCATGAAAAATGTGCCGTTCTATTTATTGATATTGATGACTTTAAAAAGGTAAATGACACGTTCGGTCATGCCATTGGGGATGATGTACTGCGTGAGATTGCAAAACGTTTATTCAACCGTCTGCGTGAAACCGATTTGATCGCGCGGGTGGGGGGGGATGAATTTATTGTCTTACTTTCCCAACAATTTGATGATGTAACAGCACAAAAAGTGGCTGAAGATCTGATTGATCAGATGAAGTATCCGTTTTATCTGGACGGGTGTCAGGGAACAGTGGGGGTGAGTATCGGGATTTCTTACTTCCCTGAGGATAGCGATAATTTGGACGGCTTAATCCAAAAAGCAGATATGGCGATGTACCGGGCGAAGGCCAGTGGTAAGAATAAATGGGCAATGTTTAAATCATAAACATAAAAAAAACCTTCGCACCCATGATACGAAGGTTTTTTTAATTCAGGAAAGTCCAATTAGGCAGCGACTTCGATGCCTTTGTCTTTTAACAACTGTGCCAATTCGCCGTTTTCGAACATTTCACGCACGATGTCACATCCACCAACAAATTCGCCGGAGACATAAAGCTGGGGAATGGTCGGCCAATTGGAAAACTGTTTGATCCCTTCGCGGACTTCCGGGTCGGTCAGAACATCGACGCCTTTGAACTTAACGCCCAGGTGAGTCAGAACCTGAACGACGGCAGCGGAAAAGCCACACTGCGGGAACATGGGCGAACCCTTCATAAAGAGCAATACAGGGTTATCGGTAATGTCCTGTTCGATGCGTTCAAAAACGGGATTGTCTGTCATGACGTAAAATTCCTTCATAGCTATGATCGATTAGGGATATGGCTGGCTTTTGCCCATTTGTCAAGTTTGTGACGCTCTCATTTGTCGTCTTTGAAGTAGGGTGTTGGCACTATATAGTGCCAAGCCGCACCAGATCAGGGCAAATGTAATTAGGTTATGCAGGCTGAAAGGTTCCAAAAAAATAAAAACGGCCAATAAAAACTGGCAGGTCGGATTGATATATTGCAAAAGACCGACTGTCGAATAACGAAGTTTTCGGGCGCCAAAACCAAATAAAATTAAGGGGATCGCTGTAATAGGGCCGGCGAGCATCAGCAAGATCGTCATATCCCAAGAACCTGTTGTGAAATAAAGTGCATCCTGTTGAGATAAATAGACCATATAAGCTAAGGCAAAGGGTGTGATCAGGGCTGTTTCCAGAAACAGACCGACAGTGGACTCCGCAGGGGCTTTTTTGCGTAACATTCCATAAGTGCCGAAGGATAGGGCAAGGATAAGGGCAATCCAAGGTAGCTTACCGACAAACCATAGCTGGTAGATCACACCGCATAAAGCCAACGCAATGGCAAAAGCTTGTGTCCGGCTAAAACGTTCTGCAAAGAAAATAGCGCCTAACATAACGGCGACCAGCGGCATGATGAAATAGCCCATGCTGCCTTCAAGGGCCTGTCCACTGACAACAGCGTAGATATAAAAACCCCAATTAAGGGCAATTAACGAGGCACTTAGGGCAAAAAGAATCAGCTTGCGAGGTGATCTGACGATTTGCATGACGGCCACCCAGTTTTTGGAATAGGTAATCAAGAGGGCCAAAAGCAAAAAAGACCAGACAATCCGGTGCGCCAAAATTTCAATGGGGGAAACCACGTCCAGTGCTTTAAAATACAGCCCGAACATGCCCCAAAATATATAAGCCGTCATTGCCGCTATAACGGCAAGACGGCTATCTGATGGCGATGTAGTGGTCAAATTATAAAGATCTTATTCAGGTGCGCTGGTTTGTAAAGCCAGTGCGTGTAGATCTCCACCCATTTTGCCTTGCAGGGCGGCATAAACCATTTGGTGTTGTTGAACACGGCTTTTACCTGTGAAGGAAGGCGAAACCACATAAGCGGCATAGTGATCACCATCGCCACGCAAGTCTTCAATACGCACGTCTGCATCCGGCAGTGCGTCGCGGATCATGCCTTCAATTTCGTGTGCTTCCATAGCCATGATTTAAGCTCCCATTCTCGGTTTGTAAATTCGTTCCATAGGATATAAGTGAGCCATGTGCAAGCGTCAATCTTTTAGGCACAATTGAAGGACGGCAAAGCCCAATAAGAAAAGCGCCCCCAGGGAAATAGGGGCGCTTTTTTTTTAAAAGGATTGATCTTTGCCTTAAGCTGCCTGATGGCTTTCGCCTTGCTCTGTTAAGATCGCATAAAGGGCTTCAGGCGTATCGGAACCACGTAATTTTTCGCATGCGCTGTCATCACGCAAAAGACGGGAAACGCGAGCCAGTGCCTTAAGGTGGTCTGCTCCAGCCCCTTCAGGGGCCAAAAGGACAAAGATAAGGTCGACAGGGTCATCATCAATAGAGTCGAAATCGACAGGTTTTTCAATGCGCGCAAAAAGCCCATAAAGGCTGTCCAGTTCATTGAGTTTGCCGTGGGGGATTGCAATGCCGTTGCCGACACCTGTGGTGCCGAGGCGTTCGCGTTCCAGCAATACATCGAAGATCGCACGTTCGTTCAAGCCGGTGACGCTGCTGGCGTGTCGGGCCAACTCTTGCAGAGCCTGCTTTTTACTCGTTGCGCGCAAGCTTGCAACAACACGTTCCGGTGTCAGAATATCAGAGATTTCCATAGTGTATTAATTCCGGTTCCTAAATATAGATGACGGATATCGACGTTAGCTGTTTTGCGGATCGATCCAGCCGATGTTACCATCTTCACGACGATATACCACATTTACGCTACCATTTGCACTGTTTCTGAAAACAAGTACGGGTAAATCGGCGAGGTCCATTCGCATAACGGCATCAGCAACAGCCAGTTTGTGGATTTTTTTGTCCACTTCGGCGACGATGGCCGGCCCGGCTGCTTCTTCCGCGATTTCTTCTTCAAAGCCGGAGAAGACAGTATATTGCGCTTCTTCCGCTTGTGCTCTTTCATTGTCGCGATGATGGTCGCGCAGGCGACGCTTGTAGCGACGCAATTGTTTTGAGATCCGTTCAATCCCTTCGTCAACGGCTGCATAGGCATCTTCTGCCTTGCCACGCCCTTGTACGTGAATTTCTTTCCCAACGTGAACGGTAATGTCAGTTTTAAACAGATGTTTATCTTTCGAGACGGTGACTGTACCCTCAACTGCTTTATCGAAATACTTTTCAGTATTTGATTTCAGCGCATCTTCAATATGTGTACGCAGGCTATCGCCAACGTCCATTTGTTTTCCTTGTACCGCAATTCTCATATCAGAATTTCCTGCTTGGTTATTGGCCATTTAAAACAACCGGCCCTTCAAGCGTGTCATCAATCTTTACAAACGTTACACGTTTACATAGCAGTGCCAGACTGCTTGTGTGAAGGCCGGGAACTTAGTGGCAGTGTCCCTATATGTCAACAGTATTAATATATGTCATTTATACCCCCCTCTTTTTGATGTTCATCATAAACATGTGGGAAAAGAAGAGTGGATTGTCAATTTACTTTCCGAGCAAAGCTTTTTTCTCCCGCCTCCTTTGAACAGAAGAAGAGATACCAAGGGCTTCGCGGTATTTTGCGACCGTGCGCCGGGCAATATCAATTTGGTCGCTTTTCAAAAGCTGAACAATCTTGTCATCAGAGAGAATTTTTCCGGGGTTTTCGTCGTCAATAAGGCGTTTTATTTTATATTTTACCGATTCTGCACTATGTGCATCGCCACCATCGGCGCGATTGATTGCAGAGGTGAAAAAGTATTTCAGTTCGAAAATACCACGAGGGGTGGCTATATATTTATTTGAAGTGACCCGTGAAATTGTACTTTCATGCATTTCGACAGCCTCGGCAATGTCGCGCAAAACAATGGGTTTTAAATATTCAATTCCCTTTTGAAAAAAAGCATCCTGTTGACGGACTATTTCCGTTGCGACACGTAATATGGTGGTTGCGCGTTGATGAAGAGATTTGACAAGCCAGTTGGCTGTTTGAAAGCATTCACTGATATAATGCTTCGAATCTTTATCAAGGCTCAGTTGGTTGACTTCAGCATAATACGTGTTATCGACCAAAACACGAGGCAGGTTTTCACTGTTTAACTCGACGCGCCATTTGCCCTTTAAGCCCTGTTTCATCAAAATATCCGGTGTGATAGCTTGAATTTCACTGGTGTCAAAGGCAAGGGCCGGGCGGGGATCAAGGGCTTGTATTTCCGTGATCATGTCTTGTAAATCTTCTTCGTCTATACGACAAATTTTAAGCAAGGCATCGAAATCACGTTTGCCGAGCAGATCAAGATTGTCAATCAAGCTTTGCATGGCCGGATCAAAACGATCTTTTTCCTTGAGTTGAAGGGCAAGGCATTCCGACAAGCTCCGGGCAAAAATACCGATGGGGTCGAGTTGTTGTAGTTTACGGAGCACTTCTTCCAGCAGGCTTTCTTCACAAGCGAAACTTTCCGCCAGTTCGCAAAGATCACCTGTGAAATAACCGCTTTCATCCAGATGTTCGAGCATCAATGTCGCCATCAAGCGTTCGCTTGTATCTGAGAAATCCAGATTGATTTGTTCAATCAGGTGATCGCGTAGTGACAAGGTGGTGGATATATTTTGTTCCCAGTCAAAACTTTCACCGTCGCTGTTACTACCTGCTTTGGATAAGGACATATTGTCCAAACCGCCGGAGCCAGCCAAAGTTTGATCGCCGGGGGTATCGCTGCTCCATTGATTGTCAACCTCAGCATCAATCGATTCGTTATGGCTTGTATCCTGATTGTTGAGGTTCAAATCTTCAAGTGCGGAGGCTTCAGGGTTCTTTTCGTTATCGTTTTGTTGGGGATCGGCAGGTTCCTGAAAAGGCGCATCTTCGCTTTCATCACGTTGGAGAAGCGGATTGCGTTCCAGCTCTTCTTCAACAAAATCGTTAAGTTCGAGATTGGACATTTGCAGGAGCTTAATAGCCTGTTGCAATTGCGGTGTCATCACCAGCGATTGCGACTGTTTGAGATCTAACCTGACGCTGAGTGCCATTGTTTATCTCAACCTACAAACTGAAACGTTCGCCCAGATAGACGCGGCGGACGTCTTCGTTGCCAACGATGTCACGCGGATTGCCTTCCATCAGGACGGACCCATCGTGAATGATATAAGCACGGTCAATGATATCGAGCGTTTCGCGAACGTTGTGGTCAGTGATTAAAACGCCGAGCCCGCGATCTTTGAGATGTTTTACCAATTCACGAATATCGCCGACGGCAATGGGATCAATCCCGGCAAACGGTTCATCTAATAAAATGAAATGAGGTTGTGAGGCCAAAGCGCGGGCGATTTCAACCCGGCGACGCTCCCCCCCGGACAAAGCCAAGGCAGGCGCGCGGCGCAGGTGTGAAATGGAAAACTCTGCCAATAAGGCTTCCAGACGGGCTTCGCGGCGATTGCGTTTTGGTTCCACAACTTCCAAGACAGCGCGAATATTTTGTTCAACGGTCATGCCGCGAAAAATAGAGGCTTCTTGTGGCAGGTAGCCGATGCCGAGGCGGGCGCGGCGATACATCGGCAGGTCAGTGATGTCATGGCCGTCTAGGGTAATGGACCCGTAATCAGGTGCAATAAGTCCGGTAATCATATAGAAACATGTGGTTTTTCCGGCACCGTTTGGTCCCAACAAACCGACGACTTCACCGCGCTGGATTTTCAGGCTGGCGCCACGCACGACCGGGCGTTTTTTAAAACGTTTCCCTAAACCGTCTGCGACCAATCCCTGATTATCAGCGACGACGTGCGGTGACATCTTCTTTTGTTTCATTCTTTTTTCCGACATGTGTTACGGCTATAAACCGCTTTTCATTCCCAAAGAGATGGCACTATTATTGCATAGTTTTCCCGCTTGGCAAGACTAACCCGCGTACCCGGTTATCTTTTGTTCCTGCGCAAGATTTCAAGCGGCTGACATTCGTTTTTAAATTAACGGTAGCCGAGCATCCGTTGAGCAGGTTTCCATTACGATTGATTTTAACGGAACCGGTCAGTGTCGCAACGGCGCTTTTGACATTATAAACGCCTTTGTTTGCGGTTATATGCTCGGTTTTCGTGGTAATAATTACGTTGCCAAACGCGTTTACCCGATTGATTTCACTGTTGCCTTGTTTGTTTTTACTGAACAGAGAAACCAGAACATCGGCTTTGATTTGGCGACCTTCCCGGACGGCTGTTGCATTGCCGCGTGCAACGGCTTGGGCGCGTTCTTCCCAATATTCCAACGTATCATCGGCGCTGATAATATCTTGTGGGGTGACCAGTTGCGGGCGTGTACCGGACAAGACCATAATCGCACGTTTCAGGTCGTAAACGGCCTTGTCGCCGGTTGCCGTTTCTGTTTCCGATGTGATTTTTACGTTGCCGACGGCCTCTAATCGATGAATGTCTGTCTGAGTTTGGGCACCATCCGCTGTTTTGTCGTTATAATAGGCACGCAGTTCATCGGCTGTAATGGTGACATCGGCGCGTTTAGCCGTTGCGTTTCCTTGCGCAATAATCAATTGTTGGTTTTGTTGCCATTCAATTCCGTTATCGGCATAGATTTCCAACGGTGCATTGGGTGATCCACTGGCGAGGTTAAGGTCCTGGGCTTGCGCAATGGACGTCAGGAAGGCCAAGGCAGCAGCAAGGAAGGGGGCAGATTTAAACATTAATTTTGTCGTATCCGGTTTAAATAAAGTTTGGCTTGCGACTTGCCTGTGAAGATGATGGTTTTCCCTTTGTCGATCAAGCGAAAACCTTCGGCTTCGATCCGGCCAAATGGTCCTTGGCCTTTGACAGGGGTGTGGCCTTCTGCCGAACCGTTTGATAAATCCACCCCGGCAGCATCTGTGTGCATTTCATAACCGGAGTCGTGAAAAAGGTTCACGGCACCGCTGAGTTCCAGATATTGACTGGGGCGGTCATAGAGGCCGGTTTCCGAGGTCAGGACAAGCCAACTGCCATCATCCAGCGTGATATCCGCTTTTGGCAATTCCAGCAAAATGCTCTGGGTTTCATCATCGGTTTTTTTGGCAATGTCGGCTGTGATCGCAAAGGGCTGATTGTCGTTGTCGGTGCCAATATAGCGCGCATTGATCATGGATGGGTCTTTGGCTTCGCTGATTTCGATATTTGAAAAGCCAATGCTGAACCGTCGAGAATCGGCTTGCAGGTGTGGCCAGATAACAATCATGATAATCAGGATAACCGCAACAGCGGGCAAAAGCATTTTCATCAACTGGACGAAACGGGTATAGCTTCGGCTTGCTTTTGAACGTTTGGTGATGGAAATAGCGTGCAGATCACGATATGCATTGCGAGTAGGCGGGGTCTCGCGCTGTGATGTGCTAGCCAAAGCCATGAAAGCTGTCCATCCTCAATTTATAAAATCAATTAAGCAATACCTGCACGCAGGCAATCGTGAATATGTAAAACACCATCAACTGTTCCGTTCTCGTTTAGAACGAACAAACTGGTGATTGATTTATCGTTCATAATCGCGAGCGCTTCAACGGCTAATGCATTTGCGCCGATTGTTTTTGCACCAACGGTCATAATGTTTTCTGCTTTTTTACAGATTAAGTCATCCGTCATGTTACGCCGCAAGTCACCGTCGGTGATAATACCTAAAAGTTTTCTGGTGTCATCGACAACAGCAACACACCCAAAATGTTTTGCTGTTATTTCGAGCAAGGTATCACCCATTGGTGTGTCCAAGCTGACCAATGGCAGGGCATCGCCCGTATGCATCAGGTCTTTTACTTTCATCAATTGATTGCCAAGACTGCCGCCGGGGTGAAATTCTTTGAAGTCGGTGGCTGAAAATCCACGGCGTTCCAGCAAGGCAACACTTAGACAATCGCCGAGCGCCAAGGTCATGGTTGTCGATGTCGTCGGGGCCAGTCCAAGGGGGCAGGCTTCTTGCGCATTTGGTAAAACAAGACTGATATCTGCGGCTTCTGCCAATGTGCTGGTGGCGCGCGATGTGATAGAAATCAGTTTGATTGAAAAACGTCGTGTGTAGGCAATGATATCGGAAAGTTCTGCCGTTTCACCAGAATTCGATAACGCAAGAATCGCATCTTCCTGTGTCACCATGCCCAGATCACCGTGACTGGCTTCGCCTGGATGAACGAAGAAGGCCGGGGTACCGGTAGAGGCAAGGGTGGCGGCAATTTTACGTCCGATATGTCCACTTTTGCCCATCCCTGTGATAATAACGCGGCCCTTTACATCCGCTAGGATATCGACGGCGGCGGCAAATTCCCCGTTTAAGGAATTGGCAAGGGCTTTTAAGCCATCAGCTTCAAGCGTGAGAACGCGTTGTGCCGATTGAATGTCCTGTTCGGCGGGGCGGGCTTTCGCAGTACGGGAATGTGGTGCCATTTGAGTGGGTCTTCTGGTTATGGTTTTCGACCGATTCTGCCAACTTAATGGGAGAAAATATCAATTTCAGGCCAACCGCCCAAGTCTAGGCGAGCGCGCGTTGGCAAAAAGTCAAAACAGGCTTGTGCAATGTCTTTGCGCCCTTCACGGATCAGCATATCGTCCAGAATTTTCTGGAGTTGATGCAAATAAAGAACGTCTGAAGCCGCATATTCAACTTGTGCCGGAGAAAGTTCTTTTTTACCCCAATCGGAGGATTGTTGCTGCTTGGACAGGTCAATATCAAGTAGTTCCTGACATAAAGCCTTTAAGCCATGTCGATCCGTATAGGTGCGGACCAGCTTCGACGCAATTTTCGTGCAGTAAACCGGGGTGCACGTCACGCCGAGATATTTCTCGATAATTGCGACATCGAAACGGGCAAAATGGAAAAGCTTTTCCACAGTTTGGTCGGACAGGAGCTTTTTTAAGTTTGGTGCGTCATAGGTTCCTTCATTAAAATGAACCAGATGCGCATTTCCGTCGCCGGATGATAATTGCACAACGCACAGACGGTCACGATGAGGGTTTAACCCCAGTGTCTCGCTGTCAATCGCAACAGACTTACCAAAATCAATATCGGAAGGAAGGTCCCCGTAATGTACTTCAATCGCCACAGCTAAAACTCACTTTAAATTGAGATGAGAATGGATGTGTTATCCACTTTACAGAAGAATGGTGCCCAAGAGAAGAGTCGAACTTCCACGGCCTTGCGGCCACAGGTACCTGAAACCTGCGCGTCTACCAATTCCGCCACCTGGGCATTCTTCAAAGGGGCGTTGTCCGAGGGACGAGCGGGGTTTTAGGGCTCTGGTGCAAAGTTGTCAATAAAAATTCTGAAAGTTCCCTTATTTTTTTCAAAAGCGGTCTTTTTTACATAAGTCGGAGGTTGTCGACCCGTGCGATCAGGTATATAACCACACAAGGAAATCAGTGGTCTTTGGTCCAATGTATCAAAGGCTTTAGTAGTTTTGTTGTAGGAGTATTCAGGTATGGGGCGCCGTATAGCGACAGTCTTTGGGGGATCCGGCTTTCTGGGTCGTCATATTGTAAAACGTTTGGCCTCTCAGGGCTATACAGTTCGAATTGCAGTTCGCGATGTGGAAGCGGCCATGCATCTTAAGCCCAACGGTAATCCGGGGCAGATTATCCTGCAGGCCTGCAATGTACGTAACCCTGAAATGGTTGCCAATTCCGTACAGGGTGCTGATGTTGTGATTAATCTTGTCGGTCTGTTGTCTCAATGGAGCAAGCAGACATTCGATGCGGTTCATGTCGATGGCGCAGGCAATATTGCGAAAGCCTGTACAGAGGCAGGTGTTTCAAATTTGATCCATGTGTCTGCAATTGGCGCAGATGAAAATGGGGAAGCCCAATATGCCCGCACCAAAGCAGCTGGTGAAAAGGCTATTTTGGCGGCTTATCCGAATGCGACGATTCTACGTCCAAGCGTTGTCTTTGGTCCCGGCGATGGTTTCTTCAATAAATTTGCCAGCATTATGCGTTTCACACCGGCGTTGCCGGTGATCGGTGCGCCGATGTTCCCGAAAGTCTCTTTCGAAAATGGTGAGCTGGATATTAACCTGTACGGGGATGGCGGTGCCAAGCTTCAGCCGGTTTATGTCGGTGATGTGGCGCAGGCGGCGATGAACGCGATTGATAATACGGATGCCAAGGGTAAGACGTATGAGTTGGGCGGACCGGAAGTGATGACCTTCATGGGGATCATGAAGCGTATTTTGAAACATACCGGGCGTAAACGTTACCTCGCCCCTGTCTCTTATCCGTTTGCAAAAATTCTTGGCGGCATCATCGGTTTCTTGCCGAAGCCGCTGTTGACTGGTGATCAGGTGACCATGCTTGAAACAGACAATGTAGTTTCTGAAGGGGCATTGACCCTTAAGGATTTGGGGGTTGAACCAACCTTGGCGGATGCCATTTTGCCGACTTACCTGTTCCGTTTTAAAGAATTAAAGAACCAACCTCGCCACGTGGAACGCCGCGTTTAAGGCTAGGTTGCCGAAGCATAAAAAAAGCCCTGAGTGTCTATATGCTCAGGGCTTTTTCTTTTTTTGTATGTGCGATCTGGTGTGGCTATTTTAAATCTCATGGGGTTTGAGGTTAAGTGAAGCTCTGATCTTTCTAAGCTTATTCTCTAATTTTTTTTGTTAGTCTCCGACTGTCGGCATGAAGTGTAATGAAGTCATTGTCATCATCAAGAAAGGCAATAAGAATATCTAAAGGTTCTTGGAAATAAGGACTGCCGGAATCTTTTGAGGCGTCAAAAATAGGAGGGTGAATTGTGTTGATGACGATAGCTGTGTCTGAATATTTCAATCCACCTTTGTTTCTAAGACCATTTTTCCATTGCACTTTATCTCCACTTTCAAAAGTTTCTTTTTCTGTGAAAGTTTTGAAACGGTTTTCGAGTAACTCGTCGCGCTCATCCGAGCTGATGTTCTCATTTGACCTTTTTCTTGTTAATAATGCTTTTAAGAGATCAGAATTTTCACTGGATGCCTTGTTTGTATTATCGTCGTTTTTTTGAAGCATCTTTAGAATTGTTTTGATATCGTCATCAGCCATGTTTATGTGCCTTTACTTTTAATCGAACAACATTTTTATAGTTCATTTGTTCATCATCGTATTCGAGGTCTTCATCAGTTTCATAGGAATTGGGTTTTAAGGGAGTTTTTTTTTGGTCTGTGTTTTTTTGTATTTCTTTTCTTAAAAATAAAGCGAGTTCTTCCATATGCGAAGTGCTCTTATTTTGATTTAAGGCCTGAATTGTATTTTTTTTTGCCTTGAAGAAAAAATAAACTGCACAAAAAGCTACTAGTAAAAATAGAAAAAATTCATGCATTTTTTTTAATTCCAAAAATGAATGTGCTGTATTTGTAATAATACGCATATATATATGATAATATTACCGCTGATATTTGGATATCATTTAGGAGATCAGCATTTAAATCTTCTGCTTTTAAAATAAGCAATAAGACTGTTGATGTCGAAACCATAAATACAATTACCCAAGGAAAAATTTGAAATCCAATCCCAAATGATTTCAATAGTTCTGTGCCACTTAAGTGCTTTTCCTGAAAATAGGCATCGAAAAAAATAGATGCAACGAGGGTAAGGCAGAATGAAATTAAAACGCCACTTTCTAAAATATTTAGAAAATTAAATTCTATTTTTAAAACGATTAAAGCCAGAAGAGCATGAATCAGGACTTGTACTAATCCAACAGTTGTCGTTAACAGGATCCATTTGAAGCTATCTGCTAACGCAGTATTGATTATTCTTTGATCATCATTAGTCACAGTGGCACTTCTTTCTCATCGCATCCTTTGATTGTAATTTATCCATTTAAAGGGAAATGTCTAGATTAAAAATACTAAAATTATCAAAAGTTATTGATATTAAAATATCTGTGCCCAATTTGTGTAAGTTGGAGAAATGCAGTAAAGCGCTGTTAAAAGGGGGATTAATCAATTTTAAGAAGCAACCAAGTGTAAAAGTGTTTGCATAAAAAACCGTAAGGTAAAGAATTTAAATTGTTTCTTATATCCTATTTCGTCATTTTTGAAGTTATGGTTCTAAGAAAGTTGACCTGAGAATTATGAAGTCAACTTTCTTATGAACATTTGATAGTTTAACTGGCCATGCTGGCGGGCATTTTTACCGCAATGACACGACCTTTTGCGCAAACGGTTTCACCGGCGCTGACGGTAATATCAACAACGACTTTCTTTTCTTTGCATTCGCTGATTGTCCCGCGTAGTTTTAGGGTTTGGCCCATCGGAGTTGGGGCCAGAAAATCAACATTTAGGTTGGCGGTAACAAATCGCAAAGCGGGTTCGCTGCCCAGTTCACGCCCGGCGGCCTTATAGGCTGCGGCGGATGCACTGCCTGTTCCGTGACAGTCGATAAGGGAAGCGATTAAGCCGCCATAGACAAAACCTGGAATGGCGGTGTGTTCTGGTAGAGGGGTAAACTCTGCAACGGTTTCTTCACCATCCCAAAAGCTTTTAATTTGGTGACCGTGTGCGTTGTTACTGCCACATCCATAGCAATGGCTTAAATCGGCGGGGTAATAATCCTGAAAGGCGTTCTCAGACATTTCTTATGATCTCCTTGTTCCTATATGGCGGGCATCATAGGAGGTGTCATGATAAAAATAAATATAAGAAATGTATAATATTGTAAGCGTAAAATAACGCTAGGCGTCTTCACCCAGTTTTGCGCCACTTTGGACAATGATTTCGCCAAATTCACGCAGATAAACAGATCCTTTGACGGTACGTTGAACCAAAACGCTACGACGGTCTGTATCATCAACTTTGCGACGGAGCAGTTCCATTTGACCAAGACGGTCAAGGGCGCGTGTAATGGCGGGCTTGGAAACATTTAAGCTTTCTGCCAAACCACGCACTGTGTGAGGTGGAGGCGTCAGGTAAACGGTCAAAAGCAAGGCCATCTGACGGGCGGAAAGATCGGGCCCGTCACGACGTACGCTTTCTATGATTGCTTTACGCCAAAGGTCCAGTGCCTGAACGGGTTCTAGTTCTACAGCCATTTTACTCGCCATTTGTTACGGGGTCGAACATATTTACTAAGCTATGCAGGGCAGGGCAACGTTTAATATTGATTAAGTTCGATTTTTTATCATGGCAAAGGCCGCGCGAAGGCCCATTGCCTCCCCGCCTTCGGGGCGTCCGGCCTTGGTTGCGGTGTTCCAGCCCATGACATCCAGATGCGCCCATGCGATATCTTTTTCGACAAATTCCTGCAAGAATAGGGCTGCGGTGATTGCTCCGCCATAAGGGGCCGACGATTCGTTGGAGATATCAGCCGTCTTGCCATCAATCATTTTGCGATAAGGGGCCCAAAGCGGGAGACGCCACATATTGTCGTCTTCTTCCTGTCCGGCATTTAAGAGATCGTTGGCCAGTTCGTCATTATTGGAGAACAAGGCAGGAAGTTCTGTGCCCAAGGCGACACGGGCGGCACCTGTCAGGGTTGCGAAATCCAGAACTATATCGGGTTTGTCTTCGCAAGCCAAAGCCAGGCCATCCGCCAAAATAACGCGACCTTCGGCGTCTGTATGTCCGATTTCAATGGTGAGGCCTTTGCGCGAATCGACTACATCCAGTGGGCGCATGGCTTTGTCAGAAACGGCATTTTCCACAGCGGGAATAATGACACGCAGGCTGACAGGCAGGTCGGCGCGCATAATGGCTTTGGCCAATCCCAAAACATGTGCGGCTCCGCCCATGTCTTTTTTCATCAATTTCATGAACTGGGCCGATTTAATGTCCAGTCCACCGGTATCAAAACAAACGCCTTTGCCGACCAGTGTGACTTTTGGACCGTCGGATGGACCCCATTTCAGGTCGATCAAACAGGGGCGGCGGGTACTTTCGGCCCCTTTCCCCACGGCATAAACAGCCGGAAAATTCTGTTCGATAAGGTCTTGATCTATTATGATCTGGCAATCTGCTTGAAATTCGTCTGCTAAATCCTGTGCGGACTGCGCCAGTTCAACCGGGCCCATGTCTGCTGCGGGAATATTGATCAAATCACGCGTTAATTCGATCCCTTCTGCCAATGCAGTCACGCTGATTTCATCGGCAAACTTTGGCTTAATCAAGCGGGCGAAGTCTTTTGTCGATTCTTTATACCAATCAAAACTGTAACAGCCTAAAGCCCAGCCCAAGCAGGCACTCGTGGCCTCTTCACGACCCAAGCGTCCTTTAATCTTGTAAGTTGCGTTGGGGAGTTTTGCCGGTAGGGCGGCATAATCCCACATAGGATTGTGGAGGGAAATGCCAACTAAAACGTCTTCAATCGTGCCTTTTTTGCCGGGTAGGGCAAGTGTTGTTCCGCCTACTGCCTTAAATTCGTTAGCATCAATCCAACTCTTTGTCTCTTTATCCTGCTTTTTCAACCATTTATCGAATTTTTCGGTGGGGACGGGGACCAAAGTAATGGTTGTGTCGTCGCTTTTATCCAGCAGATAATCCAGAGAAGGCATGAAGGCATCCTTTTTCACATGAGATGATTTGAGGACATAATGACCGGATTGAATTGATCCGACAATCCCAAATGTGCAGGCAAGCTAATCTGTATTGTCCTGAGAATAGAACTCTTATAAGTTTATTTTTAAATAAGAGAAAAGGAATGAATGATGTCTACATTTTGTTTGATTTTGGGAAATAAAAATTATTCCTCCTGGAGTTTGCGCCCCTGGTTGGTGATGAAACATTTGGGGCTGGATTTTGAAGAAATTATTGTACCTTTGCTACAAGGTAACTTTAAGCAAGAACTTCTTAGACATTCCCCGTCAGGCAAGGTGCCGGTTTTAAAGGTGGATGGTCAGGAAATTTGGGATTCTCTGGCAATTTGTGAATATTTGAACGAGGAATTCCCCGATGAAAACCTTTGGCCGGTTGATAAGTCGGCCCGCGCCCATGCCCGTTCTATTTCGTACGAAATGCATTCCGGTTTCTTTAATATCCGCAATGATATGCCGATGAATATGCGCCGGACACGCGGGAACTTTCAGCCCAGCCTCATCTGTCAGGCAGAAATTGAACGTATCCTTGCCATTTGGGCGGATTGCCGGGAAAATTACGGTCAGAATGGGCCGTTTTTGTTTGGTGTGTTTTCGATTGCGGATGCGATGTTCGCACCCGTTGTCAGCCGGTTTGAGACTTACGATATTGCGGTTGATGATGTCGTAAAAGATTATATGGAAACCATATTGAATATGGCGCACTTAAAAGAATGGCGCGAAGCGGGCACAGTTGAAGAATGGGTTATCAGCGAAGCGGAAGTATAAAAACGGATGTTTCTTGTTGCTTCCTTATTGTCGGATGGTGTGATCAGGCAATTGCTTTTTGCCAATTTTCTGGCCTCGATTGCCACGGGAATTGGGAGCATTCTTGTGCCGTGGGTTTTGGTGAAAGAAATAGGCAGTGACCGTTTTGCCTTTTTGGCAAGTGCGGTCACGTTTCTGTTGATTTTTGCCATGCCTTTCATTGGTCATACAATTGATCGGTTTAAACGCAAATATGTTCTGATCGCCACCTCTGTCTGCGCGAGTCTTGTCTTTTTAACATTGGCTATATTGGAACGCGGCAGTGCGGTTTACGCGGCCATGTTGTTAACAGTTTTTGTGGTGATGCAGGTCTATTACAATGTGTTTTATACAGCACGCGGGGCGCTTGCGCAGTCTTTAGTCGAAAAGCATAATTATGGTCGTTTGAACGGTTGGCTTGAAATTGAAAACCAGACAGCGGCATTTAGTGCAGGGACGTTGGCGATTTTATTGTTGGACCTCCTGTCGGTCCATACGATCTTTTCAATTTGTATGATCAGCCTTTTGTGTGCAGGTGTGGTTTTTTCTTGCGTCCCGGAAAATGTTCGCCGAGTGGCGAAATCTGCCAATACTGGCCCCGTGGCCCCACCGGTTTTTGATCGGGCGTTGGTTTTGCTGGCATTGGGCGGAAATATGCCCTTTGTTTGCATCATGTTGTTGAACATCGTCAAACCAGTTTTTATTTCAGATGTTTTGCTGGCTGACGCAAAAGTGTTGGCGGCTGCAAGTGTTTGTTATACGGCGGGTGCTGTTCTCAGTGGCGGCTTGTCCGGGAGGTTTTTGATCCGGTTCGGCAGTTTCAATACGTTGGCGTTTGCCGTTTGGGGATTTGTTTTTTCGACGGCGTTGTTACTGGTTTTCAGTCATACTCATGTTCTTTATGCAGCATCGGTTGGATGGGGCATTTTCAATAGTCTTGCACGTATATCTAATCAAACCATTATGATGGGTATCGTGGAAAATCACGTCATGGGACGTTTTACAGCTCATGTTCAAAAATGGACCATGTTTATCCGTACAGCCGTTATCGTTGGCTTTAGCGTGAGCTTTCTATCCATTCCTTACGATTACTCATTTTGGTACGTCTGTGTCATCGCGCTGCTTGGTCCCCTTTTATTATGGGGGCGGCGTGCTGTTGTTAAGGAGCCAAACGTACCCGCGCGTTGAGATCCATTTGGGAAGGAAGCGGTGCGTTCTGGTCTTCCATCCATGCGAGAATATCTTTCCAGACAAGCGGGCCATTTTTATCGCGCGCCAACCAATGCCAACCGTTTTCATAAAGGGCAACGCGATGTTTGGAGGGGAGCTTTTTAACCATCTCCGCCGTGGGAATACGCGGGATAACCTCGTCCTTTTCACCATATAAAACAAGACTGGGTGTTTCCAGATTTACAGCGTTATTTAATGCGCGTTCCATTGCTTGTGAAACACCGAAAAGGGCATCAACACGTGTTGCGCGAATGACAAGGGGGTCACGGCTCCAGTTTTTCCATGTTTCTACGGCATCGGTGGGTTGCACAATGCCCCCGCCGCTGAGCTTCATCCACGGGACGCTATAGCTGAACATATAAAGGGCGGCCTTTTGATACCACGGCCATGTACTCATGCCCCACACGGCAGGCGCGGATAAAATGGCTCCGGCAACGGGCAGGGGTTTAACTTCCGCCAATGTATTTAAAACAATCGCGCCGCCCATACTTTCACCCATGACGTATAAAGGCAGGTTTTCATAACGACTGTGAACCAGATGAATAAGCGTGGCGAGATCGTTGATCATGGTGTCGGTGCCGGCCCAAATGCCGGGGTGTGGACCTTTTCCGAAACCGCGTTGATCATATGTAATCAGTAAGATACCGTTTTCCTGTAGGAATGCAGGCATACCCGGCATGAGGAAATTGCCATAATCGTTGAATCCATGAACCCCCAGCAAAATGGCTTTTGGTGTCCTGTCAGGTTCCCAGATGCGCAGGGGCAGTCTTGCCCCATCGGCGGCAACATAAACATCACCGTCAAGGTCGGGCACGTTTTTAACCGGACCTGCACCTTCCATATAGGGGGTGCAGGCAACCAGAAACAGGCAGAGGCCGAGGCAGAAAAATTTAAGCGATTTTAGCATTATCTTCTCGGGTTAAGCGTAGGAAGAGGTCTTCTAGATCGCTTTCTTTTGTGACCAAATCTGCAACAGTCAAATGAGCTTGAGAAACCAGGTCCAGAATTTTGGCGATTTCCACCTTGCTGGGACTATATTGAAAAGACAGCTGGTTTGGACCTGTTAAGGTGACATTATAGCCATGTCCGCGTAAAATGTCGGGCACGTCGTTTAACGTTTCTGCGACGGTGATGATTAGTTCTTTGGCATCCATTTTACTGAGCAAGGTTTTGGTTTCATCGCACGCGACCAAGCGACCGTGATTGATGATTGCGACTTTATCACAGAGCTCTTCGGCTTCTTCCAGATAATGCGTTGTCAGCAGGACCGTGGTGCCTTGACGGTTCAATTCGCGCACATAATCCCATAATTGAATGCGCAGTTCGATATCTACCCCGGCTGTTGGTTCATCGAGAACCAAAATTCGGGGGGAATGGACCATTGCCTTGGCGACCAAAAGGCGGCGGCGCATACCGCCAGACAGGGTGCGGGCATATGAATTGGCTTTGTCCGCTAAGCCGACGGCTTCCAAAATTTCATCGGTGCGACGTTTGCTTTGCGGAACACCGTAGAGGCCAGCTTGAACTTCCATCAATTCACGCGGAGTGAAAAAAGGATCGAGGTTGAGTTCCTGCGGGACAATACCGATGGCGCGACGTGCAGCACGCATCTGGTCTTCGATATCGTAGCCCCAGATTTTGGCCTGCCCGGATGTTTTAATAACCAGTCCGGCAAGAATATTGATAAAGGTGGATTTCCCCGCCCCGTTAGGCCCCAATAAGGCAAAGAAAGAGCCTTGCGGAATGGTCAGGGAGACATCGTTCAGGGCATGTTTTTCGGGTTGTCCATGCTGCCCCTTATAGGTCTTGGATAGATTTTTTACCTCAATCGCCCCATTCGGGGTGGAATTAGAGGTGTCATTATTCTGATTTTGCGCTATAGAAGCTGTCACGAAATTTGCTCCGGTTGTAATCCTTTAATGCAATCGGTATCATCCAGTTTAGTTTATGACAATGTTTTTAGGGGGCATTATGAAGCCTGAAGAAATCATCGAGGTTGAAACTGCATCCGTTGCTTGTGATGGTGACGGCGGCGCTGCGGGCCACCCGCGTGTATTCTTGAGCTTGAAACAGGAACACGGCTACGAAGTCGTCTGTCCGTATTGCTCCAAACATTATAAGTTAAAAGAAGGCGTGTCCCTGCACGGTCACTAAGACACGTTTTCGAATAACTGATTTATGCTGAAAAGGATTCCCGTCAAGAGCGGGAATCCTTTTTTGTTGCTTGCAATTTGCGCATATAAACTTAAAAGTGTTTTTATGGTTTTGTTTGTGACTTTTAAGGGGGCATTATGCGCGGGTTCATTTTATTTCTTACATTCTTCATGTTGGCTTTTTCACCTGCGATGGCACAGACAAGCTGGGAAAAGCTGATAAAGGACATTGAAAAACCGGATATGAGTGCCAATCAACCGGCAGACAAAGCAAGCGGCCCGTTGTTATCTATGCCCGATATGAATGCACAGTCTTCAACAAAGGCAGAAGCCAAGGATGATGTGCGTATGAAAATGGTCACTTCCTATAAATGTGAGAATCCGGATATCCCGGATTGCCTATTTGACTTGCGTTATAAACCGCGCGTGGTGGATGTTGAAAATTGTCGGGATATGACCGCGTTATATTTGCAAGCGGTTGCAAGTTATAATCGCTGTGTTGATCGTCGTTCACGCAAACATGCCCGCCATATTGTGAATTTCTTCAACTGTGCAGCGGCAAAACGTGAAGATTGCACGACCCTTTATGGGGATGATTAAGAAGACGCCCCTGATTTAGAGGCGCCTTGCTGAGGGTTAAACCTGATGAAGTTGGCAAACGCGTAAATCTTCCAGAATATCGTCCATCATGGCGAAATACTGTTCTGGACCACTCGTGCGATCAAACCCTTGTAGTTTGGCCGCCGCCTGTGCACAGTTGGGGACTTCCAGATTAAAACGCCATGCCAGATAGAGAACATCTGATTTGGGAACGTTGACCGGAACGCTTTTGTTGCTTTTAAGAACCTGATGCATTTTGCTTTCGAGCTTTTTAAGCTTGGCAATCACGGCAATCTCGTTGTCCAGAATATGTTCGTAATTGTCGGGGAATTGGGTCACCAGCATGGCAGACATCCGACGCACAGCCATTTTTGCCAAACGCGGGTCCAGCCAGAATTTCATATCCCCGAAATAGTCCGCATTGCGGGCCGCTTGGGCAATGGGTTTGTGAAAAAGGGGAATGTTATCGCTGAGGGTCAGTTCTTTGCGAACCAGTTCAGGATGGGACAGGCGCAGGGGAATGAGGTTGCTTTCATATTTCGGTCCTACCCAAACCAGCATATCGGCATGGGCGATTTTGTTTTTCTGATTATTATTCAGGTGTGGATTGTTTAAATCATCAGCGTGGGCAAACAGTAAATCAGGTGTGGCAACCCCTGCCATCAGATCGGATACGAGGGAATGAAGGGCGGGGACGCTGACCAGAATGTTTTTTTGGTCTGCTGCATGGGCTACTTGTCGGTTGGATAAAACAGTGAACAGGGCCATCAGGCCAAGCATGAATATACGCAAGGGACATCTCCTTGAAGATAATGAATTTGAAAAAGAGGGATAATCAGATCAAATTCGCAGGAGGAGAGCGTGGTGTGGCAATGCGGGCGTGGCGTTGGGTTGCTGGTTCAATGCGGTGAATGAAGGCCTGCTTGATTTGCAGGACATGTGCGCGGACCAGTAACGGAACGTCCTTGGGTGCAATGGCTTGGCTCAGCTGTTGAAGCTGGCAATAAGGGCAGAAATTCGCAAGCTTGCTTTCCGTATCTGCTTCGCCATCTGGCAGGGTAATCAGGCCATAGGCACTACAGATAATTCTGAATTCCTCAGGAAGATCCGGATTTGCTGTGTTCTGTGCCTGAATAGCCAGCGGTGTGAGAACCTGAAACAAAAACGCAAAGACACCAAGGCAGGCGCACAACAGGCGCTTGTCTAAAAGGCGGTGTTCAAGTTTTTTGGTTCCGTGCAAGATTCTTATCCGTAGAGTTATTATGGTTTTAATCTATAGCGAAAAACGCAATCTGGATCAACAAGCTCTCTTGCTCTCTGTAAATTGGACGCTATAGTCTGGAGTATGACTGATCAAGCGACACCACAGGCCAAGCCGGAACACGTTTATCTCATTGACGGGTCCAGCTTTATTTTTCGTGCATATTTTGCCAATATGCGCAACCCGATGAGCCGTGCTGACGGTACCCCGGTTGGGGCTGTCTACGGTTTTTGTTCCATGCTGATGAAACTGTTGGGCGATACGGATGCAGACCATGTGGCCGTGGTGTTTGATACGGCGCGAAAAACATTCAGGAACGATATCTACGGGGAATATAAGGCACACCGTCCGCCACCGCCCGATGATTTGATCCCGCAATTTGCCTTGGTGCGCGAAGCTGTTAAGGCCTTCAATGTTGCCAGCGTGGAAATGGAAGGTTACGAAGCCGATGACCTGATCGCGACTTATGCCAAGCAAGCATCTGCAATGGGGGCACAAGTGACCATCGTGTCTATCGATAAGGACCTAATGCAGCTTGTCGATGATAATATTTCCATGATGGATACCATGAAAAACCGCATCATCACCCATGATGAAGTGGTGGAAAAATTTGGGGTTGGTCCAGACAGGGTTGTAGATGTTCAGGCCTTGGCGGGTGATAGTTCGGATAATGTACCCGGTGTTGCGGGGATTGGCCCGAAAACAGCGGCGCAGTTGATCAATGAATATGGTGATCTGGAAACCTTGTTAGAACGCGCTGGTGAAATCAAACAAACCAAACGTCGCGAACGCCTGATCGAACAGGCGGAAATGGCACGTATTTCCAAGCAGTTGGTGACTTTATGTCAGGATGTGCCGATCGAACAAACCTTGGCAGATTTTGCAACGCGTCAGATTGATGCGGAAAAACTAATCACCTTTTTTGAAGAACAATCGTTTAAATCCCTGATCCCGCGCATTGCGGCTAAGTTCGGTGTGGAACTGAGCATGGATGAAGACGGGCAAACGCAGGAACGCGCAAGCGGTGAAGTGGTCTTGCCCCATATGGCAAGTCTAAGCCCGAAAGAAACCACATATGAATTGGTGCAGGATGAGGCCACATTGTCGCGCTGGGTCGAAGGCGCGCGTTTGTGTGGGACGGTTGCCGTTGATACGGAAACCGATTCTCTCAATGCCATGTCAGCCAGTCTTGTCGGGGTGTCTTTATCGTATGAGGTCGGCAAGGCCTGTTATATCCCCTTGCGTCATAAATCAGGCCAAGCTGCCCAAACGTCTTTGTTTGGGGACGATGACGGGGATGCAACGGCCCCGCAACAAGTACCGTTTGACCGGGCAGTTGAACTGCTGAAAAGTTTGTTGGAAGATGAGGCCGTTTTAAAAGTTGGGCAGAATATCAAATACGATATGCTGGTTTTATCGAACCCGGATAATGGCGGGATCAATGTGACCCCAATCGATGACACGATGGTTCTGTCATACATCAATGAAGGGGCCATGCATGGTCACGGGATGGATGAACTATCCGAGCTTCATCTCGGGTTGAAACCCATTGCGTTTAAAGATGTCTGTGGCACCGGGAAAAATCAAATCACCTTTGATTTAGTCGAACTGGACAAAGCCCTTGATTACGCAGCAGAAGATGCGGATATCACATTGCGTTTGCACAAGATTTTCAAACCGCAATTGGCGGCACAAAAAAATGTGACGTTATATGAAACGATGGAACGTCCGTTGATCCCTGTTTTGACGATGATGGAACAAAACGGTATCCGGGTGGATGTGCAGGAACTGCGCGGGGTTAGTGAAGAGTTTGCAGGGCGTATGGCGCAACTGGAAATTAAAATTCATGAATTGGCGGGCCGCGAATTTAACATCGGGTCGCCCAAGCAACTCGGTGAGGTCCTGTTTGATGATCTGGAACTCCCCGGTGGGAAAAAAGGCAAAACAGGTGCGTATCAAACAGGCGTCGGAGTCTTGGAAAAACTGGTGGATGCAGGACATGAATTACCCGCCAAAGTGCTACAATGGCGTCAGTTATCGAAATTAAAAAGCACCTATGCGGATGCCTTGATTGCACAGGTTAATGCAAAAACCGGGCGGGTGCATACGTCGTTCCAGCAGGCTGTAACATCGACTGGGCGTCTCAGTTCATCTGATCCAAACCTGCAAAATATTCCGATCCGCACCGAAGAAGGTCGTCGCATTCGCCATGCCTTTATTGCTGATGAAGGCAAGATTTTGATGGCAGCGGATTACTCGCAAATCGAATTGCGCCTGCTTGCCCATGTTGCGAAAATCGATACCTTGAAAGAAGCTTTCCAAAACGGTGTGGATATCCACGCCTTGACCGCATCACAGGTGTTTGGTGTACCGGTGGAAGGGATGGACCCGATGGTCCGTCGCAATGCAAAGGCCATTAATTTCGGCATTATCTATGGGCAATCCCAATATGGTTTGGCAAAACAGTTGGGCATTGGTAACGACGAGGCCAAAGAATATATTCAGGCCTATTTCGAACAATATCCCGGCATTCGCAAATTTATGGATGATGCCAAGGAAGAGGCGCGTGAATATGGCTATGTCACCACGTTCTTAGGGCGGAAATGTTTTGTTCCCGGTATTAATGATAAAAACGGGGCGCGCCGTGCCTATGGGGAACGCGCTGCCATTAACGCCCCCATTCAGGGTGGTGCCGCCGATATTATCAAGCGTGCGATGATCCGCTTACCCGGTGCGTTGCAGGATGCTGGTCTGTCCGCCAAAATCTTGTTGCAAGTCCATGATGAATTGGTGCTGGAGGTCACGCCGGAAGAACAGGAGAAAACGGCGGAGGTTTTACGCCGTGTTATGGAAAATGCTGTTGATCTGGATGTGCCCTTGGTGGTGGACATTGGCACCGGGCACAATTGGGAAGAAGCGCATTAGAATGATGGTTTCAAGGTCAAGTTAATGGCAAACGAGCTTCGAAAAATAGGTTTTAGTCTGGAAGAGGTCAACGCAGCACTGGTTGCTTATGCTAACCGGACAGGGCGGATAGTTCCCAAACTTCCCATCCATTCTATCGCAGAAGAAGGTGGCGGACGAATTGTTCTATATTTTGGGGAAGATAAATCCGCCCATGTAGGCTTGCCCGCGCGTGAAATGATTACGGTCTTATTGGTTTTTTGTCAGGACCATAAGTTGCCAGTGCCGCGCAGTGCGAAAAAAGCGTTGAAGCTGGAAGGGAATATTTTAACCCTGATGATCCGTTCGGTTTGATTGAAGCCTGAAATTGCATGTTTCTTTGTTGGAAACTCTGCATTATATAAACGTACAGGCGAAATCTGTTTGGAATAAAAAAATGCCGGTTGAAATCAGACGCATTGAATATACCGATATCGAGTTGCGAAATGCGCTGGCCTTTTTTCATGGTCTAAAAGAAGGTGTTGCGGGCAATCAGACAAATGTATCTGCTGTAAAAGTTATGGGTGGCGATGATTTCAGCATTGTTGCCAAGGTCTCAACGGCGGTTGATGATGATGTGTCGCGCAAAGTGTTTGATCATGCGACGACGGTGGCCGCGATGGTTCTTTATTCTAAAAAAGTCGGGATCCCGTTGCCGCGCGATGCCTCTAAGGCTTTGAGCCCAAACGGTTATGGCGGTGTGTCTATGATCCTTCGGTATGAACATCGTTTCGATCTGGAATAATCAATTTTTGGCTTTCAACCCGTAAAAAGCCAACACACACCAGCCGCCAATCAAGCAAAATCCACCCAGTGGTGCCGACATGGGGAAGGGGGTAATCTCCCAAAAACCTTTCATGTAAAGCGTTCCGCAGAATAAGGCGACACCTGCGGTGAACAGCACCCCTGACAAGGTGAGAAGGCGGGAATTTTCACGCAAAGACAACAGGGCCACACTTAAAAGGGCAAGGGCGTGCCAGAATTCATAAGTCACCGCTTTATCCACCCATAAAACAGCCTGTTCGGATAAGCTTGCATGCGCTGATAACGCACCGGCGATAACGGCTTCGGCCCCCATCAAGCCCGCCAAGACAATCCATAAACGGCTGGTTTTTGTCATGATTTTAGCCTTGCATCGCCGGACAACCCATATTGGAACACATTGGGGCAGAGGCACATGACGGGGCTTGTGGTGCGGTGGAGACACTTGGGGCCATAATGGTTTTCTTGACGTGGCTGGAGCCACATTCCGGGCAGCTATGTTCGCCTTTTTCACTCATTTCATCGAATTTGGATGAACTGGCAAACCAGTCTTCAAACACATGGCCTTGATCACATTGCAGCTTATATTTGATCATCTTTTATTTCCCGGATTTGGTATTAATAATGTGGCGGAAGATAAGGGGTGTCGTCAATTTCACTGGGGGCAACAGCCTTGACCCGATCTTTCATGGATAGCAGTTCCTTGGTCAGTTTTTCAATAGTCTGCCATTGTTCAAAAACCGTTTTATTCAACTCATCAATTGTGCTGTCTTGATGGGTGATGCGTATTTCCAATTCGGTTAAACGATCTTCGATGCTCATCAGGTGCTCACGAAATTGTTATTTAATGTGGGGCGCGCGCAAATCATTACCATATTACTATAAGAAACCGGTAACGATTTATGTGAGTACTGATATGTTGATTAAACACACGATTGCAAGCGACCCCAAATCTTTTGAAATTACGTCCAAAGCCGCTTACCTGAAGCGACGCGATTTTTTAAAAGCGACACTGGCGCTAAGCGCTGCGGCCATTTTGCCAACATCGGCACAGGCTTATTTGCCGCAAAAGATTGAGGGGATCGTTAAAAGCCCGTTCAGTACCGATGAAAAACTAAACAAATATGATGAAGTCACCGGTTACAATAATTTTTATGAATTTGGCACAGGCAAGGGTGATCCCTTGGATAATTCTGGTGATTTTCAGCCCAAGCCTTGGACCATTAAGGTTGACGGTTTATGCAACAACCCCGGTGAAATCGGTATTGAAGATCTGATGGGGCAATATCAGCAGGAAGAACGTATCTATCGCATGCGCTGTGTGGAAGCGTGGTCTATGGTTATCCCGTGGGTGGGTGTGGAGCTGGCTAGTCTGTTGAAAAAGTTTGACCCGAAAACCGAAGCCAAGTATGTGGAATTTACCACTCTTGTTGATCCGAAACAGTTTCCAGGGCAGAAATATCCGATCATTCCGTGGCCCTATACCGAAGGTTTGCGTATGGATGAAGCCATGCACCCCCTGACATTACTGGCAACTGGAATTTTTGGCGAAGAGTTGCCCCCGCAAAATGGCGCGCCGATCCGTCTGGTTGTGCCGTGGAAATATGGGTTTAAAAGCATTAAATCCATCGTGCGTATTCGTTTTGTCGATAAAATGCCGACGTCTACATGGATGCAACAGGCGCCAAGTGAATATGGCTTTTATGCCAACGTCAATCCTGATGTGGACCATCCACGCTGGACGCAAGCCAAGGAACGCCGTATCGGTGAATTTTTCCGCCGCCCGACATTGGCGTTTAACGGTTATGCGGAAGAAGTCGCCGATCTTTATAAAGGTATGGACCTGAGGAAAAATTACTAATGGCAGTAAAAAGGAAAATACCGATCAAACCGTTTGTCTTTCTGGGGTGTCTGCTTCCGGCGCTCTGGTTGGTCTATGGCATTTTTACGGGCACATTGGGGGCAAACCCGATTGAAACGATCCTGCGCGATCTTGGGGATTGGACCTTGCGGTTTTTATTGCTGGGCTTGGCGATCAGCACAGTACGTCGCCTGATGGGTTGGGCATGGGTTATGCGCTATCGCCGGATGATCGGTCTTTTTGCCTTTTTCTATGCCTTTTTACATTTGGCGGTATATATCGGCATTGATCATTTCTTCGATTGGGCGACCATTTGGAAAGATATTGTTAAACGCCCCTATATCACCATTGGGATGACAGCCCTTTTATTGTTGATCCCCTTGGCGGTGACGTCCCCCAAAATTATGGTGCGTAAACTGGGTGGGGCGCGTTGGAAGAAACTACATAAACTTGTCTATCCCATCGCAATTATGGGTGTTGTCCATTTCTATCTGTTGGTCAAAGCCGATGTGCGGGAACCCTTGATTTATGCAGGAATTTTACTCTTTTTATTAGGGGAACGCCTCTATCGACGCTATGGGGATAGTTTTCAACTGGCTAAATCTATCCGTTAATGGTTCGAAGCTCCACCGTTTCGCTTGAGGGTGGGGAAGGCAATGTGGGCAGGCTCAGGTGAATTTTATGAATACTTAGGAGATGGGCAATTACTTGAAATTTTTGTTGGACGCTCTCTTGTGCCCAAACCGGGACCAGCCATTCCAAAATATGTAAAAAACGATCCTGTCTGTTATTTTGAACGGCAGCCAATCCATTAAGAATGCAGCGCTCATGACTGGAAATGCAGGGCGTATTCATATGAGAAAGTTCAAGTGCGGTGCGGCTGGTCTTTGCCAGTTCGAGGCGGAACTCACATAACAATTTACATTCCTGCGGGGCCATATTCATGGAAGCGGCGGCACGTGGGCAAGCGCGTAAAATGCGCAATGCCAGTGTATCACTAAGCGAGATGGTATGGTGATTATAGGGATGGGACATGGCATATCCTTATTGGGAGAAGTTCTTCTTTCTTTAATAATGCAATTGATAATTATTATCAAATACTTTCTCGAGGCTTGTATTTATGTGGGTTCGTATGGTGGGCAAAGCGTGCGAGAATCGGTAAGCAGTCATGACCTATTTGGGGGTTATGCCCGTTCATTCGGCATATGTAATGAAAGTAGTTGCATGTGTGACGAAATGTAATCATTCCAAAATATGTAACATCAATGTGCGATTAATGGAATAATTTGTAACACTTTGTTTTATTTGTTCGTTATTCAATATTTTAAGAAAATAAAATTACAAAAAAATTGCGAAAAATGACGTTTTCATCGTATCTTGCCTTGCGAGGGGGTGCGCTAGGCGTGCTTCTTTTAGTGAGGAATTTAAAAAGAGTCAGGTGCAAAAACGTGAACGCAATTGTTAAAGCCATCGCCGACAGCAGGCATTTGTTGTCCGGTAACGAAGCCCTAGCGCGGGGTGTCTGGGAAGCCGGTGTTCAGGTCGCGACGGCCTATCCGGGGACGCCGTCAACAGAAATACTGGAAAATCTCGCCCTTTATCCAGATATCCATGCCCAATGGTCGGTGAATGAAAAAGTCTCTTTGGAAGTTGCCATCGGGGCCTGTGTCGTGGGGGCCCGATCTTTCTGTGCGATGAAACATGTTGGCGTCAATGTTGCCTCTGATGCGCTGATGTCACAAACATTGGCCGGGGTAAATGGGGGACTGGTGATTGCTGTTGCTGATGATGTGGGGTTATCGTCATCGCAGAATGAACAGGATACACGTTTTTGGGGCCGTTTTGCCCATCTGCCGATTTTGGAACCTTGTGATTCTCAAGAAGCCTATGAAATGGCTATTCGTGCCTATGAACTGTCTGAAAAGTTCGGTATTCCAGTGATTATTCGTATGACAACACGTGTCTGTCATGTGAAAGGTCTTGTGACTGTCGGGGAACGCCAGACTTATGAACATAAAGGATTTCTGGATGACCCGACCAAGTGGGTCATGGTACCGACCCACGCCAAGGAATTGTTGAAAGCGCAAGGGTCACGTGACGTGATCTTGAAAGCTTATGTCAATGAATGCGATTTGAACCGTATTGAAGAAGGCAGCGATAAACGTATCGGGTTTGTGACCTCCGGCCCGGCTTATCTGCATGTTAAAGAAGCCTTTCCGGATGCCCCTGTCTTTAAGATGGGCATGTCTTATCCGGTGCCGATTGATGCGATCCGCGCGTTCGGTGAAACAGTGGATAAACTGGTTGTGGTTGAAGAAACTGAACCCTTGGTAGAAACGGAATTGAAAGCGGCTGGTGTGACTGTACATGGCAAGGATGTCTTGCCGAAAACAGGTGAGCTCAGCCCCCTGATTCTGGACAAACCCATTCGCGAATTATATGGCGAGAACGTGGATGACCTTGCTGATCCTGACTTGCCGGTTTTCCCGCGCCCGCCAACCATGTGTGTGGCCTGTCCGCATTTGTCGCCTTATTATTGTCTGTCCAAATTACATAAGAAAATCCGCATCGCAGGCGATATCGGTTGTTACACATTAGGGGCCGGTCATCCGTGGAAAGCATTGGATACAACCACCTGCATGGGGGCGTCTATTTCTATGGCGCTGGGCATGACACTAGGAGCATCGGAAGAAGATAAAGACAAGCCTGTTGTTGCCGTGATCGGGGATTCAACCTTCCTGCATATGGGCATGCAACCGTTGCTGGATGTGATTTATAATCGCGGAAACGTCACTGTGATGTTGCTGGATAACCGTACGACAGGTATGACGGGCGGGCAGGAACATGCCGGAACCGGGTTTGATATTCATGGCAATGAAGCCCCACGTGCCGATTTTGAAAAAATCGTTGTGGCCCTTGGCGTTAATCCAGATCGTGTTCGTCGAGTGAACCCTTATGAAATGCCGACCATGTTCAAGACGATTAAGGAAGAAATTAATCAGGACGAACCTTCAGTTATTATTACCGATCAGCCTTGTGTTTTGACGACGCGCTTTAAACGGCAAAATCCATTGAAAGTGATCGATGGCTGTACGGGTTGTGCCAACTGTCTGAGTACAGGCTGTCCGGCGATTATCGTGACACATCGTGAAATCGAAACACGCAAATCTGGTAAAGAGGTCGAAAAAGCCTATGTCGAGATCGAAACAACGGCTTGTACAGGCTGTAATCTGTGTGTCAGTACCTGTGGTCCTGATGTGATTAAACCTGTTAGCTTTCTGGAGGTAGCCAAAAATGTCCAATAAGGTGGAATTAACCAATATCCTCGTTTGTGGCATTGGTGGACAAGGGGTGATGACGGCGTCTGAAGTCTTGTCGATGGCGGCCATTCAATTGGGTATGGATGTGAAAAAAACCGAGGTTGCCGGTATGGCGCAGCGTGGTGGGGTTGTGACTTCGCACGTTCGTTTTGGCGAGAAGGTCCTTTCACCAGCGATCCCCAAAGGGGATGCGGATATCTTGGTCGGATTTGAACCCGCCGAAGCGATGCGTTGGGCCAAACATTTAAAACAGGGTGGTGTTGCGATGGTCAATACATCCCGGATCCGCCCACCGGTGGTGAATGTCGGTCTGTTTGAATATCCCGATGACCCTGTTGAAGAAATGCGCAAAAATGGGGTGGAAGTTTACGACTTTGATGCCGGTGAAATTGCCCGTGAATTGGGGGAAATGCGTCTGGTCAACACTATTTTGATGGGGGCGATTTTTGAACATTTACCGTTTGATGCACAGGTTCTGAAAGACATTATTGTGGAACGTTTCCGCCAGAAAAAACCTGAACTGGCTGAACTTAACGATAAGGCTTTTGAAGCGGGTCGCAAGGCCGCTGCAGAATCAGCCCAAAGCGCGGCTTAAAAACCGACAGGCAAAGTGTCCAAAGAAAAAGCCCATTGCAAAGGATGCAATGGGCTTTTTTGATATTTGCTTTACCGCCTTAATCGCGAACGACGAAAACGGAACATTTCGCATGACGCACAACCCGTGCGGAGTTGGGACCAAGCAGGTAGTCTTCGAGTTTAGGGCGATGGGCGGACATGATAATTAGGTCAATATCGACATCATGACAGACCCGTAAAATTTCATCATAGACAGTCCCGTTTGCGATGACGCGCTGGACTTCAATGTCTTTTGGGATGTTGTCTGCCACAAATTGCTTTAAGACTTTTTTGGTTTCTTCCAGTGCTTTGGCTTCAAAACCTTTTGGGAAGAAAGACCCAACAAGCGAGCTGCCGAAGTCCGGCACCACGCTCATCACATGAAGTTTACTGTTGAAAGTTTTGCACATCTCAATGGCAGTTGGCAGTGTTTTGTGCCAGGAACTTGGTTCTGCCAAATCGATGGGGAGGAGGATATCTTTATACATTTTACGCTCCTTGTGCGCGGGCTGCGGATGAAGGGACTTCTTTTCGACGACGCGCACGTTGCGCCAGAATAACAAGCCCCAGCAGCACAAATGCAGGGATAAACATGATTTGCTTGGTCGGTCGGTCTGTTTCCACCTGAACGCCACTGATTTCAAAATCGAAATCAACGCCCAGTTTGGCGGCCGGACTGTCAAACATGACATTGTCGACAATGGCCTTACCGTCTTCATTGCGCAGTTCAATACCCGCAAAATTCAGACGATCCGTACCATTGGCTTTGGGCCCCATCGGGATCATGACAGCTTTGGAAACATCGTTTCCTTGCAGGTCGATGCCATTGATTTGAATGGTCAGGCTTCCGCCATCTTTGACGCCTTCTGCCAAACTCATTAATTCCGTACCCGGACGTTCTTCATAAGGCGGGATGATCATATCCAGCCAAAAGGCAGGGCGGAACAATGTGAAGGCAATGAGTAACAAGGTGGCTGTTTCCCAAATCTTGCTTTTGACAAGGAAATAGCCTTGTGTTGCCGCCGCAAAGGTGAGCATCGCAATGACTGCGACGACAATCACGGTTATAAGATGGAAGGGCCCCGTGATCCCGATCATCAACAATTCAGTGTTGAAAATGAACATAAAGGGTAAAATGGCCGTTCGGATATCATACATGAACCCTTGCAAACCCGTTCGGATCGGATCGCCCTGTGAAATGGCAGCCGCGGCAAAGGCGGCCAATCCGACAGGGGGCGTATCATCGGCCAAAATGCCGAAGTAAAAGACGAACAGATGAACGGCAATCAGCGGGACGATCAGGCCGCTTTGCGCCCCCAATGCCACAATCACTGGCGCCATCAAGGAAGACACAACAATATAGTTGGCGGTTGTCGGTAAACCCATACCGAGGATCAAGCTGATAATGGCGGTGAAGATCAACATCAGCATAACAGAACCGCCCGAAATCAGTTCGATAAATTCTGTCATCACAAGGCCGATCCCTGTCAGGGTGACAGTGCCCACTACGATCCCGGCGGCAGCAGTTGCGACACCGATCCCGATCATATTACGCGCACCGGAAATCATGCCATTGAACAAATCAGACAAACCGGTTTTATAGGCCGTCTGGACATTATCGCCATTATTACGGAAATATGCCATCAGCGGGCGTTGTGTGATGACGACAAACATCATAAAGACGGTTGCCCAAAAGGCGGATAATCCCGGTGACATACGTTCAACCGTTAAACACCAGACCAAAACCACAACAGGTAACAGGAAGTACAAACCGACTTTGACGGTCGGGCCAACAGGCGGAAGTTCGTTAATTTCCGGTGTTGTATCCAGTTCCGGGTAACGTGCGGCAAATTTGACCAAAGCGATGTAGATAATCGCCAGTCCAAGGGCAACCACCCAACCTGTTGCGTCCCCGGCCATGACTTTGACCCATCCCAGCAAGGGCGGCATAATCCAGATCAGTCCACCCAGAATAATAAAGATACTGAGGGCACCGATCAAACTGCCTTTCAAACCGATTTTATGAATACGTGGCAAACCTTGCATGTTGGCTTTCATCGCCTCAAGATGAACGATATAGACCAAGGCGATATAGGAAATAACCGCAGGCAAGAAGGCATGCTTGATAACGTCGATAAAAGGAACGCCTGTATATTCCACAATCAGGAAGGCCGCAGCCCCCATGATCGGTGGGGTTAGTTGACCATTGGTACTGGAGGCGACTTCGACCGCACCGGCCTTTTCAGCCGAAAATCCGACTTTTTTCATTAAGGGGATGGTGAACGTTCCGGTGGTCACAACGTTGGCGATGGAGGAACCCGAGATCATACCCGTCATGGCAGAGGAAACGACGGCTGCCTTGGCCGGACCACCGCGCATATGTCCCATCAGGGCAAAGGCCACACGGATAAAATAATTGCCGGCACCGGCTTGTTCTAAAAGGGCGCCGAACAGGACAAACAGAAAGACCATTGAGGTCGAAACCCCAAGAGCAACACCAAACACACCTTCGGTTGCGAGCCAATAGTGTGACATCCCTTTATTAAGAGAGGCCCCCTGGTGGGCAATCACATCAGGCATATAAGGACCGGCAAAAGTGTATGTCAAAAAGACACAAGCCACGACCATCAAGGGTGGGCCCAAAGCGCGCCGGGTGGCTTCGAGCAACAAGATCATACCAGTCACACTGACAATGACATCAAATTGCGTCGGGTTACCTGGGCGGTCCGCCAGTTGATTGTAGAAAAGGAATAAATAAGCGGCGCAAAAAGCACCGATCAAGGACATGATCCAGTCTTGGATGGGAATATAAGACTTGGGGGAATGTTTGGTTGCGGGAAATGAGGTAAAAGATAAAAAGACGGCTATTGCCAAATGGATGGCGCGGGCTTCGGTATCATTTAAAACCCCAACCCCGAAAATAAAGGGTAACGGTGAAGCGTACCATACTTGGAAGATTGACCAGCCGAGGGCGGTGAATAATAAAATTTGTCCGGCAAGCCCAAATGGACGGCGCCCGCCTGTATCGGCTTCGGCAACCAGTTCTTCGGCACTCATCGCCGGATTTGTATTTTCTGTATTTTGACCCATCGCGAATACTCCTTTGCGTCAAAAACGATCTGCGCGACTGTAGATGGAAAAAAGGGGGAGCTTGCACACAAGCTCCCCCTTTTTGTTCGCATTTAAAGCATATACTTACTTCAGAAGACCAGCTTCTTTGTAGTATTTAGCTGCGCCATCATGCAACGGTGCGGACAGGCCATCTTTGACCATTTCTTCTTTTTTCAGGTTCGCAAATGCCGGGTGGAATTTTTGGAACTGATCGAAGTTTTCAAACACGGCTTTCACAACCTGATAAATCGTGTCTGTCGGTGCGTTTGTGGAAGAAACGAACGTTGCGCCGACACCAAAGGTTTTGGTATCTTCCGGGTTGCCGCGATACATACCGCCCGGAATAGTGGCGATACGGTAGTAAGGGTTATCGGCAACCAGTTTTTCAACAGCGGGACCGCCAACGTTGACAACAACGCTGTCACAAGATGTTGTTGCTTCTTTGATAGAGCCGTTCGGGTGACCAACAACATAAACCATAGCATCAACTTTGTTGTCGCACAGGGCCTTGGATTGCTCAGCCGCTTTGAGTTCGGATGCCAAAGAGAAATCATCATTGGTCCAACCCATCGCTTTCATCAAAACTTCCATGGTTTCACGTTGACCGGAACCAGGGTTACCGATGTTAACGCGCTTACCTTTTAAATCAGCAAAAGATTTGATACCCGAATCTGCGCGCGCGATAACCGTAAAAGGTTCCGGGTGTACAGAGAAAACAGCACGCAATTCTTTGAACGGACCAGATTCTTCAAATTTCGCGGTACCGTTATAAGCGGCATATTGAACGTCAGACTGGGCAACACCCATGTCCAATTCACCGGCACGAATGGTGTTGATGTTGTAGGCAGAACCACCCGTGGATTCTGCGGAACAGCGGATACCGTGAGTTTTACGATCCTTGTTCACCAGACGGCAAATCGCACCGCCGGTCGGATAGTAAACACCGGTTACGCCACCTGTACCGATTGTGATGAATTTTTGTTCTGCCTGAGCAACCCCCATAGATGCAGCAGCGAAACCAATAACTGCAGCTGTTGCAACAAAGGCTTTTTTAAAGATCATATTTAACTCTCCCGTTTCGGATATGAATCCTGACTTATGCCCGTTTTCACGGGCCTTTATCTGAAATGGCATTTCGTTACGCCGTTTCAGTATGACTTTGGTTGTTTATTGCCCTAACCGGACGAAAAGCATTTTTGCTTTTGAATTATTAATGGTAATACCTAAGCATAGTTGAAATAGAACTGCAACAGTTGTTTCTTTCAAATGACTATCAAAACAAATATTTCAACATCTCTTTGAAAAATATTTTTTTATTCTCCATTTGGTCGTTCAATGCGCAAGGATCGTAAAGTGGTTGCGCTCATTGGTTGGCGGCCTGTTAATCGTGCGCTGAGGGCGGCCTGTGCGACCAGCTCGCTATTGTCAGGCGCGGTTGTTCCGTCAGCCAATAGCCGGTTGTTTTCAAACCCGATTCTACCATGACCACCAAGTGCAGCTGCGATTGAGATGCAAGCATTTTCATGTTGACCGAAGGCACAGACGCTCCAATCCAGACCGGGTTGATCTTTGATCAGGTGATAAGGATCAAGGAGGTCTTTGGGTTCTGCCAATTGTTTTCCGTAACGCCCCAGAACGATCAGGATGGAAAGGTGACCTTGTCCAAAAATACCTTTGTTGCGTAAGGCCAGAAGGCGTTGAATATCGTTTTTATCGTAAAGGATAATCTGCGGCCAGATTTTTTCTTTCCCCATCCATTGCCAGAATTTGGCAAAGGTTTGCTCATCGGCCCCTTCAGGTAATAGTTCACGCAAGCCCAAGGAAACGGCTTCCGGCTTAAGGGATTGGACAATATCGCGCTGTTGTTCTGCCTGATATTGTCCGACGGCCTCGGTCGTCACCTGAATAACAATGTTCTCTCCCATACGATCACGGATGGCACGGATGGCATCCTTATAACGTCCCGCATCCAAAATATGACGCTCATCGCTATCGCGCACATGCAGGTGGATCATTGCCGCCCCGGCATTTGCGCAATCTTCGGCGCAATCGGCCAGTTCGTCAGGGGTGATGGGTAGGGCGGGGTGGTCTGCCTTGCCAAGGCGTGCCCCATTTGGGGCGACGCACAGCATCATATCGTTTTTCATGAGACTATTCCCGCCCGGTGACACGGTTAAGGGCGCGAGCCAAGCGTGATACAATTTCGTCGATTAAGGCTTCATCTGCAATGAAGGGAGGGGCAAGCAAAACATGATCGCCAAGTCGCCCATCAATTGTGCCGCCATTGGGGTAGCAAATCATACCTAAATCCATTGCCGCTTTCTTGAGTTTGATATTTAAAGAAAATTCAGGATCAAATGGCGTCTTGGCCTTTTTATCTTCGACAAATTCGACAGCGCGGAACAGGCCACGTCCACGAATGTCGCCAACGTGTGGATGCTTGTCGAAGGCCTCATGGAGTTTCTTATCCAAGTAGTTCCCCATTTTTTGAACGTTCTCGATCAGATTGTGTTTTTCGATCTCTTTCTGAACGGCCAAGGCGGCAGCACAAGCGATTGGATGCCCGAGATAGGTATGCCCGTTCATAAAAACGCCAGAGCCCTGTTGAAAAGCGCGATAGACTTTGTCTGAAACCAATGTGGCCCCAATCGGTTGATAACCACCGCCCAATCCTTTGGCAATGGTGACAATATCGGGAATGATGCCTTCCTGTTCATAAGCAAACAGACTGCCAGTCCGTCCCATGCCGCACATGACTTCGTCAAGGATCAGCAGGATGTCGTAGCGGTCACAAATGTCACGAATTTTTTGGAAGTAGGTTTTTACCCCGGTTTGTGCGCCCAATGTGGCCCCGGAAACGGTTTCCGCAACAAACCCGATGACATTTTCAGCCCCGAGACGTTTGATTTCGTTTTCAAGTTCATCGGCAAGGCGAGTTGCATACTCTTCTTCGCTTTCTTGCGGTTTTTGATCCCGGTAAGGATAGCAAGGGGAGACACGTCCCTGTTCAACCAGCAAGGGGGCAAACTGTTTTTTACGCCATTGATTCCCACCAACGGATAAGGCACCAAGCGTATTGCCATGATAGCTTTGTCCGCGTGCGATAAAATGTTTGCGTTCAGGTTGCCCGATTTCCAGAAAATACTGACGTGCCATTTTAAGGGCGGTTTCCACAGCCTCGGATCCGCCGGAAACGAAATAGGCGGCTTCCATATTGCCCGGTGCGCGTGCGATTAAAAAATCGGCAAGGTCTTCTGCCGGTTTGGAGGAAAAAAATCCGGTATGGGCGTAGGCCAATTGATCGACTTGTGCGTGAATGGCAGCGCAAACGGCTTCGTTGCTGTGACCAAGGCAGGAAACAGCGGCACCACCGGAGGCGTCCAGATATCGTTTGCCGTTTTCGTCGATAATATAGGGGCCGTCACCGCGAACGGCGAGGGGGAGTTTACTTTTTAAACTGCGATGAAAGACATGTGTTGCCATCGCTGGTCATCCTTATCGAAAGTTGGAGGGGGGGGCTATCGGGGTTGATCTTCCCAATAGGCATCAAATTGATCGAGTTGTTCTTTACTTTGGGCGACAGTCTCGACTAGTTCTTCGCCACCTTTTGAAATCATGATGGCGATTAGGCTTTCTACCAGTGCAATACTGGCGCTGGCAGAAGGGAAAAATGTCGGTGATACATTGCGGATCATAAGATTACGATCCCCAGGGCTGACAATGGGGGAAATTTCCGTGTCGGAAATTGCAACAATCGTTGCCCCTTTTTTACGGGCATATTGTGCTGCCTGAACGGTTTCCCGGCTGAAAGGTGTGTTGGAAATCGCAAACAGCACATCTCCCGCCCCAATATCGCGCAGGGTATCTGCGGCAATTCCGGCTTTACCGTCGATTAAATGGGCGTTGGACCGAAACATGGAATAAGCATAGTAAAAAGCAAAGGCAACCGGGAAAGATATACGCATCCCCATGACATAAATTCGTTTGGCATCGAGTAAAAAATCAGCCGTTTCATCGAGGATATCTGCGCCAATCCCATGCAGGGTACGATGAATGTTTTTCTTTGATGTTTCTTCGATTTCCTCGATTAATTCAAAGGCATGACCGGCTTGACGTTGTAAACCTCGTGCACGTCCGACATAATCTTCCGGGGACAGGCGCAAGCGATGTTGAAAAAGATCGCGCATGTCGTTGAAGCCTTCAAACCCCAAAAATTGTCCCAAGCGTACCATCGTTGTGGGGTGGACGTTGGCTTCCTTGGCAAGTTGTCGCATGGAGACAAGAGCGACATCCTCGGCATTATCAATTACGTAACGCGCAGCCAGTTGAACCTGTGGGCTCATATTCTGGTAGCTTTCGTTAATGCGTTTTAAAAGCTCGTCATACGTCATTAAGGGACACCTTTACATGTGATCCTCAAAAGATTAGCGACAAGTTTTTAGTATTGCAACAATTGTTTCAAAAATATTTTATATGAAGCGATTGTTTTTGCAATAAAGGGGGGAGATCAAAGTCTCTTCCCCTTTATTTTTGTTAATGTTTAGGGCCGATGAACAGGGTTTCTGCGATTTGAATATCGTTATTTGCAGGGTCTGAAAACTGGACATGAATAGGCAGGCGGGCTGGTGCATTGCCCGGAAGATCACTTTTGATAATCATGCGGAAAGTCCCGACCTCCCCGGCTTTCAGGTGGAGATTATCGTTTTTTTGCCCGATGATACGTACTGTCGGATTTGCCAGACCGATCAAATCCAAGGTGTAGTTTCTGTCTTGTGTGGATTTGTTAATCAATCGAATGGTATAGGCGTTTTGGATCTGCCCGGAACTAAGTTTAACAAAGAAGGGTGCGCGGTCGCGCAGGATTGAAACAGTTGTTTCAGCCCGCATATTTATACTGACAATTGCGGCGATAATGGTGGCCAATAAGATGGCGATATAGATCAGTACGCGGGGGCGTAGTAGCGGGTTTTGCGTCGGTTTTCCTTTGGCGGCCTGTTGGATGTTATAGGCCGAGTCGTATGTGATCAGGTTGGTGGGAAGGTTGAATTTTTGCATTACCGTGTCACAAGCATCAATGCATAAGCCACAACCAATGCATTCCATTTGCTGACCGTCACGAATATCAATCCCGGTTGGGCAAGCCTGTACGCATAAGGAACAATCGACGCAGTGGCCCCGATCTGAAAAATTTCGACTTTTTCCCGGCTTCGCCCGTCCTTCGCCCCGCCAGTCCTGATAGGTGATGACCTTGCTGTGATCATCAAACATGACGCCTTGAAAACGCCCGTATGGACACATGTAAAAACAGACTTGTTCACGGGCAAACCCGGCCATCATATAAGTCATGCCTGCCATTGTTGCGAATGTTGCCAGTGTCCAGCCGGAAAGACTGACTTGAAACAGGTCTTTGGTGATTGTCAGTGGATCGTGAAAGTACCAGAGAAAGGACAAGGCGAAAAAGCATGAGATTGCAAGCCAGACGGTGTGTTTTGCAATGCGTTTGATGGTTTTGTTCATGCTGTTTGGCGCCTTGTCCAACCGGATGCGGGCGTTTCGATCACCCTCGATCCATGCTTCGACCTTCATAAAAAGATCGGTCCAAACCGTTTGAAAACAGGCAAATCCGCACCATGCGCGCCCAATTAAAGTGGCGGATACAAAAAGGCCGATGGCGGCAATAATCATTAAGGCACTCAGGATGTAAATATCTTGTGGCCAGATCTCGAGGTTAAACAAATAAATGCGTTCACCCGGTATATCGAACAAGATCGCCTGATCGGGTTTGTCCCCTTCACGTGCCCAAGGCAGAAGAGGTGTGAAATGATACAGTAAAAGAAACCCCCACAAAGTTGCGTTCTTTAAGGATCGGTAGAACCCTTTGACGGCCTTCGGGTGGATCTTTTGTCGATTGACATAAAGGTCTCCGCGTAAGGCTTCTTTATCGGCGGAAAGGGATTTGGGTGACATGGGTTGCATTGTTCATTCCACGATATTCATTCAAACTTGAGGGATAGGCAAAAACACACAATCCATTCAATTTCAATTTTTTAATCGCAATATATGTATTTGTATGTAAATTAGGATGCATACAAATTGTTATTTCAAAATGGAAACACCAGCCTTTGCCGTCTGTATATGGAAAAACTTATATATCGGAAGAGATGTCTGGAAAGAGAGTTGCATATGGTCGAAATATCCCCGTCTTTTTGGAGTCCGCATCAACTGGACCCGACCCTGCCTGTTTATCTGGCAATCGTAGAAGCGTTGGAGGGTGATATTCTTTCAGGACGATTGCGCGCTGGAGAAAAGCTTCCGCCACAACGTATTCTCGCACAAAAAATTGGGGTGGATTTCACAACTGTTTCACGAGCTTATAAGCAGGCAATTGCCCGTTCTCTGGTTTATGCACAAGTCGGCAAGGGGACGTTTGTATGTGGAATGACGCAACAGGGGCCCGTTATAAAAGGGGGTGTGGGGCTTCGTGAAATTGATATGGGCATGAATATTCCCCCCTTGCCGGATGATACGGCCTTGATTGCCCGTTTGAAACGCGAAATGTCTAAGGCTGTTGCTCGTCTGTCGACGCAAGCCTTGTTTGGATATCATGATTTTGTGGGCTCGTATTCGGAACGCGAACAGGCTGCTGGATGGGTATCGCGTCGTTATGAGGGGGCGATAGCTGAACGGCTTATGATTTGTCCCGGTACACAAAGCACATTATTGGCCCTGATGATGTATTTGGTGAAATCGGACGACAAAGTGTGTTGTGAGGAGCTGGTTTATCCCGGTTTTAAATCCTTGTGTCAGCGTTTGAATATTGACTGCCTCGGTCTAGAAATGGACGAGGATGGTTTATGCCCGGATGGTTTTCGAACGGCATGCCGTGAAAACCGTGTGCGCATGCTTTATTGCACACCAACAATGCACAATCCGACATGTGCCACCTGGTCACGGAAAAGACGTGAAGAAATTGCAGCAATTGCGCGTGAATTTGATGTGTTGATTGTTGAAGATGATGCTTATGGGTTTATCTCTGGTCGTGATATCCCGGTGTTATCTTCTTTTGCCCCGGAACGTAGTTTCCATATTGCCGGGTTGTCCAAATGTGTGTCCAGCGGTGTTCGTATCTCGTTTCTGACGGTGCCTGATGTGAAATATTTTTCTGCATTGTCGATAGTGATGAGATCCAGTGCCATGATGGTTGCAGCCCCATCGAAAGCCATTGCGCTACAATTATTGAAAAGCGGATGCGCCGATTTAATTACACAGGCAATTTGTCAGGAGGCATATGCCCGGCAGGAAATTTTACAGGCGGTGTTTCCTGAAGGAGATATCAGAACGGACAAGGATGGATTTCATGTCTGGCTGTCTTTACCGGAACAGATGCCTGCACGTGATTTTGTTGCAGGGTTGCGCGCACGCGCGATTCGCGTTGTGCCCAGTGATGTCTTTGCCCTTGCGCCCCATTATCCTAACGGGGTTCGGATTTGTTTGGGGGTGCCGGAAAATAGATCTTTGTGCCGTTCCGTCCTTTTGGAAATACGAGATGTTTATTTGAACGGTATTGTCAGCGATAACAATTTTGTATGACCGGATTATTCGTAATCAAAGGGGGCGTCCACGTAACGGGCCTTCATCAATTCCTCATTGAGGAGGTTGTTTTTGCTTAACGCTCCGTTTTTTTGCATAAGGGCATAACCAGCATTCAGTTTGTTGAGAATATCCGGGCGGTCTTTGTGAACCCATATTACGGTAGAGTAAGTTAGGAGGGGGCGAAAGTTAAATCGATTCTGAGCGTGTTGCTTTTCAAAATACCACGTAAATTCTTCAGAACCCCACAATAAGTCGGCCCGGTTGTTAATGAACATACGTGTCGCTGTGAAAATATTATTGGCACTAAAAAGACTGATTTTTTTGTCTTTTGCCCATTGGGTGAGGTTGGGCATAAATTCGTAAGGTGATTTCATACCAGCAACTGTAATAAGAGACTTTCCCAGAACTTGGTCGGGTGAATCGGGAATGTCATCAAGAGGTTTTTCCGAGAAAAAACCCGCAATCCAAGGGGTGTTCCAATCGCTTGAGATGCAACAGTCTTGAAATGTTTTTACGTCAATTGTGATTAAGCCATCCACTTGTTTGTTGAAGAGTTTTTGATAAGCCCGCTTATAGGGCAAGGCTTCGATATGGCATGTGATTTGGGATTGCTCACACATGTAAGCAACCGTTTCGCCAATCGTTCCTGAAAATTTCCCATCTATTGTACTGTGAAAGAAAGGTGGATATTCAAAAGTTGCCAATTTTATGGCTTTGTTTTGTGCAAAAGAGGAGGGGTTTGTGCAAATGATGCCCAAAAAAAACAAAACGGAGATTTTTATGCAGGGTACGATGTGCATTTTTGCCCAATGTATGAGGAAAGCCTGTCCCTAATTTTATTTTATAATTGGATTATATTCAAGTTGGTTAATCAATAGGGTGGTTGTACCAATTTATTGATTCTTGAACGGGGCATCCTGATAGCGGCTGTCCATAAGCTCGGGGATCAATAATTTGTTATGATCCAGCGTTTGTGTTGCCAGCACCTGTTCGTAAATAGTGTTGAAACGGGCCAGAATATCTGGTCGGTCTTTTTGTATCCAAATGACAATCGGGCGCACGACCAATGGTAAAAATGTAAAATTTATATTATCGGTTTGTTTGTTGAAATACCAATAGAAATCTTCTGATCCCCATAAGTAATCCGCCCGTTTATTTAAAAACATACGGGTGGCCGTATAGGTATTGTTGGCGGAAAACAGGATGACTTTCTTTTGCTCACTCCAGTCATCCAGTTTAGGCATAAATTCGTAAGGGGAACGCATACCCGCAACAGTAATCAGGCGTTGTCCAAGAATTTCATCGGGCAGTTTCGGAATTTCGACGATGGATTTATGAGAGAAAAAACCAGCAATCCACGGTGTTTCCCAATTGGAATGGGTACAACATTTTTCAAATTGATCGACTTTGATGGTAATTAACCCATCGACGAGTTTATTTTCCAGTTTTTGATAGGCTCGTTTAAATGGAAGGATCTCAACTTGGCAATCCATATCTGCCAATTCACACATATAGGTGACGGTCTCCCCCACTGTGCCCGAAAATTCGCCATTTTCACTATTGTGAAAAAGAGGCGGATAGGAAAAGGTTGCGAGCTTGACGACATCGTTTTGGGCGTACGTAACCTTACTCGCACATAGGAAGGCAAGGCTGAAGCAAACAAAAAGGGCATAGTGAATTATTTTTATCATTTTATTAGTTAGCTTCTTGCCACTGGTCGTCTGATAATTTTAATTCAAACGAATATTGCCTTCAAGTTTATGCGGTCTATGAATTGGAATAGATAGTCTTAAATGATCGTAAAATCATTTTCATCAACATCGACACCGTTTTCTATATTGGCGATATGGGAATATCCCCCGGCGGTTTGTCCGTTGTTGTCCACATAAATATCGTTGTTGCTGTCGCGAATAATGGTGGCATTTGTTGAGGTGGCATTTGTGCCGTCATAAACCGCATTAATGGTTTCAAAGGTGACAGTGGAAATGGAAAAATCCCCCCCTTTGATTTGAATATGATCAATCCCGTGTGAAAAATCCCGAATGGAGTCGTCGCCATCACCCAGTTCAAAATAAAATGTATCGCTTCCAGCGCCGCCACTTAAAACATCGGCACCGCTTCCGCCTTGCAGGGTATCGTCACCATCAGCACCAAAGATATAATCTAGTCCAGCGGCTCCTTTTAAGAGGTCATTATTGGCGGATGGATCGGCAATGATTTGTCCAACAAAGCCTGAGGTTTGCCCAGTTAGGCTGAAATTATCAGAACCGGAGGCAAAAATTTCGATTTCGCTGTTTGTCAGGAAATGATTTTTAAGGGTGATGCGGTCCCCTGTTTTGAAATCCAGAATGAGATCATTTCCGTTTTGGTTGACATGAGATAAATCTGCAATGCTGAAACCCGAAATCTTGTCAGTGTCTCCGCCACTGTCTGTGACAGTATCGTTGCCGGATGTTTTGGCAAAAACGAAGGTGTCGTTCCCGGAACCGCCTTCTAGCAGATCGTTTCCTTCATGACCTGTCAGGGTATCGTCCCCGTCACCACCGGATAGGGTGTTGTTCAGGAAATTCCCGATCAATTGATCATTGCCCTGTCCCCCCTTGGCATTTTCAATAAAGGTACCAAAGGCAATGGCAACATTGTCTTCGCCGCTGTAAGTGGGTTGGTAACTGCCTGTGTACCCACTGGGTAACTGATCGGTGACGGGATTGTAAATACCGATGGAGCTAAAGGATCCCGGCGTTAAATCAATGATATTGTTGCGGGTGAAATTGCTGGCATCAATGGTATCGGAGCCACCGGCATCCCAAATTGTTTCAATAAATCGCCCGTTGGGATCAAAATTATAGGTATCATTGCCTGTGCGTGTGGTTGTGTTGCTGCCATATAAATGCTGCATGGTCGCAACGTCATAAAGCATGAGGCTTTCGGGGTTCCAATGATAGGCTGTGTAACTAGAATTACCCGTTATATCTATGACGAGAGATTTGGGGTGATTGGTATAGGACATGACCGAATATTGGGTGCTGTCGGTTCCTGACGTTAATTGATTATTGCCTTCAAATGTATGGGTCAGACCGGTTGCATGGCCAATTTCATGTAGCAGTGTGTAATAACCGTGACTGCCATCGCTTAAGGTTTGGTTGGAGGTTTGGTTGTTGGCGATAAAGACATCGCCGGATTTATCATTTGCCAGATATGTGATCCCATTGTGGGTGTAGGTCACGCTGGGGGCATAGGCCTGCCCGGCAGATGTGCTTTGGGTACTGTTGCCAAAACGCAAAATGCCCCCATCACCAGTATCGGCGACTTCGGTAAATGTGATGTTGGCAATTTCGCTGAAATGGGCCAATGCTTTGCGAACAGCGGCTTCTTGCGCACTGGACATTACGCTGAAATTGGCGACTTCACCCGCAGCATAATAAGAAGGCACGTTGTCCATGAAGCTATAGGTCAAATTGACAGATGTGCCCACAGATGTATCGGCATTCCAGCGTGAATAAGCATCGTCATATAAAACGCCCGTGACATATTCCGGGCGTGTGATGGCGTCTTTTAGGGCCAGTGTTTGGTCTGCGAATTCCAAATTTTCAATATTCTTAAGGGTCGTTGCGCCATCGCGATTGGCAACCGTATCGGTGACGAGATAACCATCTTTAAAAACGGCGACGCTGTATTCACTGAAGTTTCCACTAAAGACGGCATTGTCTGTACCACTGCCACCATCCAAAAAGTTGTTTCCGTTTAGACCCTTGAGTTTATCATCGCCGTCACCGCCAAATAGACGATCATGACCCGCCGCACCGTTGATAGTATCGTTTGCGCCACTGACCCCGGCCAGAATTTGGCCTTTTACCCCACTTGTTTGTCCGCTTAGTCCGAAAGTGTCATTGCCGGAAACAAGGATTTCAACCTCGCTACCGCTTTGAAAATGGTTTTTAAGGGTAAGGCTGTCCCCGGAATAAAAATCAAGGATCAGGTCATCGCCTTGGCGCAAGGCATTGGATAGGTTTTCAATGGTAAAGCCTTCGATCTTATCGGCAGTGCCTGCACTATCTGTGATATTATCTTGTCCGAAACCGGTTGAAAAAAGATACCTGTCGTTTCCATCCCCGCCTGCCAATTGGTCATTACCAGCCCCGCCAAATAACAAATCGTCAGACATACTGCCTGTCAGTGTATCTACATTGTTACTTCCGGTTAAAAAGGTACGGGTGGCGGCAGTGATCGTGGTGCCGCTTTCATTTGCGTTATTATCACTATTATCACTATTATCGTTGTTATTGTTGTTTGTATCAGTTGCAGGGGATGATGAATTTTGTGGTGGTACAAGATCATTTTGCGGTGACGTTGGCTTTGCCGCCACAGGAAATGGGGATGCGGGGGGTGAAGGGGGTAAAATGCGCTCTTTCAGATCAATGTCGTCAGGTATTTGATATGTGAAATCAACATGTTCTGTTGATGTAAGCAAGGTTTCATCAGGATGTGGAATATTAGCATCATGTTGATTTTCTAAATCATGCAGTTTGGGCGGTTCACTCAATGAGTAAGGATCGCCTGCCTCTTTTTCTGTAAAGAAAATCGGTTTTTCAGGGCTGAAAAGGTGCGAGGACGAGGTTGGCAAGTCATCTAGAGGATTGTCTTGAGAAGAGGTGTCCGGTACAAAAAAACGATCTGCGTTTTTTAGAAAGTCATCGGGTTGCGCAGTAAAGAAATTTTGTGCAGTCGTGAGAACCAAAGCTTTTGCTTGTTCTGGTGAACTGCCAAAACTTAAGGCTGTTTGTAAGGCGAGCTTGCTAGCCTCTTGTGGGGATACGCCATTTTCAATGGCATTTTCAAAAATGGCACTGACAAAAGCAGCGACTTCCGGAGAAGGACTGTTGATTCCATTTTCCGTTACATCGTTTGTTTGGGCGCGCTGTTGCGTTATGTTTTGGTTTGCCATTTTAGATATTAAAATATGAATAAAAATATACCCAAAGTGTACATTATCATAAAATAGTTAGGTTTTGTTTAAAGAAAATAGAGACTTCATATGTGTGACTTGTCCATTGTCAACAACGCCTTGACGCTTGGTATTTAAAATGGTTGATAGGCTATACCTGCTGTATATGAAAAAATTCGCAATAACTGATTTGATCCATGTCCCCCCTTTCTGCATTGATAATTTCCCGTATTGAAAACCGATTGGAAGCGGCACGGTCTTTATTGGACACAGGGGCAATTGGATTGATCAGTCTGACCTTGTCTGTCCCAAATTTGTCATTTGATCAGGTCCCTCAAAATTTGGAGAGCATGCGATATTGGGCCCGCCCACAAGAAGGACATTATGTGTTGGGCATGGGGCAGGTGGTTGTAAAACGGGCGGCCTGTGAAAATAGATTTTCAGACTTGTCTGCCTTTCATCATCAATTAAAGGAAAACTGGCAATGTCTGGACCCGGACAAAACAGGCAGGCAACCTTTGTTGTTTACAGGCTTTGCGTTTTCTGATGATCAAAGCCATGAAGTTTTTCCAAATGCCTCGATCATGCTGCCTCTGCTGTTGTTGGAACGGGTGGATGAGGTGACGTGTTTGACATTGTCATGGGATATGAAGCCGGGTGATTGTGCTTATTCAGTTCTTCCGCATTGGAAAAAAGCCGTTCGTGATGTGATCGAAACACTGAGTATGACGCGCATGTCTGAGGTATCTTTAAGCAATCGCTTAACCCGCGTGTCTAGTTATCCTCAAAATGATATCTGGTTGGCACGTGTTGGGCAGGCATTGGCAAGCATTAAAGATGGGGAATTGGAAAAGGTCGTCCTGACACGCCGTATCGCGGTACAAGGCGAAAGGCCATTTTCACTTTCCCGATTGATTTCATCTCTGTCCGATCACCATGCAAACTGCACCATTATTGCACAGTCCGGTGCGCGCGGAATTGCTGTTGCGGCGACACCCGAAGGCTTGATCCGACTGGTAAACGGTGTGGTCAAAAGTGATGCGCTCGCCGGGACGATGAAAAACGGATGTCAGGATATGACAGACAAGGACAGGCACGAACATCAATTGGTCGTTGATATGATCCGCGCACGTCTTACCCCCTTATGTGATGATATTGTGGTTTCAGATGAGCCGTCTATTTTGAAATTACGCGCGCTAAATCATTTATGGACGCCGATACAGGCGCAAGCCAAACCGGGGGTGAACCTGCTTGATTTTGCTGCTGCCTTACATCCGACACCAGCAGTGGGCGGCACACCGCAAATTGCAGCCTTGAAATGGTTGCAGCGCCATCAGGAAGACCGTTTGGGATGGTACACAGGTGCCTTTGGCTGGATGACCCCGCAAGGGGACGGCGATTTAAATGTGATTTTGCGTTGTGCGCTGATCAACGGGGATCGGGCTGAGCTTTCAGCCGGGGCCGGGATTGTGTCCGGGTCCGATCCGCAAGCAGAACTATGCGAAACAGAATTGAAATTAAAAACCATGCTTGATGAGTTGGAGGGCGCCTGATGGAACAAAGCGATCAGGGGGTGCGCAATTATCGTTGGGCCTTTGGCGTGATGGATGGGTTGGCATGTGCAACATGTTGTCATGTGGTGATTTCACCGGGGGCCCGTTCCACCCCCTTGGTTTTGGCAGCACATAATCATCCGAACATGACAACTCATGTCATTTTGGATGAACGCAGCGCGGCCTTTTTCGCTCTGGGGCTTGCCAAATCAACAGGTTTGCCCGTGGCCCTTGTCTGTACATCGGGGACGGCGCCTGCCCATTGGCATCCGGCGGTTTTGGAAGCAGATGCAGCCCGTATTCCCCTTGTGTTGTTAAGTGCAGACCGCCCGCCGGAATTGCGCGGATGTGGGGCAAACCAGACAACGGACCAGATTAAACTTTTCGGGGCTGCTGTGCGTGCCTTTTCTGAATTGCCCCCGGCAGAAGATGATTGCACCCACTTGGTCCCGCTCTGTGCACGTCTGGTCAAACAATCGCTTTTCCCCAAAGCAGGGCCGGTTCATTTGAACCTTTCTTTTCGGGAACCCTTATTACCATCATCTATTCCCCAACTTGTGCCCCGTAAAAATGCCGTACAGGTGATGCATCCGCATATGGTTCTGCAAGATGAACAGATCCATGATCTTGTGCAGGTGATGGAACTGGGCGATGGGGTGATCGTGTGTGGGGAAGGACCGTTTGATCAAGGATTTGGCGAGGCCGTCTGTCAGTTGGCAGAACGATGTGGTGTCCCGGTTCTGGCGGATCCCTTGGCAAATTTGCGCTCAAGGGGCGGGCGGGTGTTATCTTGTTATGATGCCTTTTTAAAGAATGAACAAGTGACACAGGCGGCAGCCCCCCGCTGGGTTTTGCGTTTCGGGGCACAACCTGTCTCCAAATCCCTTGGTCTTTATTTATCCGGTTTGACGGATAGCCACCATTTGGTTGTTGATGGTGTGGGGGGATGGTCTGATCCTTTTGGGCTTGTGGATGATATGATTCAATGTGATCCACTTGATCTTTGTGTGCGTTTATCGGGGCAGATTACTCCCCGTAACAATGGGCAGGTATGGAAGACTTTTTTTGCACAGGAGCAGCGATGCCTGAATATTCAGAAAGAGGCAGCATTGCCCCAAGAAGCGGAAGTTATTCAGTTGATTGTGCAAAAGATGGGTGCGGAACATATTCTGTTCTGTGGGAATTCTACGCCTATCCGTTTGTTGGATAGTTTTCTTAACAGCGGACAGGGCATGTTTGATGTTTTGTGTAATCGGGGATTAAGCGGGATTGAAGGCAATATTTCCACGGCATTGGGGATCAGTGCTGCGCGTAAGACAAGTGTGGTTGCGTTGGTTGGGGATTTAACCCTGACACATGATATCAGCGCCTTGGGGATTGATGAAGATGTCAATTTGACCCTTGTTATTTTGAATAATGGCGGTGGCGGAATTTTTGAATATCTTGCCCAAGCAAACCTCGATCTTGATTGTTTTGAACGGTACTGGGTCACACCATCGGCCCCTGATTTTGCACAGGTTGCACAGGGGTATGGTCGCGCATATTATAAAATTGAAGATATAAAAGATTTTTCTGATATTTTTCAGGCTTGTTTGACCAATCCGGGTATAGACCTGATTGAAGTTGTGATAGATAGAAAACAAAGCACGGCGGCACATAAGGCCTATTGGCACACCGTCACCCAAGGTTAAAATCAAGAAAACAGGAGTAAACAGCCCGTGTCTATCCAATGGCAGGAAATTACCGATCCCCAGTTTACAGATATTGAATATCATGTGGCGGATGGAATTGCGAAAATTACCATTAACCGCCCTGAAGTCCATAACGCCTTTCGTCCCGAGACGGTGCGCGGCATGTTACATGCCTTTAAAACCGCCCATCGTGATAAATCAGTTGGGGTGATTATTTTGACCGGGGCAGGCGGTAAGGCATTTTGTTCCGGTGGGGATCAACGTATCCGTGGCGAGGCAGGTTATACCGATGAAGACGGAAGTGAAGGTCTGGATGTTTTGGAACTGCAACGCCTGATCCGCACCATTCCTAAGCCGGTCGTGGCGATGATTGCAGGCTGGTCTATTGGTGGTGGTCATGTGTTGCACTTGTGTTGTGATCTTGCCATTGCTGCAGAAAATGCCCGTTTTGGGCAAACCGGGCCACGGGTCGGCAGTTTTGACGGCGGTTTGGGGGTTGCCCTGCTGACCCGTTTGGTTGGCCAGCGTAAAGCCAAGGAAATCTGGTTCTTGTGTCGCCAATATGATGCACAACAAGCCCTTGATATGGGGTTGGTGAATACGGTCGTACCGTTGGAAAAACTGGAAGAAGAAACCGTGCAATGGTGTCGTGAAATGTTGGCCTTGTCCCCGACAGCCCTGCGTTTGTTGAAGGCATCGTTCAATGCCGATACCGATGGGGCTGCGGGTTTGCAGGAATTGGCAGGCAACGCAACCGGTTTGTTTTATCAAACAGCGGAAGGTCAGGAAGGGCGCAATGCCTATCTGGAAAAACGTGATCCAGATTTCACCAAATATCCGCGTATTCCCTGATTAACTTCGATGAAGATCATTTCATTGACCTATCAACCCTATGAACGGGCGCTACGTCAGCCGTGGCGAACGGCGCATGGGGTCTGGTCGGTGCGCCGCGGCTGGACGGTTGCACTTTGTGATGACACAGGCCGTACCGGGTGGGGGGAGGCCGCGCCCCTGCCCGAAATCGGCACGGAAAGCTTTTCTGATTGTGAAGCTGGTTTGAAACATATGCAATCGGCCCTGTTAGGAGAGGAAGGAGACACCGTCTTAAAGACATTGCCGGCCCTTTTGCCAAGTTGCCCTGCGGTGCGGTGCGCGATTGAAACAGCGCTCGTAGACCTTTTGGGGTGTCAATTGAATGTGCAGGCGGCGTCTCAGGTGCGGTTGAATGTCAGTGCAGGCATTTTGTGTGATTTTTCATCGGATCGATTAAGCACGTTGCATGCCCAAGGGTATCAGGTCATCAAATTGAAAGTTGGTGTGCCGTCGGTTGAAGACGAAATCAAGGCGTTAGAAACTCTTCATAAAAAACTTCCAGACGGGGTTTGTTTGCGACTGGATGCCAATGGGGCATGGGACTTTGAACAGGCTGAACGTTTCTTAAGTGGCATTACCGGGTTGGCGGTTGAAAGTCTGGAAGAACCCTTGGCACATCCGAATGAACAGGCATGGATTGAGCTGCAAAACAAAGTCCCTTTTGTTTTGGCCCAAGATGAAAGTTTGCAAAACGGTCTTTTATCAGCGACGCGGCGCGTGGTGTTGAAACCGATGGCACTTGGGGGGCCGTTATCATCTTATCGATTAGGGCAAGCACTGCAGGAACAGGGCATTGAAACTATCGTTACGACAAGCATTGATGGCCCGATTGCAACCCACGCGGCCTTGATGACGGCTGCTGCGTTGGACCCGGTGGGGCGTTGGGCACATGGGCTGGGCACAGCGGTATTATTTGAGGATCAATCTGGTTTTGATCCGGTCAAGGCGACGATGAGGGCTTGACGGTCTAGTTTACCCATTGCATTTCGGGGCAAAGCCGCCCGTTTTATTGTTTGTGTTGGGCGGTACGGCCCTTTTAAATGTGCATTGGCAAACTGTTGAACGCTTTCTGCGTCTGTGTCGCCAGCATAAAGGATAACAAGGCGCTTGCCCCATTCGTGGTCATTGCGCGCAGTGACGGCAATTTCGTCTACATCGGGGCAGGTTGATAAAATACGTTCAACGGTCGCGGGGTGAACCGTTTCCCCTCCGATTAAAAAGGCATCATCGGCACGACCCATGATGGAAAGTTGCCCGTCATTACCAATGTGACCGAGATCATTGGTAATGAACCAACCGTCTTGCAATCCTTGTCCCATCGTGCGGGCGGGATTGATATAACCTTTCATAACCGACGGACCACGGACTTTCAGGCGCATGTCGTGCAGGCCCACGTCAAAACCGTCCAGCGGTGTGCCGATTTGGCCTTCGCACCAGTCATCGGGCAATTGTTCAAACGTTGAAAACTGCGAGGATGTTTCACTCATGCCATAAGTTGGGCAAATCGGCCAGCCCAGATCAAAGGCGCGGCGAGCAAGATCGGTGGAAATAGCGGACCCGCCAACCAATACTCGTTTCAATCGCCCTGGTGGCTTGCGGGTTCCCAGTTTTTCAAGGAAACGATGCAACATGGTGGGGACAAGGGAAAGGTGGGTGATGCCATAATCATCCATTGCCGCCAAGGCCTTATCCGTATCAAAACCATCTTGCAATACAACGCATGCCCCCGCTTCGGCGCAGCGCGATAATATAGACAATCCTCCAATATGAAATAACGGCAGACAGGCAAGCCATCTATCATCCGCATCAAGCCCAATGCGTTGACGTGAAGCAATGGCAGAAGCAGCAAGATTACGCCCGCTTAACATTACACCTTTTGGGACGCCTGTTGTGCCACTGGTGGCGATGATCAGGCGGACCGCATCGGGTTCAGGTGGGGGAGGGGCAAACGGGATATCCGGGGCAACATTTTCTAAAAAAGCATTGCGGGTGTTTGCCGACATGTTGGGATCAAGGGGCAGGAAAGGGGAACCCGCCATTGGGGCGGCATGGAACATCAAGGTTGTTTGCAATGGATCGCGCGCTTCATGAACCTGAATAAGGCCCGGTTTTTTTAATTTTTGGCTGAGCTGTGTGACTTGCACAAAGAGGTCACGATGAGTGAGGCGGTGAGACTTATAAATAACAGCATCCGCATTTGGATAAGCCTCATGGTTATGCGCAAGCCATGTGCTTGGGTCTGTTATTTCTAGTTCTGCCATTGTCCCGGTGCGCCGTGTTCTTAGTAAACTTGAGGCAGGATTGTTACCAATCAGGGCAGAAAGTCAATAACTTACGATCTAGGCCAAACCATTGTTCAAAGTGACATTGATGTTTTCAGCAATGTTGGCTTGCGCCCCGGATGATGAATGGTCGTAGGTGGTGTATCCGTTGGACGTTGCCCCCTGTGACCATCCGCTATCAGCAAATGTAACACTGTCAGCAGAGGTCCCATCAATTATGACACTGTCGTTGTTGCTTATAGACGTGATGTCGTTGGCTTCAAATATCAGGCTGTTGGCGGTGCTATCGGTTTGCAGGTCGATCTGTTCAATGGAATAGATTTTAACACTGTTTGTCGTCAGGTCCAGATTATCACCATTGTCTAGGCGTAGCGTATCTGTGCCACTGCCACCGTGCAGGGTTGCATCCCCGTCACTGTAGATGATCGTGTCATCGCCATAGCTGGTGTAAATAATGTCTGCTCCTTCACCACCGCTGGCGGTGTCGCCATCACGGCCTGTCCAGATAAAATCATCACCACTGCCGCCATAGACGGTATCGGCGCCTTTTCCTGTCCAGATATTATCGTTATCGCCTTCGCCATAGACGGTATCATCGCCGTTATCCGTCCAGATGAAGTCGTTACCGGACCCGCCATAGATGACATCGTTGCCATTGTGTGACCAAATGAAATCGGCGCCGTCCCCACCGCGAATAACATCGGCACCATTGCCACCGGAAAGCTGGTCGGACCCGCTTGAACCAACAATCTCACCCGGTGTTCCGGTGATGACCTGATCGGCAAATTGATAATTTTCGATATCGATCAAAATGTCCTGACCATCATCCCCATCGACGGTGTTGTTATCTGTGATGGTTAATTCGCCGTTTTCGTTGGTGGCAAAGGTATAGTCATCGCGGTTGCCGCTAAAGACAGCCGTATCGTCCCCGTCGCCACCATCCAGATAATCGTTACCGCTTCCACCGCTCAGTTGATCATTGCCAGCCAAGGCGGTTATGGTGTCACTGCCTTCTGTGCCACTTAATGTGTTGGCCGTACTGGTCCCTTCTGTAATACCATCTTCGGCAAAGCTGGCAACGGCTTGTGTCGAAACGCTCTCCAAACCATCAGAGACCGTATAAGTAAAGGTTACATTATCGGTGGAATTGGCAACGGGGGTGTAGGTCCAGCTGTCATTACCGTTGTAGGTCAAAGTTCCGCCTGCGTTGGTTTGCAGGTTCTGAATTTGTAGGCTATCGTTATCCACATCTGTTGTGTTTGCCAGCAATTGTGCCTTGGTAAAGGTCAGGCTGGTATCTTCTTGTCCGCTCAAACTTATCGGTGCACTGACAATGGGGGCATCGTTGAGCGCAGCAAAATGGGCCGTGGCGGTTGTCTCCAATGTCCCACCGTTATTGTCACTGATGATGTAGTTAAAGGTGACATCGTCTGTGGTGTTTTCAACTGGAGTAAAGGTCCAGCCGTTTTCTGTTGCAACCAATGCCCCGGATGAAGCCGTCAAGCTTTGAATGACCATGTTGTCCCCATCGACATCGGTTGCGTTGGCAAGCAATTGCGCTGCTGTCAGATCGAAGGCAGTGTCTTCCGTCGCGTTAAAAGAAACAAGGTTGGAAATGGTTGGGGCATCGTTGACCGGGTTAAGGGTCAAGGTTGCGGTTTGCTGTGCCGATAAGGCTTGTCCATCAGAAATATTATACGTGAACGTTACCGGGGCTGTGCTGTTCGCTGTTGGCGTGAAGTGCCAGTTTCCGCTTTGGCTGTCGAAGGCAAGGCTGCCCGTGCCACTGCTGATGGATATATTGGCAACACTGATACTGTCTTCATTTTGATCGTAACTGCCGTTTAAAAGCTGTGCAGGTGTAATCGTAATATAGCCCGCTTCGCCGCCGTCTTCCAAACCACTCAAAGAAACAGCATCGCCAAGGGTGGGGGCAATGTTCGGGTTTTCACCTTCCTGACCTTGATAGTTATTATGTACATTAATGGTAGCTGTCGTGGCGGTTTTGCTGGTGCCGTCATAGACGTTATAGGTGAGCGTGACATTATCAAAACATTGCGGGGTAAAAGACCAGCCCCCGTCAGTTTCACTTGTGTAACCGCTTGAAAATGAAATGTCGGTAATGGACAGGTTTGCACTGTCGGTATCAACATCGGTTGCATAAGCCAGCAGTTGCGATTTACTGAGGAAAACTGTGTCTTCAATATAAACGCTGAATGTGGCAGTCCCGGTGATGATGGGCGCATCGTCCACACTGGCAATGTTTACAATTGCATGGCCATCGGTTGTGGTGGTCCCATCGGAGACTTTAAAGGTGAAAGAAACTTCACCATTTGCATTTAAGGCTGGTGTATAGGTCCATGTGGTTGCATTAATTTTTTGAACGCTGCCACCATCGTTTGTTGCCAAATTTTCAATGTTGAGCGTATCGCCGTCCACATCGCTGGCATATTCATTTAACAGTTGATCTTGCGTAATCGTCAGAACGGTGTCTTCCGTTCCACTTAGACTGACAGGTGTGCTTGAAACCGTCGGGGCATCGTTGACAGTACCAAATTTGGCTGTTGCCGTGGTGTCAATTGTCCCGCCGTTGCCGTCGCTGATGGTATAGGTAAAGGTGATATCAGAGGTGCTATTTTCGTCGGGGGTATAAAGCCAGCCATCGGCTGTTTCTTGAAGGCTTCCTTGTTGGTTACGACCATCTATTGCAAAATTTTCGATGCTGAGTGTATCGCCGTCAATATCGGTAGCATAAGCTAGTAATTGCGCTTTGCTGATGGATAGCGCTGTATCTTCTGTGCCATTTAAGATGACGGTGTTGGAAAGGGTTGGCGCATCATTGACGTTTTCAATTTCAAGCGTAGCTGTCTGCTGCACGCTACCGCCTTTGCCGTCACTGACTGTGTAGGTCAGGATGACATTATCGGTTGAATTGAGTGTCGGCGTAACTGTCCATGTACCATTTCCGTTATCGACAACGGCCCCACCAGAGGTGGCAACGACATTTAAGATATCCAGACTGTCACCGTCTATATCACTGGCATGGGGCAGCAATTGCGATTTGGTCAGGGTAATTGTGCTGTCTTCTTGATAATTGCCATCGCCGTCACTGGAAAGGGTCACAGCACCACTTAAGACAGGAGCATCATTCACCGGTGTTATTGAAATTTGTGCCGTCGTGGGCGTTGATTTAAAACCGTCGGAGATTTCATAAGACAGGGTAATGGTTTGGGTTGCATCGGCATTCGGGGTGATGGTCCATGTCTGATTGCCGTTATCTTGTAAGCTAGCACCGCTGATCGTAACATTGCGAACATGCATTGTGTCTGTGTCGCTGGCGTTGGCAAGCAATTGTGCTTCACTGAGGGTGATGGCCTTATCTTCCAATGTCGTGAAAGCTGCGGGTTCGCTTATGGACGGTGCGGCATTGCTGGTATTGGTTGATCCATCGCCGTTGACATCCCCGATTGAAGCCCCTTCAATTTTGCTGGTCAAGTTGCTTGCACTATATTGATTTTGTAAATTGCTAAGATCGCTATTATCGCGCACCGCCGTTTGCAGGTCACTGGCGGCATTGCTGGCAACAACGGCAACTTGCGCTAAACTGGACAGGAAGTCATTACCCGTTCCCCCCAGTGCAATATAATCATCAACGACACTGTTTGATGCACTGATAATCTGGGCACTGTTGGCGGCGGCATTGTTGGCTTTGGTGAGATCATCCCCACTGAGCAAATTACCAGCGGCTTGTGAAATAACAGATTGGATTTTTGAGGCATCCGAGATGTTAAAGCTGCTGCCTTGTGTTTTGATGGCATCGGCAATGGCATTGAACAAGGTCGTACCCGCTGTCCCGGTTTCCAGTGTCGTGCTGCTGGATCCTTCCAAAACGGAAGCCGCCTGAACAATGGTATTTTGAATTTGTACGCCGACAGCGGCCAGTTTCGCAATGTCACTGTTAGAAGCCCCGGCGACCGGGTCGGTCGTTGTCAGATCAAGATCGGCGCTGAGACCAAAGGCAGCTTTAAGATCACTTTCAGAAACCCCGTTGGCAAGCAGGGTTGTTAAGGGGGTTACGACAGTTGACCCTTCAGGGGCTTGTAAAACACCATAGAAGGCTTTGCCCGTTGCGATGTCCGTTCCGCCGGACATGGATATAATATAATCACGGGCGGTCGTGCTGAGGGTGTAATTCCCGCTGCTATCGGTGATGGCGCGATCTGTTTCGTTGGCATCCATGACACCATCTTTATCCAGATCTATCCAAACATTTGCCCCGCTGAGATAGCCATCCACACCTTTGCCGCTTAATGAGACGGGGTCGGGGTCGTTATTTACAGGAGTGGTGGTTTCTTCTTCTGCCTTTCCAGTGTTTTCGTCCTCGTTATTCTGACCTGCCTCTCCGGTGTAATTGCCAGTTCCACCATTTTCCAATTGTGCGATAACAATGGGGTCGGACGATCCATCATCGTTGTCATTTTCATGGGGGACAAAAACATTATTACCATCTTCGTTGCCCTCTTCTTGTTGTTCGCCATTTTGGGGGGCATCTGTTGTTTTGTCGGCAAATTGGTTGTTGCTTTCCCCCGGATTGGCGTTCGTATTGGCTTCATAGCCGACATATTCACGCGCGCGTTGGAATGCATTTTGCGTGATTTCATAAGCCCCATGCGCGGCATTTTGTGCGACTTCTGCGGCGGCATTGGCTTGTTGAGCTTCCTCGCGCGCTTCCAGCATAAATTGATAAGCTTGGGTTGCTTTATCTTCGGCTTGCAGGGCAGATTGTCTTGCGGTCTCTGCATTTTGCCAAATTTGTTGCAGGTTGAACTCCAGCTTGTTGAGGGCTTGTTGCAACTGCAGGATTTCTTGATCTGTTGCGCCTGAAGCAATCAACTCCTGCAATTGTTCTTGTAAAAGCTGAAGTTTTTCTTCTTCTGTCAATGCCTGTTGTGCCAAGGCATCAGCTTGGGCCTTGGCTTCATCGGCAGCTTGCTTCAAGGCTTGCGCATCGGTTTCGGCCTGTTGGGCCTGTGCTTCGGCATCTTGCGCTTCACGGGCGGCGATTTCTGCGGCTTCTTTTAGGGCGGCTTCAAGTTCTTTTGCCTCCAGTGCTTTTTCAGCAAGGCTGGGGGGTAAATGATTTAGGGTATCGCGGGTTAAGCGGTTGATTTCGTCTGTAGTGAATTGGGAAGATCGAAAATTACTGTCAGATCCGCCGTCCCAGCTCCATCCCACATTGGCCTGATTAGTGGACCCTAATGGGGAACCGTTTAAGGCAAAAATAACGATTTCACCCGGTGTGTCCCCTTCCAGTGTGGTTTCAATCAGGTTAATAGCGCGGAATTTCCCTTCGGCATATTCTAAAAAGACTTTGGTGCCGCGAATACCAATGGTGGCGACCGGCGTGTTGATCGCGACCGCATCAGGATTAATTTTGGCAATTTGCCCGCTGACATAGCTGGCGGTGCCTTCAATCAGGGAAAGGACCGAGCTGCCTTCTTGATTGCCAGGGTCATAGACCAGTTCGTCTAGCACCATTTCGGAGTTTTCACCGAGGGAAAATGAGCTTGTGTCTGCAAGGGTAATTCCGACACCCCCATCGGTGGATGTTTCCAAACGGTCACCTTGGAAAACGGGGTCGCCTGTGTTGAGAATGGCGCTGCTGCCATCGGCGCGCACAACGCTGACACTACCACTGACTTCTTCGACAAGGCCAATCGGTTCGCCTAACGCAACATCACCTTGCGGGGTGGCTTGCGCCGTTTGCAATCCGGGGATGTCAAGAACGGGGGCGGCTTGGGCATATTGGTTGATGCTGTCAATGTCGGGCAGGTTATCATAGGCCTGTGTATCAAACCATTCGCCGTTTGCTTGTTGTAAATTCGGGCTGTGTTCCTGAAGGTAATAATCTTGAATGAGGAAGTGATCACCTTGGGCGGACTCGATCATCATGTCTGCGCCATCACGAATGACCGTGGCATCGGACATGTCTAAGTCTTCCGGTAAATGAATGACCGAAGGGTTCCCTTGTGGTTCGAGCACGTGAAAGGGGTGGCTGTCGCCTGCATCAAAAACGGTTCTCATAGACAATCCTCACATTGTCTATACCATTTGTTCTATATTTTTTTATCGATGCTTTGCTTCATACCCTCAAGATTTGATCCTATTGGACCCTACATCTTCTGATGAAAAAATACATAACACTATGGTATTACCTTGGTATTACCTATTTCTAAGGATATGTATTTTTACGTATACTTTCTAGGTTTTATTTTAAGTATTCCAAATCGCTCAATAAGTGTGGTTTTCTTTCTTTTTTATTTCAAAGACTTGTTCGAAAAAGAATGTCGTTTTAAGGTTTTGCTTTGTCTTCTCGCGGGTGCTTTATTTGAAGGGGAAGCCCCTTTTTATTTTGCGAATCGTTCTTGTTGGCGTATCGAAGATTCCTCTCATTAGGCCGGTTTTCCTTCGTGACGTAAGTTTTACTTCACCTAGTTTATTTTTTTGAAATAGGCAAATTGCCGCTGTTTATGCAACCTAGCCCATCAACACAATAGTTCTTTTTAAGCAAAAGAGTTTGCCTGTTGCCTTGCGCTCTAAATTTTCAATATGGAGGCTAAAAGATGTCTGTTCGCAAATTGGGTTGTAATATGTCTAAAAGCATGAGTGAGGGACATCTTCATTCAATCGCTTTTCCATTTATATTTGTTATGTTGTACGGCACGGGTTTTGTTGGTGCAAGATACGGTTTGCCTTATGCGGAACCGGTGACGTTTTTGCTCCTGCGTTTTGCAATTGCGGCTTGTGCCGTCGCGGGATTAGGACTGTTGTTTAAGGCAAGTTGGCCTAAAAAATGGGGAGATGTCTTCCATATTTCTCTTGCTGGCATGTTGACAGTGGGCACTTTTTCCATTGGTGTTTTTGTGGCAATTGACATGGGATTGTCTCCGGCCTTATCCGCATTAATCATTGCCTTACAGCCCGTACTTGTTGCCGTTGTCGCCCGTCGTATGTTGGGTGAAAGTTTAAATATGTTTCAGTGCTCAGGACTGGCCCTTGGTTTGGTCGGAATTGTGTTTGTGGTTAGCCAGAAATTGGATTTCACCTCTGTTCATATGACCGGTCTTGGCATGGCGGTGATTGGCTTATTAGGGCTAAGTTTCGGCAACCTGTATCAAAAACGTTTTTGTGCAGATATGAATGTTTTTTCAGGGGGGGCCATTCAGTCGCTTGCCTCGTGTTTGATGTGTCTGCCCTTTGCTTTTGCCTTTGAGACAATGCAGGTGGAATGGTCCGTGCAATTCATGGGGGCATTGGGCTACATGTCTATCGGTGTATCTATTGGTGCGCTGAGTTTACTCTATGTGATGATCCGTCGTGGCGAAGTCAGCCGGGTGGCCAGTATCTTTTACTTTGTTCCGGTTTCTGCAGCTCTTGTTTCCAGTTTTCTATTTGAAGAAAAGATTGAACTGCCTGTTGCAATTGGTATTGCGATTACGGCGCTGGGGGTGATGCTTGTCAATCGTCAGCCGAAAGAATAGGGAGAAGACCGTAAACCGTAAGCTCATGAATAAAATATTTTTTGTCGGCGTGGGTCATTCATCCATTCTTGGGCGGTATCTTTCAGCCAATGGTAAAATAACTTAACCTGAGGGCGCATGGGGCGTTGTGCGGTATAAACGATGTAATAGGCGGTTTTTTCAATTTCCCATTTATTAATGGGAATGATCAAATCACCGGTTTCTAGCCAATCGGCAATAAGGCTGACGCGCCCCAAAATCAATCCTTTGCCAAGGCGGGCGGCTTCACAGGCGATATGGCTGTCGGAAAAGTGCATATGTTCTTTAAATTGAGGATCTCGAACACCTTGTTCTTCCAGCCATTTTTGCATGTTATGCTTTATCCCTTTGAGGCTGCCTCCATCATCAATAATCGGCAGGCGTGTGAGGTCATGCAAGGTGATTTCGTGAATGTCTTTTCCTAATATATCTTGTATTAATTTAGGGTGACAGGCCGGTGCGACCGCTTCGGGCAGGAGCTTATCAACTTCTAGGCCGAGATAGTCACCCATCCCATATCGAATGGCAAAATCGATATCATCTTTTTTAAAAGAACAAAGAGATGTCGAGGAAATCAGGTCTATTTCAATATCGGGATGTTGTTCTGTGAAATCGGCCAGTTTAGGCAACAGCCATAAAGACGAAAAAGAAGGCAGGACGGAAACACGAATAAGACCGGAGGAAATATCTGTTCCAACAATATGGGATGTCGCGGTTGCGATTGCATTGATGGCGTGGGAGACTTCTTGAAAATATTCACGTCCACGGTCTGTTAAAATCAAGTCGCGTGTTTTACGATTAAATAAGGATAGTCCGAGCCAGTTTTCCAAATTTCGAATTTGCTGACTGATGGCTGAACTGGAAATGCCCATTTCTTTGGATGCTGCCGCAATGGTGCCAGATCGTGCGACAATCACGAAAGCACGCAGGGCATTGAGTGGGGGCAGATTTTTCATTGAGGACCAGTATGACTATATTTGATATATGCAGGATAATCTGAGCTTCGTTTCAGAACATTTATTGCTGAAAAACTATTCTTCATTGAGACGAAAAGAACTTTGAATATGTTCTTTGATCTGTTGAAGATCATCAAGCAACAAGGGATGGCGGGATTTCCAGAATGTTTCGATGATTCCAAAATGTTCCAGAATAAATTTCTTAAGACGGTTGGTTTCTTCTAAAATATCAATGCGGCTACGCTTGGCGGTATTGTGGGTAATGGTATCGCCAAAATATTGTGCTTCTTTCAGACTGACTTGGGAAAACAGGCTGTAATCTTCAAATCGACTAAAGCGAGGATGAATGCCGTAATCTTGTGAACGCTCATGCATAGGGGTCCGGGGCAAAAGAATAAGGGGACTGACTGTGCGGGGGATAGCGCCAAGTGTCATCGTTTCTTTAATAAAATGGCAGGTATCTTCTTCTGCCTGTGGGGCATCAGGTAAGCCGGATAACCACCATGTATAGGGGGCAATGTCGGCTTCAACAGCATCACTAAGATTTTCAAGAATGGCACCCATATCACTGGGGCGTTTGATAATTTCCAGAACATGACGAGAACCGGTTTCCATCCCAAAATCAATACTGGCGTGTGTTGCCATGCGTTTGATAGATTGAAAGCCTGTTTTTGAAAAACTATTTGGGTGGGCAAAAATATTGATATGGTCCAAATATATATTTTGCCGTTCCATTTCGTCTGCGATTTGGGTCACCAGCTTATCGCCGCCGATGAAGAGATTGTCCTGAATTGAAATCTGTCGAATGCCCTGATCCATAACATGTTTCATATGGGCGACAATCCATTCGGGGGAATGAAAAAGCAGCTCTTTTCTTCCTTGTAAGTTCCCCATGACATGTTCGAGACAGAAGGCACATTTGAGGGGGCAGCTACCCCGACCGGTGCTGAGTGTTGCGACACGCAGTTTTTTGTTTCTGGCATGCAAAAAACTGTAATCGTAAAAAGGAAGGTTATCTATATCTTGAACCACATCAGGGGCGATGATGCGGGCATGGGATTGATTATGGCTACATAAAAATAATCCGGGCATTTGTAAGGGCATTTGCCCTTCGTTTTCTAGATGTTGACAAAGGTTCAAGAGCGTTCTTTCCGCCTCGCCATTAAGGATAGCGTCTGCACACCCTTGCGCAGCTTTTGCCAGTTGTCGAGTAAAGAGCGTGGCGTGCTGACCACCGATAACAATTTTGGTATCCGGGCAGTTTTGTCGGATTATGCGAGCTAACTCTATGGCTCCTTTACTGAAATGAATCCAGTTCAGGGCGATGGCAACCAACAAGGGACGGGTTTGGGTGATTTCGCCAATCAAATCATTCAGGTTATGGTTTTTGTGGGCCAGCAAATTTGGAATATGTAAGCCTTTTGCGTCAAATCCGTTTTGATTGAGATAAGCGCCCAAGGCAAGAATACCCAAAGGCAACGCTTGATCATCAAGGCAAGGGGTAATTTGTGAGACATTAACCGGAGGTTGAATAATGTAAACGCGGGATCTGCGGGCCATTTTGTGAACTTTGTTGCTAAATATCTCTGGAGCTTGATTTCTTGCGTTTTTAGAAGGAAATAAAAAAGAGTGTTTGACCACAACATAGTATGGGAGGTTGAAAATCTACAATATGCTGTGTGTGATTGTTGAAATGAGATGCGAAATGATTGTAAAATATACAACTTTAAGAAATTAACATCAATGAAATTATTGGAAAAATCAGTGGTTAGCCGACAAATGACAGAGATCGAGAGGGTAGGTTGGTAGGATGAAAAGTAGGTTTTTATAAGTTTTATTTCGCATGCGCGTAATAACTGTGAGATGGATAACAGAAGTTTAAGTGTGAATGTGTCAGCTTGTGCGCAATCTATAAAAATCTTGATTTGGAAACTTTTACCCTTTCAGGTACGGTTTTTTCCAATATTAAAATTAAGGGCATTTTGCCACGAAAAGGATTTGTGATTTGTTTATTCGATCATTTACAAAAATTGCAAGTGTTGCAGCTCTGGCTTTGGTGGTTGCCTCTTGCGGTGAAGAACAAAAAGGAAGCGCTGGTGCGGGTGGGCAGCGTCCGGGGGTGGCGGTCAATACAATGGTGTTGAATGCGACAAAAGTTCGTTTGTCTGAAGAAATGCCGGGTCGAACAGTTGCCTTTCGCAAAACAGATGTTCGCCCACAGGTGGACGGGATTATTGAAGCCCGAAAATTTGAAGAAGGCGCGTATGTCGAGCAGGACCAAGCCCTGTACGTCATTGATCAGGCTGTTTATGTCGCTGCCCTTGATGCAGCAAAGGCAGAGCTTGATCGTCAAAAAGCGACATTAAGCCAAGCGGTTAAAACGCGAGTTCGTTATGAAAAATTGATTAAAACCAAAGCATTGAGCGAACAAAAATATGATGATGCGGTAGCTGTTGAGGCCCAAGCGCGCGCTGCTGTTGCTGCGGCCAAGGCCAAAGTTGATCAAGCCCAGATCAATATGGAAGATACAACGCTAAAAGCCCCGATTTCCGGTCAGATCGGCGCATCTGCTTTTAATGAAGGTTCCCTTGTTATTGCGAGTCAAGGCAGTGCCTTGGCAACCATTACACAGCTGGACCCGATTTATGTTGATGTTATTCAAGCCGGTGGCCGCTTGATGAAAATTAAACATGCGGTTCAGTCAGGCCGTTTGCAAGGCGTTGATGCGGGCAAAGTTGAAGTGACATTAACTGTTGATGCAACGGGCGTGGAATATCCACATAAGGGAACGCTTAAGTTTTCTGACGTGAGTGTGAACGAGACAACGGGGACGGTTCGTCTACGTGCGGTCTTCCCAAACCCAAAACGTGATTTGCTGCCGGGTATGTTTGTACGCGGGACGGTGTATCAAGGCGAATTGGACGGTGTATTCGTTGTCCCGCAAAAAGCGGTAATGCGACGCCCGGATGGGTCTGCCTTTGTTTATGCCGTTGAAGAAGGCAAAGCGGCGGTTAAGCCGATTACAATTGAACAATCCCAAGGTAATGACTGGTTGGTGACGGCTGGTCTCACGGATGGTGTTGAAATCGTCGTTGAAGGTTTACAGCGTATTGCGCCGGGGGCAGCGGTCGTTGCGCAGCCGGTAAATGCGGCAAATGACGCACAACCCGATAAATAGGAACAGCGAATATGGCAAAGTTTTTTATTGACCGTCCCGTATTCGCATGGGTTGTTGCCCTTGTGATTATGCTGGCGGGTGGTTTGTCGATCTTTCAGTTACCGATCGAACAATACCCGACGATTGCGCCGCCTTCGGTAAAGATTAATACGTCTTATCCCGGTGCCTCTGCCCGAACGGTGGAAAATGCCGTCACGCAGGTGATCGAAGAACAAATGAACGGTCTGGATTATCTGCGTTACATTTCTTCTACAAGTGACGCCAACGGTTCGGTTGAAATCACCCTGACGTTTGAAGCCGAAGCCGACCCCGATATTGCACAGGTTCAGGTTCAAAACAAACTGCAAGGCGCGATGTCCCTGTTGCCTGCTGAAGTGCAGCAACAAGGGGTGACGGTGTCGAAATCTGGCGGGTCTTTCCTGATGGTTGTCGGGATTGTATCGGCTGATAACAGTCTTGATCGTGCAGATTTATCCGATTTTGTTGTGACATCACTGCGTGATCCGATTGCACGGGTAAACGGTGTTGGCAGCGTGCGGGTTTTTGGGGCCAAGCATGCGATGCGGGTCTGGTTGGATCCTAACAAGTTGATCAGTTATAACCTGACTGTATCCGATGTGACTTCGGCTATTGCAGCTCAGAACACCGAAGTTACAGCCGGTCAAATCGGGGGGATGCCTGCGGTTGCCGGTCAACAGTTGAATGCGACAATTACCGCACAAAGCAAACTGCAAACGGTTGAAGAATTCGCAAATATCTTGCTGCGGGTGAATACAGACGGTTCCCAAATTCGTCTTGGGGATGTTTCCCGACTTGAAATCGGTTCGGAAAATTATGCGGTAACTGCGCGTTATAACGGACAGCCCGCAACCGGGGTCGGTGTCACCTTGGCGACCGGGGCAAACGCCTTGGATACGGCTGATGCGGTCAAGGCACGGATGGAGGAATTGAAACCCTTCTTCCCGCAAGGCGTTGAAGTGGTTTATCCCTATGACACAACCCCGTTTGTGAAGGTTTCGATCAAGGAAGTGGTCAATACGCTGTTTGAAGCGATTGTGCTGGTTTTCCTCGTGATGTTGCTGTTCCTGCAAAACTGGCGCGCAACCCTGATCCCGACGATTGCGGTTCCGGTTGTTTTGCTGGGGACGTTTGCTGTTTTGTCTGCGTTTGGATATTCCATCAATACCTTGACCATGTTCGGTATGGTGCTGGCTATTGGCCTGTTGGTGGATGATGCCATCGTGGTGGTGGAAAACGTCGAACGGATTATGCATGAAGACGGTTTATCCCCGCGCGAAGCGACTCGCAAATCAATGGACCAGATTACAGGTGCCTTGATCGGTATCGCGCTTGTATTATCTGCCGTGTTTGTCCCAATGGCTTTCTTTGCCGGGTCAACCGGTGCGATTTATCGTCAATTCTCCATCACGATCGTTTCGGCGATGGGGTTCTCGGTTCTGGTTGCGATTATTCTGACACCGGCCCTTTGTGCCACGATGTTAAAACCGTCCAAGCATAACCCTTATGAAAGAAAAGGCTTCTTTGGTTGGTTTAACCGGGGGTTTGATAAGACAAACAAATTTTATCAAAACAGTGTTGGTTACATCACTGTTCGGAAATTCCGTTTTCTGGTGATTTACGCGGCATTGGTTGGCGCGTTGATTTTCTCTTATAACCGTTTGCCGGGATCTTTTCTGCCGGATGAGGATCAGGGGATCATGTTCTCCATGCTGCAATTACCAGCGGGTGCGTCTCAGGAACGCACGGTCGAAGTTCTCAAGAAAATCGAAAAACATTTTCTGGAGAATGAGACAGAAACGGTTAATGGTCTGTTTACTGTTGCGGGTTTCTCGTTCGCCGGGAGTGGTCAAAATACGGGGATTGCCTTTATCAACCTGAAAGACTGGTCAGAACGTAAGCGCCCGGATCAATCGGTTAAGGCTGTTATTGGGCGTGCCTATGGAATGTTCGGCCAGATCAAGGAAGCAATGGTGTTTGCATTTGCCCCCCCTGCCATTATCGAACTGGGGACGGCCAACGGCTTTAACATGCAGTTGGTTGATCGCAGCGGAATTGGTCACGAAGCCTTGATGGCGGCACGTAATCAGTTGTTGGGGATGGCTGCACAAGATCCGCGTGTTGTGGGTGTGCGCCCGAACGGGATGAACGATACACCGCAATTCGATATCAATATCGATCAGGAAAAAGCCAGTGCGCTGGGTGTCAACATTGCCGATATCAATCGTACATTGGCAACGGCCTGGGGGTCCAGTTACGTCAATGATTTCATTGAAAAGGGGCGGATTAAGAAGGTTTATATTCAAGCCGATGCCCCTTATCGGATGATGCCGGAAGATATCGCCCATTGGTATGTGCGCAACAACCAAGGGGAAATGGTTCCGATCTCGGCCTTTTCGAGTACACAATGGACTTATGGTTCACCGCGTCTGGAACGTTTTAACAGCTTGTCGTCCTTGAACATTCAAGGGCAGGCGGCACCGGGCGTTGCCTCGGGTGAAGCAATGGCTGCAATGGAGGAGATGGTTGCCAAACTTCCCGGTGGGATTGGTTTGGAATGGCAAGGTTTGTCATATGAGGAACAAGAAGCTGGCGAACAGGGACCAACCTTGTATCTGTTGTCTGCAATTGTGATTTTCCTCAGCCTTGCTGCCCTTTATGAAAGCTGGACCATTCCGGTATCTGTGATGATGGTTGTGCCGTTGGGAATTTTGGGTGCCGTTCTGGCGGTGATGTTGCGCGGCTTGCCCGGTGATGTTTACTTCCAGGTGGCGATTTTGACGACAATTGGTCTTTCGGCGAAAAACGCGATTTTGATCGTGGAATTTGCCCGTGACCTTTATGAACAGGGCATGGATGTTGTGGCTGCGACGGTAGAAGCCGCACGTCAACGCCTGCGCCCAATTGTCATGACCTCTATGGCGTTTACCCTGGGGGTTCTGCCTTTGGCCATCAGCAGTGGCGCCGGTGCCGGTGCGCGTATTGCGGTGGGGACAGGCGTTATGGGCGGGATGATTGCTGCAACTGTGCTGGCGATTTTCTTTGTTCCGTTATTCTTCGTGCTGATTATTGGCCTGTTTGGTCGTAAGAAAAAGCCAGAAGATGAAACGCAAACCTCGTAAAAAAGGCAATCATGATAAAAAGGGAGGCGATGGTGCCTCCCTTTTTTTATGATGTATGCTTAAGTTTCCTTTATAAACAGGCCGTGTGATTTGCGACCAACTGTGATTTTAATCTGATTATCTTTGTTAAAATCGTTTGTTGTCAGTTCTTTAACTTCATCTGTAACACGATGATCATTTATCCGAACACCGCCGTTTTTAATCAGGCGGCGACCTTCGCTTTTACTTTGGCAAAAACCGATTTCATGTAGAAGATCATTGATGCGTATCCCCGTCTTGAGCCGTTCGTTTGTAATGATCAATCGTGGCAACGCTTGTCCTGTTTGACCCGCTTCAAAAGTTTGTCGTGCGGTCTCTTCCATTTGTTGTGCAGCTTCTGTTCCGTGACACAGGGCGGTGACTTCATTTGCCAGTCGTTTTTTGGCTTCATTGATTTCTGCACCTTTCAGGGAAGCCATTTCGTTTATTTCCGATAAAGGGATTTCTGTAAATAAACGCAAAAATCGCAAGACATCGTCATCTTCTGTATTGCGCCAAAATTGCCAAAAGTCCCAAGGCGAAAGCCGATCTTCATTCAGCCAAACAGCCCCGGAGGCCGTCTTGCCCATTTTTGTACCGGAGGAGGTAGTTAATAGTTTTGTCGTCAGGCCAAACAGGTTTTGTCCGTTTATGCGGCGACCCAGTTCGATCCCGTTGACAATATTGCCCCATTGATCAGACCCACCCATTTGCAGGACACAGCCAAACCGTTTGGATAGCTCGACAAAATCAAAGGCCTGCAAAATCATGTAGTTAAATTCCAGAAAAGTCAGGGGTTGTTCGCGATCCAGCCGTGATTTGACGGAATCAAAACTCAACATTTTATTGACAGTGAAATGGGGACCGATGTCACGCAGAACGGACAGGTATTTCAAATCATCCAGCCAATCGGCGTTATTCACCAAAACAGCATCGCTCGGCCCATCGCCAAAGGTCAGGTATTTTGAAAATACCTTTTTGATTCCGGCGATATTGGCAGAAATTTGGGCATCGTCCAAAATGGGACGTGTGGTATCGCGAAAGCTGGGGTCGCCAATACGTGTGGTTCCACCCCCGATTAAGACGATGGGTTTATGCCCGCATTTTTGTAACCAACGTAATGTCATGATAGACATAAGATGACCGACATGCAGACTGTCAGCCGTTGCATCAAACCCAATGTAAGCGGGTGTCACTTGTTTTGATAGCGTTTCAGCAAGTGTGTCCGTATCACTGCATTGATGGATAAACCCACGGTCTTGCAAAACGCGCAGAAAGTTCGGTGTGTGTTGATTAAGTGTCGATAGGGTCGTCATGGAAACATTCTCCGATTAAACGGCCGATGTTCGGAAAGAATGTTTGAAAAGAGGACATGCTACCGAACGACGGCAGCATGTTGATCAATTTTTAGGAATCGAACGAAAACACCGCCATATGTGGCAGCGCATAATATGTAGCACTATGGAATATACGTTCGATCATGGGGATGTCCTACGCCTCTTTTAGATAAAGGTCCAGAAGATTTTATCCGGTTTTCTTTTCTAATCGCCAGATACTTTCCTGTGCCTTGTGTTTGCCATGAACGCCCCCGTCAACATCTATACGATCCAGCAGCTCAAGGGTGTAGAAAGCATCGTAATGATGATGAACTTCTTCGGGATGAATGGAAAACGGCGGGCCTTGTACAAGGTCTTGATCATATTCGTAGGTAATCAGTAATTGTGGGGCGCATTGGGTTAATGCCATCAGGTGTTTGGTGTATTGATGACGCATGTTTTCGGGAAGGGCAACCAGTGCGGCACGGTCATAAACCGCATTAATCGGGGCGATTTGTTTGGCTTTCAGATGAAAGATATCACCGACAAAAATATCAATGGTCGATGCACTGTAATGGATCAGGTCACCTTGGACTGTACGTGTTGGTGTGATTTCCAATTCTTTGAATAACTGGATGATGGCGCTTTCGATCAATTCTGCCCCGACGACACGGTAGCCATGCCCCAACAACCATGCAATATCGCGGGTCTTGCCGCATAAAGGCAGAAAGACGCTTTGGTTGGAGGAAAGGTGAAGGGTGTGAAAGTAACTGGTCAGCAGTTCATTTGGCCGGCCTTCATGGAAGCCAAGTTTGTTGTTGTCCCATTTATCTTGCCAAAAATGATGTTCCATCTGTTTTTCCTGGTGTTGTTTATCTCTGTAAGTTGCTGTAGGCTACAAGCTTAAGTTAACTTGAGGTCAAGGTAAAAAATGACATCCCCTTTGATTTTAGATATCGGTGAAGTATCCCGTCAATCGGGCTTGGCGGTTTCCACTTTGCGATTTTATGAAGAAAAAGGTTTGATCCAATCGTGTGGTCGCCGGGGGATGCGCCGTCTGTTTGAAGCCAATGTTCTATTACGTTTAGCCTTAATTTCACTGGGGAAAAACGCTGGTTTTTCATTGGATGAAATGGATGAAATTTTTACTTTCCAAGACGGTGTAAAGATTGACCGTAATCGCCTCGTAAATAAGGCAGATGAACTGGATGTGAAAATTCGCCAGCTGAAAGCCGTGAGTGAAGGCCTACGTCATGCCGCAGATTGTTCCGCCCCCAGCCATTTGGAATGTCCCACGTTTCAACGTTTGTTGGATGGGGCATTGCAGAAAAACAAAGTCAAACGTAAGGCTAAGGGCGTTTAAGGGATCCAAATATCAAAGGCTGTTGAGTTTCAGCCGATAGGGCAAGCCGCATTTCGCAGATGAAATATTATGCAGGTGAATGATTTTGTTTGAGTCACAAAAAAGACTTGAACAGGATTGGAAATTCTATAAATTGATAATGATTATTAATTGCATATAAGTAATTTTGGAAACGAGGTATAAGATGCAATCGGTTCAGGCTTATTCTGTCAGGCAATTTCAACAATGGATCAACAATAATGCGGGATCGTTATTACGTGCCGTGATCTATACAATTGGCCACTTCTTTATTGCTGCAACCTGTGTGTGGTATTTCACCGGAGCCAGCTTTTCAGCAGCAATCACCGATGCAATCGTGGAGCCTTTGATCAATGGCTTGTGGTATTTTGTTCTGGATCGATTTTGGGCCAGTCGTTTTTCGTGATTGAGGGATCATCATCTTTTCCCTAAGCTTGTGCTTTAGGCGAAATAAGCGGGAACTTTGTCATGAATATTTTGATTATTGATGGTGCAGAAATTCATGGCCATGCAAAAGGGGAATATAACCGCACCTTATGTGAGACAGCGCAGACCGTTTTACAAGATTATGGGCATTGCGTAGTGGTGAGCCGTATTCGTGATGGATATGATGTGGCGCTAGAGGTTGAAAAAATTACGGCCTGTGATGTGATGATTTTTCAGTTTCCCGTCTATTGGTTTCATATGCCCGGTGGCTTAAAACAATATATTGATCAAGTTTATATGGCAGGACGGGGAACCCTGTGGCTGAATGACGGGCGTGCACAAGGCGGGCCTTATGGATCTGGTGGGTTGATGCAGGATAAGAAATATATGTTGTCACTCACCTGGAATGCCCCTTTGGATGCATTTGGCGACCCTGAAAAGTTGTTTGAAGGACGTGATGTGGATGATGCCTTTTTTATGTTTCATAAAATGCAGCAGTTTATGGGGGCGACTGCGTTACCTACCTTTTCCTGCCACAACGTCATTGCCAGCCCTGAAATTGAAACCGATTGTGCGCGTTTACAAGATCATTTTGCCCAGTGTTTTTAAAGGGGTTAGCCTTTTGGATCACGACTTGGAACCCAAGTTGTTGCGAACCCTTCGACAACGATTTGGCCATCGACTTCGCAAGTTGTGTCAAGTTCGACAAAGTTCTTTTCCGGGATCAACTTGCGGACAACCACACGGGCATTGACGGCATCCCCGATAAAAACGGGTTTTCTAAACTTAATCTCTTGATTGACATAAAGCGCACCGGGACCGGGCAGACGGCAGCCAACAAGGGTGGAAATCAAACTCGCAGATATAAAACCATGTGCAATTCGGGTCTTAAAACGGGTATGTTTGGCAAAATCTTCATTCAGGTGAATGGGGCAGGTGTCGCCTGACACACCCGCAAACATATTAATGTCGGCTTCGGTAACTGTTTTGCCGAAACTGGCGGACATACCAACCTTGATATCTTCAAAACAATAACCGAATTGTTCCTGAATATGGAGAGGGATGTCGTTCATGGCAGCCTCGCGTTTGTTTGATTTCTAAATGATTATGATAAGCAAGACATGAGGCAAAGGGCAGCGAACAATTGTGAAAAATTGTATGGGTACAAAAAAACGACCCTTCCTGAGATCAGGAAAGGGCCGTTTTTTTACATAGATTATGTAAGCAGATCAGTTGGAATTATTCCGCCGGAACTGTTTGCATTTTCAGGCCGACAACGTCCTGCATCATGCGGATAACCTGTGCGCTGTAACCGGACTCGTTATCGTACCAGACGTACAGTACGAGACGGTTGCCATCGACGATGGTTGCCAAGGAGTCAACCACACCAGCGTGTGTCGAACCTACCATGTCTGTAGAGACCAATTCAGAAGAGGTGGTGTAATCGATTTGATCCTGCATTTCGGAATTCAGCGAAATATTGCGCAGGTAGTCGTTCATTTCTTCCTTGTTGGTTTCTTTGCCAAGGTTCAGGTTCATAATCGCCATAGAAACGTTCGGTGTCGGTACACGAACGGCATTCCCTGTCAATTTACCTTTCATTTCCGGCAAACATTTACCAACCGCACTGGCAGCGCCTGTGCTGGTTAGAACCATGTTCAACGGTGCAGAACGACCACGACGATCACCTTTGTGATAGTTGTCGATCAGGTTCTGGTCGTTGGTATAGGAGTGAATGGTTTCCACGTGACCGTTTTCGATGCCATATTCGTCGTTGATGGCTTTCAAAACAGGTGTGATGGCATTTGTTGTACAGGATGCGGCACTCAAGATGGTATCGGTAGCTTCGATATCACCGTGGTTTACACCGTAAACGATGTTTTTGATGTTGCCTTTACCCGGCGCTGTCAAAAGGACTTTGGAAGCCCCTGGGCATTTCAGGTGTTGGCCAAGACCTTCTTCGTCGCGCCACATGCCGGTGTTGTCCACGATTAGTGCGTTTTTGATGCCGTAATCGGTGTAATCAATTTCCGCCGGAGAATTGGCGTAAATAACTTTGATGTAAACGCCGTTTGCAATGATGGCGCTTTCTTCTTCGTCCACTTTGATAGAACCGTTGAACGCACCGTGTACGGAGTCGCGACGCAGCAAACTCGCGCGTTTTTTCAAATCACCTTCTTTGCCGCCACGAACAACGATGGCACGCAGGCGCATTTTGTTGCCGTCACCAACACGTTCGATCAACATGCGAGCGAGCAGGCGCCCGATCCGGCCAAAACCGTAAAGAACGATATCTTGCGGCTCGTCCAAAATGGTCCCTTTACCTGTGTTGATGCAACCCAGTTGATCTTTCAGGAAGTTTTCAGCGTCGCCGCCCTTTTTCATGAAATCATAGCACAAACGACCGAGGTCAACGCGTGCCGGTGCCAAATCCATGTTAGACATGGCTTGAACCAGTTCCAGACTTTTGGGAATATCAAGCTCTTCACCAACCATTTGCAAGGCATAACGGTGAGCTTTGATGATATCGATGGCGGAGTTGTTCAGAAGACGGCGACCGAAGATTCTGATTGTCACGCCATTGTCGCGATAGAGTTGGCCAACCAGCGGAATCATTTGTTCAGCAGAGCTTTGCTGTTCTTTCCACTTCGCGAAGTGCGAGGCACTCGAATTCGTCATGCTCAATTTCCCTTTGTCATATAAAGTACATGTAAATTACATGCAGAAATAACCATACGGAAAAACTGCCGAACAGACGCTGTCATTGTTGCCAGTGCCGATCCTGCGCTTCCAGATGGCTCCAAATTCTGTGGGGTAGATAGCAAAACTGACACAAAAAAGAAACCCTAAACTGCATGGGGAGAGCGGTGGCATGTTGGAATATTGCAATAAGGGAAATTTGTAACGCTTGTTTGAAGATAAAGGGCATGATTCAAGACGTAAAAAGACCGTTTCATCATTTTCTGGAGAGTAAATGACAAAGCCGTGGCTTGTTTAAAGCCGTAGGTTTGAGAATCGAAACGCAAAAAGAAACATAAATGTTTGTCTTTGCGCGCGAACCCTGTCTTTTAATCCTAAAAACCGTAGAAAACCGGAATGAACAGGCTGAAGACAATCCAGATAATAAAGACCAGCGGGGTTCCTGCGACAATAAAATCTTTGAAACTGTAACGCCCCGGTGCCATGACCAGTAAATTGGTTTGATAGCCAATAGGGGTTGCAAAGGCACAGTTTGCGGCAAAGACGACCGCCACGGCAAAGGCGCGGGGATCGACACCTAACTCGTTTGCCATGGAAACAGCAATCGGGGTGAACAGAACGGCACAGGTTTGTGTCGATAGCACGTTGGTCAAGATAGCGATGAGCAAGAACAAGACCGATAAAACGGTACGGGGACCAGCCCCATCCAACATATCGACAACGCCATGGGCCAAAGAACTGGCGGCCCCCGTTGCTTGCATGGCCGCACCCAAGGCAAGAGCAGCCCCCACCATTGTGACAATTTTTGAATCAACTGCGCGGACAGCTTGGCGCACATTGAGTGCACCAATTGCCACCATTGCCGTTGCCCCGATAAGGGCACAGGTCACGGTGGGGAGGATCCCCGTACCGGCCAGCACGACAACACCGAGGAAGATACTTAAGGCACGTCTGGCATGATGAACAGCCGGGAGTTCTTCTTTGGACCATTCCAGCAAAATTACATCGCGGTTTGAGCGCAAGTTGTGAATGTCTCGTGGATGGCCTTGAACCAGTAAGACATCACCCGATTGCAGGCGAATGTCATCCATGCGTGCCCGAATCATACGTGAACGACGCTGAATGCCGATGACTTTGCAGGCGGAGCGTTGGGCAAACGTCGTGTTTTGTAAGGTCTGTCCTGAGAGTTGCGAGGTTGGCGGCAGCATGACTTCGACCAGCATGCGGTCACGGTTGCGAATAACATCGTCATCCCCATCATCAACCGTTTCATCGCCTTCCATCGAGGCAAAGGATTTTTCGATCAATTCGGGGTGGTGAGGTTCCAAAAGTCCATTGTTTTGGGTGAGAACTTCGGTAATGATTTTACGCGTAGCCGCAACGACGAGAATATCACCGGGCTGAATTTTATGATCTTCAAAGGGCGGTAGAATAGTTAAGCCCTGATGTTGGATCATACGCACCGTCATGTCGGGCAGTTCTTTGAAAAAACCACCCATGGAGCGTTTGCCAACCAGTTTGGCACCCGGCGCGACGGTCAATTGTGCAATGAAATGTTTGCCGCTATGTTTGTTTTCATTTTCTTCACCGCTGCGATCAGGCAGCAGGCGTGGCATAACAAAGACGACATAAATCAACCCTGTTCCGGCCAGAACCAGACCGGGAATGGTAAAATCGAAAAATTTGAACGGGACTTCGCCCAGTTGGATGAGGGCGGAATTTACCAGCAAGTTTGTGCCTGAGCCGATCAAAGTGATCATGCCGCCAAGAACAGCGGCGGCGCTTAAAGGCATCATGACCTTGGATGCGGATTTGTTAATGCGTGCCGCCAAGGCCTGCATAATGGGAATGAAGATGACAACAACGGGGATATTGTTCAGCATGGACGAGATCAACATACCAACCGTCAGGGTCAATAAGATGGTCAGCCACGTGTTTTTGCCGCCGAGTTGCAGCAAGAATTGGGCACCGCGTTCCAGCACGCCCGTGCGGACCATACCTTGCCCGACAACCAGAAGGGCAAGCACGGTAATCAGGCCGGTATTTGCAAACCCCAGCAAGAGAGTGTTGGGGGATAAAAGGTTGTTGCCTTGGTCATCCAAGACCGGGAATACATGGAAAATAACCATGATGACGCCTAATGTCACCAGAGAGGTTAGTTCTACGGGGATGTCTTCAACCGCATAGGCGATCAGGGCAGCGATAATAATGATGTAGGTTAACCACATCTGGAAGTTCGGCCCGAAGATGTCCATGACGAGTTGCTGCATAGTGCCCCTTATTTTTTTATTCTTAGAGAATATCAGATATCGCCTATGGCGCGGCTCTATACAAGTATTTTTCGTTATTTTCCTAAAGTTAATCCCATCGGAACGATGTCTTCATGTTTGGTATGTTGAGCATTTTCATCAATCTGAAAGCCGTGTTTTTGATAAAATGACAAGGCCGGGCCAAGTCGCTTAAGGGTTTCAAGTTCGATTTTCTGAATATGGTTTTCCCGCAGAAAATTCAAAGTATGCATTAATAATTGATCGGCAATTTTTTGCTGACGGTATAAAGGCAAAACATACAGGCGTTTCATTTCATAGACGGCATCGGTTTTGGGACGATACGCAATACAGCCGCAAATATGCCCGTCTTTTTTGGCGAGAAAGATAAAGGTTTTGTCCGCGCCATATGTCATGCGTTCTTTTTCATACGCCGGAAAACAAACATTTTCATTCAACTCAACACGATATTGTTCTACCAGCTCAAAAAACTGGTCGAGATCCTTATCTTTTTGCACACGCGTAAAAGTCAGAGACATCTTTTCAAACCTTATAAAATGTTGATGCGACCTTCCAGATAGAGAACAGCTTTGCCGAATAAATCGACACGATCCCCACGTAAACTGCATAGAACATCCCCTCCGCGTTCGGAAACCTGACGGGCGGAAAGTTCTGTTTTACCAAGTTTTTCTGCCCAATAAGGGGCGGAGACACAATGGGCAGACCCTGTGACCGGATCTTCGGGGATACCGTGTTCAGGGACAAAAATGCGCGAGACAAAGTCATATTTTTCAGATGGGGCTGTTAAGATAAAGTTGCCGGGCGCGATTTTCATAAGAACATTAAAATCTGGTTTTGCCTTGATGACGTCTTCTTCGCTGTCGGTCAGGACAAGCGAAAAAATACTTTCTTCACAGGTTAAAACACCATTCACTTTTGCATCAATGATTTTGTCCAACCCGTCTGGGGTTAGGACGGGATGCGCTTTACGTGTGGGGAAATCCATGATGAAACCGTCTTCTTTGCGTCGAACGATTAAATCGCCACTCATACTTTCAAATGTAACAGTGTCACCATTGTATCCCAGCTTGTTGTAAAGGAGAAAGGCGCTAGCCAAGGTCGCATGCCCACACAGGGGGATTTCGACAGTTGGGGTGAACCAACGCAGGTGAAAGCCTTTTTGCGTGGGAACGAAAAAGGCGGTTTCTGCCAGATTGTTTTCAGCAGCAATTTTTTGCATAAGGTCGTCCGGCAACCATTTTTCCAAGGGAACAATGGCTGCCGGATTTCCACCGAACAATTCATCGCTAAACGCGTCAACTTGGTAAATTGGGAGATTCACGGGATAGGTCTCCTGTTAGAATTATTCGGCGAAATGAATATTGATACGACGGTTTAATTTGCCCTTTTTTTCGATCTTTCCGATCCTAATTGGGCCAATCTCACCTGTGGATTTTACATGCGTCCCCCCACAGGGTTGGTAATCCACTTCCGCAATGCGAATGGTGCGGACCTGCCCTTGGCCCATTGGCGGTTTGACCGACATGGTACGGATCAAGTCCGGGTTTTCTTCCAGTTCTTTATCTGAAATCGCGGAAATTTCGACAGGTTTATTGGCGGTAATTTCGGTATTGATGGCATCGGCAAGATCCTCTTTATCCGGGACTTCCGGCAAATCAAAATCCAGTCTGCTTTTTTCCAATCCGATAGAGCCACCGGTGACCGCACCGTCAACTTTTGAACACATAATGTGCAGGGCGGTATGCATCCGCATCAAGGTGTAACGACGGTCCCAGTCAATGTGGGCTTCAACCGTTTCTCCAACGTTTGGTAAGGGGGTGCCTTCTTCAACCAGATGCAGATGTGCCCCTGTGTCGCGGTCTTTGACCGTATTGGCAATCGTGATGGTACGCCCGTCGCTGAGGGTAAATGTCCCACTGTCACCGGGTTGCCCGCCGCCTGTGGGATAAAAGACGGTTTGATCCAATATAATAGCATTGTCCTGAATAGCGCTGACAGTTGCGGTGCATTCTTTTAGATAGGAATCATCGCGGAACAATTCTTTGGTCATTATTTTCTTCCCCTTCTTTGTTATAAGACGATCGACAGCACCATAATCAGCGCCAGTGACACATAAAGTATGCGGGTTCTCAGCGGATTATCAATGAGAAAACCGCGCATATAACTGCCTGCGAAAATCCAGGTTCCACAGACCATATTGGCGATTGTGAAAATGGCGGCGCCGGTCACGTTGTCTAATCCGAATGATGTTGCCCCGGCAAAGGCCATCATCAATCCCTTGGGGTTAATCCATTGAAAAGCAGCGGCTTGAAAAAACCCCCAAGGACGTTCGTCTGCTTTTTCGTCATGAAAATCAGTTGAGGCTGTCGCGATTTTAATGGCGATATAAATAAGCAGCGCCATTGCGACATATTCCAAGACTTCAATGGTTCCTTTGGGCAGTAGGGGTAAAATGCTGCCGACACACAGAAACATAAACCCAAAGCCCAGATTGATACCAAGAAGATGGGGGAGGGTCCGGCGTATGCCGAAACGCAAGCCTGAGGCCATCAACATGGAATTATTTGGTCCGGGCGTGATGGATGTAATGAGGGCAAAAAGGGCGAAATTCAACATGGTGTTTTACTTCTTTTTAGAAAATCCAGTTTTAAGGTATTCAGCGCCAATCCGGTTAAAATAAGCATTGCGGCAAGAATGGTCAGAGTGGAAATCTCTTCGCCCAGCAAGAGGGCAGCGGAACTCATGCCGAAAATCGGCACAAGCAGGGAAAAGGGGGCTACATATGCGGCTTGATAGGTCCGCAATAAGAAAGCCCAGATACCGAAGCCAGCCAGTGTGGCGATAAAGGCGAGATAAAACACACTGAAAGCTCCCATTGCATTGATGTTACGTAAGGCGTGCCCCATCACATCGCCGCCTTCCAGCCAATAAGAAATCGCAAAAAGGAATGGGGCACTGAGCGCGCTTACCCAGATCATAAGATGAAGTGGGTTTTTACTCGCGGCCTGTTTCATGGCAAGGTTGGCAAGTGCCCAACAAACCGCAGCTGTAATCACAAAGAGCAACCCGCCAATGGCGCCATATTCTTGCATGTATTCACTGATGATGAGCCCCAGACCGCCAAATGCAAACCCCATACCGAGGAGTTGGCGTAAACCCGGTTTTTCATCCAGTAAGAAGAAGGCGAAAATAACCGTGAAGAAGGCTTGGGTTTGTAACACCAACGAGGATAAACCTGCACCGGCCCCCAAATTCATACCGATAAACAACAAGTTAAACTTGAAAATAGCGAGACTGAGCGCAATGGCGACAATCCATTTGAGGGGCGCGGGCGGCGTTCTCCAGATAAAGACGATGGGGAGGCCCGCCAATGCAAACCGCAATGCGGAAAGCAAAATGGGCGGGAAACTGTCCAGTCCGACTTTAATGATGACGAAATTGATCCCCCATGCCGCCATGACGCATATTGCTAAAAATATATGTAATGGTTTCATGGTTAGGCTTTCCAAAAGGGTTTGTTGGCTTCGGCCAGAATTTGTGCGCGGGTTAAGCCAATGTCCTTCAATGTCGTATCGGTTATGTTTTTTAATTTTTGGCGATGATGCCAGCGTTCGTGCCAACTCATCACGGTTGTCACAAGCTGGAGAATGTCCGCACGTACCATGCGCAGACCTGCCTTTGCCCAATTGCCCCAGCTTGGCAGCGGGGCAGTTTTTGTTTCGAATGTATCGATACAATCCTGTCTCATTGGTTTAAACTCCGCTTGTATTTTAAAAATAATAGATGACATTTAAAGTAAAATCGATACAATGTGCTGTCAAATATTACATTGTCACCGTGACAATTTTTTTAGGAATTCTAAAATGACCCAATGGAAACCGCAAATTGATCACCGGAAAGGTCCGCGTTACCTTGCGATTGCCGATGCAATCGGGGAGGCCATTCGTGAAGGAAACTTGAAAACAGAAGAGCGTTTGCCTACTCATCGGGATTTGGCATATGAGCTTGGTGTCACGGTGGGGACGGTCAGTCGCGCCTATGCCGAAGCGGTACGTCGGGATTATGTGGTCGGTGAAGTTGGGCGTGGGACTTATGTGAAACCGAGTATTGATGAACCGGATATGCCGTTTCATATCCCGGATAATTTGGACCCCAATCTGATTGATTTTAGCATGAACATCCATACCGAAGGCGAAGGGGTTGAGATTCTGCGCCGTGCATTGATGGTTTTGGCGCAAGCCCCCGGATTAGGGGCGTTGATGCGTTATCAGGCGGAACAGGGGATGGAACATCACCGGGTTTCAATGGCGAAATGGGCGCAAATGCATGGGGCACCTTATGACCCAGATCGCATTGTTGTTTCCTGTGGGGTGCAACATGCCATGACCTTGGCTTTAATGTCGTTGGTCAAAGCGGGTGATACTTTGTTGTGTGAGGAATATTCCTACCCCGGTATCAAGACGCTTTCCACCCAGTTGGGGGTGAAAATGCAGGGATTGCCTATGGATGAATATGGCTTGATCCCGGAACGCCTTGAAGAAGCTGTGATAAACACTGGCGCGCGCGTTCTTTATTGTATGCCCAACTATCAAAACCCAACCAGTGCAACCATGAACCTGCAACGCCGTCGTGATATTGCCGCAATTGCACAACGCCACGGTTTATGGATTGTGGAAGATGATATCTACGGATTTTTGCATGAAGAACCGGGCAAGTTTCCACCGTTTGCCAGTTTGTTGCCTGAACAAACGTTCTATCTGAACGGGGCATCCAAAAGTGTCAGCCCGGGCTTGCGGGTTGGTTATGTTCTGGCACCCAAGAAAAAAGTGCCAACGGTTGCGGCCTGTGTGCGACTGAGTAATTGGATGGTACCGCCTTTGAATGTGGAATTGATGTCGCGCTGGATCGAAGATGGCACGGCAGAATATTTTATGGATTGGCATCGTAAGGAAGCCGCCGTCCGTCAGGAAATAATGCTGGAACATATTACGCGGGGCACTTTGCATCGTGCACCCAATACCTATCATACGTGGCTGGAACTGCCAAAACCGTGGACGGCAGAAATGTTCTGTCTACGTGCGCGCGAACGTGATGTATCCATCATGCCTGCCCATGTTTTTTATATCGGCAAAGGCACCCCGTTGAATGCGGTTCGCATTTGTTTTGGTGCGCCGCCAACCCGTGAAATGGTGGAAGATGGCATGTCGAGCCTTGCCCAATTATTAAGCGAGGAAATTCACGCTTTTCATAATGTTATGTAAATAACAGGTATAAAAGAGGTAGCAAAACGGCTGTTACTAAGGCGTTTAACCCCATGCCAAGACCTGCAAAGGCCCCGGTGGTTTCGTGGACGCTGAGTTTACGGGCTGTCCCGATCCCGTGCGAAGCGATACCGATCGCTAGTCCGCGTGCCTTTTTATTTTTAACGCCAACCAAATTCAGGATCATTCCGCCAAAGACAGCGCCGATAATCCCGCAAAGAATAACCAGAACAGCGGTCAGTGACGGGGTGCCACCGATAATTTCGGACAAACCCATTGCAACGGGCGCGGTTACGGATTTTGGGGCGAGAGACAAGAGTGTCTCGCGTGATCCACCCAATAAAGCAGCAATGCCAACACCGCTGAAAATCGCAAAAAGACATCCAAGAAAAATGGTTATGATAATCGGCAGAAGCGCAGATTTGACATGATGGATGTTTTTGTAAAGCGGAATTGCAAGCGCGACTGTGGCAGGACCAAGCAAGAAATGGATATATTTGGCCCCGTTAAAATAGGCCTGATAATCGGTTTTTGTGATCAACAAAACGGCTGAGACCAAGATGATGGAAATCAAGACGGGGTTGGCAAGCGGGGATTGTTTGCATTTTTTATTGATCCAGTCCGCCAGAACGAAACAAGCCAGCGTTAGGCAAATACCCAGCAAAGGGCTTTGCGCCAAATGATCCCAGAGTGTGTAAAATTTATCCATTGCGCCGATCCATAAAATTCATAATCAGGCCGCAAAAGGCGATTGTCAGTAAGGTGGCAATAATCAAGGATGCGGTGATCGGCAACCATTCACGGGCAATAAGGTTGAAATGCAACGTCACACCCACCCCAGCGGGGACGAACAGTAAGGCAAGGTATTTTAAAAGACCACTTGCCGCGTGATCCAGCCCTTGTGGTAATCCTTTGTTGATTAACAAGCCGATTAAAAGAAGGGCCATACCGATGACAGGGCCGGGAATGGGCAGGTCGGCGAGGTAGACAATGGCTTCGCCCACCAATTGCAGTAAGCAGAGGAGAAAAAAGAACGGGAGCATATCTTAGAGAGCCTCTTTTAAAAAATCTGCCAACATCCGAAATTCATCACGGCGCCCGGATGTTTTACGCCAAACCAGTCCAATATCGCGTGGCGGGGCACCTTTATCCAGTGCAATGGTTTTAAGTCCGGTGCCTTGTGTGATCCCGGATCGTACCGCCATTTCGGGCAGCAGAGTCAGGCCCAAACCATTGGCGACCATTTGAACAATTGTTGATAGGCTGGTGGCGGCAAATTCATTTGCATTTTTATTCTTGGGCCAGGAACACGCCGCAAGGGCATGATCACGCAGGCAATGTCCTTCTTCCAACAAGAGCAGGTTTTCCTCAAACAGGTCCTGATTGCGAATGGTCTTTTTCTTGGCGAGATGATGGTCCGGTGCAAGCGCGCAATAAAAAGGGTCCTGCATAAAAATCTGGCTTTCAATGCCATCGTGTTCGTATGGCAGTGCCAAAATCAGCAAGTCCAGTTGCCCGTCATGCAGGGCATTGAGCAATCGTTCGGTTTGATCTTCTTTTAAATACAGCATTAAATCAGGATAGGCGCTGCGAACCTTTGTCATCAAATTGGGCAACAGGTAAGGGGCAATGGTCGGAATAACCCCGACGCGCAATTCCCCTTGTAAGGGTTTGCCTTTGGCATGGGCCAATTCCATCAGGGCATCGGCCTGCAGGACGATCTCTTTTGCGCGCTCCAGAATATCGTGGGCCTGCGGTGTCAACAGCACACTGCGTCTGGTGCGCTCAAACAGTTGCAGGCCAAGAATATCTTCCAGCTCCTTGATAGCGGCACTTAATGTGGGTTGCGTGACAAAGCAAGCCTGTGCCGCATGGCCGAAATGTTTTAGTTCGGCCAAAGTGATAAAATATTTAAGATGCTTAAGTGTGTAAATCGCATTCATAGAAAATATCTATAAAATATAATGAACTGATTGGCAAACTTGTAGTTGGTGCGTCTTCTTTGCAATGTGTGCTTTTTTATGTTCTTTTCAGGTAAAAAGTGGCATAAATTTCTTTATAACAAAAATAGAGAAGCTGTCGGAGATAGAGGGTGATATGGGGCAAGAACGATTTAATGAAGTGACAGTCGTTGTGGCGGACCCTGATCCGCGTGCGCGTACGATTGCAAAAAAAACATTGATTCAGGCGGGGTTTCGCAAAATTCTAACAGGGCATTCTTTGGCTTTTGTAAAACAAAGTTTTGATATTGAAATGCCTGAACTCTTGATTGCAGAAACTGAATTACCAGATGGGGATTTCAGCGAGTTTGTCAGTGATCTACGCCATCACAAAATTGGCAATAATCCATTTCTTGTTGTCTCAGCTTTAACATCCAATCCGACGCCGGAAATTGTGAAGAAAGTTATTCAGGCCGGGGCGGATGATTTACTATCCAAGCCGTTTACGGTAGATACGTTGTTGCGCCGTGTTGGGCGTTTGATCCATGAACGTAAGCCTTTTGTTGTGACAGGGGATTATGTCGGCCCGACCCGGCAGGCAAAGTCACAAAAAGAAGCCAGTGCAGAACGTTTTGTTGCACCAAATACATTAAAAGCGCGTGCCTTGAATGAAGGTAGTGTGGATGAAGTGCAGGCGATGGTGGATGCGGCAATATCACAAGTCAATAACAAGGCCTTGGAAGCGCATGCCGAAGACGTCAACGAATTAGTGACAATCCTCGTGCCGCGTTTGACGGGTGGCCAAATTGATGCAACATCGCGTTTGTGTCTGGATCGTTTGCGCTATGCATCTGAAGACGCCAACCGCCGTTTGGGTGGAACGGAATATGATCATGTCTCGGATTTATGTCAGACGTTGTTGGGGGTCGTGAACAGTATTCGCAATAGCGGCAGCGTGCTGACAGCGAAGGATGTTCGCTTGCTTGACCCGTTGAATAAAGCGATCCAGTTGGGTTTTGACAAAAATGCAGATAAAGCGACAGCACGTCAAATCTCACAGGCGATCTTGGCTAAAATCAACGCTTGAATGTGATGGCCTATTGCTTTTCCAATGTGATGTAACGGCTGACTTTTTTCAGGTCGTTTACGCTGGCTCCGGTCCTGACCATAGCCTTGGCTTCTGCCGGGTTTTCAATAATGCGGGCGCATAACATATCAATCCCATAATTGAACAGGCGGGGACTTAAAGGGGTCATCGGTCCAACAAGTAATGTATGCGCATTTCCTTTGACGTTTAGGAACAAAGGAAGGCTGGCATCGAAAAATGTATGGGCTGGTAGGATCATGCCATCATAAGCGTGTGTGCTGAGGTGGGGGAGGGCTTTGTCTGTTGACATGAAATTGACTTGCGCGGCGTAATCGTGATGACGTGGGAAATTTCCGACAACCAAGATACTGTCGGTGCTTCCTTTAAAATGATCAAGACCGCTTTTATTGATCCCTTTTTGGTCGTATCTGTTGGTATAAGCAAGCAAAGCCGCACAGCCTAAGGCATGATCCAGTGGGTTTGCATCTTGATGGATTTTTAGGGCCAAGTCACGCAAGGAACGGATCGATGGGGTATCCATTGTTGCTGTTTTACTTGGATTAGGGGCGGCACCGCAGCCAAAGGCCGTTTCTATTAAAATGGTTTCCGGGCCGATAGTGAGAGACTGAACCGGGATATCAGGGACTTCAAGGGATAAATCTTTATAAAGATTGCATTTGGGCCACCAGTCCCAGAGCTTATCTGTGTCATGTGGGAGTAAAGTCCCCAGACGTCCAGTGAAGTCGTTCCACGTTTCAAGCGCACTTGCAGGAACGGCGACCAACGTGGGAATGCCAGCGAGAGCGGCGGCGATAATTTCTTGGGCTAATCCATTACCGTCCTGTTCGCGTTCACCGAATTTTTCAACGACTAAAAGGTCGGCTTTTTTATCAATCGCGTTGTTTAAAACTTTGGAGGTGTCGCACAGACGGGAAACATCAAACCCACAGCTGCCGGCGGCACGGTCTTCTTTGCTAGGGCGGGCAAGGGCAAATCGCTCACCGGTTTTGATGTCGATGGCATCCAGACCGATTTTTTCGCCGTGATTATCGTAGGCTAATTCTTGAGTTAAACCACAGACATGCCAGCCACGTTTTTGTAAATTTGTGGCAAAATCAAGCAAGGCATTGCGTTTTGGGGTGTCGGCAGCATAAAGTACACCGCCAAGGCGAATTGGTTTTGCGGTTTGTGTTGACATGAAAGCCTGTTCGCTTTTCTTCTAGGGGTGAACCGAGAGTCCAATCTAACAAAAGAAGGATCAAATTTCTATGGGTGTACAAGTCGAAATGAGAGTGGCCGAGTTGTTATGTTCACGTTTGTGCCATGACCTTGTGGGTCCGGTCGGCGCTGTCAATCATGGAATGGAACTGATCGAAGAGGAAAACAGCCCGGTTTTAAACGAGGCGATTGAAATGATCGGACATAGTGCAAGACAGGCCTCCAATCGGCTTGAGTTTTTCCGCTTGGCGTTCGGATTGTCGGGCGGGGGAAGCGGTTTGGCCTCGATGGAACAAGGGCGAAAGCTCGCGACGGGTTTTCTTGAAAAACACATTCGTCTGGATTGGCCGAAAAATACGGAATTACCTTGGCAGGATAGCGAAGTGACCGTCCCAAAAGATGTGGTGAAAGTTATTTTGAATCTCATCATGTTGGGTGTGGATTGCTTGCCTCGTGGCGGTGTTTTGACCTTAAGCCAAGCGGTTTTACCCGAAGGATTGGGGATTGCGCTGGTGGCAGAGGGACAAAAAGCCCATGTTCGCGATGATATTCAAAGCGCAATAGAGGCGAATGCAAATTGCGATTCTTTAAGTGCACGGACAGTTCAGGCTTTCTTTTTAGCGCGACTTGCTGATGACCTTGGGTTGGATTTTGAACTGTTTAGTCCGCAGCCTGATTGTGTGCAAATCGCTGCAATTATTCCGTTAGATCTGTAGAGTTTTGCAGATATATGCAGTGCAGCAATAAAATAGTTTCATTGCTAAACTAAAATAAAATAAATATTACGAATGCGGAATGAGGTGCATTTTTTCTTTTGAACTCAGCAGTTTTTAAGTTATTGCTTATGGTAAGAGAAATGGTAAACGCGCTTCTTATGCGTCTTAAATGCGGCCGGATACGCCGGCGTGACAGTAGAAAGGTACAGTCATGGATGATCTACTCAGTGAATTCATAACGGAAACGTCCGAAAGCCTGATGGTGTTGGACTCTGAACTGGTGAAATTTGAACAGGATCCGAATGATACGGAAATCCTGTCCAATATTTTCCGTTTGATGCACACCATTAAAGGGACATGTGGGTTTTTAGGCCTGCCGCGTCTGGAAAAAGTCGCACATGCCGGTGAAAACGTACTCGGTAAGTTTCGTGAAGGCACATTGGAAGTTACCCCTCAGGCCGTGACTTTGATTTTGCACGCAATCGATACGATTAAAGAATTGCTGCAAACACTGGAAGAAACAGAAGCCGAACCAGATGGGAATGATCAGGACCTTATTGATCAGCTTAATGCAATGGCTGAGGGCCGTACTGTTGAAACAGCTGCCCCTGTTGCCGCTGCCCCGGAACCTGTCGTAGAAGCAGCACCCGCACCGTCAAGTGGTCCTATTACAAACGATCAGGGTTTTCCTGTCGCTGCTGAGCTTCTGGCAGAAGTTGAACAAGCTGTTGCCGCCGGGGTCAATGCCCCCAGTCAGGCAGAAATTGATGCCCAGATGAAAGCGGAAATGGAAGCAGAAAAAGCGGACAGCGCACCGGCGACACCTGAGCCGTCGGCGCCTGCCCCTGCACCGCAAGTTCCAGCAGCCCCGAAAGAGGCTCCGAAACCGGCTGCGAAAAAAGAAGAACCAAAGAAAGCAACTGGCGGGAAAGAAACGTCTGTTGCAAGTCAGACCATTCGCGTGAATGTTGAATTGCTTGAAAATTTGATGACGTTGGTTTCTGAGCTTGTCTTGACCCGGAACCAGCTATTGCAAATGGTGCGTGGGTCTGATGACAGTGTCTTTAAAGTGCCGCTACAACGCTTGAGCCACATTACGTCGGATTTGCAGGAAGGGGTGATGAAAACCCGGATGCAACCTATCGGTAATGCGTGGGCAAAATTGCCGCGTATTGTTCGTGACTTGGCTGTTGAATCGGGTAAGAAAATTGATCTGCAAATGATTGGTGCGGAAACCGAACTGGACCGTCAGGTTCTCGAACTGATCAAAGACCCGCTGACACACATGGTGCGGAACTCTGCCGATCACGGTCTGGAACAACCCAACGAGCGTGTTGAAATTGGTAAGCCGCAAGTCGGTACTATTACGCTGAACGCGTTCCATGAGGGCGGTCACATCATCATTGAAATTACCGATGATGGTAAAGGGCTGAATACAGATCGTATTAAAGCCAAAATTGTCGAAAGCGGTCTGGCGAGCGAAGCCGATCTGGAGGCAATGTCCGATCAGCAAATTCACCAGTTTATTTTCCGCGCCGGTTTCTCAACAGCACAAAAAGTGACCAGCGTTTCTGGCCGTGGCGTTGGGATGGACGTTGTACGGACCAATATTGAAAAAATTGGTGGTACGATAGAATTGAAATCCATCGAAGGCAAAGGTTCAACCTTCACCATTAAAATCCCGTTGACCTTGGCGATTGTATCCGCGCTGGTTGTTGAATGTTCTGGTGAACGTTTTGCCATTCCGCAAATCAGTGTTCTGGAATTGGTGCGTACGTCTTCTGGTACTGATAATGCGATTGAAATGATTAATGATGCACCTGTCTTGCGTTTGCGTAATCGTTTGTTGCCGCTGGTTTCCCTGCATGATCACCTGAAACTGGATGAAACCAAAAAAGACCTTGCCAATGATGAGTTGTTCATTGTTGTGACGCAGGTTGGGACCTATCAGTTTGGTATTATTGTTGATCGTGTCTTCGATACAGAAGAAATCGTTGTGAAACCGGTCGCGCCGATCCTGCGCCATATCTCGCTCTTCTCCGGGAATACAATTCTCGGCGATGGTAGCGTCATTATGATTTTGGATCCGAACGGTATTGCTGCGACAACCGGTGAGGTTGCGATGGGTGGTAGTAATGATGCACACAATACGGCGATGACAACACGCACAGATGGGGAAACAACGTCCATCCTTATTTTCCGTGCGGGCAGCGACGAACTCAAAGCTGTTCCGTTGGCTCTGGTTGCGCGTCTGGAAGAAGTCGATGTCACGAAGATCGAATATTCAGGTACAAACCCGGTTGTTCAATACCGTGGTCAACTCATGCCGTTGATCCCGATCGATCCGAATCATGTTTGGAAGGAAGAAGGTCGTCAGCCGGTCCTCGTCTTTACGGATCGTGATCACTCTATGGGTCTGGTTGTCGATGAAATTGTCGATATCGTGGAAGACCACCTCAATATCGAGTTGGCGTCTGAGCGTGACGGCTTTGTCGGTTCTGCGGTGATTAGCGGTAAAGCAACCGATCTGATTGACGCGGGTTACTATCTGACGAAAGCCTTCCCGGATTGGTTCGGTCGTGCAGAAACCTCCATCTCTTATGGGGATGATTACCAAGGTGGACCGCGTGTTCTGCTGGTTGATGACAGCCCGTTCTTCCGTAACTTGTTGACGCCGATCTTGTCGGTTGCCGGGTACAAGGTTTCGACTGCTGAAAATGCGAAGAAAGCTTTGGAATTACGCTCCGCCGGTGCGTTCTATGACGCAATCGTTAGCGACATTGAAATGCCGGAAATGAGTGGTTTTGAATTTGCCGAAGCTGTTCGCAGTGACACCCGTTGGCAGCATACGCCGATGGTAGCCATGTCATCGCATGCAACGGAAGCAGATTTCGAACGTGGACGCGAAGTTGGTTTCAATGATTATTGCGCTAAATTTGATCGTGATGCCTTGTTGCAAACTTTGTCTGAGTTGCTTGCACAAAAATAATAAAAGTTTCGAACGTTGTTGAGTTTGACGGCCCGCTACATTACCTTATACATATGTATTGGGGCCGTCTCTAACTAGAGGAGCCGGTGCACCAAGGTTATAATGCCGAAGGGAGCCGAAAAATAATGAAATCTTGTCTGATTGTTGATGATTCTAAAGTCATCCGAATGGTGGCCCGTAAAATTCTTCAGGAATTGAGCTTCGAAACGATCGAAGCTGCTGATGGCCAGCAAGCCCTTGATGAGTGCAAAAAGGAAATGCCGACGGCGGTACTTCTGGATTGGAATATGCCGGTTATGAGCGGTATTGAGTATTTACGTGAATTACGCAAACTTCCGGGTGGGGATGAACCCGTGGTGGTTTTCTGTACAACGGAAAATGATATTGAACATATTCAAGAAGCCATTGAAGCCGGTGCAAACGAATATATTATGAAGCCTTTTGACAGCGAGATTATTCAAGCGAAGTTCTCTCAAGTTGGTCTTTTGTAATTCTTTTATGAATTGAGGTTCTCTTGTCGAGTCTCATTGGAAAAACAATGTCGGTTAATCAAACGCAAAAAAGTAATAATCCAATCCGAGTCATGGTGGTCGATGACTCTGCTGTGGTGCGCGGACTGATTACGCGTATGCTTGAAGCTGACGCTGACATTTCAGTCGTTTCTTCTGTTGGTAATGGAAAAATGGCGGTGGATAGCCTCTCGCGAAACGAGGTTGAAGTCGTCGTTCTTGATATTGAAATGCCGGTTATGGACGGCCTGACGGCATTGCCTAAATTGTTGGAATTTGACAAATCTATTCGTGTCATTATGGCATCGACCCTGACGGCGCGTAATGCGGATATCAGCTTGCGGGCACTCCAGGCCGGTGCGGTTGATTACATCCCAAAACCTTCTTCCTCGCGTGAACTATCCGGTGGGCGGGATTTTTCCAAGGAATTGGTTGATAAAGTTAAAATTCATGCGAATGCGCGCCGTAAATTAAAAGGTTCACCGAGCATTTCGATTTCGCGACCACGTACGCCGTTGGAGAAAACATCAACGACCGCACCTGTACATACCGGGTCGAGCTTACACAAGAATAAAGAGGTCGTTCTAAAGGCACCTTCTTTGAAAGAGCGTCCAGATGTAATTGCAATCGGGAGCTCAACAGGCGGCCCACAGGCTTTGTTCAATGTTTTAAAAGGCATGTTTGGGAAAGTTAAGCAACCTGTTATTATCACGCAACATATGCCGGCGACCTTTACAAAGATTTTAGCCGAACATATCAATCGTATGACGGGATGGACCTGTTCCGAGGCCTCAGATGGTATGGTTGTTGAAGCTGGCAAAGCGTATTTGGCACCAGGAGACTTTCACATGGTTGTTGAAAGTCAAGGGGTGCAAAAGATTTTAAGATTGAATCAAGATCCGCCGGAAAATTTCTGTAGGCCAGCGGTTGACCCAATGTTACGCAGTATTTCAGCCGCCTATGGTCGAAAAGTTCTAACCGTTATTTTGACGGGTATGGGGGCTGATGGTCTTAAGGGCGGTCGTGTCGTTGTTGAAAACGGTGGCGATTTGATCGCGCAAGATGAGGCCAGTAGCGTCGTTTGGGGTATGCCCGGCGCGGTCGCTCAGGCGGGTATTTGCAGTGCCGTGCTGCCATTGGATGAAATTTCTTCATATGTCGTTAAAGTCGCTGCGGGAGGTGCGTCATGAAACCTGATGATTTTCAGTTTCTCGCAACATTGGTTAAGGATCGATCCGGTCTTGTTTTAACGCAAGATAAAGCTTATCTGCTTGAAAGCCGTTTAATGCCGGTTGCGCGAAAGCGTGGGATGAAAGGTTTGGAAGATCTTGTTGCCTCGTTGAAAACGCGGATGGATCATGCCTTGGCGGATGAAATTACTGAGGCGATGACGACGAATGAGTCCTTTTTCTTCCGTGATATTAAACCATTTGATATTTTCCGTGATACGGTTTTACCAAACCTGATTAAAACGCGTGCGGCTAAAAAATCATTTCGCATTTGGTGTGCGGCTGCCTCCAGTGGGCAGGAACCATATTCCATTGCAATGGTCTTAAAAGAAGCTGCTGCGCAACTTGCCGGTTGGCGTATTGAAATCGTTGGTACGGATATCTCGCGCGAAATGTTGGAAAAGGCCAAGGCCGGACTTTACTCACAGTTCGAAGTTCAACGCGGTTTACCTGTTCAACATCTTGTGAAATATTTTAAGAAGCACGATGACCTGTGGCAAATTGATGCGTCCTTGCGGGCGATGGTTCAGTACAAGGAATTTAACCTGCTGAACGATATGAATGCGCTCGGTACATTTGATGTTGTGTTTTGCCGAAACGTTTTGATTTATTTTGATCAGCAGACTAAAGGGGCTGTGCTGGAAAAAATGTCAAAACAGATGGCGGATGATGCTGTGCTCTATTTAGGTGGTGCGGAAACCGTTTTAGGTATTTCAGAAGCCTTTAAACCTGTTCCTGGTTTGCGCGGTGTTTATGGTCGCGCAGGTGGGAATGGGTCTCTAGGGGACGGGGCACCTGTCGCTGGTGCTGCACCAAAACCCGCTGCTGCGCCAACAGGGTTTGCCAAACCGAAACATATGGTAGAGGGTCGTGTACCCAAAGGGGCTGATGCACCTGGTGGGGGCGCTACGCCCCGCCCTGCGGCACCTCCTGCGCGCCCTGGCGGATTGCCACCGCGCCCGGGTGGGCTGCCACCACGTCCGGCCGGCGCGACACCGGGTTCACCCACACGGCCTTTACCGCCCAAACCGGGGATTAAAAAACCTTAATAAGAAAAAGCCGCCTCTATTACAGGCGGCTTTTTCTTATTTAATTGTTTTGGTCTGCCTTAGGCGCTAGCTGCATGTGCTTCGTCATTGGCATCGGGGTCGCGCAAGACATAGCCACGCCCCCAAACGGTATGAATGTAGTTGTCGTCTGTTGCTTTGGTCAGTTTTTTCCGAAGTTTACAGACGAAAACATCAATAATCTTCAGTTCCGGCTCATCCATGCCGCCATATAGATGGTTGAGGAACATTTCTTTTGTCAAAGTTGAACCTTTGCGCAAGGATAAAAGTTCAAGAATTCCATATTCCTTGGATGTTAGATGCACGGGCTTACCATCGCTTTCGACGGTTTGGTTGTCCAGATTGACGCAAAGTTTACCTGTGCGAATAACCGACTGCGCATGGCCTTTGGATCGGCGCACAATCGCATGAATGCGGGCAATCAATTCGTCTTTGTTGTATGGTTTGGTTAGATAGTCATCGGCACCAATTTCAAACCCCTTCACCTTGGACGGTGGTTGGTCCAGACCTGACAGGATCAGGATGGGGGTTTCAACCTTGGAACTGCGCAGGGCACGAAGAACTTCAAATCCATCGATGTCGGGCAGCATGAGGTCGAGAATAATGATATCGTAATCGTATAGTTTGCCAATCTCGATGCCTTCTTCGCCGTAGTTGGTGACATCCACCACCATCCCGGCAGATTTAAGCATCAATTCTATGGCTTTGGCTTCGCTTGGGTTGTCTTCAACGAGTAATGCGCGCATGGTGCCCCCCGAAAGTTGGCGTTAACTTTTCATTAACCTTTCGTTAACCATTACCATAACTCCGATTCGTTGAAAATAGTTTTTTTATCGCAACGCTATATTTTCTCGCGAGTCGCAAAAAATAGTGAATCCTGTCAAGGGGTTTGTCATTTTTCGGAAAGGGAGTATAGTGGGCAGTGAAAACACAATGAGCAACCCCTGTTCGGAGTATCCATCGTGGCCCTTTTGGTCAATAACGTAATCGCAGAAGTTGATAAACTTCCTGGCTTTAATGTGTTTGGCCGGGTTGCGGCTGTACAAGGTCTTATGGTCGAAGTTGGCGGTGTGCAAGGGGCATTATCTATCGGGGATCATTGCCGAATTCATGTGCGCCGTCGCGATTGGGTCATCTGTGAGGTTGTCAGTTTCCGCGATGGTCGGGCGCTTGTTATGCCTTTTGGACCCGTTGATGGTATTGCCTTGGGTGATCGCGTGGAAGTTGGGCAGCGCGAACCGGTTTTATTCCCCTGTGACGCTTGGCTGGGGCGTGTCATTAATGCGATGGGTGAACCGGTCGATGGTAAGGGCCCACTGCCGGTTGGTCCTGTGCCTTATATTATTAAAGGAACCCCACCTTCTGCGCATGAACGGACCCGTGTTGGTGGGAAAATTGATCTGGGTGTGCGTGCAATCAATACCTTTTTGACCTGTTGCCGTGGGCAACGGATGGGAATTTTTGCCGGGTCTGGTGTGGGGAAATCAACCGTTCTGTCCATGATGGCGCGCAATACCGAAGCCGAAGTCAGTGTCATTGGCCTGATTGGGGAGAGGGGACGCGAAGCGCGCGAATTTATTGAAGATGATCTGGGTGAAGACGGCTTGGCTCGCAGTATTGTTGTGGTTGCGACGTCGGATGAGCCCCCGTTGATGCGCCGTCAAGCGGCCTATGTCACCATGGCGGTGGCAGAATATTTCAGAAATCAGCAACGTGATGTTTTATGTTTGATGGATAGCGTGACACGTTTTGCCATGGCGCAACGTGAAATTAGCTTGTCGGTGGGGGAACCACCTGCTTCTAAAGGCTATACACCATCTGTTTTTGCTGAATTACCGCGCCTTTTGGAACGTGCGGGACCTGGCAATGCTCAACAAGGCAGCATTACCGGACTGTTTACCGTGTTGGTTGAAGGGGATGATCATAACGAACCGATTTCAGATGCGGTGCGTGGTATTCTAGATGGTCATATCGTATTGGATCGCGCCATTGCGGAACGCGGACGTTATCCAGCAATTAATTTATTGCGGTCCGTTTCGCGGACCATGCCTGATTGTAATGATAATCAACAAAATGCATTGGTGTTTAAAGCACGTGAATTGCTATCGACCTATGAAGATATGGCGGAATTGATCCGTCTGGGGGCTTATCGTCAGGGAACGGACCCCAAAGTGGATGAAGCCGTTTATTATTATCCGGCGATGGAGGCCTTTTTATCCCAGAATAAAAATGAACCCATGAATTTGGAAACCGGATATATGGCCTTGGCACAGCTTTTGGGTATGCCGTACAAAGATTTTGACGGGGATGTTTCCCAATTGGGTGTACCGCATGAACAACTGCAAGGGCCGCAATAAGGGGGTGATGTATGGGTAAAACACTCGCCAACTTAATCCGACTTCATAAATATCGTGTCGATGAAAAACGCCGTATTCTTGGTCAGTTATATGGCGAGTTGCATGATCTTGAACAAAAGCTGCAAGACCTAGAAAATCAACTGATTGAAGAACAGAAAGTTGCAAAAACTTCCCCTGACCAGGCACTGTTTTCCTATGGTCGTTTTCATCAACGCGCAATGGGCATACGCGAACAACTGGAACAGGCGATTGCCGCAAAGGAACGGGATGTTGAGATTTCACGCGATGATGTAAACGAGGCGTTTCGCGAGTTGAAAGTCTATGAAGAAGCGGAAAAAAATCGCATCAAGCGGGAAGAAGAAGAACGCACCCGCAAAGAAAATATCGAAATGGATGAAATTGCAATGAATTTGCACCGTCGTAATCAGGATTAAAAACAGACGGATTAGGATGTGTTATTGTGGTAAACATGCGTTTTGAACCTTCTTAAAAGAAGGGTTACATTCCCAGTTATTACCTGAATAATCCAGATGAGAGTCTTTGGGCAATTCTATATAAATGCAGGTATTTTGAACCTGTTTAAAACCGCGAAGACATTTCCATCCCAATTGATGGGAACGATCATCAAGATAGGCATTTTTTGGAATTACAATCAATTGACAGGTGTTTTTAACGGCACGATATCCTCGCTCGCACTCCCACCCGTTTTCATAGGCACTTTCTGATAAATAGGCGTTTTTGGGCACGGTGATCAAAAGGCAGGCGTCTTTTATTTCTTTATATCCCCGTTCACAATTCCATGTGTTTCCGGTGTCATCTAAATAGGCATGTTTGGGGACAAAAACAGGGATGCATTTTTTATCCATATGTTTGAATCCGCGCAAACACTCCCATCCACGATCATATAATCGACCTGTGGCAAAAGCATTCTTGGGCACTTTTATTTTTACACATTTATTGTTGTTTGCGCGGTAACCGTTATCGCATAGCCATCCTGTACCGTATTTTTCAGCATGGGCATTTGCTGGAATATTTTGTGCGTTTGATTGTCCAGGCAAAACCAAGAAAGTAAATAAAGTGAAGAGAAATAGAAGCAAAAATATTCTTGGTTGAGAAGGAATGTTCATTCTGTGCTTTCTTATTGGCGAGAGACGCGTTTATGATCTCTCACCTAAAAAATAATAATCAATTTTCAGATCTTTTAAGATATTACCATCGGCAGCCCTATCGCGTTCCAATGCTTTTTGAAGGAGGGAGGCTTTTATGCTTAGGGCACGCATTAAGCTGCTGTTTTTGCTTTTGCTGTGCAGATGTATGATCGTTTGGATACGTTTATAGGCAACAAAAGATAACCCTTCGATTAATTCTTCATCCGTATCAATTTGATAGGAACCTGCCGGTTGCGTATCAATTGTTTTATCAAGTTTAAAAGGATGTCGAAAGGTAATGGTTTCTGTATGGGTACGAATGGTCATGGGAGGCTCCTTAAATGGTAGGCCCCTGCCTGTTAAATAAAAGTGTAAATAATTTAAAGAAATAATGTGCTTTTTAATTGTTATTTATAATAACAGATGTTTCTTAGAATAGATATGTGTATTAAAAATATAAATATTATTGTTTAATTTTGGTATTAAATTGTAGATATGCGTACAAGTAAATGGGGGTTATCCCATTGTGGCTGGCGATCTTCTATAACAATAGTGAGGGTTATAGTTTGATGGGGTTCTTCCTCGGCAAAGACCTGTATCCAACGGGCAACCAGTTCGTTATTCATATCTTCTAAAAGGGCATTTGCCGTTTGTTCGAGGGAATAATCCGGCAAGTCAAACAATTGGGCGAAGTACGCATCAATTTTCGCGGTATCGATAATGACCTTGTCAGGCACATAACGCAGGCGCAAGCGTCGTGCTGTGCGCGTGCAAGTGATTTGGAAGGTGATGACATAATCATTGACCCGGTTTGGGTTGTCTTTGGTCGCGATCAGGCTGCGTCGTTGTGCGAGGTCCATTGTTTATACCAGCATACCAAGGTTTAATTCTGTCGATGTCAGGTCAACCCCTTCGACTTCGATAAAATTAGGGGTAACTTGAAAAGATAACTTACCATCGAAACCGATCGTGTCCATTGCATTTTCATAGATTTCGAGGATGTCGCGACGGATAAAGCCGGCCAGTGGTTTATGAGTGCGGATGATCAGATCAAACATCCGATTACTTTCTTTGGTTAATCCGTCTAATTGCATGGCCCCCAACCGCGAAAGATTCAGGTCAATCACAAAACGAACGCCGGGGTCTTCTTTTCCTTCTTCTTTTTCATCCTTATGATCGCGTTCGGCCAGTCTAATTTGGTTGATTTGTCCATTATCCTGCAAGGGGATATAGGCGATTTTCCAGTCGGTAGAATTGGGTGTTTTGATCTTGTCACTGATTTGTGTGAAATCGTTTTCCAGTTTCTTCAACAAGTCTGGTCGGGCTTTGGACAAGGCTTTCAAGACTTTGTCATCGGCCCAATTCTTGAAATTCCCGCGACCCAAGGCCTTTAGAAAAAAGATCATATTGGCGGCGAGGCGATGATCTGCCTTCGGGATCATGGCCTGATGCAGGTTGTCTGCAGCGGTTGGGTTGATTTGCGTTAAAATTTTATCGACTTCGTCAAGGGTGGGCCAATTTTTCCCAACCCCTTGTTCCAGTTTTGCTTCACTTAAAACAGGTTTTGTGTGGGCCTGCGGGTCGGGACGGGTGGCAGACAGGATTTCAAGTTTCACCTGTGTGCCTTCTGGCATCTTCGACTTGATATCCAGAGCAATCAACCCCTGAGCGGTTTTGACAACAGGTTGCCCTTGGGCTGTGTTGCCCATAATTGTGCCCTGAATAATGACCGTATTGGATTTCAACGTACTGCCAGCATTTGTCGTAGATGTCAGGGGCTGATTTTGGGTTGGTTGCGTAGAGGGTTTTCCACCTTGTTGATCCTGTTGAACGGATAAAAGGCGTACTTTCAAATCATTTCCGGGTTGCAGCATGGGATGGCTGCTTTGTCCAATTGCGTTTTGGTTGCCTGTGGAGGATTGTAGAGGATTATTGGAAGAGATCTGGGCTGTCGCGGACATGCTGACAGAAGAGGGTGTGTTTTGTCCTTGCATGGCGGAAGTTGATGCGGCCGCTGATGTGAAACCATGTGCTTGCGACGGGGTGAGAACAAAAGCGCGAAAGCCAGTTGCGCTGTTCAAGCTTAATAAGGTTGCAGGGCCAGCCCCCGTCGCATTTGCGTTTAAGGCGGAAGCCGGCAGCGCGGTTTGAGTCTGGTTTTGCGAGAATGTCTGCGTCTGTGTGGCAAATGTGGCGACTTTTGCCGCTGGTATATTGGGGGAAACCGGCTTGTTATTAACCCCGACCAATTGGAGCTGAATATTGGGAACCTTTTGGACAAGGCGGAAAGTTGCTTGTGTTTCTTCGGGCAGGGCAAAGGGCGCCTTAAATTGTAAGAGGCCCATATCCGTTTGAATTTGAAGATTGCCTTGTGGTGTCGTCTGTTTGACCAATCCGTTGATAAGACTGTCGAGGGCAAGTTTTGAAAGTTCGAGAGAGGCGACATTCGCAGGAGGTAAAGTAACGGTCAATTGCGCAGCCGAACCACCCGCACTAGGCGGTGGTGGGGGCGGTGGTGGGGCAACGCTTGTCATGGCGGTTACTTCTAAAAATTATTTAACAATCGATTGGCAATGGCAGTGATATCTTTCGCAGCGACACAGGAAGGTGCATGGCTGAGCAAAGGTTGCTGTTGCTTGATTGTATCACGAACACGCTTGTCCCAGCGAATCACACCTGCTAAAGGCGGCGAAATGCCTAAAAACCCTTCACAGGCGCGGCGCAATGTGTTGTAAGTCCGTTCCCCGTCACGGATGGAATCGCTCATATTCACAACGATGCGCAGATCCAGACCGGGACGGTCTTTTGCCATGGTTTTAATGAAGGCATAGGCATCAGTCATGGCTGTGGGTTCGTCTGCGGTCACGACAAGACAGCTTCCGGCCTTGGATGTCAGTTGGCGGGTTGGGCGATCCATACCGGCACCCAAGTCAATAATGACCCGGTCATAAGAGGCGGCCAAAACACCAAGGTCGTTCCCCAGATGTTGAACCTGATTGGCCGGGATATGATTTAAGGCACTGGACCCTGATCTTCCGGCGATAATATCGAAACCGCCTTCGTCAAAATGTTGCGCGGCCTGATTGAGCGTCAGATTTCCCCCCACGACACCTGAAAGGTCGTGTTTGGGCATCAGGCCAAGCTGGATATCCACATTGGCCAGACCGAAATCCCCGTCAAAGAGTAATGTTTTTTGACCCAGATTTGCTAACGCATGAGACAACGTCACGGCAAACCAAGTCTTCCCCACACCGCCTTTACCCGATGCAACGGCAAATACATTGCCGCCCTTGCGTGCCATCGGCGTTGGAGTTGTTTTTGTCATAGCTGCAAACATAGCCATAATTTGTACGCTCAAATGGTTACCGAACGGTTAGGTAAAGATGTTCAATTCGTTAATTTCAGGTAGAAAGAAAAAGGCTAAAACCACGTAAACCCTTGGTTATCAGGCGCACTTTGCTATTCGGAGGTTATTTATTTATTTTCGAGATATTGCTTTAATTCACCTAATAAATAGTCCCAAACACCGGTCATCATATCCTGGTATGTTGAGGAAGGCAGATTGGTCTGAATAAGGTTCAGTTGAGTCTGGTTGTTGGATTCTTGTAGCTCATAACGGATGGTGATGTGGTTGTTTTTGATGTTTTCTGTTCCATGATTTTCATTCCAATAGGTGAATTGGAACAGGGCTTTTGGAACCAAGCGATCAATAACACCGATATCATGACCGCTTTCTGAACCGCTAAATATGATTGGGGCACCTTCTTGCCAGTTACATTCAACATGATCTAACGGGAAGTAACAGACAATTTCGGTGGAAGTTGTTAAGGCACGATAAACATCAGCGCAAGGGGCGTTAATCTGAATTTGTTTTGTTATTTTCAAGAGAGTTACCTGTAATTAATAGGGGGGGGACGGGCAACAGAGTTTTTTTATAAAAAGAATTAAATCTGGCCCAAGGTTTTAATTTTGGCTTTTGGATGGACTTCACTTTGCGAGATAACAGCCGTTGCCGGGCGGAACCGTTCGATAATGGAACGCACGTAAGGGCGGATTGCCGGGCTGGTGAGAAGGGCCGGTGTTTCACCCATCATGGCTTGACGCTCAAACGTTTGGCGAATGGCGTTGATGAATTCCTGCATCTTGCTGGGTGCCATTGAAAGCTGGCGTTCGTCCCCGGACCCAACGAGGGATTCAAGGAAAATCTGTTCCCATTCCGGTGAGAGGGTAATGAGTGTCAGAATCCCCTGATGGTTTGCCAGCATATCGCTGATTTGGCGACCCAAGCGGGAGCGCACATGTTCAGTAATCATATTGATATTGCGGGTATATCCTGTGGCTTCGGAAATACCTTCTAAAATGGTCGGTAGATCGCGAATGGAAATACGTTCGGTCAGCAGGTTTTGCAAGACGCGTTGTATGCCGCCGACACTCATGGAATTTGGAATGATATCTGCGATAAGTTTCTGGTGTTCTTTGTCCAGATCGTCCAGCAGTTTTTGTGTTTCAGCATAAGACAATAGTTCGGACATGTTGTCTTTGACCAATTCGGTCAAATGGGTGGTGATGACGGTGCCGGGTTCAACAACCGTATAGCCACGAAAGAGGGCTTCTTCCCGGTTGGTCGGGTCGACCCACATGGCAGGCAAGCCGAAAGTCGGTTCTTGTGTTGCCTCGCCGGGGAGGCTGATTTCTTCGCCGCGCGGGTCCATAATCATCAGGCTGGCGGGGCGAAGATCACCGCGTCCGGCTTCAATTTCTTTAATGCGGATCACGTAATTGTTTGCCGGAAGCTGCATGTTATCTTGAATGCGGACAGACGGCATGACAAAGCCCATTTCCTGTGCCAATTGGCGACGCAAAGCCTTGATTTGATCGGTTAGGCGCTGCCCCGCTGCTCCGGCATTGACAAGAGAAAGCAAACCATACCCCAATTCCAGACGCATCATGTCGATCTTCATGGTTTCTGAGATCGGTTCTTCTGATGGGGCGGGTGGCGCTTTGGTATCGGCTTGCTGCTGTTTGAACAATTCGGCGGCTTCGGCTTTTTGTCGTTGACTGACAAGATAGGCACCGCCACCTGTCAAAACTCCCAAAAGCATAAACGGCAATAGGGGAATGCCCGGCATGGTCGCCATACCAAACAGAATAACCGTGCTGACCCCCAATGTTTTGGGATTGGCACCAAATTGGGAAATCAGGGCCTTGTCGGCAGTCCCTGCAACACCGGCCTTGGTTACAAGAAGGCCGGCCGCGGTTGAAACAATCAGGGCTGGGATTTGGGAAACCAGACCATCACCAACGGTCAACCGGGTATAACTGTCAGCGGCTTGTGCCATTTCAAGGTCTTTTTGCACAACCCCGATAATAATACCGCCGATGACGTTGATGAAGGTAATAAGAATACCAGCAATCGCATCACCGCGTACGAATTTTGAAGCACCATCCATCGCCCCGAAAAATGTGCTTTCGTCCTGCAATTCCTGACGGCGGGCTTTGGCTTGGTCTTCGTCAATCAGGCCTGTGGATAAATCAGCGTCAATCGCCATCTGTTTACCGGGCATGGCATCCAAGGTGAAACGCGCGGTAACTTCGGCAATCCGGCCGGAACCTTTGGTGATAACGATGAAGTTTACGATGACCAAAATCGAGAAAACAATAATCCCGATGACAAAATTGCCGCCCATGATAAAGCCGCCGAATGCTTCGATTACCGCCCCGGCTGCGGCTGTTCCTTCGTGCCCATCGGTCAGAATAAGACGGGTTGACGCAAGGTTCAAGGCCAGCCGGATCATGGTCGCAATCAGCAGGACTGTTGGAAACGCGCTGAATTCAAGCGGTTTTTCCAGAAAAATAACCGTCATCATAATCATAACGGAGAACGTAAAACTAAAGGCGAGCGAAATATCCAGCAGCCAACTGGGCATTGGGAAAATAAGAACGACCAAAATGGTGGCGATTCCAAACGCCATCCCATAATCGCCTTTTAAAAGGGCATTTTTGGCTTTTCCAAAAAAGGCATTGAAGGCGTCGCCGCCTGTCTCTGGTTGACCAGTGTTGCTGGGTTCTGCCATAAAACGCTACCTTGTTTTAACCATTGCCGCCGGCTGCGGGAACGTCGAAACCTTCATCCCCGTATAGCTTTAGCTTGTTGCGCAATGTGCGGATGGAAATACCCAAAACATTGGCTGCGTGTGTCCGGTTGCCAAGGCAATGATCTAATGTGGCAATAATCAGTTTACGTTCCATATCGGCAACAGTTTGACCGACAAAATCGCCAGGATTACCAGTTGCTTGGCCCGTATGGGGGCCGGATTGTGCGCTGGGACTGCCGCTTAACATAATGGCTTCTTCACCGATTTCAGTGGGACCGGCAATTAGAACGGCGCGGTGCATGGTGTTTTCCAATTCGCGCACGTTACCGGGCCAACTGTGGCGCAACAACTTGTTCAGGCCCCCGGTCGTTAAGGGACGTTCTGCCATGTCATTGGCTTTTGCGTATTTTTTAATAAAGTGATCGGCAAGAATTTGCACATCTTTGGGACGGTCTTTCAAAGATGGTAATTGCAGGTTTACGACATTCAGGCGGAAATATAAATCTTCGCGGAATTCACCTTTAGCAACGGATTGTTCCATATTGCGGTTGGATGTTGCCAAAACACGGACATTGACGGGAACAGGTTTTTTACCCCCGACACGATCAATTTCACGTTCCTGCAAAATCCGCAGCAATTTGGCCTGAAGGCGGGGATCCATTTCAGAAATCTCGTCCAGCAGGATGGTGCCGTTGTTGGCTTCTTCAAATTTGCCGATCCGGCGCGCCACTGCACCTGTGAAGGCACCCTTTTCATGACCAAATAATTCGGATTCCAAAAGGTTCTCCGGGATAGCCGCACAGTTGACAGCAATAAAGGGGCCATCCTTGCGCCGTGAATTGCGATGGATGAAACGGGCCATAATCTCTTTACCCGTACCGGAATGACCTGTGATCAGGACACTGGCATCTGAGGGCGCGATTTGTTTGGCAAGGCGTACCACATCATCCATGATCGGGTCGTGATAGATCATGGCGTGGCTTTCTTCTGCCACAGCACTTAAGACGGCGCCGATCAATTCCGCATCCGGGGGTAAAGGCAAGTATTCCTGTGCGCCTGCGCGAATGGCGCGCACGGCGGCTTTTGCATCTGTGGCGACACCGCAGGCAACCACGGGTGTGTTGATACGTTCAGCATTCAGGTTGCTGATGAATGTTTCAATATCAAGCTGGATATCCACTAGCACAAGGTCGATCCCCTTGCCTTGGCGCAAGGTGTCCAAACCTTCGTTGATGTTATCGGTGTGAATGACTTTTGCGCCGCGCTTCACCGCGATTTGGCTGGCAGCGCCGACTTGTCCATTCAATGTGCCGACAATCAAAATCTTCATCTGGTTTAGGCCTCTTTAATATCTGCGTTAATCGAAATATTGAACGCGACGGTTCGGTGGCAGAATACTGTTGAGCATCATCTCCAGACGGCGTGGGTTTTCCTGACGTCCGATGGATGCTGTCGCGAGAATATAGAGCTGGTTTATCAGCAATTCATCGTCGGAATTTCGCTCCAGTTTTGCCGCCAGCGGCATAAGTACCATGTTTGACAAGACCGCACCATAGAAGGTTGTCAGCAAAGCAACCGCCATAGACGGACCAATGGTGCTGGGGTCATCGAGGTTGCCGAGCATTTGCACCAGACCGATCAAAGTCCCGATCAATCCCATTGCGGGCGCGAATTCGGCAGCCTTGCGTAAAATGTTGGCTCCTTTATGATGACGCCCGGCCATGGCTTCCAATTCACCGATCATCATATTTTCGACTTCGTCTGCCGGGGTGCCATCTACAACCAAAGACAATCCCTTGTGAAAAAAAGCTTCACGCCGGATATCGTCGAGAACACCCTGCAGTTGTAAAACGCCTTGTTTGCGGGCAATTTCGGCAATGCGTATGGTTTGAATGGCCACTGTGCTGGCGTTTTGATTTTTATACAGGACTGTTTTGAAGATCAATTGACCGGCACGTAACATTTCGCCGAGAGAAAAACAGACCGTGGTAATCCCAATGGTTCCCCCAATGACAATCAAAATGGAAGGGGGGTTGAAAAAGGATTCCGGTGATCCACCCAAGACAATAGCTGCGCCAACCAAGGCAAAGGCCACAATCAGACCAATGATGGTTGCGCTATCTAAAGAGGCTTTGCCGCCGCCGATACCTTCGCCTTCGTTCATGTTTCTGTTACTCAGCTCCGATCCGACTTGATGATCTCTGTCATGGTAACGCCGAGGCGCTCTTCAACCACGACGACCTCGCCACGGGCGACAAGTCGGTTGTTGACATAGATGTCAATCGCCTCACCGACCTTGCGGTCAAGTTCGACGACGGCGCCACGTCCCAGTTTTAAAAGGTCGCTCACTGGCATTGTGGCTTTACCGAGAACGGCAGAGACACGGACCGGGATATCATAAACAGCTTCCAGCTCGCGGGCACTGGTCGGTAAGTCCTGAACCGGTGCGCCCATGCTGGGGCCGGAGTGTCCCATCTGGCTTTCTGGGGCCATTGGGCCTTCCATATTGTCCAGATTGTTGAGTTCCAAGTTGTTGTCTTCGTCAGCCATCTAATGATGTCTCCTCTATTCCGGCGTGTTCTTGATCAGACCGGTTTTCGGCCGATGCATCTTGTGCGTTCGACAAGGGTGCGTCCGCCTGATTATGAGTTTCGCCTTGATTGGTGCCTTGCGTCAAGTTTCGTTCTACAATTTCGTCAATTAGTTGCCACATATTTTCGATGTTACGCTCTGCGCCGCCTTCAGACCATTCAATGCGGCAATCACCGGGCAGGATATTGTCATGTGCCATCGTGACAATCCGTCCGTCAAAGCCCAGCTCGTCGGCGATTTTAACCAGTTTTTCATGCAGGTCTTCGCGCAATGATTCATGCACCTTAACAATGATACGCGGTTCAGCACGTAAAGGTTCCAGACATTTGGAAACCACGTTGAGAATTTCGTCCAATCCATGTTTTTCTGCATAGGCGGGAATGATCTTTTTCGTAACCGCATTGGCAACGGATAAAGCGTGGGCTTCGTGATCTTCCTGACTCTTGCTATGAGCTGCGAAAACGGCAGGGATTGTTTGTGAAATTTGGGTCAGTGCGGTTGCTATCATGCGTTCGAATTGGGCGTTTGCTTCTTCCAGACCGGCGGCTTTGCCTTCATCAAATGCAGTTTGTTGGGCGGCTAAAACTTCTTCTTCGCTGAAGGTCGGTGGGGGGGGAGCCTCAACCTCTTCGTCGTCTTCATCTTCGTCCAGTTCGCGCTCGCGCTGAGGGCGGGGCCTTTCATCGTCTTCGTCAAAGGCGTAGCTGTGATCAGCTTCCGGGTCGTAATCCGGGTCGAAATTTCGGTTTTCGAACATGTATCTTTTGACGGTGCTCATAAGTCACACATACTCCAATTAGAAGACGAGTTCGTCTTCTTCGCCCGGTTGAGAAATATTGATTTCGCCGGCATCCGCCAATTGTTTGGCGACGACAACGATTTCGGCTTGTGCTTCGTCCACATCGCGTAGGCGAACGGGTCCCATTGCCTCCATATCTTCGCGCATCATCTTGGCGGCCCGTTCGGACATATTCTTGAAGAAGAGTTCCTTGACCTCTTCGGACCCGCCCTTCAAGGCCATGGCCAGTTTGTCTTTTTCGGCCTGACGCAGCAGAATTTGAATACCGGATTGATCCACACGTACGAGATCGTCAAAGGTGAACATAAGGGCTTTGATGCGTTCGGCAGACTCGCGGTTGCGTTCTTCCAAGGCGGTAATAAAGCGGTTTTCCGTGTTGCGGTCCAGGTTGTTGAAGATATCAGCCATTAATTCGTGGCTGTCACGACGTTGGGTGCGTGCCAGGTTGGACATAAATTCTGAACGCAGGGTTTTTTCCACCCCGTCCAAGACTTCTTTCTGGACAGCCTCCATGCGCAGCAGGCGCATGATAACTTCCATGGCGTAGTTTTCAGGCAATAAGGAAAGAACGCGTGCGGCGTGGTCCGGTTTGATTTTTGAGAGAACAACAGCAACTGTTTGCGGGTATTCGTTTTTGAAATAATTAGCAAGGACGGCTTCATGAACGTTGCCGAGTTTGTCCCACATGGTCCGGCCGGCTGGGCCGCGAATTTCTTCCATAATGGCGGAAACACGGTCTTTGGGCAGGGCGTTTTTCAGCAAGCGTTCCGTACTGTCGAACGTACCGACAAGAGAACCGGCAGAAGACAGTTGATCGGCAAATTCGACGAACAGACGTTCAATAACAGTGGAACTGACGGAACCCAGCGAGGCCATGATCTGAGAAAGCTCACGGATTTCTTCATCATCCATCATTTCAAACAGTCGACCGGAATGTTCATCTCCCAGCGACAACATGAAAATGGCGGCTTTTTCTTGACCTGTTAAACTGCGGTAATCGTCTTTTACGCGTGCCATTGTATCCTACCCTTAACCTTCCTGATACATCCAGTTGCGAATAATGGCGAGTGCTTCCTCCGGGTGTTTTTCGACGATTTCGCCGACTTTCTTGACGGAGGACGCTTTTACACGACCTTCTACGCGGTCGATATCGATAAGCTCTTCGAAACTGTCGTCTTCTTCAGCTACGGTATCTGATGGGACAGGGACACCACCCGGACCAGCCAACGCTTCTTGTTCGGCTTCTGCCAAGGCAGCGGCTTCGGCTGCTGCTTGTTGTTCGAAGACACGTTTGATAAGCGGGCGAACTACCAAAAGGATGACCAGCAGGGCAACAAGGCCAAGGACAACCATTTCGGCGTAGTGCATGAGTTCTTCTTTGGTGAAAATCCAGAAGACAATTTCAGGTGCATCATCAATGTCTTCAACAGCGGCAAAGCGCATGTTGATGACATCAACCTGATCGCGATCCTGTGTAAAGCCAATCGCGCTTTTTACCAAAGTTGAAATTTGATCCATTTCTTCTTGGCTGCGCGGCTCATACGTAACACTTCCGTCTTCTGCCGGGGTGTAAACACCATCGATCAAAACAGCAACAGACAAGCGATTGACCACAGCGGTTTCGCGCACGCGGTTAATGATTTTTTTGGAAATTTCGTAGTTAACGGTTTCCTGTGTGCGGCTGGCGCTGGAACCGGCAGACGTGCCGCCGCCATTGTCTTGTGCATCTGGCAGGTTGTTGCCAACTGTCACAGACATATCGTTTTCGCTTTCGTTACTCTGTTCGTTTTCTTCCATAGTGGAACTGGATCGTACCACCTGACCTTCGGGATTGTATTCTTCTTCGACAGAGGTTTCGCGGGAAAAATCCATATCTGCATAAACTTCGGCACGGACTTTACCAAAACCGACGGTGCGTTCCAGTAACCCTTCAATGCGGCGCGCAATAGCTTCTTGTTTTTGCAGGCGCTGGTTTTCAATTTCTTGCGCTTTGTCGGCATTGCCGGGTTGGTCGAACCCACGGGCGAGAAGTGTGCCCTTGTCATCGACAATAGAAATCCGTTCGGGTTTCAGATCTGGTACGGCAGAAGCGACCAAATGTTGAACGGCGGTGATTTGCTCTTTGCTTAATCGTTCGGCATTGATCATCTTTAAAATGACAGAAGCGCTGGGCTGCTGGCGTTCGCGCGAAAATAATTCACGACGCGGCAATACCAAATGGACACGGGCGGCTTTTACATTATTGATGGAACGGATGGTTCGGGCAAGTTCGCCTTCCAATGCGCGGACCAAATTGACATTCTGTTGAAAGTTAGTAGAGCCGACAGTGTCTGCACCGTCAAAAACTTCATATCCGACAGACCCACCAGTGGGGAGGCCGTTTTCAGCGATTTTAAGACGCATGGGACCGACTTTGTCGGAGGATACAAAAATTTCTGCTCCTTCTTTCGCGACGTCGTAAGGAACTTGTTCGCGTGCCAGGATCGCGACAATTTGTTGTGAGTCATCTGTATTCAGGTTGGAATAAAGCAATTCCATTTGCGGTGTACCCAAACGGGTCATCAAATAAATGAAAAAGGCAACCAGAGCCAATATGACACCACCGACGACAGCCAGTCGCTGTGGTCCGAGATTTTTTAATGTGTCTACAAAACCGCTCACTTGATGCGTTCCTTCCGATGTACCTGTTTTAAGTCTCTCATATAGTCCGCAGGTACGACCCGCGTATGATGCTACACAATAGAATTTAACGCGATTACCCTAAACAAGAGGTTAATAACCCGGCAAATTTTGCCCATTGGATTCTTTAACCGACTCAGCTTCTCTAAAATGGCCTTAAAAGCTCAATGATTCTAGTGTTTTTTTGCCTCTGTAAAAGAAAAATGCCCCGGCGTAAAAACACCGGGGCCAAGTCTTAAAGAGAACCGATAAAAATCGGAGATTGTCAAGAATGAGACGGGCTTAACGTTTCACTCTCAACAGTTCTTCCAACATCTCGTCCGATGTGGAAATGATCTTGGCCGCAGCACTATAGGCGCGCTGGGTTGTGATCATGGAGGTGAATTCTTCCCCCAAATCAACGGTGGAAGCTTCCAATGAAGATTGTTGTACGGACCCGGACCCGGCAGAACCGGCTTCACGTACGGTCGGTTGACCGGAGAAATCCGTTTCGATCCAGACGTTACCGGACAGACTGTCCATGCCGTTCGGGTTCACCATTGTGGCAACCGGGATCATAAAGACCGGACGTGTTACACCGTTATCAAACAAGGCTGTCACAACGCCATCTTCACCGATTGTCACCCCGGCAAAGTTACCGAATGAGGCACCGTTTTGGGAAATGTAGTTGATTTGATAGGTGTCGCCAAACTGTGTTAAACCATCGGCCACGTTGTAGTTACCAAGGGCAACAGACAGGGCGGGACCTTCTGTACCATCCATATCTTCCGCCCCGTTTGCCCAATCAATTTTATACTGGATACGGGGGTCAGATGCGGTGGCTTCATCTGTGCCGAAGAACTTGTTCGGTGTACCATCACCGTTGAATTCAACGGTATAATTACTTGCACCGGTCCATGCGACCGATGAGTCCAAACGTTCAACGGTAAAGGCTGTGTTCTGGGTGACGGCTGTGACACCGCCTGCCGTCAAACGCGAGGCATCAATTGTGATGTCGTTGGCTGTTGATCCGTTATGGAAGAAAACGCCCGTGTCACCGCCAATACGTTCTGCCCACAGTTGCGGCGGTGATTTTGGTGTGCCGCCATATTCGTATTGCAGAATTTTTTGAACGCGGTTGGCAACTTCATCCATGATCTGTGACAGGGATCGGTTGTTGACGTTAATGGACATTTCCTGTGCGTTGACAGGGGTTAAGCCAGCGCGGGCTGTGGTTGCGATTGCAGCGCCGGCAGCAAAGGTGACATCACCGCCTGTTCCGTCGGTAAATGAAACAGCGACATTGTTTGTTTGTTCAAAAGTAATCACGTTACCGGCCTGCGAGGTCCAGTTCGCCGTTCCACCTGTTGTATCCATTGCGGCTTCGATAGCATTTGCAAGGTTACTGGCGGTGGTGGTGGTGTCCGGGCCGATGACAACGCGTGTGCGTGTCGGGTCTGTCAGGGTGTTGTTGCTATCAAATTCAAACGTGGTAACGGTACCACCGATATCAATTTGATAGGTTTCCCCATCTGCAGGTTGCGCACCAACTGTAATGGTGTTCTGGTGAATAGAGTCCACATCGGCAGCACCAAACGCGATACGATAAACCGTACCGTCAACTGTCATATCCATCGTTGTCCCGACATCCGGGACACTTTGGAAATCCAGACGACCAAGGGACATATAGTTATTGCGTGTCGTGGTTTGATCTTCCACAACCATTGTTGCAGCCCCTTTGGGGGGAATAACCGACAAATCCCATGAGTTGGAGGCGCGTTTGCTCCAAGTATGGTTGATATTGTGCGGGGCACCCAATGAGTCGTAAATCAATACGTCTGTTTTGTGTGAAGTGCCGACGGCAGCAGAAGAAGGCAGGTTTGCCCCCATTGAAATGGTTGTGGTTGCAACAGCCGTCCCGCCAATGGTTTTTAAGTTAAGCGGACGCAGGTTTGTGTTATCAACGATGTTATCGTTAATATAAACCGTGTCACCGGATGAGTTTTGGTAGGATTTCATATAGGTGCTGCCACCAACGTTTTTCTGAACGGCTTGTGTCGAGCCATCCCATGTTTGTAGCGGCCAGCCTTGCAGGTAATAACCAGATGTATTTTGCAGGTTGCCTTCTTTATCCACACGGAAAGAACCCGCACGGGAATAAGCATAGATATCACCTGTGGACGGGCTGCCGGACTCGTTCACAATAAAGAAGCCGCCGCCTGAAATAGAAATATCGGTTGCAGATGTTGTGGATTGCAAAAGTCCCTGCACATCAACGCCTTGGCGAGGTTTTGATTGAACGCCACCTGCGGAATATTTAGTCAGGGAGGCTTGTTTGGTCACCAGTGTCTGAAAATTGACCTGTGTCGATTTATAGCCGACCGTGTTGACGTTTGTCACGTTATCAGCAATGGCACCCATCGCACTGGATTGTGCTTGAAGGCCTGATACACCGGAAAAAAGTGCGCCGTATAAGCTCATCTTTTATCTCCATTAAGAATGTTTTTTTAGCATTCTTGCTTATCGTTTAAGTCACCCGTTCTAGGTCACTGGTTCTCTATTTGTTGAAGCTTGTGCTTCGTTTTTATCATTTGTTCAGTCTATGTGGCGGCTTCGGCAAGTGCCTTGGCTTTTGCATAGGCTTGAGAGGCTTCGGACGCTGCCTTAGAGGCTTTGGCGGCAGCGGTAATTGCTGTTTGTGCCGCTTCAGCCGCTAGGGCAGAGCTGGTTGCATTTTGGGCGGTTTGATAAGCTTCGTTTGCTTCAGTTTGTGCTTCTGTGGCTAACTTGGCTGCTTCTTCCGCTTTAATTGCTTGTGCTTCGATCTCTGTCACAGGGTTTGCTTCTGCGATTGCAGCGGCTGCTTCGTGGGAAGCTTTGGCCGATTCAGCACTGGCCGTTGCGTCTTGTGAGGATGCTTTGGCTTTCAGTTGTGCGGCAGCGATTGAGTCAACTTCTGACAATTCAACAGCTTCTTCTTTCAACGAGATGACATTGGCCAACTTGACGGCTTGGTTCGTCATGATTAACTCAGGCTCGTCACCGGCATAAGAGACACCTGTGATCTTACCAACCGCTGTGGTGGTGACATCAACCGGTGCACCATCTGCATCCAGTGCGGTCACGGTCAGTTTATAGAGACCATCCGGCAGTTTGTTGCCGCTCAGGTCCGTACCATCCCAAAGGACACCATGCTTACCAGCGGCCAGATTACCTTCACCGGAGAAGACCGTACGCCCGTTATCATCCTGAATATTAATGAGAGTGCCGACAGAATCTTTATGAAGAACATAGTTGAATTCAGCTTCACCGTTGTAAATCTGAACCTGATTGGTTTTGACTTCTGCCATCCGTCCAACATAACTGGCGACAGAGGACAACTGCGAGGTTTCTTGTGCTTTAATAAGAGTTTCAAGGTTGGCGTTTTGTGAAATTTGCTGTTCCACGCTGGCAAACTGCACCAATTGAGTTGTAAACTCGTTGGCATCCATAGGGTCCAACGGGTCTTGGTGTTGCAACTGAGTGGTCAGAAGCGTCATGAAATCGTCGAGGTCATCGGCGAGTTTTTGACGGTCCGTTTCGGCTCGTGATTGGCCGGCAACTGCAGCAGCGCCTAATCCAGAAATTGAGTCAGCCATCGTTCAACCTTTCTTCTTTCGTCCTTAAGCGCTTAGATCCACGCCGCCATAGGCAGCGCGTAATTGGGCGCGACGTTCCAGTGCTTCCTGTTCGGCGGTTGTGATATCTTCACCGCGCACAGGTGCGTCATTTAATGTATCGTTACCAAGATTGCCGGACCCATTGCCTTGTGCTCTTTGTTGGCCTTCGTTATTTTGTTGGCGTAAATTAAAATTCATGTCGCCCATGTCCAAACCTGCTTCACGCATGGATTTTTCCAATGCTTTTGCATCTTGTTTCAACATCTCCAGCGTTTCGGGGCGATCTGCTGTTACTGTTGCGGTGACCTTTGCTCCAGTCATGTCCAGTTGAACTTCGATACGCCCCAATTCCAACGGTTTGAGTTGGATGTTGATGCGATCAGCACCAGCCTTTGCGGCCTTGGCAATCTCAACATTGATCTGTTCAGGTTTTGCCGTTGTGTGAACATGCTGTTTGGCTTCGTGTGTTGCTTTGGCTTGTTCCGTCTGTTGGGTCTGGTTACTGGCTTGGGCCTGTGTGGTCGTTGCGGTTTGCGTTGTTTCCGCGCCAACCGTTGTTTGGGCCACTTGTGCGCCTGTTCCCTTTGCCGCGACTTGTGCACCCTTTGCTTCGTTCACCATGTTGGCGAAGTTCTGGTTTTGGGTGTTTTGTGCAGAATTATTTTGATTGTTTTGCACTTGTGCATTGGCAAGACCTGCTTGTGCATTTTGCCCCAGATTAGACTGCGTATTATTATGTTGCTGTCCATTTTGAGTTGATACACCGGCCTGATTGGTGTTGGCGGCAACGCTGGATGTATTGGATAACGAAGTCGATGTTTGAGACGTTGTCGTTGCGGCTGCTTCTGTGACGTTGACCTGAACATTTGCCTGTTGATTTTGCCCCATTTTTTTGGACAAATCTGCAGCTTGCTGTTGTGCGGTGCTTTGCTGTTGTGTGGCTTGCTGCGGATTAATCTCTTTTTGCTCGCCTTTATTGACCTGGGTTTGCTGTTGAGATTGATTTTGTGCATTACCGTGTTGACCGGCCTGTCCTTGTTGGGCGGTGCTCTGTGTGGTCGTTGTTTGTGTTGTTGTATTTTTTGCGTTTGCATCCACCGCTAAAGGATCGGTTGTTTGAGTGCCGGTTTTTGCTGTGTTGCCTTGGGTGTTGGCTTGCTGCGTTGATGCAACGGCAGCAACCAGCGATGGGTCTGTTGCACCTTGTGCGGTGGCTGCAGCGGCTTGTCCCAGATTTGCATTGGCGGCAGCATCGGCAAGGTCGTTACCTTGATTTTCGGTGTTGGATCCGGCTTCACTCGTTTTTGTCGTATCGTTTGAGCTATTGCCGTTGGCCTCAGCTGTTTCTTTTTGTTCGTTCTTATCTGCTTTCGGCTTGTCGCCTGCGTCCGCGTCTTTCTGCGGGGCATCGTCACGTTCTGAACGTTCACGGTTATCATCGCTGGCATCGCGACGTGTATCGTCTGTACGATCATCCGGGCGATCTTCTGTGCGGGTGTTGTCCGACTTATCTGTACGATCACTTGCGACATCATCATCGTTGCGTGCGTCGACTGTTTTGGATGCCTTATCGTCGTAAGACTCATCATAGCCTTTATCTGCACGCGCATCATAGGCAGGCTCGTTGGATGACTTGGAAGCTGACATGCTTAAGGACGTGCTCATATTGCTGCTGGAAAAAGCGAGCAAATCGGCAAAGCCTGCAGTGTTTGTGCCTTTTGTCTTTGTCGTTTGTGCCAAAGGAGCTGTCACAGGGGCAACAGTTCCATTATTTTTCGCGTTAACCGCTATATTATCCATGATCGCGTCCTCGCAAGTTCCGGTTCATCGACGGATTAAATGCAAGGGGTGTGCCAGATAGCTTTATTTTTTATAAGATATTGAAAATGCTTAATATATTTTATTTTGGAAAGGCAGATAATGTGTTTTACAGCTGATCTAGGTGCTGAATTTGCCGATAAACGAGACGCCTAGGTAAAAAATTCCCGGTCAGAGGGGAGATGCTTTATTTTTTCTTCCAAGCAACCCAGGAAGAAGGATTATTTTTCTGCTCTTCATTAAAATCAACTTCGGTATGAATTATTTCCAGAACGCCGAGTTTTTCTGCATACTTAAGGCACTCTATCATATTTGTATTATACCCTTTTTCAGTTGTTTCGCGCTCGTGTGCCTTTTGATCATTGGTCTTTTGAGATTCTGCGACAGCCTGAAAGCCGAAAGGTTCAATATGAATCCCAGAAATTGATCTACAGGATTGAGCAAGTTTAACAAAATAATCGAGAGGGAGTTGTGCAACTTGCTCCAATGAGTGACAGCTGAAAACCAATGTATTTTTATCAGGGTTGATAAAGGGGAAGTTACATAGTTTGTGATCTACAAAATCATCTGAAAAATGGAGTGTGGGAAAAAAATGTTTACTGAGCATATTGAAAATACGTCGGCCGGATGATGTATATTCTGTGCCAATAAAGTGAATATCCGGGCGCTGAAGAATGACAAAAAGTTCAATTAATCGTCGACCATACCCACAGCCGAGCTCTATAACCGTTTCGATTTCTGGATTACAGAACATCTTTACGGCAGCAAGACGGGTATCTAAATTATATGTCAGGGGTTCGTCTGGAATTTGTGGATTGGCAAGTACATTTACTTTTCCCGTTAAGTACCATTTTTCGCTTTCCTCTCCCTCTTTTGTGGTGAGGATTTTTTCTGCCGATAGTGTGTGTTTTTTTTCAAAACTATCAAATTGAGCAAAAGCTTCAAAAATTGATTGGGGATTGTGAGCCAGTATCTCTGTGAACAGCCCTTCACGGACGGCCCACCATATTTCATATGTGTTTTCGTTTGTGTCTTCCAGCAGTTCCGGGAGTTCGACATCAACACTATACAATAAGTCCATGAAGGCCTCTATATCAACACTTTGTCCAGTAAACCCATGAAGATGGGTTTTCTGGTTGTTCATGAGAAAAGTCGATTTCGGTATGTTCAATTTTTATCACACCCTGTTTTTGAGCATATTCCAGGGCATCGACCATATTTAAATTATAATTCTGGTGTGACATGAAGGCGTGATGTTTGATCTGTTCAAGGCTGCGTTCAGCAGGAGAGATAAATTGAAATCCACAGGGTTCTATATGCACACCTTTGATATGAGGCGTGCTTTGGGCTAGTTTTACAAAATAGTCTTGAGGAAGTTCATGTATTTGTTCAAGCGAATGGCACGTATACACAAGTACATTTCTATCCTGTGGCATAAATGGAAAAAGTGCCTGGTTATGGTCAACAAATGGAACCGTAATATCAGTTTGTGAAAAGAAAGATTGTGCGAGTTTTTCTGTGATACGGCGCCCTGATTTGGTATATTCAGCCGCAATATAGGCAATTTGGGGCTGTTGAAGGATAACCATAAGTTCAAGGATACGACGGCCATAGCCACAACCAAGTTCAACGACACAGTCAATGGTATCGTCACAAAGCATTTTCAAAACGGCGAGGCGGGTATCAATTTGAAACTTCAGTTCTGAAGGGACATACTCAGGATTTCTTTTAACCTTGATATCACCACGTAAATACTGTTTTTTTTCATACAGTACAGTGGGTACAGCAAGCTCATACTCTTGTTGAAAGTTATCAAATTGTGCAAAGACTTCGAATATATTCTGAGGTGAACTCTCTATAATTTTTGTAAAAATATCCTCACGAAAACGCCATAACAGCTCGTAGACATTTTCGTTGGTATATGGGAGAAGTTCGGCCTTTGGTTGATCTTGCAAATTACCGGAACTCCCCTATATTTCTTCAAGATAGGCTTCGACTTCAGCTTGTAAATCTGCGTCCAGAGAAACGTCCTGAACTTTGTCAAAACCGCCTTCATATGGGGCAACAGAGGCAATAGTTGCGTGATCTTCTTTCATTTGAACGAAAATGTCTTGAGTCCGATCTGCCATCCAGTCACAAATTTCCAAAAATTTGTACATCGTATGTTTGATAAAGGCCTTGCGGACATCTTCTTTTTTAATACGACTACCTAGAAACGAGGCCAAACGAACCATTGTTGAATAAGTTCCAGCGGTCATGGTCATATAGCCACGAAGCTCTTTCAAATGGTCTTTCCAGTATGTGTCTAAAGCGCTGTCGATACTGGTGAAATTATCCGTCGTTTCAATGAGTTCCTCTAAGGCCGTGTGCATGCTTTCCTTGAAGGCATCAAGATCATCCACCATTCTTTCAATGCGATCTGCGGTAATAAAAGTTTTGGGCTCGTAGGTGATGAACTGATTTTGAATACGTTCCAAAACCTGTTTTTGTTGGCCCGGTGTATTCGTCAGTGAAATGCGTGCCGAAGATAAAGGAGGGATGCCATCTAAAGCGGCGCCATAACTGCAATTGTAAATTTGCATTTTGGTTCGGGCACTTAAGGAATTGAAGGCAAGTCGCGACATGTCGTGGAAACGGCTGGTTAAAACTTCACCGCCAAAGTTGCCTGGCACACGTCGACTGAACATGTCTTCAAATTCTGTAGCTGACATTCCGAGGAGGGCTTCATCCTCGTTATATACCGTATCTTTATGATGTGTTGCTTTCCCTGGTAGTTTTCCGCAATCCACACCGAATAGATAGATGTTACGAAAACCGCAAGCAACAGCGATAGCAGAGGCTGAATTGGCAACGAGCGGTCCCGTGTCATGTAAGGCATCATCTGCTGACGCAAAAATAGATGTCGAACTTAACCCTGGTCGAGAATAAAACCAGACATCATCAAAGAAACTGGCGACACCGGGGTAAATTGTGGTGGATGCGCAAAGAGTAATTCCTTGCAAGCCATATTGTTCGTTCAACCCTTTTAGGATTGCGAATACCTGAGGGACGTTTTCATTTTCAATATGAATATCCGGACGAATTCCGTTTTGTAATAAAATTTTTAGTGTGGATCCGGCGGAAAATAAAACGACGTGATCACGCCATTTTTTAATATGCTCGATATTGCGTTCAAGTGATGGTCCAGAGGCAACAATAAAGGCTGGCGTGTCTTGGTGAAGGACCCGTTGGGCTTTTATATATGTGAAACGTTCTCTACGCATATTGGCGTAGGTGTTGGAACACATATCAATTTCATCTTCAAAAAAGCCGGAAGAGATAGAGAAAGAGTCCATTCTGCCTTTTAATCGATCAAGCGCTTTTTCATTTTCCCACGAAGGGTAATGAATATAAAAAAAGCTGCCTTCCAAGAAGGTGATCCCATAGGCACTAATGATTTTTTCAATCTGAAGCACAGTGGCTTCGACTGTTTCCCCTAAGCAAAAGATGAGGTTTGTTTCTTGTTCTTCTGCTTTCTTGCTGATTTTTGCCCAGTCCAGATTATAAAGTGAATGAACAAAGAAATCCCATACGGGTTCGGTAATTATGAAGGAATTTGTTTTATATTCGTCTAATAATTTCTCAATGTGATCGCCGAGGCCAAGACCAAAACAGAAAAAATATCCAATATCGACAACCTGTAAGTTATCTAGCCATTCGTTTCGGTCATCATGTTGCAGGATATAATCCTGCATGAGACGAAAAAGGCCAAAAGAGGTATGGTTGATATTGCAATGATTTGGGTTTGGATAAGCAAGGCGCGTGGGATGTTCGTGAAAGTTTTGAATTTGAAAATCTACATATTCTTTACTGTCTTTGCCGTAAAGATTGACTTGCCCGAGTGAAATATTGATCGGTTTTCCACAATCATCGAAAACGATTGTGGAATTTGATACGGGGTTCGCGGATATTCTTTGGGCAATGTTAGGGTGCTTTTTCTCAAAAAATGTAATATTTTTTTCAAAGAGTTGTGCTGCGTCTGGATGCGTGGAAGGGTTACTCATGTGCGCATGCCTTACTCCAAAGGTCTTCCAGACATTGTTCTAATTCTTCAATGCGTTGTGCTGGATTGAATTGAGGGCCTGTTATGAAATCACGGGCAATTTCCATGCGAAGTTGGTCGGTGCGCTCTTCTGATTTCACCCAGGAAACTGCTTTTTCTACATATGTTGCGTCATCCGGCATTAAAATTTGATTGCAATATTGGCTGTTTTGAATCAAATCGCGTGCATATCCGTGAATCTCGTCATGTTGGCTATGTGCCACCATTGGCACACCAGCTGAGAGAACATCACCGATCATTGCGCTATTGGCATTTCGCAAGGGGAGTAAATAAGTGTCGACTTGCTCTAGGAATTCGCGTGATGTCGCTGTCGCAAGAATATCTATGCGGTGTGATAAACCGTAAAAACCGAAAATATTAATCAGGCGTTCGGTGTTGCTGGGAACTTCAAAATCGTGATTGCGCAAGATTAGCTTGCTGTTTGGCGTACGTTTTAAAATACGTGCCCATAGTTCCACTGTTTTAGGGGTTAAATCCGCAAATGTCGCATCACTACCAAATGTGAATGTACCATCTGTTTTAACCGGTAGGCCATAAACGTTTAAGTCCTCACCGCGTTCGGTAATGAGGAATGTTGCACCAGAGGGAAGGGTGAGCTTTTGGTCTTCGGTAATGATTGCACTGTTGGTGATTTGGTAATCAAGGTGCTTATATCCAGCCAGAGGAGCTGTCCCCAAGGTCATTTGAACCGGGGCAATCCGTGAACCGAAAATATGTAAAAGCTCGCTGGCACGTAAACCACTGCAATTTATGATAATATCGACGCCAAAGGCCTGTAGGCTATCGGATAAGGTATAGGGATCATCAAAGTTAATGGTTCGCCAATCATCAAAAGATTTACGATAGACCGAGTTGACATCATCTAATAAGTCACCATCACCAAATCCGATAAAGGTGAAGCGCTCTTTATTTCGTTTTGCCAATGTTTGTGCAAGCGCCGGTGCAAATCTGAGTTTGTCACTGCCGCTTAAAATCCAGCCAACTGTTAATTTTGCGTGATCTTGTGCCGATGGGCAGCCGCCGGATAAATCAGAAATAGAGAATTTATGTGCCCAGCTTTTTGCCGCTTGTATGTAATCTTCTTTACTGCTTCCGATGTCATGTAGAAAGGCAATCAGTTGCTGTAGTGCTGCAAATGTATTGGAGGGGTCAAGATACAGGCTGTGGGCTAAGCAGCCGCGACCGGCATCAAATTCCCCTAATTGGCAGAGAACCCCGCCTAAGCGTGCATGTAAGGAGGCATCATCGGGGTTGGAATGTATTGCAGCTTTCAAGGATTGAGAGGCACCGAGGATACGTTCTTCACTGATATGGCAATCAGCCAAAATATGTTGTCCGTTAATGTCTTTCGGGTAAAATAGAATATGTTGGCCAAACCAATGCTCAGCCATTTCCATATCATTTTCTTTAAATGAGGCTAAGCCGCGTGCAATTAATGGGGTTTCCGTGATGGTTCCCAATGTATCCGTATAATCGGGAATAATGTCATCAGGTAAATTTTTCTCGATATCCGGGTTCGGGGTACATGTGTAGGCGACCTTACCGTAAAAATAGCTTTCACGCATTTTTCCAACCATGATGGATAAGGCGGCTAAGAAATGAGCTAACTCTTTAATGGACGGGTCCGCTTCAAAAGCAGCGACTGCATAATCGTATGAAGATTTAAAATCGTTCAACTTATAAGCAGCAAGGGCACGATAAAACAAAATCGTTGCATCAGCTTTATCTGCTGCAAAAAGTTTGTCCGTTTCTTTGATAACGTCGTGCCAACGCTCGGCTTTGACCGATAGACCTATATCCGACATGAAATGCACCCTTAGAATATGATTATGAAATGTATCAGTTTTGAAAAATCAGGCTTTGATATCTGAGAATGACGGCGGCGGCGGAGCCTCTTGAATGTCTTCTGGTGCGTTGCCTACGTCACTTTGCATATGGGTTGATGCCTCTTCATTTGTATCTGGCGGTGTTTCATATAGCCCACCAGCAAGCTGACGATTGATGTTGATAAGAACATCCAGCATACCAATGTCGGGTGCCGCAAAATACGCAACGGTTTGCTTGTCCACAAATTGACATAAGCTAAGGATATTATTCTTGATCTCCAGCGGGAGAGGTGAATCCGGGGCCATGATATCCGCTTGCAGGATCGTCCATAGACGCCAATTTAAACGCACAGCGTTCGCAATGACTTCTTCGTCTTCGCTATCAATAGCCTGACGTATTCTTAAAGCGGCCTGAGAAAGGGCCCAAGCTTCTGAGCGACGGGGGTCACCTTCACTCGGGATCGTTTGATAGTTCTGAATTTGTTGATTGTACATGTTCCAATACCTTGGTTTCATGCATGATAAGATCACGGGCTTGTTTTAACGCTCGAAAAAGTTCACCATTGTTCACTTTATCTGCAAGATCATCGACAATTTCTTTGCTGGACGGCAATGCTTGAACGTAGTCTGCAGAAAATACCTTAAAATTTTCTAAATGTTCTGTTCGTTCGTCTTCAAAGAGATAGGCGCATTGCAGTGAATAATATACACGCGCGGCGGGTGTGTTTGCCTCTTCGTAAGAAAGAATGTCTTTATCCTGCAAAAGGCGAGAGTCATTAAGAAGAGTGAGCGTGACGGCATGGGCTGAAGAGTTTTTGAGAACAGCACCGTTCAGGATGATTTTCTGATCCTTTTTCAGGTTTATTTTTAGTGGCATGTCATGCTCCGAAAATTAGAGAAATAGTCGGAGCCCCAAAAGGCCCCGACTACTTTTGGTCTTACCGATTAACGGAACAGGCCCAATACGGCTTGTTCTGATTGACCGGCGAAAGACAAGGCTTGGATACCCATTTGCTGACGTGTTTGAAGTGCCAGCAAATTGGCGCCTTCCTCGTTTAGATCGGCAAGCGTCAATTGACCTGCCCCACCTTCCATAACGCCAACGTATTCTTCTGTAAAGTTCGAGCGAACTTGAAGAATAGCAACGTTACCTGCAATCTTCGCAGCTTCAGAACGCAAGTTCGAGATGGTCTCATCAAGACCGGAAATTGCGGCATCGGCGTGCGCGTTAAAGGTTGCAAGTACAGACGCGATAGAGTTAGAGAAGACAGACAGCTTCACAGTGAAGCCAAGTGCCGTCAATACGTCTGCGTAGGTTGTTGGTGCAATCGCTGTACCTTGGGAGTTGCGGTAGTATTGAGAGACGTTAAAGTCAACCCCGTTTACATCCAACTTGGAGTTTGCTTTGTCTGAGAAACGTACAGACAAAGTAGAACTTGTGGAGTTCAGCAGGTTAAGACCCTGATACGTCGCATCCCCAACCAGGTTTTGGATTTGTTCAGCGAGGTCTTTGAACTGCGTGGTGTAAGCTGCACGTTGTACTTTGTCAGCAGAACGGGCGGCGTCGATCACACCTTTCATTTGTTTGGTCAATTCTTCGATCGCATCGGCAGCTTTAAGGGCTGTATCCAATGCGTTCACACCCTGATCGACAGCAGATTTGCGTTCCAGCAAGTCGGCTGCACGGTTGCTTAGGGATTTGGCCTGGAAAAACTTAACGGCGTCATCCACAGGCGACGCAACGGCCAAACCTGTAGACAGGCGGCCTTGTGTGCGGTCAATGAACGAAGAAGTTCCTTGCAGTGCAAGAAGGTTCGAGCGTACTGCAGTTGATAAAGCGATATCAGCCATTGTCTTGGCTCCTCTTTCTGAGTTGATATTAACGTGCGCCTACTACGCACATCCCAGATACTATCATAATCATATGAAAAGGAAAAATGAAAATGCATTCTTTACTACTATTTTAGATGCTTCAATAGGTTAACGCAATTTTAAGTGAATTTCGGATATAATTTCGTAAAATCACTTAATAAAAGAGACTGGAATAGATTATGCCTTTAATTGCAACTTCCCCGGATAATATTACCGAACGAATTCTTGCCGGGGATGACTTGTGGGTTCGACTAAAGAACCGTTTTGGAGAACAAAAATATTTAGAATCTTATCGGTTGACCTCTATTTTTGGTCGGGGTGATTTGTTTTATGCACGTTTTCGCCATGTCCATCGAGCCGATGCGCATATTTATCATTCGCAGCAGGCTATTCGGGGGCGTTGTGGTGTCTCTTATGGGTACAATAATTTTTCCAATGTTGTTTCAACCAGCAGTATCGAAGATAATTTTGTTCGCCTTTATTCTGCCTATGCATATGATAGTATAGAATTTTTTACAAGTTCCCCCAGTGTTGAAGTTTGGAACAGTGAGGATGGGGGTAGCTGTGATCGGGTGTACGATGCTGTATGGTCCGGTAAAGAATTAAAACTGAAAGTGGAGCTGAAAAGCGGGAATTATTTCATTTTACCGATACATACGCTGGAAGCTTTTGCCGATAAAAAAGGTTTTCGTGGCGATACCGAGATTGATGGTTTTGCGCATTCAATGGTCAATTTTGATTGGTTGCAGGGGGTGGGCCGGGACATGGATGCCAATAACTTGGAACATCAGGATGAAGAGATTTATTATTCTTCGTCAACGTATAATGTTGATGTGCAATTCCTTGGGTTACACTTTGAAGTAACGCCTGAAAAGTTAGTTGAATATTATATGCCCGAATGTTTGAAAATGGGGTTGGAGGCTGATGTCTTGAGGTATAGTATTTTTTGCCGAGAATAAGAGGTACTCATTGATGTGTCGCCCTGATGAAGAAGATCAACTGTTAGTCAAATTGCGCGAGGGGGCGGATCTTTGGGTTGTTCTTGAGAACCGATTTGGCGAAAAGAAGTATGTGGAAAGTTATCACCTGTCCAGCTTGGTTTTAAGAGGTGATTTTTTTTATGGTCGTTTTCGCCATGTACACGGCCCTGATCGACATATTGAATTGTTTAATCCTGATCTTGATGACCGGATTTCCGGCAAGACTGGTGTGTCTTATGGCTATACGAATTTTTCTCGAACCGTGAGTACAAGCAGTCTGGAAGACTGTTTTTGCCGGATCTATTCTGCGCATGCCTATAGCCGGATGTCTTTTAAAGCAAAGGGAAATTATCGTAAGGTCTGGGATTCAAAAGAAAAAGGCGATGTGGGGAAAATTGTGCAAGCTGTTGAGGACGGGGCAAGGTTCAAGGCGTTGGTTACCATGTCTTCAGGGGTGACCTATAGCTTGCCTGTTCATACGTTGGAGGCTTATGCTAAAAATTGCGAATTTGTTGCACAAACGGAATTTGATGGGTTCCCTGCCCAAATGTTGGATTTTGCTGATTTGCTTCAGATGGGGGAGCAAATGATGCAGTTGAATGAACGTATGGCGCATATTCCCGGGTTTTATTTTTCAACGCCTTACAAAGTTGGAATGCCTTTTGTCTATCCGTATTTTGAACTTTCCCAGAAGGGGGGAGTGGAAATTACTTCACCGCAAAGATCGGCGCAGGCTGTCCCGTTGGGTGAGGTTTTGATGTATAGTCTTTTTGCCGCATAAAGCGGAAGTGTGAGGAGAACAGAATGATCGCAGACTTAGACTTATCTTTTCTGAATGGGAAGTCGTTGCTGGTTACCGGTGGTACAGGAACGTTTGGACAGGCCTTTATTCGGTATGTTGCAGAACATGCAAACCCGCGACGCTTGATTGTTTTTTCCCGAGACGAGTTAAAACAATTTGAAATGCAAAATATATTTCAAGGCGAACGCTATAAGTGCATGCGTTATTTCTTGGGTGATGTCAGGGATCAGGCGCGTTTGGAAACCGCTTTCAGCGGGGTCGATTATGTGGTTCACGCAGCGGCTTTAAAACAAATTGTTGCGGCGGAATACAATCCTTTTGAATGTATTCAAACCAATGTCATCGGGGCACAAAATATTTCGATGGCTGCGATCCGTTCTGGCGTGCAGAAAGTTGTGGCCTTGTCGACGGATAAGGCGGCAAACCCCATCAATATTTACGGGGCATCCAAATTGGCGAGCGATAAAATCTTTGTCGCGGCAAATAATATTTCAGGGGGGCAGACCCAATTTTCAGTCGTGCGTTATGGGAATGTGTTAGGGTCACGAGGCTCGGTTGTTCCTTTTTTCAAAAAAATGATTGCGGAAGGGGCGACATCGCTTCCTATTACGCACGAAGAAATGACGCGTTTTTTAATTACGGTTCAACAAGGTGTTGAATTTGTTCTGTCATCCCTGATTACGATGGTCGGCGGGGAATTGTTTGTTCCTAAGATCCCCAGTATGAAAATTGTCAATATGGCGAAGGCCTTGGCCCCAAATTTGGAGCATCATATTATTGGTATTCGTGCGAGTGAGAAATTGCATGAAGTTATGGTGACGACGGATGATGCGCGCCATACGGTCGAGTTCGAAGATCGTTATATTATTTTACCTGAATTTTCATCAAGCAATTGCCAGGATCATTATCAACAGGCAACAAAAGTTCAAGATGGTTTTGTCTATTCATCCAATCTCAATAACGAGTGGTTAAGTGAAGATGGATTTTTAAAGCTGATTGAGGGAACTTGAGCACTCGCAGGTGAATGTGAAAAAACCTAATTGTAAAGTTGCTTTGCGATTTAATGCTTCGGTTGAATTGGGAGGGGGGCATGCCGTTCGGTGTTTCGCTCTTCTCAACGGTTTGTCAAATGAGTTAGGTTTGATAGAGGCCGTTCTTTTTACCAATGAAGATGCATTGGACGTGATTAAGCCGTTCTTGCCCGGTTTCGTCAAGATCGTGACCTTTCCTGAACGGGTCCGGTCCGTGCGTGATGAAGTGCATTTTATGGTAGAACAATTAGACGATGCGTGCGATCTTTTGATCGTTGATCATTATGGCCTTGATGCGGATTTTGAGACGGAGGCCCGAAAATGGGCCCGACGTATTTTTGTTTTTGATGATTTACATAACCGATCGCATGATTGTGATTATTTGCTGGATCAGACATTTGGATGTGATGCAGCGGTCTATGAGGCCTTGAATCAGTGTCGAACAGCGCGCTATTTTTGTGGATCAAAATGGGCATTGCTGCGTGAACCGTTTACCAGATGGCGTGAAAAATCATTAAATCGACGTTTAAAAGAAGCGCCTATCTCTCATGTTTTAATATCTGCAGGTGCAACAGACCCTGTAAATCTGAGTGGCGTTTATCTGAATGTATTACGGTGTATGGAGTTTTCAGGACGCATTAGCCTCGTGTTAGGTGGGCAAGCACCTTATCGCATGGATTTGGAAGACAAAGCCCAGAAAATGGATATGGACGTTTCTTTCTTAAGTGACGTTCAAGATATGGAACGTTTGCTTTATGAGGCGGATTTTGTAATGGGCGCAGCGGGCTCATCGGCGTTGGAACGTTGTGTGTTGGGTGTGCCGTCTGCCATTGCGGTCATTGCGGATAATCAAGTTGAAATTTGCCAAAGCCTTGGTGATGCCGGTGCCGCTTTAAATTTGGGTGAATTAAGTCATTTGCAAGAGGAAAAGGTGGCACAGCGACTTTTGAACTTGTTTAAAGACCCTCAGGCTTTGCGCCTTATGTCAGAAAAGGCCGCTTCTGTATGTGATGGGCATGGTTTGCGCCATGTCTGCAAAATTGTTGTATCTGAGCTTGTGGCCTAATATATCTTTGCAACGGTTTTAGAGATATGTAATGGTTAACAGGTTGATTTTGCGTACAGTTAAGAACTGCAAAAAGGAAAGTGCGCGATATGGTGGAAAAAATTGAAATCAATGGACGTGTGATTGGGCCGGGTGAAAGGCCATATATCGTTGCGGAGATGTCAGGCAATCATAATTCTGATTTATCCTGCGCGTTGGAGATGATGGACGCAGCCAGCGAAGCTGGTGTCGATGCGGTTAAACTGCAAACATATACGCCAGACACATTGACGATTGACCACAACGGCGAAGATTTTTGTATCCGGGGTGGCCTGTGGGATGGTCGAACGCTGTATGATTTGTATGAGGAAGCTCATACACCATGGGCGATGCACGAGGCCTTGTTTAACCGGGGGAAAGAACTCGGACTAACAGTGTTCTCAACACCATTTGATGAAACGGCGGTTCATTTTTTAGATCAGCTTCACTCTCCAATTCATAAAGTGGCTTCTTTTGAAATGGCGGATTGGGCGTTGTTGAGAGTGATCGCGAAATCCGGCAAGCCTGTGATTATGTCAACTGGTATGGCAAATCTCGAAGAAATCTCCGACTCAGTTCGTGTTTTACAACAGGAAAACCCTGTCCCCCTGATTTTATTACATTGCATTTCGGCTTATCCAGCACCGGCGGCAGAAGCAAATTTGAAGACAATGTGTGATCTGGGGAAACGGTTTAATCTGCCTGTTGGCCTGTCCGATCATACTTTGGGAACAGCTGTTTCGGTTGCTGCTGTTGCCTTGGGGGCTTGCGTTATTGAAAAACATTTTACATTGGCGCGTGCTAATGGCGGGCCGGATAGCGCCTTTTCTTTAGAACCGCATGAGCTTAAAACATTGGTTGAACAATGTCATATAGCTTATGAGGCCTTGGGTGGGGTTGGTTATGATCGCAAACCCTCAGAAGAAGCAAATCTGACCTTTCGACGGTCCATTTATATTGTACAGGATGTTGCCAAGGGGGCGCGTCTGACACCTGAAAATACACGTGTGATCCGCCCCGGATATGGATTGGCACCTAAATATATAACCGATGTTTTGGGGAAAACGGCGTTGCGTGACTTGAAACGTGGCGATGCTTTGGATTGGGGTATGATTGATGACAAAACCTAATATTGTTGCCACGATACAGGCGCGAATGACATCGACGCGTTTGCCAGGTAAAATTTTAAAACCAGCTCTGGAGCGTCCACTTTTAGCTTATATGGTGGAACGATTACGTCATATTCCAAGTGTTGATGATATTCTTCTTTGTACGACTGTAAATGAGACAGACGATGTTCTTGTTGATTTTGCGAAAGAGCAGGGGATTTTATGTTATCGAGGTAGCGAGCATAACGTGATGTCACGCGTGCTGGAGGCGGCACAAGAATACGAAGTGGATACAATTGTTGAAACGACGAGTGACTGCCCGTTGATTGATCCTGATATTTGTGAACAGGTCATCCGGCATTATTTTGATACAAAGGTGGATTATTGTTCCAATATTTATAAACGCACCTATCCTATTGGTATGGACGTGCAAATTTTTAAAACCGATGTTTTGGCGGATGCGTATAGTCGAACAGAAGATGAAGAAGAACGCGAACACGTGAGCCTCTTTATTTATCGTCACCCGGAATTATATGATCTGCAATGGATAGAAGCCCCAAAGGGTTTGCATGACCCGCATCTGCGCTTAACGTTGGATACAGCGGAAGATTATGAAATGATCTGTAAAGTATTTGAGGCACTCTATCCGAATAATAAAAACTTTACATTGTGCGATGTGTTGGATTTCTTGCAAGAAAACCCTGACGTTCGGGCCATTAATAATGATATTCAGCATAAATGGGTGAGCTATTGATTAATGCGGTGCTTGTCGGTTGCGGGGCTGTCGGGGCTGGCTACGATTTAAAAAAAAATGACCCGACTAACGTATTGTCTCATGCCGGTGCCTATAGACATGTTGAAGGTGTGCGCTTGATTGGGTGTGTTGATCCAGATCCGATACGCTTGGCAGAAATGTCTGATGTGTACAATGTTGAACACTGTTTCGAAACAATGGCTGATTTAATCAAGGCGGATATTTGTTTTGATGTGCTGAGTGTTTGTACGCCGACGTCGTTGCACCAAGAGGTTCTTGAGGCCGCTTTTTTAAGACCGATTAAGGCAATTGTTTGTGAAAAACCTGTTAGTGAAGATTTGCAAACAAGCCAAAATTTTGTTGAACAAGCCGAGCGTATGGGGATTGCATTTGCAGTTAATTATTTCAGGCTTTGGGATCAGAATGTGATCGAACTGGCCCAACGGTTTCAAGCCGGGGAGTTTGGTTGTTTTCAAGGGGCGCAGGCCGGATATGTGAAAGGGGTGATGCATAATGGAACACACCTTTTAACGTTATTACAGGAATTTCTAGGCACTCTTGAAGTCGATTGCATGATCCATCCAGAAACAGCGCGATCAGGGCGGGGTGCAGATTTCGTTTTGAGATCAGAAGCTCACCCGAAGGCATCCATACAAATCAGCGCCTTTGATGCGTGCTTATATAATTTTTTTGAAGCCACTTTGTTTTTTGAAAAAGCTGTTTTGCATTTTGAAGATGGCGGGCGGCGGATCCGATTGCGCACCCCGTGTGAGCATGATTTGTATAAAGGCTTCGTATATCCAGAAGAAGAACAGAGCCTGCCTTCGACACAAGGCCAAGCCATGATCCATATGATCAAAGAAGTCGTGAATTGTGCAAAAAACGGACATGATTTTCGGCGAAATGCGCGCTGGTGTTTAGAGGCAGAACAGCTTGGTTTTCAAATTGCAGGGATGAAACGGGGGACGCTATGAAACACAATAAATTGGCGATTTTAGGGGGCGATCCAATCCGGAGAGAGCCGTTTCCTGCCTATAATGTTATTGGTGAAGAGGAATGTCAGGCTGTCCAAGATGTGATGAAAACAGGTGTGTTGAGCCGATTTCTGGGGACTTGGCATAATGATTTTTATGGTGGACCGCAAGTTCAAGCGTTTGAGGAAGAGTGGTCTCAGGCTATTGGTTGCCAGCACAGTATTACAGTGAATTCTGCGACCAGTGGACTTTATGCGGCGATGGGTGCTGCCGGTGTTGGGCTGGGCGATGAGGTTATTGTCTCGCCCTATACGATGTCTGCCTCTGCAACCGCCCCTTTGATTTATAATGCGACGCCTGTTTTTGCGGATATTGACCCAAAAACCTGCTGTTTGTCAGCGCAAACGATTAAGCCAAAGCTGAGCCCTAAAACCAAAGCAATTATTGTTGTTCATATCTTTGGCGGTGCCGCAGATATGGAACCGATCATGGAGCTGGCGCGCGCACATAACCTTGTTGTCATCGAAGATTGTGCGCAGTCCCCGTTGGGTACTTATAAGGGAAAGAAAGTCGGTACGATTGGTGATATGGGGGTGTTTAGCCTTAACTATCATAAGCATATCCATACCGGAGAGGGCGGTATTGTTACCACGAATAACCCTGTATTAGCCGAAAAAGTACAGCTCATTCGCAATCATGCTGAGGCTGTTGTAGAAGGCAAGGGTGTTGATGATCTTACCAATATGGTCGGCTTTAATTACCGACTTGGTGAAATCGAATGTGCCATGGGGAGAAGTCTGTTAAGAAAATTGCCCGCGTTACTTGCCCAACGCTGTGAAAATGTTGCCTTTCTTGAAAAACGCTTAGCAGGGCTGCCGGGGCTGGAGATGCCGTCACTGGCCGCAGGGGGATCGCATTGTCATTACGTCCATGCTTTGAGTTATAATGCACAGATAACCGGTATTAAGCGTGAACGAGTTGTTGAAGCTATCCGGGCGGAACTCGCACCGTGTAAAATGCGTGAACATGAAGGCGTGCTGCTTTTTCAAGGATATGTAAAACCATTATACTGGCAGCCGCTATATCAAAAACGTGCGCATTTGGCACTGCAAAATGAAACGGATTATTCCAGAGGCATGTGCCCGGTTGTTGAAGATGCGCACCTTAATCGGATGATTACCCATGAGCTGATGCGACCAGGTATGAGCGAGGCGGATTTGAATGATGTTGCAAATGCATTTGAGAAAGTCTTCTCTCAATTGGATAGACTGAGAACTTAAATGAGGTGGGGCCGTGCAACATCGTAAGCTGCTTCTTCTTAGTCGAGATCCCGGGGCAACCAATCAAATGGTAGGAGTATATTGGCTCGCACAGAATAAGGCGGAACGATGTTGTTTTCCTTTGTATTCAAAAATTTTATTTGGGCATGAAAAGGCCGATGTTGAAATCTTGATAGCTGGCGAAGCTATGGCCGCGCGTCGTTGGGCAGATGGTCTATGTATGACGGTACACGAAAACGGTGAACCGGAATGTTTTTTGAAAGATAAAGGCATTACCCATCTTGTGACGGGGCTGGACGATATAGATGCTGTTGTCTCGCGTAAATTTTGGGAAGCAGCCAGAAAGCTGGATATTCCGGTTATTGTGATAACGGATAATGATGTTAATTTACAATTGAGATGTGTTGACAGCCGGGGACAGCGATTTTGGCCGGATGAGATACTCGCTCGAAATACCTTTGCCCTTACGGAATTGCCCAATGAGATCATCACGATAGAAGGTGATATCTATCACGCATATTTGCAGAAACACGGGCCAAGCCAGCTGGATTTACGATCGGTTTGGGGAGTGACAAAAAAAGAGAAAGTTGTCTTGTTTGTGTCGCAAAACTGTCAGGAAATGAAGGAAGCTGGGCGTGTTACTGAATATAATGAATATGAACAACTGCAAAAATTAATTGCTTGGTTGAAATCAGGTTTCTTCCCACCTGATCGACCAATTGAAAACCCCGTTCTTTTAATCCGCCTCCATCCACGAGATCATCCAGATAAATATAAAGAGTATATCGCAACGCAGGGATTGAAAGTGATCATCAACCATGTCGGTACGCCGATAGATGTCATTGCAAATATTGATCTTGTGGCCGGTATGAAATCAGCCTTGATGGAAGAAGCGGAGTTAATGGGCCGCGAAGTGGTGCCATTATTGGAGCTTGAGGATAGACAAAATGTTTGAAACCCCCGTGTTGGAATTTGAAACCTTCCGTTTGGTCCCTTTTGGTGAGACGCATTTGAATGAACGTACGTTGAGTTGGTTGAAATCCCCTGAAGTTGTCAAATATTCTGAGAACCGTCATCGCTCTCATGATTTGGAAACATGTCGGAGCTATTGGCAGGGAATGATCGTCGGTGGGCATCATTACTGGGCGATTGAATTATGCGGCGATGAAATGCAGCATGTCGGCAACTTAACAGCTTATTGTGATCGATTTAATGCCATAAGTGAACTTGCCATTATGCTGGGGGAAAGTCAGGTTCGGGGGAAAGGCTTGGGAAAAGCCGCATGGCAAGGGGCAATGGATTGGTTGTTAAGTGACGGGGGAATGCGCAAGGTGCATGCTGGTACAATGGCTGTTAATGAACCGATGAAGCGGATTTTTCAGGCAACCGGTATGAACGTTGAAGCGATCCGTCCAAGGCATTTTCTTTGGAACGGGCAAGAGGTCGACATGATTTATGCTGGTAAATTTGCGTCTGATTGGCAAGGGGTGTCTCTATGAACGTTCTGCTGCTTTCCCCTTATCCGGAAAAAATACAAGATATCATTGAGGATGCAGGCGACCGGGTAATTGTATCGAGTGACAAAACTTCTCTAGAGGAAATTGTAGCTCAAGAAGTCGATTTTATCGTGTCCTATGGATACCGTTATATTATTCAAGCACCTATTATTCAGGCGTATAAAGGCCGAATCGTGAATTTGCATATTTCATACCTGCCTTATAACCGGGGGAGTGATCCTTTCATTTGGGCCTGCCTTGATGAGACGCCTGTGGGTGTCAGTATCCATGAAATGGATGAAGGTTTGGATACGGGTAAAATATTGGCTCAGCGCCCTGTTGGCATTGATCGTTACAAAGATACTTTGGCAACCGGATATGCACGTTTACGGGAAAATGTGGAAGACTTGTTTATACAAGAATGGATGCAAATTCGCTCAGGTGTAATTAAAGCTCAGGCACAAGATCATGCAAAAGCAACCTTGCATCGGAGCCGTGACAAGGACACCTTTTTCCATCTTTTGCCTAAAGGCTATGACACACGTATTGAAGATGTGATTTCAATTTACCGGAAAAGCATTCAGGCAGATTAAACAAGCAAGTTAAAAATACCGGCCAGCCCAGAATTTGGTAGTAGGTTGCTGAGCTGGTTACGCATGATATATGATTGTGCAATACTGCTTTGTGTCACTTGATAGCGCTGGGTAATCTCATTCTGTTTATCAAGTAATTCGTGTGCCGCCTTGGATTGAATTTCAACCAATTCAGCATTCAGCCCGTTAAGGGTTGCTTTTGTTGAATCGTGATAGAATTCAAGTGTTGTCAACATCATTTGGAAGCGATTTTTCTCAACAAAAACAATGTCTTTCGCCCCATAAATATCTGATGTTGCTTGTTGGCGGCCGGTGTCCGTAGACAGATTGTCGTAGGCCCAAGCGTTTAAAAGGCCGACGCCGTCACGTTGAATGGTTCCGCTAAAGCTTTCAGGGGATACACTATCAATGTCAGTCGTGAATGTGATGTTTCCACTGCTATCTAATGAATCGAGGTGGAGGCCATCGTAAAAAGAGCCGCTTTTGTTGGTTGTTGATGCCGGGTAATCATCATACTGGCGTAAAAGGTTGCTGGTTGCATCCGGTGCCCAAATCAATCCGCCTGAATCGGTAATTTTGTAGCTTGGCGTTAAGGCTGCCCCATAAAGTTTGGCATTTCCGCCGTAATGATTGAGCGGATAATCAAGAGCTACCCCGGTGGAATTGAGAAGATTGGGTTGTGTCCGTGTGTTTTCCGCCAGATCTTTTAAACCTTTGTAATATGCGTCGAATGAACGCGCATAAAGTTCCGGTTGAAAGTCCACGTCAGGGTCGTTATCCGATGTTTCCGCTTTGGTGATTTCGCTCAGCATGTGCGTGAGCTTGCTGTTCATACCATCAAGGCGGGTGACAGTGTTTTGAATAATATCGGTAGCGTCAAGCAAGTCTTGTTTGAATTTCTGATAACGGGCACGTTCAAATTCAACACTACCCATTTTGGCTTTTAAGCTTTCTTCAGAACCAGTCTGAAGTTTTTTCATCTCTTTATTCAGATTGTTCTGAATATCGGTCAGAAGCCTGTTCTGGTCATGGTTCTTCACCGCATTAAAAATGCTGGGTTGCGAATTTCTTCCCAAAAGTGGACCAAATATATTCATGACGACACCTACCATTCTAGTATTGTGATGAATTATAGCTGATTTCTGTGAAATTGGAAAGGAGAGTCTGCGTTTGTTTTTTACGTTTCAAGTCTTTGAAAAGGCTTTCTTAATTTTTCTGTTCGCGTTAACCTGTTTCATAAAGGGATAGCAATAAATTCGTGAAGGTTTTCTATGACGAGCGATACAACAGTCCAATATTGCAAGAAATGTCTCGAACCGAATACCCGCCCTTATAGCGTTTTTGATGATGAAGGTGTTTGCCTGCCGTGTCGCTATTACGAAAAACATGATCAAATAGATTGGAAAGCCCGCCTAGAAGAACTGGACCGTATCGCTGAATGGGGTCGGGCGCGTAATGTGTCGGGATATGATTGTTTGATCCCGGTAAGTGGTGGGAAGGACAGCCATCGTCAGGCGATTTATTGTCGTGATAATTTGGGTTTGAAACCTTTACTCGTAAGCTGCGCTTATCCTCCAGAGCAGCAGACTGAACGAGGTGCATATAATATGGAAAACCTGATTAACCTCGGGTTTGATTGTATTTATGTCAGTCCCAGTCCTGAGACGTTTCGAAAACTTGTAAAGTTATCCTTTTTCAAATACGGAAATTTATATAAAGCGAGCGAGTTGTGCCTCTATACCGTAGGGGCGCGAACAGCAATCAATTATCATATTCCGCTAACGATATATGGTGAGAACCCGGCCTTGCAGTGGGGCAGTGGCGGTGGCTCATTATCTGGTGATGGAAATAACCTGCGCGATAACAATACATTGCAAGGCGGTGATATGTCATGGATTTTGGAAGAGGCAAGTTTCGATCAACGGCATTTGTTTTGGTATAATTATCCAGATCAGGAAGACATTGTTCGCGCCGGGTTACGCATGATTTATCTGGGTTATTATGTCCGTGATTTTAATGATTTTCAGAACGCAGCGGTGGCAATGGCACATGGCCTGAAAATACGACCGCAGGAAGATGAAAATCTGCGCCAACTCGGGCAAATTTATGGGTATACGGCCCTCGATTGTGATTTTATCGCGGTTAACCAATTGATGAAATACGTGAAGTTGGGATTTGGCAAAGCATTGGAACAATGCAGCGGTGCGATCCGGGCTGGTTATATGAGCCGTGATGAAGCCGTTGAGTTGAACGCCCGTTATGATGGCCAGTGTGGAGAGGACTATATTAAAAATTTCTGCACCTATATCGATGTTTCAGAGGAAGAATTCTGGAGTGTGTTGGAGGGATATCGCAATCCTGATCTGTGGGAACCGGAAGGGAACGGCTGGCGCCTGAAGTTCCCGGTGCCGAAGTAAGGTGTAACGGGATGTTTGTTGTTTATAAAAAACGAAAATTGAATCTGAGTATAGTCGATTATGGAATGGGCAATACGGGCTCAATTAAAAATGCCTTCAAAGCGATTGGTGTATCGGCACGTGTTGCTTTGTCGGTTGATGAACTTTACGAAAGCGATGGCATTATTTTGCCCGGGGTTGGTGCTTTTGGGGATGCCATGCGAAATATTCGTAAGTTTGATTTGTTCGAACCTTTGAACGACTTAGCCTTAAACATCAAAAAACCGATTTTAGGGATTTGTCTTGGGCAGCAAATTATGGCTCATGGTTCAGAAGAAGATGAAAGTGTGACGGGGTTTGGCTGGATTGAGGGTCAGGTGCGTCGTTTTGATCCGACTAAAGTCCCTAGCATTCCTCATGTTGGATGGTCTGATGTGACGGTTACGGGGAGGGATGAGGTACTCTTCCACGAAGCTAAGCCAGAGGATAAATATTACTTCACCCATTCATTTGCGCTCTATTGCAACCCTTCATCGGTTGGAAGTTTATGCCAGTATGGAGGAGAGTTTGTTGCGAGTGTCCGTAATGAGAATATTTTTGCAACTCAATTCCATCCTGAAAAAAGTCAATTTGCAGGAAGTCGAATTTTACGCAATTTCGCCGCCTTTTGTTCTCAGAAAGCGATAGAGGATCAGGCTCATGCCCAGTAAACGCGTTATTGCCAATATTATTCTATATCAAGGAATGGCGGTACAGAGTATTGGTTTTGAACGATATTTGCCAATCGGAAAGCCTGAAGTTGCGGCCCGTTTTTTGAGCGAATGGGGGGCTGATGAAATTGTCCTTTTGGATATTGAAGCATCTATACAGGGACGAACGATAGATCCAGATGTGGTTGAACGCACAGCAGCCGGTTGTTTTGTTCCGTTAGCCGTTGGGGGCGGTTTACAGAATGTCGAGCAGATGCAAACCATGTTACGCCATGGTGCGGATAAAATTGTTGTAAATACGGCTATTCACAAGGATCGGGCAGCTTTGCGGGCAGCGATTGATGTTTTAGGCAGCCAGTGTCTGGTTGCCTCCATTGATGTCCGTAAGCAAGATAATTCATGGGAAGCTTATGTGGCGAATGGGAAAAATAAGATTGCGCTCTCTCTTTCCCAAATTGTAAAGCAGGTCGTAGATAATGGTTTTGGTGAGCTCATGATCAATTCGATTGATCGAGATGGGCGACAAAATGGTTATGATCTCGATTTAATTGATGCCGTGGGGAAAGAATTGCCTATTCCGCTTATATGTGTTGGCGGGGCGGGGCATCCAAACCATATGATCGAAGCTATTTCAATGCCTTGTGTTTCTGCTGTGGCAGCCGCAAATTTTCTTCATTATCAAGAACATTCGATCGCAGTGATTAAAGGGTTAATGAGAGAAAAAGGCATAGATATCCGACATGGGTCGCAGGCTGATTATCGCGAAAGTGTTCATGATGAACGTGCGCGGATAAGCAAAATTGATGATTGCACGCTGGATTCCGGTGTGTTTGAATATTTGCCGGATGAAAAATATGATTTATTGTAAGCGTTGTTTATATCCTGCCAATCACCCTTTGGGGATTACCTTTGATAAAGACGGGGTATGCAGTGGGTGTCGCGTTCACGAGGAAAAAGTTACCTTGGACTGGGGCGCGAGATTTCAACGACTTAAGAAAATTACGGAAAGTTTTAAACGACAGACTTACCCCGGATATGACTGTATTGTACCAGTTAGCGGTGCGCGGGATTCTTACTTTATCGTTCATACTGTTAAAAATGTTTTGGGGTTAAATCCGTTACTCGTCGGCTATAATGCGCATTATAATACGCATATGGGAATTCGTAATCTTGCCTATTTGCGAACGGTCTTTGATTGCGATTATTCTGAAATGGTTGTCGCCCCTCAGACGGTTCAGCGTATTAGTCGTGAAACTATGCGCAAGATGGCAAGCTTTCATTGGCATGTTTTGGCAGGGCAGACGGTTTGGCCGGTGCAGGTGGCTGTTCGCCTCAGGATACCCTTGATTATTTGGGGGGCTCACCAAGGGGTCGATCAAGTTGGAATGTATAGCCACGAAGACGAAGTGGAGATGAGCCGAAAATATCGATGCGATCATGATCTTCTGGGTGTGGAAGCGGAAGACCTTGTCGGTTTGACAGAAAATTTGCGCGAAGACGAAATTCGTCCCTATATGTATCCAAGTAACCGTGAATTATCAAAAGTTGGCGTACGTGGTATTTATCTTGGAAATTATATTCCTTGGGATACGAAACGCCAGCATGAGGAAATGATAGCAGCTTATGAATACGAGACAATGGCGCAACAGCGTACGTTTGATACTTATAATGATGTGAACTGTCAGCATTATTCAGGTTACCATGATCTTATAAAATTCCAGAAATGGGGATATGGAAAGGTGACAGATCATGCCTGTCGGGAGTTACGATGGAATCGTCTTAGTCGACCAGATGCCATAAACAAAGTACTTCAATATCAGGATGTTGAACCGCAAGATAAATCTGTTTTACTCAACTGGATCGGTATGAGTGAGCGTGAAGAGCAAGCTTGCGTTAATCGTAACCGGGACCGACGTATTTGGGACCTAAATCTGGCCGGTGAGTGGGAGTTAAAGGATCATATTGCGCGTCACGAAAATGATGATGGCTGCGATAATGTCGCATTACCTCAACCTGTTGGGAATTGTGCGTTTGTTCGCACGCCATCGCGTAATGAGAATAGAGATAACCGGGACTATGTTTTAATTGATCCCGGTTATTCACATGATCATCCGGCTGTTACGCGTAAGCCGATCTAAGAATTATGTTGAGTTAGAGGAAATTAGCAAGGCCCAGCTTTTGGGTTCGAGAAAGAACTTGATAAGAGGCTTGTAACGCACGGTCAATATCCAGAAGCTCAGTTGTGGCTTCCAGCATGTCAATGTCTTCGATCTGGGAAATATTGTTTTCCATAAAACCGATGGTGCGCTTTTCCCGGTCAATTGAATTTTTAATTTGCGTCTGTTGAAAAGCCGTATTGAAACGGAGTTGTTCAATACTGGAGATGTCTTCAGCACCATAAGGCGGTGTGCCGTCTGTTGGGAAATCCAAGGCGGAGTCCAAGAGCCAGATCGCATCATCGGCTCTGCCTGTGTTTTGATCCAGACCACCGGCTGTGCCAAATTGACCTTGCGCTATGACAGCAAGTGCCCGAATAGCTTTATCAAATGCCGGGTTTAAGCCATTGACATTTAAGTCAATAACGCGATTTTCATCAATCCTGTGTTGGGTTTCCATAAGGTCACCGTTGTAGTAATTACTGACATTAATCGTGCCAGCTTCCGGCCCGGCAGCCGTTGCGGTTTTTTCATTAACGGTAATCGAACTGCCATCAGCACTTACGGCACTGATTGTAACGGTCATTGTATTGTTACCGGAACCTGAGGCAATTTCCAGTGTAGATGGGATTTCAACGTTACTGAATGTGCCGGCCCCACCGGCCGCTGTGATGGTTGTACCGGCATAGGTCATGGTATCGGCAATGACGATATCAGGGTTTGACCCGCGTTTAATGGTAAAGGTATCTGCAGAGGCCTCATCTGTAAGGTCTTTACGTTTTACCCGAATATGCCCGGCTGTTGTATCAACAGAAGCAATCGTCCATGTTCCGTCATTTGATGTGCCACCTGAGACGGCGATGTCATCGCCAACTTTGAAGTTGGCATAGTCAGCGGCGGCATACCCGGCAGCTGTGACTTGCATATACTGGTTGTTTCCAGTACCCCCCAAAGTGAACGTGAAATTATCAGAAACACCAAATTCAGCAATATGGGCATCGCGTGATTCAGGATATTTTGTGGTGTCCCCGTTCCATTTCGTTTGAAATGCCTCAAGATTACTGCCCAAACCTAAATCGACAGGAGCTTGCGATGTTCGCGAACCCGAAAACAAATAGCGACCGGCAATTGTTTCATTCATAAAGCCTTCAATGTCGCGCAGGGCTTGATAGGCGAATTTTTGAACAAGTTCCACTTGCTCAGCATCTCGGCGTTCACCACTGGAATAGTCGGATATCATATCGTACATATTGCGAATTGTATCTTCAATCCCGACAAGGGCAATGTCCTGAGTTTGCAGACGAAGGTCGACAACCTGATTATTGTCGATGAATTTTTGAGACTGGGCAGATAAATGTTCCAGACGAACCAAGCGTTCCGACTGGGAAGGGATGCCCGCGTATTCTTGGGTTTTCTTTTCCGTTGCAACTGCGATTTGAGCGTCGAACAAATTACTTTGCAGCTTGAACAAGTGAGAGTTCAAAAGCTGGTGGTGGGCAAAATTTGCAAGTCGGTTTACCATCTTTCTATCTCCTATCTCACTGCGTTTTCAAGAGTTTCGAACATGCCCTGAATAACGCTGATGACACGTGCAGCGGCTGAATAAGCTTGTTCATAGAGGATTAATTGTGACAGTTCTTCATCCAGATTGACACCTTTTTGTGTGTCAGATCGGTTTTTCAAGCTGTTGACCAGAGATTCCTGAATTTCGACATCCAGTTCATTATTGGATGCTTTTGAAGAGTTTAATGCCAGAATGGAGGAGGTGTACTGATGGAATGTTTCTGACACCTGACTCAGACCACCTGCACCATCAAAAGATTGTGCATTGTTGAAGGTTGAGGCGAGTTCACTCGCAACTTTATTGTCACCGGCACTGACATAATATTGACCTCCGGTGCCAAGGGAGGCATCCCAACGCACGATCCCGCGTGATATATTACCAGGTGTGCTGGCTAAATCGTCACGTACCCTTAAGGTGGAGGCTGTGCGAACGTCGGAAACCTTAAACCCTGTATTACTGATGAAATTTCCGCTTTCCTGAACAATTTCCATATTGTTCCCTGCGACATTGGTAAAACGTAATCGTTTACCATCGCCTTCGGAGATTACAGTGGCGCGTACCCCGATATTGGCATTGTTGACCAATGTTGCCATATTATCCAGAGAACCTGAAAGGGAGAGGGAACCAAGACTGGTTAGGCCCCCGCCGGAATTATCATAAAATGTTAGCGTGGTGCCGCTTTCTGAATAATTGGGGGAAAGAATGCCTGTGTCCCAGATATTCTGACCCAAATCTTCGGTGTAAAAATCATTCAAGCCAAAGAAATCAGAGAAACCTTGATGGGTTCCGGTTACCTTTGTTCCGTCGCCGTAGAAATTGATTGTGGCGTCTGCTCTGTCTGAGCCGGCTGTCGTACCTGTTTCATCACGGAAACTGAGGAACTTTGTTGTATCACTCATGGTGATTTGCAGTTTGCCATCGACAAATTGGGCAGTTCCGCCGCCAGCGTTGGCATTCAGCCAGTTGTTAATTGTTGTGGCAGTCTGATCCAATGTCCAAGGGGCCGCACCATGGTCTGCGGTCAATTGCGTTGTTAAAGAGACCGAAGCAACCTGATTGCCATCGCCATCCATAACAGCCATACGAGTATCCCCGCTGCCAAAGGCAATGCGTTGTGAGGCAGAGGCAACAAATGCGGTGGACCCTTGCATGGATTGTGAACCAGGGAAAGCCATCCCGCGGTTGTGTGCGGCGTTAATTTGATCGCGCAAAGCCCCCGCAAGTTCATCCAATTCTGATTGCAGGCCCGTCAAAATATCGTCGCGCATTTCAACCAACCCGGCAAGTTTTCCGCCTTGCAAGTCGTTGGTTATATCGTTTGCTAAAACGGCGGCGCCTGCATAGATACCGGAAAAATCACCTTCTTCATGTGTGGTGACGGCACTGACACTTGCCCCTAAGTTATGCGTCAGATCAACGGCTTCTTGATCAACGAGAACGCGCCCCCCTTTTGTGAAGACGGAATATTCACCGTTGGAACGGGGGAAATAGGTAATATCGATGATTTCTGATAAGGCATTCAGGGCCAGATCCCGTTTATCTTCAAGGGCGGAGACATCGTTATTTGCAACATTATTGCGCACGATTTTATGGTTGAGATCCGCGATCTCTTTTAAATAATTTTCCGCCTCTTTGACGGCCTGGTGAATATCGTCATCGGCTTGTTTGCGCAAATCCTGAATGACATCAGACATATCCTGTAATTGTTGAGATGTGTTTTCTGCCCAACGGATAACCTCGCTTTGTTCCAGAGAACGTTCAGGCGTAACGGAGAGGGCCTCTAAAGCTGAACTGAGTTTTGAAATTGTATGGGCAAGGGAGCTGTTGTCACCGGGGGCACCGAATAATTCCTGCATTCGGCTATAATATGTCAATTGTGATTTAATAGCGTAGAGCTCGGATTTTTCATCGCGTACGTCTTTTAAAAGCCCTTCATCTACCGCTCGGCTGACATCAGCGATATTCACGCCTGCACCGACACCGGCGAGAACGTTCGTTTCAAAATTTACGATCTTGCGTGAATAGCCTTCGGTATTGGCATTGGCGACGTTATCGGAAACGGTTCCCAGCGCTGATTGCGTGGCTAAAAGACCACCGGCGGCGACGTGTAGGGCATGAGTAATTGACATATCTATCTCCCTTGTTTTCTACAAGGCCTGTCTTACAAAGTTTCGTTCAAAGAAATCGGTGACGTGGCTTCTCCACGTTTACCGACATTTGCATCTTTGGCATAAGTGCCGGAATGCGGAGTCATTTGTTTGGCAACATCTGCAAATTTCAGCAAAACCCGACGATTTGTATCAATGTTCAGTTTTAACATGCGTGCATTGTGGGCGATCAACTCGTCCATTTCCTGGCTCAGTTCTTTTAAGGTTGCACGCACATGTTCATCGACTTTTGCAAATGCGTTGACGTCACGTTGAATGCCACGGGTATGACGTTCATAAAGGCGGCTGAGTTTATCTTTGTCAGTCACGGTTTCTGCAAGTACTTTTGGGTTTTGTGCGTCCAGCGCATCATTTTCCTTTTGAAGGATTTCGATCATACGCTCGCAGATATAAATCAGTTCGTTAACGCGTTCTGACATTTCCATAATTATAGTCCTTCCTGTGCGCGTAAGAGTTGGCGCTCGACGTGATCGGCCAAACCAATCCCACCTGATTTTGCAAGCGATTTACCGTATTCACTGACCAGCATGCTTTGCCACATTTTTTCAGCATGACCACCGCCAAAAGGCTCGCTTGCTTGGATCCCTTCGAACATCGGTTGCAGCATCTGGCTTAGAAATTGTGCTTCGAAATCGACAGCGGTCTCATGAATTTTACGTTTTTGTAAAACATCGACTTGTGTCGGGTCTTTGAGTTGCTGTGCGTTCAGGGTTTCAGCAAAGGTTTTGCCTTGGCTGTTCGCATTACTTGCAAGACCGGCCAATCCCCGTTTTGCCTGTGCATCCTGAAAGGCAACTTGTGCCTGACTGAGGAGGGAAAGATCGCTCATTACATCACCTCGATTTCAGCTTGCAAGGCACCGGCGGATTTGATCGCCTGTAAAATTGTGATTAAATCACGCGGACCAATACCCAATGCATTCAGACCATTGACCAATTCTTGTAAGGAGACGCCATCGTCCAGAACGGTCATTTTTTTGTCTTTACCTTCATCGGCGTCAATGGCGGTCCGGTCCACAGTTGTGGTGGTTCCTGTTTGTGCAAACGGCCCAGGTTGCGAGACTTGTGGTGTTTCGGTGATCCGAATGGTCAAGCTTCCTTGGGCGATGGCAACTGTGCTGATACGTACGCTTTCACCCATAACAATTGTGCCGGTTGTTTCGTCAATGACGACACGGGCCATTTGATCAGGGTCGACGCGTAATTGTTCAATATCGGTCAAGAGATTGACAACATTGCCGTCGTAACTGTCCGGGATATCCAGTTGTACGGTACCAGGGTCGGTCGGGCGTGAAGAGCTGCTGCCCAAAAAGGCGTTGATTGCCTGTGAAATGCGGCGCGCTGTGGTGAAATCAGGGTTGCGCAAGGACAATTTGACATCTTCCATTTGCGCCATTTCAAAATTCAGTTCGCGTTCAATAATGGCACCACTTGCAATTCGACCTGATGTCGGGACACCTTTTGTAATCGTTTCAGCGGCACCGCCAGCGGTGAAACCGCCAACTGCCAATTGCCCTTGGGCGACTGCGTAGACTTCGCCATCTGCACCGATTAACGGCGTTACCAGAAGGGTTCCACCCAGCAGGCTTTTTGCATCACCAAGTGCACTTACCGTCACATCAAGGCGGGAGCCCTGACGCGCAAACGGTTTTAAAGAAGCCGTTACCATTACGGCAGCTACGTTTTTACTGTCCAGACCGTCTTCGGTTGATTTCACGCCGAGGCGTTCCAGCATGGACAGGAGGCTTTGTTTGGTAAAGTGCCCGTCCGCAAGTCCATCGCCTGTGCCGTTGAGACCGACAACAAGGCCATACCCGACAAGCATGTTGTCGCGTACACCTTCAAAGGTGACGATGTCTTTAATCCGCGAAGAGGCGTGTGTGTCAACAGAACTTAACAAAAGGCCAAATCCGACCAACAGGGCAAGGCCCAAGTGGAAGGTGCTGTCTTTTGCGCTCTTAAGCACTGTTATGGTTCTCTTTATGACGGCAGTCATGGTTTTCTCATCTCTTAGCCATTGTCATATTATGACTTAACTTTATGTAAGTCGTCTTTGTTACGATTTAACTAAGCAATTTCGATGCCAGAAAAATAATTTGATAAAATGAAATAAAAACAAATGGTTATTTTTATTCAAGGGCGGTGTTTTTTTAAGTTTAACTGCAGAAAAGGTCTGATACGGAAAGATTTGCCGGGTGAGAAAAAGGCCAGCTTGTGAAAAGAACAAGCTGGCCTGCTGTGTAAATTCAGTTGAAAAAAAGAAAGGCTAACGTTTCAGGTCGCGTGCCACCTGACTCATTTCATCAATGGTTTTGAAAGAGGTCGACCCGATATTGTATGCTTTTTGCGTCAAGATCATTGAGGTAAATTCATCCGCCATATCCACGTTTGAAATTTCACGTGCGTTTGGAACGAATTGCCCAGCCCCTTGTCCGCCAGCCGTTCGAATGACCGGTTCGCTGGTTGTTCCTGACAGGCGATAGACGTTGCCGTTAATCGGGTCCAGTGAATTGGGGTTGGTGAAGGTGGCCAATGGCAACTTGTAAATCGGTCGGGTGGTGGCATCGGCAAAATGTCCGATGATTTCCCCGGCATCATTAAAGGTGACATGATCCAGACGGGCGTTGGAACGACCATTGAAATCGTAATGCCCTTCGACCAACTGACCGGAGGCATAATTGGTGACATCGGAAATATCCAATGTAAAGGTCGGGCCTGTCCCTGCACTGGCAATTTCCAGATTGAGCGGGGATTGTAAACGACCGCTCCCGTCAAAATTTACCGTTAAGACGGTTGGTGTCCCATCAGCAGAAGCTGCATCAATAGACAGAGGAACGCCGTTTTCCAGAACTTCCAGCGAATATTTGTTTTCTTGTGCAGAAGCCACCGTTCCATCATTGGCGATGGAGGTCTGGGTAATGGCCCCGACTGCGGCAGCGACTTCTGTCATTGAGGCCAGATCAAAACTAAAGGCTTCGTCATAACTGCCACTGCCTTGTACCGTCACAGATGTTGGGGTGCTGGTAATAGCGCCGGTGAGCGGGTCAAACGTGACGGTTAAGCTGTTGGTCGTGCCGTCGCCGGACCCATCAATACTTTGTGCATCAGTCCCTTCTAGAACCTGTAATTCCCATTCATTGGGGTTGGCTCCTTTTGTCCAAGTGACATTGAAGTCTTTTTCATAACCACGGTTGTTATAGGCTGTAACCTCATTGGTTTCTGTGAAACCGGCAGGCTGCCCACCGGGTAAAGCCCAAGTCGGTGTCATGGTTTGGGTATGCCCACCCAGTACGATATTTGACCAACGCAATTGGAAGGATGTGGAATTCCCATCGGCGTCAAAGGTTTTGATAAAGGTCGACTCGTTATATCCGACAGCAGCATCAGACGGAACGTTCAGACCCACTTCGGCCGTGGTGGTGGCTTCCCCATTTGATGTAAAGGTTTCCGGGTCAATTCGGATGGGGCCAAGGGATCCTGCATCGGTCGGGAAGGTGGATTGATCGGCGTTGACCGGCCAGCCTTGTACGTAATACCCGTTCTTATCGACCAGATATCCTTCACGGGTGGACACGGTATTGCCGTTGATCGTTGTCGTAATTTCATCGCCCAGGGCCATGCCCAACATGCCGTCGCGACCATAATAGGTTGGCCCGCTGCCATCAAGTTGGGTATTGAGCACGAAAAAGCCGTTGCCATTAATGGCGACATCTAGATTGCTGTCGCTTCCAAGCAGTTGGCCTTGTTGATCGACGAGTGTCCGGGTTATGCCGTTCACCCCACCGATATCGCGGTTGCTGCCATAGGTTTGCGCGACCATTGTATAGAAATTGGTTTCGCTTCGTTTATAGCCCCCTGTATTCAGGTTGGCTAAGTTCACGCCTATGGTCTCCATAGCCTTGCTCTGGGCCATCATCGCACCAACAGGCGCGGCGAATAATCCAAGCAAACTCATTTCAAGTCTCTTTTCTTTTTCAATTTACACAGTGGGTACAATAACCCGATAAATTATAAGCAAAGGCTGTGCCATTATATAAGTTGCTGATAAATAAATGAAAAAGATAATTTAATCAGGGAAATAACGCACCAGAGGGCAAGAGTTGCCGGGCAGACTTTCCCTACTTGTCTAGGGGGCGCAAATAAGTTAACGAGGAACAAAAAAATAGGCTATACTGCACAGGCTAAAGTAATGAATAGGATGCCAAGATGAAGATTTCTAATGTCGGGTCGAGTAAACCGACCCAGAAAGGACAGAAAAAAGGCAGTGTTGGTAAGTCGAGTGAGTTTTCATCCCATCTCGGACGGACGAGCAGTGCAAGTAGCTCTCATGTAGAACTGTCAGAAGTCAATCCGGTTGCATCCATGGATTCTATCCTGTCCATTCAGGAAGTCGGGGATGCAACGGAAGAAGAAAACCGTCGGGCCCTGTATCAACGCGGCGAGGATATCCTTGATCGCCTTGCTGAAATCCAGCGCGAAATTCTGTCTGGAGCAATCTCGGTTGAGCGTTTGCAAAACCTTGCACAGTTGTTGCGCAATAGACGCCAAAGCGTTGATGACCCGCAATTGCAGCAAATTATTGATGAAATTGAATTGCGTGCTGAGGTCGAAATCGCCAAATGGGGCCGGGCTAAAAAATAGCCGGTATTAAATCGTATTTCCTAACCTATTATAATTGCAGCAAAAAATAAACTTACAACTCATCGAAGAAAATTGCTTGCGATATTGTGAGAGTCTTTCTATATTGCGCGCAATTTAGCAGGATGCCTACGTAAGTTAGGGGGTAACGGGATGACCGTCACTTTGGCAGAAGATTATAAGCCGTCTGATGACGAAGAGTTTATGAATGAAAACATGAAAGAGTATTTTCGTCAGAAACTCTTGTCATGGAAGGAAGAACTCATTCGTGAATCGAATGAGACGTTGGAACACCTTCAACACGAAAACAATCAAGCGCCGGATTTAGCCGATCGTGCCTCAATGGAAACGGATCGTGCTCTGGAATTGCGAACACGTGATCGTGCGCGTAAGTTGATCAACAAGATTGACGCCGCACTAGACCGCATTTCTGATGGCAGTTATGGATATTGCGAAGAAACGGATGAACCGATCGGTATTCGCCGTCTGGAAGCCCGTCCAATTGCGACATTGAGTATCGAGGCGCAAGAACGTCACGAACGAATGGAAAAAACACATCGCGACGATTAAGCGTAACGATATGGAATTTATAAAAGGGGATGCCGGGTTGGTATGAATTCTATGATTGAGGAAGTGATTTTTTAATTTCAATTATAGAAAAGCTGTTTTGCCTTTTCTGTTGAGAATGGCAAAACAGCTTTTCTGTAACGTTTTTGCAACTTAGAGTTATCTCTCTGTTGTGAAGAAATCTCGAGCTTTTGATCCTACATACCAAGTAAGACCTTTGTTAGCTGAAAAACCAATTATTATTCCAATACCAAAGGGTATAGATTTTTCAACTGCTTTGCGTGTAAATGTAATTCCAACTTTTTTAAAAATTTCTTTCACTGCCTGTAGTGTAGCACCTTTAAGGTGCTGTTGAACTAGTTTCGAAAATGCTTTTTTCCCTATAGTGTTGCCACCGCTTTTAGCGGCTTGGCTTATAGAACCCAGCCCTGCAATTATATAGCAAAGCCGTCTTTTCTCTTCGTCTAAAATATCGTGACCGTAAACTGTTGCAAGGGCCATAGTCATTTCGATTTGAAATTTAATGCAAGCAATGGCATCTGCTGCGGCTCCCCCGGTGATTGCAACGGCAGTCCCGATACCTGGAATAATGCTTGTTACTGCAGTCGTACCACCTGAGAACGCGGAATAATAACTGTAGTTTGAAATAATTTTATCTGAAACAAGTTTCCGAATTTCATTTTCTGTTTTATCAGGTTTATCTTTTTTAAATTTTTCCAATAAATTTACAGTTTCTTGTTTTATGTCTTCAGGCTTTGCGAGTACCATTTCTACGGCTTGGAGAAATTTCGGTTTGTTGTGGTTGGCTTCGGTATTTATATGGTCGACTTGAGTATTCATGTTCATATCTTTATTTTATGTTGCCTAGATGTGAGTGTATAATATTATAATGCTCGACGCCTATTAAGTTGTTCTATTCTCTGCCTTTAAGGTGCAGCCAAAGAAAATTTGGTACAAGTTCTACGACTGCATTCCAATGATCAGGTTTATTTGTGGAGCATCCTAAAGATGCCTGCATTACTTCAATTCTACTATTAATTATAAACTATGGTAAAGTGAAAAATAGTAAGGATATTCACTTTTTAAGATGTACCATCATATAAGCCAGCATTTCACAGTTTTGGCATTCGATTTAAAAATTAAAACAGTTAATTTATTTTCTTAAATCGCGGCTTCATCGTAAAAAGTGGGCTAGTAACTTATTTTAAATGAGGCATCCTCGGAATTGAAAATTACTTCGACAAGGGCTGGAGTGCTTGTGTTTTTCGTTTGGGAAACGGGGCGTTTTCTAAATAGGCATTGATCTTTACGTTTAATTCGGTCTTATTTTTAATTGTTTATGTGATCTGTTCAGCATGGGGGCCGTAAGTCATGGCACTGAAACCATATGCGCGCCCGGACGTGCGCAAAGAAGATATTGCCGCTGTTTGTGAGGTTCTGACAAGTCAATTCCTGACAACTGGCCCCAAGGTGCCTGAACTGGAAGACCTGTTTGCCCAAAAAGTTGCTGCCAAACAGGCGGTGGCTTGTTCCAATGGGACAACGGCGTTGCATTTAGCTTCAATGGCGATTGGGTTGAAGCCGGGAGACAAGGTGATCGTTCCGGCCTTGACTTTTTTAGCGACAGCAAACGCGGTGCGTATGTGCGGAGCAGATGTTGTCTTTTGCGACGTGGATAGCGAAACCGGTCTTGTGACACTGGATCATATCCGCGAGGCAGAAGCGCGCGGTGGTGCGGGAATTGTTGCAGTTTATCTTGTGCATATCGGCGGTCATTGTGTCGATATGCAAGAAATTAGCAACTATGCGCGTAAAAAGGGTTGGAAAATTGTTGAAGATGCCTGCCATGCCTTAGGGGGCACCAATCAGGGATATCCTGTTGGGGCTTGCGCTTATAGTGATCTTGCCTGTTTTTCGCTTCATGCGACCAAAAGCTTTACGGGTGGAGAAGGCGGGGTGGTGACGACAAATGATCCAGAGGTTGCTCAGCGTATGCGACGATTGCGCAGTCATGGTATGGAAGCCGACCCTGAAACAGGTCCATGGGCCTATGAAATGAAAGAGTTAGGCTATAATTACCGTTTAACAGACCTTCAGGCCGTGTTGGCGATTAGTCAGCTGATGCGTATGAAGGAAGTTGCACAGACCCGATCTGAGATTGTTGCACGTTATCGGGCAGCGTTGGATGGTATTTCTCCCTATGTTAAAAGTGTTTTACCCAGCGGAAATGGTGACCCTCTTTTACACCTTTTTCAAATCTTGATTGATTACAAGGGGGTTGGAAAAGGTCGTGCGCAGGTTATGAATGAATTGTCCGCGCGTGGGGTGGGAACACAGGTGCATTATATCCCTGTTTCGGACCAGCCTTATTATCAAAATCTTTATGGGGTGCAAAATTTACCTGGTGCCCATCGGTTTTATGATCGTGTTCTGGCTTTACCGCTTTATTGCGGACTGGCGGACCAGGATGTTGAAGATGTTATTGTTGCTGTTCGAGACGTTTTACTGTCATAAAAAAAGAAGGCCGAAGTCAGATGACCTCGGCCTTGAGTTTTCCTTGCGTCTTAGAGCGATAAGAGCTAGGGCATTAAAAGAGTTAGAACGGTGAGACGATATCCAAAATCTGCATCCCCCAACGCGGTTGTTGCAATTCGGAAACGTTGCCACGACCACCGTATGTGACGCGCATCTCAGCGATCTTTGTATGATCGATTGTGTTGGAAGATGAAATATCTTCGCGGCGGATGATACCGGTGATGTTCAATTCCCGCAGTTCATAATTGACCAATGTTTCCTGACGACCGTTAATCACCAAATTTCCATTCGGCAAAATTTGCGTAATAACGGCGGCAACGGTCAGGGTGATGGTTTCATCGCGGGCGATTTTGCCTTCGCCTTTGGTGGTGTGGTCGGTATCAAGGCTGACAGTTGATGTGTTGAGAACATTTGAGGAAACGACTTTGCTTAAGCCAGCTTCAAACCCGAACAAGTTGGTCAAGTTGCCGTCTTCAGTGTCATCGCGGGTACGTTCTGTTTTATTGTTGATGGTTGCTTTGTCTGAAATCGCAATGCTGACGGTCAAAATGTCGCCAACTGAATTGGCACGATTATCTTTAAAGAAGGCACGAGCCCCGCTGCGCCACAAGGAATTCGGGTTGACTGTCGCAACTTCCGGGGCGGGCATGGGCATGCTAACGGGTTGATAATCCGGGCGCTTGGTTGGGTTGACAATTTCTGTTGTTTTCGGACCGTCACCGACTTGAGAAAGGCGCGTGAAAAGATTGCAGGCCGAAAGGGATGACATCAAAAGAATGATGGCTGAAATACGGAGAATATTTCTAAATTTAAACATGTCTAGTCTCCTATAATTATGCTCTAAGACTGGGCTCAACGCGTAATATGATTTATTGGTTTAGGGCGAGTTGAGCGTGTTTGGCCGTAAGAGGTACGACCGTAACTGTTGAACTGCTCAGCACAATGGCATCGATAGTTCGTTTTGTTTTGGTATTGATAACGCGAATTGTTTCACCATCGGAGCCATTTTCCATGGCTTTGCCTTTGGAGGTCAGGGTCATCCCGGGCATTTGCAAAATAATCGTCACAACGCTGCCTTTGGGAACAACGATGGGGCGTTGTACATCGCGGGTGCGAATGGGGCGTTCAGCATGTAAAAGACGTTTTGGGGTCATCCCGATAATGTCTTGTGCATCAATCACGATATCGCGTTGTGTTTGATCGGCGCGAACTTTGATCCAGGTAATATCATTTTGTGAAATGACATCGCCTTTGCCTAAACGGTGAGACAAGGTCGGGATTTCCAACATGGAATGAACCTCTCCGGTAACGCGGATCTGTTGGACCGGGTTCATGCCTTTTTCCCCAATGCTGACCATTGCAGCAAAACGGTTTGTGCGACGGCTATAGCTGACATCATTGACTTGGACTTCTGCCATCAGGTCGCTGGGCACATGTACACGTAAGTTTTTATTGCTCAGTTCGACTTCCGGGTTGCTGGGTAGGTCATATCTGCCGAGTGCGTTTGTGATGGCATCGCGAATTTCATCTTTTTCAATAATGGCGCTCTCGCGATTGACGACGGTGCGCAGATCAGCAGACAGGGGACGCCATTGCAGGCCGTAAGCGCGGGCAATGCGATAAAGCCAGCGTGCATCAAAACTTGCGCGTCGCCCTGGTTTTGGGGCATAGGCAATTTTTGTATCGGCCTTATCCAGCGGAACGTTTGTGAAGAAATCGCCCAAGCGGATATAATTGCTGGAGACGGAAATATTTTCACGCAAGGAAACCGGATCGGCCTCACCAACAGCGAGCTTGTCTGTTTCTGCTTGTGTTTGCCAAGCGAAAAATAGAACGCTGAGCAAACTTAGAAAAAATATAAAGCGTTTCATGGTTTTACCCCTCCCTTATCGCATGTTGGACAGGGTGCCCATCATTTCATCGGAAGTGGAAATGACCTTGGAGTTCATTTCGTAGGCACGTTGTGCTGAAATCAGGTTGGTAACCTCGGAAACGGCATTGACGTTTGATGTTTCCAGAAAACCTTGCAGGATGGATCCGTAACCCGTTGTCGCCGGTGCAGCTGTGGAGGCCTGACCGGAAGCCGGTGTTTCTAAGTAATAGTTGGAACCTTCAGCGCTTAGACCTGCCGGGTTGGGGAAGTTTGCCAAGGTCAATTGACCGACGTTTTGGAGTTGGATTTGACCGTCGATTTTAGCCAGAACTTCACCGCTGGAGTTGATCGTGACGTCCACCGCATTGGCAGGGATGGTGAGACCCGGTTGTACCTGATAACCATCATGTGTAACTACTTCACCGTCGCCGTTTAATTGGAACGTACCATCACGCGTGTAGGCAGTTTGACCGTCCGGCAAGGTGATTTGGAAAAAACCGTTCCCTTGAATGGCGAGGTCGAACGTATTGTCTGTTGCCGACAGATTGCCTTGTTCGTGAATACGGTAAACGGAGGCCAGTTTTACACCAAGACCCAGTTGGACACCTGTTGGAACCACAGCGCCGTTGTCTGCCGATGTTGAGCCAGCGCGACGCAGGTTTTGATACAGAAGATCATGAAATTCTGTACGGCGGCGTTGAAAGGCCGTTGTGTTCATGTTGGCAAGGTTGTTGGAAATCACTTCAACATTTTGTTGTTGTGCCATCATGCCTGTTGCGCCGATGCTTAATGATCTCATTTTCTTACTCCTAAACTTATTCGCTCTAGTTCAGCCGTTTGATCGGCGCTCTTTATCTATCTGTAATCAGTGTGAGGGCTTTTTTGATCCGGTCATCTTCTTTGCCAACCAGATCTTTCGCTTTTTCATAGCTGCGGTGCACATCAATCATACGTGTCATTTCGATGATCGGTTGTACGTTGGACAGTTCCAATTTACCTTGAATGACATGAGGTTGTTCAACCTGTGTGCCCGGTGTGTTGGAGCTGTACATCGTGCTGGATACTTTGTCTAAAAACTGCGGGTTTTGGAAATTCACGATGCCAAGCTTACCGATTTCACCACCGTCTGTATAAATCTGGCCTGTTCGGCTAATGTCGATACGGCTATCATTGGCCTGAATGGAAATTTGATCGCCTTCCTCGGTTAAAACCGGGTGGCCGTCACTGGTCACAACAATACCTTCATTGTTCAGTTGGAAGTGACCGTTGCGGGTGTAGCGATTGCCTTGTGGTGTTTCAACCACGAAATAGCCATCCCCATGAATAGCAACATCCAAAGAGTTTCCTGTTTCTTCCAGGGTACCTTCGGACAGGTCGCGGTATTGTGAGACGTCGCGTACGAACTTGAGCTTGTCGCCCATAATCGCTTCGCCGCCTTTACTGCGCATCAGGAAGTCATCGAACATCATGCTTTCACGTTTGTAAGCGTGGGTATTCATGTTGGCGATGTTGTTTGCCACAGAAGTCATTTCACGGCGCAATGTAGTCTGTCTGGACAGTGCGATGAGTAATGTATTTTCCATTTGGCTAAGCCTCTAAACTTTTTTCGCTCTAGGTGGTGCGACATTTTGCCGCGTTGTTGCCAAAGGTATATGCACGCACTGTGCCAATTATAAAAAATATTTAAATACAATACTTTAAAAGTTATTTGTGGAGGGGCCTATTCAAAAATTGCCGGATAGGGTTGCGGGTGTACGGCAATAAATGCCTTGTTGTGAACGTATAAATGTGTCGGCATTTTTGTGTTTTTTTGCGTAAGGTAAAAAAACGGATTAAACCAGTTGTTAACTACTTGCTTATTATGGTGTAAATAAGGGTAGCTTCACGAGACTGCTATGCTCATCTTTAAAGGGAGTATCAGTTGAAAGGCTGAAGCAGATGGAATTTGAATCGAAGTGAGTGAACGATATGGCTGATGACGATCTCGACGACGACATGGGTGACGACGACGATCTGGACGGTAGCGAAGAAGGCGGCTCGGGCGGCGGTAAGAAAAAAATATTGCTCCTTGCCATTCCGCTGGTCTTGATTATCGGTGGGGCGGCTGGTGCTTATTTTACCGGCTTGCTTGATCCGTTGCTTGGTGTTGAAGAGACTGCCGAGGGTGAAGGTGGCGAAGGTGGTGAAGCTGCACCTGCCGGGCCGGTTGCATTTACCGATCTGCCTGAAATTCTGGTGAATTTGAATACCACGGGGCGTAAATCCAGCTTTTTGAAAATTCGTGTCAGTCTTGAACTGCCCAATGTGGAAGATGTGGTCAAGGTTGAAGGCGTGCAGGATCGCGTCGTTGATGCCTTTCAGGTCTATTTGCGTGAGTTGCGCGTAGAAGATTTAAAAGGATCAGCGGGGATGTATCGTCTGCGCGAAGAATTGTTGGCGCGTGTAAATGCTGCCGTTGCACCTGTGAAGGTGAATGATGTGCTTTTTAAAGAAATGCTGGTACAATAGAGTATTGGTAGCAGACGAATGATTGATCGAAGTAAAGGACCGTACGCATGACTGTCGCCGACGACGATGGCGAAGATCTCGCCGCCGAATGGGAAGCAGCACTCGGTGATGACGATGACGAGGCCGATGACGATCTCGCCGCCGAATGGGAGTCTATGGTCGGTGATGATGGTGGTGGCGGTGCCGATTTGCTGGGGGCTGTCGGTGGGCGTGAATCTACGCGTGTCCTGAACCAGGACGAGATCGACAGTCTTCTCGGTTTTGATGAAGATCACGACGATGATACGGGGCAGTCCGGTATTCAGGCTATTCTGAATTCGGCGCTGGTTTCTTATGAACGTCTCCCTATGCTGGAGGTCGTATTTGACCGTCTGGTGCGTATGATGTCCACCTCAATGCGGAATTTTACATCCGATAACGTTGAAGTTTCGCTAGATAACATTGTATCTATCCGTTTTGGTGATTATCTGAACTCTATCCCCTTGCCGGCGATGCTGGGTGTCTTTAAGGCAGAAGAATGGGATAACTTCGGTCTGCTGACGATCGATAGTTCCATGATTTATTCCATCGTGGACGTTTTGTTGGGTGGACGTCGCGGAACGGCCGCCATGCGAATTGAAGGCCGTCCTTATACCACCATTGAACGCAACTTGGTGGAACGGATGGTACATGTTGTTTTGAACGACTTGTCCGCTGCGTTTGATCCGCTGAGCCCGGTCACGTTCCGTTTTGATCGTTTGGAAACCAATCCGCGCTTTGCGACGATTTCACGGCCCAGCAACGCGGCCATTGTTGCCAAGCTGCGTATTGATATGGAAGATCGTGGTGGGCGCGTGGAAATGCTGCTGCCCTATGCGACTTTGGAACCTGTTCGTGAACTTCTGTTACAGATGTTCATGGGGGAAAAGTTCGGACGCGATAGTATTTGGGAAACACACTTGGCACGTGAGCTTTGGCAAACGGATGTGGATCTTGAAGCTGTGCTTGATGAACAATATATGGAATTGACCGATATTATTAATTTAAAAATTGGTTCACAGATCATGTTTAATGCCACCCCGGATTCAGACGTTGAAATTCGTTGTGGCGGTGTATCCATGTATGTGGGTAAAATGGGTCGTAAAGGTAACAATATCGCCGTGCGTATCGACGACGAAATTACGAAGACGAAAGGATAAGCCTGTGCCGTTTGCCTTGCTCTTGGACATTTTGATTGCGATCTTGCTGATTGCGACCATTGCTTATGCGGTCATGTTGAACCGTCGCCTTTCACAGTTGCGTCAGGACCAATCCGAATTGGAGACGCTTGCCAATCAGTTTAATGATGCGACTTTGCGTGCTGAAGAAAGTATCCATAAACTGACCGGATCCGCCGATGATATGAAGCGGGACGTGCAGGATACGTTGCGTAAAGCCGAAGCCTTGCGCGATGATCTGAATTTCCTGATTGAACGTGCTGGTGTGTCGGCGGATAAACTTGAAGAAAAAGTCCGTAATAACCGTCCTGAGCCGCCAGCCTATTCCGGGAAAAAAGTAAAAGATACGGTTGTCCCTTCAGGCAAGGAAAAACCTCAAGCGCCTGTACAACAGGCGGAAAAAGAGGATGAAGAAGAATTTAAACCGAAAACAGATGCTGAACGGGAGCTTTTGAAAGCTCTTGAATCGGTACGCTGAAGGCCGGGAGATAATAAATGATGACCTTCCTGAATAGATTGAGAGTCCTGCCGGTTACGATTTTTGTGGCCGTGTTTTTATTGACGATTAAGGTCAATGCGATCTGGGAAGGGGTCGGCGATTGGATGGGGGCTGTAAGCGTTACCCAGGCCGGGGCCGAACAAAAAGCGGCGCAGGATCGCCCGAAAGAAGCCAAAGATATTTTGAAGGACCGCCATCCGGCGCCACCGCGCGTTTTGGAATTGGCGCAGGCCAATACTGAAGAATTGAGTGACGAAGAAAAAAAGGCAATGGCGGAAGAGGATGCGGCTATCGCAGCGGAGGAAGCTGCCAATAGTCAGCGCGATACCGGGATCGGTGATGATCCGACGTTCTATACGCAGGCCGAGGTGGATTTGCTGCAAAAGTTGGCAGAACGCCGTGAAGAAATTGAAGCCCATGCCCGTGAACTGGATGTTCGCGAAAACCTGTTGAAGGCCGCGGAAGGGCGCATTGATAAAAAAGTTCAGTCGTTGAAGGCCTTGCAGGCAACAATCGAAGATAAAATGATTAAATATGATGAGCAACAAGCCAGTAAGTTGGTAAATTTGGTCAAAATATATGAAAATATGAAGCCTAAGGATGCCGGGCGAATCTTTGAAGAGCTTGAAATGGATGTCCTACTTGAAGTTGCTGAAAAAATGAACAAGCGGCGTCTCGCGCCTATTTTGGCAAAAATGGACCCGAAGAAAGCGCGTGATGTAACAGAAGAACTATTTAAACTACGTAGTTTACCCCAGCCGGGTGAGCTGACTGGGGGGTGATTTACCCCTTTGTGTAAAAAAAAATGAGCTAATGCGTTGGTTTCCCTTTTAAAAAGGTTGCGTCATAGGCTAAGCTCAAGTACTAAATTTAATAGATACCTTTTTTATATGTTTTTTTGGAAAAGGTACAAGCCGATTGAAAAGATACTTTTATCTGGGAGTGGAGTGCTAAATGGCTGTCAATCCTAATATGCCGATCCTTATTGTGGATGATTATAAAACAATGTTGCGTATCATCCGCAACTTGCTGCGTCAGTTGGGTTTCACCAATATTGATGAAGCAACTGATGGAAGTCAGGCGTTACAAAAACTTCGCCAAGCCAATTTTGACTTGATTATCTCCGACTGGAACATGGAACCGATGACGGGCCTGCAATTGCTGCGCGAAGTCCGTGCCGATGCGAAGTTGAAGCACATTCCGTTCATCATGGTGACTGCGGAAAGTAAGTCTGAGAACGTTATCGCAGCGAAGGAAGCCGGTGTATCCAATTACATCGTGAAGCCGTTCAATGCGGAAACGCTTAAAGGTAAAATGGTTAGTGTAATCGGTGATTTCTAAATCATTCGATGTCTAATCATTTCAGGTTTATGGAGCTTTCATGTCAGTTTCTTCTAAAGTAGACCCCGATTTGGGTGCACGTCTTGATGAATTGCGCGACACCTATGGTGATACCGTGCAAATGGAAGAGGTGGTCGAAGTTGTGGACAGTCTTCTTTCAACGATGAAAGGCGATGTTACGTCTGCTGACATGGAACTCTATAACGAGTTGGAATCTCTGGCGGACTATATTCATAGTGCAAAAGCAGAGATTGCCCAGCTTCGCCCCGATGATGTGAAGGAAAAATATCTTTCTTCTGCCAGTGATGAACTGGATGCCATTGTCGAGGCAACTGCGGATGCGACCAACAATATTATGGACGCAACCGAAATTGTTGAAGAGGTCATGGCAGGGTTGGAGCCAGAAATCAGTGATAAGCTGATGGAAGCGACGACTAAAATTTACGAAGCCTGTACTTTTCAAGACATTACAGGACAACGGATTACTAAAGTCGTAAATGCCCTGAAGCATATTGAAGAAAAAATCGACGCCTTGGTCGATGCCTTTGGTTCTGAAATTGAGAAATTTAAAGCTGAGAACCCGGATCCCGATGAGGATACACCTAAGGAAATTACCGACGAAGATTTGCTGGAAGGCCCGCAACTAGAAGGTCAGGGAAGAAGTCAGGAAGACATCGATGCTCTGCTGGCCAGTTTCGATTAACCCATGACATAATAGAAGGCGATGGACCGAATTCAGGTAAACTTTGGTGGGGGCAAAAGACCCGAAAGTGACGCCGGACGGACAATTACGCTTTTTTTGGCGCTTTACCTGCTGATTTTGGCCTTTTTTATCTTGCTTGTGAGTATCTCTTCCACGGAAGAAGTGAAATCGAAAGCGTTGATGGAAAGCCTGACATCGACTTTCTCCTCTGTCCTCCCTCCCCGTATGGATTTAACCGCTTTTAATGCGACGACAGGCGATTTTTTGGCCGCAGATGATTTTCAGCGTCAGGTGACAGGGCTGTTTTCAACCGTTATCGGCGTGGTGAAAGTTGATACCATTCAGCCTGGTCGATTGATGCGAGTTGAAATTGATGGGGATAGCTTGTTTGAGCTGGATAAAGACACTGTCAGAGAAGGCCAATATGGATTTATGGATCGTCTTGTGGCTGCCCTCAGTGCAAATCCTCCAGGTTTACGTTTTGAAATGGAATTCGTTGTCCCTGCCCCTTGGTCCGGCATTCGGACATTGCCGACGAAACAAAGCTTGCCTGTACGTCGTGCGGGTGCTTTTGCCCGTGAATTATTGACACGTGGCGCCCCGCCGGGGTCGGTTTCCATTGGGCTGAAGGGCAGTGATGAAACGACATTGGAAATTTGGTTTCATATCCGCGCCCAAGATGAAAATCGTATTCGGTTTGAAGATTCTCCCTTAATTCAAAGTGAAGTTATAAAACCGACTGTCGTTGAAGACGTACGTCCTGAACCCGTAACTTTGTTACCGCAAAGAAACGTGAATTCCAGTGGAAATGGGGCTGTTGAACTGCCTTTGCCGCTTTTACCTTCTGCTCAGGAAGAAACACCTAATGCAGGGAATGAGAATGCACCGATCTCATTGCGCCCACCACGTTTGGGGGAGGGGGCGCAATGATTAGGCAAGGTAGAAACGTAGGGATGACATCGTTCGGTGTTTCCGGAAAAGAGGAGGGCGAAAAAACGGGTGCGTGGATGGTGACATTCACGGATTTAGTTTCATTGCTTTTAACCTTTTTTGTTATGCTTTTTTCCATGTCTACGGTGCAAATTGATAAATGGGATGCGATTACAGACTCTTTATCAACCACGTTAAATCCAGAAAAAAACGAAACAGTTGCAACAGCGACGGCTGATTACAACATTTCAACTGTTTTTCGACAACGTGCGATAAATTTAGAATATTTGCAGGCCGTATTGGCGGAAAAGGTTGAGAAAGATGATATTCTTGGGCGCTCAATGATCCAGCTTTTAGATGATCGATTGTTGATTTCCCTGCCGGGGGATTTGCTTTTTGCAAGTGGAAGCAAAAACTTAAGTCCGCGCGCGCAAGAAACTATGCTAAAACTTGGCGATGTTTTACGACATGTTAGTAATCAGATTGTTATAACTGGACATACGGACCCAAAACCAGCTGAAGGGCTGGATTATGCGTCCAATTGGGAATTATCGCTTTTTAGGGCTATTGCTGTGGGAAATGCATTAAGAAAGTCTGGCTTCACACAAGATTTCTTGGCATATGGTTATGGGGATAGTGGTTACGGGCAATTGCCTGACATCGCATCCGATAAAAAAGAGGCATTGGCCCGACGTGTAGACATACTGGTTTTACAGACAGGTGTGTTGAAGTAATTAGGTAGTAGGGGACGGAACGGCATTTTGAGACAAGGGCGCTCACTCATAGCCATTATGGCGTTTATGATCGGCATATTTGCCCTTAGCGGACAAGTCTGGGCCGAACGTATTGCTGTGCGTGCCGGAGCGCATCCCGGTTATGGACGTATTGTTTTTAAATGGTCTTTACCGGTTCGCTATGAAGCTGATATTGAGAATGGCGTTTTGAATCTAAGTTTCGGTGAACCTGCCGAAACGTCTTACAACGAAGTTCGCCAAAACTTGAAGAAATATATTTCAAATGTGACACCGTCTAATGGTGGACGTAATATTGCCATCAAGTTGACGGGTGATTATGGCTTGCGTCACTTCTATACAGGCAGTTATTTGGTTGTTGACGTTTTGGGCGAACCTGCACCCGCGCAATCAACTCCAAAACAAGCAAGCGCGCCTGCGCCTCGCCCATCGACCCCGGCACCTATGCCCGTACAAGCGACCCCAGTTCAAACGCAACCTTCTGTCGTTCCGGCGAATGGGCCGTCCATCCGTGTGCGCAAAGGTGAAAAAGGGACCTATACCCGGATTGTATTCGATTGGGCGCAAAAGGTCGGCTATACGATTGGGGATTATCAGGGAAAGGCTGTCGTACAGTTCAATGCACCTGCGAAATATGATCTGTCACGTGCCAAGCGCGGATTGACAGGGCAGGTACGCGGCATTCGCCAAAATGGCAATAATATTGAGTTGGACGTAACAACGGGAGCACGGATTAAAGATTTTTATGTCGGAACAAAAGTTGTCGTTGATGTCTATCGTGATAATTTGGCCAACAAGCCTCAAGCCCCGACAACAGAAGAAATCCAAGTGGCAAAAGCGCCAGCGCCGACCCAGTCCCCCGCACCAGAACCCGTAAAACCACAAGCAGCCCTCAATCCCGCACCTGTTGAAGAACCGGTTGTTGAGGCACCCGCAGAGGCGCCCACACCGCGCGCAGCACCGGTGGAAAAAGTCGCAGCCCCACAAGAATTGGATGAACCGACAACGGATGGCACATCTGCTTTGGCCGCAGCATTTTCTTTACGGTTTGAGTTTGGCGAACCGGTCGCAGCCGCCGCATTTCGTCGTGGTGGAGCTGTGTGGCTGGTGTTTGACAAACAGACCCAGCAAGATTTGAATGCGTTGAAAACGGCGGGGAATGGGGCGATTACACAGATTGAACAAATTGCTATTCCCCGGGCGACTGTTTTACGTATGGTAACAGCCGAAGGATTTAATCCACGCCCCAAGCGGGAAGGTTTGGCATGGGTGTTTGATTTTGGTAAATTGCCGTTGTTGGCATCGCAAGAAATTGAAGTTCAACCACAACCTCATTCACCGGCAGGATCGCGCCTGTTTATGTCTGTGCAAGAAGGCGGTTTGCCGGTACCTGTTCAGGACCCGGCAATTGGAGATAACCTGGTTGTCGTTCCGGTAATCCCATTGGGACATGGTGTGAATACAGCGCGTAATTATCCGCAGTTTGAATTGCTGGCAAGTGCGCAAGGCGCGGTTTATCGACCGTTCAGTGATGATCTACGTATTCGCACGTTGAAATCCGGTATTGAAATGACGTCTACCTCCAGCTTGAAATTATCTGATACAGGTAAAAAGGCTGTGGCACAGGCAAAGCTGGGCGGATTGCGCGGTGTCAGTCGTCTGTTCGATTTTGATAAATGGAAAATCGGCGATATGGAGGGGTACCGTGTCAACCGTCAGGATCTTGAAAAAGCGGTTGCCGGCCTGAAAGGTCCGCGTCGAGATATTGCCCGCACGAAATTAGCGCAATATTATCTTGCCCATGCAATGGGACCGGAAGCTTTGGGTGTGCTGAATGTTATGGCAAAATCGGATCCTGAAAAAGAAAAGGACCCTGAATTTAGAGCTATGCGTGGTGTCGCAAGTTATGTGATGGGGCGCTTGAATGATGCGGCAAAAGATCTTGAAGGTGATGAAGTTGCCGCCAAGGATGAAGGGGCGTTCTGGCAAGCGGCGGTGACGGCTGCTGGGGGGGATTTCAGCGAAAGTGCATTTGCTTTGAAACGTTTGGGTGGTGTGATCCGAAATTATCCGCCCCGTCTTAAATTCCCGCTTGCTTTGTTATTGACGGAAGCGGCCTTGTCGAGCGGAGATGTTCGTCAGGCTGAATCTTACCTTGAAGTTCTTGAATCAGAACAATTGAATAATCGTCAAGTTGATGCGGTAAAATATCTGCGCGGACGCACGAAAGAAATCAGCGGTGATCCTGACGGAGCTGTCGTGACGTATGAGCAGGTTGAAAATGGTAATCACCGTCCGTCACGGGCACGCGCAGCCCTGTCCAAGTCCGAGTTGTTATATAAAAACGAACGGATTGATGCCAAACAGTTGATTGAGGCATTGGAGAAACTGCGTTTTGCATGGCGTGGGGATGATTTTGAATTCAAGTTGTTGCGACGGTTAGGCGATTTGTATGTTCAAACCGGAAATTATCGGGACGGCCTGCGCACATTACGCCAAGCGGCAACCTATTTCCGTGAACATCCACAGGCAGAAGCCGTGACGCAGGAAATGATCCGTATCTTTGAAGAGTTATACCTTGAAAGTAAGGCGGATGAGTTACCGCCGGTGACCGCTATTGCTCTTTATGATGAATTCCGCGAATTGACGCCCGCCGGGGAAAAAGGTGACGAGATGATCCGCAAGTTGGCTGATCGTCTGGCAGCCGTAGATTTGCTGCGTGAAGCGGCAGAGTTATTGGAAAATCAGGTTCAGTTCCGTTTAAGCGGACAGCAAAAAGCGCAAGTCGGCACGCGTTTGACAGTGGTGTATTTGGCGGCAGGCAACCCAAAACGTGCCATACGGGCGCTTAAGAAAAGTGCGCAACCGTCCATGACTGCGGAAGAGATCGTTCAACGTCGTCATTTGGAAGCGCGTGCCCTCATTGATATGGGGGAAACGGATCAGGCATTGAAATTGTTGGATGATGCCGAAGATGAAACGGTTGCTGCTGATATTTTGCGCTCAGAAGTTTATTGGAATGCATCAGATTGGCGCAACTCGGCTGTGACGATTAAACGCCTTGCTTTGGCAAAAGGCGCACGTCGTGCCAAGCCATTGGATGAGGAACAAGCCCGTTTAATTTTGAATTTGGCGGTCGCTTATACGTTGGGTGCGAATGAGCGTGGGGTTGCGCGTATCCGTGCGGATTACGGTGCGGCGATGGAACAGACGACTCTACGTGATGCTTTCCGTCTGATTGCCTCGCGTGAAAATGCAGGGATGCTGGATCCACGTACAATTACCCAATTGGTGAAACCGGCAGAAAACTTCTCCAGCTTTATGGCGCAATATCAGGAACGGCTGAAAGCAGGGCAACTCAGTGCTATCAATTGATCCAATGACTTGGCAGATGTTGTCTCTGAAAAAACGTAAAAGCAACGCTGTTTCGAAAAAAATAAATAAAGTTGAAAATTTAACTTGTGTTTGCCTCTAATCTCAGGCAAACACTGCGTCCTTATCCGCATATAAGTTTTTGCGGATCATCTATCTACTGGTTTGGAAAGGGTTTGGAATGGCAAAGACTGCTGCTCTTGCCGAACTGGGGATGGACTCGGTACAAGTACCGGGCGAGACCCAGATCCGCGAAAATGTTGGTCAACAATCCGGCTTTGCTGTGATTGAAAACAACAAAGACTATTTCATCGAACGCAATGGCATCCGCTACGCAGGAACTCACCTGCTGATCGATTTGTGGGGTGCCAGCAAGTTGGATGATATTAATTTGATCGAACGTACCTTGCGTGCGGGTGCTGATGAGGCCGGTGCAACAATTTTGCATTGCCACTTGCATCACTTTGAACCCAACGGTGGCGTGTCCGGCGTTTTGGTTTTGGCTGAGTCTCATATTTCGATTCATACATGGCCGGAAGCGTCTTTTGCGGCGCTTGATGTGTTTATGTGTGGCGATTGTGATCCGCATAAGGCAATTCCGTTCTTACAGGATGCTTTCAGCCCGAACCGTATTGACGTGGACGAGCAACTGCGAGGCAAGGACGTATGAGCCGCTGGATTGGCGAAACGCTCTATCCGTTCTATCAGCAACGCTTTAGTGCAACGGAAGTTCTGTTTGAAGAAAAGACAGAACACCAAGACCTTGTGATTTTCGAGAACGATTTTTTTGGTCGTGTCATGTTGTTGGATGGGGTAACCCAGACAACAGACCGTGATGAATTTGTGTATCACGAGATGATCTCTCATGTGCCGATTTTCGCTCATGGAAATGTCAAAAAGGTCTTAATCATCGGTGGTGGTGATGGTGGCGTGTTGCGTGAAGTTCTGCGTCATAAAGACATCGAATGCACGATGGTGGAAATTGATGCCTCTGTGGTGGAAATGTCTAAAAAATATTTCCCGGAACATAGTGACGGTGCATTCGATGATCCGCGCTGTAATCTGATCATCGCGGACGGCTTGAAATTTGTCAAAGAAACGCAAGACCGTTTCGATGTGGTTATTGTCGATTCAACCGACCCGATTGGGCCGGGGGAAGTTCTCTTCACCAGTGAATTCTACAAGGATTGTCATGATTGCCTGACAGAAGGCGGTATCCTTGTGACGCAAAATGGTGTGCCGTTCTTCCAAGAAGACGAGGTAACGACGACACAAGGCCGTATGGCCCCTCATTTTAAAGATATGTCTTTTTATGTGGTGGCTGTGCCGACCTATATCGGTGGTTTTATGACCTTGGCATGGGCAACGGATGATGTGAACAAGCGTCAACAGTCTGTTGCGGATATTCAGTCGCGTTTTGAACAAGCTGGTTTTGAAACCAATTATTATACACCGGGTGTACATGTTGGGGCTTTTTCTTTACCGCGTTATATCGAAAAGCTACTGAAATAAAATAAAGTTTCAGAGAATTGTATTTTTAAAAAAGCGGCCTTTCATTGTGATGAAGGGCCGCTTTTTTCATTCCAATATGCCGGTGCCGAAACTTTTCACCAAGGACCCGACCAGCATATACCAGCCATCGACTAGCACGAAGAAGATGATCTTAAAGGGCAGGGCGATAATAACCGGTGGTAACATCATCATCCCCATAGACATCAGCACGGATGCAACGATCATATCAATGACCAGAAAGGGGATAAACAACAGGAAACCAATTTCAAAGGCGCGGCGGATCTCAGAAATCATAAAGGCGGGAACCAACGCTTTTAAGGGAACATCATCGGCTTTGACATTTATGTCTTCTTGGGCAATCCCCATAAACAGGTCCAAATCCTTGCTGCGCACATGTTGCATCATAAAACGTTGGAAAGGCAGGACCGTTTTTTCGAATGCGGTGATTTCTTCGAGGTCGCCATCCATATAGGGTTTGATCCCTTGTTGATAGGCGGCATCAAAGGTGGGCATCATGATGAAAAAGGTTAAGAAAAGCGCAAGAGAAACCATTACCTGGTTGGGCGGGGCCTGCTGGGTCCCCATTGCGGTTCGAAGAAAACCAAAAACAATAATCAGGCGCGTGAAGGAGGTCACCATGATCAGGATGCTGGGGGCCAGTGACAGAACGGTTGTCAGGGCGATTAACTGAATGATTCGCGATGTGGTACTTTCAGGACCGCCGACATTCGGGTCGCCAAAATCAAGGGTGAAGCTTTGGGCAAGAACATCGGAATTGAAGACTGCTAAAATCATAAAGCTGAGGCCAAAGAAAAGGCTGCCGCTTAAGGAGAGTTTCAAAATTTGTTTTTTGGTCATTGCGGGTCCCCTTCATCCATCGTGTTCTCGTTTGTGATGTGTGAAGTTGCAGCAAGATGTTCGCTGAATTTTAAGTCGTCTGCCATGATGTTTGTTTCAACAACCAGATCGGTTGTGCCGCCGATAAGCAGAAGGTGTTCGCGTTCGTCACGTTTTACAAGGACGAGGCGGCGTTTACCGTCTATCGGCATGATTTCAGAAATGCCCAGACGTTTCTTCGCTGTTCTAGGAACATTGCGATAGCCCATCCCATAACGTTTGGCAATAAAGGCCAGAATGCCGATGAGCGAGATAACAAAGGCCAATGCGAACACAAATCGCAAATAATCGGAAATTTCCATCGTTTATGTCTGTGCCTTGTCTATCTTATGTTTCATTGTCGTCGTCATTGATTTCTTGCGCCATAAGAGGATTGACACGTCCGCCTGTGAACTTCAAGCGTTCTGTTAATGCGTCATGTTGAAGGGTGATATCTTTTTCCAGACGTTCCACTGCCTCAAATAAGGTGTTCAGGTCTGTAAGATAACTGCGCGCCTCCGCCTGCGGACACATTTGGAGATCCTGACACAGGTGGGTGATGTGGCCTTGAAGTGCTGCGATATCTACCATTTTTCCGTCATAGATCAAACGTTCCGCTGCCTTAATAAAAGAGAGGATTTGTTCAATCTTATTTTTAATATCACGCACCGTTTCAGTCATTACGTTTTTTCGGTTTTTGAGTTGAAGTGGGTTTATCTTGAGGTTTTCCAAGGGGAACGTCAATGCCGGGCATTGGTTGACGATTGGCTTGATAAACATATGTCAGAATTTCTGCAACGGCACTGAACGCCTCGACCGGGATCTCACGGCCCACATCTAAGAGGCTGAGGATTTGCGCAAGATCGGCATCTTCACGTACTTTAACGCCCTCATCAAAGGCGATTTGTAAAATTTGTTCAGCAACAGCTCCGCGCCCGGAAGCCACAATTTCCGGTGCTTTGCCTTCAACACCTTCATAGGAAAGCGCAACCGCAATCTGGTTGGGGTTAAAGGGTTTTGCAGGTTTGTTTTTGGGCTCGTTCACGTCGGGATCCAATGGTGGTTTCTGACGAGAGTATCCTATTTCAAACTGTTTTAAAAAACCTTAAGGCAAGTGTTTGAATAAAAAGGCTGACATAAGGCTTTACTATTTGTTAATATGGGTATTGCATAGTAGAACTGTGCCCGTGGGTATAAAATAATGGGCACGATTTGACGATGTACTGATTTTTGTTCTTGGGAGGTCGAGGGCACAATTCAGGTTAGGAGTTCGAAATGGACTTAGGCAAAATGTCGTTGTTCGCTGTTTTAAAAAAGCGAATGGACTACATTGGTAACAGGCAGGAAGTATTGGCAGAAAATATTGCTAATGCGGATACGCCTAAATATATCGCCAAGGATTTGAAGCCGTTCAATTTTAAAGATTTGATGCGGCGTCAGGCGATGCACGTCAGCCCGGTTGGAACCGACTCGAAACATATCGGGACGGAACCTGCACGTATGCGTGAATATGCGGTGGATGATCCCAAGCCTTATGAATCGACGATTAACGGCAACCAGGTTGTTCTGGAAGAACAGATGACCAAAATGTCGGAGTCGCAAGTCGATCACGAACTGACCACGGAAGTTTATAAAAAGAATATGCGGCTTTTTAAAATTGCCTTAGGCAAGCAGTAGGTTGTTTTTGTTTTTCTGTTGGATGAGAGTCAAAGAGGTATAGAGGTTCACTATGGATGACCTTTTTAAAAGTATGCGGATTTCTACGGCTGGTATGAAAGTACAGGGCGCACGGTTGCGTGTTATTTCTGAAAACGTTGCCAACGCGGATTCCTTGCCAACGAAACCGGGTGAAATCCCTTATCGTCGCAAAAAAATTCTGTTTAAAAACGAGCTTGATAAAGAGATGGACGTGAACCTTGTACACGTTCATAAGGTCAAGGAAGACAGTAAGGCGAATTTTAAGAAATTTTTTGATCCGGCACATCCGGCAGCGGATGAGAACGGATATGTTTTACGCCCCAATGTCAGCTCGTTGATCGAAATGATGGATATGCGTGAGGCGCAACGTTCCTATGAAGCGAACGTGAATACGATTAAGGCCAGTAAAAAGATGCTGCAACAAAGCATCGGTATTTTGCGTTAGAGCATTTGAGTTTGCCTTAGCTCACTTGAAATGCTCTAACTCATGGGTTGAACGCAAATACGTCGTCGCAGGTTTAAGTCAACCTGCTTGGGATTTGCTCTAGGTTTGGAAAAGGACAAAGGTAAATGGCTGACAATATGATGGCATCTGCGGCGGCTGCCTATGCCCGCCAAGCGGACACAATCAATAAGCTTCCATCGTTGAATGAGACGAAAGAAGCCGGTGGTGAAGACTTTTCGGATTTGTTGAAGCAGGCAGTCCGCGAAGCGGCCGATATCGGTTACAAAAGTGAAGTCATGTCTTTGAAAGCTGCGGCGGGGCAAGCGGATGTGAACGAAGTTGTGACGGCTGTGGCTGAAGCAGAAGTCACCTTGCAAGCGGTAACCACTGTGCGTGATAAGGTGATCCAGGCTTATCAAGAAATCATTAAAATGCCGATTTAAGCGATTTGACGAGATGAACGAAATTGGGGTTATAGAAATTGGGCGTCAGGCATTTTGGGTGATCCTGATTACAGGTGGTCCTGTCTTGATGGCTGGTTTGGTTATCGGTCTGTTGATTGCATTGTTTCAGGCCTTAACGTCCATTCAGGAAATGACGCTTGTTTTTGTTCCTAAAATTATTGTGATCTTTATCGCGTTGGTGTTGATGTTACCCTATATGATTAATCACATGATGGATTTTGGGGAAGAAATTTTCGACAAGATCATCGCCCTTGGGTAAAGGGCGTTTTTTATGTTAAGCGACATCTTTACTTTTAATATTTTTCATTTCGGATTGATTTTTGCGCGTATGAGCGGCGCGTTTATTGTTATGCCCGGGATCAGCGCGAGTTTTGTATCAACACGCATCCGGCTTATGTTTGCTTTAATGTTGGCGCTAATACTTGTGCCCGTTGTTTCCAATAATTTTCCACCCTTTCCTATTCATCCGCTGGAACTGCTTATGTTATTGGGGGGAGAAATCTTAATTGGTTTTTTCTTTGGGGCGTTGATGATGATTATGTTGAGCGCGATGCAAGTTCTGGGGATGATTATTGCTTTTGTTGCGTCGCTGTCTAACGCCTTTTCTTTTGATGCGGTTTCTCAATCGCAAAGTTCAGTTATTTCAACTTTTTTTGTGAACCTTGCGATGGTCACTATTTTTGTCACCGATCTGCATCACTTGATGTTATCTGCGGTGGTTGATAGTTATACATTGTTTGTGCCCGGTCAGTTGCCGCCGATTGGTGATTTTGCGGAATTTATGTCGCGAACAGTGGCAGGTTCTTTTAAAATTGGTGTTGAACTGGCGGCTCCTTTTATCTTGTTATCGTTTGGGTTTCAGCTTGCTATGGGCTTGATTAGTCGATTAAACCCGCAATTCCAAATTTATTTCGTTGCGATGCCTGCACAGATTATGGTGACGATTGTTATGCTTATGTTTACGATTTCAGCCATTATGATGGTATTCTTACAGTATTATCAAAAAGGCCTTATCGGTTTTTTAGAACCGTAAGAGCCATTGAGAGGATCGCATGGCTGAAGAAGACGACGCTTCAAAAACGGAAGAACCGACGGATAAAAAGCTTTCGAAGGCACGCGACGAAGGTCAGGTTTCGCAATCTCAGGAGATTAAAAGCTGGGCGTCCTTTTTTGCCGCAGCTATTTTTGTGCTGTTTTTAGGGCCTATCTTTGCAAAAAGTGTTGTTGAGCCGATTGTTTACTTTTGGCGCGATGGGTATCAATTATCCCTTGATCGTAATTCTTTAGGTGTGATGTTTGAACGATTGGTCGGCGATATGGGGTTGCGCGTTTTACCGCTGCTGTTTGTTTTTATGATAACGGCTGTTATGTCAGGCGTGTTCCAAACAGGCCTTATTTGGGCCCCTAAAAAATTACAACCCAAACTATCCAACCTTTCGTTAAAGAAAGGGATGAAAAAGATTGCATCGATGCGGTCTGTGGTCGAACTGATTAAAACCATTTTTAAAATGACGTTGGTCGGTGGTGCGGCCTTTTTGGTTGTTTTACCGATTTACATGAATGTAGAACTGTTACCCGAACACGATATCTTTGCCCTTTTATCCTTAATGTATGATGTTGCTGTTTACATTCTGATTTCGGTTACCGCTTTAATGACGTTGATTGCCGGGCTGGATTTTGCCTATCAACGTTATACTTTCATGAAGCAAATGCGGATGACGAAACAAGAAGTTAAGGATGAACATAAGCAATCAGAAGGGGATCCGCAGATTAAAGCAAAAATTCGTCAACTGCGGATGGAACGGGCGCGCCAACGCATGATGACAGCGGTCCCGGCAGCGGATGTGATTGTGACGAACCCGACCCATTACGCTTGTGCACTGGAATATAAACAGGAATTAATGGGGGCCCCTAAATTGGTGGCGAAGGGCATGGATAATCTTGCTTTTCGTATTCGTGAAGTTGCCGAAGAACATGACGTGCCGATCGTTGAAAACCCTCCTTTGGCACGTGCGCTTTATGCGTCTGTTGAAATTGACGAAGAAATCCCGGCGGAACATTATGCCGCTGTCGCCGAAGTTATTGGTTATGTCATGCGTCTGAAGGGGCAGATGAATTGATGCTGCCGTTGTCTTTTTCCATGCGACTACGTCGTCGATTAAAGCGTGTTATCCGCCAACCCATTAGCTGGGCCGTGGTGGGATGGGTCGCGTTTTTGGTGATGACAATTAACCATTTTTTACTTCAAGCAGACAGTATGATGACATATGTCAGCTTGGTCATTGGGACTGGCTGTGTGGGCATGCTCGGTTGGGCGGTGGGCTCGGCTGGAAATGCTGGAGCCTTTGGTGATTTGCTGCGCCAGGCCATTGATGTTTTACCCGAGGCCCGTTTAATCACAGCGCGGGATGGCTCGACCGTCTATGCCAATCCCGGTTTTAAACGACTGATGCCGGTGATGCCGGGGAAACCTGAGATTACAGGTATGGTGGATTTGCTGGAGGGGGAAGATGCGCAGGCGGAATTTAAACGTCTGCGTGGCAATGCGCGCAATGGGGTTGGTGACTATTGTGAAGTCCCGATCCGCTTAAGGGATGGTACCCGTGAATGGCGTCGCATTTCAGTTGCACCGTTGGGCAAACCTGCGGGCTTTACGTTATGGTTGGTACGTGATGTCAGCGCACGGCGCGAAATGGAAACGGCCCAACGCAAAGAATTTCGCCAGATGTTTGATTTTCTCGATAATTTGCCGGTGGGTTTTTTCAGTTCTGATCAGCAGGGGCGCTTTCGTTTTGTGAACCAAACTTTGGGCGACTGGTTGGGGGTATCCCCTGAAATGGTGCGCGCAACCGGATTGGGCTTGGCAGACTTTGTTCTGGATTTACGGGATGGCCCGAATGGGGTGATGAGCTTGAAAGGCGCAGATGGTCGTCCCTTTGATGTTTATGTGCGCCAAACGGAACTCTATGACGAACAGGGGAATTTTGTACATAACCGTTGCCTTGTGTTGCGTGATGGTATTGAACAAGGACAAATTGCCCAGCCAAGACCGGAACGGAGTTCAAGTAAAGCTTCGCTCGGTTATGATCCGCGTGTGCGCTGGTTGTTTAAGGAAGCACCCGTCGGGATTGCCGTTCTGGATCTGGAACGCAACGTGGTGGATTGCAACCGCGCCTTTTTAAAAATGCTGGGTCGACATCAGGATGCGATTGTCGGTCGCTCGCTTTTTGATCAGATTAAATCGGAATATCACGATGATGCCAGTCGACAGCTTGGCAAAGTCGCGATGGGGACAATGGCTGCGGTGCGCTTTGATGTGCAAATGCCGACAGCACGTGCGCGTATGCTGACCGTCAGCGTTTTTGCAGGCCACATGGAAGATGAAACCGGGCAAATCAGCGGCCTTGTCTTGCATTTTATTGATGCGACTGAACAACGGGATCTGGAACTACAATTTACACAAGCGCAAAAAATGCAGGCAATTGGGCAGTTGGCTGGTGGCGTTGCCCATGACTTTAATAACGTTTTGACTGCGTTGACGGGCTTTTGTGAAATTTTGCTGGAACGCCATCCCAAGGGCGACCCGGATCATCAGGAACTGCAACAAATTTATCAAAGCGGAAACCGGGCAACAGACTTGGTGCGTCAACTGCTTGCTTTCTCACGCAAGCAAACTTTGCGCCCCAAAATTGTGGATATCTCAGAAGTTATTTCCGATCTTTCGGCTATGCTGAACCGTTCGTTGGGGGAAACGGTTGTCTTGCGGATTGATCACGGGCGCGACCTCAAACAAATTCGTGTAGATACGGGGCAGTTGGAACAAGTTATTGTCAATTTGGCGGTGAATGCCGGGCATGCGATGAATGGCGACGGCGAAGTCATGATCCGTACCAATAATGCCACAGTTCATGAACCTGTGGAACAAGCCCATGATATTATGCCGCCGGGCTCGTACGTTTGTATCGAAGTTTCCGATACTGGTTGCGGGATTGCACCGGAAAACTTGACGAAAATTTTTGAACCTTTCTTTACGACCAAGGATGTGGATAAAGGGACGGGTCTGGGGCTGTCGACTGTTTACGGGATTGTCCGCCAAACCGATGGCTATATCTTTGTCGATAGTGTGGTTGGCAAGGGCACGACCTTCTCAATTTACTTCCCGGCTGTGGAAGAAGAAGTTGGGGCGAAAAAAGTTGAGAAAAAACAGCCGGACCTGTTTGATCATGCCGATTTGACCGGGACCGCAACCATCTTGTTGGTGGAAGATGAAGACCCGGTTCGCCTGTTTGGCGCGCGTGCCCTCAGCGCCAAGGGATATGACGTGATTGAAGCGTCCAGTGGCGATATAGCGTGGGATATCTTTAAATCTCAAGCCAATAAGATCGACTTGATTATTACTGATGTGGTTATGCCCGGCATGAAGGGCCCGGACCTCGTTGAACTCGTTCGGACAAGCCAACCGGATATGAAGGTCATTTTCATGTCAGGATATGCCGAAGACGTAATCCCCGACGGGATCGAAAATGACCCGACCATCCATTTCCTGCCCAAACCCTTCAAACTCAAAGACCTCGCCTATAAAGTCAAAGAAGTTCTCGGTGAAGCTTAGAGGTGTTTGCTACATAATACCGCATAATACCGCATAATACCGGAGCGATTCGTTCTGATATTTGCGATTCTGTTAGAACTTTAAGAGAACATAGTTTGTAAAATCATTTAAAATCAATATGTTCACAAATGTTCTTGTTAATGAGAACATTTCATGTACTTTTAAATGAATTGCAACGGCCCTGTTACTTGTGGAATAAGGGAGCATAGATATGTCTCAAACGGCACTCAAGCTTGTGGATAAGGATACGATGGATAAAAATAAGGCATTGGAAGCGGCAGTCGCGCAGATTGAACGCTCGTTCGGTAAAGGTTCTATTATGAAACTGGGCCAGCGCGAAAACGCGGTGGATACGGACGTTATTTCAACAGGGTCTCTTGGACTGGATATCGGTCTCGGGATCGGTGGGATGCCGCGCGGTCGTGTTGTGGAAATCTATGGACCGGAAAGTTCTGGTAAAACCACACTTGCCTTGCATGTGGTTGCGGAAGCCCAGAAAATGGGGGGCACGTGTGCATTTGTGGATGCTGAACATGCGCTGGATCCGGTTTATGCCCAGAAATTGGGATGTAATGTCGATGAACTGTTGATCTCGCAACCGGATGCCGGGGAACAGGCTCTTGAAATTACCGATACCTTGGTGCGCAGTGGGGCTGTGGATGTCTTGATCGTTGATAGTGTGGCTGCCCTTGTTCCGCGTGCTGAACTTGAAGGCGAAATGGGGGATACCCATGTGGGTCTTCAGGCCCGGTTAATGTCTCAGGCTTTGCGTAAGCTAACCTCTTCTGTGTCGCGCTCCAACACCTTGGTGATTTTTATCAACCAAATTCGTATGAAAATCGGTGTGATGTTCGGCAATCCTGAAACCACAACCGGTGGGAACGCGTTGAAGTTTTATTCTTCCATCCGTTTGGAAATCCGCCGGATTGGTCAAATCAAGGACCGTGACGAAGTCGTCGGAAACCAGACGCGGGTTAAAGTGGTCAAAAACAAGATGGCGCCACCATTCCGTACCGTTGAATTTGATATTATGTACGGTGAAGGCGTTTCCAAAATGGGGGAACTGTTGGATCTTGGGGTCAAGGCCGGTGTTGTTGAAAAATCAGGTTCCTGGTTCTCGTATAATTCCACACGCGTTGGACAGGGCCGTGAAAATGCCAAGCAATTCCTGCGTGAGAATGAAACCATCGCCCAAGAAATCGAACGGGCTATTCGTGAAAATGCCGGTTTGATTTCCGGTGCGATGACCACTGGTGATGCCGCAGTTGCAGCAGAAGACGATTAAATAGATAAAATGTTTTTCAAATGCTTTTCTTATGAGGAAAGGAATTGAAAAAAGGTGTCACCCAAGCGCCACCTTCCTGTAGAGCGGGGAGGTGGCGTCTGCGTCTGAAAGAATATTTCAGGCGAGGTTGGGGACTTCCGCTAGACATGAACCAAAAGGCAAGGTAAAACCTACCTTCTTGACGTGATAAACAAACGAAGTGAAGCCCATGCAAAGCGCGAATGATATTCGTAAAACGTTTTTGGAATATTTTGGTAAGAATGGTCACGAGATTGTGGACTCTTCGCCTTTGGTTCCGCGAAACGACCCCACATTGATGTTTACAAATGCGGGGATGGTTCAGTTTAAAAACGTATTTACAGGTCTGGAACACCGTGATTACAGCCGTGCGACCACATCGCAAAAATGTGTGCGCGCCGGCGGGAAACATAACGATCTTGAAAATGTCGGCTTTACAGCACGTCACCATACATTCTTTGAAATGTTGGGGAATTTCTCCTTCGGCGACTATTTCAAAGATATGGCGATTGAACTTGCGTGGAATTTGATCACCAAGGAATTTGGCCTGCCGAAAGATAAATTGCTGGTCACCGTCTATCATGAAGATGATGAAGCGTTTGATCTTTGGAAAAAAATTGCAGGCTTGCCGGATGAAAAAATCATCCGTATCCCGACCTCTGATAATTTCTGGGCAATGGGGGATACAGGACCCTGTGGCCCTTGTTCCGAAATTTTTTATGATCATGGCGATCACATCTGGGGCGGGCCTCCGGGTTCACCGGAAGAAGACGGTGATCGTTTTATCGAAATCTGGAACTTGGTCTTCATGCAGTATGAGCAGACCCTTGAAGATCGATTGGAATTGCCAAAACCGTCTATTGATACCGGCATGGGGCTGGAACGTATTGCTGCGGTTTTACAAGGCACGCATGATAACTATAACGTGGATTTGCTGCGTAAACTGATTGAGGCTTCTGCAGATAAAACGTCGACGGACCCGGATGGTGACTTTAACACGTCACACCGCGTCATCGCCGATCATCTGCGTTCTTGTTCTTTCCTGTTGGCCGATGGTGTTTTACCGTCTAATGAAGGCCGTGGATATGTTTTGCGCCGAATTATGCGCCGTGCCATGCGTCATGCGCATATTATCGGGGCGAAAGATCCATTGATGCATAAATTGGTCCCGACCCTGACCGGTTTGATGGGACAAGCCTTCCCCGAACTTTTGCGTGCGGAAGCTTTAATCACGGAAACATTGGAACTGGAAGAAGCCCGTTTTAAAAAGTTGCTGGATCGTGGTTTGTCTTTGCTGGATGCGGAAACGGAAACGCTTTGTGAAGGGGATGAACTGGCTGGTGATGTGGCCTTCAAGCTTTATGACACATACGGTTTCCCGGTCGATTTGACGCAGGATGCCTTGAAATCCAAAGGGATTAATGTGGATATGGACGGCTTTGATGCCGCCATGTCTAAACAACGCGAAGAAGCGCGCAAAAACTGGGCGGGTTCTGGTGAAGCCGCTGATGAAAGCGTCTGGTTTGATGTCCGTGATAAGGTTGGGGCGACGGATTTCCTCGGTTATGAAACGGAAGAGGCAGAAGGCCAGATTGTTGCTATTATTCAAGATGGACAAATGGTCAAGCGGGCTGAACCCGGTACTGACGTTGCCGTCGTTTTAAATCAGACCCCGTTTTATGGGGAATCTGGTGGTCAGGTGGGTGATAGCGGCCTGTTACGTGTCGGAGATACAGCAACGATTGAAGTACGTGATACCGCCAAAAAATTGGGCGATTTACATATTCATCTGGGCAAGGTCAAAGGCTGTTCCATTACGCTTGGTGAAGATGTTCATGCGACTGTCGATCCGGTTCGACGCGGTGCTGTACGCTCAAACCACTCAGCCACTCACCTTTTGCACAAGGCTTTGCAGGAACGTTTGGGCGAGCATGTGACGCAAAAAGGGTCTTTGGTGGCCGAAGAACGCTTGCGTTTTGATATCGCGCACCCCAAAGGATTAAGCGCTGCGGAAATGGCGGATGTCGAAGCACGTGTGAATGAACAAATTCGCGTGAACACCGAAGTTGTGACCCGTTTGATGACGCCGGATGAAGCCATTGAACAAGGTGCAATGGCGCTGTTTGGCGAAAAGTATGGTGACGAGGTCCGCGTGGTGACGATGGGGACCGACAAGAATAAAAACTTCTCTGTGGAACTATGTGGCGGAACGCACGTTAAGCGGACCGGTGATATTGGCTTATTTAAAGTTGTGAGCGAAGGTGCCGTTGCGGCTGGTGTTCGTCGGATTGAAGCCTTGACCGGGGCAGCTGCCGTCTCCTATTTGGCTGAACAGGAAGAACGTCTAAATCAAGCTGCAGCCTTGTTGAAAGCAACACCGGCAAATGTGCCCGGGCGTGTGGAAGCCTTGTTGGAAGAACGCAAAAAAATGGAACGTGAAATTTCCGATTTGCGCAAAAAACTGGCAACAGGCGGTGCAAGCGGTGGTGCAGCGGACATTAAAGACGTGAATGGTCTTAAATATCTGGGGAAGGTTCTAGAAGATATCCCGGGTAAAGAGCTGAAGTCGATGGTTGATGAAATGAAAAATCAAGTCGGTTCCGGTGTCTGTGTGGCTATTGCGATTAATGAAGGTAAAGCCTCCATTGTTGTTGGTGTAACTGATGACGTGAAAGACACACACAGTGCCGTTGATCTGGTCCGCATCGGATCGGAAGCTTTAGGCGGAAAAGGGGGCGGCGGGCGTGCGGATATGGCACAAGCCGGTGGCCCAGATGGCACAAAAGCAAATGTTGCACTGGCTGCGATTGAAGCTGCACTCGCCGGTTAAAGTGAGTTTATTATAAAAGAGGCGTAACGATGGAACTGATCCTTCTCGGTCTAATTGTCTGGAGCGGCGTTCATTTCGTTCCCGTCGTTGCGCCTGATTTTCGTCAAAGCCTGATACAAAAAGTCGGTGAATTGCCTTATAAAGGACTGTTCGCGCTTGTTATTTTAGCAAGTGTCGCCCTGATGGTGGTTGGCTGGCGCTCAATTGAAAGCGTGACGGTTTTATACGATATTTACGACATCGTCGTGGCACCGTGTTTGCTGCTGATTCTGGCAGGGTTTATCCTGATGGCGGCATCAAAATTGAAATCCAATTTTTCACGTACAGTCCGTCACCCGCAATTGACGGGGTTTAGCCTGTGGGCGGTCGCGCATACCTTGATGAATGGGGATTTACGCGCGGTTGTCTTGTTTGGCGGCTTGGCCTTATGGGCCATCGCAACAATCGTTTTAACCAACCGGCGTGACGGTGCGTTTCAGGTGCCGGATAAGCAGTTACCCCATAAGGGCGTCATTGTTTTTGCCGTTGGTGTCTGTGTGTTTATAGCTGCTGTACTGGGACATGAATATCTGTCCGGTGTGGACTTAACCGTTAAGCGCTAATCGGTTTTAAAATATTGCCCAGGTGTGACACCGAGTGCCTTTTTAAACATGGCACTAAAGGCGCTTTGTGATGAATAGCCCAAATCCTGCGCGATATGGGCGATGGGCTGTTGATCGGCCAGCCGACTGAGGGCCTCTAACAAGCGTGCCTGTTGGCGCCATTGACCGAAGGTCATGTCCGTTTGTTTTTTAAAATTGCGCGCCAAGCTACGTGATGTTGTGCCTAGATTCTGTGCCCAATCTTCCAGTGTTTTGTCATCATCGGGATTTTCTTTTAAAAAGTCTGCGATGGTTTTTATCATTCCTTGGTCCGGAACCGGTAATTGTAACGGGGTAGACGGGGTTGCTTTCAGGCAATCTAACAACACGCGCATTAAACGCCCTTCCGGTCCATCGGTGTCGTATAGGGGAGGGAAACGAACGGCTTCAGCAATAATTTCGCGCAAAAGCGGACTGATATGCATGACTTGGCAATGGGCGGGTAAACCTTGCATGACATTGGGGGAAATGTAGACATTGCGCAGGCGAACCTTATGGATGACTTTGATGGCATGTTCCACATTGGGCGGAATCCAGACGGCGCGCTGTGGCGGAATAACCCATATATGTCCTTGGGCCATGACCTGCATCACCCCTTGTGAAGCATAAAGAAGTTGTCCCCAGATGTGTTGATGGGGATGGATTTCATGGTCGGGGAGCCTCAGGACTTCCTTTAAATTGACCTCACGCGGGAGTTTGTCGAAATCATCAATTTCCACACCATCATGTGTGAGGAAGGGGCGAAGGCCAAAAACAGGTGTCTTTTTTGCGATGTTTTTTGTCATAAACGCCTATATACGACACTTTAGCTTCATTATAAAGTATGAAAGTTGGTAACGAATAAAGAATAAGGTCTCTGTAATGTCTTCCCCTCAAACATGGAAAAAAGCGGAAAATCTGCTTTACGTCATGGCGATTGCAATGGCGTTGGCTTTTGGTGTCTGGCAGGCTTTGTTGAATAACTTTGTGATTGAACGTGCGAATTTCAGCGGTGTTGAAATTGGTATTCTCCAATCTTTGCGCGAAATTCCGGGCTTTCTGGCTTTTACGGCGGTGTTCTTGTTATTAATGATGCGCGAACAGACACTGGGTGTGATTTCCCTTGTTTTTCTTGGTATCGGGACGGCGATTACAGGTTTTTTCCCGTCTGAAATCGGGCTTTATGCAACAACGGTTTTGATGTCTATCGGGTTTCATTATTATGAAACGGTCAATCAGTCACTGTCTTTGCAATGGTTTGATAAAAAAACAGCCGCGCACAAGATGGGTAAGGTGATTGCGGTGCGCTCTTTTGCCTCGTTGATTGCTTTTGGTCTGGTGTGGGCCATGCTGGATATGTTGAAGGTAGAAATGGAAGTGGTCTATGTATTGGGCGGCGGGGCCTGTGTGGTTTTAGCCCTGTTCTGTTGGTGGGCCTTTCCACAGTTCAATCAAGGTGTCGAACAGCATAAGAAGATCATTTTACGCAAACGTTATTGGCTGTTTTATGCGCTGACCTTTATGAGTGGCGCACGCCGTCAAATCTTTGTTGTTTTTGCAGGTTTTTTAATGGTGGAAAAGTTTGGCTTTGATGCGGCAGCTATTTCCATTTTATTTTTGGTAAACGGGGTGATGAATATGTTTTTTGCCCCACGCATCGGCAAGTTGATTGGGCGATTGGGTGAAAAAAGCTCGTTGGGCTTGGAATATGTCGGTTTGATTCTGGTTTTTGTCGGTTATGCTTTTGTTGAAAGCCCGTGGGTGGCCGTGGTTCTTTATGTGGTGGATCATTTGTTGTTTTCGATGGCGATTGCGATCAAAACCTATTTCCAAAAGATTGCGGACCCAAAAGATATTGCACCGACGGCAGGGGTTTCCTTTACCATCAATCATATTGCTGCTGTGGTTTTGCCGGCTCTTTATGGCTTGTTATGGATAGCTTCACCTGCGGCGGTCTTCTTAACGGGGGCAGGATTGGCGGCTTTATCATTGATTTTATCACGCTTAATCCCTGATAATCCAGAACCCGGTCTGGAGGTTTCATGGAAACGCGCTACACCAATCGTTGAGCCCGCAGAGTAAGATTTATGGAAGTCTTACGAGATGAAAGAGTCATTGATCTTTTTAGTCATAAGGGGCCGTAAACTCAAAATTGGTTTACGGCCCCTTATGGTCGATGTGGTCATAGGTTTTTGTTTATTAAGCTGCACGTGTGCCAGACAGGGCTGTCTTTGAAATAGGCAGAATGTCGGCGCGTGTCAGGCCAATGTCTCGCAGTTCACGTTCGCTCAGTTTGTTCAGCGCATTATATGTACGAACAGATGAAACAACATTTGTTGTCTTGGCGATGATGAAGTTTTCGAATTTGTCCAACGCACCACCGGTTAGGTCAACATGGTGGCTGGCGTAAGAAGTAATCGGGTAAGGTAAGGACATGGTGTTTGTCTCTCTAAAGGGTTGTACGATATTTGCGCCCTCTTTACGCCTGCTTGATGCGGACAACAATTATTGTTTTTGCAGGTGAGATTTACAAAAAATGCATAGCTCATAATCTTTCTAAACTATATGGCAGAACGCAAGAAAGGGAGGCAAATGCCTCCCTTTTTGTTTGTGTTCATTTCAATTTTTAGGATTATTCAGCAGCATCGATTTTTTTATAGATCTCGCCGCCTTCTTTTTTGAATTTTTCCGACATTTCCGCCATGCCTTTCTGCGCCTCTGCCTTTACTTCATGGCTGATGCGCATGGAGCAGAACTTCGGCCCGCACATAGAACAAAAATGCGCAATCTTGGCACCTTCCGCCGGCAGGGTTTCGTCATGGAATTCCAATGACTTTTCCGAATCAAGCGCCAAATGGAACTGATCGCGCCAACGAAATTCAAACCGCGCCTTGCTCATCGCATCATCGCGTAGACGCGCACCGGGGTGCCCCTTGGCCAGATCGGCCGCATGGGCCGCAACCTTATAAGCCATGACGCCTTCTTTCACGTCATCGCGGTTGGGCAGGCCCAAATGTTCTTTCGGGGTGACGTAACATAACATCGCGCAACCGTACCAGCCGATCATCGCTGCCCCGATCGCAGAAGCCAGATGATCATGGCCCGCCGCAATATCTGTGACAAGCGGACCGAGTGTATAGAACGGGGCCTCGTCACAGACTTCGAGTTGCAGGTCCATATTTTCCTTGATCTTATGCATGGGCACATGGCCGGGGCCTTCGATAAAGCACTGAACGTCGTGTTCCATGCATTTCTTCTGCAAAACGCCAAGCGCACGCAGTTCAGCAAATTGGGCTTCGTCATTGGCATCCGCAATGGAACCGGGGCGCAAACCATCACCCAATGAAATCGCCACATCATATTGTTTGGCAATCTCGCAGATATCGTCAAAATGATCCCACAGGAAGTTTTGCTTATGATAATGCAAACACCATTTCGCCATGATAGACCCGCCACGCGACACAATCCCGGTGACACGGTTGACGGTTAACGGCACATGTTCCAGCAAAAGACCGGCATGGATGGTCCAGTAAGATACGCCTTGTTCGGCCTGTTCAATCAAGGTATCGCGGAAAATTTCCCAAGTCAGGTCTTCGGCAATCCCGCGGCATTTTTCAAGCGCCTGATAGATCGGCACGGTTCCGATCGGCACCGGGGAATTGCGGATAATCCATTCGCGGATATTATGAATGTCGGTCCCGGTGGACAGGTCCATGACTGTGTCGGCCCCCCAACGGGTCGCCCAGACCATTTTGTCGACTTCTTCAGCCACAGACGAGGTCACGGCAGAGTTGCCGATATTGGCGTTGATCTTGGTCAGGAAGTTGCGCCCGATGATCATCGGTTCCAGTTCCGGATGGTTGACGTTGGACACGAGAACCGCCCGACCGCGTGCGATTTCAGAACGGACAAATTCACCGGTGCAGACATCGGGAATTTCCGCACCAAAAGGCTCGCCATCGCGCAGGTAAGCTTCCTTGCGGGCTTCGTTTTCCCGAATGGCGACATATTCCATTTCTGGTGTGACCATACCGCGACGGGCATAGGCCAGTTGGGTGACAGCTGTTCCGTCTTTGGAACGTAACGGTTTTAAATCACCGCGCACAAACGGTTCCACGCCGGGCTGCTCGTCTTCTTTTAACAGGCCGTTGTCTTCGGGTTTGACGTCGCGGCCCTCATATTCAACCACATCGCCGCGATCCAGAATCCACTGGCGGCGCAATTTGGGCAGGCCCACGTTGATATCAATGGTCGCGTTCGGATCACTATAGGGGCCGGATGTATCATAGGTCACAACCGGTTGTTCGCCGCCTTCAAGGTGGATACAACGCATGGCGACCGTGACGTCCTCCATCGTGTCAGAACCAAAAAATACTTTCTCAGATCCCGGCAAGGGGCCGGTCGTGATGTTAAGGGGGGAATTGTCTTTCATGTTGGTACTCCAATCAAACGAACTGTTGGCATCATACATAAAAATTAATCGATAGGAGGGCCGGATTGGAACTGGACTTATCGGTCCGGTCAAACTGGTTTGGCTGGTCCTATTGGTAGAAATGGACTGGCGCTACCGGGATGGGATAGTTCCACGTAACGTAAAACCCAACAGAGCGAAAAGCGCGAATGAGAACTATCCCTGATGCGGCTCTGAACAAGTTGAATTGCACCTTTTGGTGCCAAACAAAGTTTGGAAGGAAACGTAATGACAAAAGAAAACCAAGCAAACGCCGAAACATTGGCCGCCGTATTCGATGCGTTCAACCGCCATGATGCCGATGGTGTGATGATGCATATGACAGATGATGTGGTCTTTGATGCCGCCGGTGGACCGGAAGTCTTTGGGGCACGTTTTACAGGACAGCAAGCTGTTGGTGATGCGTTTCGCGGTGTGTTTGCCACCTTTAAAGATGTGGAATGGGCTGATTGCGTCCATTTTGCCTCTGGTGATCGTGGAATTTCGGAATGGGTCTTTAAGGGGACCAAGGATGATGGATCGCGCATTGAGGCTGAAGGTGTGGATCTTTTTACCTTCCGTGATGGCAAAATTGCGTCCAAGCGTGCGTTTCGTAAAGACCGCCCCTTGTTGAGCAGTAAGTAATTAAAACGTCGTACATCACAGATTTCCTTATAGGGAGGCGCTTATGAATAAGCATGTGACAATAAAAAAAGCCGTAGATGCATACGACCCCAGTTTTGATCCGTTGGTTCAGCGTACACCCGGTCATAATCAGGATTATGCCCCGACATACTGGGTGGCACACGGCGGTGATGCCCCGCAGGATGATGGGCCGGTGACACAGGACATGGATGTAGATGTTGCCATTATCGGGTCTGGTTTTACTGGGTTGGCCTGTGCGGTCTTTTTGGCGCAGGAACACGGGATCAAGGCCCATGTTCTGGAAGCCAATCAGGTCAGTTGGGGTTGTACCAGTCGTAACGGTGGACAGGCACAGAATAATTCCGGTCGTCTAAAACGGTCCCAATGGATTAAACAATGGGGTTTGGAAACGGCGCTGAAGTTACATAAAGACATTGAAGAAGGGTTTGAAACCTTCGAAGAATTAATCAAAGATATTGATTGTGATGCGGTTAATGCCGGTCACCTTTATGTTGCCCATCGTCCCAAGGTCTTAAAGACGTTGGAGGCTGAGGTCGAATTGATGAACAAGACCTTCGGCTATAAATCGCGCATGGTCAGCAAGGAAGAACTGCATGCTGATTGGGTCAAAGAAGCCAACGGTCACGGGGCCATGCTGGAACCAACCGGGATTGGTGTGCAACCTGTTAAGGTCGCTTATGGTTATCATCGCAAGGCCCGTGCGTTGGGGGCGAAAATCCATACTTCCAGCCCGGTTGAAGGATGGGAAACCATTAACGGGGTTCATCACTTAAGAACGCCGGGTGGGATTGTGCGTGCCCGTGCTGTTGCGGTTGCAACGGGGGGCTATACAACGCAAACCCTGCATAAATCCCTGAAAAACCGTTTTATGCCGATCATGTCCAATAATATGGTGACGCGTAAGCTGAGTGATGCGGAAGTTGAAGCATGTGGATTTAGGTCGAACATCATTATGACCGATACCCGGACTTTGCGTCATTATTACCGTCTGTTGCCGGATCAACGTTTGCAAATCGGTAGCCGGAGCGCCATTACCGGGGCGGATGCGGGAAACCGTAAACATTTTGAAAGGTTAGTCGCCGGAAAAGATGCCAAGTTCCCGGCCTTAAAAGGGATTGATATCGATTATTCCTGGTGGGGCTGGGTGGATGTCAGTCACGATATGATGCCACGAATTTTCCAACCCAATGCGCAGGAACAGATTTTCTATGCGCTTGGATATGGCGGGAATGGTGTGATGTCGTCCGCCCATGCCGGGCGGCGTATGGCGCAGCTTGTGGCAGGGAAGCCGATCCCGAAAGAGTTGCCGATATATAACAGTCCGCTGCCCTATGAAGTTTTTGCCCCGTTCCGTCGGATCGGTCAACGTATGCTCTATGTCTGGTATGGCCTGCGCGACAACTATCTATAGATAACCGATTGAAAATTTAAACGAAATCAGGCGTTCACAGGTGAAGTGCGTCTGGAATAAACGACCCCCCTACACAGTGAGAGGAATATTGAGTCATGGTAAAAATGACAACAGAAGAAGCGTTCATTAAAGTTCTGCAAATGCATGGGATTGAACATGGGTTCGGGATTATCGGTTCTGCCATGATGCCGATTTCAGACCTGTTCCCCGAAGCGGGTATCACATTTTGGGATTGTGCCCATGAAACCAATGCCGGTTTGATTTGTGATGGGTACACCCGTGTAACCGGCAAAATGGCTATGGCAATTGCGCAAAATGGGCCGGGGATTACAGGTTTTGTGACCCCGATCAAAACGGCCTATTGGAACCATACGCCCATGTTGCTGGTGACCCCGCAAGCTGCGAACAAGACCATCGGCCAAGGTGGTTTTCAGGAAGTGGAACAAATGCGTATGTTTGCTGATTGCGTTTGTTACCAAGAAGAAGTGCGTGATGCCTCCCGTATCCCTGAAGTGCTGAACCGCGTAATTGAAAAAGCAATTCGGGGATCAGCCCCGGCGCAAATCAACGTACCGCGTGATTTCTGGACACAGGTGATTGATGTGGACCTGCCACAAATCGTTCGTCTGGAACGTCCTGCTGGTGGTGTTCAGGCCGTAAGCGAAGCCGCAAAAATTTTGTCCGAAGCCAAGTTCCCGGTGATCTTGAATGGCGCCGGTGTTGTGATCGGTGATGCGATTGAAGCGTCTAAAAGGTTGGCGGAACGACTGGATGCCCCGGTTTGTTGCGGCTATCAACATAACGATGCCTTCCCAGGGAGCCACCGCCTGTCTGTTGGGCCGTTGGGGTATAACGGATCAAAAGCCGCTATGCAGTTGATTGCCAAGGCCGATGTGATTTTGGCGTTGGGTACCCGCTTGAACCCGTTTTCCACGCTGCCGGGTTATGGCATTGATTATTGGCCGCAAGATGCAAAAGTCATTCAGGTTGATATCAATTCCGACCGGATCGGTTTGACCAAGAAAGTCGCCGTTGGCATTCAGGGTGATGCGAAACTGGTTGCGGAACAGATTTTGGCACAATTGTTAGAAACCGCCGGGAATGCAGGACGTGAAGACCGTGTTGCCCTGATCCACCAGACCAAATCGGCCTGGGCGCAGGAGTTGTCCAGTCTGGACCATGAAGAAGATGATCCGGGTACTGTTTGGAATGCCGAAGCCCGCAAGCGTGATTCAGGTCTCATGTCGCCGCGTCAGGCATGGCGTGCGATTCAGGCCGGTATGCCGCAAGAGGTGATCATTTCATCTGATATCGGCAACAACTGCGCGATTGGGAACGCTTATCCAACTTTCGAAAAGGGTCGTAAATATCTGGCACCGGGTCTTTTTGGTCCGTGTGGCTATGGTTTCCCTGCCATTTTAGGGGCCAAAATCGGTCAACCGGATACGCCGGTTATCGGTTTTGCCGGGGATGGAGCATTCGGAATTTCTATGAACGAGATGTCATCTTGTGGTCGTGAAGAATGGCCGGGGATTACGATGGTCATTTTCCGGAATTATCAATGGGGTGCCGAAAAACGCAATACGACCTTGTGGTATGACAATAACTTTGTTGGAACTGAGCTTAACCGCAATATGAATTACGCAAAAGTGGCGGAAGGCTGTGGTCTGAAAGGTGTTCAAGTCAGCACACCGGAAGAACTGACCGCTGCGATCAAGCAATCTTGCGAAGATCAGGCCAAAGGCGAAACCACCCTCATTGAAGTTCTGCTCAATCAGGAACTGGGGGAGCCGTTCCGTCGTGATGCCATGAAAGCGCCAGTGGCGGTTGCCGGTGTCAACAAGTCGGACATGCGCCCGCAAAAAGGGGCCGTCTAACACCAAATTTGGGGAATGAGTTCATTTCTCCCAAAGCCCGCCAGCCGGGGTCGGACATTCTCCCGGCTGGTCTCCCTACCACCTCGTGAGGTTCGCCTCCCCTTGCGGTTTCTTTCGACGTTGATCCATTGGATCGAAACCGCAAGGGCCCTTTTTCAACAGCAGAGGAAAAAGAAATGAAAATCACTATTAACGGGCAGGAAACTTCGTTTGAGACATCCTTGAATGTTACTGAGATGCTGGATCATATCGGTTATCAGGCTGGCCGGGTTGCCGTTGAACGGAACTTGGAAATTGTGCCGAAATCCCAATATGACACCCTGAATTTATGTGATGGCGATAAGCTGGAAGTCGTGCGTATTATTGGTGGGGGCGATCATACGGAAACGTCAACCATATCAGACACGACACCGGATGAAGACTTTGTCGTTGCCGGACGGCGTTTCAAAAGCCGTTTAATCACCGGAACCGGAAAATACGAAACTTATAAATTGAATGCAGAAGCGGTCGAAGCTTCTGAATGTGAAATTATTACGGTGGCCGTGCGTCGCGTGAATTTGACGCAAACCGATGAGCCGTTGTTAATGGATTATCTTGATCCCAACAAATACACGTTTATGCCCAACACGGCAGGGTGTTTTACGGCTGATGATGCGTTGCGGACCTTGCGTCTGGCGCGCGAAATTGGTGGTTGGGATTTGGTGAAGCTGGAAATATTGGGCGATCCCAAGACGCTTTATCCCCGTATGCCGGAAACACTTGAAACCCTGAAAGTGCTGATCAAGGAAGGGTTTGATGTGATGGTCTATTGTTCGGACGATCCTAATTTCTGCAAGGCACTGGAAGAAGAAGGCGCCTGTGCCATCATGCCGCTGGCGGCCCCTATTGGTTCGGGACTGGGGATTTTGAACCCGGTGAACCTGCGTATTATCAAAGAAAATGCAAATGTGCCTGTGATTGTTGATGCCGGGATCGGCACGGCTTCTGACGCTGCACAAGCCATGGAATTGGGCTGTGATGCCGTGATTATGAATACAGCTATTGCCGAAGCCCAAGATCCTGTGCGTATGGCGAATGCTATGAAACATGCGGTTCTTGCCGGACGGGATGCGTATCTGGCGGGACGTATGCCCAAAAAGAAATATGCCGATCCGTCCAGTCCTTTGGCTGGTTTGATTTAGGCAAGACATAAAGAAAACAGGGAAGCCGAAAATGAAACCGTTTGATGATCTGGTGGCCAGAGCCAAAAACAACCCAAAATATATCGTTCTGGCGGAAGGGGAAGACCCGCGTGTAATCGAAGGTGCGTTGCGTGCCGTTCGTGGCGGTTTGGCCTATGTGACCTTGTTAGGTCATAAAGAAAATATTCTTTCGCAGATCTCCGAAGATATTTTAGAGGATGGCCGGGTTCAGATTACAGACCCGCAGGCTTCCAAATACGAAGAACTTTTTGTGCAGGAACTGGTTTCTTTGCGCAAACATAAAGGGATGACTGAAGAAAAAGCCCGTTTGGAAATCCAAAAACCGCAGAATTTTGCCAACTTAATGGTGCGTTTGGGGTTTGCGGACGGTTCGGTTGCCGGTGCGCAGCTGACGACGGCGGATGTGGTGCGTTCTGCGATCCAAATCATTGGTGTGGATCCGCGTTATTCCATGATTTCCAGTTTCTTCATCATGATGTTGTGTGAGCCTTTTCACGATATGAAGGGGGCCTTGGTCTTCGCCGACTGTGGTCTTGTTGTGACCCCCAGTGAAGAGGAACTCACGCAAATCGGCATTGCGGCGGCAGATAGTGCATCGACTCTGCTGGCACTTGAGCCTCGCATTGCCATGCTTTCTTTCTCAACGAAAGGAAGTGCAACCCATCCGCATGTAGACAAGGTGAACCATGCTGCAGATCGTATCAAGGCATTGCGCCCTGATCTGCATGTGGATGGGGATTTGCAGCTTGATGCCTCGATCGTTCCGAGTGTGAGCGCAAGCAAAGCACCGGGTTCCGACGTTGCCGGTCATGCCAATGTTTTAATCTTCCCGGACCTTGAGGCGGGGAATATTGGCTACAAAATGGCCGAGCGTATCGGAAAAGCCAAAGCGATAGGCCCAATTTTACAAGGACTTGCTAAGCCAGCGAATGATTTGTCGCGCGGTTGTGACAGTGACGCGGTTTATCGCATGATTGCGGTGACTGTCGTGCAGGCACAGGCGCAAAACAAAGAAGAAGTTTAATACCTTCGCGATAAAAAGAGAAAAAACAATGACTGAAACGACCATGAAAGCTGAAATGAATTTCTTAAGCAAAGTCACCCGTCTGTTTCCGGGGTTGGCGATTTGTCTGATTGTCGCGGCGGCTGCGAAATTTTTGTCTGAACATTATGGCGCACCGCAAATGTTATTTGCCTTATTACTGGGGATGGCGCTGCATTTTTTGATGGAAGATGCTGCCTGTAAACCCGGTATTGAATCGGGTGCGAAAATTGTTCTGCGCACAGGTGTCGCCTTGTTGGGATTACGCATTACCGTGGATCAAGTAGTTGGATTGGGGCTCGCCCCTATCCTGTGGGTCGCCGGCGGTGTCTTTCTGACGATTATCTTTGGTGCGCTGATGAATAAATTGATGGGACGGACCGTTCGTTTCGGGATTTTAAGTGGCGGTGCGGTCGGTATTTGCGGGGCCTCTGCGGCTTTGGCGATTTCATCCATCATGCCAAAATCGGATCGGCAGGAACGCAATACCATTTTTGCTGTTTTAACGGTTACGACCCTGTCTACCATTGCTATGATTGCCTATCCGATTATCTGCACGGCATTGGATTTAACGCCAGAACAGGCTGGCCTGTTTTTAGGGGGCACCATCCATGATGTTGCGCAGGTTGTCGGGGCCGGGTATGGCCTGTCTGATGCAACGGGGGATATCTCAACAATCACCAAGCTGTTTCGTGTTGCCTTGTTGGTACCGGTGGTTTTTGTTTTGGGTGTTGGTTTTAAAATCTGGGCGTCAAAGCAAGATGACGTGGAAGTCGACAGCGGTAAATTACCGGTTCCATTCTTTGTTATCGGGTTTTGTATCCTCGTTTTCTTTAACACGATGGGGTATGTGCCGACGTCGGTTCAGGAACCTTTGATTACAGCGTCCGGCTGGTGTCTGGTGACAGCGATTTCAGCGCTGGGCATTAAAACATCCATGAAATCTTTGGTTGAGGTCGGCTTCGGTCCGGTTGCCCTGATGATCGCGCAAACAGCCTTTATCGCCATTTGGGTACTGTTGGGTATCCTTTATGTCCTCTAAACGGGAGAAAGCAACATGAGTGATGATAAAAAAGAAACGGAACAACCTGCAACGGATAATTCTTTAAAACAAAAGAAAGAACAAATCCTGACAGATAAAGTACCGTCGTCAAATAAACAGGAAAGTGAGAACCCATCGGAGAAATTGCCCGGTGGGGGCCTTTATAGTTAAGGAAAAATAAAATGGATCAGGAATTTCATAATGTCAGGCGTCTCCCCCCTTATGTCTTTGCCGAAGTCGATGCGCTCAAAATTCCGGCACGTGCAGCCGGGGAAGATATTATTGATCTGGCGATGGGAAATCCGGATCGTCCGACCCCTCAGCATATTGTGGATAAACTGATTGAAACGGTTGCCGATCCGCGTACCCATCGTTATTCGAATTCGCGTGGGATTTCAGGGTTACGCAAAGCTCATGCCCATTATTACATGCGTCGTTTTGGGGTGGAGATTGACCCGGACAGCGAAAATATTGTGACCTTGGGGTCCAAGGAAGGATTGGCAAATCTGGCAAGCGCCATTTCTGCCCCCGGTGATGTGATGCTGGTGCCAAACCCCAGTTATCCGATCCATCCTTTTGGTTTTATTATGTCCGGTGCGTCGGTGCGCAATATTCCCATCACGCCGGATCAAACGTTTTTTGAAGCCTTGGAACGGGCGGTCAAACATTCGGTACCCAAGCCAACCGTGTTGATTTTAAACTATCCCAACAACCCGACAGCAGAATTGGCCAGCCTTGAGTTTTACGAACAAGTTGTTGATTTCTGTCGTTTTCATGGTATCTGGATTTTATCTGACCTTGCCTATTCTGAAATCTATTACAACGAGACACCGCCACCGTCTGTTTTGCAGGTCAAAGGCGCCAAAGATATGGCCATTGAATTTACGTCCATGAGCAAGACCTACAATATGCCGGGTTGGCGGATTGGCTTTGCAGCGGGGAACAAAAAACTGGTTGGGGCGTTGACGCGAATAAAATCTTATCTCGATTATGGGGCGTTTACCCCGGTTCAGGTGGCGGCGATCGCTGCTTTGAACGGTCCGCAAGATTGTGTGGAAGAAATTCGCCAAACCTATAAAGAACGCCGGGATGTCTTGATCAATGGATTGGCGGCGGCTGGCTGGGATATTCCGGCACCCGAGGCTGGAATGTTTGCTTGGGCACCCATTCCGGATAAATTTGCCCATCTTGGTTCATTGGAATTTTCAAAACAGCTGTTACGCGAAGCTAAAGTTGCCGTTGCCCCAGGTGTCGGGTTTGGCGAACATGGAAATGGCCATGTGCGCATCGGATTGGTGGAAAACACCCAACGTCTGCGCCAAGCGATCCGCAATATCAAAATGTTTTTGAACAGTTGATAAGATATGCATCGTATTTAAGAAGGCCTGCTCCTTGTGATGAGGGCAGGCCTTTTGTTTATTTAAAGGATAAACGGGGTATGGGATTTAGCAATGATGAAAGTTGCCAGAAAAGCTGCGATGCTCAAGCTGCAGAATATCACACGGGGCAGGGGGAATGTTGTGGGTTTCAAGGCGATTAACCCCAAACCGATATAAAGGATCAGTCCAATGACTTTTTCGGTGATCCAGTTGCCGGGCAATGTCGTTGCTTGTGCGAGAAAGGCAGCACTGACAACAACCATCACCATACTGACTAAGGTCAGCAACAGGATGATTTTGTGATTGGTGAGGGACGGACGGGTGAAACTTAGCACGGAACGTCCAAAGAAAAGGAAGAGACTGAGTGCCAAGAAGGCGAGATGAATTTTAAGCCAGTACGTTTCCATTTATATTATTCTCCTGTGTGTAAAATTATTGTCTTATCTTTTTCAGAAAATCTTCGACCTCGCAGGTGAGGTCCGATGTCGTGTCCCCCAGCTCACCCGCAACATTTAATAATGTGGTGGCCGCGTCTCCAGATTGGGTGGAGATATGCGCGACACTTTCAATGCTGGATGAAATTTGCTGACTGCCTTGGGCGGCATCCTGAACGGTGTGACTGATTTCGCGGGTGGCGGCGCCTTGTTGTTCCACTGCGCTGGAAATACTGGTGGAAATTTCATCAATTTGGCGAATGGTTTGGGTTATCCCGGCATTGGCCTGAACCGCTGTATTGACTTCACCTTGAATGGCGGCAATCAGGCTGGCGATATCCTGTGTTGCTGATGTTGTTTGTGTGGCCAGGGTTTTGACCTCGGATGCAACAACGGCGAACCCTTTTCCTGCTTCGCCTGCGCGTGCGGCTTCAATAGTGGCGTTGAGGGCCAAGAGGTTGGTTTGATCGGCAATATTGTTGATCAAATTGACGACATCACCGATTTTTTGCGAGCCGTGATACAAGGATTGCATGACATCGTGCATGTTCTGGGCTTCCAGAACGGCATCGCCTGAAATTTGTGTGGATTGGGCCACTTGTCGGCTGATTTCCTGAATGGAACTGCTGAGCTCTTCGGTGGCAGAGGCTGCACCGTTCATATATCCACTGACCTGATCGGCAAGGCCGGACACATGATGGCTTTCTTTGAGAACCTGATCGGCGATGGTGTGCATGTTTTTGGAATGCTGGTTGACCACTTGGCTGACTTTAGACAGTTGCTGCATAAACCCGCCGACGGAATTATCGAAATCATCAGCCAGTTGTAATTCACTTTCGCGTTTATGGCGGGCGGCGGCTGTGCGTTCATCAGTCATACGTTGATCTGCGGCGCGGGCTTCTTTGGCTGTTTCGCGCAAAATGCGCAAAGCTTTCCCCATTTCAGACAGTTCGTCGTTGCCATCACGGTGAATGCGGGTATCCAAGTTGCCGTTGGAAATATCGCGCATGGCATGGGCGAGCAGGTGCAAGCGATGTACGATGTTGCGCCCGATATATAACCAGCTGACCAAAACGGTGATGCAGATGGACAGCAGGGCAAGACCAATCAACAGATAGTTGGTGCGTTCTGCCAATGTCTTGTTTGTGGTTTTACTTTGGTCCAGTTTGGCATTGACCAAGGTGACAACCTCTTCCACGTGGGTATTTAATTGACGGGCGGTTGCACGACTTTCTTCCAACAATGTTTGGGCCTGTTGATTGGTATCCAGTTCTTTTTGCCGATTATGCAGAACGTTATTTTCACCTTTACCCAATTGGACAAATACATCATATAATTCAGTCAGTTTTGTTAGATCGGCTTTGGCTTTTTTTAATTGGTTCAACTGATTTGCAACAGAAGACAAAGATTGCAGGTAACGCGTTCTAATCTCTGAAATCTCGCCATGCGTTTGACTTTCCATGGCTTCTAAAAGATGGCTGAGCAACAGGTTTGCATCAGCCTTGAAGTTCAGACTGGCTTGCATCGTGTTCATGGCGCTGATGCTTTTTTGGGTCGCACCGTCTATATCAATGTTCGAGTTACCTTGTTGAACATCATCAAACATATCAGCCCAACCCAGATTGGTGAACAACAGGGTTGATTTGGCCCGTTGTGCAATCGGTTTAATATGGGTTTGTAATGCGGTACGGCTATCTAAAATAAGGGCTGCGTTTTTTTGACGTTCATTGCGCATGGCGAGGCGAACACCAAGAAGACGGTTTACCTCTTCCAAATTGTTCCAGATACGGACATGACTGTCTTTTAACTCACTAATTTCAGCCGTATCGGGAAGTTGGTTTTCAAGAAGTTTAATCTTGCGGGAAAGGGACTGATGTGCCGTTTGTAATTTGGCGTAAACCTGTTCACCTTGTTGGATGGTGCCGGAAGAAAACAGTAAGGGGGCAGCGCCTGTTAAATCAACGCTATCGCGCGACAGTTCAAGGGCGGATTTTATGGTTGGAATGTCCTGTTCCAAGACTTGAAACTGGCTTTCGTTGACATCGCTGAGGCTTTTCCACGAAACGCCTGCCGTGATAATGCTAAGCGCGGCAAGACCGCTGAACGAAAGCAATAGTTTTGCACCAATACCAAAACGAAAAGTTCTTTGGGATGGACTTTGAGACGACATAACCTGTTCCTTTCCCAACATGGTTCGAAAAAGGTTGAAAACAAATAAAGGAAAGGCCGGGTTTAACCGACCTTTCATGGAAATTAGGGTAAGGGGACAATAAGTGTCGGAATGCGTGATCGACGCAGGACACTTTTGGCGACACTGCCAAGAAACGTATGTGTCAGCCCTTTTTCATGGGCCCCCATTACAATCAGGTCGCATCCGAGCTTGACGGAACTTTTTAGAATTTGTTCTGCCGGGTAAGCTTCAATAACGTTAATGGACTTGATCTGTTTGCGTACGGCCTGATCTTCTTCAGGAAGGTCGTTAAAAAAATCATCATGGCATTTATCTAGATGGGCACGCGCGGTTTCTTCACGTGCTTCCAGTAAATCATGACGGCCTTTAGAACTGATCATATAAGACTGGATGGCAACTTTTGCATCGCTGGGCAGTTCGACGACGACATGCAGGATATGGATCTCCGCCTTAGTCATTTTTGCCAGATAGGTGGCATGCTTAAAGGCATAGACGGCATTTTGGGAAAGATCCGTACAGTAGAGAATCTTACTTACAGTACAATCCATTATTAAGTATCCTTTCTATAAAAATGGGCACCTCTCCCCGCCTTGAAGGGCAAGACAGCGGGGTGAGGGTCTGGCTAATAACCAAGGACTCTAGGTAGCCAAAGTGTCAGGTCGGGGAAGAAGGCAATGATGAAAACAGCAATGATTGAGGTGAAGGCAAACGGCAAGGCGCGCAGGCTGATCTCTTCAATCGTGATGTTGGAAATGCCCGAGGCAACAAACAGGTTTTCCCCCAATGGCGGTGTCTGAAAACCAATGGCAAGACAACAGACCATGACAATACCGAAGTGAATGGGGTCAATTCCCAGACTATATGCAATCGGCAAAAGAACAGGGGTCAGAATTAAAATCGTCGCCAGCGTTTCCATAAACATACCGACAAACAGCAGGAAAGCGATCAGAACAATCCAGATAATATATATATTGTCTGTTGCACTCAGAAGCGCCTGCGCAATAATCGCCGGAATTTGATTTTCGACCAGTAATCGACCAAAAACAGTTGCGGTAAACAGGATAAGAAGGACACGGCCTGTCAGCCAGGTTGTTGCTTCCAATCCATTAAACAAATCCTGAATGCGCAGTTCACGGTGGATAAAGACGCCAACAAACAAGGTGTAGAAAATTGCAACAATCGCGGCCTCTGTTGGTGTGAAAAAGCCTGTGTAAATGCCACCTAGAATGACGAGCGGCGCCATCATGGACCAAAAGCCGTCTTTAAAAGCCTTTGTGATTTTGCCAAGTGACCAGCCGTTTGCCGTTCCCTTGTAACCATAATGGCGACACAGGAAATAGTTCATAATCAGCAAACTGATGGAAATCACCAATCCCGGAATAAAGCCCGCGATGAACATTTTTGGGATGGAAACCGATTGGAACTGGCCGAATTTTTCAATAGCATCAGCCGGTGGGCGCATGCCCAATGCGGAAATACCGAAAATAACCATCGGGATAGATGGGGGGATAACCACACCCAATCCACCGGACGAGGCCGTAATGGCAGAGGCAAAACCTTTTTCATAGCCGCGTTTGACCATTGCCGGGATCATTAACATGCCAACAGCAGCGGTGGTGGCGGGGCCGGAACCGGAAATCGCACCAAAGAACATACAGGCCAGTACGGTGGCCGCAGACATCCCGCCGGTAAAAGGTCCGGCAAAACTTTCTGCCAATGTGACAAGGCGTTTGGAAATGCCTGCTGCTTCCATCAGGGCACCCGCCAGAATAAAGGAAGGCAGGGCCATCAAGGGGAAGGAACTGACGGATGTAAAGGCGATTTGGACGAATTTGATCGGGTTTTCGTCGATGTAGAGGAATGAAATAAGGGCGGAGGTTCCCAGGGCAACTGTAATCGGCGCACCGATTAGCAAAAGCGTTAGGAACGATCCGAAAAGGACGAGTACAATTGAAGCTTCCATGTCAGATATTTTCCATTTTTACTTTTGTGCGCTGAGATCGTCATCATCAAGAGCGTCAACTTCGATCTTGTCGGGGTCTTTGATATTGATCCCCTTGACCAGTTTGTAGTAGTTGACCTGAAGGATACGCAAAGTCATGAGCGAGAATGTAATCGGCAAAACCAAATAGATGTATTTCATAGGGACACCCAGAGTTTGCGATTTCCAAAACAGGTTCATTTTATTGAAGACAAAGTCGTAACTGAGATAGATGAAAACTGCGTTGAAGGTGATCCAGATAAGATCGGCGAAGGCTTCAATCCATTTTGCGGCTGATTTAGGCAACAGCTTAAATTGAAAGGTCACGCGGTTGTGCGCCGACATTTTGGCGGCATAACTGGCGCCAAAGAAAACGAACCAGACAAAGGTGTAGGTTGCGAGTTCTTCACTCCAGGAAATGGAATAACCGAACACTTCGCGTGCAAGGATCTGGATGAAAAGCAGGATAACGAAAAAGCTCAACAATCCACGGCAAATATAACTTTCGATGTTGTCAAGGAAACGCCAAATTAAAGTGCGCATTTTTGAACTCCATCAGGACACGCGGTTAAAGAGATAGGCATGTTTTAGATAGAAAAAGGGCATCGACCCGTATTGGGCGATGCCCTTTTTAAATCTGTTAACGGCCCAAGATTTTGAGTACGTGGTCAAGCTTGTCTTTGCCACCGATGCTGTCATAGAATTTCGGCCAAACGGCAGAAGTTGCCAGATCGATGAATTCTTTTTCGTTATCAGCAGGATCAACAATTTCCATACCTTTGGAAATCAGGTCTTTCTTGATGGCTGCTTCCTGTTCGCGCAGGAATTTTTCGCTGTGATCGGTGGCCGCTTTCCCGGCTGCGAGGACGGCTTTCTTTTCATCGTCAGATAAATCCTGAAAAACGGATTCAGAGACGATTAACGGTTCAATGGAGAAAAGATAACGAATGTTGGTGATGTATTTCTGCACTTCGTTAAACTTCATGGCATGAACTGTGATGTAGGGGTTGTCCTGACCATCAACGACTTGTTGTTGAAGGGCGGTGAACGTTTCAGACCACGCCATCGGGGTTGCATTAATCCCCCACGATTTATAGGTATCAAGCATGATCTCGTTTTTGGGAACCCGCACTGTGACCCCTTTTAGATCAGCAACCGTTTTGATCGGTTTTTTGGAGTTTGTCAGAACGCGAAAACCTGAATAGGCCCAGCCGATAATACGAACACCTGCATCCCGGATGGTGTTTTGAACCAGTTCCTGACCCACTTCGCCTTGGGTCAATAGAACAGCTTCATCGAGACTTTGAATAACGTAGGGTAGGGTAAAGACACCGACACTTGGTGAAAATGGGGTGACGTTATTGATGGCCAGAATGGAAAAGTCCAACGTCCCAAGGGCGGCTTCGTTCACAGTATCCTGCTCGCTGCCAAGCTGGCCATTGGGGAATAGTTTAACCTTGTGCTTTCCACCTGTACGGGCGGTCATTTCTTCGGCAAATTTTGTTCCCAGCTCCCACTGGGTCCCGCCTGCGGCATCACCGATTGCGACTTTAAATGTTTTTGCAAAACTGTCGGAAGCGGAAAATACCATCACGCTGGCGGCGACACACGCAGCGACGGAAAACTTACGAACCAAACTCATAGAAACCTCCATGTTATACTTAGTATGTTTTATTTTTGAGCGTTGGTCTTCTCTTGTTGTGCTTTCACTCTATGCGTTTCATTTTTTTTTGTTAGGACCAGATGGGGCCAGATGAAGGAACCAGTATGATGCGACGCAATATTACAAAAACATGGTGTAAAGTATTTTTATTTTTCAAAAGTTGACATTTATTATATCGACTTGAAATATATATTGGCATTTTAATTAAAAAAGAGTCGCAATATTGCCGATTGGAGAACAGGAAGTGGCAACACGTATTTCAGACGTAATGTGGAAGCAGTTTTTTGAAAAATTTGCGGCTGATGGAACCAGTTTGCAGGCACAAATCCGGCAAATGATGGTGTCGGCTATTCTGGACCGTATGTTGCCGCTAAACACGCCGATTGTGTCCAGTCGAAAACTCGCAACAGAATTGGGGGTGGGCCGTAATACGGTCGTTCTTGCTTATCAACAGCTTTCGGATGAAGGTTATATCGTTGCGCGTGAACGCAGTGGGTATTACGTAAACCCGGATGTGCTGGAAGGGCATTTGGGAGCGGAAAAATTAGCTGATCAGGATGAAGCCGTCCTGCAAGATCAATTTGTGGATTGGGATCAGCGTCTCAAAATTGTCCCTTCTAAACAACGCAGTATTGTGAAAGAAGAAAACTGGCAAAAATACCCTTATCCGTTCTTATACGGGCAATTTGATGCAGACCTGTTTCCAACGGCGAATTGGCGTGAATGCTGTATGAAATTGCTCAGTGTGATGGAAATTCGCGATTGGGCGCCGGACTTGATTAGTGGGGATGACAGTTCCCTGATTGAACAAATTCGTGAACGGGTTTTACCTCGACGTGGCGTTTGGGCAGAACCGGATGAAATTCTGATTACAGTTGGGGCACAACAGGCCTTGTATCTGTTGGCAGAAGTTCTTGTGTCAAAGGATACTGTTTTTGGGGTTGAAGATCCCGGCTATCCTGATATTCGCAACATTGTGACTCAGCGTACACCGCACAAAATTCCTTTGCCTGTAGATATGAACGGGTTGATGTTAAGTGAAGATGTCACAAAATGTGACTATATTTTCGTTACCCCGAGCCATCAGTGCCCGACAACGGTTACAATGCCGTTGGAACGTCGCAAGAAACTCCTGAAAATGGCTTCTCAAAATGATTTTGTCATTATTGAAGATGATTATGAAAGCCAGAATAGTTTTTATGAAATGCCAAATCCCGCGTTAAAAAGCATGGATAAGGAAGGGCGCGTGATCTATATCGGCAGCCTTTCTAAAAGTTTGGCACCGGGGTTGCGCCTTGGTTTCATCGTTGCCCCCCAAACGCTTGATACGTGAGGTCCGTGCGTTGCGCCGTCTTATGGTGCGTCATCCGGCAATTTTCATTCAACGTACCTTTTCCCTGTTTTTATCATTGGGTTATTTCGATAGCCTGCAACGCAAACATAATCAGGTTTTTAAAGAACGTGCCGAGGTGATGACTCGTGCGTTGAAAGAGCATATGCCGGATATGACCTTTCACGCCATTATGGGCGGGGCTTCCTGTTGGGTGAGGGGGCCAGACTGGCTGAAATCGCAGGAATTGGCGGATTTGGCAGAAAAAACAGGGGTGTTGATTGAACCCGGTGATATTTTCTTTATGGCGACAAATATCAAATCAAATTATTTCCGTTTGGGTTTTTCTTCTATTCCGCAAAACAAGATTGAACCGGGTATAAAGAAATTGGCCGAAATTCTGAATGAAATGAAGCGGGCAAGAGCGTTATAAACTATTTAAATGTCGCTTAAGTTACTGGGGGAAAAGCCGAAGCATTTTTTGAAAGCGGTGGCAAAGTTTGCCGGGCTGTTATATCCGGCGAGATAGGCGGCTTCGGCAATAGATATCCCGTCACGTTCCATCAGGGTACGTGCCTTTTCAAGCATAAAGGTGCGAATGAATTTGGATGCAGACATACCGTATGTTTTTGTAAGAAGTCGTTGCAATGAATTGATACTGACACCGACAACATTTGCCAATTCCTTGGTGGAAACTTGATGTCCAAGGTGGTTTTTTAAGTATTGTTCAACGGTTTTTAAACGTTCACGGTCCTGTGGACGCATACTGCCAAGACGATCCGGTTCCCTATGGCCAATAAGTTGTCGAAAGGCTTCTTCAATCAAGGTCAAGACGCGGCTTTCGATATAAAGCATGCGCAGGATTTCGGGCATGCTGCCAGAAGCGATAATCTGTTCCACCATTGCAATGGCATGTGGAGAGGGGATCCAGTTTTTACGCGCAAGATGCGTGTCTGCGAATTGTTTGATGCTATCAATTTCAGAAGAAACACCGGTGAATTTTTTAAGCCAATCATGTGAGATGGAAATCACAATTTTCTTTATATGACTGCCACGTTTGGCATAACGTTTAAAAAATTCTGTTTTGCGTTGCGAGAAAATGGAAGCCACAGGCTGCCATAACTGGGTTTCCTGATCGAACGTGGGCATGGGAATAGGGTCGCCACCGATATAGGCTTCGATATTGCCTTCAAGAAAAAGGGAAAGGCATAGCCGAGGCTGGCACTCTCGTACAATTTCTAGATCCTGAAGATCGCTGGCGTTCGAATAATGAACGGAAAGACCGTCTTGCAATCTAAAAAAATCAATATTGCCCCGAAGCATTTTATCCTGTTCAAGAATGACAGGCGTTATACTGAACATGGATCGATAGATTGTTTTTTCGATAAGGTCACTTTTTGACACATATTTGTTTAGATCAGTTGAAGACGTAATCATATAAGCATCTTTGCGTTCTGGCTCTGGCGTCTTTTCACAAGAAAAGAATAAGTGAAACTTCCTCCTTTAAATAATAATGAGAATTAATATTAATTGCAAGTGGCGTTATTTTATCTTGTCAGCCGTTGCAAATTGCAAGGCCCGTAAAAAGGCAGGTGCATCCGCCAGTGTATGTTCCAGACCTTCATAAATCTCGAATTCAACTGCAACTTTGCCATCTGTTTGTTGGAGCGCCTGATAAAGTGTTTTGGCATTACGGACCATTTTGTTTTTCAGGAGCCATTCTTTCCGCATATCTACATTTTTACTGTAGCGTTGCGACCATTGTGTCAATTTTTCCTCATGCCCCCCGACACTTAACCTTAAAGGGATTTTTTGTTTTGAGGCTGGTGATCCAGTATCGTTATGGAAGGCGATTAGCCCTTGCATGGTTTTTTGCGGGTTGAACCAAAGTGAGGGGCTGGAGGCAACAAACTTGTCAAAATGTTCATGTCTGGTGATCAGAGCATGGAGCGTTAACAGCCCCCCTAACGAGTGCCCATATAATGTTTCCAACCCTTTATCGATATTGTAACGACTTTCAACAAAGGGTTTGATTTCCTCAATCAGGATGTTTAGGAAATTATCTCCCCCTCCGAGCGCAGGCCAAGGTTGGCTATTGGGCCGTTGCGGCAGATTGTATTTTTCAGCATGAGGGGTCAGGTCGAAGATACGGCGCTGCAACGCCAGTTTTGTATCGCCATACCCAAATGTGACGACGATAGGCGGACGGCGGTTTGCGCGCAAGGCCATGCGTGAAACCTGTTGGCTCATGGTTGACATTAACCCTAAAGTCAAATCTGCATCGAAAGCATATAAAACGGGATAACTTTGTGTGGGATCATATGCGTTCGGTTTTAATACATAGATCTTTAAAGGGAGATCAAGGTGTGGGGATTGAATTTCATATTGGGTTGCGCCTTCAAGGATGACGGCGGCACCTTCTGTTTGAACTTCTGCATGTGCGCGTGGTGCATTTGTAATGTTGAGAAAGTAGAGAAGGGCTGCACTGATGGCGACGAATGTGAAGGAATGTCTCATGATTTTAAAACTCCGCCTTCAACTTAAAGCCATAGGTTCTTGGCTTGCCATAGAAGTTGAAGAGCATTGTTGAGCCGACACGTTCATAATATTTTTTATCGAAAACATTATCGACGTTGAAGATGGCAGTTACATCTTCGGTCAGCTTGTAGTTCAGGAAAGCATCAACCACGGTATAACTGGGCGCGTTGATTGTGCGTCCACCTGAAATTGCGGCAAAGTCGTCAAAATACTTGAGGTTGCCCCCGGCACTGAGACCGTCCATCTCGTTAAATTGAGTTCCCAAATCATATTTGGAGAAGAGTTGGACCATATGTTTTGGGGTCCAGTAACTGAATGTTGTTCCGGTTTGCATGTCTTTTGTGGTGGTGAAGGTATAACCGGCAGACACGTCCAAGCCGGGCAAAAGACGGCCGCTGAGCTCTGTTTCAAATCCTTGAACACGAACTTTTCCTTGTGCCAAGGAGAAACCAGCGTTGTTAGGGTCATCGACCGCCCGGTTTTTATCTTCAAGACGGAAAAGGGCAACAGACCCGTTTAGATCGTTTGACAGTGTAGACCCTTTCAGACCAACCTCATACTGGTTGCCCGTGCGGGGATCAATGATATCGCCACCGACTTTTGTTTTTGTCTGGGGTTGAAAAATAGACGTGTAAGATCCGTAAGCCGTAAAATTATCATTAAGATCAAAGGTTGCCCCGACATAAGGGGTAAATTCGGCATCCAGATCGACTTTACTGGTGCGGGCGCCTGTCAGGTTATTGGTAACTTCTGACTCGTACCAGGAAAGACGTCCACCCGCCATGACCGTAAGTGGTTCCAATGGGGAAATCCGAAACTGACTGTAACCACCATACTGACTGCTGTCTGTGGTTTGATCTGTCGAATAGGTGACGTTGGGTTTTGCAACAGCGGACGTATCCCAATTGAAGATATTGAATGTACCGTTAATATTGGCCAACCCTTGTTTCATATCACTGGTATACCCCCGGTAATCCAGTCCCATGATCAGGTTGGCGTCCATATCCATGAGGGCAAAGGGCTTGCTGATATGAGCATCTACGGCGAGTGAGTCTTCTTCAAAATCACGGGCCAACCAGCGCATTCTGTCAACCTTACCATCTGGGTCGGCTGAATCGAGGGAGAAACCATAGAGGAAATCAACAGAACGATCTGCATATCGCAAGGATGTTTTGACGTGACCGCCATCGTTGAATTTGTGTTCAAGTTCAACGATGTAGTCTTTAACATCGTTGTTAAAGTCGTTCCAATCAAATCCGGTTGTTGTATCGACTGGCAAGTCGATAAGCGTTCCATCGGCATAAGTCGGTAAACCGTTAAACGGTTTTACATCGCGCCCCATATAGTTCAGGCTAAAGGTCAAGGTTGTTGCATCGGTGATATCGGCTTGAAGTGTTCCGTACGCAAGTTCGACACCATTGTCGGTGCCTTTAACCCAACCATCTGATTCAGATTTTGCAGCAACAAGGCGTCCCCGTAGGGCACCGTTTTCGGTGAGAGGGCCGGTAATATCTGCATCGGCGCGATAAGTCCCCCACGATCCGGCAGAAACCGATGCGGAACCGCCAAATTCTTTTTGCGCTTGTTTCAGGCGCATGTTGATTGTGCCGGTGGGTTCCCCTGTTCCCCCATAAAGTCCCTGCGGGCCACGCAAGATTTCTACGTGATCGACAATGGCCATGTCGGGTTGTGTGCCATAGATACTGGAAAGCGGTGCCGCCAAGCCGTTGAAATAGAGGTTATCATATTCAAAACCGCGTGAAAAAATACTGGATCGCCCGTCATCATTTGACAAAACCACAATTCCCGGCGTTTTGCGTAAGGCCGTATCCAGTGATGTATAGCCACCATCTTCCAGTCGATCACGCGTAATCACATGGGTTGATTGGGGGATTTCACGAACAGTTAAAACATCTTTTTCGCCCACACTGACGAGATTACTTGTGTAACTGCCTGTGCCTTCTGTTTCGTAGCTGGCCCCCTGCACAATCAAGGGTTCAAGTACAGTTTCTTGTGCAGTCTCGTTTGCATGTGTTGCTGTCGTTGTACCCGCCATTGTCAGGAATGTTCCGCAGAGCAACAAGATCTTCAACGATTTGGTGCCACGAATACTTTCGGCTTGTATCTTTTTAAACATTCTATGCTCCACCTTAATATCAAAAGCCGAACGTGTGATCCATATGAGGGCAATGAGCCTGCAATCTGAAAAAATATGGAGCAACCGAATGACTTTTGGCATTACCCTCTATAAGGGGATAAAATCTAATTTTGCCCCTCAAGTAATGAGAGCAATTTGTGTGTCGGATTATTCAAAGTCAGAGGATTTTCGTCAATATGCGAATTATTTGCATTCGCATCAATGTGTTTTGCGTTTCACCATATTTCGGGCTTTTATTTTCGCAATTGCGGGCTTGATCTCTAGGTCAATTGTCCTATAATCAAAACTAGGACAATTGACCTAGAGTGAGTAATGGCAAAGAAAAAAACAAAAGAGTGCATTATCGAAGCCGCAGATGATCTGTTTTATCGCAATGGTTTTGAACACACTTCATTCCACGATATTGCGGCTGCTGTTGGATTATCGCGGGGGAATTTTTATTATCATTTCAAAACAAAAGACGACATTTTAGATGCGGTGATTGATTTACGAATGGCCCGTACCCGAACCTTGCTTGATCGGTGGCAAGGTGAAGGGGGTACCCCAATGGCGCGTATTGCATGTTTTTGCCATATCCTGATTGCGAATATGGCAAAAATCAAACTTTACGGCTGCCCCTTGGGAACGCTCAGCAACGAATTGGCAAAATTGGACCATAACCGACAAGATCGCGCAAAACAGTTGTTTATCCTGTTTCAAGATTGGTTGTCACAACAGTTTCGCGCCTTGGGCTGTGGCGAGAAGTCGGATGAATTTGCGTTACATATTTTAGGGCGAAGTCAGGGGGCTGCAACTTTGGCAACAGTATTTCAAGATGAAGCTCTGATCAGGAAAGAGGTTGATATGATGCTCAATTGGGCGGCGCAGGTTGTAGAAAAAACACAAAAGGAAAAGGTCTAATGTTTATTGTTCTTTTGAAGTTTTCCAATCATAAAACGAAGGCCGGGCAATTTATGGATGCTCATAAGCGTTGGATATCACAAGGTTTTGATGACAATATTTTTGTTCTTGTTGGCAGTATAAAACCTGCATCTGGCGGTATGATCTTGGCACAAAATATCACTTTAACGGATTTGGAAACGCGGGTGAAACAGGACCCGTTTGTTGTCGAAGATATCGTACAGAGTGAAATTATTGAGGTTGAACCGGCACGTCTGGATGAACGACTTTCGTTTTTAAAGGGAGGCTCTGGTTATGAGTAAGACCATGACAGGGCCGGATGGTCTGGTTAGATGTGGTTGGTGTGCGCAAACGACAGAGTTTATTGATTATCATGACCGTGAATGGGGCTTTCCCGTTGATGATGATATTCGCTTATTTGAAAAACTGTGTCTGGAAAGTTTTCAATCCGGTTTGAGTTGGCGCACGATCCTGGCCAAACGGGAAAATTTTCGTCAGGCATTTGCAGGGTTTGATTTTAATAAAATGGCGAAATTTGATCATCAGGATGTGGAACGTTTACTTCAAGATGCTGGGATTATTCGACATCGTGGAAAAATAGAAGCCGTGATCAACAATGCCAAACGTGCACAGGAACTGGTGGGGGAGGCAGGTTCGCTCGCCGCTTATTTTTGGCAATTTGAAATGTTGGCGGATGATGACTTTGTCCCGCAAAGTGCATCGACATCTACACAATCCATAACCTTATCCAAGGAATTGAAAAAACGGGGTTGGAAATTTGTTGGTCCTACAACGGTTTATTCATTTATGCAGGCAATGGGGCTTGTGAATGATCATGCATTGGATTGTGTCGGGCGCAAAGCGGTGATGCACGCGCGTGAAACTTTTCAGAAACCAGTTTAAAAATGATTGTTCCCTTCGCAATGACTTGAATGATTGTCCTGCGTACCGTACCTTAGTTGTTAGGTATCCAATCATTTAGGTTTTGGGAATGAGCTTTACAGGCACAGACAATTACGTTGCGACCGATGACCTGCGCGTTGCAGTGAATGCGGCGATTAATTTAGAACGCCCTCTTTTGGTGAAAGGGGAACCGGGAACGGGTAAAACCGTTTTGGCCCATGAAATTTCAAAAGCGTTAAATGCGCCTTTGATCGAATGGCATGTCAAATCTACGACGAAGGCACAGCAGGGTTTGTATGAATATGATGCAGTGTCTCGTTTGCGTGATTCCCAATTGGGGGATGAACGTGTGCATGATATTGCCAATTACATCGTGCGTGGCAAATTGTGGGAAGCCTTTGAAAGCGAACAGCGCCCGGTCCTGTTGATTGATGAAATTGATAAAGCCGATATTGAGTTTCCAAATGATTTGTTGCTGGAACTCGATCGTATGCAGTTTCATGTTTATGAAACAAAAGAAACGATCAGTGCGCGCAATCGCCCGGTCATCGTCATTACGTCCAATAATGAAAAAGAATTGCCAGATGCGTTTTTGCGCCGTTGTTTCTTCCACTACATCCGATTTCCTGACAAAGAAACGATGGCAGAAATCGTCGATGTACATTATCCGGGATTGCAAAAACGATTGGTGAGTGAGGCCCTAAACGCGTTTTATGATTTACGCGATGTACCGGGATTGAAGAAAAAACCGTCAACGTCTGAATTGCTGGATTGGATTAAGCTGTTGATGGTGGAAGATATTCCGCCGGAAGCTTTACGCAGTACGGATGGAAAAAAAGTTATTCCACCGTTGCATGGTGCCTTATTGAAAAACGAACAGGATATTCATTTGTTTGAACGTCTCGCCTTTATGGCACGGCGGGATGCTTAGAGCATGTCTCTTTTAATTTGAATTATGTGTTATGCTCTAACATATTTATTTGGCGCAAATGCGTCGTTGCAACCTAAGTTTGGGTGCTCGGGATTTGCTAAGGGGACTATAAAACGTGTGGGACAATATTCCATATCAAGACCAGATATTTGAACTGATCGCCATGGTGCACCAGTGGGTGTTGGAACATGTGCTGGTCTGGGATAGTGCCAAGCAAATTGCAGTGCTGGTTGGTGTGTTTATTGTCGGTAACCTATTGCAGTCCAAGATGGTGCGCGGCGTTGAAGCCATACGCTTGCCCAAAGCTGTGAAGCGTTTTGAACATCCGATGCATGAGGTCTTGCGCCCCCTTGTCGTGCCTCTGTTCTTTCTGATTGTTCTGTGGTTCAGTCTGTTTGCTTTACGGACCTTGGGGCAGGGGTTTCATATTGTAAATCTGGTGGTCAGCCTGCTGAATGCATGGGTGGTTATTCGATTTGCTTCTGCCTTTATACATGATGAAGGCTGGTCACGTTTTGTCAGCATTGCGGCGTGGTCGGTCGCTGCCCTGAACATTGTCGGCCTGCTGGATGTGACGACGGCCTTCTTGGATAGCTTGTCTTTCAGTTTTGGCGAGATGCGGTTCTCAATCCTTGGATTGGTCAAAGGCGTTATTGCCATTGCTATTCTGTTTTGGCTGTTTACCTTGCTGGAAGGGGTGTTGAAGCGACGTATCGACAGTTTGCGCAATATTACCCCGTCCGCCAAAGTCCTGCTGAAAAAGTTCATGCGCGTTATCCTCATTATTCTGGGCGTTTTGATTGCGCTGGATGCGATGGGGATCGACTTAACGGCCTTGGCGGTCTTTTCTGGTGCCATTGGTATCGGCTTGGGGTTTGGGTTGCAGAAAGTGGCGGCCAACTTAGTCAGTGGCGTTATTTTGTTGCTGGATCGGTCTGTAAAACCCGGCGATGTCATTGCCCTTGGCAGTACGTATGGGCGCATTGATAAGCTGGGCGGTCGTTATGTGTCGGTAATTACGCGCGATGGTACAGAACATTTGATCCCGAACGAGGAACTGATTACGCAACGCGTGGAAAACTGGTCTTTTTCCGATACCAACGTGCGGCAAAAAGCGATGGTTGGGGTGGATTATTCCGCAGATCTTAAATTGGCGATGAAGTTGTGCGAAGAAGCCGCAGAAGAAATTGAACGCATTGTAAAAGAACCTGCCCCGCGGTGTCTTTTGCGTGAATTTGGCGATAGCTCGGTCAATATCGAACTGCGTTTCTGGGTAAACGATGCTCATAATGGTTTGGGAAATGTGCGTTCGGAAGTTCTGTTGCGCATTTGGGACAAGTTCCATGAACAGGGCGTGGTCTTCCCCTATCCGCAAAGTGATATCCACGTCAAAGGCGTTGTACCTATCCGTCTGGAAAAAGAGAAAGAATAGATCATGTATGAAATCGCGTTGGAAAGCCCGGATCAAGCCGACGTTAAGGTCTTGTTGGATTTAAGTGATCGCTATCATGAAAAATTATATCCGGCAGAAAGCAATCATTTGCTGGATGTTGCCGATCTGATTAATGATCGAACCCATTTTTTTGTCGCCCGTAGGGTGGAAAATGACGAGGTCGTCGGGTGTGGCGCGATTGTCAGTTATCCCGGTTATGGTGAAATCAAGCGTATGTTTGTTTTACCAGAGACACGCGGAACGGGCTTGGGACGCGAATTATTAATGGTTTTGGAAATGGCGGCGCGTCAGTTCAAGCTGCCCTGCCTGAGATTGGAAACGGGCGTGTCCCAACCCGAAGCCATTGGGCTTTATCGCAATGCCGGGTTTGTTGAAATTGGCCCGTTTGGGGAGTATCAACTCGATCCGCTTAGTCTATTCATGGAAAAAGAACTGGTGAAAGATTAAGCCATGTTTCTCAACCTCTTTTTCGAATTAAAACAAGCCAAGGTGCCGGTTTCGTTAAAAGAATATCTGTTGCTGATGGAAGCAATGGATAAGGGTGTCGCTGAATATTCGATTGAGGATTTTTATTATCTATCACGCGCAGCCCTGATCAAGGATGAACGCCATTTAGATAAATTTGACCGGGTTTTTGGTCATGTGTTTAAAGGGCTGGAACCTGTTGAGGGCGAGACCCATGATATCCCGGAAGAATGGTTGCGCAAACTGGCGGAAAAAGTCCTCAGTGAAGAAGAAAAGCAGCTTATTCAATCATTAGGGGGATGGGATAAGTTGATGGAGACGTTGAAAAAACGTCTGGAAGAGCAGAAAAAACGTCATCAAGGCGGCAGTAAATGGATCGGGACGGCGGGGACTTCGCCGTTTGGCGCCTACGGCTATAACCCGGAAGGGGTGCGCATCGGTCAAAAAGAATCTCGTCATCGTCGTGCAGTCAAGGTGTGGGATAAACGGGAGTTTAAAAATCTGGATGATCAGGTTGAGTTGGGGACGCGTAATATCAAAGTTGCTTTGCGTCGTTTACGTAAATTCGCGCGCAGTGGGGCACAAACCCAGCTTGATTTGGATGATACGATCAAATCGACAGCCCATAAGGGGTTCTTGGATATCAAGATGGTCGCAGAACGTCACAATGCGGTCAAAGTGCTTCTTTTCTTTGATGTGGGTGGGTCGATGGATGATCATATCAAGGTTTGTGAGGAAATGTTTTCGGCGTGCCGTTCTGAATTCAAACATTTGGAATATTTTTATTTCCACAATTGCGTTTATGAAGGGGTGTGGAAAGATAACCGCCGTCGTCACAATGATACCATCGCCCTGTGGGACGTGCTGCATACCTATCCCAGCGATTATAAGGTGATCTTTGTTGGGGATGCGTCTATGAGTCCTTATGAAATTTCCTATCCCGGTGGGGCGGTGGAATATTGGAACGAAGAAGCAGGCGCCGTTTGGATGCAACGAATTTTAGATGTGTATCCCCATGCCGTCTGGATTAACCCTGTGCCGCAAAATTGGTGGCGCCACACCATGTCCATTCAAATGATGAAACAACTCATGTCTGATCGTATGTATGGCCTGACCCTGGAAGGGATCGATCAGGCCATACAGGAATTAAATAAATAAGGTTAAGCTTTCGGTGTCAATTGCATGGCAAGGAAGCCTTCTAAGGCCTCGATCCGGTTTAGCCATGCATTGATGTGTTTATAAGGTGTGAGGTCAATTTCGCCCTCAGGTGCGAGGAAGGTATAGCTGTACAGGGCGATATCGGCCAAGCTGGGGGTTTCTCCAATTAAAAAGGCACGGCTTTCAAGTTCATTTTCCAGAACGCGCAACAGTTTTTTACTGACGGCAAGTGCCAGATCATAATCCAGATCGCGCCCCAGTAATTTGATGACACGTGCTGTTGCCGGACCGTTATAAAGCTGATTTGCAGCCACGCTTAACCATTGCTGGACTTGTGCGGCTTCAATCGGACTTTCCGGTAGCCATTTATTGTCCCCATCATATTTTTTCGCCAAATAAATCAGGATGGCGTTGGAATCCCAAATCAGGGTGCCATTGTCATCAATCATGGGAACTTGCCCAAAGGGATGCTTTTCAAGGTAAGCGACTTCTTTATGTTCCCCTTTTTTTAAATTAACGAGGACGGTTTCAAACGGAATATCCAGCAAGGATAGAAAAAGAGTAACCCGATGAGCATGGCCTGAAAGGGGTGACCAGTAAACCTTGATGGGATGATGTGTGGACGCAAACAGGGGATTGGGCATGATTGGGTAAACCTATTCAATATGATTTTCTGCGACAATCTATCGTCTTTTTAGAATGTTTAAAATACATCAAAAAGGGAATGGATCATTTCCTAAAGTGAAATAATCTGAATCATATGACATCACCATCATTCTTGATTTTCAAAATCTCACCACAGTGTTTGCAATGAACGGCATCCGGTTCGTGACGTGTTAAACCGCAGGTCGGGCATGTATGGTTGACTTTGGAGGGACGGAAAATTGTTTGTACAAGGCGTAAGAACAGAGAAATTCCGAACACCATAATGACAACACTGAGAAGGCGGCCAAATGGTCCTTCCAGTGTAATGTCGCCAAATCCTGTGGTCGTCAGGGTCGTTACTGTGAAATAGAGAGCATCAATATAGGTATTGATTTGTTCGTTCTGATCCACTTCAAAGACATAAACCAGTGCGGTTACAAAGAAAATGAACACAATTAGGTTCAAGATACTCATCAACACCTGTTCATTTTCACGAAAGAAGGTGAATTGATCTCGGAAATCTTTCAGAACATGGTATGAACGTAGTAAACGCAGGGCGCGCACAATACGCAAGAACGCAAAATTCTCGATAAATAGTGGTGCAAGCAAGGTGCCGATTACAACAAGGTCAGCCAAATTCATTGGGCGAATGATAAAGCGCCATGGTGAATTTGCCGCAGCCATACGTGCGAAATAATCTATTATTAAAATAAAAGCGATAGAATAATCGGCAATAAGAAATGTATCGTCATGTTCGATCATGGAGGCAACGATGAAAAAGGCGATCGTGACAACATCGAAGATCAAAAGACCGTATCGAAAATACAATGCGGACCTTGAATCGCCATAATATAGATTGCGTAGTCTTTCGCGTAGCGCGACCATATCGCATGCCCCTTTATATTATTTTATTTAAAATAACAAAAAAGGGCTTCTTGTAAACAGAAGCCCTTTTGGGATTAGCGTTTTTTCTTTTTGCTCTCGTAAGGGTTTTCCCCTTTACGCATCATGACCCGGATGGGAACGCCATCAATGCCGAAATCTTCGCGAATGCCATTGGCGATGTAGCGCAGATACGATCCGGGCAAATCACCGGGTTTGTTGGCGAAAATCACAAAGGTTGGCGGACGTGTCTTGGCTTGGGTCATATAACGCAACCGCAGGCGACGGCCTTGGGCCAAAGGCGGCGGGTGTGCTTCTGTCATTTGTTCCAGCCAACGGTTTAATTTCCCGGTGGGGACACGAATGTTCCAGTTTTCATAAAGTTGGAAAATCGCAGGGAACAATTTGTCCGTCCCACGTCCTGTTTTGGCAGAGAGTGTGACAATCGGAATACCGCGAACCTGTGGCATGGAGGTTTCCATACGGTCGGCGAGTTTTTGTAACTGTTCTTTGCGGTCTTTGACAGCGTCCCATTTATTACACACAATAATCAGGGCACGGCCTTCATCAATGGTTTCTTTGGCGATCGTCAGGTCTTGTTTTTCCAGCATGAGGGAAGAATCAAGTACCAGACAAACTACTTGTGCAAAACGAATGGCACGACGCGAGTCCGCAGCGGACAGCGTTTCAACTTTTTCGTTTACTTTCGTACGTCGGCGCATACCTGCTGTATCAATCAGTTTGATTTTACGACCGTCAACTTCAAAATCCAGTGCAATGGAATCGCGTGTGATCCCGGCTTCTGGCCCGGTCAGGAGGCGTTCTGTCCCTAAGAAATGGTTGATCAAGGTTGACTTGCCAACATTTGGGCGACCGACAATGGCAATCTGCAAAGGTGATTTAGAGGTGTCGATTTCTTCGATTTCCTCACCTTCTTCATTGATGATCGTGCGGGTTTGCACTTGGGCCAACAGTTTTTCTTCTTCGATCAGGGCGGCGTTTTCTTCCATCCATTTATCGTAAGCCGGTTGAATGGCATCATAGACATTATTCATTCCGACGCCATGTTCGGCTGAAAAAGGAAAAGGTTCCCCAAGGCCAAGGCCATATGATTCATAAATTCCGTTATCAGCCGCACTGCCTTCGCACTTATTGGCGAGCAAAATCACCGGATTATCACGTCCGCGCAGCCAATCGGCAAAGTGGCTGTCCAGCGGTGTAATACCGGCGCGCGCATCAATCATAAACAATGTGATGTCGGCTTCATCCAATGCGTGTTCGGTTTGTTCGCGCATACGGGCTTCCAATGAATCATCGAAAGCTTCTTCTAGACCGGCGGTGTCGATGACTTTGAATTCAAGGTCACCAATACGACCTGTTCCTTCGCGTCGGTCACGGGTAACGCCGGGGGTATCGTCTACAATTGCCAGTTTTTTGCCGACAAGACGGTTGAAAAGGGTCGATTTCCCAACATTGGGTCGACCAACGATTGCCACGGTAAAGGGCATTTCTTTCTATCCTAAATGAGCCAAACGTTTCGCAACGTTTTAGCGATAAGCAACCAGATCCGCATCGTCCGACAGGAAGTATAAGGCCCCGTTAGCTGCCAGCGGCGGTACAATAATCTTATCCGGCATGTCCACCTTGCCTAATATTTCACCTGTATAAGGCGAAACAGAATAGGCCTCTTCGTTACTGCCGGCAACGATCAGTCGGTTGGAAACCAGAATCGGTGCACTCCACGTCAGGTTTCCTGTGCGCTCTTCCGGGTCCTCCCAACGGGGAAGTTGTGTGACCCAATGAATGCGACCATTGTAACGGCTGACACAGACAAGTTCGGAGTCCGGTGTAACAACATAAAGATAGTCACCGGCAATCCAAGGTGTTTCCTGACTGGAGAGTTCCTTGGACCAATAGCGCCGTCCGCTTGCTAAGTCAATGGCGGTGAAGCTGCCGGAGTTGGAAATTGCGTAAACACGCCCCCTGTCAATAACAGGACGCCCGCGAATGGCGGTTAAGGCAGAGACGGCATCAAGGCGTTTGCCCCCTGTGAGGCTATCCGCCCAAACCTGATTTCCATTTTCCACTTTCAGGGCCACGATGTCACCGGATGAAAATGCGGCAACGACAACACCTTGATCCACCGCAGGACTTGCACCGCCCAGAATGCTGGCTGTTTCGCTAATGCCTTTATAGTTCCAGATCTTGTCACCGTTACGACCATCAAAGGCAATCAGTTCGTTGTTTAATGTAATCACAAACAAACGGTTGCCCCGTGCGGTCGGTGCCGCACGCATCGGTGCATCGGCCTTGGAAACCCAAATGGTTTTTCCGGTGTTGGCTTCAATACCAAAAACAAGGGCAAATCCGGTGGCGACATAAAGACGCCCGTTTTCATAGGCTAGGCCACCACTGATATGACCATCGTCTTCATGTTCCGGCGTGAGTTCCAATTCCCAAAGGCGTCGACCCGTCTCAGCGTTGAAAGCACTGACGAGGTTTTCTGAATCGACAGTGAAAATTTTGCCGTCTGCAACAATCGGCTGGGCAACGATTCGTTCGGAATCATCAGATCCGGACCCAATGCTGGTTCGCCATATCCGGCGCAGATTAGGTGCCACTTCGATATGGTGCATAGCGTGATTGGCAAAACCACCAGCTTGTGGCCATTCCATATTGGGGGAGGGGGGCGGCAGCAAAATTTCTTTTGCGGCTGTTTCCGGGTCTGGATCAAGGGTGCGTTCATGCAACAAAACAGAAATTCGCTCACCCGGCAGAGGCGGAGCTTCCTTTTCACCCAGCCAGGTGTCACAAGCACTGAGGGAGAGGACACAAAGTCCAGCCATCAAAAAACGGCGCATCATGTTCGGTGTCTCCGGTTGTTTCATTACATCTCGATCCGTGGACTCTAATTAGTCAGTGTACGCTTTTGCAAATTCAGCCGCACGTTGGCGCATGCCTGCTGGTGCACTGGCGTCTTCTGCCAGATTGGTAACCAGCTCAAGGGCTTTTGCCTTGTTGCCTGCTTTGGCTTCTGCAAAGGCTTGCAATTCAGTTGCGCTATGGCGCCAAGGGTTTGTTCCGCCGACCAAGGGTTGCAGGCGGCGAGAAATCTCGGCAGCATCCATATTGTCCAGACCATTCATGGCACCCAGAATCAGGGCCATATCACGAAAGACCGAGTCCAGTTCGCCATTTTGTGCGATCAGGAAATATTGTTCAGCTGCTTCTTTATGCTTGCCTTGATCCGCGAGCAACGCAGCTTCCTGCATACGTGCCAATGTGGCGTAACCGCTGCCACTTTGCGAAGACAAAGCTTTGAAAGCTTTATCGGCTTCTGTGAAGTTTTGTTGCTGGGCAAGATCAAGTGCACTTGCGTATTTTGCACTTACGTCTTCGCGCTGGCTTAGATCATAAGCTTTCCAGCCTTCATACCCGGCAACACAAATGACAACGGCGACAATTGCCCCGATTAATGTATTGCCATATTGTTTCCAAAGCATTGTCGCTTTGTCCTGACGCAATTCTTCGTCAATTTCTTTAAACAGATTGCTTACGGAAGCATCATCTTCAGCCACGGCACATATTCCCAAAAAAAATCAAAATTGTTGCGCTAACATAGCTTTTCATTATCGCCATTGCAAACGCGCTTTCACTTTCCGATAGCGATTTATCGTTTTTTTGTGACGAAAATGAGGACAAGTTGTTAAAAAGGGAAAAAGCTTTGGTAAATGTTCAGGCACAATAGGCGGCAAGAAACGAATGAAACGGAATCTGTACCTTTTTGCACTGCTTTTGACGATTGTCACAGCTGTGGGCTATACGATCGGAAAAAACTGGGAAAAAGAGGCTGAAATTGCTCAGGTTGTGGTGGATCGCGGGGCGCAGGTGCAAAACTGGCGCAAGCAGGCCGTGCAAGGAAACCCCGAAGCCCAATATCAGCTCGGCCTATATTACGAAAAAGACCGCACCGATTATTTAAATGCGCAGAAATGGTACCGTGTGGCGGCAACAAAAGGCCAGCATGCCGGGGCGCAATATAAACTCGCCCAACTGTATATGAGTGGCTTGGGCGTGGAAAATAATCTCGCTGAAGCCATGAAATGGTTTCGATTGGCGGCGGCAAAAGGGGATGTGCGTGCGCAATTCTTCATGGGGGTATCTTACCGTGATGGTTGGGAACGCAAGTCTGATTTTATCGAAGCTTATAAATGGTTCTTGCTCGCCAATCGTAATGCGTTACTGGTACGTCAAGAAAATGAAAGATTTGATCCTTCTGCCGCCTTGGTTGAACTGGATCGACGCATGAGCAAGTTTGATCGCGAACAGGCCGAGAAATTGGCGCAAGATTGGCGTAAGGGATAAGCATTGCTCTTCTTGGCAGATTTAGATAAGTTCCCGCAGGTCAATTCATGCTCACCGAGGGGGAGACGAAAATGGGTCTGTACAAACTTGCTGCACCAATGTTGTATAAATTGTCGCCGGAGACATTGCACGGCATTGCCATAAAAGCATTGAAAAGCGGCATGATGCCGAAAACACCGCCTGTAACCGATCCGATCCTCAATCAAACCATTTGGGGGCTGGATTTTTATAACCCGACCGGATTGGCGGCAGGATTTGATAAAAATGCCGAGGTGCCGGATGCGATTCTAAAACAAGGATTCGGTTTTACGGAAATTGGTTCTGTCACACCGCGTGCACAGCCCGGAAACCCGCAACCACGCTTGTTCCGCCTGTTGGAAGACAAGGCGGTGATTAACCGTATGGGGTTTAACAACCAAGGACTATATGCGGTTGCTGAACGCCTTAAAAAACGCCAGCGCAAAGGTATTGTCGGGGCGAACCTTGGTAAAAACAAAATGCAGGAAGATGCGGTTTCTGATTATGTTGTAGGGACGCGTGCGTTGGCGCCGCTCTCTGATTATCTGGTGGTTAATGTTTCCTCACCCAACACGCCGGGTCTGCGCGCCTTGCAAAGTAAAGATCAACTGGCCGAATTGTTGAAGGCCGTTTTGATCGCGCGCAATGAAGTTGTTGAGACAGGTAAAGCCCCGTTATTGCTGAAAGTTGCTCCTGATCTGACGGATGAGGATAAGGCGGATATCGTCGACGTTGCGTTGGAAACCGGCATTGATGGGATGATTGTTTCCAACACCACAATTGAACGTCCGGATAGTCTGCGCAGTGAACATAAAGGCGAAGGCGGTGGTTTGAGCGGGCAACCCTTGTTTGAACCTTCAACGCAGGTTTTGAAAGAAATTGCCAAAATTGTGGATGGCCGTATTCCTTTGATTGGTGTTGGCGGGATTTCCAATGCCGATCAGGCTTATGAGAAAATCCGCGCTGGTGCATCCCTGGTCCAGCTTTATTCTGCTTTGATTTATGATGGGCTGGAATTGGTTGGGGAGATTAACCGAGGGCTGGTCGAACGTTTGATGGTCGATGGATATACCAATATTACACAGGCCATCGGGGCTGACTTATAGCCGATTATGCAAAACAGATAACAAAGAAAAAGGCTTGAGCGGTTATCCTCTCAAGCCTTTTTCTTTGTCTTAATATTCTAATCTTAAGCGGCGCTGAGGCGACCCATCGCAAGAAATTTCTCGCGACGTTTTGCTTTAAGAACACCGCCGTCATGCTGCAATTGTTGACGAATTGAGTTCGCCAAAACGCTACGGACAGACGCAAATGTCGTTTCATAGCTGCGATGTGCGCCACCCAGAGGTTCTGGGATTACATCATCAATAACGCCAAGACGGTGTAAATCTTGTGCTGTGATGTTCAGCGCATCGGCTGCCGATTCCGTATAATCGTTGGAGCGCCACAAAATAGAGGCGCAGCCCTCAGGTGAAATAACAGAATAAACGGAATGTTCCAGCATGAAGACATCGTTGCCACAGGCAATGGCGATTGCGCCGCCGGACCCACCTTCACCAATGACGATGGAGGTGAAAGGAACTTTGACTTGAAGACATTTTTCAATGGAACGGGCAATCGCTTCGGACTGACCGCGTTCTTCGGCATCTGCACCGGGAAATGCCCCTGCGGTATCGACGAATGTCACGATCGGCAAGTTAAAACGTTCTGCCATATCCATCAGACGTTGGGCTTTACGATAACCTTCGGGGCGCGCCATGCCGAAATTGTGTTTTACACGGGTTTCGGTGGTGTGGCCTTTTTCATGGCCCATGACGACAACGCTGTGACCTTCAAAACGACCCAAGCCCCCGATAATGGCGCAATCTTCGCCGTATAGTCGATCACCGGCCAACGGGGTGAAATCTTCAATCAGATTTTCAATGTAGTTCACGGTGTGGGGACGTTCCGGGTGGCGAGCCACCAGTGTCTTCTGCCACGGTGTCAGCTTGCTATAGGTGTTTTGCAGGAGTTTTTCCACCTTGTTTTGCAGGCGACCGATTTCATCGGCAATATTGATTTCCTCGCCAGACGCGCTGACATGGCGCAATTCCTTGATTTTGCCTTCCAGTTCGGCAATCGGCTTTTCGAAATCGAGATAGGTATGCATGGAAACCCCAAAAAACAGTTCATTTGTTCGGTGCTCAAACGGACAAAACCGCCAGCGCTCTTTTTGCGCCAGCGGTTTTGAGAATGCAAGCTTTTTAGTTCTTTTTTGACTATTTCGTCGGTGTGATATGATCGGCGATCACGCCGTCGCTTTCTGCCGGATAGTCAACAACCAGCCCATAATGGGGGTCTTCGATCACGTTGACTTCAACCATACTCCCTGCTTTTTCCAACAATATTTTACAGTCGGGACTTAAATGGCGCAGGTGTAATTGTTTTCCGGCACGCAAATAACGTTCTGCCAATGCATCAATTGCCTCCAGGCCGGAATGATCCCAAACGCGGGATTCTACGAAATCAATGACGACATCATCCGGGTCGTTTTTAGGGTCGAAGATTTCCTTGAAACTGGCAATGGACCCAAAAAACAACGGACCATGCAGCAGATAAACCTTGGATCCATTGGGCAGGATTTTGCTTGTGGCTTCAACGCGTTTGGCGGCTTTCCATGCAAAAACCAGTGCAGATACAATGACGCCGACGACAACAGCAATGGCCAGATCGCTAATGACGGTAACACCAGACACAAGGATTAGGACAAACGCATCAGTACGGGGGATTTTGTGCAGAATTCTGAATGAACTCCATTCAAACGTACCGACAACAACCATGAACATTACACCAACAAGGGCGGCCAGTGGAATTTGTTCGATAAGCGGGGAAGCGAACAGGATAAAGGAAAGCAGGAACAATGCCGCAGATATTCCTGACAGTCGTCCGCGCCCACCTGAATTCACGTTAATCATGGACTGCCCGATCATGGCACAACCGCCCATACCGCCGAAAAATCCGGTGGCAATATTGGCGGCGCCTTGTGCCAGACATTCTTTGGATGAGCGACCATGTGTCTCGGTCAGTTCTGCCACCAATGTCAGGGTCAGCAGGGACTCGATCAAGCCGATAGCTGCTAAAACAATGGCGTAAGGGAAGATGATATAAAAGGTTTCCAATGTCAGAGGAACGCTCGGAATATGAAATTCCGGTAATCCACCGGCAATGCTCGCCATATCGCCCACTGTGCGTGTATCCAGCCCCCCATAAATGACGATTAGGGAAATACCGGCAATGGCGGCCAGTGGCGCGGGGATTAAAGTGGTAATTTTCGGCAAGTATTTAATAATCAACATTGTTGCCAGAATAAGGCCGAGCATTAAATAAAGTTGATTGCCGCTCATCCACTGTAATTGTCCGTCTGCGCCTTTAGTTTTGAATTGGCCAAGTTGTGCGAGGAAAATCACAATCGCTAACCCATTTACAAACCCCAACATAACGGGGTGAGGAACAAGGCGAATGAATTTCCCTAAATGAAGGGCACCGGCGAGGACCTGTAAAATCCCCATCAAAACGACAGTGGCAAACAGATATTCTACGCCATGATCTGCAACCAAAGCCACCATGACAACGGCTAAAGCACCCGTCGCACCACTGATCATACCGGGGCGGCCCCCGAAAATGGCAGTGATTAAGCCGACCATAAAGGCAGCATATAGACCGACGAGAGGATGAACGCCAGCAACGAAGGCGAAGGCGACAGCCTCTGGAACAAGAGCGAGTGCGACAGTCAAGCCGGACAGGACATCAATGCGGGCGTTCGCAGATGCCTTAGAGACTAGATCAAACATAAAGGGGGGACCTCGAGTTTACTTTATTTATTGTGCAATGCAAAAAGTTACCCTGTCATAGCAATTTATGAGCAAGGGCGCAAACTTAAATTCCCGCAGGGCAGCAATGCGCAACCGCAAAGTCTTGAGATACTTTAATGTTTAAAATGCTTTGTTATGCAGCGATAATATCATTGAGATTGAGGTCTGGCTTCGGACCAACGCTTTTGTTACGCCCAGATTTTTTGGCCTCATACATGCGGTGATCCGCTTTTTCAACCATTTCGATCCAGTCTTCGCAACGGTCCAGGGACAGTTCACTGATGCCGATACTGATGGTGACCGGTCGTCCGTCCGGACGCTTGCCAAGTGTGACGTCACTTAGTCGGTTCAAAATGGGTTTTACAAATTCAGCCGAGGTGTTTGGCAGTAAAATTACAAATTCTTCTCCCCCCCAGCGAATGAGTTGGTCGGAACGGCGCAAGCAGCGTTGCAGACCCTCGGCCACTTGTTTGAGAACCATATCCCCCTGTTCATGACCAAATTCATCATTGACGGATTTGAAGTTATCCACGTCCATAAATAGGATGCTGAAGGGAACTTCGGTGCGTGAGGCAATGCGAAATTGCAAGTCCAGATATTCTTCGCCGGAACGACGGGTGAATGCACCGGTCAGCAAGTCTTTTGAGGCTTGATTGATCAGCGATATCATATAGTGTAACTGGCTCATACCGGAGAAAATCGAGACACCAATTACAAGGATCATCAGCCAGATGGTTGTGATGAAATCTTGCAGTTCAAAAGCGGCCTGTTGGGCCGCCCCCAACATGACGACAACCATGATACCGCAGCCGGTAAATAAAACTTCCAATGCGGTTAGGGGAAAGACGCTAAGACCGGCAACCACAATGAACGGAAGCAACGCATAGGCGCTGACGACGGCGGCACCAAAAGCATTGGTTTCCACATGCATTAAAAAAGGTTGGGAAATAAGATAAAAGACCGGTGGAATGGCCATCATGCCGCCTAAGAGAAGATAGGCATTGGGCAAGGTTTTACAGGAACTGTGTAAAATGTATAAAACAAAGAAAACAATGGCCGAGACAATCCGTAAGACAGCCAAGATCGCCCAAGTTGGCCAGGAAAAGGCAAAATAATCAATTCCGATCCATAAGGGGATCATAAGAGAAAACAGCAGCGACATCAATCCGACTCGACTTGCGATGATTTTCGCACGATGGCGGCGGATATGGGCTGAATGTGTAAACGGGAGAATAAGTTCCCGGAACTCATGGATGCGTTTAAATTCTTTGCGCAAAGAGTCTATCACAGACGTTTGGTTGCTACTGTTACCCATTGTCATGTCCCGCTGAAAGATCCAAATTTTAGAGTTATTATTGTGTGCGTCAAATAGCACAATTAAATTGTGGTTATCAACTAAAAGGAATTAAAAAGGCTCAAAAGTTGCTGTACTTTTGAGCCTTTCTAAGATGTTAGTAACTTTAAGTTTTAAAGCCCGTAAGCTTTCGCCAGTTCAGGGTCTTTTTCGGCAACCTGTTTGGCAAGGTCCACGATAACCTTGGCCTGTTTCCATGTTGCATCATCCTGCATTTTACCATCAATCATAACGGCGCCCGTGCCATCAGGCATGGCTTCGATGATGCGCAGGGCAAATTTGGCTTCGTCGATATCCGGGGAGAAAACATTCTTCGCGATATCGATTTGTTTGGGATGTAAGGACCATGCGCCCACACAACCGAGCAAAAAGGCATTGCGGAACTGGGCTTCGCAAGCGGCATCATCGGAGAAATCACCGAATGGACCATAGAAGGCTTTGATACCATTGGATTGACAGGCATCGACCATTTTCGCAACGGTGAAGTGCCACAGATCTTGTTGGTAATGTGTGCGAACTGCACCGTCTTCTGTGGCGTCCGACAGAACACCGTATGAGGGATGACCTCCGCCAACGCGTGTTGTTTTCATACCGCGTGAGGCTGCCAAATCAGCCGGACCGAGGCTCATGCCATGCATGCGCGGCGAAGCGGATGCAATTTCTGAAACCTGTTCTACACCGAGGGCGGTTTCCAAAATCGCATGGATCATAATCGGTTTTTTCACACCGTGTTTTGCTTCCAGTTGTGCCAAAAGCTGATCGACGTAATGGATATCCCACGGGCCTTCGACCTTGGGCAACATCAGAACATCCAGTTTATCACCGGCTTCGGCAACAATTTGCTGAACATCATCAAGGAACCAAGGGGAGTTTAGGCAGTTTACGCGGGTCCATAAGGAAGTGTTGCCAAAATCGTTATTTTTTGCCACTTCGATGAAGCCTGCGCGTGCTTCTTCTTTCATATCAGCCGGGATGGCATCTTCCAGATTACCAAGGATGACATCAACCTGCGAGATCATGTCGGGAACGCGGGCGCGCATTTTTTCGATATGCGGCGGGAAAAAGTGAATCATGCGCTCCAGTTTAACCGGGATTTCACGATAGGGTTGCGGGGCACCGATTGCCAATGGCTCGAAAAATTTCTTTGCAGGTTTTGTCATTTTTAAACGTTTCCATATGTTTTTAAGGAAAGCGATTTGTTCGCTTTTTAGTTTCTGGCGGCGATTGTGCATTGCGAAATGGCGTTGCACAAGTTTTTTCTGGCAAGAGAAAGAAAAAAGAAGTTACATTTGCAACCACTAATGATTTTTAATCATCTTCTGGATTAAAAAGCGCAGCCAGCGGGTGCTTATTTAACACCAGTTGCTTTTCTCGTTCACCAATCATATGGGTATAGATTGTTGTGGTTGAGATATCAGCATGTCCCAGCATTTGTTGCAGGGAACGCAAATCAACATCATGATCCAGCATGTGACTGGCGAAGGAATGACGTAGCACGTGGGCAGATACTTTTTTTGTAATGCCTGCATTGATTGCTAATTGGCGCAATTCCTTATCTAAGGTTGCGCGGGTCACGTGGCCTTCTTTTGCACTGGGCGCGGGGAATAGCCACGGGCTTTCTTGTGCATCTCGCAAAAATTCATGCCGGATGTTTAGATATAACTGTGTTGCCTCAATGGCTTTTTGGGCAATGGGGACCATGCGTTCCTTGTTGCCTTTACCTGTGACAATCAGCATGCCAGATTGACGGGTAAAGGCAGCGAGGGGCAGGCTGACCAGTTCGGATACTCGCAAGCCGCAAGCGTATAAAATATCAAGCATGGCCGAGAGACGGATATCTTTGGGCTGCTGTTTTAAACGCGATTGTTCCAGCAGTTGATTGACTTCTTCTTCACTTAAAAATTTGGGCAAAGGGCGACCTTGTTTCGGACTGTCTAGATTGGCAGCCGGATCATCCGGGCGAATACGTTCCCCATATAAAAACTTATAAAATTGTTTGAGGGCGGAAAGGCGGCGTGCAGCGGTGCGCGGTGCATATCCACTGTCGTGAATTTTCTTGATGTAGCGCCGTAAATCTTCTGTTGAGGCTGTTTCCAAACGTTGCGCCAAGCTTTTAAGAAAACTTTCCAGCCCTTCAAGGTCACGTCGATAACTGTCTAATGTGTTCGGGGCTGCGCCGCGTTCAACGGACATCATTTGTAAAAACGAAGTGATGTGACGCGACGGTTTCATAAGCAGACCTTGTTCAGTATCTAAAATCCTGTTTGTAAAAAAGTTTCCACAGCAACGGCGCGCGCATCTCGTTCCAGACCAACCATGCGCAATGCTGCCAAGGCATCATGCAAGAAGGTGCTGTCCATTTCGCCTGCTTTGGCTCCGTTAAAGGCAAGTAAAGTCATGAGAACGGTTTCACCGAGACGGTTTTGGCTTGCAGCTTCATTCATTTTAACCCAAAGACCTGTTTTAGGCGACTGCCCATTTGTAAGTTTCGGGCCCTGTATCATATCCAGCCACAAGGTATTTGAAATGTTTTGTCCCATGCCATCGATGATGGAAAATAAAAGAGCTGCTTTTTTATAACTTTGCGGGATTTTTTCCTGTGCGGCCCACCAGTGGGTCAAGGTTTGATGAACGGCTTCTGGCGCAACGTCAAACCCGGCTAAAACGGCCAATGGGCGGATGGCAACCCAATGTTTGGCGGCTTCACTATCGCTGAAGGCGGCGTTTCGAAGCATCAGATACCAGGATTTTGCACTTTCCCAATCACCAGCCCCTAACAGGGCGCGCATGGCTTGTGGGGCAAACCATAACATGTCAATACCATGGGGCAATTTTGCAATCATCGGGCTGTAAAGGCGGGCAATGCTGAAAAAATTACCGTCTTTGTCGGCGAGTTCAAATGCCAAGGCGATGGTTTCACTTTGGACAACAGGAAGTTGGCCTTCTTGGGAACTGACCTGATAGAGTAAGGCTTGTGCTTTTAAGGTGTCGAGTTTTTCGGCGCTGTCCAGTGGATTGGCCAGCTCGTCGTCGCTAAATTTCACATGCAGGAAAGCTTCTCTCAGGAAATCTGCGCTGGCAAGGTTAAGCTCAACCGCTTTTTGCGTGGCCTCAATGTCACCTGCTTTGGTCAGCATGCTTAAAATCAAAGGATTGTCACTGTTGCGAATATCACGGGACAAAATAGCCTGACTGGCCTTGATTAAGGCAATCTGCAACGGCTTTGGTGCAGGCAGGTTCTCAAGGGTCGGGCGTTCGCCAACGTTCAGGCCTTCCATCAATCGATAGAAAACAGGATCGTTATCACCGCCGTCACGCAATAAATTAAGGGACAGCATTGCCCGGTCATTTTGTTTGGCAAGCAGACGACAAAAGGCCAGTGTTTTGATCCAGAAAGGATCGCTGCTTTCTTTGGAACCTGTGGCAGCCAATGCGCAAGCCTCAGACACATTGTCATCAAGCAAATGCGCTTCGGTCAATTGCATTTGCAGCGTGTCTTGGCGTTCGTTCTGTGGCGCGCTGCGGATTAAGGAAATCACATCTTTGATCTGCCCCATATCGGCCAATTTTTGGGCGCGCAAAGCAAGCAGGGAAATGTCTGTTTGTGAGCCTTGTGGTGGTTGGGCTGCACTTAAGAGCAGGCGTCGTTGCAGAATGCGCAAATAAGGTGCAGAGGGGTGCGCTGGTAAGTCTGTGATCAAGGCTTCGACGAAGGCACGTTCACTGTCAGACCACATATCCGCCGGAAAGGCTTGTGATCCGCTGAGCACGCCGAGGGCTTCTTTATCAACGCTGTCCAGTGAACGTACATTGATCCCACCGGATATGGTTTTCATGGGAACAGGGGTGACGTTCGGGGTCTCTTGTTCTTCCTGCATAATTTTACGCGGGGACAAGGTACGGGGACTGTTGTCTTGTGCATATCCATTGGTCAGGGAACCCATGAGAATGGAAACGCATACGGTAGCTTTGAGAAAGAAACGCATGTTCATTTAACGAGGAAAACGGTCATCGGGCAGGGCTTTACTGACTGGAGAGGTCGGGGCCGGAATATCCCACGTTGCCAGAAAAACACCGGCACCACCAAGGACCAGCAGAATAAGGATGAGGAGAAATTTTGAAAATGCCTTCATGGGAGGTTTTCGTCTTCTTTTCTTTTCGTGAATAACGATCTTTGCGCGCAGTCTAACCGTCTCTTTCAACAGTTTCAACGGTGCCGATGAAGAATTCTACTTACGAAAATATAAAATCTTAATTAAAGTAGGCACAAATTTTAAAATTAATTCTATTTTGAAACGGATAAAGGTGTCAGATCAACAAATGAAACTCAAGCTGCCCAAAGGTCGATCCCTTGTTCTTGTGGGGTTGATGGGCGCTGGGAAGTCCTGTATTGGGCGTAATCTTGCGCAATATTTCGATGTTCCTTTTATAGATGCGGACCGTGAAATCGAAGAAGCGGCAGGCTGTTGTGTCGCCGATATTTTTGAAATTTACGGTGAAGCGGCCTTTCGAGACGGGGAACGCCGTGTCATTAAACGTATTTTGGAAGGCGAACCTTGCATTTTGGCAACAGGGGGTGGGGCGTTTATGAATAAGGAAACCCGTAAACTGATTGGCAAAACCGGAACGAGTCTTTGGCTGAAAGCGGATCTGGAGGTGCTGATCAAACGCACCACGGGGCGTAAACATCGCCCGTTGCTGAATCGGGGTAATCCTGCAAAAATTTTGCGCAAACTGGTAGAGGAACGCTATCCGGTTTATGCTGAAGCCGATATTACGGTTGAAACCCGCGATGAAACACAAGAGTCCACGGTTGCCCGTGTGATTGCCACTTTGGATGAATTGAGTCGAACACATGACGATTGATAAAAAGACATTGCATGTCGCCCTTGATGAACGCAGCTACGATATTATTGCTGCCCCCGGTGTTTTGTCGGATGCGGGCAGCTATTTTTTACCGCTTTTAAAAACAAAGCGCGTGATTATCGTGACCGACAGTAACGTGGGGCCGCTTTATCTGGATCGATTGGGGCAGTCACTGACAGATTCGGGGATTGCCTATGACGCCGTTACGTTACCGGCAGGTGAAGCGACCAAAAGTATGGCGCATTTTGAACAATTGCTGGAAGAAATTCTCGCGATGGGAATTGAACGCGGCACAACGTTGATTGCACTTGGCGGCGGGGTGATTGGCGATATCACGGGCTTTGCCGCCAGTACGCTTTTGCGTGGGATTGATTTCATTCAGGTGCCGACGACGCTTTTGTCACAAGTGGACAGTTCGGTCGGCGGCAAGACAGGCATCAATGCCAAGGCGGGAAAAAACCTGATCGGTGCGTTCCACCAGCCGCGACTGGTGCTAATTGATACAGAAAGCCTGAACAGTCTGCCTAAGCGCGAACTACTAGCGGGATATGCCGAGGTTGTGAAGTATGGCCTGCTGGGTAATATGGATTTCTTTAATTGGCTGGAAGAAAACGGTAAAAAACTGGTTGATGGGGATCAGGATTTGCGTCGTGAAGCCATTTTGCGTAGTTGTGCAGCAAAAGCGGATGTTGTGGCGCAGGATGAACGCGAAGGCGGGGTACGTGCTTTGTTAAATTTGGGGCATACCTTTGGGCATGCGCTGGAAAAAGAATGTGGTTACGATGGTGGTTTGTTGCATGGTGAAGCAGTTGCCATTGGTATGGTCATGGCATTTGAATATTGTGCTGCCCAAGGCCTGTGTCCGCAAGAAGATGTTATCCGGGTGAAAGAACATCTTTTATCTTTACATATGCCTGTGGATTTAAGCGCTTTGCCGTGTGAAGATTGGACGGCAGAATTGTTGATGAAACATATGTTGAAAGACAAAAAAGTCAAAGATGGTAAGGTCATGTTTGTTCTTGTGCGCGGGATCGGTCAGGCTTATCTCAGCCGCGATGTTGAAGATCTGGCCTTGAAAGAATATCTGGACGATTTGTTAATCCGATCAAAATCATAAGAAGGTTCCTTTTTATAAGGAAGATGTAAATGACGATTATTCTAGGTGCTATTTTTCTATTGATCTTGTTTTCCGCTTTTTTTTCCGGTTCGGAAACGGCGTTGACGGCAGCATCACGCCCGCTTATGCATCAGTTGGAACAAAGCGGAGAAGATAGCCGTGCGAAGATTGTTAATCGCCTTCTCGACTCCAAAGAGCGCTTAATCGGTGCAATTTTACTGGGGAATAATCTGGTTAACATTCTGGCATCTGCTTTGGCAACCAGTGTTATGATCCAGATGTTTGGCGAGACAGGGGTTGTTTGGGCAACCTTGATGATGACTGTTGTCGTCTTGATTTTTGCTGAGATTATGCCGAAGACCTTTGCCATACAAAATGCAAATCGCATGGCACTGGCGATTGCCCCTATCATGAAGGTGCTAGTGTACCTGCTTGCACCGATTACCATGACCACCCAGTTTATTGTCGCCGGCACCTTGCGATTGTTTGGGGCCGGGCAATCAGAAGATGGTGCGCAGTCCGCTGAAGAACTGCGTGGGGCTATTAATTTGCATGATGCGCAAAATGACGAAGCCATCAGTCAGGAACGCACAATGTTGCACAGTATCCTGGATCTCAACGAGGTTGAGGTCGGGGAAATTATGACACATCGTAAGGCCGTGGTTATGATTGATGCCAACCTACCGGCCGAGGAAATTGTTGAACAGGTTCTGGATAGTCCCTTTACCCGTATCCCAGTTTATCGGGGGGAGCCGGACAATATTATTGGCATTTTACATGCAAAAGCCCTGTTGCGTGCTATTCGGGCACAGCAAGGGGAATTGACAGGTCTAAAAGTTGAAGATCTCGCTTCTAAAACCTGGTTTATTCCTGAAGCAACAACGCTTTTAGGGCAATTACAAGCCTTTCGTGCCCGTCGGGAGCATTTTGCCGTTGTGGTAGATGAATATGGCAGCGTAATGGGTATTGTGACATTGGAAGACATTCTCGAAGAAATTGTCGGGGATATTGAAGATGAGCATGATGACGCGGTGGAAGGGGTACAACAGCAGGCGGACGGGACATATCTTGTGGACGGCGTTGTAACAATCCGTGATTTGAACCGGGAATTTGAATGGCGTTTACCCGATGAAGAAGCATCAACCATTGCAGGGTTGTTGTTACATGAGGCACGCCGCATTCCTGAAGTGGGCCAAATTTTCCACTTTTTCGGTTTTCGTTTTGAAATCCGGGCGCGCCAAAGAAATCAGATTACGTCTATCCGTGTTTTTCCACCGGATAGTGATTGATTTACCATAGGTAAAATACATTTAAATTAGTGTCTTTATAAAATAAGATTTGAAACTGTATTTTTCACTCCCCACGTATAAATCGTCCTGTTTCTCAGGAAAATTCTTGTTCATAGGGAGGAACATATATGCAAAGAAAGATCGTACCAGACGTTATTAAGGAATGCAGATGCACAACAGTGACAGCCGATAAAACGGTTCGTGAAGTTGCTGTTTTGATGACGGCTGAAAATATTGGGGCTGCTATTGTCGTGGATGACGGTGGGCTTGTTGGTATTATAACGGAACGCGATTTGATGCGTAAAGTTATGGGTGCAAATCAAGACCCTGATGTGATTACCGTTGGGGATGTCATGACACGCAATCCAGATACGATTACGGGTGATTGCCTGAGTTCGCAAGCATTGGAAATGATGGTGGAGAAAGGATATCGTCACTTGCCGATTGTGGATGCAACGGGAAAACCCATCGGTATGGTGTCACAACGTGATCTTTATCAAGCCGTTCAGGAAAGCTTGGCAGAAGACCTGCAAGCCTGTGAAACATACGTCCATGGCGGTGAAAGCTATGGCGTGGGGGCTTGACCTCAACCCTATATGGGCTTATTCAAACTCTGTAATATCGAAATAGCTGTATGGCAAAACCGTACAGCTATCTCTTTTTGTCCCAGTAAAAGGAAATGTTTCATGCCTTTACCGACACCCGCAAAACGGACACATCAGCATACCCGTCAAGTTACGTTTACTGGGTACGAACGTGAAGACGGTTTGTTTGATATTGAAGGTCATTTGGTCGATACCAAAACCTATTCTTTTCCCAATCAGGATCGTGGGGTTATTGAGGCGGGCGAACCCATTCATAATATGCAACTGCGCATCAGTGTGAATGAGGAGATGGTTATTCAGGATGTGGCGGCTTGTATTGATCATAGCCCGTTTAATGTCTGTGATACCATTACGCCGGCTTTTGAGGTGCTCAAAGGTATGCAGATCGGTCCAGGATGGAATAAAAATGTACGGGCAAAATTGGGTGGCGTAAAGGGATGTACGCATTTGGTTGAAATGTTGGCACCACTGGCAACAGCGACTTATCAAACCTTGTATCCGGCCCTGAAACGTCGCCGCGAGGCACAATCTGCGGAAGAACGTTTAAAGGATCGTCCGGCGATGATTGATGGCTGTCATGCAATGGACAGTGCAGGATCATTGGTGAAGGAACGATGGCCGGAACATTATGTCGGTGATGAGGCATAAAAAAAGGCAGAGCAAAATGCCCTGCACCAAAGTCATATAAAATAGACATTGCGGCCTGCACCATGCAGGCCGTTTTTTATTACGTTAGCCTGCTGCACGAAAAAGTTGGCGCAGGCCTTCGCTCATTTCGTCTTGATTTTGAACAGGAGTTTGATTAGCTGGTGCCAAATCTGTTTGCACGCCGTCAATTTGGGCTCGTAAATAGGATACGATAAATGCCCGAATAGCGGATGTGCGGTTGGAGCGAGGTTTATACGTACTGATCCATGTGCAAAGTGAATGGACATCGGTGTGTTCTTGCTGACATATCAGATCGAGTGCGGACCACATTTCCGGTTCCAATCTGAAGCTGGTGCGTTGTCCAGACACGACAACATTGCGGCTAATGAGTGATGGTAGCATTTTTTTCTCAACGGTTTTTATTATTGTGACCTTCTTCATTCTAAAGTATGAGAAGTATTGTGCACCATAAAATGTAAAAAGACGATTGTCAATCCAACCTACATTTGTGGTAGGTTTAGCGCGCATCATACTCCTTTTGGGTAAGTGTCTTTAAAACCAGAGCATGAACGCGCTCTTTCATTTCTACAGCTAATACGTCATAAACCATACGTTGACGTTGTACGCGTGAAACCCCCTCAAACTTGTCAGATACGATTAGAAGTTGGAAGTGGCTTTCGCCTTCTGGGTTGGCTCCCGCATGGCCGGCATGGCGGAAAGATTCGTCTTCAAGTTCTAGAATACATGGTGAAAATTCGCGTTCCAGCTTTTCTATCATCACTTTTGCAACGGACATGAGAATTCCTTTTTTTAACTAATTGGTTGATTTTGTGTGTTTAACCCGTACGGGGTAGTTCAACTTATGGGTTACGGAATGTAAGACTTGATAACTTTTTTGCAATACTATACTAAGGAAGTATAACAAAAAGTATTAGACTTGAGGGTCTTTTGAAAATTCGGATGTTCTGAATTGTAAAGTTTTTGAGAATGGGAGCTATAAGCCGATGTCGGATATAGTAAACAAAAAAAGAGCGGATGATGTCGATCGGTTCGTCGGTGAGAAAATTAGAGAACGTCGTATTATGTTGGGCCTGACCCAGCAGGAATTGGCGAAAGGGATCGGTGTGACCTATCAGCAGGCACATAAGTATGAACAGGGTGTAAACCGTGTTTCCGCCGGTCGTTTGTTTGAAATTGCCCGTATGTTAAATACACCGGTTGAATTCTTTTTTGATGGTGTTGGCGGTGAAATTCAACGTGAAGCCAATCCACGCGAACGCATGGGATTGGAATTGTCGCGTCATTTTTCCTTGATTCGTAACGAAAAACATCAGGAAGCACTTTCTAGTCTGGCTCGTGCATTGGCAGACGAAAGACGTTAAAAGAGGCTCAAGTTTTAATATCCGGTGATATTTGTCTCACCGGATATTTTTTGCCTCTTTTTCAAAACGCCTCGACTTGTTATAAACGGCTTTATGTCCCATATCGGGATGGAACAATGTCGATAACGGGTTTGATTTACGTGTCGTTAAAAAATGATCTTCGCTTCAATAGCCGTTTCTGGGAAGAACCGGAAACTGAAATTGCGCCTGATGCTCCAAGATGTGCATGGCCCGATTGCGATGGCTTTGGCGAGTTCAAGGCACCAAAATCCCGTGATGATTTAAGATCTTACCATTTATTTTGCCTTGATCATGTGCGCGAATATAATCGGCGCTGGAATTATTACGAGGGCATGAATTCTGCGGATGTCGAACGCGATATGCGCAAGGATTATACGTGGGATCGTCCCAGCTGGAATTTTGGCACCTTTCGCAAAAATCCGGGCGGTGGCGGCGGATTTAAAGACGATTTTGGTTTTTTCAATGAAGATGGCAGCTTTAAACGCGAGCCTGAAGATGATTATGCCCAGTTCAACTTGGAAGAACGTCAAGCCTTTGCCTTGATGGATTTAAAATCGGATGCGACCTTGCAGGAACTGAAATCGCGTTATAAAGTCCTTGTGAAAAAATATCACCCCGATGCCAATGGCGGCGATAAAGAGGCAGAAGAACGCTTCAAAATTATCAGCCAAGCCTATACATTGCTTAAAAACGTTATCCTCGATTAACAAAGAAAAGAAATTATGACCGAAGTTGCAGGCAAGCACGCCTTCCCCCTGAATGCACCCGATACGACTGTCAATGTTCGCGATACTTTTGGTATTGATGTGGATATGGATGTTCCCGCTTTTTCCCAAGGCAATGAATATGTGCCGGATGTGGATCAAAGCTACCGTTTTGACAAAGAGACAACGTTGGCGATTCTTGCCGGTTTTGCCCATAATCGTCGTGTGATGGTGCAAGGGTATCACGGTACGGGAAAATCATCCCATATTGAACAGGTTGCCGCCCGTTTGAACTGGCCGTGTGTGCGTATCAATCTGGATAGCCATATCAGCCGGATTGATCTTGTGGGTAAAGATGCCATTGTTTTGAAAGACGGCAAACAGGTAACGGAATTCCGTGAAGGGATTTTGCCTTGGGCGTTACAGCACCCCTGCGCCTTGGTTTTTGATGAATATGATGCAGGCCGCCCGGACGTGATGTTTGTGATCCAGCGTATTTTGGAAGTTGAAGGTAAATTGACATTGCTGGACCAAAATCGTGTGATCCGTCCGCACAGCCATTTCCGTATGTTTGCAACGGCTAACACAATCGGTCTGGGCGATACCACAGGCCTGTATCACGGCACTCAACAGATTAACCAGGGGCAAATGGACCGTTGGTCAATTGTGCAGACCTTGAATTATCTGGCTCATGATGCCGAAGTAGATATTGTTCTTGCAAAAATCCCGGCACTTGATAATGCCGAGGGGCGTAAAAATGTCAGTGCGATGGTTGAACTGGCGGATCTGACGCGACAAGGCTTTATCAACGGTGATATTTCAACCGTTATGTCACCGCGTACTGTCATTACATGGGCGGAAAATGCCGCGATTTTCGGCAATGATCTGGCCTATGCGTTCCGCGTCACGTTCCTGAATAAATGTGACGAGATGGAACGTCCCGTTGTGGCTGAATTCTACCAACGTTGTTTTGATGTGGACTTGCCATTAAGCGCAGCGCGTGTGGCCTTAAGCTGATGCAGGAAGAAACACGCGACCTTTTGAAACGGGTAACCACGGCGACCGTAAGATCATTTTCCGGCGAAGCGGAATTGATGGTCAATTACTCGCCGGGGGCAGCTAGTGTTTCCAAAATGGCGGTGCGTCTGCCGATGCCGTCGCGTGGGGCGATATCTGCAAGTGATCTGGAACGGTTGCGCGGGACGGCGGATGCCGCCAGCTTGCGCCTGCGTTTTCACGATGCGGCTTTGCACCGTGCGAAGATGCCAAGTGATGCAAATGCGCGCGAAGTCTTTGAACTGGTTGAACAAACCCGTGTGGAGGCTTTGGGCTCGCGGCGCATGAAAGGGGTTGCACAAAACCTACGCACCCTTTTGGATACGCGCTGCATGGAAAACGGTTGGGGCAATGCCCTAAATCGCGAAGATGTTCCGATAGCACAAGGCCTTGCCTTATTGGTGCGCGAACGCCTGACAGGTGTGGATTTACCGCCGGTGGCCCAGAAGGCCGCTGATATGTGGCGCCCGTTTCTGGAAGAACATGGCGAACATGTGTTGGATGAACTGGTTGCCAATGCGGATGACCAAAAATCTTATGGTGAAGCTGTTTATCGTTTTCTGGAAGAACTGGAACTGATGGAACCACCCGGTGGTGATCAGGAAGAAGAAGAAAATACCGGCGACAGTAACGAGGTCGAAGGTGAGGACAGTGCCTCTGATCAAGAATTGCAAAGTGTCGGCTCCAGTGGTGATACGGCAGATGATATGGATATGCCGTCAGCCAGTGACGATATGGGCGGTATGGACGCTGAAGAAGATCAGGATGGTGAAGAAGACGACAGCGAGCCAGGCCAGGGTGAAGAAAGCCCTGCCGGTCCGACACGTAGGCCTAATTGGCTAGATCCATCACAGGCCTTGGCCATTGATTATAAAGCCTATACGACAGAATTCGATGAAGAGATCGAAGCCGGTGATATGGCGGACGAAGAAGAGTTGGAACGTTTGCGTCGCCAACTTGATATGCAATTGGCGAACCTGCAAGGAGTTGTCGCCCGGATTGCCAATCGTCTGCAACGCCGTCTCATGGCGCAACAACAACGGTCTTGGGATTTTGATCTGGAAGAAGGTTTGCTGGATGCCGCCCGTTTGGCACGCATCGTCGCCAACCCGACACATTCCCTGTCTTATAAATGGGAAAAAGAGACCGAGTTCCGCGATACGGTTGTGTCCTTATTGATTGATAATTCCGGTTCCATGCGGGGACGTCCGATTACTGTGGCAGCCATCAGTGCCGATATTCTGGCGCGTACGTTGGAGCGGTGCGGGGTCAAGGTTGAGGTTCTCGGTTTTACCACACGAGCATGGAAAGGCGGTAAATCGCGCGAGAAATGGATGTCGGAAGGTAAAACTCCCAATCCGGGTCGCCTAAATGACTTGCGCCACGTTGTTTATAAACCGGCAAGTGTGCCGTGGCGTCGGGCCAAGAATAATATGGGCCTGATGTTAAAAGAAGGTTTGTTGAAAGAAAACATCGACGGCGAGTCTTTGCTTTGGGCCTATAAACGCCTGATGATGCGTCCGGAAGAACGTAAAATTCTGATGGTGATCTCAGATGGGGCACCAGTTGACGATTCAACACTTTCGTCCAATCCGGGCAGCTATCTGGAAGCACATTTGCGCGAAGTGATCGAATGGATGGAAACCCGCACACCTGTGCAATTGACCGCCATCGGAATTGGCCATGATGTGACGCGCTATTACCGAAATGCGGTGACACTCAGCAACCCGGAAGACCTCGGCGGGACCATTTTGCAAAATTTGGCGGATATGTTTGACGCGAAACTGGATCATATGCATCTAAGGGGATAAAAATGCGATATATTCTTTTTTTCATGTTGGTTTGGGCAATCCCTGCTGTGGCGGAACCTGTCAAGGTCTGGAAAAAAGAGGTTCCTTTTGCGCCTTTTCAAAATGAACATCTTAAATTGTTGTCTGTGACACAGTTGGAAGCCGATAGCAGCGACTTTGGCGGCTTGTCAGCTTTGTTGAAAAAAGAAGGGCAACTGCTGGCGGTAAGTGATCGCGCCCACTTGTTTCAATTTAATCCCGATATGAGTCTGGTTGACATCGTGCCCTTGTTGGAAAAAAACGACGATGAACTGGACGGTGATCATCGTGTCGATTCTGAAAGTCTGGCTGATGCAGGCGATGGTCTTATCTATGTTTCGTTTGAACGTGACGATCGCATTGTGCCTTATAATCTGGCTGGATATGTGATGGGGAAAGAACTACCGCTTCCAAAAGAAGTTTATGATCTGCCTTTTAATGATGGATTGGAGGCGGTTGAAGTTTCTTCCGATGGGCGTTTGGTTATCGTTGCAGAAGGCCCAAAAGACGCGCCGTCGACCTTCCTTTGGGTGCAAGATGAGGCAAAGGAATGGCAGGCGTATAAACTTCCGCTTAGCGATGGCTTTCGTCCAACTGGGCTGACGCGTTTACCGGATGATGAACGTATGGTTCTTCTGGAACGGTTTTACCGTCCTTTGCAAGGTGTTGCCATCCGCTTGTCGGTGTTGAACGTAGAAACAGGTCAACGCGAGAAGGTGCTGGCAACGTTGCGCAGTCCCACTCCGTTGGATAATTTTGAAGGAATTATTGCCGAAAAAAATGAAAAGGGAGAGACGATTCTGACCCTGATCAGTGACGACAACTTCAGTCCCTTGCAACGTACTTTGCTTATGAAACTTCTTTTTCTTTAAGATTGTCGAGGGCGGTTTGCATTTGTCGTATTCGAGGGGTGACATCTGCATGAATCGCAATCTCTAATGATTTTTCAAAAAAAACTTTTGCATCTTTTATATGACCTTCTCGTTGTTTTAAAAAACCGAGATGTGCGTACTGAGTCGCTTTTCCTTCCTGTCGATTGATGGCGATATTGATATCTAGCGATCTACGTAAATAGGTTTCTGCGAGTGAAAAATTTCCTCGGCGAATTTCTATTAAACCAAGATTGTCGTATTGCCGCGCGACCCCATCTCTTCGATCAAGTTCCTTATGAATATTTAAGGCTCGGTTGGTGTATTCTTCTGCTTTTGCCAAATTGTTTTCTTTTCGCTCTACGATCCCTAAATTACCGCTTTGACGCGCGATACCAAGAGGGTGTTCCAGTTCGAAATTTAACTCAAGAGCCTTCTTATGGAGCTTTCTAGCTGCTTCCATTTGGTTCTGTCGGCGAGCTAATAGACCGAGATTCCCATATTGTCGGGCCATTCCTTTTTGATTGTTTCTTTGAATATGAATATCTAAAGCAGATTGATGATGGGCTTCGGCCTTTTGGTAATTGCCGCGTGTTTTTTCAAAAAGACCAAGATTGCCAAATACTTTTGCAAGAATCCGAGGGTCTTCGCACTCTGTCAGGATTTTGTTATACGTTTGTTCTGCTTTCTCCATCTTGCCAAAACGGCGATACAGGTTGCCGAGATGGTTTAGTGCAGAAAAATTGCGGCTGTCGAGTTTGATGGCTTCTTCCATATATTCGGCCGCTTTTGAATAGTCTTTAAATTGGCTGAGAATACCCAAGTGATAAGCAGCTTTAGATGCTATCTTATTATGGCTTTCTGCACTTTTATTATGATTTTTTGCAATGTTTGTTTCAGTGTTCAGGACTTTGAGAAGTACTTGTTCTGAACGTTTGATAATCCCATCTTGCAATTCATTTTGTATATCATGTTGATCGGATGGAGTTGCGTTTTCTAAAGCGCCGAGAATTGCGTCTTTTACCTGTTCTTTTTCAAGGCCCTGGGCTTTAAGAAGTAAATTAAGTTTGGAGACTATATCTTCAATTGTCGCATTATCGGGCTGTGTGAACCCCCAAAGACCACCTGAGCATTTGCTGATGACATTACTAATCATGCCTGCGAGTGTGCTTTGCAATATTAAATCAATTAATAACATGCAACCTTCCTTGTTTAATTAAACTTAAAGGAAGGTTGCTGTGCAATCAATGGTTTTATGCGTTTATGTCTATAAAATCCAAACGCAAAGAAGCCGCCTCTTTTGCAAGTAGGCGGCTTCTTTGTAAACTGTAACTAAAAGGCTGAATTAAGCAGCTTTTTTAGCTTGAGCTTTTTTAACACGGCTTTTCAAACGGCGTGCTTCGCGCGGCAGCTTGTCGGCTGCTGTGTCAAGCAAGTACGCATCCAGACCGCCTTTGTGTTCGATCGTACGCAGTGCAGAAGCGCTAACGCGCAGGCCAACGGAAACGCCAAGGGCGTCGCTAACCAGAGTTACGTCTTGCAAGTTCGGCAAGAAACGACGACGAGTGCGGTTTTTAGCGTGGCTAACGTTGTTGCCAGTTTGAACGCCTTTACCAGTAAGTGAGCAGCGACGTGCCATAATACAAATTCCTCAATCTCATAAATACTGAAGGTGGGGCCAGACATAGTCCCGCCCTCAAGAGAGACCCGCCTTTTACGGAAAACAACTGCTCTCGTCAAGGTGAATCTGACTCTATTTATCAATAAAATTATTCTTTGTGGGAAAGCTGTCAAAAAAGCCGCCCGGCGTTGTGACGGACGGCTGTTGAAAAAGGGCAGGTTACTTCGCTAAATTCTGAATAAATTGATCCAAAGTGGTCTCACCGTGGCGCACATTGATCTCTTCATAGACAATAGTTCCGTTATTGATGTTTTCATACATATCGGCAAAGAGACCGGCCACTTCATTGGAGATGCCAAACTGCATAAAAGTGTCTTTCCATGTGTTCTGCGGCACCGCGATGGGGGTGATATCTTTATTCAGGGCTTTGGATAAAGATTGCGCAATATCATGTGCGCTATATTGGGACGAACCTTTCAGTTCCACGATGCGGTGGGTTTGTCCATCTTTTGCCGGGCCTTCCAATAAAAGCTGTGCAGCGGTTTTCCCGATGTCTTGAGTCGCGACCATATCTATTTTTTGGTCTAGTGGCTGTAGGAAGCTGGGAAGGACACCATCATTGATGGCTGCGGGAAGAACGGATCCCCAGTTATCAAGGAAATATCCCGGACGTAAAGCCGTTGTTTTGATCGGGCTTTTTTCCAAAAGTTTTTCCAAATAAGCAAGGGTGAGAATCGGACCTGTTTTTTCCTCAAGCTGGGCACCGACGGAAGACAGGAAGACGGCATGCTCTAAGTTGCTTTGGTTAACGACGTTCACAAGGCTATCTGCCAATTCACGACGCGAAGAAAGAAAGTTGTTACTAGATAATTCAGGCGGCAAGAGGAAATAAGCGCCTTTTGCTCCGACCAATGCGCCCCGAACAGCTTCTTCATCAAATAGATCGGCAATGGCAACATCTGCACCTTTGTCTTTCCAGATTTGTCCTTTCTCGGGGGTGCGCACGATAACACGGACTTGCTCCCCTGCATTAATTAGAGTTTGAGCTGCGACAGATCCTGTGTTGCCGGTAACACCTGCGATGACATACATAATAAATACTCCTTGAATGTGTTGATCTGAAGGAGAAGATAAGAGATTAAATTGCATTCATCCAATGCATGTTTTATATTGTATACATGCATGAAGTGAATATTAGAAATATCGATTTAAATCTGTTGGTGGCACTGGAAGCTTTGTTAAATGAAGCCAGTGTGACGCGTGCGGCGATGGCTGTAAACTTAAGCCAACCGGCAATGAGCCGGGCATTGGATCGTTTGCGCGCAACATTGAAGGATCCGCTTTTGGTGCGTTCTGGGCGTGCAATGGTACTGACCCCACGGGCTGAAAGTTTGCGTACGCCGTTACACGATGCGTTGGAACGAGTGCGATCAGTGATGAGCCCCAACGAATTTAATCCAGCCACGTCGCAGGAATGTTTCCGCCTTGTTGGTGTGGATTATGTTTCCCATTTGATTTTGCCATCCCTTCTGGAAGAAATTTATACACAAGCCCCCCATGTGACGGTTGAAGTTGAACAACTGAGCGCAATGGCAATGGAAGATTTGAAGACAGGGAAAATTGATCTTGGGTTTGGTGTTTTAAATGACGGTCCTGCTTTTGATCAGGCTTACGCCCAACCGTTGTTTGAGGATCATTTCGTCTGTTTATTGCGAAAGAGACATGCTTTGGCGGGCAAAAAAATATCGCTAGAAGATTTTGTAGCCTGTTCGCATGCGTTATTGAGTATTACAGGACGTGGTGGTGGGGAGATTGACAGGCGTTTGGCGCAAGTGGGCTTGTCTAGAAAGATAGCACTGCGGTTATCGCATTTTACGGCAATACATTCTGTTATTGGGACGACAAACTTAATAACAACAATCCCGTCGCGATTGGCATATCAAGTCAAGGGGCATGATCTGGCCGTGTTGGATTTACCGGATGAACTGCAAGGACCGGGCTTCACAATTTCACAAATTTGGCATGAACGTTTTCATAATGATCCGGCGCGAAAATGGTTACGCGCGTTGGTGAAAAACGTATGTAAAAACTGTACCCGCATTAACCCACCCGTTGAGGATCCTTTATGACATATGTGTATCTGGCCATTGCAATTCTTGCCGAAGTTATTGGAACCAGTGCGTTAAAGGCATCGCAAGAATTCACTCGGTTGTGGCCCAGTGTGATTGTTGTGGCAGGCTACAGTTGTGCGTTTTATTTTATGACGCTAACACTGCGCGTTTTACCGATTGGCATTACATATGCGATTTGGTCAGGTGCCGGCGTTGTCTTGGTCACCTTATCAGGAATCGTCATTTATAAAGAAATTCCAGACCTGCCTGCGATATTGGGAATCGGTTTAATTGTATCGGGCGTGATCCTGATAAAAGGCTTTTCACAGTCTGTGATTCATTAAAAAATCAAAATAAAATAAAATATTTATTATTGGATTGAAGTTCTTTTGTCTCAAGACAGGCTTTGTTCAGATTTATCACGACTGTGATAAGTAATTGAAATATAGTAAAAATAAACCATGGGTTGTTTATTTTTACTTCCTTTAGTGTGCCTTACCTACATTTGTATAGACGTATTTATACTTAATTGATGCGCGATCACATTTGTGATAGCTCGCGTCCTGCTTTACAGGCATACATCGCATAATAAGCAGATATATCAATTCTAGATATTAAAAATACAAAAAAGCCCTATCTGTAGTTATGACGTTTTAATTCTGAAAAGCTTTAATTAAGCCGCTGAAAAATCAGCATTATTTAAAATAATAAGAATAAAAATGAACTCCAGTAAGGGTAATAAACATGTGGAACTACAAACCGACTGAAAATACGCGTAAAAATGCAACCGCTAAACCTGTAGTATCTTCGTTTGATGGCAATACAGCCTTATCGAATTATATGAATGGTATGCAACAGCTCTATAGTTTGCCCAACGCCGTGGCGAACCAATGGGTTGAGATGGTGCGTAATGTTAATTCTCCGGCTTCAAACCAAACCAAGGGATTGGAAGATAAAAAATCACAGGATGAAAAGGTTAAACTGAACTCACCTTTTGTTGGTGGTGTGTCGCCACAAGATATGGTGAAACTTTTCTCCAAGGTTGGTGGTCAGGTTATCTGTAAACCTAGTGTGGTTCTGGAAGAAACCAATAAGCTGGCAAAAGAATTAAGTGCAGCGGTTGCGAACCCCAACGCGTTGGAGGTTAAAAAAGAGGACCGTCGTTTCCGTGATGACGCATGGGATCGCAGCCCGATGCATAAGATGGCCATGCATGGGTATTTGGCTTGGTCGCGTGCGGTCAACAACATGATTGATCATGTTGAATTGGAAGACAAAGATGCACAGCGGGCACGTTATTTGTCTTCGTTGGTGACAGATGCATTATCCCCGACGAATAACCTGTTGAGCAACCCGGCAGCATTGGAAAAATTACGTGAAACTGGTGGAAAAAGCCTGATAGAAGGGTTTCAGAATTTTGCCAAAGATATTTCTGAGAACAACGGTTTGCCGGCACAGGTGGACAAGTCAGCCTTTAAAGTCGGTGAAAATATTGCCGCCACACCTGGTGATGTGGTTTATCGCAATGATGTTCTGGAATTGATCCAGTACGCGCCGACGACGCCCTTGGTTCATGAACGCCCGATTATGTTTATCCCGCCTGTGGTCAATAAATATTACCTGCTGGACCTCGCACCGGGAAAAAGCGCGGTGGAATATCTGGTCAACAATGGTTTTCAAGTCTTTATGGTGAGCTGGCGTAATCCGACACGTGAACATCGCCATTGGGGGTTGGATGAATATGTCACTGCATTGGAAGAAGGAATTGAAGCTATTCGTTCTATTACCCTGATGGATGAAATCAACCTGTATGCGGCCTGTACCGGGGCTATTCCGATGGCGGCCCTGTTGGGTTATTTGGCGGCAAAAAAGAAGAAATATGTCAAGTCTGCAACGATGGTTGTTGCAGTGCTGGACAGCAATGAAAAACAGTCCCTTGGTTTGTTTGCCTCCAATGAAGCTATTGCAATGGCGAAAATGAAATCACGTTATAAAGGGGTGCTTGATGGTGAAGAAATGGGACGTGTCTTTACATGGATGCGTCCTAATGATCTGGTCTGGAACTATTGGGTAAACAACTACCTGATGGGTAAAAAACCACCGGCATTTGATATCCTGTTCTGGAACAACGATTCCACGCGGGTTACTGCAAAATTGCACGAAGACCTATTGGATGTTTTTTCGTTGGATTTATTAAAAGTTCCAGGCGGATTGACGGTAAAAGGGGAGCCGATTGATCTGAAAAAAGTGGACTGCGATATCTATATGGTCGGTGGTCAAACGGATCATATCAGTGTTTGGAAGGGCTGTTTCAATTCTGCCAAATTCTTTGGTGGGGATTATGAATTTGTTCTGCATTCCAGTGGTCATGTTCAATCCATTATCAATCCACCCGGCAACCCGAAAGCAAGCTACATGCATAATACCAAAGGCGGCAATACGTCAGATGAGTGGCTGGCTGGGGCAAGTAAGGAACAAGGTTCGTGGTGGGATCATTGGGCGGGTTGGTTAGGTAACCGATCTGGTGAAGAAAAAGCGGCACCTTACAAACTGGGCAGTAATCAGCACGCGCCCTTGGTACGTGCACCGGGCGCTTATGTTTTAGAAAAATAAATTGAGTTTACCCAAACTTGGCAGGGGCGGCTTTTGGTGCCGCCCTTTTTTTGTGATAGAGGGTTTTGTTTCTCGTTTAGGATATTTTATGATATGATTTGCAATTATAAATATTAATGCAAATAGAACTCAGGGGGTGATGTATATGCAAAAGGATATGCATTATTATGGGGTATATGTCTTGGCGCGTTGTGCGGGTTTAAATCAAGCTGCCGCGCATACAATCGCGACAGCATCCCAATTTGTAGATGATGCGGGGACAAATGAATCTGTTACTTTTTTAGATGCGTCTATGTTGGATGTAGAGGCCACCGCGCACCACATTCTTCATGTGAAAAACCTCGACCCCCATGATCAACGCCGCATTTGGGTGCCGTTTCATTTTTATCCAGGTGGTGAAGGTGCCAGTTTTACAGAAAAGTTGTTGTGTCGCAAAGACAGCCTATTAGCTCGCAAAATGGTAAAGACAAATGTGGAAAAGGCGAAGACAGTCGCATTTGGGGATGCGTTAATTGGTGTGACAGCCCATGTCTATGCGGACACCTTTGCCCATTATGACTTTTCAGGGGTGAGTTCTCGTTTGAATCGTGTTGCAGGAGAGCTTAAAACATACGAACTGAACCCGGAAACCAAAGCGTATGTTGAAGATAAGAAAAAGCGGTTCTTCAAAGAAAACGGCGAACATGGTGGACTGCTGGCAAATATTAAGGGGTTTTTTGGTGGGAATCTCTCAGGCGCGCTTGGGCATGGTGGTGCGGCTACTTATCCAGACCGTCCCTATTTGAGATGGAGTCTGGAATGGGAAGATGCAAAGGGCCGGGTAGAAATGCGTGACAATTCCCAGACTTATATGGAAGCTTGCGAAAAGTTATATGATTTATTTGTCAAGTATGGGCATGGAAGTACAGATCATATGACCCCTCGACCTTTTGAGGAAGTGCGTGATGCTATTCAGGCGGTCATTGAAACACAGGGAAAATGTGCGGACCGGGAAAAAGCGTGGTGTGATCTGCTTGCCAGCGGGCAGATCACAGGAGTTACTGAAGAAATACCGGTTTATGCGGGTGAAAAATGGCTCATAGAATTTATGAAACTGCGTGCCCTCGAAGATGGGAGTCTGGCGACGCAGAAACCTGTGGTGCAATTTTTTCAAGCGGCAGCTTTTCATCGCCAGACAAGTTTGCGTGATATTTTGCCAAGATATGGCTTGATTGTCGGTTGATAAAGATCGTTTTAAAGGTGACCTTTTATTGGAGGGCAGGAAAGAGTTTAACGTTTTTGAGGTAAAGCGTAAATTTTTTGGATTTGGCCTAAGTTATAAAGAAGTCGTTTTCCCGCTTTTTGAACGCCTTCCATCAATGTTTTTTCTGTTGTGTCTGGTTGAGTATGCATAAGGCCTTTGATCTCCAACAAAGGCACCGCGTGTATATAATCGTAAGAGTTCTTGACCATCCGTTTGACCCGTATAATTGCGAAGAAGGCTGAGGTCATAGCTTATAAGGCAATTATCGTGCGGGTCCATGCCACCGATCAATTCTAAATGCAATGTGAATGGGGCGGAAGATGCTGTGGGATAGTTACTAAGTTTTAGCTCAGAGAGAAGAGGCGCACGTAAGAGGTCATCTGAGATGCTGCATTGTTGATTGATATGGTTGTGAACGGAAACATTGAAAGCTTGTTTCTGTGTCAGGCGCATGAGGAAGCCAGCATGACCGAATATTTGTATATGTCCCTGAAAGCTATTTTCAGAGATTGCATGGTCATTATCTGCATTGGCAGCGGAAAAAATGCATAGCGATAAGAAAACAAGAAATGAAAAAAGATAAGGTCGCTTCATATGGGAAATATCTTTGCCTCAAATATAAAATATTACCCACTTTATCACGTATTGATCGTTTGAGTAATCTGTTAGGTCCTGTTGACAAAGTGGGTTCACAAATTGCTTAGAATGTGATTCAAGACTTCTTTTTATGAGGAGAAGTCTATGCGGAATTTGATGAGCGACGATGAATGGTTATTCTTCGAGCCATTCCTTCATGCCCAAGGGCCAAAATCTGGCCGTCCTCCCTCAAATCACCGCCTCACTCTTGATGGTATTTTTTGGATTGCCCGGACAGGAGCACCTTGGCGTGACCTCCCCAATTACTTCGGTAAATGGTCCTCTGTTTATCGTCAATTCCGCCGCTGGACATTGCTCGGCGTTTGGGATGTTCTACTGGATGCCTTGAACGATGCCAAAGCCGTTCCAGATACAGTGCAAATGATAGATAGCACAATCATCAGAGCCCATCATCAGGCTGCTGGGGCAAAAGGGGGACTCAAAAAGAGGGTCTCGGCCGTTCAAAAGGTGGCTTTACGTCCAAAATACACCTTCGAACAAATGCCGAAGGCTTGCCAATAGCTCTGGAAATCAGCGAAGGCCAAACATCAGATTACAAAGGGTATGCTCCATTGATGGAATGGGGTGGTCCAGATGCCAAGGTTCTATTGGCAGACAAAGGCTACGATGCAAACTCCATTCGGGACGATATGGAGAAACGCGGTGGATACGCCATGATCCCAATGCGGAAAAACCGAAAGGAAATCACTCCCGTTGATGATTTCGTATATGGCTTGAGAAATCAGGTTGAACGCTGCTTCAACAAACTCAAAAATGCTCGCCGGGTTGCAACTCGGTATGACAAGACGATGCTCAGTTTCCTTGGCTTCGTGCAGGTCACATCAATTCGGGTATGGGTAAAATACTTTGTCAACAGGACCTAGGTGCTGTCGCTGGCGTGAGGAGGTTTGCGTTCTAATTTGTATAATATGTTTGAATGATTGCTTTTGTTATACCTGCTTCGTCAAGTTCGTGAAGGGCCTGCTGTAGGTACAACCTTTTTTCAGTCGAACCGGAAAGTTGTCGTAATTTAACATCTTCTTTTCATCAAAGGTTGGATTGAGTTCTTCTTGATAAAGTTTTGATTTTTTCGAAAAGCCAGTTGTAAAGGGTTTCTCCACCCCGTAACAATTCATATGAACACGATGATCTTGAAACTTAATTATAACATATTTATGAACAAAGCCCGAGACCTATTTATGTCTCGGGCTTTGTGTATGGCAGGTTAAATTTTGAGAATGTCTTCTCGTAGGCTTAACTGGGACGACGAGCCATTTTATCTCTCAGGTTTGCGTCGATATGATCCAGGAACTGCTGGGTTGTACACCAGGATTGGTCCGGTCCGACCAGCAAGGCTAGGTCTTTGGTCATGTGACCGCTTTCAACCGTTTCAATACAGACTTTTTCCAGATCATCGGCGAAACGTTCCAGTGCGGGTGTACCGTCAAATTGACCACGGAATTTTAAGGCACGTGTCCATGCAAAGATAGATGCGATCGGATTGGTGGAGGTTTCCTTGCCTTCCTGATGCATGCGGTAATGGCGGGTGACGGTGCCGTGGGCGGCTTCTGCCTCAATCGTTTGCCCATCCGGTGTCATAAGAACGGAGGTCATTAGACCGAGGGAGCCAAAACCCTGTGCAACCGTATCGGATTGAACATCCCCATCGTAGTTTTTACAGGCCCAGACGAAACCGCCTGACCATTTCATAGCGCAGGCAACCATATCGTCGATCAGACGGTGCTGGTACATGATACCGGCACGTTCAAACTGTTCTTTGAATTCCGTTTCATAGATTTCTTCAAAGATGTCTTTGAAACGCCCGTCATAAGCTTTCATGATTGTGTTTTTAGTGGACAGGAAAACCGGCCAGCCCAGTTCAAGGCCGTAGTTCAAACTGGCACGGGCAAAACCACGAATGGATTCATCCACGTTATACATGGACATCGCCACGCCGGAACTTTCAAATTCATAAACCGTGTGGGTGATGGCTTCGCCACCATCGGCCGGTTCAAACGTCATGGTTAACTTGCCGGGGCCGGGAACGCGCATGTCGGTTGCTTTATATTGATCGCCAAAGGCGTGGCGGCCAATAACAATCGGGCTGGTCCAACCGGGGACAAGGCGTGGGACATTTTTACAGATAATCGGTTGGCGAAAGACAGTGCCGCCGATAATGTTGCGCAATGTACCGTTCGGCGATTTCCACATTTTTTTCAGCCCGAATTCTTCAACACGGGCTTCATCCGGGGTGATGGTTGCGCATTTGACACCGACGCGGTGTTCTTTAATGGCGTTGGCGGCATCAATGGTGACTTGGTCATCCGTTGCATCGCGGTTTTCCATGCCCAGATCGTAGTATTTTAAATCGACATCAACATAGGGAAGGATCAGCTTGTCTTTGATGAACTGCCAGATAATGCGGGTCATCTCGTCGCCGTCGAGTTCGACGATCGGATTTTGGACCTTAATTTTGCTCATGTGCGATATCTCCTAGAGGAACAAGGATGGACGACAGCGAAGTCTCCAATGTCATTAAGGCGACGATACGCTTGTGTAAATAGGTTGGCAAGGAAAGTTTTGGTATGACCAAATCAGCAGTTTTTCTATGTTTTACAAAGGGTTGTAGACAAAGGAAAGTCTCTGGAATCTAGCGTAGTGGTAATACAAATGTATTTGCTGAAAACCTGTGAATTGGGGAAGGTGAAAAAGCAGAATCGATAGCCTTGAATAAGCCAAACAGAATGAAAAAAGCGGTGAAAAATTTTACTGATTTTTTTGTAGTTTGTGGATCTTCTGTACTTTCATTTGCTAGAAGATTGATTTTGAAGGATTAAAAGGTGATCTTAACTGGTAATACCGAAAAAAACTGTAAATTTGTTGCGGTGCGGCGGTCCAGATACTACAAATACGACCACGAAATTAAATATTTGCCTCTATGGCTTTTGGGAGTTTTGAAACAAAATGACTGACATCATCTATACAATCGTCGATGAAGCGCCGGAACTGGCAAGCGGTTCTTTCCTGCCGATCATCCAGAAATTTGCTGGTGCAGCTGGCGTTGAGGTTGGCACAAAGGATATCTCTGTGGCGGCCCGTATTCTTGCGTTGTTCGATTTGCATTCCGACGATTTGGCTGAGTTGGGCGAATTGGTGAAAACACCGGAAGCCAACGTGATCAAATTGCCAAACGTTTCTGCTTCTGTTCCTCAGTTGATTGCTGCGATTAAAGAATTGCAAGATCACGGTTTCGATATTCCCGATTATGTGGAAGATCCGAAAACTGATGCGGAAAAAGAAGCCCGTAAGAAATACGATACCGTGAAAGGTTCTGCTGTTAACCCGGTTCTGCGCGAAGGGAATTCTGATCGCCGCGCACCGTTTGCGGTTAAGCAATTTGCCAAGAAAAACCCGCACCGTATGGGGAAATGGGTAAAAGACAGCAAAACACACGTTGCTACAATGGGACAAAATGATTTTGCGTCTAACGAAAAATCTGTGACATTGGATGCTGCCACACAAGGCAAGATCGTTTTTGTCGGCAAAGACGGGACTGAGCAGGTCTTGAAAGAAAGCTTGCCGTTGCAAGCCGGTGAAGTTCTGGACGGGACATATTTGTCTGTTAAGGCCTTGCGTAAGTTCTTGGCGGAACAAATTGCAGAAACCAAAGAACAAGGCATTCTGTTCTCGCTTCATATGAAAGCGACCATGATGAAAGTCTCCGATCCGGTGATCTTTGGCCATTGTGTCGAAGTGTTTTTTGCCCCGGTCTTTGAAAAACACGCGGCAACATTTGCCGAATTAGGTGTGGATACAAACAACGGTTTTGGCGACGTGGTTGCTAAAATTGCCTCTTTGCCTGCTGATAAAAAGGTAGAGATCGAAGCCGATATCGAGGCTTGCCTGAAGGCACAACCCGATATGTATATGGTGAATTCCGATAAAGGTATTTCCAACCTGCATGTTCCCAGTGACGTAATCATCGATGCCTCCATGCCGGCTGTGATTAAAGCTGGCGGTAAAGGCTGGGGACCGGATGGCAATGAAGGCGACACCAAATGTGTGATCCCGGATAGTTCTTACGCCGGTGTGTACGATGCCGTGATCAACTTCTGTAAAGAAAACGGTGAGTTTGACCCGTCTACAATGGGGTCTGTTCCCAATGTTGGTCTGATGGCGCAAAAAGCCGAGGAATATGGTTCTCACCCGCAAACATTTACAGCACCTGCCGATGGTACCATCAAAGTTGTTGATGCAGCAGGCAACAGTCTGATCGAACATAATGTGGAAGCAGGCGATATCTGGCGTGCCTGTATGGCCAAAGATGCCCCGATCCGCGATTGGGTCAAACTGGCAGTTTCCCGCGCCCGCCTGAGCAATACACCGGCTGTTTTCTGGCTGGATGAAAACCGTGCACACGATGCGGAACTGATCAAGAAAGTAAATGCTTACCTGCCGGATCATGACACAAGCGGCCTGGATATTCGTATTATGGCACCGTCCGATGCAGCAGCGCATTCTTGTCAGATGATCAAAGATGGTAAAGACGTTATTTCTGTAACGGGTAACGTTCTACGTGACTACCTGACGGATTTGTTCCCGATCTTGGAAGTGGGCACGTCTGCGAAGATGTTGTCTATTGTTCCGTTGATGAATGGTGGCGGCTTGTTTGAAACAGGCGCTGGCGGTTCTGCACCGAAACACGTTCAGCAACTGGTTGCTGAAAACCACCTACGTTGGGACTCTCTTGGTGAGTTCTGCGCATTGGCGGCATCGTTTGAACATCTTGCCAACGTAAATGGCAACGCCAAAGCGGCTTTGTTGGGCAAAACACTGGATGAAGCGACAGCCAAGTTGTTGGACAAAAACGAGTCACCCAGCCGTAAAGGTGGTGAGCATGACAACCGTGGTTCTCATTTCTGCATTGCACTTTACTGGGCGCAAGCATTGGCAGCACAGGATGAAGATGCAGAGTTGAAAGCGTTCTTTGCACCGTTGGCTGAAAAACTGGCGGCAAACGAAGATCAAATTCGTAAGGAATTGATTGATTGCCAAGGCGCACCGGTTGATTTGGGTGGATATTACCATCAGGATCAAGCCAAGCGTGTCGCTGTTATGCGTCCGTCGAAAACATTGAACGATATTATTGGTTAAAAATTCGAAGGAGTGCATTGAGCGCACGATCTTGAATTTACTTATCGGTTTGAAAAGCCCCGAGGGAAACTTCGGGGCTTTTTCTGTTAGACTTGCAATAAAGGATAATAGTCCTATATTCTTTAAATGTTCTTTAAAGAAAGGGTAGGATATGGTTGCGTTTTTAGCGGCATTGCCGGCAATTTTTGCGGCAATGAAAGGGGCTGCTGATTTATTTGATGTCGGTAAGCAAGTAGTGGAAGAAATAAAGGGTGAAGCAGTCGAAGCCCGTTCACCGGATGAGTTGCGTGAAGAGGTGGACAAATTAAGTGAGCCGGAACGGGCACAATTTATGGAGCGAATGAAATCCGAATTAGCATTTTATGAAACGATCAGCAATCGATTGATGATGCAAGGGGGGCAGCTGGATGCAGAGGTCTTGAATGCAATCCCCCCACGCGCGCGTGCCCAAGTTGCCCTGATACGGATGACGACGCGTCCTTGGGCGGTGCGCTGGATGGTTATTGCTGTTGTATTTCCGCCCCTTGCCATTGTCGGGTTAAATTCATTGATTGCAGCCTATAACGTGATCAATGCGGCGTTTGGAACACCTTCGGCTATGGTTTCCTTGATTGAAATGGGGGATGTTTTAAACAGCCTTTATGAACAAATGGTCGGTTGGGCCGCAGCGGTGATTATGACCTATATGGGCATGCGTGAAGTCGGTAAGGCTGTTGAGCGAAAAGACAGTGTATCTGTGAACGATATTACGGGTTCGTTGTCACGATTTGTCGGTAATGTGAAGCAGGTTTTCCGGTGAAGTCATGAAAAAAAGGCCCGTCTCGGGAGGGGACGGGCCTGTCAGGTCTTGGTTTGATCGTTTGATTAATCAGATTGCCAGATATTCTTGACGCAATTCTGCGTTATCAAGAACTTCTTGCGCTGTTCCATCAAAGACGATTTGGCCTGCATCCATGATAATGGCACGGTCAGCCAAGTGCAGTGCGGCAATTGCATTTTGTTCCACGATGATCGTTGTGATACCGAGCTTTTTAATATCTTCAAGTGTTTTTTCAATTTCGTGAACGATAACAGGGGCCAAACCCTCGTAAGGTTCATCCAGCAATAACAACTTGATATCTTTGGCAAGTGCACGGGCAACAGCCAACATTTGTTGTTCACCACCGGACAAGGTCACTCCGATCTGATTATGACGTTCACCCAGACGGGGGAACAGTTCGTACAGACGTTGGATCGACCAGCCTTTACGACCTTCGATCTGTGCCAGTTCAAGGTTTTCTTGAACGGTCAGGCCAGGGATAATGCGGCGATCTTCCGGCACAAGGGCCAGACCGGCGCGTGAGGCTTGAAACGATTTCATGTCGTGAAGCGGTTCATGGTCGAGCCAAATTTCACCGTGGTGAAGTTGCGGGTCATCCGTGCGGGCAAGTGCGCGCAGTGTGGATGTTTTTCCCGCACCGTTTCGTCCCAAAAGGGCGACGATCTCACCTTCGTGAATGTCGAAACTGACCCCTTGCACGATGTAACTTTCGCCGTAGTAGGCATGGACATCCCATACGGAGAAAAAAGCCGGATCGGTCCCCTGCGATTTAATCGGCTGCAGGGTTTTTTTAAGCGGACCGCTATATTGTGCGATTTTATCACTCATAGATGTGCCCCTCCGAGGTAGGCTTCTTGTACGCGCGGATCGCCCTTCATTTCTTGAGGTGCGCCTTCCGCGATGATGTGTCCCCGTGCCAGAACGCTTACTTTTGTCGCCAGCGAGAACACCACATGCATGTCGTGTTCGATGATGACTTTTGTAATTTTGCGTTCTTCGCCGATCTTTTTCAAAAGATCGATGGTGTTGTTGGTGTCGGCGCGTGCCATACCAGCGGTCGGTTCATCCAACAATAATAGTTTGGGATCTTGTGCCAAACACATGGCCAGTTCCAGACGACGTTTGTCACCGCGCGATAGAGAACCGGAATGCATGTTACGTTTTTCCAGCAAACCAACATCGGACAGGATATGTTCTGCCGCGTCGGAAATTTCACCACGTGACAAAACACCACCCCAGGAATTGAAGCGATAAGATCCATCCAGATGGGCCATAACCGGGATCATGGCATTTTCAAACAGGGTCAGGTCTTCAAAAACTTCCGGTGTCTGGAAGACACGAGAGATGCCTTTTTGGTTAATCGCGTGTGGTGGCAGACCGAACAGGGTTTCGCCTTCCGGTTTGTTACCATAATAAAGGACGGTTCCTGTATCGGGAACTAAACGGCCCACCAGACAGTTCAGGAAGGTAGATTTCCCTGCACCGTTTGGACCGATAATGGCATGAACAGATCCTTCTTCGACAACAAGGTTGACATCGTCAAGAGCCTTCAGGCCGGAGAAGTTTTTATTAACGCCTTCAACAGTAAGAATAGATGACATTATTCTGCTCCTCCTGCGCTATGGGCATTTTTTTCTTTTTTGAACTTAGTGGCAATGCGGCGGAAGCCTTCCATTGCACCACCAGGAAGAAAGATCACGATCAACATGAATAGAACGCCGAGTGTCAGATGCCACCCTTTACCGACAAACAGGCTGGCAAAGGAAACCCAGATACCCTGAATGAAATCGGGCAGGAAACCGAAAACCTGATTGAGAACAGCATCGTTAAAGGCAGAGAAAATATTCTCAAAATATTTGATCACAATCGCGCCGATGAACGGACCAAGAAGAGTCCCGACACCGCCAAGGATGGTCATCAAAACAACTTCGCCAGAGGCTGTCCATTGCATCCGTTCTGCACCGGCCAGTGGATCAATCACGACCATCAAGGCACCCGCAAGGCCGGCATACATACCTGAAATCACAAAAGCAGAGAGCAGGTAAGGTTTGGTGTTCAGGCCTGTGTATTTCATACGGTTCTGGTTGGATTTTACCGCCAACAACATCAGGCCGAAAGAAGAACGATACAATCGCACGGAAATATAGAAACCGATGATCAGGATCACCGCGCAGAAGTAGAAACCGTTGTAACCACTTAAGCCCATGCCGAAAACTTCGGTTGAAGGTAAGCCTTCTGTTGTCACTGTGTCCAGAATGCGCGGGTCAGTAGCTGTTAATGTCAGGCCGGTTTCGCCATTGGTGATCGGCGTGAGGACCGAATATGCCAGATTGTAGCACATTTGGGCAAAAGCCAATGTCAGAATGGAGAAGTAAATCCCGGAGCGACGTAGTGCGACAAATCCGATTGCCAGAGCAAACAAGCCGGAAACGGCGGTTGCGAACAAAACGGCAGGGATCGCGTTCATGGTCAACAGTTTAAAAGACCACATGGCTGTGTAGGAGCCAATGCCCAAAAAGGCAGCGTGACCAAAGGAAAGGTAGCCGGTAAAGCCGAACAGGATGTTAAACCCGATGGCGAACAGGCCGAAGATGGCAAATTTCTGCAACAGGTCAGGATAACCTGCGCCCACAATGCCGGCCCATAATGGCATGGTCAGGATGACCGCACCGAAAATAAGCACAAGGATATTGTCTTTCATGTTCATATGCTTAATCCTCCATCACGCCTTCACGACCCAGCAGGCCACGCGGACGGACCAACAAAATGATCACCGCGACGAGATAAATAATGATCTGGTCGATACCGGGCAGGATGGATTTAATTTCAGTCATCGATGCAAAGGATTGCAGGATACCGAGCAAGAAACCAGCCGCAACCGCACCGGGCAGGGAGCCCATGCCGCCGACCACAACAACGACGAAGGAAAGAACAAGGAATTCCATACCGATATGATAATCCGGGGGTAAAACAGGTGTGTACATCACACCAGCCAGACCGGTGACCACGGCAGCGAGACCGAAGACGGTGGTGAATTTCTTGTCGATATCAATGCCGATCAGCCCAACGGTTTCGCGATCCGCCATCCCGGCACGCACAACCATCCCGAAGGTGGTTAACTGCAAGAAGGCGAAGACGGCACCGACGACGGCGAAGGCAAAGAAGAAGTAAATTAAACGCCACCACGGATAAACGATCGCATCGCTAAGGCCGAACCAAGCCCCGACATGGGCGGAACCGGATACGATGTCAGGCGCCGGTGTCGGGATTGGGTTGGCACCAAAATAGGCTTTGACCAGTTCTTGAAGAACGATGGCGAGACCGAAGGTGACAAGAATTTGTTCTGCGTGTGTGCGCTTATAGAAGCGTTGGATAAGGCCGCGTTCCATCACATATCCGACACCAAGCATGATGGGGATTGTAATCAGAAGGGCAAGCGGGACAGTCCAGTCGATCAGGGCCTTACCTGTATCACCAAACCAGATTTCCAAGTAGGGGACTTCTTTGTAGGCCTCGAAAAAGGTAACACTTTCGTCGCGCACTTTCATTGACATACTTAATACTTTTTGCAGCGAAACCGCGCAGAAAGAACCCAGCATGAAGAGCGCGCCGTGGGCGAAGTTAACTACGCCAAGTGTCCCAAAGATAAGGGTCAGACCAAGTGCGATCAGGGCATAAGCGCCCCCCTTATCAAGACCGTTGAGAAGTTGTAAGAAAACAGCTTCCATAGCTCTCAATTCCAAAAATCGGTATTAAATTTGTTTTTTTAAAAGAATGGTCGCTTCTGAAACAGAGAGCGACCATTCACTGTCATTTGAAATTAGACTTTGTACGGGCCTAATTCGCCACCAAAGATCTTGGCGTCGTAAGTGACAACTTCTCTCGGAACTTCTTTAACGATTTCAAGAAGATCGAACTGAGAAGATGGGTTTTGGTTACCGCGTACAACAAGAACGTTTTTGAAGCACTGGTGGTCTTCTGCACGGTAAAGGGTCGGGCCGTTGCCCATGCCGTCAAATTCAAAGCCTTCAAGTGCTTTGATCATTTCCGGCGGATAGAAAGTACCTGCAACTTCACACGCATTTGCATAGAGCAAAGTCTGGCAATAGCATGTATGGGCAGCCTGTGACGGCGGGAAGCCGTACTCTTGACCAAAGGATTTAACAAAGGCTTGTGAACCAGCATCTTGCAATGCCCAGTTCCAACCTGTTGTCCCCAGAATGCCTTTGATGTTGTCGCCAGCACCTTGTGCCATCAAACGAGAGAACAGCGGAACGATGATTTCGAACTGCTTGCCGTTGACTTGCTTGTCTTTCAGGCCGAACTGAATCGCTTGTGTCAGCGAGTTGATCATGTCTTTACCATAATGGTTCAGGATCAACACATCCGCACCGGAGTTCAGAACAGGGGTGATGTACTGAGAGAAGTCACCTGCACCAACCGGAGTTTTAACAGTTGCAACTGTTTCCCAACCCAGACCTTCTGTGGTGTTTTTGATGGATTCTTCTTGCGTCCAGCCCCATGTGTAATCGGCTGTCAGGTGATAGGCACGACGATCAGTACCCAGTTCTTCTTTCAATACCGGACCCAGTGCAACACCGGACATGTAAGCGTTGAAGAAGTGACGGAAACCATAACGACGTTTGTCTTTACCTGTTGTATCGTTGGAGTGTGTCAGGCCAGCCATGAAAACAACGCCGGCTTCTTGACACAAAGACTGAACGGCAATTGCCACACCGGAAGAAGACCCACCGGTAATCATTAATGCGCCGTCTTTTTCGATCATACGTTTTGCAGAAGAACGTGCCGCGTCAGATTTGGTCTGTGTATCGCCTGTTACGAATTCTACTTTTTTACCCAGAACGCCGTTGCCTTTTAGGGACAGCGGTTGCATGGTGTTGAGCATACCGCCGTCGCCTTCACCGTTCAGGTGTTTTACGGCCAGTTTGTATGCACGCAGCTCGTCTGCACCTTCGTCTGCATAAGCACCGGTTTGCGGAACGTTAAAGCCCAAAGTAATGGACTTGTTGTTACCCGGGTTGTTTACGAAGTCAGCGCCCCATGCGTTACGTGTAAAGAAGGACGGTGCTGCAACGCCTGCTGCTGCAACCGCTGTACCCTTCATAAACGAGCGACGATTTACTTTCATATCTACCAAAGTCTTACTCCCTGTTTGGTTGACATTTATCATTAAGAATTTCCGGTATGGTTTTACTGTTATCCGTCAATTCTAAGCTATTTTTGACCTTACGGTACTTTTGTAATTATTTAATAGGAGTACAGGTAATTTTTAAAAAGAACAATAAGCCTTTGACGCAACGGTATTTTTTTGTCAATTTCATAAAGTAATTTTGTGTGAATTTGTAAATTATTGACATTGCGCTGCAATAAAATTATTGACCGGAGAGACAGGTAATGGCTCGTGCACCCATTGGTTTGAAAATTAAAAAACAACGAAAACAGGTCGGCGTTACACAGGCGCAATTGGCGGAGCGCTTGGGCATTTCGGGATCATATCTGAATCTGATTGAAAATAATAAACGTGCGATTGGCGGAAAATTGCTGCAGCGCATCTCTCAGGAACTCGGGCTTGATATCGGTTCACTGGATGGAGAGAGTGATCGCCGTCTCATTATGGATTTAAACGAACTGACCACTGACCCTTTATTTCAGAATATGGATTTAACGCATGCGACGGCACCGAATCTTGTGGGGCAGCATCCGCGTTGGGCGCGGGCTTTAAAAATTCTCTACCGGACGTATGTAGATCAAGGCCAAACAATTAAAGCGCTTTCGGAACGTCTCAATTATGCGCCTTATATTGATGATGCGATTTTCCAGATGTTGACGAATGCGACGGCGATCCGCTCTTCCTCAGAGATTTTAGGAACGGCCTTGGATATGAAGGAGGTGGACCGTGTGCAGTTTTTGTCTATTCTTTCTGAGGAAAGTCAAAAGCTGGCAGAGGTTGCCGCCGGATTGGGTAACTTTTTGGATAATGCAAAAGTCCAAACCCGGTCCATGACACCCGCTGAAGAAGTGGATGACTTTGTCATGGATCATCAGGGTTTTTTTCCAACATTGGAAAATGCGGCGGCGGATATGTTGGCGGCGGCGGATTTCCATGGCGGTGATACAGAACGCGTCATTCAGGATTTTTTGGAACAAAAATTCGATGTGAAAGTAACTTTTTCAAAAGATCGTGAAATTGGCTTTGTCGGTAAATTGCATCAATGCAGCTACAACCCGACCAAACGCGTGTTAAGTGTGCCATCATATGCATCGGCCTTGACGCGACGATATGAAATGGCTTGCTTACTGGTTGAATTATCTCTGGCTGATTTGATTTCAGAAGAAATTCGAAAGTCGGATTTTTTAATCACGCCGGCTGCCCAGGAACTTGCGGCTATTGCGTTGATTTCATATTCTGCACGCGCATTATTGATGCCGTATGATGAATTTCTCGAAGATGCGGTGCGAGAACGTTATGATGTGGATGTCTTATCGCGTAAATATACGGTTAGTTTTTTACAGGCGGCCAGCCGATTGGTCAGTTTGCGAAAAGCAAGATCAGAAGGGATCCCTTTCGCCCTGATGCATATTAATGCGGCAGGCCGTATTATCAAGCGTTTGACGCTGCCGCGTCTTCCCATTCCCCGTCACGGGAATGCCTGCCCTTTGTGGGATATATACAGTTCTTTTCAAACCCCGGGGCGGATTGTGCGTCAAATCACGTTGTTCCCCAATAAAGAACGTTTTTTGTTTTTTGCAAAGGCTGAGGCCTCCGACCAGCATGGTTATTCGCAACCGCGTGTCCTCAAAGCCACCATGTTGGCCTGTGATGCCTTGCATGCGGAACAGACTGTTTATGCAGATGGATTGGATATGGGTTCTGAAAAATTGAGCGATCGGGTTGGCCTGAGTTGCCGTCTATGTAGTTGGCAGGATTGTGCCCATCGTGAAGAAGCCCCAATCTTATCGTAACCAAAGGGGGTGCCGAACATTTTGAGTTATGATATAAAGGGCGCTCATTTCAGCCAGTAAGGAGGGGGAGAGATGAAAACGATTATCGCAGGCTCACGTCAAATTGAAGATAAAGAAGCCTTGGAACAGACTATTGCCGCATCCGGTTTTGATATTACAGAAGTGGTGTCCGGGACATGTCGTGGTGTGGATGTGATGGGCGAGGAATGGGGGCGTACCAATGGAGTTCCTGTCCGACCATTTCCCGCAGATTGGTTGACGCATGGGCGCGTTGCCGGTGAATTACGTAACAGAGATATGGCCAATTACGCCGATGCGCTGGTTTTGTTGTGGGACGGGAAAAGTCCGGGCGCAAGTTGTATGTTGCGTGAAGCCAATAAAGCTGGAATCAAGGTTCATACCCAAATTTACGGGGTTGATATGGGGGGTCTTGAGAAACTGGAACGCGAGATTGTCGATTATGTTAATGCGGGTAAAGGGCGTATTGTGTTCAAGGATAATCACTGGAGCTGGGAAGTTGCGGATGAAAACGCGCCCAACCTGTGTGATGAGGCCATTAGCGAACTGATCCGAATGGATGTCATGCAGGAAGAAACCATTACGATTTTGAAGTTTGCAGGCTGATATTTTTTATTTTACGCGTTCCGCCCTGTTTTGGTTTGCTCTTCTCACATTCGATACATTGGCCGATCTTCAGACGCTTGCATCGTGCTTGTGTTGCAGGTTTACAGGGCGGGATCGCTTTCTTCATGATTAAGTGGATTTTTTCACGAACTTTGTCAAAATTACAATTTGTTGCCCGTTGACACGGCCTTCAATATGTTCGGCGTTATCGGGAACCAGCGAGATATTGCGCACGGCTGTCCCGCGTTTGGCAGTAAATCCGCCGCCTTTAACATTCAGGTCTTTAATCAGAATGACGGTGTCACCGGCTTCTAACAAGGCCCCATTGCTGTCGATATGTTTGACGTCATCATCATCTGCGTCTTGTGACATGCCTGCTTTGGCCTTTTGCAGGACATCATCTTCCAGATAGAGCATGTCCAACGCGTCTTGTGCCCAACCTTCGCCTTTTTGTGCCAGTGTGGTCAGTAAACGCCAAGCCATGATTTGCACACCGTTGTCTTGAGACCACATGCTGTCGTTCAGGCAACGCCAATGATGGACATCCATTGTGTCATTGTTTTCAATCTGGCTTTTACAAGTATTGCAGACCGTGATGGTTTCCTCGGCTGTCACGTCAAAGGTTGAAAGTGCGTCCGTGCTGGAACACAGGTCGCATTGGGAAGCGAGGCTCATGGTCGCAATGTCCTATTTAATAATGTAAAATGATGGCGCGCTTTTAGCAGGAAATTCCTGTTTTGCATAGGGGAGGGGGCATAATTTAATCATGCCCAAAACTGATCCCTTGCGCCAATGGCATATCATGGGAATAATTGATGGAATTGGTTGTCCGGCGCATATAGTTACGCCAGGCATCCGATCCGGTTTCGCGGTCACCGCCCGTTTCTTTTTCACCACCGAAGGCCCCGCCGATTTCAGCCCCGCTTGGCCCCATGTTGACATTGGCAATTCCGCAATCTGATCCGTTGGTGCTGAGGAAATATTCAACCTCCTGCATATTGTCTGAAATAATACAGGATGACAGCCCTTGCGGGACATCATTGTGTAAATGTATGGCATTCTCAAAATCATCATAATCGACGACATACAGAATGGGAGCGAAGGTTTCTTCACGCATAATCGGGGTTTGGTTTGGCATTTTTACAAGGGCAGGGGTGACGTAATAGGCTTCTGAATAGATATCCTGTAAAATGCGCTCACCGCCGTGGCGTACTTCGCCCCCTTCGGATTTAGCGCGGTTGAGGGTGGATTGGAATTTTTCAAAGGCGGCCTTGTCAATCAGCGGACCAACCAAGGTATCTTCGTTTAAAGGGTTACCGATTTTCAGACTTGCATAGGCCTGTTCGATCCGTTTGAGCAATTCTTTACTGAGAGAGGCATGAACGAAGATACGGCGCAGGGATGTGCACCGTTGCCCACAGGTTCCGACCGCGCCAAAGACAATGGCACGCACGGCAAGGTCAAGATTGGCATGTGCCGTGACGATCATGGCATTGTTGCCACCCAGTTCCAGAATGCGCCGCCCAAATCGCTGGGCAACACTGAGGGCAACGGAGCGGCCCATGTCGCTTGATCCGGTTGCACTGATCAATGCCATATGCGGATTACTGACGAGGGATTTACTGTGTGTTGTGCCGCCGATGATAACTTGTGCAAGATCGTCGGGGGCTTCATCCCCGAATTTCTCAATGGCGCGTAACAGTGCGTTTAATGTGGCGATACCGGATAGGGGTGATTTTTCCGATGGTTTTAAAATAATGGGATCGCCGCAGATCAGGGCATTGGCGGCATTCCATGCAAAGACAGCACAGGGAAAGTTAAAAGCGGTGATAATGGCGACTGGACCAAGAGGGTGCCATTGTTCCATCATGCGGTGATCTGGGCGTTCGCTGGTGATGGTTTTCCCAAACAACTGACGCGATTGACCAACACAGAGGTCACAGATATCAATGGCTTCTTGAACCTCTCCTAACCCTTCTTGTAGAATTTTCCCGACTTCGAAGGAAATAAGTGTGCCGATCTGTTCTTTACTGGCACGCAGTTCTTCCCCCCACAGACGAACCAGTTCACCCCGACGTGGTGCGGGTATATTGCGCCATTTTAAAAAAGCTGCCTGTGAACGTTCTGCTATTTGGCCAATTTCGTTCAAGGGCGTTTGAAAAATTTTGGCTATTGAAGAACCGTCAATGGGACTGATTATGTTGAGGTCACCATTGCCGTCAACGGGGAGTTCCAGATCTTCTAAAATATCGCGAAGGTGGGGCATTTATCTTTCCTCTCGATAGAGTGCGCCGGATTTCGTATTGAGAAAGGCGTCCAGTGAAATATCTTCCTGTTTGAGAAAACCTGTTTGGGGCAAGGTGCCGTCTCTGACCATTTCGATAATAGCACAGACCGATGCGGTGGTGGTCCAGGCGATGGCGCGGCGCATGTCCTGATCAATTTTTTTTGGGTAGTAGGTGCGTACAAATTCGCGTCTTTGCAAATGCCCGGCGATTTCCCCTTCGACGGAGGCATGGATCACGACCATATCGTCATCCACACGTGGTTTGGCGTTGGTGAGAATTTTGCCGGCTTCTTCGCGTCTTTCGCGCATGAGCAATTCATGGAAGAAGAAGTTCATCAACCGGGCATGACCGGGATAGCGGATGGTTTTATAATCAAGATTTTCCACCCGTCCTTTAAAGGTTTCACACATGGTGCCCAAACCACCGGATGTGGTGAAAGCTTCGTATTTGCGCCCATTGACATGCAGGGTTTCAATCCATTCCATTGGGGAAACCCATTTATGTTGGCCTTCTTCGATGACCTCGCAATCATTCAGGTATTCGTTGACGACCCCTTCGGGGGACCAATTAAAGGCATAGCCTAATAGACCTGTTGGATGTTGTGGTAGCGCCCCGACCCGCATGCGAATGGCGCGCACCCGATCAAACGGGGTGCTGAGGTGGCTTGCGACAATGGAAATGAACCCTGGAGCAAGGCCACATTGCGGGGCCATTAAACGCTTACTTGTTTGGCTGAGTTCTTGCACTTTCTTGGTGACGTGCACATCTTCGGTCAGATCAAAATAGTGCAAATTCAAATCATGGGCGATTTGGGCAACTAATGGATTGAGGGCGTAAGGAAGGGCCGAAAGTACCCCGTCAAAACTTTTAAGTTCCTTCTTTAACTGTTCAGCGTTGCTCAGGTCTGTTTCAAGGGTGGTATAAGGCAGCTCTTGATGGGGTGGAAATTGATCAAAACCGACAACCTGAAATCCGGCTTGCTGTAATAAAATACCAGCTAATGTGCCAACATTCCCAAGCCCCAATAAAGCAATCTTATGCATTGGTCATCCTCCTCTCCCGTTTATCCTTTTGATATGGGGGGATGGGAGGAAAGATTAAAGGGGGGATCCCGTTATGGACTATAGGAAGCGCTGTCTTATCGCTTCAAGCCAGAGGCATCGCGTCCGCTTTCGGTAATCGTGGTTTTATGAAACCCAGCACCAAACTGGGACCGTTTGACCCAGCCATGCTTTTCACATTCGATAATGGTACGTTCAAGGATTGTGTTGGAAATATTGTCGGCAACAGCGATGTCACCGGACATAATCAGTAGTTCCAGCAGGAGCTTTTGTTGGGGAAGGACCTCGTTCATCGGGAAACCCTCTTAGATTGATAAATGGACATTTTTTGTTAATTTATGTGGAAATGTGAATTGCTTCATATTTATACTACCACAATTGTATAGTCTATCTGCAAAGTTGTTAACATTGCGATAATGGAAAATTGAAATGATTGATCTTTATTCATGGCCGACACCCAATGGTCACAAAGTTCATATTATGCTGGAAGAATGCGGCCTTGAGTATCAGGTACATGGTATTGATATCGCCAAGGGTGATCAGTTTCAGCCCGATTTTTTGAAAATCAGCCCGAATAATAAAATACCTGCCCTGATTGATCATGACGGACCGAACGGTCAGGAAATGAGTGTTTTTGAAAGTGGCGCAATCTTAATCTATCTTGCGGAAAAGACAAAAAGTCCGTTATTGCCGCAAGACCCGATGAAACGTTATGAGGTCTTGCAATGGCTGATGTTTCAAATGGGGGGTATTGGTCCGATGTTGGGGCAGGCCCATCATTTCCGCATCTATGCCCCGGAAAAGGTGGAATATGGGATCGAACGCTATACGAAGGAAGCAACCCGTCTTTATGGTGTGATGGAAAAGCGATTGGGTGAGGCGGACTATCTGGCCGGTGAATACTCGATTGCTGATATCGCTTGTATGCCGTGGATCCGCTCTTATAAGAATCAGGGGCAGGAACTGGATGATTACCCCAATTTGAAACGCTGGTTTCTGGCGATTAAAGACCGTCCGGCAGTGCGACGCGGGTTGGATGTTTTAAACGAACATACCCGCACAAAAGCTTATGATAAGGATGAGTTGAAAACCTTGTTTAACGTGGATAAAAAATAATTGTGAAATAAAACGTTTTGATCGTTGACAGGGCAGCCGTCTGTTTGTAGAAAACCCATCTCAAACAGACGGACGTTTGTTTGCACATATGGACAGTTGGGTGAGTCGGCTGAAACCACCTCCCTGCTAAGGAGGCATACCCTTTATCGGGTATCGAGGGTTCGAATCCCTCACTGTCCGCCATAATTCTAAAAGCGAACCGCTGATTTTCAGCTGGTTCGCTTTTTCTTTGCATTTAGAAATTGTGCCAATTAAAGAACAAACCCATTTAAGCGAAAGTTCATTTGTGGGCTAGTTTGTGGGTAGGAATTATGGAGTTCGGGTAAGTTCGTTAGTTCGGGGGACAGTTACCGAATTACATGGGTAATTAATTACATGGGTAATTCCGAATGGACCCCGGAATTTCGGAATAGGGTCGGAATAGGGCAGGAATAGGGACTCCGGAATAGGCGGAATAGGTGACCCCGGAATAGGGCGGTCGATCACTTTGATGAGAAGTGCAATGTAAGGTCTGTGATGGTATGCTTATGGTTATGAGATACTTTTCAGTCATCTGGGCCGCTGCCCCATTGGTCATTACTGCTATACTAACGTTATCTGCAGGCGGACTTTTCTTTTATGTCTGCTTCCCGCCAGAAGCCTCTGTTTTTAACTTGAGCTTTTTGGCTATCTTCACAGCGGTTTTTATGTTTTTTGTGTTTGCTATGTTTGGTCTTGCTATCGGAATGATCTTCGATCTTTTTGAAGATGTAGCCGAGGCATTTAAAGTGTTTTTCGACCTGTTTAAGCCTCTACCGTAATCGGTGACGGGTTCAGATAAAGAGCAGGGAGCTTATTCGTCTTTAAAATAATCATCCCATGTATAGGCGGGGTTTTTTGACAAAACCTTTTGTTCTGGCCAGGAATTGGTGTTTGAAAAATCTGTCTGAGAAAGAAAGTCGCTATGTTCCCCCACAACAGGGGCAAATGCCTTTAAAGTTGTTTCAGGTAACCAGCACTTTATACTATGTGGGATATCATTTATCCCTAAAACGCCTCTCATGAGCAATAACTTGACAAAATCACATAAAGCGCTCTGAACTTCCGAAACACTTGCTGTTTTGTCCTCTCTGACTGTTCGTTTGCTTGCGAGTAGACAGGCATTTTCTATCGTGCTAACCAATAATTCGGTTGGACAGGGTTTCGCCAGATAAAAATGATCGGATCCAACTAATCGAAACGCGGTTTCTTGATTGCAGTGCCCTGACAAAACGATACGAGCCGTATCAGGATATTTTTTTTGAATAATCCCAAGTAATTCCTCACCACTCATTTCAGGCATCATCATGTCGCTCACGATGGCATTATATTTTTGTACCTGAAATTTATCTAAAGCCTCGTGACCACTTTGTACAAAATCTATATTCCATAGGTTTTTGTAAGCACGAAGGCTACGTTTAATTCCACGTAATACTTTTTCTTCATCATCTACAAAGATTATATTGAGCATTTTGTGTAACCATAATTAGTTAACCTTACTTGATTTGGGGTTGAATTATTCTATTTCAACAACAAATAGATATGCATAAGTATTACTACATATCGGCACTTTAGTGCAACAGCTTGAAGTGGTAGAATGTTGTTGGTTAAATAGTATAGCGTGGATTGTCTTGATGGAGAAAGCAGATGATTGGAAAAAGCATATCCGCTGCCCTAAAAGATTTTCCTGAAGAAGTCCAAACAGGAATTAATGCGCTCTCGCAAGGGATCAGCATCTTCAGTAAAGACCTTATACTGATTTTCTATAATACAAAATTTCAAGAAATTCTTGACCTTCCTGAAAGCCTTCTTATCAACAACCCGCATTTTGACGACCTTATCCGATATAATGCCTTGCGAGGTGAGTATGGCAATGTGGATGTGGAAGAGAAAGTCAAGGAGATGCACCAACTTGCCCAAAATTTCACACGACACCAGTTTATTCGAAAAACGGGTTTGGGGCGTTCAATTGATATCAAAGGCGTTCCTATTCCGGCAGGTGGTTTTGTCACAACCTATACAGATGTAACAGAACTGGTAGAGGCAAAAGAAAAGTTTGAAGAAGCATCGCAACGTTTCAAAGATTTTACGGAAGCCGCATCTGATTGGTATTGGGAAACGGACGAGCAATATTGTTTTACTTTTTTTTCCGAAAGACTTGAAACAATTTTAGGGGTTCCGGCTTCTTCATTACTCGGAAAGAAACGTGGCGAGCTGGCAGCTGATGGTGGTGATGTAAAATGGATTGAGCATCACCGAAAAACAGAAAACAGAGAGCCTTTTGAAGATTTTGAATATGAAATCAAATCTCAAGATGGATCAGGGGAAACGAAGTTTTGCTCAATCAGTGGGCGACCCATTTTTGATAAAGAAGGTAAATTCATTGGATATAGGGGGGTTGGCAAAGAAATCACAGAAAAAGTGATGGCAGAACGTGAACGTAACAGAAGTCATGTGGACCAAATTATTTTATCGGATATTTTAGAGCTTTCCCTTACAGATTTACCCCTTGATGAATTATTGGAAAAGGTTTTAGAGATAATCCTCAGGGAAAATCGCAGAGATTTTTCGAACAAGGGATGTGTCTTTTTGTTTGATGACACGAGCAACCACCTTCGAATGGTTGCGAGTATTGGTTTGCCCAGTCAGGTCGTTAGAAGATGGAATATTTTAGAATATGGACATCACCTGTGTGGTAATACAGCGCAAAATAAAGAAATCATTTTCTATTCAAATCATGCTATAGATAATGAATTAAATGGCCTTCATATACCCCAATATGGGCACTATTGTGTGCCTATTACCCTAGAGAGCAAACTCTTAGGGCTTATGAATCTTTATATTGGGGAAGACCATCAACAATCCGAAAAAGAAATTACATTTCTCAAGTCAATTGCAGATACAATGGCTGGGATAATATCACGTTGGCAAACACAACAAGATTTGCGCAAACTCAGTCAGGTGATAGAGCAAAATCCATCTGCTATTCTAATAACGGATGTGTCTGGCAAAATTACGTATGTTAATCAATCATTTATTGATGGCAGCGGCTATACTTCACAGGAGGTTATCGGCCAAACACCAAGAATGTTTAAATCTGGTGCAACAACGCCGGAAGAATATGAAAAGCTGTGGAAAACGATATCCTCTGGTCAGGTTTGGAATGGTGTATTTCATAACAAAACAAAAAACGATGAACGCCGTTGGGAACGTGCAACGATTGTCCCTATCAAAAACCGTCGCGGTAAAGTCATTAGTTACGTCGGTATTAAGGAAGACATTTCAGGGATAAAGGCACAGGAAAAAGAACAAGAAAGACTGGAACGTGAACTCCAACAAGCCCAAAAAATGGAAGCAATTGGACAGTTGGCAGGCGGCATTGCCCATGAAATCAATACCCCGACCCAATATGTCAGTGATAATTTACTTTTCTTAAAAGAAACTTGGGAAGATTTGATAGAGCTTTTTTCCCTTTATCAGAAACTGCCTCAATATCTAATTGAATCTGATGAGGCGAAAAATTTTATAGAAGAAATTGATGAACTTAAGGATGAGCTAGACTTTGACATCATGACTGAAGATGTCTTGGAAGCTTTGGGGGATGCAATTGAGGGAACAACACAGATTTCGCGTATCGTTAAGGCGATGAAAGATTTCTCTCACCCTGGACAAAAAGAAATGGTTTTAGCTGATTTGAATAAGGCCATTCAAAGCACGGCAACTGTTTGTAAAAGCGAATGGAAATATGTCGCTGACATCAATTTTGAACTGGATGAAACGCTCCCACAAGTACAGTGTCTGCCCGGAGAGCTAAATCAGGTATTTTTAAATATGATCGTCAATGCTGCCCATGCGATTGAAGAACGCAATAAGGCAGAAAAAAACAGCCAAGTCAGGACGATTACGATCAGAACCATTGCAACGGATAAATATGTTGAGATTCAAATACAGGATCAAGGAAACGGCATTCCCGCGCATGCTCAAGACAAAATTTTCAATCCATTCTTTACGACTAAGATTGTTGGAAAAGGAACAGGGCAAGGGCTTTCTATATCGCACGATGTCATTGTAAAAAAACATAATGGTCGAATTTGGTTTGAAACAAAAGAAGGAGTTGGCACCACGTTCCATATTTCCATACCGATAAATGGTAGAAAACAAACCAATGAAGGGGAGGGAAATTATGAGAAGTAAGGAGCGTAATAGTCGTATTCTCTTTGTAGATGATGATAGTGGTATTTTAAGGGGGTTGCGTAAAAGTTTACGCAAAAAGCGCCAGGAATGGGATATGCGTTTTGCCTGTGGAGGATATGAGGCCTTAGAACTCTTGGCAAATGAACGCGCAGATGTTGTTGTTAGCGACATGCAAATGCCGGAAATGGATGGTGCAGAACTGTTGGAAATTGTGCGAAAACGTCATCCTCATACAAACCGTATTATATTGTCAGGTTACACCAAGGAAGAAAGCATCATAAAAACGGTTGGGCCTGCGCACTTTTATCTGGCAAAGCCTTGTAAAACGGAAGACATAATTGATGCGATTGATCGCTTGATTAAGCTCAACTCCTATGTCGGTGACGAAGCACTAAGAGGTTTTTCTACAAGTGTGAAACGTTTACCTAGCATACCTTCAATTGTTCGGGAACTGATGATAGAACTCGAAAAAGAAGATGCCTCTATCGAAAAAATTGCAGAAATCACAGGTAAAGATATCGCCTTAACTGCGCAAGTCCTACGTCTGACCAATTCCGCCTTTTTTTCATTGCCGGTCAAAGCTACGACGCCTTTGCAAGCGGTAAAACTTCTGGGAATGGAGACGGTTAGAGATGTTGTGTTGTCAGCTGGTGTCGTTGGCGTTTTTCGCGGGGATAAAGAAGATGCCGATCGGATTGAACGCTTAAGCCAAAATTGTCTCCTGATAGGTGCTTTAGCAAAGGAAATCTGCGAGTACTGGTCGTTGTCACAGGAAGAATGCGGACAGGCTTCTTGCGCTGGTGTGGTTTCCCACCTTGGGACCCTTCTTTTACAAACAGCCGACTACGATAGATTTCATGAGGCTATGGCAAAACTGGATGGGGAACTGTCTGATGTTGTCGAAGCCGAAGAGTCTGTTTTCAAGACAAGTCATCAAAGCTTGGGAGCCTATATGCTCGGGTTATGGGGGTTCTCTCTCCCGATTATAGAAGCCATTTCATGTCATCATGCCCCGCCTCCAGAGTTGCTACGACGGCGTTCACCTACTCTTGCAGTTTATATTGCCCAAGCACTGACAAAAGGTGAGACATGGACTGCAGAAGAAAGAGAAAAGCTGAAAGAGGATTTGGATTGGGAAAGAATAGGTCATTTGGTTGACGAAAAGGAGTTTCATGTATGGCTTGATCTCCTAAATAAAATTACCAAATCAAGATAGGGGAGGGGCGGCGAATGTCGAAGAAGGTATTGTTGGTTGATGATGAGCCCAGACTTTTAAAGTCACTATCACGTCACCTTAAAAGACAGTTCGATCTCTATACGGCAGAAAGTGGCATCGTGGCTTTGGAGCTTGCCAGAACACAAGGCCCGTTTGCTGTTATTGTGTCGGATATGAATATGCCCGAAATGACCGGTGTAGAGCTTTTAGAATCAATGCATGCCAAGTATCCCGATACAGTGCGAATGATGCTGACTGGTAATGCTGATCAGGAAACACCTATTCATGCCATTAACCAAGGGCAGATTTTTCGTTTTTTCAACAAACCAGTTGCGATTGAGAGTTTGGAAAAAGGGATTGCAGATGCTTTACGACAATACGAACTGATCACGGCGGAAAAGATCTTATTGGAACAAACGCTCGCCGGTAGTGTAAAGGTTTTAATGGATATTCTTTCGATCGCAGACCCTCACGCTTTTGGACGAGCCACCAAAGTTCAGGTTTGGGCAAAAGATATTGCTAAAGGCCTCCATTTACCAAATGCGTGGGAAATAAAAATTTCGGCTTTGCTGTCCAGTATTGGTCGCATTTCCATTCCAGATAATGTCATTCAGAAACTGAATAAATCTATGCCATTAACTGATGATGAAAAGGAAATGACCGCGAAGATACCGCAAATTGGTAAAGATCTTATCATCAATATTCCGCGTTTGGATGAAGTGGCTCAGAATGTTTTTTATCAGGATAAGAACTTTGACGGATCCGGTTATCCAAAAGATCACCTGTCAGGTCAAAGTATTCCCATTGGCGCAAGGCTGCTTCGCATATTAAAAGACCTATCAGATTTTTCCGACGGTAATCTACCAACGCTTAATGAAATTCAACAGTTGGATCGCTGGCCGGAACGTTATGATCCTGAACTGAAACGAAAGGTACAAGGATATTTTGAGTTTCGTATAAAAAAAGAAAATGATCAGCCTAATGTAGAATTAAAAAAGATGAATATTTCACAGTTGCTTGCAGGGTACACTGTGCAGAGTGATATAGAAACAGAAGACGGTCTGCTAATACTGGCTGCGGGTGCCAAGCTTAGCATTGCACAAGTCCAACGTCTTCATAACCTTGTACAGGCATATACATTTAAGGAACCGGTCTTGGTTGACATCACAACACGTAAAGGAGACGGAAATGAATGATGAGAAAATTCTACTCCTTGATGATGACAAACGACTGCTTTTGGCAATGGAGCGCGTCTTTCGCAAGCGATATCAAGTCGTAATTGCTTGTGAAGGAGAGGCAGCTTTAGAGAAGCTAAACACAGAAGGTCCCTTCTCCGTCATAATCTGCGATATGATGATGCCAGGGATGAATGGGATAGAATTTATTCAAGCTGCCCAAGCTATAGCCCCTGAGAGTATTTATATCATGCTGTCAGGGCAGGCTTCACTGGAAACAGCTGTATCTGCACTAAACGAAGGCTTGATTTACAAATTCTATACAAAGCCTACTCCTTTGGAGGAGCTAATCAAGTCCATTGATGAAGCAATACAGGAATATCATCTCAATTTAGCGAAAAACAACTTATCGGAATTAACCCATAACTATCATCTATCAAGCGATCTTGAAGACAATGTGGTCAAGAAGCTGGAAGATGCATCTCAGGCCTTGCAATATGAAGCTTCGCGTACCCTTGTCGAGATACAAAAACACTGTGGAATACATGTCCGGGCTGTGAAGCTTGCCAATAGTTGCGACAGCAGTTTTATGGAAGTTTCTTTCGATAGTGGAACAGTGGATAAAATTAGAAATATTAAAAATATTCTTGGTAATTCGCCTGAGGTTGTGGCGAAAATTGATATTCTTATGTTGGGGGAGATTTCATCTCATATTTATAAAAACATAAATATTTTACAAGAAGAAAAGTTAATTACCGAAGTTCACTTCTCCACATTATACAATAGACGGTTTTTAGAAATGTATCTTAGGATATGTCGTTCCCTAATTGATGTTGTTCGGGCATCTTTATCTTTAAAGGTCGTCGGTATCCCGGATGATATTTTGCCCAGTCGGTTGACTGAATTGCTTGGGCGTCTAAGGCCTTTTACCCAAACGATTTTCATTGATTTATCCGGGGTTATAAATGCAGACCGATTTGTTAACCAGTTGGCTGATGTTGTTTTGCTTTTTGAATGTAACTCTCTTCTTGTGCCGAAAACAGCGGAACAAAAACTGGAAGTAAAGAAAACAATGACATCTCTTACTCATTCCTCAAACAAGGTGTTTTTTCAAGGTTGTCCTAGCGGCATAGAAAAAGAACTGATCAATAAATGTAGGGTGGATTATTTCACAAATCAATAATGTAAAATAATCTAGGTCCTGTTGACAAAGTGGGTTCACAAATTGCTTAGAATGTGATTCAAGACTTCTTTTTATGAGGAGAAGTCTATGCGGAATTTGATGAGCGACGATGAATGGTTATTCTTCGAGCCATTCCTTCATGCCCAAGGGCCAAAATCTGGCCGTCCTCCCTCAAATCACCGCCTCACTCTTGATGGTATTTTTTGGATTGCCCGGACAGGAGCACCTTGGCGTGGTAATACCCCCATTTTTAGAGGGTCGGAAAAGGAGAATCTCTAAGCGGCTGTCTGTGCCATTTCCAGTTTCTGTATCGGCGTTATACCGCCGAGGGCCATATTGGGGCGTTCATTGTTATATGGTTTAGCGCGCACACGAGAAGCTTTGCATAATGGCTGGGACAAGAATGATCCAAAAGATGCCCAGGTCATTTTGCATATGCTCAAGATCGGAGCATCTCAATATTACCACGACCCTATTGCCGCAAATATCAACGATATTCAGGAATTGTCCAAAACACATGAATTGGTTTCTCGAGCAAAAACGCAAATCTGGCATCGCTTGCTGACCCACTATTTGCCTCTGTATTTTCCAGAGGCGGAAAGGTTTAAAGGCAACAGTCGCACTGATTGGTTTCTGGCTTTTTTAGATCAATTCCCAACACCAGCAAGCATTACGGCCCTAAGTGAAAAGGATTTTATCAAAAAAGCATGGTCGGTGGTGGGGCGCAAAGTTGCAAAAACACAAGTCTTGTCCAATATTTATGCCATTGCCTCCTCATCAACTGGCCTGCCAGTGCCCATAGATTCGCCAGCCATTGCTATGTTCCGAATGGTTCTGACAGAAGCCCGTGGGCTCATCCAGCAAAGAGATCAAATAGAAAGATACGCTGAACAGCTTCTGTCTCAACATCCAGATTACATAAAGCTTATTCAGATACCCGGAATTGGGCCGATCAATGCTTTAACAATTTTGGCCGAAGCTGGAGATTTACGTCGATTTAAACATCATCGTCAGTTTCTTAAATTTTGTGGTCTTGATTTAGCCACCCATCAATCTGGGCAATTTAGAGGTCAAAGCAAACTCTCAAAATTTGGGAATGCAAGATTACGACGTACCTTCTGGATTGCCGGACAAATTGCTATTCGACAAAAGGAGAATGCTTTTAGAGATAAATTTGAACGCTATATTGCCAAAGATCGGGACAATCCCCATCTCAGACGCAAGGCGTTATCAGCTATTGCCGCAAAGTTGGCCCGTGTAACCCATGCCATCATCAAAAGCGGTAACGATTATCGCCCATTCTATGAACGGGCGGTGCCAAGTGGAAGGACCTCTCTCTGTAGCGGCCGTGGAGGCACAAAAGTGACCTCGTAGATAATGTTTGGGCCTTCTGCTTGGAATTGTATCTCGTATTGAGAACGGTGAGGGACGATAAGACGTACCCTGTATTTGCTATGGTTGAAAACGCTTTCTATAGACGGCAGAAGCCACTTGGTTTATTGTTAAAAAACGTTGTCAAAGATGGCAGCGTATAGAGTTTTATTGGCTCAAACTGTTAAAACCTTCCCTATATAGAACGTTATCTGAGCGAATAACCCTTGGTTTGCCTCGCCATTCAATGATGCGATCAAGGGCTCTAACGACACGTTCAGCCGGTAAAGAAAAATCAATTTCAATGCCAAGACCTTCCCGGTTAAAGTCATCAATCACATTGAATGTGCGAAAGCTCCGTCCATCAGAAAGTTGAACATCTGCATACATTTTCTTGAGCCGGGCATTTTCTGCTTCGAGTTCCTTCATACGGGTCATCATGGAAACATCCATGCCGCCGAATTTTGCCCGCCATTTATAAAATGTCGCATCCGACATGCCGTGTTCTCGGCAAAGATTAGGAACTTTGGTTCCAGCCTCAGCTTGTTTCAAAATATTGATGATTTGACTGTCTGAGTAACGTGATTTTCTCATTTGAATTCTCCTGTATTTACATTACGAGAAAATTCTCCTTATGAGGACTACTAAAAATCGGGGGCATTACCAAACGGCTGGACGGTTTTGGTGTGGATGGCGGTTATTTGGACGATTTGAATTTAGCGTCACGACGACCGGCAACTTTGAACGATGAGGATATTGAAGAAAATCAAAATCATCTGGTTGAGTTTTTATCTCAGGAATTGGGTGAACGGAAAGCCGTAATTTCTAAGAGGTTCGATTGGGCATTTCCGTATGCTCCAGATTTCTTGGATGCGTCAGGGCAGAAATCCGGTATTTCTTTGCCCAGAGCGACATTATTGACGCGAGGTGTGTTGTAAGTTGGGTACCAGTGGATACGTTCTGCTTCCCTATTTCTCTCCTATTGTGCCATGCACAGAATCAGCAACCTATCCACAATGAACAGGGCGGTCAATTTGACCGTCCTTTTCCACATACAAGAAAATTAACTTATTTTCAGTTACTTACAATAACTGACATACACAGATGGATTAGAAAACATAATATTTTGTCGTACAAATATGTCGTATATAAGTGAATACACAAAATTCCATGAAATCATTTATATAATTGATATATAAAAAGAAAAGGCCCATCCGAAGATGAGCCTGAAAAGTTTGGGAGGAAACGTCCAAGAAAGCAATTAACATTTAAACAGTTAATATGTAATTGCTAAAAAACAGTATAAAGCATATCCATAATTTAAAATCAACTGCATTTTAATTTATTTTGAGTTTTTAGAGATTTTAGGGTGTTGTGCGTCTGAAATCGGATTACTGGCATAAGGATTGCTTATTGTTTGTTATGAATTATTCAAATGTCAGTAAAACAATGAAAAAATATAACCTCATTTCTCTTTTTGTTTTTGTCTTTATGGCTTGGTCTACTGTTGGGCATGCGGGAATTAAGCTAAATAAAAACATGGACTTATGTAAAGAAGCTACCCGTGAGGTGGAACGCAGATATCAGATATCACCTAATCTGCTACGCGCCATTTCATTGACAGAGTCCGGGCGCTGGTTAAAAGAGGATAAGGTAAATATTGCCTGGCCTTGGACTGTTGCTTCCGGTGGGGCGGGTGAATATTTCCCAACAAAGGGGCAAGCGATTGCGCATGTACAGAAATTGCAAAGCCAAGGGGTTGAGAATATTGATGTTGGGTGTATGCAAATCAACTTGCGTTATCATCCGGATGCGTTCCAAAGTCTAGATCAGGCTTTTGATCCTTATCAGAATGCACAATATGCCGCGCAATTCCTGACCCGCTTGTTTAAAGAGGAAAAGTCGTGGTCGGTGGCAGCCGGGCGCTATCATTCGTCTGAACCGACAAAGAATATGTATTATCGTGAAAAAGTTCTTTCCTATTGGAATTATGCCAATCGCGAAGCCCATGATGATCGTGTTCAACTGGCAGAAGTTAAGCCAGAATCAGATGAAGAGAAGTTGGTCATGCCCGTAGATCACACACGTGTTGTGATGTTGAACAATAGTTTTCGAACACGGATTGCACAGCAACGTGAAGATTTGGGCAAGGCACAGGTTATTGCAAATCGTTTGACGCAATATCGTCAGCATATGGGCGGAGCTGTTAACGAGGCACGCAACCGCGCCATTCGTGAGCAAAAAGCTAAAAAAACACTGACGAATATGTCTGCAGGGCAACAAAAACTCAATCGTTTTGATTTTGCAAAACGCCGCGCCAGTCAGTTGGAAAAATGGCGTCGCACAACGGCAAACCCGGATTTATTGGTTCAGGCTAAACAAAACGTAACATCGACCACGCATACGCTGTTGGATTAAGGTGCGTTGACGGCGATCTTGTATAAATGTTCGGCATTGCGAAAGGCGATTGCCTCGCCTTTTTGCTCACTCAGCAAGGCGATGTAGTTCCGCAAGGACTGGATGGTTTTCTTGTAATTCTGCCAATTCTGATCTTGTCCGAAGGAGGCAAAAACAAGACGACCGTCGGCTTGATCCACAAGGGATTGTAGGGGGCCGCTTGCGCATTGTGCAGTCAAAATTTTTAAGTCTTCGTCGCTGAGACCAAGCCACAGGTTTGGGGCCTTTTTCAACAGTTTGGATAAATGTTTCGGATCAAACCGGGATAAGTGAGAAATCAGATATGTGCGATCTGGATGTCGCGCCATTTCATCGGCGAGGGGACCGAACATTGTTATATCCAGTGGTTCCGGCCAAATGACCGGGGATGCTTTGCTCCAAGGGGAGGCGCCGCGTATTACCAGATCGGGAAATGTCTTTTCCAAGGAACGGGGATGATTGGTGGGCTGGGTAACAGGGGTTGGGAAGAGAACAACTTTTTCAACGCCTTCGAGGAGAGCGTTTTCGAGGTTTCTTTCCATATTTTGATTGCCCACGAATGCCCCGGCATCAAAAAACAATCCTTCAAACTGAGTAATGGGCTTGCAGGATTGTGCCTGTCCGACCTGTCCGGTACAGGCGAGTAAGAATGCCGTCAAAATAAACGGTTTTAAGGCGTTCATACGTTCAATCGTCCCTTAAGGTTTCTTCAAGTAAGGTTTGTGATGTCCACTTAATATCCGAATTGCATACCAAAGCAAAGCGGGAACCTCATAGAGTGTGGCAATCAAGAGGCCTGATCCGATTTTAGGGTCTGCGTGTGCGGTGACAAAACGGGCCTTGATACCCAGAGCGCCAAAGACCATACGGGCGCGCAACAGATGGACACGGTCGCTGACAACTGTGATGTTTTGCCAACCTTTTTCCTTAATCATACGTTTGGCAAAGATTGCATTTTCAAATGTGTTGCGTGATTGTCCTTCTTGTACAATTCGCTTGTTGTCCAGCCCGTGTTCCGATGCGATTTGAGCCATGATTTCGGCTTCTTTCACAAAATGATGGCTGTTGGTTTGACCGCCACATAGTAAAAGATCGTGATCGTCTTTTTGTAAGGCGAGTTCGCAGCCACTGCGGGTTCTACGCAACAGAGCCGGGCTGGGTTTGGCCTCTTTGGTTGAGGCTGCACCAAGGACGATAATGACGGAATTAACCATTTTCTGCAAACTCTTTTCTGATGTGGTCCGTATGACTGCCAATCTCGGGGATCGGCCCGTATTCCCGCTTTTTTCCAACGATTTTAACGGGTGGGGCAGGCAGGTCAATCGGCCCGCTGGGACTGTCGATACGAATACGGCGCAGGGCAGGGTGGGTGGAGAGCCCTTCTACATCATTCAGACGACCAAAAGCAATCTGTGAGCGCAATAGTTTTTCGCATATGTCGTCACTCTTTAATTTTGCAAATGTGTCGGCAATAATTTTGTCCAATTCTGTACGGTTTTCTACGCGCAGGACAGCACTGCAAAAGGCACCGTCTGTGGCCCATTCAGGGTGACCTAAAATGTCATCGGCAAATCTGGCCCATTCCCGTTCATTTTGAATGGAAATAACAATTTGTTTCCCATCGCCCGTTTCAAATGCCCCATAAGGAGCAATGGTTGGATGGCGCAATCCCACCCGTTTGGGGGCGTTTCCCGTGTAATCCTGAAATAATAACGGTACGGTCATCCAGTCTGCCATTCCGTCAAAAAGGGAGACGGATACCCCGCTTCCCTTTCCCGTAATACCGCGTTGAATGATGGCTTCCAGCACGCCTTGATATGCATTCATACCAGCGGCAATATCACAAACGGAGACGCCGACCCGTCCAGGCGCTTCTGATCCACCGGTCAGGCTGCATAAACCGCTTTCTGCCTGGACAAGCAGGTCATAGGCTTTCATCTTTGCCAATGTGGCTTCTTCGCCATATCCGGTAATGTCGCAGGTGATTAAACGGGGGTAACGTTGACGCAAATCGTCACTGCCAAACCCAGCGCGTTGGGCGGCACCGGGGGCGAGGTTCTGGATGAAGACATCGGCCTTTGCTAGAATGCGCTCCAATAGGTCTGCATCGCCCGCCTGTTTAATATCCAGAACCAGCGATTCCTTCCCTTTGTTCAGCCAGACAAAATTTGCACTTTCACCATGCACAACATAATCATAATGGCGTGCAAAATCCCCTTGAGATCGTTCGATCTTTATGACACGCGCACCGGCATCTGCAAGCCGTCCTGAACATAAGGGGGCCGCGACCGCCTGCTCTAGGGCAACAACGAGTAATCCATCTAATGGTTTTGTCACGTTTAACCTATTTATTCTGTCTGTAATCAATCAGGCTGCCAACGTGGGTGCCGCTCATGGCATGGCATGCGCGCATGCGGGTGATGAACGGTTCTTTGTTACGTGGCGTTATGCATTGGATCAACTGTTGGCTTTGCGGCCCTTTGTTGAAGATATCTAACTGATGACGCAATGTGTCGGCTTTTTGATTTGCGAGTTCCAACTGGACGGGACCAAGGAAGCCTTCGATTTTGTTCTGTAGTTTTTGATCGTCTTGATAACCTTGGCGACGTGCCAATTCCAACCATGCCCATGCATCGGTGAAATCGGCTTTCACGCCTATTCCCTTGCTGAGCAGCTCGCCATATCGATATTGTCCAAAGGCACAATCCAGTTGTGCGGATTGCTGAACCAGTTTTGTTCCACCGATGGGATTGGGGATAACGCCTTGACCGGCGATCAGGATATTACCGAGCTTTGCATTGGCATAGGCGATGCCTTGATCGGCAGCACGACGATATAAGGAACCGGCAGAACGATAGGCCAATCGTTTTTCTTCAAAATGGGCAATCGATAGAATTTTTGAGTTGACGAGAGCAAGCTGTTGTTCATCTGCATTCAACTGCGCAACGGGTTTTAGGAACAAGCAGTTGTAATGCCATGTTTTTTCCGGCGCCATCCAACGCATGCGTTCAGATATTTCTTTTAATCGTTCAGCCTTGGTTGATTGTCCTGCCAATGTTTCTGTCAAGGGCTCTGGCAAGGGAACATCTGTACAGGCGCTTAAAATCGTTAAACTGGCAACCGTTAATGCAAGGCGGAATATCGTCACGGTATTTTCCTCAAATTTCAAATATGTCACATGCATTTTCCAAGTGACGCCCGAAGGCATGTAACATTTTACAGGGGAAGCCCTAATAAATCCTAAAAAACTTTTACGCAACGAGGTGACAGTCTATGAAGCTCCTGATATGGTTATTTTAAAGAGAAACTGAGTTAGGAATAGAACGTGGCGCAGTACGTTATTCAAGTTAAAAGCGGCAACCGATGGAGCTTGCATTCCTATAAAGATAGCGAAGCTGCTGCGGTTAAACAGTCTCGTCAATTGCTTAAGCAAAAGGTCGTCGATGAAGCTAAGGTGATCAAAAAAGGTGATGGCGAAGAGAAAATTATTTTTAATGAAAATGTTAACTCGATTAAACGCAAGGCTGGTTTGGGGCAAATTGCGGATTGTCCGGTTTATGAAACTGTAGATGATCTGTTTTTGCCGGAATCCATGTTGGCGCTCAGCCGAATGTTGCGTGATTACTGCGACCAGATGACGTTTACGCCGACCGAATTGATGCATAGCCACCGTTCATTGGAAAAGTTCTGTGATGATGCGCTTTTTGCCAGCGCGGTGGAACGTTTGGCTGGTATTCAGGCGGTCAAAGCTAAAAAGAATGAACAGGAATGTCGCGAAAAAATATTTGATCTTTTTGAACAAGCTAAAGAAAAGGCCCGTGGGTCTGGCTTTGATAATCTGCAAAATGACGGATTGAACGAATATATCGCCAATGCGGGTGATTTAAATGATCCGGCCATACGTTACCGGGTCAATCTCTCGCTGAGCAAGTCCACCATGATGTCACCTTCGTGGGAGGGAAAATTTGTCGTTCTTTTTGAATTGCTCGGCAAAACCGATATTGAAGCATTGCATGAAAATACGGCCGTTTTTCTGGATGAAATCCTCAGCGAGTTTTTTGCTATTCCAAATGCAATTTTAGAAATGCTTGGGCAGCAACCGGACCGATATAATGCTATTGATGTCTTGACGAAACTTTGTATTGCGCGATACGAGGCACGTAAATGGGATACGCCTGGCCTGCAACGTGTCAGCGAGTTAATGGCAAAGTTGGCGATGACCAAAAGTCGCAGTCGTTTGGCCAACCGGGTTGAACAAATGTTGCGTAGCCGGTCATCCCTCACCAAAGGCGATATGCATGAAGAAAAACACGCTTTTAAACAGTTATTGCCTTTATTTATTGCAAAAAATGGCTCTATTCTTGGCGGGGAAGGGATGGCAGAAGCCCTCGCCATGTGCGGTACGCGTAGCTTCAACCGGGATCGTAACTTAGAGAACCCAAGTGAAGCTATTGAATATATTATGGAAAATCTAAAAGCACCAATCCTTCAACTTCGTTTTCTGTTGACGTTGTCTAAGTCTCCTTTTGGGAAGGATTGTGCTGATATCGTCTGCAAGTTCTTGCCAGAGTTTATGGAAGGGCCGGAACATGTGCATGATATCGTTCATTATAAATTGCCATTAAAACGTAAGTTGAAGATTTTGACAGGACTGCAAAAATCCGCACTGGCGATTAAATTGCCCAATAAAATGAACGAAACTTTTGCAAATTGGTTAGATGATTTGATTTTTAATTATCTGGATGAAGAACGCATCATTGATAAAATGGACAGCCCCGAGGATACCTTGTTTCAACGGGCAACGGCACTCTTACAATTTTGTGCATCCGGTTTGCTGATTGAAGGACGAACATTGAACTGGGTACGTCAACGGGTTCAGGAACATTTACGTCAGCCAAACTTTGTTGAAAAATTCACTGAAGATGTCCAAACAGCGAAAAAGAAAGAGCTGGTGATTACCCAATTACACGCCATGTTAAAAAAAGCTGGCCTTCAGGAGTAAAACACTCTTGCCATATTGGATCGACGACGATAATGTGTGCGCGCTTTCTTTGCGAAGGCGCACGTACTTTGTGCGGGCGTGGTGAAATCGGTAAACACAGCAGACTTAAAATCTGCCGACCTTTTGGTCTTGGCGGTTCAAGTCCGCCCGCCCGCACCAAGTAATTTCAAAGGCTTGCCTTCTTATGAAGGCGAGCCTTTTGCTTTTCCAGAAATTGTCGGGTTAGTGTTCTCCGGAACGTTATAGGAAACGTTCTTGTGGAAAAATTTGGCAAAAATCAGAGAAACGGCACTTAATGGCCATAATCCGCACTTTCGGGGTCTATGTCATTACATAACTGGGTTTGAAAAAGGTGATGAAGTTTCATGGTGTGAGAAATTGAAACATGAAACAGAATTAATAAAGAAATTATTTTTCACACAATTCCAACATGGGTAAGTAATAAAAAAAGCCCCGCAAAACAAAGGTTTGCGGGGTTAAGTATACTCTTGAGGGATAACGAATGGACTGGTGTAGGTAATAGCCGCGTTAACATCACACATGTGACGCACCAGTCCCGGCTATGAAGTTATAATGCCTGTATCCTTAGGGTGTGGCTGTGATGGGTATCACAGGCAGGGTATTTTTCTCGAAAATGATAGAAAAACAGTACAAAAAAAAGCCACACAAGGGGACGTGTGGCTTAAAGTCTCGGGAATGAAAAAGTTCTCTTGGAAACAAGCTTGCAACTGCTCTCGTATTGTCTCTGGGTGGGAGACGTTTGCTGCATTCTATGTCTCTTCGATACATATAAGAATGCCTTAACCAAATTTAAAGGTCTGTGATAGGGGTCACAGATTGAAAAAAACTTTAAATTATCGCTTAAATGAGAATCATGGGTTGTGATTATAAGGAAATCAGTCGCCGCGTACGTCTTCGACCATTTGACTGAGGGCGGCAATGTTGGTGACTTTCAGGCCGTTTTTTTTACGTTCTACAAAGCCTTTGCGCGCTAGATCATTCATCACACGGGCCACGGTCTCACGGGTCGAGCTGACGCGCGATCCGATATCGCCATGTATGGGCATGGGGGAAATAAAAGCCTCATCTTCATCGACCATATTTTCACGGGCTTGGCGTAAAATTTCAGCATGGACCCGGTTGGCCGCCCCCAATGTGGACAGGTCCATAATACGTTCGTTGGAAATCCGAATGATATGGGCCATGTTTTTTAAAACGCGTGCGGCGACAACGGGATGTCCGGTCAACAGTTCCATAAACCGTGATTGCGGCATGGCCGCGAGCAGCGAGCGTTCAATGGCCATAACACTGGCAGAACGGGGCAGGCTGTCGATAGCGGCCATTTCACCAAACTGTTTGCCTTCAGTAAAATCATCCAAGGTGATTTCCTTACCACCGACCGTATAGATGATAATGCGCACGCGACCTTGTACGATGAAAAACACATCGGTGCTTTCCGCCTGACGGTCGATGATCTGTTCTTGGGTGTCGAACCATTTCCAACGGCATTGTTTATTCAATGCCTCGATAATATCTTCGGATAAACCCTCAAGCAGATTTATGTCAGCCAGTGTGTTCTGAACGTTCACCATGACGACCCTTTGTTTTTTATACGTTTTTATTGTGCCGAGATTTGCACAGCAGTGCAACAGGGGATTGAATCGGAGCCGAATCAAAAAAAGATTCGGTTCCGATTCGAAGTAACTTCATTTGCAGTTTTGTAATTTATTTTAATTATGTGGTGAAGTTATTAAAATTATTTATTTAAAAACGACAGTTTTCATGCCATTCATCAAAATACGATGTTCCACATGTGCACGCACCGCACGCGAAAGAACGCCGTTTTCGATATCGCGTCCGACAGCTTTTAATTTTTCCGGCGTGAAGGTATGGTCAACACGTTCGACGGCCTGTTCAATAATCGGTCCTTCATCCAGATCACCGGTGACATAATGGGCGGTTGCCCCGATCAGCTTCACACCGCGTTCATGGGCTTGGCGGTACGGGTTTGCGCCTTTGAAGCTGGGTAAGAATGAATGGTGGATGTTAATGCAACGCCCGCGTAGTTTTTCGCACATGCGCGGTGATAGAATTTGCATATAACGCGCCAGAACAACCAGATCGATTTCCAGATTTTGGATCAAATCCCAGACGGCTTCTTCCTGCTCGTCCTTTGTGTCTTTGGTGACCGGCATGTGATAAAATGGGATATCATGCCATTGTGCCAATTTTTCCAGATCAGGATGGTTGGAGACAATCGCCGGGATGTCGGCATTTAATTCCCCTGTGCGGTAACGATATAAAAGATCATTGAGGCAGTGATCAAATTTGGACACCATAATCAACAGGCGTTGTTTGCGATTGGCGTCATGGATGCCCCAAACCATCTGGAAACGCTCTGCCACGCGCGAGAAATTCTTTGCCAGTTCAAACGCGTCAGGCGTATAGGGACCGGGGGTAAAGACAGTTCGCATGAAAAAACGATCAGATACGGAATCGCCAAAATGGGCAGACTCGTTGATAAAGGCGTCTTGATCGGCCAGAAAGCCGGAAACCTGTGCGACAATACCGGTATGGTCGGGACAGGAAATGGTCAGAATATATTTTTTATTTTCCGCATTCATAACTTACATGCTCTCATCAATAATAATTGCCGCCCCGCCGCGCCGGGAATCCCCGACACCGTCGAAACGGCCCGTTTCCAAGTTGGCCCGTACAGAATGTACGCCGCCGAAAAAGAGGTTTTGTTTTTCCCAGACTTTATAGTGTGGAACGTGATCGCCCAAGTCTTTTAAAGCGAAAGGATCAAATCCCGGTTCAATATTCAACAATCCGCGTTCATAATGCATGCGCGGGGCGGTGACCGCCTGTTCCAGTGACATATTAAATTCCAGCAAATTGACCAGCACCTGCAAGACAGCCGTGCGGATCCGGTTGGACCCGCCGGAGCCCAAAGCAACATTGATGCCGTCATCGCGTAACAAAAGCGTTGGTGACATCATGGAGGCCATACGCACATCTTGTGGCCATTGGTTAAATCCATGTGGATTGATATCTTCTTCGCCCAGCATATTGTTCAACATAACACCGGTACCGGGCAGAATATGGCCGCAGCCCTCCCCATTGGAAATGGTCAGGGAGGCCGCATTACCATATTTGTCAATGGCGCTCATATGTGTTGTGCCGCGTAGCGCACTTGGGCGGCCCAAAATATGTTGGCGATAAGTTTGCAGGAAATTCTGATCCAGCATTTCAAGCTGGGCCTGATCGGCACCGTCAGCGAGGGCCGCATCCAGCCGCGCCTTGTTGGTCAGGGCCATGATTTGACTGAGACGTTCAATATGATCTTTGGAGCCAAAGGCAAGATCACGTAAACCTGCCGATTTGATCAGTTCCAAGGCAAAGGCGATTAACAATCCGCCAGTGGACGGCGCCGGATTGGTGTAGAAATGGGATCGATTGTAATCCACGCGTAACGGTTTGCGTTTGTAAACACGGTAATCGCGCAGGTCGCCAAGGCTCAGATGCCCGCCATGATCCCAACAGTCTGCTTCAATCAATTTGGCAATATCACCTTGATAAAACAGATCACTGCCTTCTTTGGCAAGGTTTTCCAAAAGGGTGGCGCTGTCCGGGTTATATTGGGTTTCGCCTTCACGCAGCAAATGTCCGTTGTGGTTGGGACTGCCGTAAAGGGCCTTGCTGTCATCCGATGCCATAAAGATGGCTTCGACAATATCGAAGATGCTGGCTTGCATGGCGTTAACCTGTACGCCGTTTCGCGCGAGATCAATAGCCGGGGCAAGCACCACGTCTATGGGCAGGCTACCAAGGTCTTTATGGGCGTCAAACAATCCTTTGACCACGCCGGGGGTGGCAATGGACCCGCGCCCGATATGGAATTCCTGCGTGACTGTGCCGAAATCGGCAAGAATGGGATAAAAATCAGGGTTATCTTTGCGTTTTTTTGGGGTCTGTGTGAAGAAATCATACAGGACGGGATCGCTGTCATGGGCATGGGCCAACAAAAAACCGCCACCACCAAAAGACGACAAAACGGGTTCGCTAATGCAGGAGGCACACATGCAGGCAAGAATAGCATCAAAGGCATTGCCGCCTTCTTCCAGCATTAAGGCACCCGCTTTGGCGGTTTGTGGATGTCCTGCGGCAATGGCGCCGTTTGTTTTTCCCATATGGTTTACCCCCTCAACCCCTGTTTTGATTTATCTGGGTGCTGCTGCTCTTTTTAACCGATCATTTATGGCAAGACCAAGGCCGTCTTGGGGAATGGGTGAAACAGCCATGCGTGTAAAGCCCTCACGATCCAGTTCCCGCATCATGGCAAAAAGATTAGCCGCCGCTTCGTTAAGATTGCCTGAAGGGCTGAGATTTAATGTGCATTTTTCACAATTTGGACCAAATCCTAACAGAATTTCACCGTCTTGAAGCTCGGTTACATTCAGGCGCATGGGCAGGGTCGGGGCATAATGACTGCTCAACATACCGGGGGATTTGGGGGCATCTGGGGCATCGTCGGGAAAAATCAACGGGCCGACAACTTGTTCGAGTTCTTCTATGGAAATACCGCCGGGGCGCAAGAAACCGACTTGTTCCCCACAGGCATCAACCACGGTGGACTCCAAACCGACGGCACAAGGGCCGCCATCTAAAATCATATCGACTTTGCCCGGTAGGGATTGGGCCACATGGGCCGCTTGTGTGGGTGAGATTTGACCAGATCGGTTGGCACTCGGTGCCGCAATCGGTTTGCCGGATGCTTTTAACAATTCAGTGGCGATTTGATGGTTGGGCATACGAATGGCAACCGTATCCAACCCGGCGCTGACCAACAGAGATAGGCCGCTGTCTTTTTTACGTGGTAAAACCAGTGTCAAGGCACCGGGCCAAAAAGCATGTGCGAGTTTTTCACCCTGTTCGGTGAACTCGACCAGTTTGCGTGCCGTTTCCATATCCGGCACATGGACAATCAGGGGATTAAAGCTCGGTCGTTCCTTGGCTGCAAAAATAGAGGCAACCGCACTTTCCGAGGTTGCATCCGCCCCCAGTCCATATACCGTTTCCGTTGGAAAAGCCACCAGCCCGCCTGCACGAATAATGCAGCCGGCTTTGACAATTATATCAGCAGTTGGTTTGAATATACGATCAGCTTCACTCATAACCCCGCCTCAATAGCGCGAAGACGGCGAAAAGGGAAGGGAAAAGACGACGACTTTGAAACCACGGTGAAGGATTGATAAGGTGTTTTTTTAATATCGATTTTGAAAAGGTCGTCATCCCGCACTTGATGCGGGATCCATTCAAACCAATAAGTTAGATATTTCTTGTTTGATAAAAATGGATCCCCGATCAGGGTCGGGGATGACGATTGAGTGTTTGTCAGCCCGTTAGGATGATCTGAAACCGTCTTTTCCCTTCCCAGTGACAAGTTGTCTTAAAGGCCGAAGTCCGCGATGGCACCTTTTGCTTTGGCACCTTCGGTGGCGTAGTAGAAACCGTTGGCAAACGGGATACCGTCCATAAGACCATCGAGCTTTTCGGTGGCTTCGATCGGTTCCAGTTTGTTGTCCAGAACATCGCGGTAGATTTTGGCGACTTCAACCATGTCTGTATCATGCGGGGATAGGCGGAAATGGTTGATGCCCATATTTTGCAGGTCATCCAGTTCGCCGACCAGATTGGCGCAGGTATAAGACATGGTTTGAATGCCGTTGACCGCCAAAAACGGATCACCATCCAGTGTATCCAGATCCATACCGTCCGGGTCTTTGTCACAGACATATTGACAGGAATCTTTGGCCAAACCGTGGGAACGGGCATGATAACAGCGCGCGGACAAAGCCAAGGGTAAACGCCCGAAAATCTGCACTTCCAAATCAGCCGTTGCCGCCTTTGCAAGGGCACTGAGGGAATGACGAGACAGTTCACCGGGCAGCGAGATATGTTTAGCGCCTTGTTGTTCCATCACTTTCAGCGTGCCTTCGTTATAGATATTGATGAAGGGGCCAAGGGCGTGGTCTGTACCGGAAAGTTGCGCGCAGGCCGACAGGTCGTTGGCCTCGATCATCATGCCTTCCATCTCGCACATTTCGCGCACAAGGGCCATTTCGCGTTTGGTCATAACAAGGGCGAGAGTGGAGAAAATCACCCGTTTGCCCGCATTCATCAAACGTTCGGCCACTTCGGGAATTTCGGGTGCGAAAAACGGCTGTCGTTTAGAACAGACGACTTCACCCAAAAAGACGGTGTCAACCGGGGCTTCGTCAGCAACGCGGAAGTAAAAATCTTTCAGTTTCTCAGGGGCCCAGTTGAACAGGCAGGGGCCCATATTTAAATGTGTTGTGGTCATTTTTATTGCCATCTCTTGTTATAAGCGCCGGTGGTTTCGCGTTGTCCTTCGGTGATGCGTTCCAGTCCTAATGCCGGAACGGCTTCGCCGTTGGCGGCGGCATCTGCGGCTTTGCGGAAAGCTGCGACCACTTGTGCAATATAGGCTTTGCCGCGTTGGCGACCTTCGATCTTCAGGGCTGTGACGCCTGCTTCCATCAATTCGGGCAGATACTGTGCCGCGTTTAAGCTGGTTGGGTCTTCAAACAGGTAAGAAGCCTTGTCTTGTGTGACGAAGCGCCCTTTGCACAAGGTCGGATATCCAGCGGCTTCAGACTCTTTAAAACTGTTGATGGTGAAGTCCCCCAGTTTGGAGACCATTTTGTTTCCCTTGTCCTCATAACGCACATGGCTGGCGGGTGAACAAACGCCGTTCATGTTCGGGGATTGTCCGGTTGCGTAAGACGACAGCGAACAACGACCTTCCGCCATAACGCACAAGCCACCAAAGACGAAAACTTCGGTCTCCACATTGATTTCACGGTTGAGGGCCGCAATTTCCGGCACGGTTAGCACGCGGGGCAGAACAACACGTTTTACATCAAATGTGTTTTTATAATAATTGATCGCATCCGGGTTGGAGGCCGAAGCCTGAACGGATAAGTGGCGGCGGGTATCTGGGCGTTTTTCTGCGGCATAGGCCAATAAGCCAAGATCGGCCATGATCAGGGCATGGGCACCGAGGTCAGCAGCATCTTCCACCGCCTTGTGCCATGGCTCTGGATTGCCTGCTTCGGGGTAGGTGTTCAGGGCCACAAGAACTTTGGAACCATGGGAGCGGGCATATTCAATGCCTTCGCCAAGTTCTTCGCGTGAAAAGTTCAACCCCGGAAAGTTTCGGGCATTGGTGGCATCGCGAAAACCGCAATAGACGGTGTCCGCACCTGCATCAACGGCGGCGCGCAGGGCAGCGGGTGTGCCTGCCGGGCAGACGAGTTCAAGTTTTTCGGTCTTCATGCTGTTTTTCCAGAGCGACGGCGCACCTGTTTTTTCAGGGCGTTTACAGTTGTTTCAAGTTCTTCGATTGTGGCAGCCTGCGCATCGCATTTGCGTTGTAAAGGGGCGAGTGTTGCACGGCTCAATGTTTCCAGATCGCGGGTGAAACGTTTAAAAATATTGCCAGCGGCTTGGGCGGCCAAATCAGCAGGTTTTGCCAAGGGGCCGAAAAAGGCGAGCAGATCGTTATGAACATCAATATCGGCACCATCAACCGCGTTGCGCAAGGCAAGGACAGCTTCGGTATCACCTTCAACGATAAGGTCGCGTGAGAAGAAAAGTGCATCCCCGTCAATGCGGCCTTCCAACAATTCGATCAATAACAAAAGTGGGCCGCGAATGGCGGCTTGGGTGTAAAGTTCGCGTTCATCCGTGTCGCTATCAACGATTTCAAGGGCGGGGTCTTCTGCCAATGTATCCATAACAAAGGAAAAAGGCAGATCTACCGGGTCGATTAAAAATCGTGGGGAATTGACCGATTTCAGGCGGTCAAATACATCCGGGTGCTGGCGGTGCATCTGTTTGATCGCTGCGTTAAAGGCAGGTTGCAGCAATTTATGCGGCAGGGGTCGTGCAGCAATTCCGGCCAAAAGAACCGGAGATAACGGTGCAACAGGACCCTTTTTGTGTGACGTCATCGGGGGGGCCTCAATTTTGCGAGATAAGCTTTGGGATGTCTTACCCTATGTTTCCTGATTAAAAATTGACCTGAGGCAAGTGGCACGCATATTTGAAGGTGAGAAACGGAAAAGGGCCGGTCAGGCAATTGCCACCGGCCCTAAATTCTCATATCTGCATTTTTGCGAAAAACCGCCTGCAGTTGCGACCTTCGCTGCAGTCACCGTACAGGAAATACGGCGGCTAAATCATGGCCCTGTAAGTATCGGGTCACTACAAAGAACATGCTCTGTATGGCTTGTATACTGCCGTTTTTTTAGTTTTTCAACAAGACTTGAACTTTAAAAAATAATGCCTATAGACGGTCATTATTCTTTGCCTTTGGCAATGAAAAAACCGTTTTTGAAACCAGGTTTTCCATAAAGAAATTCGTTTCCTTCCGGGGTGATGACCGATCCGCCAGCCCCTAGAACAACGGCATGCCCTGCGCCGGTGTCCCATTCCATTGTTGGGCCGAAACGCGGATAAATATCGGCAGTCCCTTCTGCCACCTGACAAAATTTGATGGAGGAACCGGACGAAACTTCCTGCGCAACCGTATAATCTTTCAAAAACTCATCGACCTCAGGTGTCTTGTGGGATCGGCTGACGACAGCAACGATGCCTTCTTTTGGGGCGTGGCGAACAGAAACCGGTTTTACCTCGCCATCAGGGTTACGCACAAAGGCACCATATTCCAGAGACCCCCAAAACATACGGTCTAAAGCAGGCGCGTGAACGACACCGAAAATAGGGCGACGGTTTTGATCGATCAAGGCAATGTTGACGGTGAATTCATCTTGTTTTTTGATGAATTGCTTGGTGCCATCAACCGGATCGACCAGCCAGAACATTTGACCTTCCACATCAGGGGAACTTCCTGCACTGAAGGCTTCTTCGGCAACAACAGGAATATCGGGGGCCAATTTTTGTAACACCGGGGTGATGATGGCCTCGGCTTTGCGATCAGCCTCTGTGACAGGAGATTCATCTTTTTTCGAATAAATCTCAAAATCACTATGATAAATTTCCATCGTCGCATCGCCTGCGACACGCGCAATGTGGAGTAATTCGTCAATTGCGGCTTGATTTAGTGTGAAACTCACAGGAATAACTCCAAAATAGGGTGTTTTTTTATTTGATGTTGTCTTGCCATAAATTTTCCGGCACGTCCAATGATTCAGAATGGATACTTTCGGTAACAAAGCGCGAGGCTGTGAAATTATCTGACCAATGATTATCCGATAATCCGGCTTTTCGTTTTAGGTGTGTTAAAAACTGTTTCTTATCCGGTAATTTTTCCCAAACGGAGGGTAAGAACAAAGCACGCCTTGTGCCGTCCTGTATGATCAAACCATCAATATTGGGGCGCAATTGTTCCAGAAGGTCAGCTTCATCTTTGATCTCCATCGGGAACGCTGGGGATAGAATAGAAATATGAAGGCTTAAATCATTTAATTCATCTGCATTCAGCGGGTGAAACCGTGGATCCTGAAAGGCCGCCTTATAGGCATTATCTGCAATGTCTTTGGCCAACGGGGCATGGGCTTGCAAAGAACCGATGCAGCCGCGTAAGTTTCCGCCGTCCTTTTCCAGTGTAACGAAACTTGCACCGGGTTCTTTCAAGCTGGTGGGAAAACTTTGAAGATCGAGTTTTACCGGTTCGTGATGGGAGAGCCCCCGTTTGATGGAAGCTGCGGCAAGTTGTAATAATGTGGTCCCGTGTCGGTTTAAAACAGCTTTGGTTCGAAAAGAGAATGCGTCGTAATCATTTATTTGATGCCCGCCACTTAACATCCAGGCGCCATAGCCGACCACCCGGTCCTTTGACCCTGCTGTATCGCCGGAATTACGCACATCCAATGTGATAATGTCCATATGACGTATTTTGGCAATTTCCAATAAACCTTTTAAGGGGATGCGTCCACAAGCCTGATTGTTGTTGATATGGGATATATCAAATTTTTCAATCGCTTGTACGGTTCGATTATCCAAGCTTTGGCAGGCGTTGTAATCAAGGTAATGCGAAAGATCGGTACTGATGATAATCAGTGTTTCCGGTCCGCCCCAGACAGCATCTAAAACATCTGCGACTTCTGTCGGGGAAGCCTGCCCGACGACGAGGGGCAGCAAGGTAAAGTCAGCAAGAATGGCTTGTAGGAAGGGGAGGTGAACTTCAAGGCTATGTTCATCTTGATGAGTTGGGTCAAAGGTAAAAATCTGTGGCATTTTTTCGACTTTTTCCCGCAAATCCTGATCCAGTTTTACTCGGCCGAAAGGGGTCTCGAAATATGTGGCACTGGATAAGGCCAATCCACCGACAGGGACACGATGACACGGGCCAAGAAGCACGACCCGTGTGATTGTATGTCTTTGGGCCAATAAACGATAATAAGCACTGGCGGCGACAGGACCGCTGTAAACATACCCGGCATGGGGTACAATCAAGGCTTTGGGCGGTTCTGGATATGTACCGTTGTTTTCTTGAATAGCCTGGGCAGTGGTTAAAAAATCTTCGATTGTTTTGCGTAAAATGATTGGGTCGTCGGGGTAAAAAGTGCCAGCGACGGCCGCAGCGCGAACCGTTTCCATTGGGCTTTCCTTTATTTACTGTCTCTTTGCTCTCATACTATAGGAAATCACTTTTCATTTCCATGTTCCTCATCCGTGGATGGTTGTGCGGCAGATTGAGACACAAAAGAACCAATATCCTGATCCATGCCCATAATATGGTCGATGAGCCAGTTTTTGAGAAAATGTAAAAGATCATCATTGTTTTTTCTGTTGTAATTGTCTGGCACCTTCTTGAGTTCAGATATAACGAAATTGGCTAAAAGTTTGTGTACTTGCTTGTGGTTTTTAAGATGAGGATAACCGATCTCCTCCATAAGGCTTTCTTCGCGTTGGAAATGATATTCGGTGTAATGGGCCAGTTCTTTTAGAATGGAATGGAAGATCTTTTCATCCTCTTTATATAGACAAGCTTGATGAAGACGGTTGAGGAGAGCAACCAGCATTTTGTGGTCGTCATCAATCATGGGAATGCCTGTGTCTAAATATGCAGTCCATTCTATCAGACTTTCAGCATCAAGCACACGGCGCACGGTTTGTAACAGGGCCGCTTGACTATAAGGTTTGGACAAAAGGTTTTGATACAACTGTTTTGCAAAAATGTTGCCTTCTATTAAATCCTGACCGGCTTGTGCTGTATAACCGGATGTCAGTTGTATTTTTGTGCGGGGACTGACCTGTTGTGCCGTAATAGCAAGATCGAAGCCGTTAATTTTGCCGGGCATAATGACATCTGAAAAAAGAAGGTCTATGTCGCGGTGTTTTTGTAAGATGCTGATGGCATTGTCGGCAGAGGTTGTTGCCGTGACACGGTAGCCTGCATGTTCGAGGTTGGTTTTCGCAAGTTCCAGCAGTTCTTTTTCGTCGTCAACGATGAGGATATGTTCGTTACCACCTGGTAATTCTTTGAGTTGATCTGGGCTGCAGGGGACATCTTGTTTATCTTTGATGGAGCGCGGGAGAAAGATTTTGAAGGATGTGCCAACACCTTCTTCAGAATAAACCCGGATATAGCCGCTTGAGCGACGGACAAATCCGAAGACCATGGCAAGGCCAAGTCCTGTGCCCTGTCCTTTTTCTTTTGTGCTGAAGAAGGGTTCAAAAATTTTATCTTGAATATCAGCTGGAATGCCGTACCCATTGTCGGACACGGTAATTTGAACATAACGATCTTGTGGGTTTTCCTGTTCAAAAATGCTGTCAATATTGGTGGTTTCAATCAATAATTCACCATCATGGGAGATCGCGTGCTTTGCATTAACCGCCAGATTAACCAGACAGTCTTCAAAATCGCCGGGGTCGATATCAACGAGATGAATATTGTCTGATAACAGAAGTTTTAATTTGATTGATTTGGAAAGGGAATGTTCCAGCAAGGGGGAAATTTCAGTAATGATGTTGTTGACATTTACTGTTTGAATTGAGGTCGGCGATTGACGGGTAAAGCCCAGCAATTGCTTCGTCAGTTTAGCCCCGCGATTAGAGGCCTTCAGGGCCGTTTCAACTTTTTTACGTATTTTTTCATCATCACCAACCAAACGAATCAATAGTTCCAGATTGCCGCTGATAATGGCAAGCAAATTGTTGAAATCATGTGCTAATCCACCAGCAAGCTGTCCTACGGCTTCTAACTTTTGCTGTTTTTTAATGACATCTTCCAAACGCAATTGTTCCGTGATGTCGTCTTGGATTGCCAGAAAATGCGTGATCTTTCCTTTATCGTCTCGAATAGGGGTGATGACGGTTTCTTCGATAAAGAGGGTTCCATCTTTTCTATAGTTTTCAATTCGCCCCTGCCAGACGTTGCCGCTGAGAATTGTTTTCCAGATGTCGCCGTCTTTGAGTTTGTTTTCCTGGCTTTGGGTAAAGAAATTAGGTCTTTGCCCAATGATTTCGTCGTTTCTATAGCCTGTGATTTGTGTGAAATAGGGATTGGCATATTCAATAACGCCATTTGCGTCACTAATCAGTATGATACTGCGGCTTTGTTCAATTGCCATTTTTAACTTGCGTAATTCTGACTCTCTCATGCGGCGTTGGGTGATGTCTGTGCGTACACCGACAACCCCGCCATCTTTTGTTTTGTGTTCACTAATGGACAGCCACCTGCCATCTTGCAACTGTTGTTCAACCTGTCCGCTTGGGTTGACATGTTGCTTCATACGTTTTGCTAACCATTCTTCTTCATGTCCGACAGCTTCTGGGAAACTGCCGTTTTTCAAGCCAGAACGCAGGATGTTTTCTAAGGTTTGACCAACATGAATGGAGTCGACATGGTTTTTGTAAAAATCGCAAAAAACAGAATTGTAAATGACCAACCGATCTTCCTTATCGAAAAGGGCGAACCCTTCGGTCATAGACTCGATTGCGGTAATAAGCTGTTGACGAAGATTTTCTCTTTCTTGCTCGTTTTTTTTACGTGCTGTGATGTTGTGAATGATTGCGCTGAAATATTTTTGCCCTTTGGATTGCCAACTACCTAGCGAAAGTTCAATTGGAAATTCGTGCCCATCTTTATGCAAAGCTTCCAATTCGATCGTATGACCAATCAATGTATGGTCTTTATTAAGATAGGCATGGTGTAGGCTTTCATCATGCCTATCACGATAACGTTCCGGCATTAATATCGAGACGGGTTGGCCGATGGCTTCTTCGCTGGTGTACCCAAATGTTCGTTCAGCTGCTGGGTTCCACGCTTCGATTAACCCATGTTCACCCGATGCGACCACAACAGATATCTCTGCTGAATGAGTAATCGAACGAAATCGTTCCTCAGCTTCGGCAATATTGTCGACTTGGCTTTGTAGCTTATTGAGCATGCGCTGGAAGATGAAGATCGCAGATAAAATAAGAATACTGAGCAAGATGACCAAGTTTAACCATTGATAAGTTCGCAGTTTAGCTGTTTTTTCTTCTTGGTCGATTTGATGGATGCTAACAACCTGGTCGAGTTTTGGAAGCAGGGTTTCGCATAAAAGTGAAATTTGGCTGATGAGACTTGGATCTATGGACGTATTATGTTCTGATTGCGCCATCATGCGATCTATACTGCTGAACAGTCGTAAAACATGCTGATCAATGTGGTGGGGTGCACGGTTATAAAGAGCAGATAGTTCAGCAGGTGCGTTGATTAATATTGTATTTTGTCGCAAGTAGTCATGCGAACTTTTGAACAGATTTACAGCTTGGTTAAGTTTCTGTTTGATTTCTTGCTTTTCGATAGGGCTGGTTGTCTGTGACAGGCGGTTGCTATAAAGATCAATGCGTTGTGACAACATGCGCTGGCGCCCGGCAATGTTGATGATTTCAGCCCCTTTGCCTTGACTGACGACCACCACTTCGAGAAGGACTGCGCCCAAAATAGCCAAAGAACCGATAACAGCAAGAACGAGAAGATATTGTTTTTGAAGTCCTGAGGTTAGTTTCGATGACATTGTGTCTCCTCATATCGGTTCTATTTTTGTTTATTTTTCTGCCATTGATGTGCCCAATTCTGAAAGTCATCGCGGGCAAGTGGGGGTGAAAAATAATATCCCTGGATCAGGTCACTTCCCAATTCTTTCAAAAAGTTAAGGGTTTCAAGGTCTTCAACACCTTCGGAAACGATCGACATGGATAAAGTATGTGCCAAATCGGTGGTTGATTGCACGATGGATTTGGCGCTTTCTTCTGTCATCACATTCATAACGAAGGAACGGTCAATTTTGACTTCGTTAAAAGGAATGTCGCGCAAATGCTTCATTGATGAATAACCCGTTCCAAAATCATCGATGGAAAGCTTAAAGCCTTTCATACGTAGTCGGGTGAGGACATCAAGATATGTTTTGCCTTCTTCCAGAACAGCATTTTCTGTTATTTCAATCGTCAGGAAGCTAGTCGAAATACCGTATTTAAGTGCTTGGGCAAACAGAAGGTCGGGTAAATCTAGATTGGAAAGGGAATGGGCGGAAAAATTGATGGAACAGCCGATGTTTATCCCACTGTTTTGCCATTCTGCCAGTGCTTCTAAAACCTGTTCAAACATACAGAATGTAAGATCGTTGATCAGGTGATTATCTTCAGCAAAATTGATGAATTGATAAGGTGGGATAATGCCTTTTTCAGGGTGATGCCACCGGGCCAAGGCTTCGCAGGCGATCAGTGTATCATCATGTGTTGAAATTTGCGGTTGGAAGAAAGGTTTTATCTGTTTGTTTTGGATTGCCATGCGCATTTCTTCAACAGTCGGAAACGATTGATCCTGTTTGTTGTTTTCAGCAGATGAGATTGCTTTTTTTTCAATTGAACGTAATGAAACGCGTGAAAGGATATTTTCCAGTGATGTGATTTTAATGGGTTTGCTGAGGGACCCCAGAACATTGAGGCCGTGGTCGCGGGCCAATCTGTTTGCGGTTGAAATAATGCTTTCATCCATACCGCTGACGACGATTATGTCTGCGTTGCATTGATTGTCACCGAGAAAACGTATGAGCTCAATACCATCCATATCGGGCATGGATAGGTCCATAATGATACAATCCAGGTCAGTGGAATAAAGCAACGGAAATTCGAGCGAATTATATGTTTTTGCTGTCGAAAAGCCCATATCGTCTGCCACATCGCAAATAAATTGGCAAATGTCGGGTTCGTCATCAATAACAAGCAGTTTTTTTATCATTTATCAGCCTTGAACAACTTTATGCGCTTACCCTTTTAACGCGATATAGTGTTTCTCATTATAATTTTAAGTTTTTTATTTTTCTGATTGTTTGCATTTAGTTGATTGTATTTTCTACTATAAAGTAAGGAGTATTTCACCAGTGCAAAAGTATAGATGACAATTTTTTTATCATATCACTTTGTATCTAAGTGTAAAAACAAGTTTGTTGATCTTGATCAGCATGTCTTTTTTCTCTGTTAAATTCAATATAAGAACTTTAAAAATAAGAGAATTTTGAATGAAAATATTTGGCACAAGCTTGTGAGATTGATCAAGCAAGCTTGTGCCAATCGATTTAATAACGTTTATATGGCAGAAATTTACCATTCAAGGTGACGACGACACGATCGCCTGCGGGATTTTCTTCTTTTGATATATCCATTGAAAAATCAATCGCCGACATAATGCCGTCACCAAATTGTTCTTCAATTAAGGCTTTCATGGCTGGGCCGTAAACCTGAATAAGTTCGTAAAAACGATAAAGCAGCGCGTCTGTGGGGACTTCTTGTCCCAATGCCCCGCGATAAGGCGGAACCGTCAGCCATTTTGCTTCTTCATTACTGAGGTCGAAAAGACGTGCTGCGATGGCTGCTTCCTGTTCATTCATTGCCATTTGGCCTAGTAGGCCGCATGTTACCCATTCTTTGGATTGACCAATTTCTTCGGCTACACTTGCCCAAGTCAGGTTTTTGGCGAGTTTGGCTGCTACTATTTTTTCGGTAACGAGTGCGCGTGACATCAAATTTCTCCTTATGATGCAAGGGATAAAGAGCTCTGATTTTTTTTCATGTTGGCTGTGTCAGAATTTAGATATCAACAAGAGAAAACAGCACAGAGCGAAGAAAAGAGTTAGACTTTGCCAAAAAAGAACAGGGTTTCTTTCCATTAAGGGCATGGCAGTACGCCTTTTGAAATCGGCGCTTGGTTTTTCCAAATCACTGAGGAATTCGGAAAAAGATTGGTAACGTCTATTTATGTCGGGATGAACGGCTTTATTCAACGTGGCCTCGACCCAATCGGGTAAGGGAGATTGTGACGCCAACGTTGACCTGAAACGGAGTTTATGCAGGTCTTTGCGATTTCTAACGTGGGCGGTTTTTACGCCATAAGGGAGGTGCCCGGTCAACATCTCATAGGTGATAACGCCTAGGGAATATAAGTCTGAATTTTGTGTCCCCCCATAACCAAGGAAATATTCCGGGGCGCTATATTGCACAGTGCCTAAGATATCGTGATCGATATACAACGGCGACACTTCTTGCACACCGGCAACGCGTGTGGAGCCAAAATCAATGATTTTTACGGTTCCTTGATGATCGATCATAATGTTTTCAGGACGCAAATCCTGATGAAGCATTTCCCGACGATGAAACGCCCTTAATCCTTGAATAATCTGACCGATAATATTGCGGACAGATTGCAAAGGGGGGTGGGGATTATCATTCATCCATTGGCGCAGAGTTTGACCTTCAATGAAAGGGGTAATGGTGTAAAGTGCACTGCGTGTTTGCGGCGCGGGTGCAGCACCTAAAACATGTGGATTTTGAATACGCCTTGAGATCCATTCCTCCATCACAAAGCGTCGTAAGTAATCCGGACTTTCCTGTAAATCGACAGAGGGGAATTTTAAAACGACAGGTGTTTTGTGTTCGCCATGGGCTAGAAAAATATGGCTGCGTGCAGATGACACAATAGGGCGAATGATCTCGAAACCGTCGATGACATCACCCGCTTTGGGGAGGGGGATCAGTGGCAAGTTTAGGGTATCATCCAGCAAGCCTGCGCCGTCATGTTCTTCTGGTAAGTGCTCGACCCGCACAATTTGAAGAGTGAGATTGTCATCACTGCCTTTTTTCAAAGAATCTTCGACTATGTTTTGGGCGGCATCCTGTAAGGATGAACATGTGCGGATGGTTTCAATAACATCTTGAGGTTGCCAAAATTCATGAACACCATCGCTACTGAGTAAAAAAATATCACCAACATTTAAACGATGTTCACTGTAGTCAATTTCCACCTGTGCCCCGGAACCAATAGAGCGTCCTAGATAGCTTTCGGTTTCAGAAACTTCAATGCGATGATCTTCTGTGAGAGGTTCAAGGGAATTATGACTTATGCGCCAGACCCGACTGTCTCCGACATGAAAAACATGGGCGTGGTGTCCTTTTAAAATGAGGCTGGCCAGAGTACAGGCGCGTCCACGGTTCATGTCATGAATGCGGGCGTTTCTATTTTGGGAATAAAGCCATGAATTTGTTGCCAAAATAACGCGGGAGGCAGAGGTCTTGACCGTCCATGCATCGGATGTGCAATAATAGTCCGACATTAATGCCTTGATTATGGTTTCACTTGCTTCGGCAGAAATTGGACTGCTGCTGATGCCATCGGCAAGTGCTAACGTAATGCCCTTGAGGGCAAGTTCCTGACCTTCAGGAATGAGGGCGCCATGAAAATCCTGATTGGTCGGTTTGCGACCCGCTGTGGAATATTGTCCGATACTGACGGATAAGGATTGTTTGACGGATGTTCCTTTGGGCATGGCACACCTTTTAAAAGGCGAAGCCCGACAGATGAGCCGGGCTTCAGGACAAGGGACTATTCAGCTGGGGCTTTCGCAGAAGGTGTGACACCAGCGTTGCGTTTTGGAGACGTTTTATAGTGCGTGGCGTAAATCATACCGCCAACAAAGGTCACGCCGCCGACAAGGTTGCCAATGACGGTCGGAATTTCGTTCCAGATCAAATAGTCCATGATGGTGAAATTACCACCTAACAATAAACCGGACGGAAACAGGAACATGTTGACGATGGAATGTTCGAAACCAAGATAAAAGAACACCAAAATCGGCATCCACATCGCGATGACTTTACCGGAGACAGAGGTGGACATCATTGCCGCAACAACGCCTGTGGAAACCATCCAGTTACACATTACAGCACGCACGAACAGGGTGAGCATTCCGGCAAAACCGTGTTCGGCATAGCCAACGGTGCGGGCCTCGCCGATGATGCCGATTTTCTGACCAATGGCATTTGGGGCTTCGCTAAAACCCGTGGTGAAGATAATGGCCATAAAAACAGCAACGGTGAAGGCTCCGCCGAAATTACCGATAAATACGAGGCCCCAGTTGCGCAAGATACCGCCAACGGTCACTCCAGGGCGTTTATCAAGCAGGGCAAGCGGGCATAAGGTGAAAACACCTGTCAAAAGGTCAAAGCCAAGCAGGTAAAGCGTACAAAAGCCAACCGGGAAAAGCAAAGCCCCAATGAGAAATTGCCCGGTGTTTACGGCGACGGTGACTGCAAAAGCGGCAGCGAGCGCAAGAATGGCGCCGGCCATATAGGCACGAATCAGCGTGTCTTTCGTTGACATAAAAATCTTTGATTCGCCTGCATCGACCATTTTGGTCGCAAACTCGGCAGGTGCGATATAAGACATGGTTGAGATCCTCTAATAATAATTGAAATCAGTTTGTCAAAAAGAGGTTTGCTGCTTCTCGCCAATGAAGAGGGAAATGATTAAAAAGGCATGTGAAGACAACGCGCTCTTTCAACAAAAAACGCCGCATGACAACATCTTCCCAAAGTCTGGGAAGAGCGCCAGCGACGTTGCTGTTATTCATTTAGAATGTTTTTTTGGCGCCGTTGCCAAAAATCAAACTCTGATATTCACGAACCGTGCCAAATGTGAAAAATGTAGAGAAACGGCTTGTCTAAGCATGCTTAGGTCCAAAACGGGACATGCTGCACCGCACAAAATATGGACGAATTCGAATGGCTCTGCATAAAAACTAGGCATAGCCTTTTATTGAACAAGAGGTTTGCAGAGGTGGACCTTATCGTTTTCGTCTGTCTAACTTAGTTTATCATCATATGTCCTTATCTCGTTTTGGGCGAGGTTTTATCAAGAGGGAAAACTTATAGGATTTTATTGAAATAGGGAGTATATATAATTGAAATACATTGTTTTTAGAAATGGGTTTTAGAACATAGTATTGAAACCTAAAAATCTTTGATTGAAATATAATGGCAAGAGTTAAAGATGATTATCGTAGCCTGACTGGACAAGAAAAAGCAGCGATTTTCATGCTTTCTCTGGGAGAAGACCATTCGGGTAAATTATTTGAGATGATGGATAACGAAGAAATTCGTGAACTCTCTCAAATCATGGCGGGCTTAGGTTCTGTAAGTTCCACTGTCATAGAACGTTTGTTCGTCGAATTTGCTGATCAGCTTTCTTCTGCCGGCTCATTGGTCGGGACATTTGATAGTACGGAACGTTTGTTACGTAAAGCTTTGCCCAAAGATCGTGTTGCCGGGATTATGGAAGAAATTCGTGGTCCGGCCGGTCGGACCATGTGGGACAAGCTGGATAACGTTCATGAAGCTGTTCTTGCCAATTATTTTAAAAACGAATATCCGCAGACGATTGCCGTTGTTTTGTCAAAGATCAGACCAGATCATGCGGCCCGTGTTTTATCGCTTTTGCCCGAAAACTATGCGATGGAAGTCATCATGCGTTTGCTGCGTATGGAGGCGGTCCAAAAAGAAGTTCTCGACAGCGTTGAAAAGACCTTGCGCTCAGAATTCATGACCAACCTTGCACGCACGCAACGCCGTGATACGCACGAATTGATGGCAGATATCTTTAACAATTTGGACCGTAATACGGAAAATCGCTTCATTACTTCTTTGGAAGAACGTAATCGTGAATCAGCAGAACGTATCAAGGCTTTGATGTTTACGTTTGATGATTTGGTTCGTGTTGATAAAGCTGGTATTCAGGTTTTGTTGCGTACGGTTGAAAAAGACAAGCTGGCCTTGGCCTTGAAGGGTGGGGCGGAGTCCGTTAAAGACTTGTTCTTTGAAAATATGTCGGAACGGGCTGGTAAAATGATGCGTGAAGACATGGAAGCAATGGGACCTGTGCGTCTGCGCGATGTGGATGAGGCCCAAGCCGAAGTCGTCGTTATTGCCAAACAATTGGCAGATTCCGGCGAAATCGTCATTTCCACCGGTGGCGACGAAGACGAAATGATTTTCTAAGCAGACGGTCTCGTTATATACTGCATAGATGGTTCATTATGGACGATATTGGCATCAACTTGAAGATGGTCGCATTCAATGCGATTTGTGCCCGCGCGATTGTAAAATAAAGTCGGGGCAACGTGGTCTGTGTTTCGTGCGCGCGAACGAAGATGGGCAGATGGTCTTGACCACCTATGGCCGATCCAGTGGCTTTTGCATTGACCCGATTGAAAAAAAGCCTCTCAATCATTTTTATCCCGGCACACCTGTTTTATCATTTGGAACGGCGGGGTGTAATCTGACGTGCAAGTTTTGTCAGAATTGGGATATTTCCAAATCGCGTGAATTTGACAAGTTACAGGCAGAGGCAACACCGGAAATGATTGCACGCGCCTGTGTGCAGGCCAAATGCAAATCGGTGGCATTTACCTATAATGACCCGGTGATTTTTTTAGAATATGCTGTCGATGTGGCAAAGGCGTGCCGCGCACAGGGTATCAAGACGGTGGCGGTGACTGCTGGTTATATTCATGCAGAGGCCCGCAAGGAATTCTTCACCCATATGGATGCGGCAAATGTGGATTTAAAATCGTTTCGCGAAGATTTTTATCATAGATTATGCAGTGCCCATTTGGATGATGTTCTGGAAACCTTGGTCTATCTGAAACATCAAACGAATGTCTGGTTTGAAATCACCGATCTTTTGATCCCCGGTGAAAATGACGGTGCAGATGAAATTGATGACATGACCAAGTGGGTAGTGCGTGAACTGGGGGTGGAAGTGCCCATGCATTTCAGCGCCTTTCACCCGGACTGGAAAATGCAGAATAAGCCGCGTACCCCGGCCCAAAGCCTGATACGTGCGCGTGACATTGCTCTTGCCAATGGGGTGCGATATGCCTATACGGGCAATGTTCACCATGAAGAAGGCGACACGACCTATTGCCATAACTGTGGCGAGGTTTTGATCAAGCGTGATTGGTATGAATTGTCTGAATGGCGATTGGATCACGATGGGCATTGCCTGTCGTGTGGGACAAAATGTGCAGGGCGCTTTGAGGGGCCAGGCGGAGCATGGGGGCGAAAACGTGTCCCTTTACGGTTTAAATAGGTTTCATTTCACTCTATTTTTCCGTATTTCTTTTTTAAAAATATATAAACTTATATTTTTTATGGTTTTCCTTGGGCAAACTTCCGGCTAACCTGTGCAAAACAAATGCAATGAAGTGAGGATTTTATGAAAATTTCGTTCACGAAACCGGGCTTGCCGGAGACGGGTGTTCTTGTGGTTATTGGCTTTGATGGCGGGGATCTGTCGGAAAGTGCCACAGCGATTGATAAACAGATCGATGGTGCGCTTTCCCGTGCAGCGAAAATTGCAAAATTCAAAGGAAAATTGGGCGAAGTGGTTTCTGTTTTGGCCCCTGGCGGGACAAAGCTGGAACGCATTCTTTTGATCGGTGCAGGCAAACCCAAGGCACTGGATTTGCTGGAATCTGAAAAATTGGGTGGAACGATTTACCGTGTGTTGGGCGCACAACAACCGCGCACCGTCAGCATTGCCTTTGATGCGGTTGAAGAGGCCGACGCCCGCGTTTGGGAACATGCGGCCCATATCGCTTATGGGGCGTTGCTGCGATCTTATCGTTTCGATAAATACCGCACCAAGGAAGAAGACGATAAAAAACCGTCAATCCGCGCCTTGAAGATCATGACACCAAGTGGCGGGCGCGCGCGTAATGCTTTTGAAGAACTTGAAAAAATTGCCGAAGGAATTTTCCTGACCCGTGATCTGGTATCGGAACCGGCCAATGTTTTATACCCGGATAGTTTTGCCGATATCTGCCGCGAATTGGTAGAATTGGGCGTCGAGGTCAATGTGCTGGGCGAAGCGGAAATGGCCAAGCTTGGCATGAATGCCCTGTTGGGTGTCGGTCAAGGCAGTCGCCGCGAATCCCGTTTGGTCACCATGCGCTGGAACGGGCTGCAAAATGGTGGACGCAAAGCCAAATCTGTACAACTTGCCTTGGTGGGTAAGGGCGTGACGTTTGATACTGGCGGGATCAGCATTAAACCCGCTGCCGGTATGGAAGATATGAAATGGGACATGGGCGGTGCAGGTGCTGTCACCGGTGCCATGAAAGCCTTGGCAGGGCGCAAAGCCAACGTCAATGTGGTCGGGGTGATCGGTCTCGTGGAAAATATGCCCGATGGCAACGCACAACGTCCCGGTGATGTGGTGACCTCTATGGATGGTCAAACGATTGAGGTTATCAACACGGATGCAGAAGGCCGCCTTGTGCTGGCGGATGCCTTGACCTATACCCAGCAGGAATTTGAACCGAAGACCATCATCAATCTGGCAACCTTGACCGGGGCGATTTTGGTGTCGCTGGGCCAAGAACGTGCAGGTGTGTTTGCCAATGATGACGATCTGGCAGAAAAACTGAGAAAAGCCGGTGATGAAACCGGGGAAAAAGTCTGGCCTTTCCCGATGGATAGCGCCTATGACGAGTTGATCAATTCTCAAATCGCCGATATGAAAAATGTCGGCGGACGTTTCGGTGGATCGATCACGGCGGCAAAATTCCTGCAACGTTTTGTCAAGGACACCACATGGGCGCATATCGATATTGCCGGTATGGCCTGGTCTACGAAAGACCGTCCGACCGTGCCGCGCGGTGGCACAGGTTATGGGGTGCGCTTGCTGGATAAGCTGGTTGCAAAATATTTTGAAGGATAAGGTCTGAAGGCTCGTGACGGATATTGCGTTTTACCACCTGACAAAGTTCTCTTTGGAACAGGCTTTGCCCAAACTGCTGGAAAAAACCCTGCAGGTGGGAAAACGCGCCGTCGTGCAAGTCGGCTCCAGCGAACGGGCAGAAGCCTTGGCCAACGATCTTTGGACCTACCAACCAGACAGCTGGTTGCCGCACGGGACCGCAAAAGACGGACATGCAGGCCAACAGCCAATCTGGATTACCCCGGATGCGGAAAACCCGAACGAGGCGACTTTTCTTTTCTTGTGTGACGGGGCGGATCGGACCGATTTACCCAGCTTTGAACGTTGCTTTGTCGTCTTTGACGGACGCAGCGATCAAGCCGTCCAAAATGCGCGCGCGCAGTGGAAGACCTATAAAGAGGCCGAACATGCCTTGACCTACTGGCAACAAACCGACAACGGCGGCTGGGAGAAAAAGGCTTAAGGGGGGGGAAGTGAAAAAATGAAATTAATCATCTCTTTATTTGTTTTTATGTTTGCGGGTTTGATTCCTGTTCATCTTAAAGCACATGATACAAGTCAGCCGAAACCAGCGTGGTGGACGGGAAAAAACTTGAAACTTACCTATAGTGCGAACGACAATGTTTGCCGGGAAATGTTGGAGTATTTTGATAAAAAATACAAACCAACATCCGAGATGTTCCGGCCAGATCATCACCTAAAAGTTCGGGGGACAGTTACCGAATTACTTCCAATAATTCGGTAACTGTCCCCCGAACTCGCTATCATTTTCCCGGATGTTTTGTGTTTCGACTGTGATCTTGCCTTGAAGTGCGTTCACCAAGGTAGATTTTCCCACACCGGAAGATCCCAAGAAGGCAACGGTTTGTCCGGTTTTACACCAATCAGCAAGCCGTTCCTTTGGTTCATGTCCGCAAGCATTGAGAGGTACAACAAAAACTTTTTTAGAAATTTCCGCCGCTTTTTCAATGTAAAGGGCAGGGTTTTCGCAAAGATCTGTTTTCGTCAGTACAATGACAGGCGTGATTTCAGCCTCAAAAGCAAGTGCGATATAGCGTTCAAGTCTGGCAATGTTAAAGTCGTGATTACAAGAGGTTACGATAAACGCGGTCTCGATGTTGGCGGCAATCAATTGTTGTTGCCTGTCTGTGCCGGGAGCCCGTCTTTGAAGGAGGCTTTTGCGATCTAAAACCTGACGGATTTGTTGGGCTTCTTCATCATACAATATCCAGTCACCAATGGTAACATTGGGGACAAAGGGGATCAGTTGATCAATGTGTTCGCCTTGAATATGAAGATGACCACGATGTACTTCGATAATACGAGCGGGAGTATTTTTTTGTAAGGTTTCTAGTGTAACCTGTTGCAGAAAAAAGGGTTGCCAACCAAGCGTGTTTAATGGGTTTCGTTCATATTTTGGAGTATCTTTTTGCTGAGTAGACGGCAGGAATTGAGAATAGTCCTTTTTCATAGGAATATCTTTCATTATGTGGCAGGGGATACCTGAGCCAGAAAAAGTAAGAATGAAAGCGCAAAAAAACGTTTCCTACTTTAAAAAAGTAGGGAAATAAGACCTAGAAGTGTTTTTTTGCAGAGGGAACACGTGTGGTTCCCTTCCTAATTAGGACATAAAATCTCCATTGCTAATGTAAATGAAATATCACTAATATTGAAGAAAGTCAATGTAAGTGACGTGTTGAATTTTCGAAAAAATTTAAAAAATAATGTCTTAACTTTGTGACATTGAGGTCTGTCTCAAAATTATATGACTGACCCAAACAAAAAAGCGGTGCTTCCCATAAAGGAAGCACCGCTTTTTATTCGTTTGCGATCTGAGGATATCAGATTAGCCGACGATCTCACATGCAGAGAAGAAGTATGCGATTTCTTCTTTAGCCGTTTCCGGAGCATCAGAGCCATGTACGGAGTTTTCTTGAACGTCGATGGCGAAATCTTTACGGATTGTGCCTTCTTCTGCGTTCGCGGGGTTTGTTGCACCCATGATTTCGCGGTTAGCGAGGATGGCGTTTTCGCCTTCCAGAACCTGTACAACAACCGGTTCGGAGATCATGTATTCAACCAGTTCACCGAAGAAAGAACGCTCTTTATGCACAGCGTAGAAGCCTTCAGCTTGTTTTTGAGTCAGTTGGATGCGCTTGGAAGCAACGACGCGCAGGCCTTTTTCTTCAAAACGAGCGACGATTTGACCCGTCAGGTTGCGGCGAGTTGCGTCCGGTTTGATGATGGACAGTGTACGTTCGATAGCCATAATAGGGAAACCCCTTTGTCTGTAAAATCTCTGTGAAGTCACCGGGACGGATACCCAGCGACAAAGTGGGCGCCTTATACAGTGTCAAAACGCAATTTGCAACTGCACAATTATGTTTTTCATCTTTCATGATGAAATGCTCAAAAAATGTGCTAAAAGCGCCGCTATGTTACATATAAATGATCTGACATACCGCATTGGCGGGCGCATCCTGTTTGAACAGGCAACTGTTGTCGTTCCGGCAGGTCACAAGGTAGGCCTTGTCGGCAAGAACGGCACGGGCAAATCCACTTTGTTTAAACTTATTCTAGAAGAGCTTTCACCGGATGATGGAAGCCTGAGCGTACAAAAACGCGCCCGCGTGGGACGAGTCGCACAGGAAGCACCAACCGGGAGTGATTCATTGCTCGACACCGTGTTAAAGGCTGATGGGGAACGCGAAAGCCTGTTGGCAGAGGCCGACACCTGCACAGACCCGCACCGTATCGGTGAAATCCATGCCCGTCTTGCCGATATTGATGCCCATAGCGCCCCGGCACGCGCGGCCACGATCCTGAATGGTCTGGGGTTTGACCATGACGCCCAGTTACGCCCCTGTAGTGATTTTTCCGGTGGTTGGCAAATGCGTGTCGCCTTGGCTGCCGCCTTGTTTGCCCAACCAGATTTGTTACTGCTGGATGAACCGACCAACCACTTGGACCTTGAAGCCGTCATGTGGTTGGAAGATTATTTAAAAAGATATCCCGGCACTATTTTGGTGATCAGCCACGAACGTGCTTTGCTAAATACTGTGGTGGACGAGATTATTCATCTGGAACATTGCAAGCTCACGCGTTATGGCGGCAATTACGATACGTTTGAAAAAACGCGCCGGGAAAAGCTCGCCCTGCAAGTCAAGGCGCAATCCAAGCAGATGGCTCAGCGCAAACACTTGCAAAGCTTCGTTGATCGTTTCCGTGCCAAGGCCAGCAAGGCCAAGCAGGCGCAAAGCCGCGTGAAAATGCTGGAAAAGATGGAACCAATTGCATCGGTACTGGAAGAAAAGACCTATACCTTTGATTTCCCGGACCCAGAACCGCTGTCTTCGCCCTTAATCGCGATGGAAGAGGTCGATGTCGGGTATGAAGAAAATAAACCGATCCTGAAGAAACTGTCTTTACGCATTGATATGGATGACCGTATCGCCCTTTTAGGGGCCAACGGTAATGGTAAATCCACATTGGTTAAACTGCTGGCCAACCGCCTTGCGCCAATGGAAGGGAGCTTGCGCAAATCCAGTAAGTTAAAAGTTGGTTATTTCGCCCAGCACCAAACAGATGAGCTAAACGTACAAAAAACACCGTTTGACCATATGGCTGCCTTGATGCCGGATGCAGTGGAATCCAAAGTCCGTGCACAACTCGGCCGTTTCGGGTTTGAAGGCAACAGAGCGGATAGTAAAATTGAAAAACTGTCCGGTGGCGAAAAAGCGCGCTTGCTGTTTGCCCTGATGAGCTTTGAAGCCCCGCACATTATGTTTTTGGACGAACCGACCAACCATTTGGATGTAGATTCCCGCGAAGCCCTTGTGCAAGCCATCAATACCTATGACGGGGCGGTTGTGATTGTTTCTCACGACCCGCACCTGCTGGAATTGACCTGTGATCGCCTGTGGATTGTCGAAAAAGGTGACTGTAAAGATTTTGATGGGGATTTGGCGGAATATAAACGCCAATTGATCGAAGCGCGTCGCGGCGACAAGAAAAACAACGCGAATACAGATCAAAACAGCGCGGCCAATCAAAAAAAGGCCAGCCGTCAAGATCGTGCCGCCCAACGCGCCGCCCAAGCCCCTTTGCGCAAAAAAGCCAAAGAGGCAGAAAAGCGTGTTGAAAAGTACACGCAGGAAAAAGAAAAACTGGAAGCTAAACTCGCTGACCCCAAGATTTACGAAGGGCCGAGCGATAAGCTGCAAGCCCTGCAAATCCAACTCGGCGAGATCAACACCCAATTGGAAGAAGCCGAAATGGAATGGCTGGAAGCTGCGGAAGCGTTGGAACAAAACTAGAGAAACAACTTGGACGCCCTTTGTTGCCTAAAAAGCCCGGACCAAAACCAAAAGATCGGTAACTGTCCCCCGAACTAACCGAACTAAATCGGTAACTGTCCCCCGAACTGTGTCCCCCGAACTCCGATCCCCCGAACTCCGCCGAACTCCCCGGTCCACCGAACTCCCCCACTTTAAATAAATGGGTCGCCCAGCATAAGCATGATGATTTAATGTCAGGCCCACACGACGACCTTCACAAGGGCTTGCCCGCCTTCGCAAGGAGAACCGTATTCTCAAGGAGGAGAGGGCTCGCGAAGCGGACGGAACGGCAAATTCTAAAAAAGGCAACGGAATTCTTTGCGAGCCAAAAGCGATGAGGTTTAAATTCATTGATAAAAAGAAAGTCGAACATCCGCTGAATTTGCTTTGTAAAGCCTTCAATGTCAGCCCCAGTGGTTATTACGATTGGCGTAAACGTCCCATGTCTGAACGACAACGCAAAGACCTGACTTTGTTGACCAATATTCGCACTATTCATAAAGAAAATTACCAATCCTATGGGCGTGAACGCATGACGGATGAGTTGCGTGACCTTGGCTTTACAGTCAGTGAAAAACGTGTCGCCCGTTTGATGAAAGACAATAATATCAGAGTGATACGTACGCATACCTTCAAGAAGACGACGGATAGTGATCATAATTTCAATGTCGCTCCAAACCTGTTGGATGGTGACTTCACGACCTCAGGGCCAAACCAAAAATGGGCTGGGGATATCAGTTATATCAAGACAGCAGAGGGCTGGCTGTACTTGGCCGTTGTGATTGATCTTTATTCCCGCCGTGTCATTGGTTGGGCGACAAGTAAACGCTTAAAACGCAAACTGGTGATTGATGCCCTACAACGGGCGATCGCTTTACGTCAACCGCCTGAAGGCGTGATCTTCCATTCAGATCGTGGAAGTCAATATTGCTCGCACGACTATCAGAAATTGCTCAGAAAACATGGCTTCAAGGCTTCTATGTCAGGCAAAGGTAATTGTTATGATAATGCCGCTGTTGAGACATTCTTCAAATCTTTGAAAGCTGAATTAATCTGGAGAATGAAATTGCAAACACGAGAACAGGCCGAAAAAGCCTTGTTTGGATATATTAACAGGTTCTACAATCCGAAACGCCGACATTCATATTTAGGAAATATCAGTCCAATGCAATTCGAAATGAAGGCCGCCTAAACGGAGAAGGTGCTCTCCACTTTTAGGGAACGGGTCCAAAGTCTTGGCTTGAAGATTGTCTAACTTACTTTCGGGAAATAAGCTTTTTACCCACAGACAACAGGATAAGAAGGGGGGTAAAAATTATCCCGGCCAGACAGGCATAGAGAAATGCTGACAAAAAGTCAGGATTGCAGGAATATATATGAATTCCGCCTTCATTAGGGTTGAGGGGCAATAGCCCCTCTGTTCCACTAACAATTTCACATACGCCTGAGGGTTCTAAGCCATCACTTTGAATGAGAATAGTTGCGATCAATAAACAGCCAAATAAAACGCCGATTGAATAAAGCTGAGCTATTCTTTTAAGTAGTATCATTTCCTATTCCCACTTCTTTTCTCGATATATCCTATCAACATAAGCCCCAAAGTCATTAGTATTTTCTCGTCCTGTATAATTCCAAATTGAAGCGATTTTAGAAGGGGTTGGATTGTCTAATCTGGTGGCGATCCGTTTAATTAGTGAAACACCAGCTTTCACGTTAGTTTGAGGATCAAATGCCGTCTTCTCGTCTATGCCGAGTTTCCCCCAAATTTTAGGATCAATATTCATTGGTAAAATAGTTTTTGATAAGCCAAACCCTTCAGCGGCATGAGCGGCACCGAAATAATGACCTCGTGCATTCTCTGCAAAGACAATTGCCTTCACCAGATCAGGATCAACCCCTTGCCGTCTTGCTTCTTCCTCGATAATTTTACAGTATGAGGCGACAGAAGTTTTACCTGCATCCACGCTTTCATACCAAGGTGCTTTATCAGATGCATTTGGGTTGTCTTTAATATCAAAGCGTGCATTTTCGTCATTTAATATATTTTCAATGCGTTTGTCTGCATCATTAATAGTCGGCCTTTCATCTTTATATGAAGAGGCTGGAGAGTTTTTTTCTGAATCATCAGAAACTGTATAGGTATGAACTTGCTGCTCAGCATCAGGATGAAAGGCCTTCACCTCGCCGGGATTGATCACAGGTTTAGGTTGGATCATTTTGCCCGTTTCGTCATATTGAACCTGACCTGGATAAGCCCGTTCAAATTCACCCTGAATATGTTTCACCAATGCCGGGTCTTTTTTTATGGCATAATCAGGGTGCGACATCATGGATTGCAGGCGGGCTTGCACAGTGTCGCCTTGAGGGATAATAGCCCTTTGTGCTTTTTGCCTTTGCATATTGGCAACCTCTTTCCACTGTTTTTCGCTCGGCATTTTGCCTTTTGGAGCAGAAGCGAGTGGATCGGGTAGCCCTGTGAGCGGGTCGATCTTGCTTTTCAAAGAAGGGGGAGCTTTTGTCGGTTGTGGACCGAAAGTCGCACTGGCTGTCCAAGACTCTTGGTCAGTGTTTGAGCCTACCGGTTTGCTCACCGTCACATGGGAAGGCAACTCACTTTGGGATGCTTCAAGCGGATTGGATGTAGATATGCTTTTTTGCTGTAACGCCTTAGAAATGGCGTTTTCCGTCGGTCCACCTGGATTAATGACCCCATCCACTTTTAAGCCATTGGCATCCTGAAATGCTTTGACGTTATTGGGCAGAGAAAATTCACTTTCTCCTTTTGATCCAAAGAACCCTAGGTCTGATAAGGCAGTTCCTGTTTTTATGGCATCGGGAGACGACATTGGTGTTTGCGGTGTGACGCCGCTATCGACAGAGAAGAAATTTCCAACCTCGTTGGCAACATCATTGAGAAATTCAAACATTGAATGTTCCTTTCGTTTAGGCACAAAAAAGCCCGGCACGCAGGAAATTGCGTGCCGGGCTCGGCAAAAGAAAACAGGATAAATGCTTTGCTCACACTTATCCTGTTGACTGAGATTATAAATAGAACATACAAAGAACATTGTCAAGGTGGTCGTTTTGTTTCTGTGGAATTTGTTTGCGACCACAAAATGGGTAGGATGTCTTATCCTTTAAGGGACAGTTCGAAGGGACAGTTCGGGAGAGTTCGGGGGACGGAGTTGGAGTTCGGGGCCGAGTTGAGTTAGTTCGTGAGTTAGTTCGGGGGACAGTTATGAGTTAGTTCGGGGGACAGTTACCGAATTACTTGCCTACGAGAATTCCGGGGGCAGCCTCGAAATTATATTATTTTTTAAGTTTTGTTTACAATAATCGGTGACACCTACCAATTTACTTGTCTTCTTGCAGCTTCCTTCCTGTTTTTTTCTTTCGGTAATCGGTATCTGTAACCGACTACCTGCACAAGCGATTATAAGCGGCGTTCCTGTAAATACATATAGTCTGGAGACTTGCCAAAGAAAGCTGTTCTCAGTAGTCTGGCTACCTTGATAAACAAAATAATCAATCAAGGGTGGCAAATGGAATATTCTCTCATCGATGAAAACGATGTCAAACGGGTTGCATTTTACGGCAATATCAAGGCGTCTTCGCGTCATAAGATCCTTGAAATTACCAAAGCAATGGCAACATCCGATAAAAAAGAATGGATTTTGGATGTGCATGAGTTTGACTATATCGATTCCTCAGGCCTCGGCATGATGATTGAACTGTATGAACAAGCCTCAAGCAAAGGTATTCAGCTCACCATTTCCGGGGCCAAGCCGATGGTTCGACGTATGTTCGATCTTTCCAAATTCGATAAACTTTTTAAAATCGTTGATTAACGAGACGGTATTCTTTCCATGTTTATAGATGCAATCGGACAAAGTCATCAGACCAGTCAGGATGCCCGTATTATCTCGCTGGTTCCCAGTATTACGGAATTGCTGTTTGATATGGGCCTTGGCGCGCAGGTCGTTGGGCGCACTGTTTTTTGTGTCCACCCCAAAGATCAGGTCAAGCAGGTCCGAAGCATTGGCGGGACCAAGCAGGTTAATATGGATAAGGTCAAAGCGTTGAATGCCACGCACCTGATCGTCAATGTGGATGAAAACCCCAAAGAACTGGTTGATGAACTGGCTGAGTTTATCCCTCATATTGTTGTCACTCACCCCAATACACCAAGTGACAATATTGATCTATTCAGCTTGATCGGGAATATTTTTAATAAAAAGGGGGAAGCCGCCCGCCTGATTTCAGATTTTCAGGCTGCCTTGACCCACGCCCAGTTGACGGCACAAGGACGGGAAGAAAAAAATGTTCTTTATTTTATCTGGAAAGATCCGTGGATGACGGTGGCGGGCGAGACTTATATCTCTCAAGCGCTACGCACCGCCCACATGATCAGTCAGCCGCAAACCGCAGAGATCCGTTATCCTGAAATTAATCTTGAAAGCGGTATATTAGATGAGGTTGACGCCATCCTCTTTTCCAGCGAACCCTTTCTGTTTAAGCAACATCATTTGGATGAATTCAGCAAAGAATTTGATATTCCCGCTGATAAACTCCATATTATCGATGGTGAAATGACAAGCTGGTATGGCAGTCGTGCCATTGTGGGGATAAGATATTTAGCGCAATTTGCGCAGAAGCTTTCAAACGAAGCTTAAATATATAAAAGCGGCGTTCCTAATGGATACGCCGCTTTTATATTTAATGTGATTATTAGCTACACGCACCACAGCAGGACGCGCCACCGGAAGCAAGGTCAGCGAAGTTGTGGCGGAACATGCCTTCTTTTAGCGGTCCTTTGGACAGGAGATAGGCAGCGTCTTCAATCTGTGCTTCTTCAGGGCAATTATAAATTTCATGAATAGTAATGCCATTGGGGGCTTGGCCCAGCTCTAGGTCACCTTCAACACTCATGATTTTATTATCTTCTGTGATTGCCAAGCGAAAAACGTTCATAAAAATGCTCCTGATGTTAAAATTGAGTTGAAGAAGCAATAACGATGTCGGGTGAGAAATGAAATGATGTCGGTCAACCGGGCCCTACGTTATTTTACGTAAAAATGCTACCCAATGATGCGGATTTCCTGAGGACAACCTGCGCTGTAATCTATCACGATAAAAACGAATTAAAATTTATCGTGTAACTATGGGTACTTGGGCATGAATAAAACGGGCACATCGATTCAAAGCGTGGCAAATGACGACTTGAATCTTGATCGAGAAATCGGCTTTGGCATTGGTAAAAGACTGTTACTTGCTTTTGGAAGTGTTGGCCTTCTTTGCGTTCTGGTCAGTTTTGTCAGTTGGAATGGGCTTAATCAACTGAGCGAAACGCAAAATGCGATCAGTGAAAAAAAGGTCCCGGTGATTATATCTTCGTTGATTTTGGCAAACCAGACATCACAGTTGGTGGCTTCGGCCCCGTTGCTGAGTTCGGCATCTACCGACGAAGAACGCCAAACCCATATGGATACGATTGAGAAAACAATCAAGGATGCTAATCAAGGGGTGAACTCGCTAGCCCCCCTGTTAAAAGACAAAAAGCAGGCCGAAGCCTTACAGGCGAAATTACAGCAAATCCCGCCGCTGGTCACGCGTATGAACGAAATTGTGCGCCAAATGCAGCAGATGGAGGCACGGCGTAATGAATTGGGGAAAAATTTAACTTCCTTGCGCGAAATTTCCCAGAAAAAACTCGACCCCATGACCAGTGGAGTCAATATCAGTATGCTGGATATTTCTGAAAAATGGCTGGCTTATATTGAGGAAGTTTTAGAAAAGGTCAAGGCGGGGCAAGAGGTTGATCTGGAAACAACCGAATTGGAAATGGCCCCGCTGGAAGTTACCAAGTTTTTGAAAGCCGTTCTTGGTTTTAAAAGTGGTGCAAACCTTTTGATCGGTATGTTGCTGGAAGGATCGCAAAGCGAAACGGCAGAAAGCTTGCAAAAAGTTGAAGATGGTTTTTTGCAATCGATTGCATCTATGGCAAGCCCCTTGTCTGTGATGGCGCAAACCCAAGATGTTGGAGAACTTGAAAAATTATTTCAGGAACTTCTGACTTTAGGCAGCAAAGGCGATGCCACGAACAACATTTTAAAATTGCGCCGGGAACAACTGAAATTACGCTTTGAAAGCGATGCCCTGCTTAATCAGGCGCGTGATGTTTCAAGTGCTTTGTCGGTTGAGGTTGACAAAATTGTTGCCGATTTGAAAAATGATATGGATAAGGCCGTCGCGCAAAATCAGGTATCCGCACAAAAGACCATGATTGCACTGGTGATTGTGACAGTGATTTCCATTTTGGTGGTGATCCTTGTTGGTTGGTTCTACGTCTTGCGCAACTTGGTTAAACGTTTGATGATTTTGGTCCGGGGCATGCAACAAATTGCTCGTGGGGATCTGACGACACGGGTCAATCGCAATGGCAGTGATGAAATCAGCATGATGGGTTCGGCTCTTGCGTTGTTGCGAAATGGTTTGCGTGAAGCGGACGAATTGAAAAAAGCGCAGGAAGAACAGCAAAAACGTGCTGAAGAAGAAAAGAAAGCACAGGCCCAGAAATTGGCGGACGATTTTGATAAGGCCGTGGGGCAATCGCTGTCCATTCTGTCTGAATCGCTGGGGGATATCCGCAACAAGGCGGTTTCGATGAATGAAATTTCACGACACACTTTGTCTGAAACTCAGGAAGTGACGCAAGCCTCGCAAGTGATGACGCAGGATATTTCCTCGGTTGCAGCCAATACCGAGGAATTGTCACGTTCCATAACCGAAATCAGTGGACAGGTTGCCAATAGTTCACAAGTGGCGAATGAGGCGGTTAGCCGTGCGGCCAACCTAAATAGCAATATTGAACGTTTGAAAGAGGGTTCTGAAAAAATCGAAAGTGTTATCGGTTTGATCAACACTATTGCCGAACAGACCAATTTGCTGGCCCTGAACGCAACGATCGAAGCCTCACGTGCTGGCGAGGCCGGTAAAGGCTTTGCTGTGGTGGCAAGTGAGGTGAAAAACCTCGCAAATCAAACCGCTTCGGCGATCGATAATATTTCCGAACTGATTGGCAATATTCAGAACGAAATTTCCGAAGCTGTCGAAGCAAACGCACAAATCACCACCATTATTTCCGATATTGATCAATTATCTGCCGGGATTGCGGCGGCTGTTGAAGAACAAAGTGCAGCAACAGCAGAAATTAGTCGAACTGTGCAAAACACGGCAACCCATGTGAACACGATTTCTGAGCGTGTGGTCGATGTGGCGGATGCGATTAAAAATAATGATGAAAAGGTCAGCGAAGTTTTAGAAGGTGTTTCCAGTATCGATGATCAGAGCAGTAAGCTCAATCAGGAAGTTGAATCGTTCCTTGATGATATGCGTAAGTCGTAAAGAGCGTACCTAGAAACCCTGATAAATGATACGCAAAAATACGGAGTCTTATTAAAAAAGCATCGGTTTGATTGTTTTTGATGAAAAAGTGGGCAAGCAGTTGAAAAAAAATGTTTGTGAGATGAACAAAAAACAGTATAGGTTTGTATAAATAAATATATAAAAATCAAATGGTTAATGTAATATATGTAGGGGGTCAAAACTGTTTGGGTATGGAACGACGAGTCCAGCCTAAATCCCTTTACAATTTTTAACATTATGATTCAAAAACTGCGTTACACTGCCGCGCATGGCAACTCAAATTAGGAGAAAAAGCAATGAGTGATGTCTATCAGGCAATGCGTAACGAGTTCTCGTTGGAGATCCCGAGCAATTATAATTTTGCGTTCGATTTGGTTGAAAAACGCGCCAAGGACGAGCCGAATAAAGTTGCCTACATTGCTGTAAGCCGTGATGGCGAACAGATGGAAGAACACACTTACGCAAAACTTAACGCAAAAGCGAACCGCTTTGCTAATGGCTTGCGCTCATTGGGCTGTAAAAAAGGAGACTTTGCCTGTGTCGTAATTGCCCGTATCCCTGCATGGTACGAAGTGCTGGTCGGTGCGATGAAGGTCGGCGTGGTGTCTATGCCGGGGACAAACCTGTTGACCGCGCATGATTTGGAATACCGCATTAATCGTGCAGGTGCCAAGTTGGCGATTGTCACGGCGGAACATGCCGAAAAAATTGAAGAGATCAAAGAAAAATGCCCGACGCTAGAACATTTGATTATTATCGGTGAAGACCGCGACGGTTGGGTGAATTTCGAAACATTATGTGCTGAAAATTCTGATGAATTGTCACGTGATGATGTGGAACCGACAGGTGCCGACGACATGATGTTGATTTATTTTACATCCGGTACAACGTCTATGCCGAAAATGGTCCCACGCGATTATTCCTATGGGTTGGCGCATGCTATTACCGGCAAATACTGGATGGATTTGCAAGATGGTGATGTTCATTGGACATTGACGGATACCGGTTGGGCCAAAGCCGCGTGGGGCATGCTGTTCCCACCGATGCTGATGGGCGCAACGATTGTTCTTTATGATGGGGATGGTCGTTTTGATGGTGACTTCCACCTGAAATTAATCGAACGTTTGAATGTGACATCTTTCTGTGCACCGCCGACGGTTTATCGTGTGTTTGCCCAAATGGACCTGTCCCCCTATAACCTTGACAGTCTGAAACATTGCATCGGTGCGGGCGAGCCGTTGAACCCGGAAGTCATGCGCACATGGAAACAGGCAACAGGTTGTGATGTTTATGATGGTTATGGTCAAACCGAAACGGTTAATATCGTTGCGAACTATAAAGGAATGGAAATTCGCCCCGGTTCTATGGGGAAACCTGTTCCTGGTTTGACGGTTGATGTGGTTGATGATGACGGCAATATCGTTGCCGACGACACTGTTGGCCATATCGCTGTTAAAATGACGGAGCAATATCCGTACGGTTTGTTCAAAGGGTATTTTAAAGATGAAGCAGCCAATGCAAAATGTTTCAGCAATGGTTGGTATTATACCGGTGACACGGCAACACGCGATAAGGATGGCTATATCTGGTTCGTTGGTCGTTCTGATGATGTGATCACGTCGTCTGGTTACCGCATCAGCCCGTTCGAGGTGGAAAGCGCATTGATAGAGCATCCGGCAGTTGCTGAGTCTGCTGTTGTGGCAAAACCCGATGAAATGCGCGGCGAGATCGTGAAAGCTTATGTCACGTTGGCGGCTGGGTATGAAGGGTCTGACGAACTGGAAAAAGAAATTCAGGATTTCGTCAAAAACTTGACAGCGCCTTATAAGTACCCGCGTGAAATCGAATTCCGCGATGCTTTGCCGAAAACAATTTCTGGAAAAATTCGTCGTGTGGAATTGCGCGACGAAGCGAAAGCATAAAGAAAATATCCCCCTTTGCATGCTTGTTTTGAGCGTGCAAAGGGGACAGGCATAAAAAAATCCCTTGTTCGTTTATTTGAACAAGGGATTTTTTATTCGTTATTTTTTATTGGTTATTTTTTATTCAGGCCGATGGATTAATAGAGGCCGTGTCCAGATTTTCCACACCATTATAGATGACCTTTTCACCGGAAACACGGACCTTGCGTTCCGCAATCAGTTTCAGAGCCAGTGGATAAATTCTGTGTTCTTGTTCCAGTACACGTGCACCAAGATCATCTGCGCTGTCACCGGGCAGCACTGGAACGGCGGCTTGTACAATGATGGGGCCTTCGTCCATTGCCGGGCGAACATAATGTACGGTCGCCCCATGAAATTTGACACCGGCTTCAATGGCGCGTTCATGGGTGTGCAATCCTTTGAACGAAGGAAGTAAAGCCGGGTGAATATTGATCAAACGATCCCGCCATTTTTGCACAAAGCCATCGGTCAGCAGGCGCATGAACCCAGCAAGACAGATGAGATCGACTTTATCACTATCTAGAACCTGATGAAGGGCTTCTTCAAAAGCTTCACGACCACTATATTTTTTATGGTCAATTACTGTGGTTTTGATGTCAGCCTGTTTTGCCCGTTCCAATCCATATGCGTTTTCTACATTGGAAATGACACGGGTGATTTGTGCCGGGGCATCGTCTTTTGCACACATGTCAATGAGGGCTTGCAGGTTACTGCCGCTGCCTGAGATTAAAACGGCGACTTTTAGCTTTGCCATGTCTCGATACCACTGATGTTGACAAGTTCCCCTGAATCGCGTTTGACGACGCAGCCGATTGTCGTCACATTTTCGCCGCCGTCTTGTAGGACCTTAGTTAAGGCATCTGCTTTATCTGCATCAACAATAACGCACATGCCGATCCCGCAGTTAAAGGTACGGGCCAGTTCATGGTTTGCAATGCCGCCAGCTTTTGCCAGCCAAGAGAAAACAGCGGGTAATTTCCAACTGGATGCATCAATGTCGACACCGAGACCATCGGGTAAAACGCGTGGGATATTTTCAACCAAACCACCACCGGTGATATGGGCCAGTGCGTTTACACCACCGTATTTAATGGCGGCAAGTGTACTTTTGACATAAATTTTTGTAGGATCCAGCAAAGCTTCGGCCAGGCTGCGATCACTATCAAACGGGGCAGGGGCTGCATAATCCAGTCCAGCGGCCTCAACCACGCGGCGTACCAATGAGAAACCGTTGGAATGTAAACCGTTGGAGGCAAGGCCGAGAACCACGTCGCCTTCTTTTACATTGGCCCCGGTCAATTCTTCGCCACGTTCAACCGCACCAACGCAGAAACCAGCGAGATCGTAATCGCCTTCGCTGTACATACCCGGCATTTCAGCCGTTTCGCCACCGATCAGGGCCGCACCTGCTTGAATGCAGCCTTCTGCGATGCCTTTGATGATATCGCGCCCGGCAGAAACATCAAGTTTGCCTGTCGCGTAATAATCAAGGAACAACAGCGGTTCTGCACCTTGAACAACCAGATCGTTGACGCACATGGCGACAAGGTCGATTCCAACTGTGTCGTGTTTGTCAGCAAGAATAGCGACTTTCAATTTTGTACCGACACCGTCTGTACCGGAAACAAGGATAGGGTCCTGATAGCCAGCGGCGCGCAAATCGAAGAAAGCACCGAAACCGCCCAATCCGTCCATGACGCCTGCACGTTTGGTAGATTTTGCCAGCGGTTTGATCTCATCGACCAAATCGTTACCCGCATCAATATCGACACCTGCATCTTTATAGGTGAGACCCTTTTGATCAGCCATGACCCAACCTTCACTAAAACCATATGAAAAGAGCGTTCAACATACACTATGTTGAACGCCCCGAACATACTGAATTACAGCCAGTTTGCAATGAAGAAAACGAGATTTCTTCGTGATTCTTTTAATTGTGCTGTTGCGCAGGCCGCATGCCGTTAAGGGCAGCACCGATATTATGCCAAACACCCGATGTTTCAGGATCAATGCAGCGGTTCATGTGATAATGACATTCCTCAATGGCTTTTTGATGACCGAATTCGTTGACGAGGTATTCTGCAATCTCTTTTGGGCTTACACTCATTCTCATGGAATTAACTCCTTAACACATGATGAGGGGGGATGCCTCGGCAGTTTTTTTTATAGTGAGAACACTTTCGTGCTGCATTGCAATATTGATATTGTGCGGTGCGAATATCAAGTTTTTAATTGTTAAAAATTAATGTCAAAGTGGCTTAAGTAGCCAATTCTTGCATCCAGGACGAAAACAGGGCAAAACAAATGTGAATAAATTTCCATCAAGGGGCGGTTATGATTGAAAAAATGCGCACGATTATCCTGTTTGGTTTCTGGATGGGATTGTTTGTCCTCAATATAGGGGGGGCACAAGCGGATGATGTCTTTGAAGTTAAAGGTGTCTACGTAGATGTGACCGCTAAAAATGTGACATTGGCCCGCCAAGAAGCCATGCGCGAAGGCGAAGGCCGTGCTTTTGATATTTTGCTGAAGCGACTGACCATGAAGGCTGATCGTGATTTATTACCCTGGGTGGAGCCAAGTCAACGTGCGCAATATATTCGTGATTTCATTGTAAATGGTGAAAAAACGTCATCTGTGCGTTACTTGGCAACTTATACGTATCATTTTAAAGAGGATGCCATTCGTAACCTTTTGAAGGCTCGGGGTATTTCTTTTGCAGAGACCATCAGTAAACCGGTTTTGGTCCTGCCTTTGTTTGAAGATGGAACGCGTTTATCCTTATGGGAGAATCCAAACCCGTGGCGTGATGTTTGGAGCAATCAGCAAACACAGAACGGTCTGGTTCCCTTGGCACTACCTTTAGGGGATTTAGCCGACATTTCCGGGGTAAGCCCAGAACAGGCATTGGCAGGGGATCGCGATGCCTTGATGACGATGACACAACGATATGAAGTCCCAAGCGTTGTGATTGCACATTTATCGGTAACGGGGCGTGATAGTGAAGGTTTGCCCAATAGTGTTGATTTAATTGTGAACCGGATTGGGTCCGCTTATGAAGGGCGTGCGACCTTATTGGGGTTGGCGGCAAAAGAAGGTGAAAGTGCAAATGCGTTTCTTGCACGTCTTGCCGAGGAAGTTTCAGACATTGTTCAGGAAAGTTGGAAACGCGATAATTTATTAAAGTTTGGGCAAATGGACGTTTTACCAGTCAATCTGGCAATCAAAGGATTGGCTGAATGGTTGACTGTGAAGGAACGTCTGGAAAAGGTTGCTGTTGTGCGTCGCGTCGAGTTGGCTTTGCTAGCGCGTGATACTGTGCAAATCAATTTACATTTCATCGGCAAACTGGATCAATTGATCGGTTCCTTGCGCCAAGTTGATTTGGACCTGACCCTAAACGGCGAAAGCTGGTCTCTTTTGAATTTGGGTGAGGGGAACCGTTCGTGAGCCGTCAGGTCTGGCTGAATATACCAAATGTCATTACCTTAGGGCGCGTATTTGCAGTGCCTTTTATGGTTTGGCTTGTCTTGGAGCACGAGATTAAAACCGCATTCTGGCTGTTTATTATCGCCGGGATCAGCGATGGTGTGGACGGTTATCTCGCCAAGATCATGAAAGCACAAAGTACCATAGGGTCTTATCTGGATCCTATTGCAGATAAATTATTATTGGTCAGTGCTTTCGTTATTTTGGGTGTACAGGATTTGTTGCCACTTTGGCTGGTGATTATGGTCGTGTTTCGTGATGTTGCCATTGTGATTGGTGCTGCTTTGATAGAATTACTAACCCGAAATTTACGGATGTCGCCGAATTTTAGTTCCAAGGTGAATACCACTGTCCAGATTGTGCTGGTTGCGACTGTGCTGGGTGTTTATGGTTTGGAAATAGAAAATGGGGTCTTTCTTATTGAGGGACTCGTCTATATGACGGCCTTGACGACGATCTTATCCGGTCTGATATATTTATATCAATGGGGACAAACCATTTCACAGGCAAACGGGGATTGATATGAACGCATCAAAACAGTTGAGAATATGGGGGATAGGTTTATTAACTTTTATCCTATTGCTTTATATTCTTAGTGACGTTCTGACGCCGTTTGTGGCTGGTATGGCCGTTGCCTATTTCGTCGATCCCCTGGCGGATCGTTTGGAAAAATGGGGACTGTCACGCTTGGTTGCAACCAGTGTTATTACGGTTTGTTTTTTTATTTTAACAATTGGTGTTTTGTCGACTCTACTGCCGGTTTTGGCAACTCAGATAATCGGGTTTGCCAGCCGGGTTCCTGAATATATGGATTATGTGCGCAATTTGGCGGAACCATTGATTAAAGAAATTTTTGCAGGTGTGAGTGAACGTGACCTTAAGGAATTGGGAACAACAATTGCCAGCTTTGCAAAACAGGGCTTGGGTGTTTTGGGGCAAGTTCTTAAGCAGGTCATCAGTGGCGGTGTCGCTTTGGTTGATATTGTCTCTATTCTGGTTTTGACACCCTTGGTGACCTTTTATCTGCTGCGCGATTGGGATGTGATGGTGGCACGAATTGATCATTGGCTACCGCGCAAACATGCCGATGTGATACGCGATCAGTTTCGCCTTGTGGATCAAACGTTGGCGGGCTTTGTGCGCGGTCAGGCCAGTGTCTGTCTGATTTTGGGTGTTTTTTATGCTGCGGGTCTGTCCGTTCTTGGATTGGAATTTGGTCTTTTGGTGGGACTGGGGGCGGGCTTAATCTCGTTCATTCCCTATTTCGGTTCCATATTGGGGCTGGGGGTCTCGATTGCAATTGCCTTGGTCCAGTTTGATAATTGGATGGATATTGCGATGGTTGGTGGTGTCTTTGCGATTGGGCAAATGATTGAAGGAAACTTTTTAACGCCTAAACTGGTTGGTGAAAAAGTGGGATTACATCCGGTGTGGGTCATCTTTGCTTTGCTGGCCGGCGGGTCGCTTGCCGGATTTACCGGGGTTATGTTGGCGGTTCCGGTCGCAGCTGTTATTGGGGTATTGGTGCGTTTTGGACTTGCCCAATATATGAAAAGTGCGCTTTATACAGGCGACATGTCGAAATAAGAAAATAGATGGTAAATTGTGTCCAGTTCGCCCCAGCTTCCTTTGGAATTTGATTATCGTCCCTCTATGTCGGGGGAGGATTTTCTGGTGAGTGCGTCAAACGCGCAGGCGGTCGCATGGCTGGACCGTTGGCCGGATTGGCCCGCCCCTTTTGTGGTGATCTATGGTGAAGCCGGTTGCGGAAAAACCCATCTGGCAGAGGTGTTTCGCCAAGCCACAGGGGCGATTAATGCGAAACTGTCACTGGACCCTTATCAGGTGATGCAAGGGGCCAAAGCAGGTGTGTTGGAAGATGTTGATCAATGGGTTGAAGATCATCAACAGGCGTTATTCCATCTTTATAACTACGCCAAAGAAAATGAAGCCACCCTTTTGTTGACGGCAAAGAAACCGCCAAGCGCATGGAGGATTACCTTACCCGATCTTAAATCTCGGTTTGGGGCTGTGCCAGTGGTGGAAATCGGGCAGCCTGACGATGCGCTTATGGAAGCGGTATTGGTGAAGTTATTCAGTGATAGGCAGGTCAAAGTCGAACGCGATGTGATTGCTTATATGCTGACACGTATGGAACGTTCCTTTGCCCAAGCGCGTGAGCTGGTTCAGGAAATTGACCGTTTTGCTCTATCTGAAAAGCGACCGATCACTGTACCGCTGGTTCGCTCGGTTTTGCAGCGACGAGCTTAGCGTCATCCTTTGATGTTTCTTGTTGAGTCTTGAGCCTCTCTTTTTGGCAGATTTCTTGATCTTGCAGGCTACGTAACAACTTGCAATCTTTTTGTGTGACGGCTGACAAGCCATGATCTGCCAAGGTTTTATCTGTGGCAATGTAAGAGATACCATCCAAGGCGAGACTGAGAATTTGTAAGGCAGGCGGTGCGGCGCAACCTGAAAGAATAAAGATCAGGCTGACTAAGATAAGGGGGGATTTACTCGGCATAGTTTTCTTTTTGTTGGCATGAAAAAACGCGGCTCCCAGTATTGGGAACCGCGTTCTTCATTTGATTTTTATAAAAGCTGATTATTCAGCTTCTTTTTCAGCTTCGCTGCTTTTTTCGACCTTCACTTTTTCCTTTGGAAGGTTCAGCTTGATGTGCAGCTCACGCAGTTGTTCGATGGAAACTTCGCTCGGTGCTTGCATCAGAAGGTCTTCGGCGCGTTGGTTCATCGGGAAGGCGATAACCTCACGAATGTTCGGTTCATCAGCCAACAGCATGACCATACGGTCAATACCCGGTGCACAACCACCGTGAGGTGGGGCGCCAAATTTGAATGCACGCAGCATGCCGCCGAATTCTTTTTCCACGACTTCTGCTTCATAGCCTGCCAAACCGAAGGCTTTGTACATGATTTCCGGTTTGTGGTTACGAATGGCACCGGATGACAATTCGATCCCGTTACAAACGATGTCGTATTGCCATGCCAGAATATCCAGCGGTTCTTGACTTTCTAGGGCTTCCATACCGCCTTGGGGCATGGAGAACGGGTTGTGGGAGAAATCGATTTTGCCGGTATCTTCGTTCAACTCGTACATCGGGAAGTCAACAACCCAGCAGAATTTGAATTTATTTTGTTCCAGCAGATCCAGTTCGTCACAAACGCGGGTGCGCACAACGCCGGCAAAGCTGGCTGCGTCATGTTCACTGCCACAGGCAAAGAAGACAGCGTCGCCATTACCCAGACCGCAGGTTTCCAAAATGGATTTAACGCGGTCGTCATCCAGATTTTTTGCAATTGGGCCTTTGCCGTTGCCATCTTCGTCAATTGCGATGTAGCCGAGACCACCTTTGCCTTCGTCACGTGCCCAGTTATTGAGCTTGTCGAAGAAGCTGCGCGGACGTGATGCTGCACCCGGTGCCGGAATGGCGCGTACAACGTTACCTGCCGCCACCAGTTTAGCAAACAAACCGAAACCTGAATCGCGGAACGCTTCGGTCACATCGGCGATGAGGATCGGGTTACGCAGATCAGGTTTGTCACAGCCGTATTTCAGCATGGACTCTTTGTAAGGGATGCGCGGGAAAGGCAGCGGGGTTACATCGCGACCATTGCCGAACTTGGTGAAGATTTCATGCATGACGGGTTCGATCGCGGCAAAGACGTCTTCTTGTGTCGCATAAGCCATTTCGAAGTCGAGCTGGTAGAATTCACCCGGTGAACGGTCTGCACGGGCATCTTCATCACGGAAGCAGGGCGCAATTTGGAAATAACGGTCAAAGCCGGAGACCATCAACAATTGTTTAAACTGTTGTGGGGCTTGTGGCAGGGCATAGAATTTGCCCGGGTGGTTACGCGCTGGGACCAAATAATCACGTGCACCTTCCGGGGAAGAAGCCGTCAGGATCGGTGTTTGAATTTCCATGAAATCCTGAGCCGTCATCAGGCGGCGGATTTCAGAAATAACGTTGGAGCGCAGCTTGATGTTGTTGTGCAGTTGTTCACGGCGCAAATCAAGGAAACGGTGACGTAAGCGAATTTCTTCCCCGGCTTCTTCGTTGCCGGCAACTTGCATGGGCAGAACCGCACAAGCAGATTCGAGGACGACTTCGTCCATATAAATTTCAATTTCACCTGTCGGCATTTCCGGGTTAACGGTTTCAGCCGTGCGTTTCACGACTTTGCCTGTCACGGTGAGAACGCTTTCTACACGCGCTTCTTCTGCGATTTTGAAGAGGTCGGAAGAAATATCGATGACGCACTGGGTCATACCGTAGTGGTCGCGCAAATCAATAAACAGCAGGTTGCCGTGATCGCGTTTGGAATGGATCCAGCCGGAAAGGCGGACAACGTCACCTGCGTTTTCTGCGCGCAGCTCATTACATTTATGTGTGCGATAGGGATGCATCTTTCGCTCGTCTCTTTTCTTGAATTCCAAGGAAGGTCTAATATCGTCCAATCAGACAGCGTGAAATGGCATTTAAGAGGGGGGTATGTCAAGTGATATGGTAAGAAAACAGCGATTATTTGTATCTGTCATGGATGGCTTGGTAGGTTCCGTCAGTTCTCATTGCGTTCAGCGCTTTATTGAAGCGCTCGACAAGAGTGTTTACGCCGGGGCGCGCTTTACTGAAGCAGATATGATATTGCTTGCTGCGTATGGGAATGATTTTGATCAGGCGAGACAGTTGCAATTGTTGAAGCGTATATTCGCCAAATTCCTTGATGGTAAGAAAAACATTGATCCGTCCGGCAAACAGCTTTTTAAAAGCGGTGCTGTCTTCCGGTGATATGTCGTAAGGTAAATCATATTGATCCAGGAGCTTTAATTGACGATATCCGGCAACGCCGCCAATTTTAAGGTTTGGATATTTAATTAAATCTTTAATTGAGGTAATCGGGTAATTCTTAAAATCATGATCGGCATGGAGAAATAAAGCATCCGTCGCCGTACTTATGGGATCAGACATAAGAAAGGTTTGTCGGGGACTGCAGGTGAGTACGCCGCTAACAGCGCCTTGTTCGGCAGAAGCCAAAGCCCGTCGCCAAGGAACGATTTTAATTTCTAGCGGTTCGTTCATTCGTCGAAACGCTTCGTGAGCAACATCGACATCAAAACCGCTGAGTTGAGAATTATTATCTTCGATTACATAGGGTGGAAAATGAATGGTCAGCAAGACCGTTTTATCTTTATCATCTCGTTCTGCAAGGGCGCTTGTGCTGAAAAGCAACAAGGCACAGAACAAGGTCAAGAGATGTCGCATATTACATTCCGATTGCGATGGCTTTGCGAACCAGATCAGGCAGGTTCGCAGAGTCCATTTTGCGCATGACGGTTGCACGGTAAATTTCAACAGTGCGCGGGCTGATGTCTAAAGATTGTGCTGCTTCTTTGTTAGACGCCCCTTTGACGATCAATGTCATAACTTCACGTTCACGCGGGGTAAGTCCAGCAATCGTCTTTTTGATTTCGTCAGTTTCTTCGGCGCTGGGTAATTTTGTTTGCGGGGTGTCAATGACGCGCGAAATACAGTTGATGAGTTCTTCGGGTTGGACGGGTTTTTGAATAAAGTCGACAGCCCCTGCTTGCATTGCTTTGACGGCCATCGGGACTTCGGCATGTGCTGTCAGAAAAATAATGGGCAGTGCAAATTTCATTTCATTGAGTTTTGCTTGAAGTTCCAGTCCATCCATTTCCGGCATATTGACATCTAAAACGATACAGCCAGCAGGATTTACGTTTTCTATCTGCGAGAGGAAGGACTGGGCAGACGAGAAGGTAATTACCTGCCGTTCGTCGGATGTCATTGCAGTTTCAAGATAATCCAACAGGTCTTGATCATCATCGATAAGATACACGTAAATGGGCTGCACGAAACTTTGGTCCTTCGTATTATTCCTTAAGGGTATGAGTGTAGGTTCTAATAAAATGACTTTGGAATCAAGGGAGATGTTTACTAAACGGTAAGTTGACGATTTAACGTAAAAAAAATGTATATAAAAAATAAATAACAAAAAATATTGACTAATTAGTAAAATGCGCTCATATAGTTTGTAAAGCTGTGGTATAGCATGGCAGGAAACAAGACAAACTGAGGCTTTTGATTATGTCCCTACAAGTCATTACAGCGAACCGCCTGGATAATGGGCTTGCTGTTTTTTATAACGCCAGCGGAGAATGGCATACCAACATCAATCAGGCGACAACAATGAATGATGTTGAAAAAGGTGAGACTTTGCTGAAGCAAGCCTCCAGTTCAGAGAATCAGTTGATTGTTGTTGGTCCTTACTTAATTGAAGTAGAGGACGGCGAAGGTGGTTTGATCCCTGTGCGTTACCGTGAAATGATTCGAACCAAGGGTCCATCGGTCCGCCCCGATCTTGGTTATCAGGCACAGTAAAACTAGGAATAACGATAATGTATAAGTATGATGATTACGATCAACAACTGGTGGACGAACGTGTCGCGCAGTTTCGCGATCAGGTCAACCGCCGCCTGAGTGGCGAACTGAGTGAAGAAGAATTCCGCCCACTGCGCCTGATGAACGGCGTTTACTTGCAGTTGCATGCCTACATGCTGCGAGTTGCCATTCCGTATGGGACATTCAACAGTACACAATTGCGCCAGTTTGCCTATGTCGCGCGGAATTACGATAAAGGATACGGACACTTTACGACACGCCAGAATATCCAGTTCAACTGGCCTAAGCTTGTCGATATCCCTGATATTTTGAATGATCTGTCTAAAGTTCAGATGCATGCCATTCAAACCAGTGGTAACTGTATCCGCAACACAACAACGGATCAGTATGCTGGTGCCTCTTTTGATGAATTGGAAGATCCGCGTCCGTGGTGTGAATTGATCCGTCAATGGTCGACCATGCATCCAGAATTTACCTATTTACCGCGTAAATTTAAGATGGCCGTTACCGGTTCGCCGACAGATCGTGCGGCGGTTGCGGTACATGATATTGGCTTGCGCATTCGTCGGGATGATCAAGGTGAACTTGGTTTCGAAGTGATGGTCGGTGGCGGTTTGGGCCGCACACCGATGGTTGGAAAAACCATTTGCGAGTTTTTGCCAAAAGAAGACCTGTTGTCTTATCTGGAAGCGATCTTGCGCGTTTATAACCAGTTTGGTCGCCGCGATAACAAATATAAAGCGCGTGTTAAAATTCTTGTTCATGAAATCGGTGCGGAGACATTCGGCAATCTGGTTGAGAAAGAATGGGAGCAAATCCGTGATGGTGCTTTGCAAGTTTCTAGCGAGGAAATCGACAGCTTGCGGAGCTATTTTGCCCCGCCTGCTTTTGAAAAATTACCGAGCTTAAGCCCGGAATTTGCAGAGAAAGTTGGCAATGATCCTGAGTTTGCCTATTGGGTACAAAATAATGTGCGTGAGCATAAGCAGCAGGGTTATGCCATTGCGAATATTTCCCTGAAGCCAATTGGTGGCATTCCCGGTGATATCTCGCATGTTCAAATGGATGCATTGGCAGATATGGCTGACAAGTTCAGTTTCGGTGAAATTCGTTCTACGCATGAGCAAAACCTTGTTCTGGCCCATGTGAAACGTTCTGACCTTTATGCCTTGTGGCAAGGGCTGAAGGAACAAGGTTTGGCAACGCCAAATTCAGGTTTGATCACGGATTTAATCGCGTGTCCGGGTCTGGATTACTGTGCGTTGGCGAATTCACGTTCCATTCCGTTGGCGCAACGTATCAGCGAACGGTTCGGTGAATTGGATCGTCAGCATGATATTGGTAAAATCCAGATTAAGATTTCCGGCTGTATCAATGCCTGTACCCATCACCATGTTGGCCATATCGGTATTTTAGGCGTTGATAAAAAAGGTCAGGAATTCTACCAGATCACCTTGGGTGGTCGAGCAGATGAAAATGCTAAAATCGGTAAAATTCTGGGGGCAGGTTTCTCAACTGATGAAATCGTTGATGCGGTGGAAAAGGTGATCAATACTTATCTGTCTTTGCGTGAAAACAGTGAAGAAATATTCCTTGATGCTTATAACCGTGTCGGTGACACGCCGTTTAAGGAGGCTCTCTATGGCACTCGTTAAAAACAATTTGGTTATCGAAGATAAATGGACCTTCGTTCAAGATGAAGATGATCTGCCCAAGGGCGATATCATCATTTCTTTAACACGATGGAAAAATGATCGTGAAACTCTTCTTAAACGTAGCGATGCCTTAGGGATTGTTTTGAAAAGCGATGAAAACCCGGATCAGATTGTTGATGATCTTGCGTTCTTTCAGGTGATTGCTTTAACCTTCCCGGCTTTTACAGATGGACGGGCTTACAGTTATGCCCGCCTGTTGCGCGAACGTCATGGGTTTGATGGTGAAATTCGCGCGATTGGGGATGTTCTGCGTGATCAGGTCTTTTTGATGCATCGTTGCGGCTTTGATGCCTTTGATATTAAAGCTGGTGATAATAAAGCCTTGGCGATTTGGTTGGACGCGCAAAAGGAAATCACAACCTTTTATCAACCAACTGGGGATGGACGAAAAACTGTCCGTTCCTTGCGTGATCGACGCAGGCTCGCCAAAGCGGCATCATAGTGCAGAAAAAAGGGAAAACCTGAAAAAAGGATAGAAGACAAAGGCCTCGCAGATGCGGGGCCTTTTTGGTTTTTGATTGGTGCTCCATACTCGGAAAACTTTCCGTAGGCCGGATATCGCAAGATATTTAAAAAAGCAATAACCCCCGTCAGATTGACGAGGGTTATATGGGATCCTGGGCCGCTACCAAAGCGGCCCAGGGGAGACTCCGATGTCGAAGAGAGTCTTATTTGTATCCCTGAAGTTGATCGAAGAATTCCGGCAGGAAGAGTGAGATCTGCGGAATGTAAGTAATCAGGATCAGGAAGAGGAGTAGCAAGGACAGCCACGGTAAGGCCGCTTTGACCGCCCAGCCGATAGAATGGCCCGTAATCCCTGCGGTAACGAACAGGTTCAGTCCAACAGGCGGCGTAATCATACCGATTTCCATGTTGACCACCATGATGATACCGAGGTGGATCGGATCGATCCCCAATTGTATGGCGATAGGGAACAGGATGGGGGCCATGATGAGGATAATGGCACTGGGTTCCATAAAGTTACCGGCAGCCAGCAACAACAGGTTAACCACAATCAGGAAACCCCACCACGGCAAGCCCCAGCCGACGATATATTCAGCAATATGGTGCGGGATACGTTCTGTGGTCAGGACGTGTGCGAACAACATGGCATTGGCGATGATGAACAGCAGCATAATGGATACTTTGGTTGCATCAACGAGGACTTTACGGATATCCGGGTCATTGATGCATTTGGGGAGTGCAATAATGGATTGCATGATTGCACGTCCAGCAAGCAGCAGACCATTTTCACCTTCGTTCTTCCATGCTTTTTCTTTTAACGGTCCCATGTCGCGATAAACGAAAACGGAAACGAAGAAAGCATAAACAGCAGAAACGGCAGCGGCCTCGGTCGGTGAGGCAATCCCACCGTAAATGGAACCCAGAACGATGACGATCAACATAATACCGCCCATTGCACTGATCATTGAATTGAACAGTTCTTTCAGGCCGGGGAAGGGCTGTGACGGCAGGTTCATCACGCGGGCTGCAATGTAAATTGCGATCATCAAAATCAGGCCCATCATGATACCGGGGATAAAACCGGCCATGAACATTTTAGAGGCAGAGACTTCTGTTGCCGCAGAATAAACCAACATCACGATTGATGGCGGGATCAAGATACCCAAGGTTCCGGCATTGGCGATAACGCCTGCGCCGAATTTTTCAGGATATCCGGATTTGACCATACCGGCGATGACGATGGATCCGATGGCGGCAACTGTTGCAGGGCTGGACCCGGAAACAGCAGCAAATAACATACAGGCAAGAACGGATGCCATAGCCAAGCCACCCTTAATGTGACCGACGATAGCGATGGCAAAGCGGATCAAACGCTTGGCAACACCACCTGTAGAAAGAAAAGCGGAAGACAGAATAAAGAACGGGATTGCAAGCAGGGTATAGTGTTCGGAAAGGGCTTCAAACAGTTTCAGTGCAATGGAAGCCAAAGAGTCATCAGAGAACAATAAAATCGTACTTACGGAAGATAAACCTAACGCAATTGCGATCGGCATACCCAAGAACATGCAGCCAAACAGAGTGACGAAAAGGAATGCAATGGTCATTATTTGGTCTCCTCAGCTTCGTCATGCATTTTAACATCGGTGCTGACACCGGCTTCTTCGAGTGCTTCTTTCGCTTCGTCAGCCATATGCATTTCCATCCATTCACCTGTGATGAGTTTCTTCAAGACATCCAAAAAGCGGATTGTCAGCAGAATAAAGCCAATTAAAAGAGGGCCATGGGCAAACCACATAGGAAGAAGTGGGTCTTCTTCGTCGATTTTGAAAACATCCCACATCATATGTTCGGGGATGATGGCTTGTAAAATGCCGGGGGTGGGAGTGTCTTCCATCGCCAAACCGATGCTGTAGACCTTTTCAAGATAAATCCAGCTACCGTACATAATTAACCCGCAATAAAGCAGGCAAAGCAGAACGGCTACAATACTGACGATGCGTTTGACTTCTGGTGTGAGAAGGCGAACGACCGCATCAACCCCGATGTGTGCACCCACTTTGACGCCATAGGAAATACCGAACAGGACAAACCAGGCAGACGTATGCAAGGTAACTTCCTGTACCCAGTGAATACCGGTGTTAAAGCCGAAACGCAGGACAACTTCGACAAATACGAGAAGGGTCATGGTCACAAGCAAAAAGCTTAGAACCCCTTCTTCTAAATTGCGTGTTAATTTTGCAACCATCACAATGCCCTAAATAATTGTTTATGTTAATGGTAAAGGTAGTTAAGGAAACACCCCTCAAAAAACCGAAGTATTTTGAGGGGTGTTTTTTTAGCAGACAGCTTAGTTATTGGCTGCAATTGCAGCGTCGAGGAGGTCTTTACCGACATCACCTTCGAATTTCGCCCATACAGGCTTCATAGCTTCAACCCACTGCTGACGCTCAGCATCAGTTAGGTCGATAACTTTAGAACGACCGGATTCTTCAATCGCTTTACGGTCGCTAATGGCTTTTTCACCCGCAATTTTGTTACCAAATGCAATGGCTTCATCCATCGCTTTTTTAACTTCATCGCGAACGTCACCCGGCAGGCCGTCCCAGAATTCAGTAGACGTTACAACCAGGTAGTCCAGCAGACCGTGGTCAGAGGCTGTGATATATTCCTGAACTTCGAAGAATTTCTTGGAATAGATGTTGGACCATGTGTTTTCCTGACCGTCGATGGCCTTGGTTTGCAGCAGTGTAAATACTTCAGAGAACGGCTTTTTCAACGGAACAGCATTTACAGCCTCGAACTGAGCAGACAGAACGTCAGAAGGCATGATGCGGAATTTCAGGCCATTCGCATCAGCAGGAACACGCAAGGGTTTGGAAGCAGAGATTTGCTTCATACCATTGTGCAGGTAACCTAAACCGACGATACCTTTGCGTTTCATGGAGCTCAACAGTTTTTGACCGGCTTCACTTTGCTGGAATTTTTCAGCAGCTTCCATGTTTTTAAACAGGAACGGCAGATCGAAAAGTTGCACTTTCTTTGTGTATTTTTTGAATTTAGACAAAGACGGTGCAGCGATTTGCACATCGCCCAACAACATGGCTTCAAGAACTTTGTTATCACCGTAGAGCTGTGAACTCGGGTAAACTTCGACTGTTACTTTGCCACCCAGACGTTCTGCAACCAGATCGCGGAATTTATTGGCCATTTGACCTTTCGGTGTGTTTTCAGCAACAACGTGAGAAAACTTGATTACGATCGGCTCTGCTGCTGTTGCAACAGTTGCCGTCATCATAGCGGCGGCAGCAAAAAGGCCGGCAGTAAGTTTACGCATAAGGAATATTCCTCCCAAAATTAAAAAAATGAGGGTGGCGTGTCGCTTTGAGGCTGAAAACAGCTTTTTCGACGATACTCCCGTTGCCACCCTCATCAGAGTTTGAAACTTTAAGCAAAGAAAGTAGCCATAAGATTTCAAAATGTTGGGCTGAATAGAAGGACGAAAATGAAGAAAACCCGCAAAAAACAAGGTGTGCAGCGCAGCAATCAATATTTTCTTACGTTTCGGGTCATGACTGGATGGAATTCCGCCTATGCTTTAAAAAAGACATGGCGGAATTCCGCCTATCCAAATGTTCTGAAAGCGAACAATGTTTCAGGTATGCAAGAATCGCATGGCAGATTTACCAGATTCGCAATAGTGGTAATACCGCTTTGGATTATTTTTTTCGCTTTAAGATCAAGAATTGACCTTATACAAAGTCGGCCCGGTCAATTTCGTATTTCTTGAGCTTATCGCTGAGTGTTTTGCGCGGAATCCCTAAAGTTTCCATTGCATTCTTGATGCTGCCATTGGATTTTTCCAAGGCTTGCATGATAAGTCCTTTTTCAAAGGCTTCGACTTTTTCAGGTAGACTTTGTCCGTCATGGCTTGTTGATGACAAACGCATGGATAATGGGTTTTGCCCACCGCTTAAGACATATCGCTCTGCCGCGTTTTTGAGTTCGCGCACATTGCCGGGCCAGTTATGTTGCATCAAGGCTTGTAATTGACCTTGTTTAATCTCATTGGCATCGCGTGACATGCGTTGGGCGGCATCTTCCACGAAATGCTGGAACAGAAGAGGGATATCTTCGCGCCAATCGCGCAAGGGCGGTGTTTCTATGACGACCACGCTGAGACGATAGTAAAGGTCTTCACGGAAGTTTCCTTTTTCGACTTCATTCAATAAATTGGCTTTTGAGGCGGCTACAATGCGCAGATTAAGCGGGATGACGGTGTTGGAACCCAATCGTTCGATGGAACGTTCTTGAAGAACTCGCAGTAATTTAACCTGCATGGACATGGGCAGGGCTTCGATTTCATCTAAAAAAAGGGTCCCGCCGGAGGAATACTCAATTTTACCGATGCGGCGATTTGTCGTTCCGGGAAAGGCCCCTGGTTCAAATCCAAACAATTCGCTTTCAAAAATGCTATCAGGCATGGCGCCACAATTTACGGCAACAAAATGCCCATTGCAGCGATTGCTGTTATCGTGCAGGCAACGCGCCACCATTTCTTTACCGGTACCAGTTTCGCCGACGACGAGGACATCTGTATCCGTATCTGAAATATTGGCAATCAGGTTGCGCAGATATTCAATAGGGCGGGACTTTCCTAAAAAATTGGAAGAAACACCGCTTTGTTTTTTGAGCTTTTCACGCAGCGCGCGGTTTTCGCGCAGGAGCGAGAGTTTTTCCATCGCACGTCCAGCGACATCGCTGAGAAGTTCGGATGGGAATGGCTTTTCAATGAAATCATAGGCACCGTCGCGCATGGCCTGTACTGCCATTGTCACATCGCCATGTCCGGTGATCAGGATAATGGGTAGGTTTCGATCTATCTTATGTGCGGCTTCCATAAAGGCGAGGCCATCCATACTGGGCATTTTAATGTCTGAAATGACGATGCCGGGCCAACCTTGTTGAATTTGTTTAAGCGCATCTTCTGCCGTTTCCAGACAGGTAACATCGAAACCGGCCAATTCCAGTGTTTGTTTTGCTGAAAGACGAATGTGCAGTTCGTCATCTACAAAAAGGACGGGACCTTTATATTGATAATCAACCATGGGCGGCCTGTAAAAGTTCTATCGTAAAGACGGCACCGCCGTCGGGGTGATTGTGTGCTTTAAGAACACCACCGAAATCCTGAATGATTCGCGAAGAAATGGAAAGCCCCAATCCAAGTCCCTTGCCGACTTCTTTTGTGGTGAAGAAGGGATCGAAAATACGTTCAAGGTCATTGTCCTCAAAGCCGGGACCATTATCGCGAATATGAATGGCCATGCGGGTTCCTTGGGCTTGTGCTGAAATCCATATGCGGGCACCTGTTTTATCTGCCAAGGCATCCAGTGCATTTCGCAGGATATTAAGCAGGACTTGTTCCAGACGAATGGCTTCACCTAGAACGCTGATGGTTGGATCCGTAATGCTATTGATGATTTGTGTGTTTTCAAACTTGGAACTGCTTTCCAGTAATGTCAGCGTATCGCTCATGACTTTGACAAGACTGATGGGTTCTTTTTGCGAAGGAGTTTTGCGAGAAAAAACTTTGAGCTGTCCTGAAATTTTACCGAGCCGGGCACACAACTGCGAAATCTGAACAAGATTGGAATCGACATCATCCAGGCGGTCCCGTTTCAATAAAACGCTGGCATTATCGGCATAGCTGCGAATGGCGGTAAGCGGTTGGTTCATTTCATGGGTGATCCCGGCAGCCATTTGCCCAAGGGCGGCAAGTTTACCCGCCTGCACCAATTCGTCTTGAGCGCGGTGCAGGTCGTCTTCTGCTTTGTGGCGTTCCTGAATTTCTTCTTCCAGTCGTTTATTGGCTTCACTGAGGGCTTTCGTGCGACGTTCGACACGGTGTTCCAATTCAATTGCGGCATTCTCAAGTGTCAGACGATGGCGCTCCTGATATTTCAGTTTATTATTAATCATATTGCGCCGCTGCAACATGTAGAGAAAGCTGAGAATAGCGATTAGCCAAGCAAAAGCGGCAATAATCAAGGTGTTGATTACGTCGCTACGTAAGTTTGCCTCATTAAAAATATAATGGGCTGTCCATTCGGTTCCTAAAACGGGGCGGGAGCGGATATAAATGTTTTCCCATTTTTTTGCGTCCTGCCCATTCTTTAAAGGATGGCGTATGGCAAGTCGAATGGTGTCATCATCTACAATATGTTTACGCCCCGTCTGAATTGGGAGAAGCTTTTCTTTTGGGTACTGCCGGGCCGCAATCATTTGATCTCGTAACTCAGGATCTAATTGTTTAAGTGTTCGAAAACGCCATTCGTCACGTCCTGAGATAATAACAACACCATGATGGTCTGTAACGATGACTTCTTCTTTAGCGTTTGCCCAAGCCCCTTCCAAACGGGCCATGCTGACTTTAACAACGACAACGCCGTCAATGCGATCTCCATCTCCAATCGGGTATGACAAGAAATAGCCCGGAATTTTAGACGTTGTGCCTAAAGCAAAGTAATGTCCGGTCTGGCCTTTCATCGCGTTCTGGAAATAAGGACGAAAACGAAAGTTCTTACCAATGAAACTGTCTTCTTCATCCCAGTTGCTGGCTGCAATTGTAATGCCCTTTGTGGTCATGACGTAAACGGCGGAAGCTTCGGCAATTTGTTTGATGGCGCTGAGGTGACGGTTTGCCCGATCAACGCGAAAATCCAGCCTTTCCCCTTCGAATAAGGATTTCAAAATCGGATCTCGAGCTAAAATGACAGGCAGATATTCGTATTTTTCCAATTCGCTGACGATATTGGACGAATAAAGCTGCATGCGCGAGTCGAGCTTGCGTCTTAAATCATTAAGGCTGTTGGTATGGGTCCATTGTGCCAAGGCCCATAAGGTAAGTGGCATGGCGATAGAAATAAGAATGACCAGCAAAATTTTGATGGATCGGTTTTGTAACAGGTCATCGTCTTTGTTATTGAATTCGGCTGAAGCCGTGAATTCAAAAGAGGTATCGCTCATTGCGTTTTATAAAAGCCAAATTGTACCGTTTCATGCAGCATAGGCAATTGTTGTGAACTAGTCAAAGCCTCGCAATAAAATGGAATGAATTGCAAAGTGGTTCATGTCAGGATAACAAAGGGTAGATATAAAATGGGTCTGGGTGAATGAATTCAAGGACGAGCATGAAAACGATATGGGTGTTGCTGGATGATCGGGCCGGCAACGTAAACCAGTGCCTTGGCGTTGCAGAAGCTCTGGGGGAGCCCTTTATCCGCAAGGATATTACCTATAATGTTTTGGCAAAATTACCTAATTTATTACTGGGTGCGAGCTTGTGCGGTGTATCTGCGCAAAGCCGTCATTCCTTAAAGGCACCGTGGCCTGACTTGGTTATTGCCGCCGGGCGTCGAACAGCCCCTGTTGCGCGTTATATTAAAAAGAAAAGTCAGGGCAAAACCAAACTTGTCCAAATTATGCATCCCGGTGCGGCTGGGGCGGTGGATTTTGATTTGATTTGCGTCCCCGCACATGATTTGCATGGGCCTTTACAAGCAAATGAAATGACGATGTTTGGCGCCCCCCACCGTGTTACAGCCGAAAAACTGGTGCAGGCGGCATCCGATTGGGCAGATCGTTTTAACGGCCTTTCTTCGCCTAGGATCGGATTAATTGTCGGTGGTGCAACAAAAAATCGTGCCTTTTCAACCGAGATGGCTCGTGATTTGGGGGGCGCTATTCATAATATGGCACAACAAAAGGGGGCGAGCGTGCTGGTGACGACATCGCGTCGAACCGGAGAGGCTGCGGACCCGCTTTTAGATGAAATTACGGTGCCTTCGTTTAAATATAAATGGGGAGATAAGGGCGATAACCCTTATTTTGGCATTTTAGCCTGTTCCGATCTCTTGATTGTCACAGGTGATAGCGTGTCTATGTGTTCGGAATGTTGCGGTACGGGAAAACCTGTTTACGTTTATGCCCCACAAGGAATGATTTCTGACAAGCATATGCGTATGGTAAATGCATTCATCGAAAACCAATATGCCCTGCCTTTTGGGGATGAATGTCTGCAGGAAAAAACGCAAACATTGAATGCGGCGATTGATATTGCTGCGCGCATCAAACAGCTTTAGAATGGTGTGAAATCTTATGCCTTTTGTGTTTGAGAGTTTGCAGATGAAGGACAATACAATGTCGGATAAGCTGGTTGTAACAACGAAGGAAAAATATACAGAGCTTGTTATGCAGAATGGTGCACGGGCGAGCGACTTTCTAAATTTTTATGCAGAACATTTTAGAACGCATGCAGGCTGTGAAAAAGTGTATATGTTGGTTGATGTGCGCGGACGACTCGCAATTCTAGGGCTTGCTGAATTCAGAGCCATACTGGATTTAATGCATGAAAATCAGATAATGATGATGGATATGCATGTTGTGACTAATGATGACGCACGCCCGATGATCGGTGAAATGATTAAAGCATTGTGTGAAGAAAGTATTTCTAAAATTAACACTTTTTTTTATCGGGACAAAGATGAAGTGGAACACATTCTCGCACGTCTTTAGATTTTGATCACCTTGCCGGGGTTCATAATATTATTTGGATCGAAGGCACGCTTGATTGTACGCATACTGTCCAGTTCGACACCGCCCCGAAAACGATCCATTTCAACCACCTTGAGCTGACCGATCCCATGTTCGGCGCTGAAGGAACCCTCATATTTTTCAGCCATTTCATGGACGATTTCGTTAAAGGCTTCCCAGTTGGTCAGGAAGGCTGATTTTTCCATTGTTTCAGGTTGAGAGATGTTGAAATGGATATTGCCGTCCCCGACATGACCAAAGGCACAAATACGACTGCCGGGAACAACATTACAAACAGCGTGAGAAGTTTCTGCCAGAAAATCAGGGATATGGGAAACCGGGACGGAAATGTCATGTTTCACCGAACCGCCTTCGCGTTTTTGGGCCTCTGACATGCTTTCACGCAAGGCCCATATTTTTTCAGCCTGCATTAAATCCTGCGCGATAACGGCATTTTGGATGTAACCGCGATCAAACAAGGGATGTAAAGCCTCTTCCAATTCATTTTGCAGGTTTGTCTGTGCGCGGGAGGTCGAAATTTCAAGTACGCCATACCATTGATACGTGGTGGGAAATGGATCTTTTGTTCCTGGGATATGTTTTAAGACCAAGTCCAGACCGAAGCGTGGGATCATTTCAAAGGCGCAAAGCTGTTCGCCAAAATAGTCCCGCATATAGGCAAAGATATCCATTAAATGCCCGGGACTTTCGCTTGCAACAAAGGCGCAGGCACGGGCTTTGGGTTTAGGGAATAATTTAAGAACCGCGCCGGTAATAATACCCAAGGTGCCTTCTGATCCGATAAATAGATGTTTCAAATCATATCCGGTGTTGTCCTTGCGCAAGGCACGCAAACCATTCCAGATTTGCCCGTCGGGCAGCACAACTTCCAGCCCAAGTGTCAAGTCGCGCATGTTGCCATAACGCAAAACATGAATGCCGCCAGCATTGGTTGCAAGGTTGCCGCCAATTTGGCAACTGCCTTCTGCGGCAAGGGACAGTGGAAAATAAAGATCGGCCTTGTCTGCGGCCATTTGGATGTTCTGTAAAATACATCCGGCATCCACGGTCATCGTTGCATTAAGGCTGTCTAATTGGCGAATTTTATTCAGGCGGGATAAGTTCAATAAAACACCGCCTTGGGGAACAGCGCCGCCGCAATGGCCTGTGTTGCCGCCTTGGGGGACGACCGGGATATTTTCATCATTGCAAATGGCAAGGACTTCTGCGACTTCCTGCGTGTTTTTTGGGCGGATTAATACATCGCAATGACCCTGAAAACGATTACGGCTTTCTTGCAGGTAAGGGGTGATTTCACCTTGATTTGTGGTGAATCCTTTATCGCCTACAATTGAGTGCAGGGTTTGTAGAAGGGCGGCAGACAGGGGCATCAGAAACTCGTTTTATTCAGCTTAGGAGGCAAGAAGCTCCGTTTCGTGACTTTCTTCTACACTACCCCTTGTTTTGCATGCTTTCCAGTGCTACTTTCCGCGCTTCAAACTTTCACTTTTTTTGTAAGCCCGCAATGGCGGGTCGATAAGGGACGAAATCGTCATGTCTGCATTAGACAAAGATACCGTCAAGAACATTGCTTTTCTGTCACGCATCGAAGTGGCCGATGAAAAGTTGGAGCCGCTGGCTCAAGACTTGACCAAAATCCTTGATTGGGTTGAACAACTTTCAGAAGTTGACACCGACGGCGTAGAGCCGATGACATCCGTAGCTGCACAAACGTTGCACTGGCGACAGGACGAGGTTACAAGCGGCGACCAGCCGGACTTGGTTCTCAAAAATGCACCGGATCAGACCGATCATTGTTATCTCGTTCCCAAGGTGGTGGAATAAACATGACGAAATTGACAAACTTAACACTGGCAGAGGCCCGCGACGGTCTGAAAGCCGGTGACTTCAGCGCGGTGGAGCTCACCAAAGCCCATATCGACGCGATGGAAAAACATAAAGACCTGAACGCGTTTATTACTGAAACACCGGAATTGGCGCTGGAACGAGCACAAGCCAGTGATGCCAAGATTAAATCCGGTGATGCAGGCGCGATGGAAGGTCTGCCAATCGGCATGAAAGACCTGTTCTGTACCGAAGGGGTGCGCACAACTGCCGCCTCACGCATTCTGGACAACTTCATTCCGCCTTATGAATCCACTGTCTCCGGTAATTTGAAAAAAGCCGGTGCGGTCATGTTGGGCAAAACCAACCTTGATGAATTTGCAATGGGTTCTGCCAACATCACGTCCAACTTTGGTTCTGTAAAGAACCCATGGGGCGAAAATGTCGGTAAAGACCTTGTCCCCGGTGGATCAAGCGGTGGGTCTGCAGCAGCAGTTGCAGGCGGTCTGGCCTTGGCGGCAACAGGTACCGATACAGGCGGTTCCATCCGTCAACCGGCGTCTTTTTCCGGTATTGTTGGGTTGAAGCCGACATATGGCCGTTGTTCGCGCTGGGGCATTGTGGCTTTCGCATCCTCGCTGGATCAGGCAGGCCCGATGACCAAGACGGTTCGTGATGCGGCGATTATGCTGCAATCTATGGCGGGTTATGACGTGCATGATTCCACATCAGCCCGCGTTGATTTACCGAATTTTGAGGCTGCGCTCAGTGGTGATATCAAAGGTCTGAAAATCGGTATCCCGAAAGAATATAAAGTGGACGGCATGCCGCAGGAGATCTTGGAGCTTTGGAAAAAAGGCGAAGAGATGCTTAAAGATGCCGGTGCCGAAGTGGTGGATGTTTCCCTGCCGCATACAAAATATGCGCTGGCGACTTATTACATCGTTGCCCCGGCCGAAGCTTCTTCCAACCTTGCGCGTTATGACGGTGTGCGTTATGGCCACCGCGCAGAAGGGGAGTTGAAAAATCTGGATGACCTGTACATGAAAACCCGTGCACAGGGCTTTGGTGAAGAAGTTCAGCGCCGGATTATGATCGGCACTTACGTTCTTTCTGCAGGCTATTACGATGCCTATTATGCCAAGGCACAGAAAATCCGCACCTTGATCGCGCAGGACTTTGAAAAAGCCTACGAACAGTGCGACGTGATCCTGACGCCGACCTGTCCGTCCGAAGCATTCGGGATTGGGGAAAATGAAGATGATCCTGTGAAAATGTACCTGAACGATGTCTTTACTGTACCGACATCTTTGGCCGGTCTGCCGGGCATTTCGGTTCCGACAGGTTTGTCCGCCAGCGGTTTGCCGTTGGGTCTGCAATTGATCGGGCGTCCGTTTGATGAAGAAACCGTCCTGCGTACTGCAGATGTATTGGAAAAGGCCGCTGCATTCAGCGCCAAGCCTAAGATGTTGGAGGCGTAACTCACATGGCTTACATTATCAAAGGTGAAACAGGCGATTGGGAATTGGTGATCGGTCTAGAAGTCCATTGTCAGGTCATTTCCAACGCCAAGCTGTTTTCCGGTGCTTCTGCCACTTTCGGGGCAGAACCAAACCATAATGTCGCGTTTCTGGATGCGGGCATGCCGGGCATGTTGCCGGTCATTAACGAAAAATGTATCGAACAAGCTGTTCGCACCGGTTTGGGCCTGAAGGCGAAGATCAACGAATATTCTGTCTTTGCCCGTAAAAACTACTTCTACGCCGATTTGCCGCTGGGCTATCAGATCTCCCAGTTTGACAAACCTATTGTGGGCGAAGGCACCATGATTTTGGATTTGGAAGACGGCGCAACCAAAGAAGTCGGGATTGAACGTCTGCATATGGAAATTGATGCCGGTAAATCCCAGCACGACCAACATCCGACCAAGTCCTTGATCGACTTGAACCGGGCAGGGGTCTGCTTGATGGAAATCGTTTCTATGCCGGATATGACATCACCGGAAGAAGCCGGTGCTTATTTGCGCAAACTGCGTTCTATCGTGCGTTATCTGGAAACGTGTGATGGCAACATGGACGAAGGTTCCATGCGCTGTGACGTTAACGTATCGGTACGTAAAGTGGGCGAAGAAGGCCTGCGTACCCGTACAGAAACCAAAAACGTTAACTCCGTTCGTTTCGTCATGCAGACGATTGAGGCCGAAGCCGCCCGTCAGGTTGAAGTCTACGAAGAGGGTGGCGAGATTGTGCAGGAAACCCGCCTGTTTGACCCAAGCAAGGGTGAAACCCGATCCATGCGGTCCAAAGAACATGCGCACGATTATCGCTATTTCCCCGACCCGGACTTGCTGCCTTTGGTTTTGCCGGAAGGTTTTGTGGAAAATATCCGCAAAACTCTGCCGGAATTACCGGACGAGAAAAAAGACCGCTTCATTAACGAACTGGGCCTGTCCCCTTATGACGCGTCCGTTCTGGTTGCCGAAAAAGAAAAAGCTGATTATTTCGAAAAAGTGGCAAAGGGCCGCGATACCAAATTGGCAGCAAACTGGGTCATTACCAACCTGTTTGCGGTACTGAACAAACAAGGCGTTTCAATCCAGAATAGCCCGGTCAGTGCAGCCAATCTTGGGAAACTGGTGGAATTGATCTCAAACGACACCATTTCAGGCCGAATTGCCAAAGACGTCTTCGAAATCATGGTGGAAACTGGCGATGATCCAGAAAAGATCGTCGAAGAAAAAGGCCTCAAGCAAATCACCGATACAGGCGCGATTGAAGCGGCGATCGATGAAATTATGGCAGCCAATCAGGATAAAGTCGAAGAAATCCGTGGCGGTAAAGATAAAATGCTTGGCTGGTTTGTCGGTCAGGTTATGAAAGCCACCCAAGGCAAAGCCAATCCGGGTGTCGTAAACAAATTGCTCCGTGATAAAATCATGAGCTAACCGTTTGTTAGACCGAAGACCTAAAGCAAAACGCCCTCAAGGAAACTTGGGGGCGTTTTTTATTATTTTGTCTGAAAAAGATTAAAACGGCTAACTTGTCGAGTGGGAATAAATTTCACCTAAAAAACATAAGTATTACAAAGGTTCAACGTTTACATAGTCTTTTCATTGTCATCCAGAGTATGTTACTTTTCAATGGGGTAGAAATTCAACTTTCCCAAAAGTTACAGACTTTGGTGATTATTGTGGAACATAAATCCCCCAAATCTAAAACGCTCAAAGATCAGCACCCAATTCTCGGTGGGGATGCTGTCGTTTACCGTACTCGGCAGAATGGTGCTGCATTAGAAATAGCAGGAGCCAAAAGGCTCCTGCTTTCAAGTCAATCCAGTTCGTAGATCATTCGAAAACCAATTTTCCGAGATTTATATTTTCCGGTACTCCGTGCGGAAAAACGCTCTCGTTCGGCTGGTAGCATTGCGGATGGAACCGAAGACAGAGAAGCTAAGGACCAGCAATCAATGGCAGCAGCATTAGGTTGGAGCCATTCACCAAAGTATGGTGAATTTAGAAAATGCAGACCATTTTTGTTTTTCTTCCAGATCAGCGCATCGTGATTGTATTTGAGAACCAATTTTTGGAAATCACTCTCAGCCATATAAGGAGGGTGTCCATCAATGCCTTACCGTTTTTGTCAAAAAATGAGCATAGACGGACCTGAAAGGCGTTCTGGAATTTTGAGTGAAAGTTCTCAAGTTTATTCCTGTTATCACCCTCAATATGATGTTCAAAGAATGTTGAGAAATAATCTTGGTCATCAACAGGGATTATACATTTTGCGATTTCACGAAATTCTTTCTCTTTCAGCAACCTGACAGGCAACTTCTGCTGCTTGCTTACCCAAGCGGTATAAGCCATTGCATCGTACCATGTGACTGAACGCAGGCAAGTCATCGTCATCTTCATTGACGGTAGTCCAGTCATCAACGCCATCTGCCAAACGACTGTATTCTTCATACTCTATGTTATCTGACATAAATGATTTGAATTCGCCAATTGTAATTAGGTCAGAAATTGCAAATTGCTGACCATCAATTTCAATGTCATTGAAACCTTTTGAGGATTTTGCTGTTTTGATAAATTGTTGGTATCTTCCACTATTTGAAAAAAGGCTTTTTAAAATCGTATCTTGGTTAGGGTAACTTCTAACCAGACCACCTTTTTCGTAGTAGTTAATCTCAGCATCATGTCGATCTTTTTCAAGCCAGCCAGTGTATGGATTACGAGGGTCGTTTTTGCCGTTCCGAGGAAAGTACAGCCATCTTTGGAAATCGTATTCATCTTGCGTTTTGGGAATATCGTCATTCTTGAGGTATGGGGCATAGGGATTGTGGTTGTAGGGTTGGTTTCTCATTCCTCGAAAGACAAAATCATATGCCCCGTTCTCGCCTTTTAGAAAAACAAGATTTTCGTTATATGGGATCACTTCAAGCCAAGAAGTTTTGATCTTCAACAATAATGAGTGAAGAAGCATTCCTGTCCGGAATAGGTTCTGCCTATCCCTTTCAATATGCTCGTATGTGTTCTCAAAATACTGTTGCGGCAATATTCCTGTTGGCATGTAGGTATTGCCGTAATCCAACAATTGATCGCCTAAAAGATTATTGAAGTAGTCGATGTCAAAAAATCCCATTTGTGCTTCATGGCTCAACACTGGACCCGTTCCCTAAAAGTGGAGAGCACCTTCTCCGTTTAGGCGGCCTTCATTTCGAATTGCATTGGACTGATATTTCCTAAATATGAATGTCGGCGTTTCGGATTGTAGAACCTGTTAATATATCCAAACAAGGCTTTTTCGGCCTGTTCTCGTGTTTGCAATTTCATTCTCCAGATTAATTCAGCTTTCAAAGATTTGAAGAATGTCTCAACAGCGGCATTATCATAACAATTACCTTTGCCTGACATAGAAGCCTTGAAGCCATGTTTTCTGAGCAATTTCTGATAGTCGTGCGAGCAATATTGACTTCCACGATCTGAATGGAAGATCACGCCTTCAGGCGGTTGACGTAAAGCGATCGCCCGTTGTAGGGCATCAATCACCAGTTTGCGTTTTAAGCGTTTACTTGTCGCCCAACCAATGACACGGCGGGAATAAAGATCAATCACAACGGCCAAGTACAGCCAGCCCTCTGCTGTCTTGATATAACTGATATCCCCAGCCCATTTTTGGTTTGGCCCTGAGGTCGTGAAGTCACCATCCAACAGGTTTGGAGCGACATTGAAATTATGATCACTATCCGTCGTCTTCTTGAAGGTATGCGTACGTATCACTCTGATATTATTGTCTTTCATCAAACGGGCGACACGTTTTTCACTGACTGTAAAGCCAAGGTCACGCAACTCATCCGTCATGCGTTCACGCCCATAGGATTGGTAATTTTCTTTATGAATAGTGCGAATATTGGTCAACAAAGTCAGGTCTTTGCGTTGTCGTTCAGACATGGGACGTTTACGCCAATCGTAATAACCACTGGGGCTGACATTGAAGGCTTTACAAAGCAAATTCAGCGGATGTTCGGCTTTCTTTTTATCAATGAATTTAAACCTCATCGCTTTTGGCTCGCAAAGAATTCCGTTGCCTTTTTTAGAATTTGCCGTTCCGTCCGCTTCGCGAGCCCTCTCCTCCTTGAGAATACGGTTCTCCTTGCGAAGGCGGGCAAGCTCCTTGTGAAGGTCGTCGTGTGGGCCTGACATTAAATCATCATGCTTATGCTGGGCGACCCATTTATTTAAAGTGGACATGCCGATACCCAGATCAGCAGCAACCTGTTTGCGGGACAATCCGCTTGTTAAAGCAAGCTGGACAGCTTCACGTTTAAATTCATCAGATTTTTTGAGACTCATTTATTCCTCCTGTAAATCTCAGTTTAACAGAAGGTGCTCTCCACTTTATAGGGACGGGACCAGTTTCCAGCTTGGCGTCGGATTTTACCCACACCCATAAAAAAAGGGGCTGACCAAAGCCAACCCCTTGTAAACTCTATTCCCACTCAATTTATACGTAGCCATAACCGCTTGCTCGCAAATGAATTAACGATGCTATGCAAAAAATATGTAATGGTTTTCCTTGATGCAAAATATTTTGATTTCGTATCCTGTTGTTGCCAAAGGCTTTTCTAAACTGCCGTTACATATTATGAGAATCCGAATTGACCACACATTCCGTGATACAAAGTGAGACTTCTTTCCATCACCCATAAACGTTTCTATTCGCTAAAGTTGCTATTTTGAAGCTGCGTAGGTAACACGCTGTTACCACCGAGTGCCGACATGGCGGTTTGTGTTAATGCATAGATGAGAGGAATTGTCGCTTCGCTATCATGTAGGGTCGGTTTGATAAATGCCCCCTTAAGTGGCCCAGCTAAGTATATATATTAGTAGGTTCATTTAGCGGGGCTTTTTGCGAATTTACCCCAGAGGGATTGCCGCTTCGCTATTCACGCGGGTTGGGGTGTTTCTGATTAACCAGACCTAAAAAACCACCCCTGTAGGGGCTTACTCAATATTTTTATTAGCAAACCCCCATAAGGGTGGTTTTTTGGTAAAATACACCAACAGCACAAATTGACATGAGCAACGCGAATGGAGATGGTGCTGGGGTGTCGGTCTCTGCGGAAACGCAGATGACCGTCTATGATCTTACAAATTGTAAGAATGCCCTATTGACGGACATATTCAGATCGGCACCTGAATGTTATGTCCATCAGATTTACTTAATTTTGACCGAGGTAACACGATGTTACCAAATCACAAAATTCGTGCGGCGACGGCCTTCATGGTATCCGGGTTTGATTGACAGTAGACGGCTGTCTGGCTGATGTTGGCATGGCCCATCATGGTTTGGACGGTTTTGATGTCTACGCCGCTGTTGATGAGCTTTGTGGCGAATGATCGGCGACCTGAGTGCGATGATACGGTCTCCGGCAATCCAGCCCGTCGAAACATCATCTTCATCGCCATCTGCAAACTGTGACCGGTGAACCCGGAGCCTTTTTGCGATCTGAACAATGGTGATCCGGCGACCATCACAACATCAGAATTATGACGCCGGTCATCCAGATACGCCTTGAGGCTCTTACGGACCTTCGAATTACTCAAAAATACTTCCCGATTTCGTTTGTTCTTGCTGTTCACACGCATGATCTGGAAGTGATCCTTGATGCTGCCATCGGCGTTAACAACATCATTTATGGTTAATGATGCCAATTCCGCCACACGCAGTCCAAGACCAAAACTCATCATCAGAATTGCTGTATTACGAAGACCATGACGTTCCGCAGCGGTAATTCGGATTAATCGATTAAATTCAGCATCGGTCAAAACACGGGCTTTACCTTCGATCATTTTACGCCTCCATAATATGGGGAATTATCATGGTGATGATATTTTCCACGGTTACAAGGTGAACGTTTCACCATGAATGTTCTGGACACCGCAGTCCCCTTCATAATCGGGGATAATGTGCCAAATCCCATGTTATGTAATGACGGGCCAGAACTATCAAAAAGGTTCATGATGCACCTTTTGTTTTTTTCCACCGGGTTTTCTGGTAGGCACGGTCAACAGCGTTAACAATGTCGGGGTCGTTTTCTTCAATCGCTGTTAACACCGTTGTTAACACCGCTTCGACGTCGGTTAACGAAATACCGGCACGGATCGTCGGATGTGACTTTATCGATACTGTTTGCGACGAGTATTTCAAATTGATGAGATACTCACCCTCATGCTCAAACCACCATGGTCGCAAGGCGAGGTCGAGGTGGGTTTCTTTACCGCCAACGTAACGGCGGCGTTTGACTGTATAGGTCTTTCCTGCTTGGGCATCACGACAGGCGTCAATTTGCTGTTGCAGAGCATTTCTGAACACATCCAACGGGTCTTTCCGGGGAACATGGGCCGCTGGTTTTGTGATGTCGGTAAAGTTTAAATCAATCATGAAAGCATCCTCGCTATTACATAAAATGCTATAATTTGAATCAAATAAGTCAATTCATTTGTATTTTGTATTTGCGTTAAATGCTCTTTTAATGTCCAATTTTTGAGTCCAGATAACAGTTTCAACGCCATTCCATTTTGTTGTTCAACATTGGTGAAATTGACGCTGGAACCACGATTGTGAAGCAAATTCGAAAACGAATCCAAAACATGAACAGCAAGGAATTAATGAATATGACTTGCTGTTTTGCGTGGTGATCACCCAGCTTTACGAAACGCATTTTTCACGGCTGTTGGAATTCGTTTGCGGTCCTGACTGTCGTGGTAACCGCCATCGATTTCTGCGATGAAGTTTGTCAATTGCCATTCATCAAGCGGATATCCCGCCAACTTTCCCCGCGAGATAAAGGACATTGCCAAGCCGAATATTCCGGTGTAGCGAGCATCACTATGTTCCGGGTGTGACTGGTATTCTTCAATTTTCTTGCTCGGTTTGAAATAACAGTTCTCAAGGGTGCCATCCCATTCCCGATACTCAATTTTATTTTCATTATCGTTGACGGGTTCATCGCTCTCAAATTCCAAGGGGGAAATAGATTGCTGTTCCTGCTCATGGACAATGGCCCGTTCGACCCATTTTACCGGATCAATCTCATCCCCCGGATAATCATGGAAGAACGATACGCCATCTTTGGCCTGCACTGGTGCATAAAACAATGATGAAGCGACAAACTTTGAAACATCAAATCCATGACGTTTTACGGTCTTACCTAATTTGATCAGTTTATCTGCCGTTTTATCATCGTAATATCCTTTTTCGCGTAGGACACGCTCAAATGTGCGAATGATGATCTGATGAGCTTCCACGGTCATGATCTGCTTTGTAGGAAAGAATGCTCGCCACCGATTACCACCGGAATAGGTATTGAAAGCAACCATGCGAAGGTCCGGGTGATAGCGGCGAAATTCTTCCGGTGTCAGATCACCGCCATCATTATCAAACCAGACCCCGTTCACATAGGTGATGTTATCAATACCTCGTTTTGTTTCCGGTGATTTGTCCGGGTCGAAATCGGCAGCCGATAACAGAATGTTATTCTTCTTGGAATCACTTACCCTTGCATGTGTTTCTTTTAATTGGGCGACCAGTTCATCATTTGTCAAACGAAGTCGATTTTCGGCTTTTGCGGAATAGATGCTATCGAAAATATTCATGTGGAAGGAATTATAGTTCCGTTTGATCTGCTCAAGCAGTTCATGGCCGTCAGGCGACCCCGAATGGCTTATATCTATAGTATTTTGGTGTCGGTTTTGCTCCGTCGCCAAACCAACTAATTCCGACAGAAGTTTGCGTGTCCGCTCCGCCCGTTTACGGACCTGCTTTTCGGCATTGGTAAATGAAGTGCCGCTGACGGACTGCCGTCCCGGCTTCTTTTTGGTCTTTTTGATCTGACCATCCAGACTTCCGATCTGGCATCCTGAAAAATAACGGGCCAAGTATTCAGCAGTTCGTTGGTCCGGCACAATACAGACTTTGGGATTGGTGTTATCCGGGTTACGAATACTTCCACGCATAATGCTTTGATATGCCGATTGGCATCCGGTTGCCCATTTGACATATTCCGGGTTTAGTCCTTGGCTTTGTAGGAATGCATAATGACCCGGCGTGCGGTTCAAAGCCGATAAGAAAACCACATTGTCGATGTGTTGATATTTGTTCATACCATTACTAACACCGGGCAAACGTTCATTGTTTCGACCGAACAGATCGTCGCCGACATCGTTGTTGCCAACCCACACGAAGTTCTGACCACAGAGTTCATTCTGAATTTGCTCAACGCACCAATCAAGCACGGGTTTGCCGTCAATCTCGGTATCACGGGTCCGTTTTGACCAATCTTCTTCCAGCAAATATTTGAACGTAATCAGTTCACCATTGTCATGTGAAGAATATCTGGCCCCGGATGAAATGGCCTCATGCTCTTTGATTTCCAGACCTTTGCTGACCCAGTAAAGATTGAGCAGTGATTCATCAAACATGGCTCCCATGATGATGACATCACGGTAACCTTCAAACACTGTTGGTTCCAACATGGCAAAAAAGCCCAGAGTGTGTCGTCCATGTTCTGTCTGGCATTCTTGGTGCCTGTGCCATTGTTCCTTCCGGCAATAGACGCTCCAATGGTCATTCAGAATGCACGCGGACAACTCTGAAAACATACTTATGACATCATCATTATCCGGGTTTGCTTGATATTCAGATAATCGGACATTGGATCGTGGTATCACCCGATAATGAATAGGATCAAAATCTTCAACATCGATATGGTCGGTTAATAACCGGTGCGTTTTGGGCAGTTTGAAATCCCATACTTTATCGACGGCGGGGATTTCATCAACGATGATGATCCAATCTCCTTTGCGATGCCAATATGGTAGTGACAGAAACGCCGCCTGTGTCATCAGAATAATTTCGCCAGCATCATCAGTGTCTCGCAAATGATCCATGATTTGCTGTTTGACTGAGCCACGATCTAAGCGTTTTGTATCTTCACCATAGAAATAGTTTACACGACAATTCGTGCTGCTTTCCATTCGATATTCGAGGATGTCATTATAGGTTTGATCAATGAGGATTTTGGATGGTTGGACGATGGCAATTTTCTTACCAGTCTTGCCAGCAAACTTCACCGCCCATCTTGCGGCGGTATAGGTTTTGCCACTTCCCGCCAAGGCATTTACTTTGTATATCATTACATGAGTTCCTTATTTGTTCTTTTGGTTATCAAAAAAGAAACCCAACAGGCTTGGCGGTCTGTTGGGTTTCGAGGTCTTCATCAGGAACGACGATGAATTATGTGTGTGTGATATGCGTGATCATCGTTCCTGTATCGCACGGCCGCCAAGCTGCGATATATGTATTTATCCTTCGAGATTTTCTGTTGGATCAGCCCATCAATTGACCACCGCTGATGACGGCGAATGCTTTGGCATCAGCTTCGACTTCAAACTTCACAAAGATCATATTGGCTCTGTGATATTCGGCGTCATTTAGCCATTCATAAATATCCGTAGGTTCAATACCGGCCAGAAAGAATGGTTTTACGTCATGGGTGCTATAACAGGCTTCCATAGCGAAAGCAGTTGAGGTAATCAGATCGTAGGTTAAACCTTCATAAGGTCTGTCTAAGGCAACATGCCATGGGTGGTTAGTCATCGTTAATTTCCTTGTTTTAGGGGGGATGATCTGTTGGTTCCGATTCATCGACATCATGATAAGACAGCCTCTTTAAGACTGTCATTTTATGGATTTACTTGGCGTTTCAAGTATTCAGGGGTGTCAATTTTTATTATCACCCAACAGAGATTTTTGAAGCTCATCCAAGTTGATGGTGATTATGTTATCTCTGTCAACGCAGGTCTTAACGCCCCATATGTCTGCGACCACGCCGTTTAGCGTTGAAGTCGCTCGGTCTAATGATTCAACAACCTCAATACGAGCTTCATCAAGCTCGTCAGAAACGATAATTTTCCCTACGATTTCTACGAAACAAATCCCATCCTTCATTTCTGTATCGAAGTTTTTGACCAGCACCGGGTATTCGTCCAATTGAACTTTATCGTAGAGCCATAGGCCCGGACTGTATCCCACGGGGAAGTTGCCGTTAATCGTAATTGGCACAATCGTAATTTTGGTCATGATAGCACCTTCTGAGTTTTGGTGATGTAATGCTCAAGCCAGTGGCAAAGCTCAGTGTCTGTCGTTTCTGTCAGGCATGTTTGTAAATAGGCGTGCAGGTTACGATACGCCTCCGGGGAAGGCTCATGTCCGTTATACCGAATCACCGACAAATAGGTGCGTGTCCTGCCCAGAGCAATCCGGGAAAAATCGGCTGCGTCGTTCAAATAGCAATTCGCTCGTAGGAACTCGAACGCCTGTTCAAATAAGGGCAGGTGATCTGATTTTATCAGCATTGGCAATTCTCCAATCATTTGATCCTGAATCTATTTATCAATGTCGAACAACATCGTTGAAGTTGGTGAATAAATAGAAGGAACAAGCACCAACGAGGAGACTGGTCATGCGTTTGCAAGACTTTGACAATGAATATGAACCGAAGCCCGAACAACGGTTGTTTTGCTGGACGATCACAGTCCGGGCAAAAGCCATGAGCAGATTATCGCCGTTCAATATGAATGATATCACAGTGGCATTCCCGATCCTGAATGCGACAACTGCGAATTTACGAAATATTCAAATGAAAGGCACTGGCGATTGCGGCCAGTTGATCGCATTTACCATCGACATTGCTGTGTTTGCGACCAGTGAAGCTGAATCGATGCGGATAGTGTTGGAGCCGACATTGCTTGATGTCACTCATAAAGACGGACAACTGAACTTGATTGAGCCGGAAGTGACCATTGGCGGGGAAAGTGTTTTGCCGGAAGTTTGATATAAAAAACTGGTCGTTAAAAATCCCGTTTTCTATATCAATTTTTGAAAAGCATACTTCACGAAAATATGCAAAACTGTGAAGTATGTCTTTTTCGTTTTTTGTAATTTTATTGCTAAAAATTGTCTCATATTGAGACAATTTCGGCATTTTGGAAACCTTTAAGCTGTCGTGTTTTCTTCCGGCCATACCTTCCCCGGTTTCCACTGCCGTAGTTCCTGTTCTGCTTCGTAAACATCTAATGCAGTTTGCATATTGACCCAAGGAGTAGGTGAAATATTCAATGCACGGGCAATCTTGCTGGCTGTTGTCGGCGTCATACGAGCCTTACCATTTAATATCTGTGATACGGTTTTACGGCTCATTTCAATGGCATCAGCCAGTTCTGAAACCTGAATATTTCGCGGATCAATGACCATAGCCTTCAAGGCTTCGCCGGGATGGCTGGGTGGTCTCATTCTTTCAATTTGTGCCATCATCATCTCCATTAATGGTAATCTTCAAAATTCAAAATCAATACATCCGGGTCTTCCCACTCAAAGGTAATGCACCAGTTCCCCGATGCGTGCATGGAATATTCACCTTTCCGCATCCCCTTTAATTCGTGGAAGTTCTGGATACCAACGCATTGGGCCAGATCGGTAACATTATCCAGAAAGTCCATGATGTAGATACAATTTGCATGGTAGCGTTTGTTGATTTTTGAGGTCTTGCCCGTTTGAAATAATTCTTTCAGACCTTTGTGCTTTATCTTTGTAATCGGCATTCCATGTCCTTTGTGCGTTACGAGTAACGTAACACGTTACTCATGAGGTAACAAGTAAAACAAGAAACCCACCTCGACCTCGCCTTGCGACCATGGTGGTTTGAGCATGAGGGTGAGTATCTCATCAATTTGAAATACTCGTCGCAAACAGTATCGATAAAGTCACATCCGACGATCCGTGCCGGTATTTCGTTAACCGACGTCGAAGCGGTGTTAACAACGGTGTTAACAGCGATTGAAGAAAACGACCCCGACATTGTTAACGCTGTTGACCGTGCCTACCAGAAAACCCGGTGGAAAAAAACAAAAGGTGCATCATGAACCTTTTTGATAGTTCTGGCCCGTCATTACATAACATGGGATTTGGCACATTATCCCCGATTATGAAGGGGACTGCGGTGTCCAGAACATTCATGGTGAAACGTTCACCTTGTAACCGTGGAAAATATCATCACCATGATAATTCCCCATATTATGGAGGCGTAAAATGATCGAAGGTAAAGCCCGTGTTTTGACCGATGCTGAATTTAATCGATTAATCCGAATTACCGCTGCGGAACGTCATGGTCTTCGTAATACAGCAATTCTGATGATGAGTTTTGGTCTTGGACTGCGTGTGGCGGAATTGGCATCATTAACCATAAATGATGTTGTTAACGCCGATGGCAGCATCAAGGATCACTTCCAGATCATGCGTGTGAACAGCAAGAACAAACGAAATCGGGAAGTATTTTTGAGTAATTCGAAGGTCCGTAAGAGCCTCAAGGCGTATCTGGATGACCGGCGTCATAATTCTGATGTTGTGATGGTCGCCGGATCACCATTGTTCAGATCGCAAAAAGGCTCCGGGTTCACCGGTCACAGTTTGCAGATGGCGATGAAGATGATGTTTCGACGGGCTGGATTGCCGGAGACCGTATCATCGCACTCAGGTCGCCGATCATTCGCCACAAAGCTCATCAACAGCGGCGTAGACATCAAAACCGTCCAAACCATGATGGGCCATGCCAACATCAGCCAGACAGCCGTCTACTGTCAATCAAACCCGGATACCATGAAGGCCGTCGCCGCACGAATTTTGTGATTTGGTAACATCGTGTTACCTCGGTCAAAATTAAGTAAATCTGATGGACATAACATTCAGGTGCCGATCTGAATATGTCCGTCAATAGGGCATTCTTACAATTTGTAAGATCATAGACGGTCATCTGCGTTTCCGCAGAGACCGACACCCCAGCACCATCTCCATTCGCGTTGCTCATGTCAATTTGTGCTGTTGGTGTATTTTACCAAAAAACCACCCTTATGGGGGTTTGCTAATAAAAATATTGAGTAAGCCCCTACAGGGGTGGTTTTTTAGGTCTGGTTAATCAGAAACACCCCAACCCGCGTGAATAGCGAAGCGGCAATCCCTCTGGGGTAAATTCGCAAAAAGCCCCGCTAAATGAACCTACTAATATATATACTTAGCTGGGCCACTTAAGGGGGCATTTATCAAACCGACCCTACATGATAGCGAAGCGACAATTCCTCTCATCTATGCATTAACACAAACCGCCATGTCGGCACTCGGTGGTAACAGCGTGTTACCTACGCAGCTTCAAAATAGCAACTTTAGCGAATAGAAACGTTTATGGGTGATGGAAAGAAGTCTCACTTTGTATCACGGAATGTGTGGTCAATTCGGATTCTCATAATATGTAACGGCAGTTTAGAAAAGCCTTTGGCAACAACAGGATACGAAATCAAAATATTTTGCATCAAGGAAAACCATTACATATTTTTTGCATAGCATCGTTAATTCATTTGCGAGCAAGCGGTTATGGCTACGTATAAATTGAGTGGGAATAATTCCCACCTTGGAAACGTAAGCATTACAAAGGCTTAGATTTTACACAGTCTTTTCATAGTCATTCAGGGTATGTTATTTTTCAATAGGTTAGAAATTTAGCTGACGGAAGAATTACATACTCTGGTGATTATCGCTCAACATAAGTGCTCCGCAACCAAGACGTTTGTCGATCAGCACCCCATTCTCGGCGGGGACGCTATCGTTTATCGCACCCGACAGAACGGTGACATCTACCAATTCCGCACATGGATACCGGCTGAGAAAAAATATTACCGTAAGACGTTAAAGACCCGTGATCTCGATACGGCGTTGGAACGCGGTAAACAGCTATTCTATGACATTCAGTTGCAGCTACGAACCGGACGTAAGCTGTTCGGCCTAAAAGTCGGCGAGCTTGTTGACGAGTTTTTAAAGTATCAGCAACAGCGTGTGACGACGGGTGTAATTACCCAAGGTCGCTATCACACAATCAAAACCCAATTGACCAAGTATCTCTATGAGTTCCTTGGAGATCGTAATCCGAAAGTCGGTTCGAACCGGCAGATCAACGAAATTGATAAATCGAAGTTCTACAATTTTGCACAGCATCGTCGATTAACATCACCCGGCGTAAAAGACGTTACCATCAGGAATGAACAAACGACCCTGAATGCTCTGTTTAAATGGGGCTACCGTAATGGCTACGTTCATTTTGAGACGGTGGACTTTGAAGAAATACGGGTCCGTAACGCTGATCGACGTGACACGTTCACCTTTGAGGAATGGCGTTTAATTTACGATTATTTGGAGAATGATTGGATTGATCGAAACAACGATAATGATGCCAACATTCTCAAGAAAATCATCAGAGATTTTTGCATTATCAAAGTAAATACCTTCATGCGATTTGGGGAACTGCGGCAACTCAAATGGGAGAATATTCGGACATTCACACAAGATGAATACCCGGATGAAATCTTCGTTGAAATCAACATCCCTAGTGAAATCGCCAAAAATAGAAAATCCCGAACGGTTATGGCACGCGGAGGCCAGCACTTCACAAGATTGAAACAGGCTTCGAATTTCACCGGTAATAAAGACTTCATTTTCACGGATCGTCGCACGGGTAAAATTATTTCGAAGAAAAAGTTCTACACGCTTTGGGATGAAATCCTGAACGGTGCAGGAATATCCCGTGAAGGCCGGAAGTTGTCATTTTATTCGCTACGGCACTTCGGCATCACCGCCAGACTATATGCTGGCGTATCCATGGAAGACCTGTCGCGACTGGCGGGGACTTCATATGCATTCATCGAAAACCACTATTCCCATGTGGACGGTAAACGCCTGATGAAGCAGATCATGAAGGACTTTACATTGGACAAAGACGGGTTCGTTCATCGTCCATAAACGTGTTTAAGATGAACCCGGACGATGTATCGGCACTGTCACAGATCACGCTGACTGAACTGATTACCCGATACCGTGATACGGTCACACCTACCAAAAAGGGTGCCGCCAAGAAACGTCGCGTATGAATTATATCCTGAAACAGCCGATATCACAGTTGACGCTGGACCGTTTGACGACGGGTGTATTTGCACGGTATCGGGATGATCGTTTTCACAGGGCACGAACTGAATGCGTTCAGCGTGGTTTACGGGTTGCCAAACTTGATAGGGATATACCTATGCGAAATATCCCTATAGATCACATTAGAAAGCCCAAGACATCACTCAGACGTGATCGGCGACTATGTGTGATGATTTTTTTTAAAAAACTGGGTGAGACAACTTTAAACGGCCTCTCTCCGTTCATTTAGCTCGTGATTGAAATAGCCTTTATATCGTGATTGTTTAGGGTAGTTTTTGCGATTGTTTGTGCAGATAGTTTTTCAATGCTGCTATGGTTGATCGCTAGGAAAGATTTTTTAGTTCATACAATGGCTACTATCTTGAAAAATTGCAAAAATTGCAAATGGAACTAAAATAACATTTTTGATAGGGGGGCAAGCAATGTTGGATCAGCGATTTAGTGCCGAGAACTTACATAAATCATTAAGCCTCAAAATGATAATTCGTCACTCTCTGTATGGCGACAAAAAAGTCTCACCAAAAAAACGATACATGAATTATATCAAGCCCGTCTCAGAGGCTATTGAGAAGCGAACTTTTACTTTCAACAATATTGAAACATTTATTCATCCTCGAAGTATGAAAAAAACATTCCTAACAAAAAAAGAAGATGGTTTTTCATCTGAGATTGCTATCAGTCGACTAAATTTTTTGATACGGCGATTATTCAAAATATCTTTCTCCGACCGTAATCACATCACTTCACAAGTCAAAACAATTCTACAAGATGACTTTGCGGGATATGTTATTAAATTAGATATATCGGGCTTCTTTGAAAGCATAAACAAGGAAACGCTATCTCAAATTCTTTTGGATGATAGAATCATATCACACGACACCAAATGGCTTTTATCAAAATATTTTGATTTTTGTTCAACTATTGATGGTTTGCCAAGAGGACTTTCTTTGACATCTACCCTATCTGAATATGTATTGAGGGATTTTGATAAAAAAGTAAGAATGCTTGATGGTGTATATTATTATGCCCGTTATGTTGATGACATCATCATTTTTTCTACTTCTGACAATTGGAGAAACACAAAAAGTGAAGTTTCGAGCCTACTGAACAAGGGGCTATCGACGGGCTTAATATTTAATGATGATAAAGAAACTGTAATCCGATTGGAAAACATCGGAAAAGACGGGCCAAACGCGAAAAGACAATTTTCAACGATCAAATCTACTTCAAAAGAGAATGAAGTGTCGTTCCATTTTTTGGGATATAAATTCAGTCTACTGAATGCCTTAGACAAAGAGAAAATTAAGAATAAAAAGGGGCTGACGAATCATCAAGCCAAAGCTTTACCTGCGTTACAGGTTTCCATTTCCGGCAAAAAAATCAATCGCATTAAGAGTAAAATAAAAATGAGTTTTGTAGCGTTTGAAAAGGACAAAGACTTAGACCTTTTAAGGAAACGATTAAAGTTTTTGTCTGGCACTTATCCTATAGATAAATCTATTCGTCATACCCACGGTGAAGTCGACCAGCTAAAGGGGGGGATTTGTTTTACATACCCGCTTGCGTCAGACCTGACCGAATTGAAGGGGCTGGACAGGTTTCTGAAGAAACAAATTACTGATGCAAAAATTAGCTTAAGTGCAGAAACATATTCGTTTTTCTTAAACTTCAAGAAGCGACCGTTTTATGAAGATTTAAACCAAGAGGAGATTAGCCGTATCAAGGAGTGTTGGAATAATGTCTAAACATTACATCAAGAAGAACGATCATTTTCGCGTGCTCTTGACAGAACTATTGCCTTACGAACTTCCTTTCCAATTCACAAATTCAAAATTCTATAATTTTGCCAAAGACGAAGAAAATAAAGCACTTATTAAAAAGTGGGCAGGTGACTACAGCTTTACCGTGCCGTTGGAGTATAAAATTCCAAAAGGTCTTGAAGGTGGTCGACAAATGGGAGTTATGCACCCGATAACTCAAATACAATTCGTTGATTTTTATAAAAAATATGATGATCTGATTATACATTTCTGTTCCAGAAGTCCATTTTCCATCCGGGCTCCCCACAAAATTGCCGATAGCTTTTACTTAAAGGATGATGAAAACGCAGGTGACGAAGTTCCTGAAGAGCTAAGCTCTCCAAAAGTTACAACAGTAAATGCAGAAAACAGTGAGAAAATTGCACGCACATACTTTGCCTATAAAGATTTTTCACTGTTACACCGTTTTTTTACTCATCCGATTTTTCAACGTTTGGAAAAAAAGTTTCCACTGTATAAACGAGTGGATGTCAGTAAGTGTTTTTATAGCATTTATACTCATTCGATTGCTTGGGCAGCAACAAACAAAGAATTTGCGAAATCTCAGATCAAATCAAATCAATCGGTGTTTGAAACCGAATTTGATAAGCTGATGCGGTTGTCAAATTATAATGAAACAAATGGTATAATCGTAGGTCCAGAAATTTCGCGAATTTTCAGTGAAGTAATTTTTCAGAAAATTGATCTTCAGGTTTTTGACCGACTAAAAACGGAAAAGCTGAAACATAAAACTGACTATGACATCAAACGCTATATGGATGATTTTTACATCTTCGCGAAGGATGAAAGGACGATCTCTTTTATAACAGAGGTGATTTCTGAAGAGATATATTCTTATAAGTTGCATTTGAATGAATCAAAGGATTTTAGCCAGAAGAGACCTTTTTTGACGGATATTAGTATTGCCAAAATTGAGGTAAAAAAATGTTTCAAAGAATATTTTTCAGTTGAGGCTTTAGATATATCTTTGAAAAGTGGAAATTTGAAATCGATCCGTCTGATAAATGATATCAAGTCCATTGTTAAAAAAACTGGTGCTCATTTTTCGCAAGTAAACAACTTCATTTTCTCAGAAATCTATTCGACACACCTAAATATTATCAAAATCATTCAAGATTTTTCCTATGAGATTGACCCTAACAGATTTGATCGTTTTATAGAAAGATACGTGAGTATTGTCTCTTTTCTGATTTGTATGAATGTAAACTTTAGGTCAGTTCATCGGTCTATTGAGATTTTGTTGAATATCAAGGAAGCTATTTCAGAACGAGAAAAGAAAGACGCTGCATTCAAAATCGCTGGGCCGAAAGACTATTTTGAAAAAACTGTCTTCGATGAACTGAACATAGCTATAGATGGTTTGGCAAAAGCAAATAATGTTGCTGAACGAATGAGCATTCTGATCATGTTTAAGGTTCTATGTGGAGATAACTTGCTATCTGAAATTCGTTTAAGAAAGGCGGTGAACTTGTGTCAGGGGAACGGAGAGGTTTATTTCAAGTTTACAACGTCTCTCATATACATCCATAGTAAGGACAACACTTTGATAGATGGATATGAAGCCTTTAAAGAAGAGGTCATAGATATAGCAGAGAAACAAATATTAGATGCAGTAAATAAGATGGAGTTTGCGTATCCATTTTTATTGTTTTTTGACTATTTCAGTTGCCCATATATTGAATTAAATCGTAAATGGGATTTCTATCAGAAATTTCGAAAGTTAAGTGATTTGACAACAGCAAAACATTTCAATCGTTCTTTGGATGTTTTCATTCACGACTGCAATGAAGCCGATTTTGTAAGCATGATATCATCATGCAAAAAATGGCTGTGCTTCACGAATTGGGACATTGAAGAAAATATAAGAACTGAAATTCGTAAAAAAGAATTGCCACTACCTTATTGAATGAGTAGCCTGTTGGAGACATCACGGGACTCTAACAGACTACTGCTTTCAACGGCACAGTTTGGAACGAGGTTTCACACACGACTTACAATGACCGTGGTGCCATAGGTGTCTTTCGACACCTTTTTTCTGCTCTCGAAAAGAACATATGCAGAACATAAATTATTATCAAGTGCTAAAAATGAAAAAAATAAATCCGCTGCGTGAATATCGGCTGTTTCAGGATATAATTCATACGCGACGTTTCTTGGCGGCACCCTTTTTGGTAGGTGTGACCGTATCACGGTATCGGGTAATCAGTTCAGTCAGCGTGATCTGTGACAGTGCCGATACATCGTCCGGGTTCATCTTAAACACGTTTATGGACGATGAACGAACCCGTCTTTGTCCAATGTAAAGTCCTTCATGATCTGCTTCATCAGGCGTTTACCGTCCACATGGGAATAGTGGTTTTCGATGAATGCATATGAAGTCCCCGCCAGTCGCGACAGGTCTTCCATGGATACGCCAGCATATAGTCTGGCGGTGATGCCGAAGTGCCGTAGCGAATAAAATGACAACTTCCGGCCTTCACGGGATATTCCTGCACCGTTCAGGATTTCATCCCAAAGCGTGTAGAACTTTTTCTTCGAAATAATTTTACCCGTGCGACGATCCGTGAAAATGAAGTCTTTATTACCGGTGAAATTCGAAGCCTGTTTCAATCTTGTGAAGTGCTGGCCTCCGCGTGCCATAACCGTTCGGGATTTTCTATTTTTGGCGATTTCACTAGGGATGTTGATTTCAACGAAGATTTCATCCGGGTATTCATCTTGTGTGAATGTCCGAATATTCTCCCATTTGAGTTGCCGCAGTTCCCCAAATCGCATGAAGGTATTTACTTTGATAATGCAAAAATCTCTGATGATTTTCTTGAGAATGTTGGCATCATTATCGTTGTTTCGATCAATCCAATCATTCTCCAAATAATCGTAAATTAAACGCCATTCCTCAAAGGTGAACGTGTCACGTCGATCAGCGTTACGGACCCGTATTTCTTCAAAGTCCACCGTCTCAAAATGAACGTAGCCATTACGGTAGCCCCATTTAAACAGAGCATTCAGGGTCGTTTGTTCATTCCTGATGGTAACGTCTTTTACGCCGGGTGATGTTAATCGACGATGCTGTGCAAAATTGTAGAACTTCGATTTATCAATTTCGTTGATCTGCCGGTTCGAACCGACTTTCGGATTACGATCTCCAAGGAACTCATAGAGATGCTTGGTCAATTGGGTTTTGATTGTGTGATAGCGACCTTGGGTAATTACACCCGTCGTCACACGCTGTTGCTGATACTTTAAAAACTCGTCAACAAGCTCGCCGACTTTTAGGCCGAACAGCTTACGTCCGGTTCGTAGCTGCAACTGAATGTCATAGAATAGCTGTTTACCGCGTTCCAACGCCGTATCGAGATCACGGGTCTTTAACGTCTTACGGTAATATTTTTTCTCAGCCGGTATCCATGTGCGGAATTGGTAGATGTCACCGTTCTGTCGGGTGCGATAAACGATAGCGTCCCCGCCGAGAATGGGGTGCTGATCGACAAACGTCTTGGTTGCGGAGCACTTATGTTGAGCGATAATCACCAGAGTATGTAATTCTTCCGTCAGCTAAATTTCTAACCTATTGAAAAATAACATACCCTGAATGACTATGAAAAGACTGTGTAAAATCTAAGCCTTTGTAATGCTTACGTTTCCAAGGTGGGAATTATTCCCACTCAATCGTTCCCGGTGGTTTCGAGGTGCAATCATAGACCACCCGGTTAATGCCGCGGACTTCGTTGATGATGCGGTTGGTGACGCGGGATAGGAATTCGTGGTCGAAGTGGTAGTAATCTGCGGTCATGCCGTCGGTGGAGGTTACGGCGCGAAGCGCACAGACGTAATCGTATGTCCGGGCATCACCCATGACACCGACGGTGCGAACGGGCAGCAAGACAGCGAAGGCCTGCCAAATGGCATCATAGAGGCCAGCATTGCGGATTTCTTCCAGATAGATGGCATCGGCTTTGCGCAGGATGTCGCATTTTTCCGGTGTTAAAGGTTGGCCGGGAATGCGGATGGCCAAACCCGGACCGGGGAAGGGGTGGCGGCCAACAAATTTGTCTGGTAGACCCAATTCACGCCCCAGTTCGCGCACTTCATCTTTGAACAGTTCGCGTAACGGTTCCACCAGATCCATGTTCATGCGTTCCGGCAAACCACCGACATTGTGGTGGGATTTGATAGTGACACTCGGCCCGCCTGTGAAGGAAACGGACTCGATCACATCGGGGTACAGGGTGCCTTGAGCCAAGAAGTCAGCTCCGCCCGCGGTTTTGGCTTCTTCTTCAAAGACGTCGATGAACAAACCGCCAATGGTTTTGCGTTTTTTCTCCGGGTCAATTTCATCACCAAGGGCATCGAAAAACAGTTTGGAGGCATCTTTGTGGATCAATTTAATGTTGTAGTGATCACGGAATAAATTCACCACTTCTTCGGCTTCGCCCATACGCATAAAGCCTGTGTCAACGAAAACGCATGTTAGTTGTTCGCCAATGGCTTCATGTAACAGGACGGCGACAACCGAGCTATCAACACCACCGGACAGGCCACAAATGACTTTGCCATTTCCAACTTGTTTGCGAACGGCTTCAATGGCTTGATCCTTAAAGGCCGCCATTGTCCAGTCACCGGAACATCCCGCGACATTGTGTGTGAAATTCTGGATCAGTTGGGCACCGTGCGGTGTGTGGACCACTTCGGGGTGGAACTGAACGGCGTAGAATTTCTTTTCTTCGTTGGCAACCACTGCAAAAGGCGCACCTTCGGAGGTGGCCACAACTTCAAAACCCGGGGCCAGTTTGGTGACGCGGTCACCGTGGCTCATCCAGACTTGTTCTTTGGCACCGACAGACCAGACACCGTCAAACAAGGCGCAATCTTTGTTAACATCAACAAAGGCGCGTCCGAATTCGTGGTGATCGGATGTTTCGACCAACCCGCCAAGTTGTTGCATCATGGTCTGTTGACCATAGCAGATACCCAAAACAGGAATGCCCATTTCAAATATTTTTTCAGGCGCGCGCGGGGATTCTGCCCAGGTTACGGATGCCGGACCACCAGAGAGGATGATCCCCTTTGGGTTATAATCGTCCAGAAAGCTGTCAGTAATGGAATTGAACGGGTGAATTTCAGAATAGACACCGCTTTCACGCACGCGGCGCGCGATCAGCTGTGTTACCTGAGATCCGAAGTCGATAATAAGAATGCGATCGGTCATGGGGCCACCAGATTATGGTCTTGAAGGAGGGCGCAACATACATCATGCGCCCCGCCCCCACAATAGGCAGTCTGTAGGTTAAACGCTAAAAAGTGTGATCATAAGCACAATTATCGCACCGATCAAGGCGGCGAAGGTCAGGATCATACCGTAAACCCGGAGTTTGAGGATGGTTTTATTGACACCAAGGGCATGAAGCAGACGGCCCAGTAACAGAATCGTTCCAACAGCATAGAGCGTCCAATTCACCGCATCGTTCAATTCACCCAATGCCATTAAAAAGAGGCATAAGGGAACATATTCGATGAAGTTTCCATGTGATCGAATGGTGCGTGTCAATTCGCTAATTCCGCCATCGTAAAAAGGAACACGATGATGCCAGCGCGCTTTGATAACACGAGCACTTAACCCGATTAGCATGAGCGTCATGATGATTGCGAAAATAGGGGTTACAACAAGATGGGGGGCTGTCATTGCATTCTCTCCGATAAGATTGATTTAAATATGATTATTGTCATATTTAAATATGATGTATAACATATTTTAGAAAGAGTCGAGTCATTGTGCAGTGAAAGGTTGAGTTATGGGCTATCCGCAAGGGCATAAGCAAAAAACACGCGAACGCATTGTGTTGGCGGCACGTAAACTTTGGAAACGCGATGGTTATGATAGGGCCAGTGTGGATAAAGTAATGGCAGATGCCGGACTAACACGTGGCGGTTTTTATGCGCATTTTAAATCCAAAGATGACTTGCTGGTTGAAGCCCTGTCTGAGACCTTGGCTGCTGAAACGATCAATCGCCTGAAAGAAGAAGGCATCAATGACGAAAAAGTCATGCGACAGATGATTGTGGATTTTTATATTTCAAAAATGCATCGGGATCACCCGGACCGGGGGTGCCCGCTGACGGCCTTGACGCAGGAAGCCGCGCGTTTTGGTTCCAGGCCGCGCAAGGTTTTGGCGTGTCTCGTGGATCGTTTTTCACGATGGCTGGCCGGTGGGCAATCATCACGTCAGAATGGATTGACGGCTTTATCCTTGATGGTTGGTGCGGTCACATTGGCACGTGCCATAGAAGATGAAAGCCTGAGTGACGAAATATTGGAAGTTTCTAAAAAAGAAGTGAAGCGGATTTTACAGATTGAATAAAGTGACGATCCATTGGTGGATCATGTGATCAGGCGACGACCAGATCAGTTTGATGGTCATGGCAAAGCTGATGATGACCAATAAGGGGCGGATAATTTTACCGCCATGTTTCATGGACATATGCGAGCCAAGGTAGCCCCCGATCAACTGTCCCATCGCCATGACCAGACCAACCAGCCAAACCATTTGCCCGCCTAAAATGAAAAAGAGCAGGGATGCAATATTGCTGGTGAAATTCAGGACTTTCGTATGGGCGGTGGCTTTTAAAATATTGAACCCCATCATGGTGATAAAAGCCACGGCAAAGAACGACCCGGTACCGGGCCCAAAGAAACCGTCGTAAAAGCCAATGGAAAACCCAAAAAACAAGCCATAGGCCCAAACGCCGATGCGGGCTTTGCGATCTTGTGTGCCGATTTGCGGCTGAAGTAAAAAATAGAAGCCCATTCCAATAAGTAAAAAAGGAATAACATCAATCAACAAGGACGGATCAATCGCTTGAACCGCCAACGTACCTACCGCTGCGCCTATGAAGGTCATGACGATCATCGGCCAGATTTCTTTGAGGTTCAGGTGGCCTTTTTTATAGAAATTCATTGTAGCGGCGAAGGTGCCGAAGCTGCCTTGCAATTTGTTGGTGGCCAAGGCTTGTGCCGGGGAGAGGCCTGCGCCAAGCAAAGCGGGTAAGGCAATAAGCCCACCCCCACCCGCGATGGAATCAATCCATCCGGCGATTAAGGCAACGCAAAAAAGCAGGCCAAGCGTTTCATAGCTGAGAAATTCCATTAAAGACGCTCCAACACAGCGCAGAAAAATCCGTCACTTTGATGTTGATCGGGGCGCATGGACATGAAATCACCCTCAAACGGGCAGGGCGTTGTTAATGTCTGCGCCCAGACTTGTGAAATGGGCAGGAGTTTGAAGTTTTTGTTTTCGTTGAGGAAACGTTCGATTTGGTCTTCGTTTTCTCGTTTAAGCAAGGAACAGGTTGCGTAAATCATACGGCCACCCGATTTGACCAAATGGGCCGCGTTTTGCAAGATGCGCTGTTGGCGTCCCTCTAGGTCTGCCAGTAATTCCGAGGTCATCTTCCAGCGGCTTTCCGGTGCGCGTCGCCATGCGCCAACCCCGGAACAAGGTGCATCAATCAGCAAACGGTCAACACGGTTTTCAAATTGTTTTAACCACGGGTCAGTTTCCCCTTTTATGGGGTGAAGGATGACATTTGTCACCCCGGCACGTTCCAGACGGCGGCGCATTTTATAAAGACGTTTTGATGAAATGTCTAAAGCGTACAGGTGGCCTTTATTGGCCATTTCAGCGCCCAGGGCCAATGTCTTGCCCCCTGCGCCCGCACAAAAATCCATGACCAGATCACACCCTTTGGCCCCGCTCAATAAGGCGATAAGTTGGGATCCTTCATCCTGAATATCAACGATACCGTCCTTGTAGGCCTGAACACCGCCCAATTTAACTTTTTTTGCAGAACGCAGACACAAGGGGGAAAAATCTGTCGTCGTTGTGTCGATATTTTGTTTATTCAGTAAGTCCTGAGCTTTGTCGTGGTCAGGGTGCAAACTGTTGATCCGCAGATCAAGCGGCGCTTCTGCATTGAGTGCCTGAAGGCAATTTTCAAAATCATCGCCCAAAGAAATCCGTAAATCGTCATCCATCCATGCGGGATATTCCAAACGTACAGGATCGGGTGCTGTTGCAAGGTCGAGTTGGCCGATAACGGGAAGGGCATCGACTTGTTCTTTTGTCAGTTTTGCCGGGGCATATTGTTCCCCATTGAACAGGTTGTTCACATCCATATCGTTGAGCACACAATCCATAAAAACCAGATTTTCTGCGTTTATGTCCAAATCTGTTTTTTGGGCCAGCCAGCCGAGCTTGGCGCGGTTGCGCAGGATGTTGTAAATTTGACCGTTTACGGCGCGGCGGTCTTTGGAACCGGCATAACGACGGATTTTGAAATAATCGGCAATGAGGGTATCGGCAGGTTTTGTGCCTTTTAGGATTTCGTCCATTAATTCAATAGATGATTGGATGCGCGCTGCCGGTTTCATTTATTCTTATCCGTTCTGAAAGAAGAGAACCCCCACATCACATGCAGGGGTTCAGAGTATCGCAAACTTTTTAGTCTGTCTTCAACTAGAATGCGCTTAAGTCTTATTTTGCACCGCTGTAGTTTGGTGCTTCACGTGTAATGGTAACATCGTGAACGTGGCTTTCGCGCAGGCCCGCGTTTGTAATGCGGTTAAATTCACATTTGGTGCGCATGTCTTCAATGGTCGCATTTCCTGTATAGCCCATCGAAGAACGTAAACCGCCAACCATTTGGTGAACAATGGCAGAAGCTTCGCCTTTGTAAGGGACGCGGCCTTCGATCCCTTCAGGGACGAATTTCATATCGTCTTTGACATCGGCCTGGAAATAACGATCAGCAGAACCGCGTGCCATTGCACCCATTGAGCCCATCCCGCGATAGGATTTATACGAACGCCCTTGGTAAAGGAATACTTCACCCGGCGCTTCGTGGGTACCGGCCAGCATAGAACCGACCATCACGCAACTTGCCCCGGCAGCAATGGCCTTGGCAATATCGCCGGAATGTTTGATCCCGCCGTCTGCAATAACCGGAACACCATGTTTTGCAGCCACTTCAACCGCATTCATAATGGCGGTTAATTGCGGAACACCAACACCGGCAACAATGCGGGTTGTACAAATGGAACCGGGACCGATACCGACTTTGACGGCATCTGCACCTGCATCAATCAGGGCTTGTGCCGCTGAAGCGGTTGCAATGTTACCGCCGATGACCTGAACGTTCGGGTGATGTTTTTTGATTTTAGCAACCTGTTCGATCACACCTTTGGAATGACCATGGGCGGTATCGACAACCAGAACATCGACACCCGCATCGATCAGGGCAACGGAACGATCCCAACCACTGTCGCCAGTGCCGGTTGCTGCGGCCACGCGTAGGCGACCATGTTCATCTTTACAGGCGTTTGGGTGGGTTGCAGCCTTGTCGATATCCTGTACGGTTACCAGACCGATGCAACGATATTTATCATCAACGACCAACAGCTTTTCAACCCGGTTTTGATGGAGAAGACGTTTGGCTTCTTCACCGGAGACACCTTCTTTGACGGTGACGAGATTTTCTTTGGTCATCAATTCCGAAATGGGTTGATCGGGGTTTTCGGCAAAACGCATGTCACGGTTGGTGATAATGCCGACCAGTTTGCCTGTGCCGCGTTCAACAACCGGGAAGCCTGAAAATTTGACTTCTTCTTTTTTCGCCATGACTTCAGCAAGTTTTGCATCCGGTGGGAAGGTGAGCGGATCGGCCACCATACCGGATTCGAATTTTTTAACCTTGCGAACTTCGGAAGCCTGCTCGGCAATATCAAGATTTTTGTGAATAACACCAATGCCGCCAAACTGGGCCATGGCAATCGCCATGCTGCTTTCGGTGACTGTGTCCATGGCAGCAGAGACAAGCGGAATGTTCAGCTTGATGCCTTTTGTCAGGTATGTGGAAGTGTTTGCTGTGGCGGGCAAAACGTCTGATGCAGCGGGAATAAGCAATACATCGTCGAAGGTCAAAGCTTCTTTAATAGTCACGGCCATCTCCATGGATATCGGGTGTCTGGATTTGGCGCGTTATATATACACAGGTCTTACCAACATTCCACAAGATTCATGCGGTGCAGCAAACTTTTTTTCAATAAATCGAAAATAGTTCTTGCAAATGATAATGATTATTAATAACGTTTTAAGTGTCCCGAGCACGGGATGCTGTGAAACGACCGTCTGGGCCTTGTGTTTTGGTTTCTTCTTCTCCCCAAAATGTAAGGCCCAGACAAATCGACAGCCTAGGTTCCTTAATGATGTTATGGAGTTTTCGATGTGTGATTTGCATAAACCCGATTTGATGCTCGAAACCAAACTAAAGATGATCCCTAAACGGCGCAAACTTTGGGAATTGGATGTTCATTGGCATTGTTCAGTTATTGGGACCTGTATTTCGCATGATGAATTGTGCAAACTTGGGCAAAAATGTAAGGCACCGGCTTATGATGGGCGGAGTGCAGATTATAAATTGCATGGTTTTATGGTTGGTAATGCGCGTCATTCCCAAGGAGTGGGACGTGTGTTGCACAAGTTTCTGGAACGTAAGTATGCCCGCACGATTAAAACATTTGCCAAAGCAAAAACATCTCACGAGGTTGAAGAGCTTTGGTTGGATGCATTTGAACGCGGCTATATCCCCGGACCGTTTTGGGCCGTCATGACCCATCAGGCGAGCTCGCATGAATTGCTGGCCCAAGTCTATGGTGAGGTACATATGTTGTCGCATTTGGAAGGGGCAAGTAACCGGGCTGATCACCGTGAAATTGCGGACTTAAAAGCAACAATAACGCTTATTCAAAACGACATGCAGGACCTTAATAGAACTCATCGTAAATCTATTGATAAGCGTGACCATCTCATCGGTAATTTAAAACGTGAGCTTTCAGATGCACAGGCCAAGGCCAGTCGCAGTGATGAACTTGAAGCGATGTTGCTGGCGGAACAGGAAGGACATTCTGTTGCACGTCTCGAAAAACGAATAGATTGCTTGACCGCCCGTGTTCTTCAGGAGACGGACCGCGCCGATCTAACTCAGGCGCGTTTACTGGAAATGGAATTGAAGTGTAAAGAAGCCTATGCCGCACTTTCTTATAAAGACGCCCGTATTCTTGAATTGGAACAGGAACTCCTGTCTTTAGAAAAGAATGCCTGCATGAAAGAACAAGGGTGCCCCGGCGGGGAAGATCTTTGTGGTCGTTGTATTGCCTATATTGGCGGGCAAACCAAGCAGGCCGCGTTCTTTCGTGATTACGTGGAAAAGAAAAACGGACAATTTCTCCACCATGATGGTGGCTTACATGATGGACAAGCGCGTTTGCAGGCCATTGTCGCCCAAGCCGATGCGGTCATGTTTCCGGTCACATGTGTCAGTCACGAAGCAACACGCGAGATTAAACGAATTTGCGCACAGCAATCCAAGCCCTTTGTGCCCTTGCGTAGTCAAGGTTTAGGGGCTTTTACCCGGGGGGTGGATGACCTCGCCCGAAATTAGGTGATAATCAGGATGCGTCGCTGAAGGTGTTCTTTCCGCGAAAACCGCTGGCAACCAAATAGGTTTCTGATGAATCCTTGCGGCTTGCCGGCGGTTTAGCGTGACGAACTGTTTGGAATTGCAGTTTAAGCTGTTTCAACAAATCAGCATCGGCTCCGCCTGCTAATACCTTTGCCACAAACCAGCCATTTGGTTTGAGAACTTCTTCTGCAAAATAAGCTGCTGCCTCAACGAGGGCAGTGATGCGAATATGATCTGTTTGCGGATGCCCACTGGCAGAGGCTGCCATATCGCTCAAGACCACATCAACTGGACCACCGATGACCTCTTTCAATCTATCAGGTGCATCATTATCCATGAAGTCGCCCACCAGCAGCGTTGCACCGGGGATTTCTTCGACTTCTTGTAAATCAATACCGATCACATGACCATCTGGATTTTTTTCGGCATCAATGCGTTCTGCGGCGACTTGGGTCCAACCACCAGGGGCGCAGCCCAGATCGACAACTTTCTGGCCGGGCTTTAAAAATTCAAACCGATCATCCAATTCAATTAACTTAAAGGCCGCGCGGGAACGATACCCTTTGCGGTGGGCTTCTTGAACATACGGGTCATTGAGTTGTCGTTGCAGCCAGCGTGTGGAAGAGAGCTTGCGTCCACGCGCAGTTTTAACGCGCACGGTTTTATCGCGTTTGGCTTGAACGGTTTTCCACTTCTTGCTTTGGGACATGGGGGTACTTTACGTCGTCAGGGGTTCTCGATAGGCATGATCGCCAGCTCGCATCTCTTACATAATCTTCTTTATAACAGAAATAAAGGGGTTTTGCGCCTATTCTTGCGCGCGCATCAGATTAAGCAAGATCCCTTCGCGAATGCCACGGTCTGCAATCGTCAGTTCCCCAACAGGCCAGAGTTTGCATAAAGCTTCCAAGATGGCGCAACCGGCAATGACCAAATCGGCCCGGCTGGTGCCAATACAGGGGTGTGCTGCGCGTTCATCACATTTCATCACCGCCAGGTTTTGGGAAACACGATGGATTTCGTCAAATGGCAGGCTCATACCATCGACTTTAGACCGTAAATAACGTGGCAACTTTAAATGAATTGCCCCAAGTGTGGTGACGGTCCCTGATGTTCCCAGCATTTGTACCATGCCATTTTCGACATCATGTGAGATCGCGTTGCGCTCATTGAAGGCGCGGAGTTCTTTCATCACGTGATCCTGAATAGCTTGATAACTTTCTTGTGTGACTTCTTCGGCATGGGCGTATTCTTCGGACACCGTCACAACCCCAATGGGGAGCGAGATAACATCAACAACTTGGGGATCACCAAGGCGGTCAAGTTCAATCCACATGATTTCCGTGCTGCCGCCACCAATATCAAAGACGAGAGCTTTCGGTTTTTCCAAATTCAGGAGAGAGGCGCATCCGGTTAGTGCCAAATTGGCTTCTTCTTCCGGGTTTATGGCTTCCAGGTCCAGTCCGGTTTCTTCGGCAACACGATTGAGAAAATCAAGGGTGTTTTCTGCGCGGCGACAGGCTTCTGTGGCGACGGATCGAACAAAGGTAACATTGCGATTTTGGATTTTTTTGGCGCAGACCAACAAGGCCTTGAGAGTCCGTTCCATTGCGTCTTCGGACAGGCGACCGCTTTGGGCCACATCTTCACCCAATCGGGTGATCCGTGAAAAAGAATCAACAACCCTGAATCCTTGGCGGGTCCGTCGTGCAATAAGCATCCGGCAGTTATTGGTGCCTAAATCCAACGCGGCATAAAGAGGCATAAGGGCGGAATTTTGCACACCCTGTGCTTTTTTACGCTTCTTTCTATGCTGCATATGGTTCGATGCCACTTTGTTTTTACGCTCCGCTTCGTAATTTTTTTTATAACGAATACCCCTGAATTCTTTTTATACGATGAAGCCGCCTGACAGGAAAGGGGAAAGAAAGGAAAAAAGAGGAAATGCTGTCATAAGGATGAAATGCTTTAAGGTTTAATGTTTTTATACTTGTGGCTAAATTGTTTCGATGATTTAATAATTTTATAATTAAAATTAAAAGCTGGGGATATAGTGTGATGTGGGATCGTTTGTCCTTGGGCGGGAAAATGGCCGCTCTTTCTTCTTTAATCGTGTCTTTGTGTTTGATTGTCGGGATTACAATTGCAACCAATCAGGCATCAAAAACAACATTGGAACTTGCTTTGGCCGATGCGGCGGATATCGGGCGAACGCAAAGTGCGAACGTAAAACTGCAATTGGACAGCGCCATGTTGGTGGCGAAAGAATTGCAAAAAACATTTATGGCGATGCGGCGTTCCGGTGTTAATGATCGTTCCGCCTATGATGCTATTTTGGAAGATACGATGAAAACGCATCCTGAAATAGCAGGGGCTTGGGCCGGGTTTGAGCCAAATGCGTTTGATGGACGCGATGCGGAGTTTGAGGGCAAAGAACCGCATAATATAAAGTCCGGACGCTATGTTACCTATTTTTATAATTTTGGCGGTGGTGTAACACCTTATTATTTGACCAGTCTGGATGTAGACCCCTCAGACCCGACAGGGGATTATTACAACGTACCGTTAAAAACAGGAAAGCCGTTTGTCGTGGACCCTGTCATGTACAATATTGATGGTGTTGATATTCTTCTTCCGTCTTTTGTTTATCCGGTTTTGGATGAGGCGGGAAAACCCATTGGCGTGATTGGCGTGGATATGGCGGTTAATGATATGGCCGCCGAGTTTTCTAAATTACAGCCTATGGGGACGGGCCGCGTTTCTGTGATTTCAAATAAGATGAAATGGGTCGCCCATCCAGATAAGGAAAAAGTGGGTAAAGATCTGGATGATAAAGATGCCAAACAGGTTTCCGCTGTGAAAAAAATGGCAGGGACAGATGTTGTGATCGAAGAAATTGGTTCGGCCCACCATTTATTTTTGCCCATTCCGATCATGGATATGAAAACCCCGTGGTATGTAGAGGTGGAAATTCCGACGAAAACGTTGACCGCGAGCGCCGATCGCATTGCGTTAAACATGATCGTAATTGCCGTTGTCCTAGTGATTGTCTTATGTGTCTCCTTGCTGTTTCTTGGGCAGGTCATCATTCGTAAACCCTTACAGAACTCGGTTGGTATTATCAATGAGTTGAAAAACGGTAATTTTGAAGTTGCTGTGACAGGACGTCGCCGAAAAGACGAGATTGGTGAGATCAATACGGCGCTGGAAATTTTCCGCGATGATGCCAAGAAGATGCAGGAGATGGAGGTGGTGCAGCAACGTTCTTTGCGCGAAGCCAGTCAGCAGGGTGCAGAAGAACGGGCGAAAATGGCAGCAGACCTTGAGGAAACATTAGGCAAGACGATTGCGCTAATCAACGCAGCGGCAACGCGGATTAAAAATGATTCAGAAGAAATGTCATCAACATCTGATCAATCTATGGAACAAGCCGTGCTTGTAGCCAGCAGTGCAGAAGAGTCCTCTTCTAATGCGCATGCTGTGGCTTCTGCGGCGGAAGAGTTATCTGCTTCTATCAATGAAATCAGCTCTCAGGTGCAATTGTCATCTTCCACGACACAAGAAGCCGTTGATGAGTCAAAACGCGCAAATGAAATGGTTTTGCGTTTGTCTACTGCTGCTGAGAAAATTGGTGAAGTTGTGAGTTTGATTACAGATATTGCGGCCCAGACCAATCTACTTGCCTTGAATGCAACGATTGAAGCCGCTCGGGCTGGGGAAGCTGGCAAAGGGTTTGCCGTTGTCGCAACCGAAGTAAAGAACCTTGCAAATCAAACGGCACTTGCAACAGAGGAAATTTCTCAACAGGTGGCTTCTATTCAAACAGAAACCCGTGGGACGGCTGCTGCTATCCAAACGGTATCTTCCACTGTTTTAAATGTGAATGAAATTGCTGCAACGATTGCTTCGGCGGTTGAACAACAAGGGGCAGCGACACAGGAGATCTCGCATAATGTACAGCAAGCGGCGGCCGGGGCGGCAGAGGTTACGCAAACAATTTCGATGGTGCGTGAAGGGGCGATGAGAACAGGCGAACAAGCAAAGGATTTGCAAGTTTCAATTTCGGATATGAGCAATGCCATTGTTGGCTTGGATGAGGAGGTACGCGGCTTTCTTGAAACGATCCGCAATGTAAAGATAGAGGCATAAAAAAATCTTTTAACTTGCATGAATGCGGAAGAATCTATTTTAAATTGCTTAAAAAGCGGTCAAATTCAATTTAGATTTGACCGCTTTTTCGTTCCAGATAACGCAGGTTTCGGTGGTTTCGTAAAGATTCTGGCGTTGAAGCTATGCGAGATTCGGAAATCAGGCATGAAAAAAACGCATATTGCACCGCACAATGTAAAAAAAATAGGCGGTAATACCAGAAACGCTAGAGTTCCCCTGCTTTTTAATTGACTTTGGTCAATCTCGGCGGAAACTATAGAGTTTGTGGAATTTTATAAATTTAGAATACTTCTTCGCATGCGCAAAAAGTTGTTTCATTACCGTACAATATTTTAAAATTTCTCAATTATTTTTGCATTGATGACTGGACCGAAGGTGTTTTTCTAAGGTACAAAATTGCGGGTTACGGCGCTTACTTTGTAACAAAGTTGTCGTAAAATAATTTTTTGTAACAATAAACCGCTGCTTTCCATGCGGCGGAAACTCTCGATCTGTAGGGGAGGCTTTTTTTAAATGAGTACACATGATGGACAAGGTTATTGGACGGCTAATATTCGTCTCGTGACTTGGCTGCTTGTTGTTTGGGCAATCTGCTCTTATGGCTTTGGTATTCTCCTGCGTGACGCGCTGGATGCTATGGTACCGTTTGGTGGTGTTGGACTGGGTTTCTGGTTTGCACAACAAGGGTCAATTTTCGTCTTCTTGGCTTTGATTGTTATCTATACCAAGAAAATGGGCCAAATTGACGCTGATTTCGGCGTACGCGAAGACTAATAATCGTCTGGGGAATGACTTAAATGGATCTTACAACTCTTACGTATATCTTTGTGGGCGGCTCTTTTGCGCTCTACTTTGGTATCGCAATTTGGGCCAAGGCTGGCACAACGGGTGAATTTTATGCTGCGGGTCGCGGCGTACACCCGGTGGCCAACGGTATGGCCACAGCGGCAGACTGGATGTCTGCGGCTTCATTTATTTCCATGGCGGGTTTGATCTCGTTCATGGGTTATGACGCGTCTATCTTCTTGATGGGCTGGACAGGCGGTTACGTGCTTTTGGCTCTGTTGCTGGCACCGTACCTGCGTAAATTCGGCAAATATACGGTGCCGGAATTCGTTGGTGACCGTTTCTATTCTACTTCTGCCCGTGTAACGGCGGTTGTTTGCTTGATCGTTGCATCTGTAACTTACGTTATCGGTCAGGTAAAAGGTATTGGTGTTGCGTTCTCTCGCTTCTTGGAAGTGGACTTCGTAACTGGCCTGTGGATCGGTATGGGTATCGTTGCGGTTTACGCTATTCTTGGCGGTATGAAGGGTGTGACATACACTCAGATCGCTCAGTACTGCGTTTTGATCTCCGCTTACACCGTACCGGCTGTGTTTATTTCTTTGAACCTGACGGGTTCTCCGCTGCCGCAAATCGGTCTGTTCTCCGGTACGGAAGACGGCACACCGATGTTGACAAAGCTGAACCAGGTTATCACTGATTTGGGCTTTGCGGAATATACCGCGCAGAAGGGCGGAACGATGAATATGATATTCTATACGTTCTCTCTGATGATCGGTACTGCGGGTCTGCCGCACGTTATCATTCGTTTCTTCACAGTACCGAAAGTACGTGATGCGCGTGCATCTGCCGGTTGGGCATTGGTCTTCATTGCGTTGCTCTATACAACGGCTCCGGCGGTTGGTGCTATGGCTCGCTTGAACCTGATGAACGCTGTTCAAGTTGGTGAAGTTGGTACGCCTGAAGGTAACTTGGCTTATGCTGAGCGTCCGGAATGGTTTAAAAACTGGGAAGCCACTGGCCTGTTGAAGTTTGAAGACAAAAACGGCGACGGCAGAATCCAGTACTACAACGACAAAAACAAGGAATTCGCTGCTAAAGCCGAAGCTTGGGGCTGGAAAGGCAACGAAATGGTTAAAGTTGACCGCGACATCATGGTTCTGGCGAACCCGGAAGTTGCGCAACTCCCGAACTGGGTAATCGCTCTTGTTGCTGCCGGTGGTCTGGCTGCGGCTCTGTCCACAGCGGCTGGTCTGTTGCTGGCGATTTCTTCTGCTGTTTCTCACGACTTGCTGAAGTCTACCTTCATGCCTGAAATTTCCGAAAAACAAGAACTGATGGCTGCGCGTCTTGCGATGGCGGCTGCGATCTTGCTGGCGGGTTATCTCGGTATGAATCCTCCGGGCTTTGCGGCGCAAACCGTGGCACTTGCCTTCGGTCTGGCGGCATCTTCCATCTTCCCGGTTCTGATGATGGGTATCTTCTCCAAGAAGATGAACAACAAAGGCGCTATCGCCGGTATGACAACGGGTATCGTTTCCACCTTGGTATATATCTTCACATACAAAGGTTGGTTCTTTATTCCGGGTACAAACATGCTGGCAAACACGCCTGCTAACCACCTGTTCGGGATTTCTCCGGAAGCTTTCGGTACAGTTGGTGCAATCCTGAACTTTGCAGTTGCGTTTATCGTGATGAACATGACTGAGCCGGTTCCGGAAGAAATCGAGCATATGGTTGAAGACATTCGTATCCCGAAAGGTGCGGGTGCTGCTCAAGACCACTAAGATCTATCTTGGTTGTCTGAATAGACCACAAATAAAGACGGGTTCTGCTGTTGGCAGGGCCCGTTTTTTTATTTTATTTTTTAGTATTCGTAAAATGCATATCCGATCCGATAGGGTATCACTTGACGAATGGTGGGAAAGAATTCAATCTACAACAAACGTATTTCATGTTGCAGGGGGGCACTATATGGACATTGAACTTATTGAGATCCGGGATTTTCTAAAAAACCATCATCCTTTCGATCTGCTGCCGGAAGCGGCGTTGGAAAAACTGCCGACGAGTATTGAGGTTCGTTATGCCCGGCGTGGCACTGTTTTGTTCGAACCAGGCGAAGAAAATAAGTTCTTGTGGGTTGTACGTACAGGCGCTGTGGAAACATTAGACCCGGAAGGCAACTTGCTTGCACGTTTGTCTGAAGGAGAATGTTTTGGTGTGCGTGCTATTTTGCGCGGCGGGATTGCGGTGAACCGTTGTGAAGCGATTGAAGACAGCCTTCTGTATTTAATGCCTGTTACTGAATTTGATCGTTTACGCGAGGCTTACCAGCAATTTGCATTCTTTTTTGCCCCTATGGGTGGGGATCGTCTGCGTTCTGCACGTGAATTAGCGGAAACAGGTGGTGAGACCGGAATGGGACTGATGTCGGCAAAGGTGCGCGACATGTTAAAACGTGCCCCGGTGACAACATCGGCGGATGTGACCATTCAACAGGCGGCCCAGCAAATGTCTAAAGAAGGCGTTTCTTGTCTTCTGATTACGGAAGCTGAAAAATTAATAGGAATTGTCACAGACAAGGATTTACGCAATCGGGTGGTGGCCAAGGGCATTGCTTATGATCATCCCTTGTCGGAAATTATGACAGCTAACCCAACTTTTATTCAGGCTGATGATTATCTTTTCGATGCCTTACTGACGATGTCACGCAGCAATATTCGACACTTACCCATTATTGATAACGGCGAGGTTGCCGGGGTCGTGACCACAACAAATATTATCCAGAAACAAACGACCTCGATGGTTTATCTGGTGGGTGATATTTACAAACGCAACAGCATCGCTGGCTTGCGTGAGGTTGTTAAACAGGTTCCCGCAATGGTAATGAACCTTGTTGATACAGGCGCAAGCGCTCATAATATTGGTCATGTGGTTTCCACCGTTACCGATGCAATTGCCACACGTTTGTTGCAATTGGCGGAAGAAAAATTTGGGGAACCGCCTGTGCCTTATTCATGGATTGTTGTGGGTTCTGAAGCACGCCATGAACAGACGGCATTGTCCGATCAAGATAATGGTTTGATCTTACATGACAGCTATGACGAAGCCCTGCATGGGGACTATTTCCGCAATCTTGCAAAGTTTGTCAGTGATGGATTGAATGATTGTGGTTACATCTATTGTCCGGGGGATGTGATGGCGACCAATGATAAGTGGCGCCAACCCTTATCACAATGGAAAAACTATTTTGCCAAGTGGATTGATACACCGGAACCCGAAGCCTTGATGTTATCGAGCGTCTTTTTCGATATGCGCAGTATTTATGGAGAGGAAAGTCTCTATACGGAATTGCGTGACTTTGTTTTGAAAAAAGCCACCGGCAATCGTATTTTCTTGTCTTTCATGGCTGGCAATGCTTTGACCCATCAACCGCCGCTCGGCTTTTTCAAAAATTTCGTTCTTATTCGAGGCGGCGAACATGATCATACATTCGATCTCAAACACAATGGGGTTGTCCCGATTATTGATCTCGCCCGGACCTATGCGCTGGATGGCGGATTGATGGAAGTAAATACGGAAGACCGCTTGAAAGCGGCTGTTGAAAAGAAAATCATCAGTCAAGCGGGTGCAAATGATTTGTTGGATGCGCTGGAATTCATTAGTATTACGCGTCTTCGCCATCAAGCCAAACAAATCCGTAATTCGCAAAAAGCGGATAACTTTATGCCACCGGATGATATGTCGCATTTTGAGCGCAACCATCTTAAGGATGCCTTCAATGTGGTGAAAACCATGCAGTCGGCTTTAGCTTCTGCCTATACCTAGAATATTTTGATTTAACGCAAATGCGTCGTCGCAGGTTGAGATAACCTGCTCGGGATTTGCTCTAAGAGACGACTGTTATGTGGAAAAGAATATTCGGCCCGGATCTGCGTCGCGAATGGTATCTGATCAAGATGCCGGAAGGGCCGATGAAACAATATTATCGAAAACCGATCCCATGGCCCGAAACTGATTATCGGGAACTGGAATATCTGTGCATTGATCTGGAGCTGACAGGATTAAACCCGCATACTGATGAAATACTCAGTATCGGTTTTGCGCCTATCGTGGATCAACATGTTGTGTTGTCTGAATCCGCACATTATTTGGTGCGCCCTTCAGGCGATTTACCCGAAAATTCGGTTGTTGTGCATGGGCTGATGGATGACCGTTTGGCTGAGGCAGAGCCATTGGAAAATGTTTTGCCGCATGTCCTGATGGCATTATCCGGGCGTGTTTTATTGGCCCATCATGCACCGATTGAACTGGGTTTTTTGAATGTTGCGTGTGAACGGCTTTATGGGTATCCGCTTTTAACACGGGCTGTCGATACGCTTGAACTTGAAAAACGCATTCGCTTACAACGCAATCAGCCGATTGATGGTGGTGTCCTCAGGTTGGCGAAGGCGCGCGAGACGTATAATTTACCGCGTTACAGGGCGCATAACGCTTTGGTGGATGCCGTTGCTTCCGGTGAATTGTTTCTTGCCCAAGCCGCACATAAGGCGGCAAAGGGCGAAAAATTGATGTTGCGCGAGCTTATGTTCAAAAATCGTTGAAAAAGGCGAGAATTTGATAGGAAAAGCTTGAGTTTTTTCTACTTTCTGCGCATTTTCTCAGACCTAGTTTTTTAAGAACGAGAAAAGATTTTTTCCTATGTGGGATATTATTATTGCGCTTTGTTTGGTTGCGGTTGTTTGTGGGCCGGTTTGGGCGATTGCGCGCTATTTACGTGTTGATCTACCCAAATTTATTTTGCCGATGCTGGCCGGAATTTCCTTGCTCAGTTTTAATGCGTATATGCGTTACACATGGGGAGATCGCACCGCAGAGGCATTCCCGCCTGAAGTGGTTGTGCTGAAGGAATATCGTTTCTCTTCCATCTTTGAACCATGGACCTATCTGGTACCGCGCGTTTCGCATCTTATTGCGGCAGATACCACGCAGACACTCACCAACGAAGAACATCCTGAAATCATTATGGGGGCAACAGTGATGATGCAGGAACATCAGGAAACGTTGAATATGACGGTTCTGGTGAATTGCGAGCAAGATATCGTTGCAGTTTTGCCGACCAAGCAAATTGCAGAAGGCCAAAATCCGCTTGAACTTGCGCAATGGTCCGGGAAGAATGAGTTCCCTTATATCGCAGATTTTTATTGCAAGAAATAACCGTTTTCTGGGTCTACAACGTGCCTTGTTTGATGTAATCACGGATTTTCAGGTCTTTTTCGACCATATGTTTGACGATCAGGGCGCGTAAGAAGTTGATGGAAGGCGATACTTCAACTCCGTCTTTAGTTTCTTGCAAATCCTTGAAGATTAATTCGGCATCTTGGCGTAGAATTTCATGATGCTCTTTATGCGCGCTATATTCCGGGAAGCCGATATTCTTCATGATCTGTTCTTCATAAGCAAAATGTTTGAGTGTTTCACCTATGATATATTCGAAACGTTCAACTAGGACAGCTTGTGGTGAACCTGCTTCTATCGCATCAATAAACTCGTTGAACAACTGGAAAAGCGCAGCGTGTTGTTCATCGAGGCCGAGCAACCCAGTGCTGAGTTTCTCATTCCAGTCGATTTTGTTGGGCACGAGTAGATCTTCCTAAAATTTTTGGCGGATATTGCCTGCATTTTAGAATCATTTCAAGTAAAAATGGGCTTATTCAATCAACCGGGCGGCTTGGCGAATGACATCGCCGTTGGCGTGGGGGTGGAACATATGTTCACTCAGGTAACGCCGCCATGCTTTGGCCCCGCGTTCCCCTTGGAACAGGCCAAACAAATGTTTTGCCATATGCCGGACATAGATGTCCTTTGCAACCTTGTCATCGACATAGGGGAGGAAGGCGGCAAGTGCCTCTTCGCGGGTGATCACAGGGCGTGTGTCGCCATAAATCAACTGGTCGGCATTTGCCATGATATAGGGCGTTTCATAAGCGGCCCGTCCGATCATCACGCCATCGACCTTGTCCAGATGGCTGGCGGCTTCTTCAACCGTTTGAATGCCACCGTTGAGGATAATTTCAAGATGTGGAAAATCTTTTTTGACCATATGTACGATATCGTGACGCAGGGGCGGGATCTCCCGGTTTTGTTTGGGACTTAAGCCTTTCAGCCATGCCTTGCGCGCATGAATGATAAAGGTTTCACATCCGGTTTGTGCCACCCGATCAATAAAGGTACAGAGCAATTCATAACTATCCAGATCATCAATGCCGATCCGATGCTTGATGGTGACGGGAATATCACTGGCATCCTGCATCGCCTTGATGCAATCAGCCACCAAATCAGGCTCCGCCATCAAACAGGCACCAAATCGCCCAGCACTGACCCGATCACTGGGGCAGCCGACGTTCAAATTAAACTCGTCATAGCCCCATTCTTTTGCAATTTTACAACATTGCGCCAACTGCGCCGGATCACTGCCGCCCAGTTGCAAGGCAATGGGATGTTCAACATCGCTATAATCCAAAAAACGCCCGGGTCCATCCTTACTGAAAATAATCGCCGGGGCGACAACCATTTCCGTATAAAGCAAGGTTTGCTTGGTTAACCCCCGCATAAAGACCCGCTGATGACGATCCGTCCACTCCATCATCGGCGCCACGGATAACCTGCGGTCTAGAGTTTTCCTTGTGTTCTGTGGGTTTTTGGCGTTTTTCTGAGGCATGTAGCTTTACTTCAATTACTTTAAATTACTTTTAACTGCTTTTGATTCCGTTTGACGCCGTACCAAAAACGTACCAAATTGGTTGGACAGGGGAAATGGTACGGAGGGTTTTAGCGTGGCTTACTATACAGTTCAGCCAAGAGAAGGTAAAGCAGGTATGCGATACCGCTGCCTTGTAAGGTTTTCTGCGGATAATGGCAAAGAGAAATCCAAGTCAAAAACATTCGGAAAAAAAGCAGAGGCCGTGGCATGGGGGAAGCGAGAGGTTGCGGATATTGAAAAAAATGGTACGTCTGATGTCCCGCATGGTGCCAAACTGTTTGACTTGCTTCATAAGTATTTGAACGACCCGCATGTGAAGGTAGGACGCTCAAAACGTTATTCGCTGGAATTGATATCGGATTGCTCCATTGCGAATATAACGATTGACCGGTTGGCAGCGAAGCACATCACAGAATTTGCAAAAGACAGGAACAGTGCCGGGGCGAAACCTCAGACGGTCGCTGCTGATATATCAAATTTGCGGTCAGTTCTACGGTCCGCAAAAGCTTTATATGGCGTTTCAATTGATGAGACATGCGTCAGAGAGGCGATGGGTACGCTGCAAACTTTAAAGCTGGTGGGGAAGGCTGAGCGAAGGAGCCGCCGACCACTATCTGACGAACTTGAGCGATTGAAGGAAGGCCTGCAAGAGCGTGAGGAAAAGAGCCCACAGAAAACACCATTTATAGACATATTGGATTTTTCAATTTTGTCGTGTATGCGGATCGGTGAGGTTTGCTCGATCTTGTGGGATGATTTAGATAAGACTGATAAGTCTGTCTTGGTTCGGGATAGAAAAGACCCACGTAAGAAGGTGGGGAATCATATGAAAGTGCCTTTAATTGGCGGTGCTTATGAAATTATTTTACGGCAACCTGTGACGGATGACCCGCGCATCTTTCCTTTTAATGACCGAACGATTACTGCTGGATTTCAGAGAGTGCGAAATAAGCTTGGTATTGAAGACTTGCGATACCACGATTTGAGACGGGAAGGAGCAAGCCGATTGTTTGAAAAAGGGTATAGCATTGATGAGGTGGCGCAAGTAACGGGGCACAGAAATCTAAACACATTGTGGCAGATTTATACGGACCTTAATCCCTCTCGATTGACAGAGAAGGATTAAAGGTCGCCCGTCCATTCGCGTTGTGCCTGTTCACGCTGACGATCAATTAAAGAGGCCAAGTCATTAATGTTAATGAGCCAAGGAGCGCGTTTATTGTCCTCAAGGCGAAATGCCGGCACAGGCAGTGTACCTGCCTTGGCCTTTTCCATTGCCGTTTTTTTTGCGCATCCGAAAAACTCTTCGCAGATATCTGTCAAATGAACTGTCGGTTTTTCAAATCTGGCTAAGAGCAAGTAAGCTGTATTCATTTCTCATTATTCTCCATCAATCTTAATACCAATCTCGCAGATTTTCTCGTCTTTTGACCCGTAAAGCTCAACAATTGTTTTATGCAGCGGTCCGATGATCTGAGACTTGCGAAAGACCTTGAACGAGGTCACAACCCCATAAAGGTTGTCATTTGTTGAATAGCCCCGGCGTAGATTCACGCGACGGCCTGGGAACCAATTCTTTTCTGTGAACTGGCCTCCGTAGCGCCTGTATTCGGCAGGCTTCGAACCATCCTCAAAAGCTCGGTAATGTTCTTCGATCAAGGCGAGGAATAATGTTTTATGCTCTTGAGCGCGAAGGTAATCGCCAATGCCCAAATATTTAGCATTTGCCGGAACTTGAGAACCATCCTGCCACAACTGCCAATGAGTGAATTGCACCTCTTTCCCATCAATCAGGGCATAATGAAAATTCTTCAAATGCTTTTGAGATTTCGGATCAAGCCAAAGGTGATGTTGTTGAAATTCCATTTCTCACTGTCCATTAATTGCGGTGGTCGTCGGTGGTTAAGGGTTACGCTGCGTCTGTCGATCTAGGCCACGATCCATAGGTGTAATCGGACCATAAAACGCTTTTGCATATTCTGGTGTTGCACCAACGGGCAAAGGCCTTTTGGTACGGTTCAAATTTATTGAAGGGCATAACGTATGGGTCGCACCCTTCATCAAGGATCATCTGGACGCGGTGCAAGTCTTCTTCTGGTGTGCTGTCATAGCCAATCAAAATGAAGAACTGCATCTGCCAAGGTTTAATCCCGGCGGCTTTGCATCTGGCGATCCCGCGTTTGATCAATCGTTCATCTTTCGGCTGATCCCATGCAAAGGTGGCTTGGCTCTTGGTCCCGTTCGTATTCTTGAAGCGAACAGATTTAAGGGCGTGGGCTTGTTCTTCTGAGATAATTCGAATGTTGATACCTTGGCTGAAATTGACCTTAAGGTTACGGTCTTTTATCTCCGCAAAACGGTCTTTCCAATCAGGGTTTCCAAACGGGTCATTATCCAAAAGCACAAGAAAATCACTGTCTTGCACCACAAGATCATCAATGGTGTTTGTGCTGGCTGGTCTGCCTTCCTTCTTCGGAACAATGCAAAATTCACATTGAAAGCGGCAACCGCGCATGGTGAAACCAATGTTGTGATTGAAGTCTGGATATAAAGAATAATCAGGCTTTAAAACTTCAATTTCATCCGGCAAATTAACAGTCATATCGTGGCCCGTGCCGCCTATAATCATTCGCTCAGGGTCCATGTATTGCCCGTCTGTGAAAGCAAAAACCTTGGAGGCGTACACCTTATCAAATGAGGCATGATCTAGCGGGAATTGCGGGTCGTAACGTTCAACAACGTCCCCACATTCTAAGTGATACCGGGCCAACTTCATCAAAGCGAGGTTTGGTATCTTGCTATCCACATCATATAGACCGATTAAAGCCATTCGTTTCTACCTGTAACCGCCGAAGCGATCTCCTTCATTTCCATCCAGTCGCCCTTGACAGAAACGACCTCTGTTTCACTTTGCAAACCCGCCGCCGGTTAAGGTGTCTTTCGCTTTTCAATAACAACGGGGTTAAAGAGATGGCGACGGGCTTACAAAATGAGGCCCGAAGGCCTCGGGTTGGGGGTTAATCCACGATCATCCAGTCGTCAGAAAGCATGTCAGTTTGAGAAGCCAGCCAGCCTGGAAGCATTGCGCGTCGGCCATCGGCGTTGACGGTCCACATATCAATGTGAGGCAAAATTTCTTGATCTTGAGAAATGTCTGTCACATTTACGAGAGCCTTGTGGTACGGAGTTCCTTCGCGTAGCTTGACGCTTGAGCCCCCAACGAGAACAAGAAACATCCCTTTGCCATTCCAGCCTTTGCGACAAACCTTGTGACCGTCTTTCATGGCCTTGATGGCATGCCCGAAGCTCATAGCGTCGATGGGTTGATACGCTTCTTCAAACACATCCTTTGGGGACCATGATGTATAGCCATCCGGTTGGTAAATTACTTCATAACCCTCTGCTTCAAGGCCTGATGTTGCATCAACAATCCGGCTTTTCGGATATGCTGTAATGCGCTTTGTTCCGTAATATTCTTTGGTCAATTCACTTACTCCTTGGTTAAATAAAACCCCTTACCGAGACACCCCGCAGCGGGTGAAGCGACATATACCTTTCAGTTGGAACCGCCGCAGGGTGTCTGGGGAAGGGGCCGCTATTGCGCGGCACCTAATTCTTTCATTGCTTCATAAATGCGCTTAAAGGCAGGCTGATGCTGCTTGAAGCAGTTGTCTTTTGCGGCCTTGTTCAAATTTGCAATATCTTTAATAGCTTCAACGTTTGGGGCGACTTTGATAGCTTCGATAAATGCATCTGCAAAACCTTCCCAGTCAGGGCCTTTTTCGCCAGCGGGGACGCCGATTGCAGGCGGTTCGTAACCAGCCGGTTGCTCATCTTGAATAACGCCGTCGTCATCCACGACTTCTGCGTCGTTCGACACATCATCAGTTTCCGGGTTGAGTGTTTCGGCAGTTGCTTCGATTAGAGCTTGGGAGATTTCATCGAGGAGGTTTGAAGGCATATCTTCAATGTAGCCTTGATTGCTTTCCCATATCCCTTGAGCTGCCTCTGCATTACCAGCCTTATTGATTTCGTTCACGAATGCAGCTGCATAAAGCTTAAGGTCAGAAAAACCACGCGACTCACCGTATTGGTCAATGAACTCGAATGATGTTGTTTCTGTTTCAAAGTTGAAATCATTACGCGCAGGGCGAGGGGTGATGTCTTTTGCATTTTCTGGCCCTGAATGATCGCGCAACTCTTCTACAGAGCTGCCAAGCCCGAGAAGTACATCGCCGAAGTTATCGCGCAGAGCAAAAGCGCGAGCACGAAACCGTAGCATACGTTTTGGGTATTGCGTCCAAGGCCCTTGCTTTTTCCATAGCCCGGCTATTTTAGCATCAGAAACGCTGAACTCATGGATGTCAGGCTCATCTTGGTCTTGACGCTGAACAGTGCAACGAGCGCAGAAATCATCATCGTAAGGATTGCCAGCATATTCCTCTTTGAAATGAACAAGTAAACCGCTGGAACGAACGAGAGCAAGTTGGGCGTCGCCATAAAGTCCGGGCTTGCCGTTGATGACAGCAATGTTTTGAACAGCGGACATTGGTGGAAGCCCCACTTCTGCACCCAACTGCATGGCCGTAAAGACTGCTTGAGGTAAATTATTTCCTGAACCATAACTCTTAGGAGCCATGCCCGATTGAGCGATTGCGGCTGCAAAACGAAAGGCCTGTTCAATATCAGTGGGGATCAGGGCTTGAACAGAAGCGCCAGTTGTAAGATTTGTAGCCTGCTTAGGCACTGGTGAGTTAGTCATTGGTTGTTTTCCTTTATCGAATGATCGAGCGTGAATTCTCAAAAATTTCCACACCCTTGATGTTGCGTTCACCCGCACGAACGGCGGCACGGATCATCTTTTCAACCTCTTCCGGTTTGAGATATTTTCGGTAGATGGTGACTGGGATTTGACCAGCATCGTTTATCTTGAAGTCCCAAAACTTCTGCACCGATGCACTGACGCCTTCGTCAGATTGCACACGCGCCCGGTCCGGCGTTTTGGCGGCAACTTCTGATTCCTGCTGGGCTTGCTCAGCTTGTGCGGCAAGAACAGCGTCATTGCTGGCCTCAGCTTCTTTGCGCAGTCGTTCAGCTTCCTCGGCCTTGACGCGGGCTTCCTCTTCTCGTTGGCGACGCTCTTCATCTGCCTTGCGCTGCCGTTCTGTGAGATAAGCATTCAAGGAACGGGTGGCAGCGTTCAAAGCATTGTCAACGATACCAGCTAGTACCTTGCCGTCGCTGTCGATCTTCTTGCCAGCATCAAGGAAGGGTTGCTTCTTATCCTTGCGCCAAGTTTCAGCATCTTTCTTGAAAAGTTTAATCTGCTTAATGAAGGTCGTAACTTTACCAGCCGTGTCCTCGTTATTAATTTCAGGGAGGCGAGCGGCGGAATCGGCTAGTTGCTTCCCGCGTGCGGCTAAGGTTTCAAAGTCAGCGTCGATTTCAGGGCCGTTGTTGTGGCCCATTCCTGCAAAGTCTTCTGGCATTGGATTTCTCCTCAAAATGGCGCGGGTAATTCCCGCAGGTTGACTGCTTTTCTCGGCGCGGATAGTGGATCGGCAGCGTCGTTTTGTTGCGCCCAATCCATGACCGAGGCTAGATATTCAAATTCACTTTTGTTGATTTTTTCCCAGAACCGCGCTCTTCGGCATATTTCGTAATAGTCTTGGGTTTCCTCACCAGCGATGGTGGCTCCATAAAGCTGATCAGAGATGAGTTCTTTAGTCTGTGGATCGCGCTCTCCATCTTTGATCCAAAGCGCGACTGGTACATACGGTCCGTTCTTCACAAGCTTTGTGCGGAAATAACGGGTTTCTCCAACGAGCATTGTTTCAAAGATATCGTCACTCATCACGGCACCTCAAAGAAATCAGGGTCGTAGACGATTTCAACCATTTGGGCCGGAATACGTCGAGCTATATCGTCACCGATATAGACAGCCAGCCAAGGAATAGTTGCCATGTGACCGTTTTCACCGTAGGCGATAATCTTGGTTACGCCACACTCGCCAACTTTGCTGTAATCTTCTTCTGAAAAGTAAGCAGCAAGTATCGGTCGATCGTCTTCAAGCATTGTTTTTACTTGACCGATCATTACACACCACCATGCGCATCGCGTTGATGATCATGCAAACCCTGCTCACCACGAAACTTACGACCGCATTTGCCACATTTGTGGGAACGTTTATTTTTGAGCTTCTTTACAGAAGGAAAAACAGATTTCACTTCTTCGGCTGCGCACGAAGCACATGCTACTGGAAATCCATCACCACTAGGACCAAGGAACTCACCGCAAAAGCAGCAACAAGTTCCATCAAGCATCATTTCAGCATATTCACCCATGATATTTCCTTTCAAAAACCACTTACGGAGCCTGTCAGCTTTTTGTTGTTTCTCGGCATACTCGGGGAGGTGCCGACAGGCTGCGGAAATGGTTAATTAATACTGTTCGTCGCAAATGTATCCGCCGCCATATTGGTCGCTTATGTAGCAGTCGTAGCAGACCATATCTTGCTCGCTGTTTTCACGTATTTCGTGTTTATGTGTCGGCGTTCCGCAGCACTCGCATGCAATTTTATCTTCGGGCGCATGTGATCTTTGTTTTTTCAGGTGGCGGCGCTCTACCCCGTTAAGGTCTTTTTTGTTCCAGTACGCATCTTTGCATTTTGGCCCGCAAAACTTCGCATTAGGGTGTTTGTGTGAGATATCAGATTTACAATGACTGCATTGACGAGACATTTCTTAAACCTTTCCGTAAAATGGTGCCGGAGGCGGGAATCGAACCAAAGGTGATCAACCTCGCTGCCTTCCCCTTATCAAGGGGCTGCTCTGCCAATGAGCTACTCCGGGTTTAGTTTCTACCCGCTAACCCCGCACGGTCTGACCGGAACGGGGTTAACTTGTCGTGGCTTCCACACGATCCCTCAGCGTCTTTAATGGGCGAATGTCCCGACCTTCTTACGCTTTCCTCCAAATGCCTATCCTAGGTGCAAATGGGTGGAGTGTCGGTCCCACTGAGTTTCATTCATAATTCTTCTACCCCTAAGCCCCCGACAGCCGAACTGTACGGGGGGTAAGGTTTGGTGACCTCGGAAGGATTCGAACCTTCAACATCCGGCGGTAGAAACACCGTGCTCTATCCAGTTGAGCTACGAGGTCACTATTCGGTTTAAGTGTTTCTGGTATGGTTCGGGCCGAACAGCTTTCGCGCACGAGGCACCCTATTTTAGTTTTCCTTTCGTTGTTAGGTAGGCACCGACCAGCCGCAGGGGTTTGACAGGGATCGAGGGGAGCGCGGCTGGTCGGCTGAGGTGGCTTGCAATCACCTCGGGAGAGTTGCCCAAATGCGGATTTGGAGGGCATGAGGACCGCATAGGGGAACCGGGCAACTCACCGGAGGGGAGGTCAGTGTTTTGACCTCGCAATTTCCACCAACGTGTTACGGATCATTTGTTCTGCTTCTGGTAATCCGTGAATTTCAGCCAGTCTCTCAAAACGTGACCATGTGGTTGCGTGGCCTTTGAAGTTCAAATAAACGGCTTCATAGACGCTTTTAATCGCCTCGTTTCGGTCAACCCCATCTGCGATGATATCCGCCAGAATGCCGTTCAAAGTGAGGTGTGCGTGGTTTTCAATGTCAAAAAAACCGAAGTTTCTGCGCACATGAAAGTCTTGGATACCTTCTTGCATTACGTGGTCAATCATGGTGAACCCCTCCTATTCCGCCGCCAGTTCACGAAAATAATCTTCATCCGCTGCCGCTTCCGGTGAGAAATCCACACAATCGGTGTGCCACTTCTTCTGAGCGTCACGCTGGCTGTGAATAGTGTGCAGGTAGGTCAAACCGATGAAACCGGACTGCGCTTCTTCTTCCGCGCTTTCCTGCGTCATATGCGAGCTTTCGCTACATACAGAACCGTCCTTATCGACCGTGAATACGTTGATGAAGTATTCTTCCATTGCTCTGACCTCCGTTGCGTTGTTGATGGAGGTATTACAGCAAATCTGTAATTAAAGGTCAATATAAAAATACAGTAAATCTGTAATTTATTTTAGCGAGTGGTCTGTTATTATTATTTTTCAATGAATTAGGTTGGTAAAAAACTTCTTTGGAGTGTGCGGTGAAGAACTTGTTCAAGAGATGCTGTGAAGGGTCGGGTGGTCAAAAAGCAAGCACTTTGGTTCCTGTAGCTTTAGGCGTTATGTTGTCAGGGGCATTTTTTTACATTGCCTTGCTCAGTGATCGTATATCTGACCTTGAATATGAAATGGGATATGCTGGTGAAGCGCAAATTGAAGAACTCCGTCTTAGCCTTGGAGCCTTGGAGCAACGAGTTTCAGAGAATGAATATCTTGAAGATAGGATAATCACACTTGAAGGTGAAGCTAACGGCTTGCAAGGGAAAGTGGATCACCTTGAATTACAAATACCTCAGCTCTATGGCTTACAAAGTGATGTTGATGATATTCGCATTGAGCTTGATAGTATTCGTTTGAAGGTTGGTTATTAATTTAAAAATAAAAAAGGCCACGGAAACCGCAGCCTTTTTTAAATCAGACACCACACAGGAATTGCAATCTCCTAACGTATGGCGGCTACCGAAGTAGACTTTATAAGCCCGATGCTGTCGCAGAGCGGGAACAAGGTAAAAGAAAACCCCGCTACTGAGGCGGGGTTTTCTTTTATTAATGGTAATCGTTGACAGGCATTTAAAGCTCCAACTCCCCAAACCTGCTTGGGTTTAGGTCTTTTGCAAGGGCTAGGCAAACCCTATTGTATTTTGGACTTAATGCTATATCCATATATTGTTGTGGAATCCTAAATAGCAGCGCAATCAAGTCTTCAACTGCTTCTGGATTAATCTGCTTTGCGTCAAGAGTCAGTGGATCGCAACCATTTGTTATAAGGTTTCCAATAGTTTCACTTTCATCAATAACTTGATCCGCCAACGCTGCCTTCAAGCGTTCTCGAAGATCATCCAAGTCGCCATCAGCCTTCTGTATTTCAGTAATAAAATAGACACGATATTTTAGGGGAAATAATACCTCAATTGCGGTTTGGATACCTAGCTTCTCAATTAAGATTGCAGCTTCATCTTTTTCATTTTGTGGCTTCGGTAGGTAATCGTTAGCAAGGTGCTCAAAAAGGGTTTCTAAAGAAGAATATTTATTGGTTCTATTGAGCTCATTGGATAAAATACTTTGACATAGTTCTTTGCATTTACCAAAACGCTCCCAGCAGTATGTTGCCCCTTTTTTATAATGGACATACTCAATTACTTTTTCATAACGCGTGTTATATGCTCGTGTGATTTCATTATTCGCATCCTGAACTTCATGCAATATCCCAATAGATTCTAACCCTGCAATCGCTTCTTCAAAACCTTCGTGCGGGACATATTCGATCTCATAAACGGAACCATCTCTGGCTTTGTGGGTTTGAATAACGCCTTCTGCCACATCATCAATATTAACAAACATAACATCGTCTTTGACGGCATGAGAAAAAACTATTTCGAGTAATTCAAAATTCATGGACTACCATTGATTAATGTGTTGGCAAAAAATTAAGCCGCCCATTTTCACAAGCGGCTTCTTTACTAAGGAAGTTATGTTTAGCTAAAATGCTTGCTAAAGCTAGCTCCCTTGACCTTTTCAGGAGACGCTTTTTCAGTCTCGACTGCACCGGTGCGGCGATTATAAACAGATTCAGCAAATTCACGCGCAATACCCGATTGGGTTGCGGAAAGACTGTCAGGCACACACAATTTAACGTCACGCAGCTCTTCGCCTTTTATGTTCGTAGCTATGGAAGTCAGTGCTTTGTTTGTTGTGTTAAACATTACGTTACCTCGGTTAGTGATCCCCTAATGGGTAAAGAAGTTATCACACTTTTTAATTAAGGTGCAATAACGGGTTGCGGTTTATAATGGTCTAGACGCATAAAATCAACAAAAAATGTTTTATCTATGGCAATATGGTACACATACATATGTGAACAAAATATAAAACTACAACAAACCATTCTGTTTCTCAGGCGTTTTCTCCTAAAACCCCGGCTCAGGCATAAACCCGGTATAAACCACGCCTGAAATATTCAAATCATCCGATCCGGCGAAATCCAACTCATCCCCATTTCCATTGGGAATCGATATCGGCCTGTATTGCGGATTGTGAGAACGCGGCATTAAAAGCCAGCGTTTGTTCTCTGTATCATGGAATAATTCTTTAACAGTGGCCTCAAACTGGTCACTGTACTGGTCGCGTCGATGGACAATAACCCGTTTTCCATGCGTCAAAGCTCCATGATAGGCCATGAGTTTTACACAAACCAAGTTATAGCCTTCTGGATAGACTTGATCCATAGAATCACCGCGAACCTTCAAGATATAGAAATCTTCTGGCTTATAGCCGCCCGGTGTCGGGAACGGAATGCGTTCCCAGTCTCCGTCTTCCTGTAAGGCAGGTTGGAATACGCCTGCTTGGACAGAGCCAATCACAGGAATCAAAGGAAGCGGGGCGTGTTCGAAAGAAGATTGAGAAAGACTTAGAGCGCTTTGGTTGCCAGAAATCAACCACTCTGCTGAAACTCCAAGAGCCTTCGCAATAATGTTGTATTTGGCTGATGCAGGGTCGTTGATGCCGTTCTCCCAGTTTGATACGGCAGCGGTAGTAACTTTGCCGCTATCAGAACTACATAGCTCAGCCAGCTTACCTTGGGTAATTTTTTTTTCTTTTCGCGCTTTGCGAATTCTGTCACCGATTTTTTCCATAATGCATTCTCTACAGGACTGCTGTAATCATCAATAACAGTATTGCTGTATATTCTCCTTGACTGACATTACAGATATGCTGTAACAATATCTATTATGGATAAAGCAATGGAGCGCGCATTTAAGATAGTTGGCAGTCGTGCGGCTATGGCGCGGGAACTTAATCTTTCTCAATCAGCTTGTTATCAATGGGAAAAGTGCCCCCCTGAACGGGTTTTGGATATCGAAAACCTCACGCAACAGGCTGGGGAGATTGTCACACGTTACGAACTTCGCCCCGACATCTTTGGCAAGTCACCTCCATCGGCAGCGGAATAAACCTCTCGCCCCGGTCAATCGCCTCGGCCCGCTCTAAGAGCCAAGCCAAGGGATCAACGCCGACGAAAGGAAAGTGGGTTTGTGGGTAAGTTTTTTCCATGAACCTAATTTTGAATGAAGGCCGTCAATCGGTCTTGTGAAATAGGCTACAGGGAACGAGACAACTATGGTCAAGGTCCAAAAGGCATTTTCAGTAGAGCGCGCAATACATAGCGTCCTTGCTGAATTTGATGAGCACGAAATCAAGCAAATTACAGGCAAGAGTATTTCCCTTGTTCGTAAGTGGGCTGATGAAGATTGTGATTACAATCATTTCCCGTGGGAGCAGGCCGTTAATCTTGCGGCGGCATTGCTTGCCCAAGGCAAACAAGAACGTTTCACAGAAGCCTTCCGAAACGCCCTTTCCCGAAAAGTTGAACAATGTGGCGGTGCGCCAACACATACGCCGGTCCACCCAAGCGAACGCTTGATCGATCTTATGAAAGAGGTGGGCGATGTCGCTGCGTGCGTTCGCGCTGCAACCGCCCCTAAAAGCCCTGCCGGTCAAAACATGAGCCTTGCAGAACGCAATGAAGTCACAAAAGAGCTTTTGGAGGTTCGGGATGTAATCGACGCCGCATTGAGAGATATGGAGTTTTGATATGGGTAAAAATAAAGTCACTTATTTGGATGCGGTGAAAATGAAATCCTTGCGAGAGCAAGGCCTCACCCTTGCGGCGATTGCTCAACAATTTGGGGTTTCTACTCAAACTGTAAACCTCAAAGTCAAGATGTTGAAAGAGCAAGGCCAACGGACAACAACTGAACGGCTGGAACGATCAAAGGCAAAACTTCACCTTCTGGATGAAGCCCGGAGAAAACGCATTTTTAAGCTTCAAAGGGGGTTGCCATGACCAACGCCGTAATCGCCGAACACATGAACGAGCTTGAACGGTTGCAAGGTGAACTCCGCGACAAACGAGAGCGCCACCTTCCTGTTCGCCCGACCATTTCGAAAATCCGTCAACTTCAAACTTTAATTATGAAGCTGACCTACCCGAAACCGAAAAAGGTTTACCGGGTGCCGGCAGAGACAAGGAGAATGTGATGGAAGCCGCAAAACAAGAGATTGTCCGTCCGTTTGATGATCATTACCCGACCGACCCGGAACCCGTTCGCGCCCTGTTGAGCGTTGAATCCTTTTCCGGTGGTGTTTGGGAATGTGCGGCTGGTGATGGGGCGATGGCGGCAACCTTGCGTGAGGCGGGTCACACGGTCCGAGCAACCACCATGTATGAGGGCCGACATGATCGGGACTTCCCAAAGCATAAAGTGGTTGGTGGTGTTGACTTTCTGGCGGAAACGGAAACCAAACACCCGAACATCGTGACAAACCCGCCTTATGGGAAGCTCAACGGCAAGACTGACCGAAAAGCCGCAGAGAAGTTTATCCGTCATGCCCTAAGTCTTAATCCGCACAAGGTCGCAATGTTGCTGCCTATGCAGTTTTGGGGCGGGCAGGACCGAATGAACGGACTGCACAAAGAATTACGCCCGTCTCGTATTTGGCAGTTTGCGGACCGTATCAAGTTTTACCCGGCAGGGATCGACAAAACAGACCTCAACACGCCTGCGCATTATTTCGGCTGGTTTGTTTGGGACCTCCCTTTGTCCGGTGCGTGGCCTTCTATCGGCCTGCTCAATTCTAAAGATTTTACAATCCCGGCTCTCCCTAACCGGTGAGCATAACTCGCCGGGGCTGCTCGGAGTGGTCCCGGTATTTTTTTAATGGAGTAGTTTTATGTCTGACATCGGACACAACAGCGGTGCAAACGTCGGCGGAATTTCAGGGGACCATTTACGGTCATTCGTAGAAAGAATTGAAAGATTAGAAAGTGAAAAAGCGGCCCTCGCCGCTGACATCAAGGACGTTTACGCAGAAGCAAAAGGAACAGGCTTTGACGTTAAAATTATGCGTCAACTTGTCCGCCTGCGCAAAATGGAAGACCACGACCGCACCGAACAAGAAGAGATTCTTGACCTGTACAAAAAAGCACTCGGGATGGGTTAGTCATGGCTCGTAAGCGAGGTCCGGGACCAGAAGAGATATTACAAAAACAAGTTGCTACATGGCTTCATGTCGCCCTGCCGGATGCTGTTGGGTTTTGGTTTCATGTGCCCAATGGCGGCAAAAGAACCAAAGCTGAGGCAGGCATATTTAAGGCTATGGGTGTTCGTAGTGGCGTCCCTGACCTGTGCTTTATCAATCCCGATGGCAAAGCCTTCTTTATTGAAATGAAGGCACCGGGGCGGCGCTCAGATACGTCAGAAAATCAAGACGCAGTTCTTGGCACCTTAAGCAACTTGAACGCCTCTGTAGCGGTCTGTGACAGCCTGAGCAGCGTAGAAACAACCCTGAAAGAATGGGGCTTTAAGTTAAAGGCAAAATTGCAATGAGTAGAGATTTCGGAAAAGTCGCCACTGGCCTATGGCGTTCAAAAAAGTTCAAAAAGCTCGGTGATAATTCCGACGCAAAGTTGCTTTACATCTACATTTTGACCAACTCAAACGGGAACTCTATCGGCTGCTATGAGCTTCCGACAGGCTACATCATGGCGGACTTAAGGTGGGATGATAGCCGTATAGATAGCGCTATGATAGCCCTATCTAAAGCCCTATTGATAGACTGGAATGAAGACGAGGAAGTGGTATCGATAGTCAACTTCCTGACAAAATCACCCATCACCAATAAAAAGCATGCGATAGGCGCATTCAAGACCGCCTTAAATCTCCCTGAATGTAATCAAAAACATTTAATTATCAATGAGATAGTTAAAGATAAATACGCCTCGGAACTGGACGAAGTAAAGGCCTATTTAGACCGTCTTGATAGCCCTATAGATAGCCCTATGCATACTATAGAGACGGAGACGGAGACGGAGACGGAGACGGAGAGAGAGACTCAGACGGAGACACAGACTCAGACGGAGAGAGAGACTCAAGATAATAATCAAATAGCTGAATCTTCATCAACCAAGCGGGATGATGAAAAAAAATCTGATTTGGATTTATCTGGATTGTCGGAAGATGAACACTACTGCCTGCATGGCGAAGGGTTTGGATTTTTCTGGCTCTGGTCTGGAGCGGGGAGCAGTCAAACGGAGCTCCGAGGCATGATGCAACGCTGGCTTGGCATCCACGGCGCTAAGGCTGTCCGAAAAGCAATACTCAGCGCCATGCAGCCGGATGTTACCCGTCCCTTGAGATATTTCACCGCAATCATGCAAAACCCACCCGTTGCACCGTCCGACGATGAGGTTAGTAAGGGTTTGCTAGGACACCTCGCAGACTACGAGGAAAACCGCAAACTGAGGATGGGCGAATGAGCAATATCACCAAACTCCCAACGCACAACAGCGCCTTAGCCATTCAGGCAATGCGCGACCATAAAACCGACCTAATGGCGGAAAATGGGGCCTTACCCCGTGTGGACGAAAACACAAAACTTGTCCCACTGAATGCCTGCCGAGCCATTGTTGAAAAAATTGACGATGAATACCAACCGGCTGGTGAAGGGGAGCATACAACCAATGCCGTCGCCTTCCTGCTTGGCGGTTATCCGCAATCTTCGAAATCTGCCGAAGGGATGGAAAATCCAAAAATCTACATGGCCCATGTTGTGAGAGTTTTTGCGAAATACCCCGCAACCCTTCACACCAAAGCAACCAACGAGATCCTTGATCGGCACAAGTTCAAACCGGCTATTGCTGAGATTACGCAGGTATTTGAGGAGCTGGTGGGTAAGTGGACCTATGCGCAGATCATTGCCAGAAAGCATATCCGCGAACACGAGCGCCGCCAGAAGGAAGCTGAACGCGAGGCCGTACTCGCGAAAGACCGGAAAATCCGTGACGAACATATAACTGAAATGCGCGAAAAATACGGTGATGCGTCCGTTGGATACGTCGAGAAAATTCAAGGTAAGGGCGGGCCTCGGAAGGTCAAAGAAGAGGACGCTGTGGACTTGCAAAGATTTGGAGATGACCGGGCCGAGTTGGACCGTAAAGCTGCTGAACTGTTGAGAGGAAGCAACGCATGACGGTTGAAGAAGCACTCAGCGAGGCAAGGAAGGTAATGGGAGATTTTGGCACATGGGAGCCCGGTGCTTATACCCCAGCCCGTTGCGCGTTTCACAACCATCTAGACGAACGAGGTCAAGCGAGGCTTTACGCTTGGATTGAGAAGGAAAAAGACCTTGGGCGCTGTCATTCGGAACAGTTGCCGAGGAAATTTAGCGAGGCGGCATAAGCCGTTAACCATTTTAAACCCCTTGCACGTCGGCAGCGGCAGGTCAAAGGGGGAGGAGAGAATTTGATGCGTCCATTGGCTGCTGTGAAGTTTCAAGAATTTGTTGAGCGGGAGAGAACGCGCCAAAATCTTACGCGGCAGGAGCTTGCGGACAAGGCAAGAGTTTCCATCGGCGTTGTGTCTGGTTTGGAAACTGGTCGTAATAGCCCGAGTATGGACAACATCATTCGCGTGATCGAGGCGCTTGGGTGCCGTTTGGCGATAGTGAGGAATCTGACATGAGCAACATCGTAGACCTTGGAAAGCACGTACCGTCCGCCGGATCGATCATCACGCGCCTATATCGCCATATGGACGAAATCGAAAACATCACCGTCGTTGTTACATGGAAAGATGGCAGTAAACAAACGTCATGGGACAACAAGAAGATTTCGCAGCTCTGCCATGATGGGAAGGTGTTGGAGGCTGCGATTTTGGAGGAAGTAGCGGGCTCTGAATAAAACAAAACCCCGAACCGGTTCCAAGTTCGAGGCTTTATAGACGTAATGGACGACCTCTATGGGCCTATGGCTTCACGAACAAGACCGGGCTTGCCCCTTCAATTGTATCCGTCTTAATCGACCCGTCTGGAAACTCCATGCTGTAAATTCCCGTTCTAAAGGTCGTTGATAGGTGGCAAAGATGCATCATGTGGGTTGATGTGCGAACAATGCTTAAACGGCCCATAGCATCGGGAGAAATGGATTTAACGGGCAACGAAACGATGAGAGCCCCCCTGATTAGAGGCGCTTCCTTCACATGATAAGCCACAGCATCTTGTGGGAGGGGTGGCAACTCTGCGGAAATATTTTCCGGTGTAACGTCCGTAACGCGCCCATTCTTTTCGATGGTGCCAACAAGCTGGATTTGCTGCACAGGTGGTGGTGTTACGGGGATGCCGATTTGCCTGAGCAGTTCGTCAACGGACCATTCGAGATATTGGGCGGCTATAGGAAGCTCATTTAGCTGCAACTTCCTTTTGCCGTGCTTAAGCATCAAAGTGATATTGGCTTTATCGACGTTTATTGCACGTCCAAAGCCCGTTTGATCTTTGCCATGCAGCTCCTTGAGCCGCTGGCGGATAGCTTCATAATTCAACATTGGTCAACGCCTTTGTTTTTGTTTTTTTACAACTTTCACCCTCTTTGGGGCATTGTCAATCGCAACAATGATAGGTATATTCACAACTGTCAACGCCGACGAGGACGCGGTTTTCGTCAGACAAAACAACTTAACCCTTAACTTTCTTCGGATTGTTGAGGGTTTCTTTTTTGTTCAATAGTTGGTATTTTAACAACTGATAGATTGTTTTTGTTGTCCAAAATTATGCAGGAAATGGATGAGCGAGATCACGGAAAAGAAAAAAGAGAAGTTCTTTAAGGTGCTATCGACTGGTGCCAGCGTGACGAAAGCTGCTCGGCTGGCGAGGATTTCCCGCGCCTATGTCTATGTCTTGCGCGAAACGGATGCGGAGTTCGCAAGGCTTTGGGATGAGGCAATCGAAGAGGGCACGGACACACTAGAGGACACGGCCCTAAAGTTTGCCAATAAGGGTGACAGTTCCTTGATCAAGTTTCTGCTTGGGGCACGTCGCCCTGATCAGTACCGGGAACGCAAGGATATTAATCTGAGCGGTTCGCTTTGCTTTGCTGATTTGCTTGATGATCTGGAAGGGGCTGCTAATGGCTCTAAATCTGACAGTTGAGCAAAAAAAGAAGCTGTTCGCGCTTCGAGATGATTATAAATTTTTTGCAAGGTCTTGCCTGCGTATTCGCACAAAATCGGGCCTTGTTGTCCCTTTTTCGTTAAATAAAGCGCAGCAATATATTCACGATAAACTTGAAGGCCAGCGGAACAAAAAGGGGAGTGTTCGCGCACTTATCCTTAAGGGGCGGCAACAGGGTTGCTCCACATACGTTGAGGGGCGGTTCTTTTGGAGAACGTTTGTCAGTAAAGGGTTGCGGGCCTTTACTCACACAGTTCCGCGATGATCTTCTGGAGCCTTTAATTGACAACACCTTTGCCCGCATGCTGGCGGCTGGAATCTTACCGCCACCACCACCTGAGTTGGCAGGGCAAGAACTGGAACTGGATTTAATCTCTGTTCTGGCAATGGCGCAGAAGCAGGTCGAGATCGAGACGATTGAGGACACATTACAGTTTGCAGGCACCGTGGCACAACTCAACCCGAGCATTCTTGATCGTATTAATGTTGATGGTGCTATTGATCGCTTTGGCGAGCTGCGCAATGTTCCCCCAGGTATCATCACACCAATGGAAGAAGCGCAGGCCCAACGTGACGCAAAAGCACAAGCTGCCCAGATGCAAGCGCTGCAAGCACAAGCTGGTCAGGCCATTGAAGGGGCAAAGATGCTTTCTGAAACATCAACGGGCGGCGGAAATCTGCTTGATGCTGCATTGGGAGGCATGAAAATCTAATGGACCTGTACGAAAAAGAAAAGATTGAGGCCGAAGAACAAAGGCGGCTTGAAGCTGAAAATAAGCAAAAGAATTTCAATGATCTTCGAGTTGTGATAAATACAACTGATGGAAGGCGCTATATTTGGAGACTGCTTGAACGCTTTCATTTCCTTGATGCGCGCAATGCAGTGCAGACAGAACATAGCGAACTCTTTATATTTGAAGGTATGCGAAGCTGCGCAACGGATATTTTTAATGATGTAATGGAATTGAGCGCACACGATCAAAAGAATTACTTTGCGCAGATGGTTGTAGAAAATCAAACTTTAGGAAACTCTGACGATGAAGACGATGACAAAACCGATTGATGATTATGACCCGCGTTGGCCTGAGTGGAACGCCATGAACCCGAACGAACTGCGTTCCGTTGGTGCCGATGTCCCTGATGGTGACGGCGGCGGTGATGAACCGGCAGCGGCAGAAGGTGGCGAAGCGCCCGCCGATGATAGCGCGGCAGAAAGCGACACCGAAGAAAAGCCAGCCGAGGGAGGCGCTCCCAAGGGCGAAGATGAAGACGACGGCGATAAGGCTGATGGCTACCCTGAAAAGGGTTATGAAGATTTCAGCATGCCTGATGGTATGGATCTGGACAAAGACGCCCTTGCTGCGGTCGAACCATTCCTGAAAGACAACAACATGAGCCAAGCAAAGGCACAGCAGCTTGTTGATGTCTATGCGGGGCTTGTCCAGAAGCAACAAGAAGCGGTTGTTTCTCAGTGGAATGAAACGCAGACAAAGTGGACGGAAGAGTCCACGAAAGCCGGTTTATTTGAAGGCGAGGCTCAGGCCTCCATCAAGGCTGGTTTTGACGCCTACGAGGGCGGCACAGAATTTCAGGAAGTCCTTGGACAGTACTTCCTCGACAAGAATCCAGCGGTGCGCAAGTTCCTGCATGCCGTTGGTAAGTCGGTTCAAGATGATACCGACACACCAACACCTGACCCAACCATGAAGGGCGCAGAAAGCCCTGAAGACATTATGTATCCCGATTAATCTTAAAGAGGAGTAAGGCCAAATGGCAGTTAAAGGGAATACTTATCTGACGCTCGCGGATGTCTATAAGCGTTCAGATAAAGACAAGATGGTTGCCACCATTATTGAAATGTTGGCGGAAACCAATGAAATCTTGCAGGATATGATTGTGGATGAGTGCAATAACGGCACGAAACACAAAACAACTGTTCGTACAGGTTTGCCGTCCGCAACATGGGGCCGCTTGTACAAGGGTGTACAGCCCAGTAAATCAACCACCAAACAGGTTGAAGACACAACCGGCTATGTGGAAGCTCTTTCCGAAGTTGACAAAAAACTTGTTGAATTATCAAAAGACCCGAAAGGCTTGCGCCTGTCCGAAGCAAGCGCGTTCTTGGAAGCTCTCAATCAGGAAATGGCGGAAACGTTGTTCTATGGCGACACAGCTGTTGATCCTGACAAGTTTATGGGGTTTGCCCCGCGCTTTAACGACCTGAATGCGGAAAGCGGCAAGCAAATTGTCGATGCGGGCGGTACCGGATCGGATAATACATCCATTTACATTGTGGTATGGGGCAAACGTACCGTTCACGGCCTCTATCCTGAAAATGTAAAAGCTGGCATTGATCGTGAAGATTACGGCGAAGAAAGCAAGACAATGGAAGATAGTTCCATCTTACGCGTTCTTCGTGAAAAATTCACATGGCACAACGGCCTTTCTGTGCGTGACTATCGCTACGTTGTCCGCATTGCCAACATTGATGTTTCTGACCTTTCCGAAGACGGCACAACAGGCGCGAACCTGTTCCGTTTGATGGTTAAGGCATACTGGAAACTGCAACAACGCAAAGTGACCGGTGGCAAGGCTGCGATTTATGCCAACAGCACAATCCTTGAATATCTGGATCACCAGTCACGCGAAGCCAACAACAAGGTTCACCTGCGTTGGCAAGAAGCCGGTCCCGATAGCGAGCCTGTTTTGCACTTCCGCAAAATCCCGGTTCGTGAATGTGATGCAATCTTGAACACTGAGGCGCGCGTCGTTTAGGCGGCGCTCCCTCTTTTTTCTCAGGTAGAAGGAATTAAACAATGATCTTAGATGAAGAAAACCTCTTCTCAGATAAGCAGGCCGTCACAGTAACGGCAGGTTCGACCAATGTAATCGATCTTGGCGTTAAGCGCGATATTGGCAAAGGTACACCGATCCCTTTGTTGATCCAGTGTACCGAAGATGCCGCTGCGGTCGGTGATGCAACCGTCAAGTTTTCCGTGCGTATTTCGGACAATTCAGACATGAGCAGTGCGAAGACTGTGATTGAAACGGGTGCTATCCCCAAGGCCGACTTGGTTGCGGGTTATCAAGTGCCGATCAGTTACATCCCGCTTGGCACGGAAGGCCGTTACGTTGACGTCTATTACACGGTCGCAACAGGACCTCTAACGGCTGGCAAGTTTACGGCTGGTATTACGGCAGGAAACCAAACCAACGTGTAACGGCGTTGGTTTATGGCTTAATTTCATAAGGAAAGCGTTAGAGATGTACACAGTGACAGCGACACAAAAAGGCTACTACGCCAATAAGATCATCCAAGAAGGTGCAAATTTTAAGATTAAAGAAATTTCGGACTTTTCTTCTAATTGGATGGCAACAGAAGACAAAGACCTGCTTGCGGCCTTGGAAAGTAACGGCAAGTGTAAAGCCTCGCCCGATCTTGGCTTGGATGCAGAATCCGCAGCAGCAGAAATCGCCCTCCTTGAAGATAAGGTGGGTGAACTCACAACCATTAACGAAGAAGCCGAAGCGCAAAATCTTGATCTGAAAAAGCAGATTGAGGCAGTGGAAGCCGAAAACGAGAAGCTGAAAAAGCAGCTCACTGCCCAAAAAGGCGAAGTGACCAAGTTGCAAAACCAGCTTGCCGCCAAAGAAGGCAAGTAACCGATAGAGCGGGGCCTTCGGGCTCCGCCCTTTTCATGCGAGGCAAAACCATGACCACAAAGGTAGATATCTGGAATATGGCCCTTTCCTATGCCAAGCACGGGAAGCGGATTAAATCTGACACAGAAAACACCACCGAACGCATTGTTTGCGCAACCCATTGGGATCAGGCCTTAACAGCCACCTTGATTGCGCACCCTTGGAGTTTTGCCGAGGAAACCGCCCCACTGGTCAAAATGCCCCTTGAAACACACCCTAAGTATGAATTTGTTTATCAATATCCAGTGCGCTGTATCGAAGATGGCGCACGAGAAATCATTAATTCTTTTGGCAAGCAGTCCGTTAAATTTAAAGTCACAAACATAGGCGGACAGCGCCGCATCGTTACCGATCAGGATGGAGCCACGCTCGTCTATACCATCAAGGTAACGGATCCCAATTTATACGGGGCCATTTTCATTGATGCAGTGGCCTATAATCTTGCATACCGCATTTCAGGAGAGCTCGGCAAGAAAGCCTCTGTAGCGCGGGAAGCATTGCAAATGTTCGAAGAGATCGCCCTACCTCGTGCGCAATCGATCGATGCAGCCGAAGGCGATGACCAAGAAGAAATTAGCGTGCCTTGGCATGAGGTCCCGCGATGACGAGCAAGCTGCAAACATCATTTACGGGCGGTGAACAGTCTCCGGCTGTGTCTGGCAGGGCAGACCTTGCCAAGTACCAAAGCGGCCTTAAAACAGCGCGCAACGTTATCATTCATGCACAAGGCGGGTTATCTGGACGAGCTGGAACCACATTTATCTGCGAGCATAAGGACAGCACGAAAAAAGACCGCCTTATTCCGTTTCGTTTCAATTCTGCACAAGCTTACGTGTTAGTCTTTGGTGATATGAACATGCGGATCATCAAGGATGGGGGCGTTGTTCTGAATCCCCTTGATGATCAGCCTGCTGAGATTGTCACGCCTTATACAGAGGACGCGCTCAGATACCTCAAATATACGCAATCAATGGACACAATGACGATTGCGCACCGCAGCTATGAAACGCGAGACTTGACGCGCACAGATCATCATCTTTGGGGGCTTGAGGTATCACAGTTTGAGCCCGAAACCGCACCTCCATCAAACGTGAGTGTCACGGTCAACGCTGCCGGATCAGCAACATTCAGATATAAGGTATGCGCCGTTGATCGTGATACGGGCGAAGTGAGTTTACCGGGTCCAAGCGCAACCACTGTATCGATCACAAACGCCACGCAAACAAACCCGGTCACAATTACTGCTGTTGCGCATGGCTTTGAAGTGGGTGATGAGGTCTATATCAGTGGCGTTACTGGCATGACAGAGATCAACGATACCCATTTCACAATAACCAATGTAAGCACCGATACATTTGATCTTCTGGAAGAAGATGGAACCGGCTACAGCGCCTACGTAAGCGGTGGAACAGTTGCGCGCACCTTCTTTGAGGTGACAACCAGTAAGGATGCAGAATGGGACAACACCATAAGCTACGATGCCTCACCTGATAATGTGACCTATAATATTTACCGTCTTTTTACCGGGTTTTATGGGTTTGTGGGTCGTTCTGATAGCCTTAGCTTTACCGATGACAATATTAAGCCCGATGTGAAAGACACGCCACCGCAGGCGCGCAATCCCTTTAGAGGGCCCAATAATAACCCCGGCGTTGTTGAGTATTTCAAGCAACGCAAGTGTTTCGCCAACACGACCGCGAAACCGGGAACTGTCTGGATGACGCAAGTCGGGCATTATAAGAACCTGTCATATTCAAGCCCCCGGAAAGACGATGATTCAATTACCCGCGCCTTGGAAACGTCCGAAGAGGTTATGCATTTTGTCCGTCGCAACAAAGACCTTGTAACCTTCACGGCGGGTGAGGAGTGGGTTATTTCCGGGCAAGATGGGCAAATCAGCTATTCCACAATTTCGGCGGACGATTACACGAGCCACGGATGTTCCTATCTGCCACCGCTTAAGGTCGGAAAGGCCATTACATATGTGGACAGCAGCGGAAACACTATCCGTGATTTTGGATACGAACTGACAGAAGACAGTTTCGACGCCACCGACTTGACCATTCTGGCCCGCCACCTTTTTGACGGTAAAGAGATTGTGGATTGGGCTTACGCGAAACGTCCGCATTCAATCGTTTGGTGCGTCCTTGATGACGGATCACTGGCAGGCATGACCTTCCTTAAAGAGCATGAGGTTTGGGCATGGCACCGCCACGACACGCAAGGCGAGTTTCTAAGCGTATGCACCGTGCCGGAAGGGCGCGAGGATGCTGTTTATTTATCCGTTAAGCGCAACATCAATGGAACAGACAAGAAGTTTGTCGAGCGTCTCAATTCCCTGAATGTGGACGATGAAGCAGATTACAACATGCTGGATTGTTCCTTATCCGGCACATTCGACCCTCAGCAACAAGTGATAACGGGCCTCGATCATCTTGAAGGGATGACCGTCCGGGCAATCGCAGACACAAACATTATTGATGACCTGCTTGTAACGGATGGAGCCGTTGATCTTGGTCGTTTGGCTTCGGTTGTTCATATTGGCCTGCCTTATGTGTCAGATGTTGAGCCGTTGGAAATTATCATTGATCCATCAGACGCAGGGAACACAAAGCGCGTCTCGTCGGTCAAAATGAAAGTGATGAATGCACGGGGCTTACAGGTCGGGCCAGACGCAGAAAGCCTTGTTGATATGACGGAACTCGTTGATTTCGTGAAAGGGCCGGAAAACGTTGATGTGACCATTCAGGCTGGATGGGGTGACAACGGGTCTTTCCTTGTTCGTCAAAGCAATTCGATGCCCTTCACCATCCTGACCATGAAGCCTGAAATTGAGGTGAGCGATGATTAGGTCCTGTTGACAAAGTGGGTTCACAAATTGCTTAGAATGTGATTCAAGACTTCTTTTTATGAGGAGAAGTCTATGCGGAATTTGATGAGCGACGATGAATGGTTATTCTTCGAGCCATTCCTTCATGCCCAAGGGCCAAAATCTGGCCGTCCTCCCTCAAATCACCGCCTCACTCTTGATGGTATTTTTTGGATTGCCCGGACAGGAGCACCTTGGCGTGACCTCCCCAATTACTTCGGTAAATGGTCCTCTGTTTATCGTCAATTCCGCCGCTGGACATTGCTCGGCGTTTGGGATGTTCTACTGGATGCCTTGAACGATGCCAAAGCCGTTCCAGATACAGTGCAAATGATAGATAGCACAATCATCAGAGCCCATCATCAGGCTGCTGGGGCAAAAGGGGGACTCAAAAAGAGGGTCTCGGCCGTTCAAAAGGTGGCTTTACGTCCAAAATACACCTTCGAACAAATGCCGAAGGCTTGCCAATAGCTCTGGAAATCAGCGAAGGCCAAACATCAGATTACAAAGGGTATGCTCCATTGATGGAATGGGGTGGTCCAGATGCCAAGGTTCTATTGGCAGACAAAGGCTACGATGCAAACTCCATTCGGGACGATATGGAGAAACGCGGTGGATACGCCATGATCCCAATGCGGAAAAACCGAAAGGAAATCACTCCCGTTGATGATTTCGTATATGGCTTGAGAAATCAGGTTGAACGCTGCTTCAACAAACTCAAAAATGCTCGCCGGGTTGCAACTCGGTATGACAAGACGATGCTCAGTTTCCTTGGCTTCGTGCAGGTCACATCAATTCGGGTATGGGTAAAATACTTTGTCAACAGGACCTAAGGCGTTCATCCATGAGGCGACAATGGAAGATATGGGGCGGGTTATCGCCTTTGCTCGGGGTGCCGACAAAGAGGAAGCAACAGCCATGACGGGAAAACCGTTCGTGGAGGCACTTGTGCAGTCCTATCGCTGCTCTTCTCATTGTTGGGTTGGATATGCCGATATTATGCCTGTCTGCCTGTTTGGCGTGGCACCTATCAATTCATTTGCCGGAACCGCTGCGCCTTGGATGATTGGAACAACGGCTCTTGATGACCAAAGGGTTGCTCGTAAGTTTGTCCGTGAAAATGGGGCGATGGTGACCCAAATGAACGAACTTTATGACCACTTATATAATTGGGTGGATGCCCGAAACGTGGCTGCAATTCGTTGGTTGAAGTGGCTCGGGTTTGAGGTGGGAGAAGCTGCACCTTTTGGGCCTGAAGGATTGCCATTTCATTATTTTGAAAAAAGGAGAGCGTGATGTGTGTTTTTGTAGCAACGGCAACGGGCGTTGCAATGGCTGGGTCATCAGCAGCAACCACAGCAACGGCGATGACCGCTGCGCAAGCCGCCATGCAGGCCACCTATGCCTCAATGGCAATGATGGCAAACGCATCACTGGCGACAACGGTACTTTCAACAGGCATGTCGGTTTACGGTCAAATGCAGCAGTCACAGGCTGCGCAAGATCAAGCGAACTATCAGGCGGCGGTTGCCAACAACAACAAGATTATCGCAGACCGCAAAGCAGAGGACGCAACCAAGCGCGGTGAAATCGAAGAACGGCAACATCGTTTGAAGGTGGAGCAGCTCAAAGGCAAGCAACGCTCTGCTTTGGCCTCATCAGGTTTTGCCGTTGATCAGGAAGATGCAATTGGCATTTTGCAGGACACAGCACAGCTTGGAGAGTTCGACGCCTTGACGATCCGGCACAATGCAGAGGTTGAGGCCTATAACCATAAGGTTACAGGTATGAACCATCAGGCGCAATCCGGTCTTTATTCCGCACAGGCAAATTCTCAATCCCCCCTCTTGTCCGGTGGCTCAGCCCTCTTTAGTGGGACCTCTGCCGTTGCGGACAAATGGTATAGATATCAGGCAGGTTAATCATGGCTATTAAAGTTCCTACATCCCCCGAAGCCGGCGTTGGTCAAGTGCGTGCGACACCGTTGAATACGCCCGATCAACGCTTGAATACGAATGCGGATATGTTTGGGGCGAACAAAGGCCGAGATATGGTTAACGCAGGGCGTCAACTTCAAGACGCTTCCAATCGACTTGACGCTATCGCTATGGAGCAAAAGCAGCTTCTTGAGAAATCTCAATTGCTTGAAGCGGAAAAGCACCTTGAGGATTACGAAAACGCCATCCTGCATGATCCTGAAAAAGGGGCATACGCCAAGAAAGGAAAGAGTGCTTTCGGTTTGTCGAGCTCCATCGGGAATGATTATGACAAATTTAGTCAAAGCATTACAAAAGGCTTCACCTCACAACGCCAACGTCTGAATATAGAACGGTTGATTGAAGCGCGCCGTAGCCGAATGCTGGGTAATCTGCAAAACCATGAAAGACGAGAGCTTAACTCATATTACGATGGACAGTTGAAAGCACGTATTCAAGGGTCTGTAGATAGTGCTGCAAACAATTACACGGACCCAAAGCGGGTGCAGGCCGAACGGCATAAAATCATAACATCGGTTGAGGACCTTGCTCAACGCAACGGCATGTCAGAAGAAGAAAAGACGTCTTTGTTGAAGGGCTCTGTGTCTGCCATGCATTCAAAGGTCGTTGAGCGGATGTTGGCGCATAAGGATGATCAGGGGGCTCAGGCGTATCTTGATAAGAATAGCGATGAAATCTTGCCAAGCGAGAAGACGGCTATAGAGAGTAAATTTATAGCCATTGAAAAAGAAAATGAACGCGCTTTTAAAAAGTGGCAAAAGGACCGTCAAGAGCAGGCCTTTAGTGATGTGTTGGGCGCGATTTATAATCAAGATACCTCGTCCCTCCTCACGCAGAACGATCTTGAAACACTGCGCAGTAAACGGATTATTTCAGCCTCTCAATTTGACAAAGCGTCAAGAGCATTGAAGGCGGATAGTGATGATGTTGATGAGGGCATTTCAAATGAACTGTGGCGCGAAATCTATTCCGGTGAAATGGAAACATCTAAGTTAAAGGAAGAAGTTTTGGGTGCATTGGGTAATGGCATAAACTCATCCACCATGCGTTCAATGATCAAAGAAATTGATGAGAGCCAGAGCGACAGCCCCGCAATAAAAGAGTATGCAAATATGGTGAGGAACAGCATAGCTTCTGGTGGGTTTGCTGCGGTATTTGATGAAAACACATCATACCGGAGAGAAAGGGCGACCATTGAATTTAAACGAGCCGCTCGTCAGGCTAAAACTGATGCAGAATTGGAAAGCCTTGCTGAAAGCTTTATTCGCAGATATCGCTCAACTGATCTTGGACCATCTTCATTCCCGCGACCTGTTTATCAAATAGGAAATCTAAACGTTATTGAGGATTTGGAAAAAAGCAAACAGGCCACAAAAGAGGCTTTAAGACGTGGAGAAATTACGAGAGATGAAGCGCGAAAAGAGGTGCGTTACCTTCGGCTTCGCATAGAAGCTCTACAAGAAAAAGAGAAAAATGATAAAGGTAAAAAAGGTGAGCGCCGATGACTCAGTGCTTAATAATCCTGCCTGCAGCTTTACCCATTTTTCGTCCTATGCGTTCAAATTTCTCTCGACGTTTAAGGTCATTTTTCTTTTTGGCCTTTTCCTCAGAAGCAATGCGTTCTCGAACCGGAGCCCATGTTCTTTCTTCATCGTCTCTGATGAAATGCGCTGCTTCTAGCCACCCGGAACCTAATGCGCATTTGAATAGGTATGAACCAATGGCGGTCCATATAAGAAAGTTACCACTCCATCCGATAGCAATGAAAAGATTAATGATCAAGGCGAGGGGGAACGCGACCCCAAATTTTTCTGGGTTTACATATGTCCAATCACCATCGGCAAAGAAAAAGGCAAGACCGAATAATGTGAAACTAGCACCTGCAGAGAATATCGCTGAACGGCAGAGTAAAGGCGATAGAGAGAGGTTGGTTAAAACCAGCCATCTAAACGCCAATAGAGACAAGCAGCCAATTGTGAATGAAATAATCCAAAACATAGGGGCAATATACCATGACTGACCCGTTAATTGCAAAACAACATGACGATGTAAGTAGTGCATATTTGAATAGGACTGAATTGAGGGAGGACGAAGATTTAGCTTTTTTATTTGGCCCGGATGAAGCAGAAGCTGCTCCCGTACCCAAGAGCCTAGGCAAGTCCGTTGTTAAACAAACCCCTCCTAATGCAATAAAAGAAGCGATGGGGGCAACAACAAACGAGGAAGCAGAATCATGGTCATGGGAAAATGCCGCTGAAAAAACTGGCGATATTATTTCTGATGTCGGAGAGGGTGTTTTTCAGGAGTCTCCTCGTGCTGTAGTTTGGGGGCTGCGTGAAGGTGCTCAAGAATTCATCCAAACTACCAAAAGCTTTGGTGATTGGCTGAATGATAACTTTGCTGATCTTGGGCACATCAAGTTGATTGATGAAAATGGCGAACTCACATTCGACTATGAGGAAGGAACTGCTAAGGAAGGCGTGATCCTGCCTAGCATTGATGAACCTGATAGCACAACAGGGCAGGCCATTGGTAAAATTTCACAATTCCTAGCGGGGTTTATTCCTGCCTTTAGGGCAATGAAGGGGGTAAAGGCTGCTTCAACAGGTGCGCATGTAGCTAAATCTGCGACCGCTGGGGCTGTGTCCGATTTTGCTTTTTTTGACCCTTACGAAGATGATTTGATTGATAAATTGGATGGGGCATTAGAAGGATTCCCTGAAATACAAACCGCTGCAAAAGAATACATTTTCACCGACGAAGATGATAATGAAGCTTTTGCGAGGCTGAAAAAAGCAGGTAAAGGCGTATTGTTTGGTACTGCGCTCGATGGGGTTATTCATGGAGTTAAGTGGCTTCGATCCGTTCATAAAAACAAAAGGGCAGCTAAAAGTCAGGTTAATGTTGGCCCGGATGTAGACAGTTCTAAAAATACAGCGGAGTTACAGAAACAAGCCAGAACAGTTGGCGTTGAAGAAACTGCAGAAGATGTATTACCATCTCTGGGGGATAGCACCCAACCAAAAGTAAAAATAATCAGCGTAAGTGATAAAGAAGCGGAATTGTTTAGGACGCCAATTCAGGGCGATAAGGTGGCTGTTCCTAATCTTGCTCGTATAGACGTGCCGGAAGATGTACAAGAAGTTATTACAAAGACGGCAGAATTATTTAGAGGAAACATTGAGGAAGCGCGACGTGGGAAAGTCTTAAATAAGGTCACGGCTGACCTTGCTTCTGATCTTGACATGACCGTTGATGACTTACTTTCACGCAGGAAAGGCCAAGCTTTCAACGCAGAAGAAGCTTTAGCCGCACGTCAAATTTTAGCCTCAAGTGCTGATCAACTTACTATGCTCGCTAAGAAGGCTGCGACAGCGGATGCGTCCGCAACAGATGTTGTGGCCTTTCGTCGTGCGCTATCGGTTCACGGGAGCATTCAAGCTCAAGTTTCAGGCATGACAGCGGAGGCAGGTAGAGCCTTGCAGTCTTTTAAGATTATTGCAAAAGGTAGCTCTGATCGTGACAGGCAAATTCGAGAATTGCTTGAGGGCAATGGCGGAGATTTATTTAACCGTGATATGGCGCAGAAGTTGGCTGATATTGCGCAGGAAAACCCTGCTGCATTGAATAAGTCAGCGCGTGAGATGACTCAAGCTTCTGGTTGGGATCAGATGTATGAGGTTTGGGTAAATGGCCTACTCTCAGGCCCGCAAACCCATGCTGTAAATATCTTATCCAATAGCATCGTTGCGGCTTGGCAAGTGCCTGAACGTTGGCTTGCTCATCATATAGGCAGCTTAATTGGCGATGCGGGCGTGCAATCGGGGGAAGCGTCAGCGCAAGCTTTTGGTTTGATTCATGGCTTCAAGGACGGCGTTAAGCTTGCAGCTAAAGCATTACGCACAGGAGAAGGCTCTGATCTAATTGGAAAGCTTGAGCAGTCGCACCGTTCTTTTTCTGCGGATAATTTCGCAGGAACACGCGCGGGTCGAGCAGTAAATATGATTACCGCAGGCTCATTGGATAGCGGTGGCATTGCGGCGCGTGGGGTTGATCTTTTGGGGGAAGTTGCAAGGGTGCCATCCCGCTTTTTGACGGCTGAGGATGAACTGTTTAAGGCTGTGGGGTATCGCATGGAGCTTCGTGCCCAAGCGTTTCGCACTGCAAAGGCCGAAGGGTTAGAAGGTAAGAAAATGGCTGAAAGAATTGCTCAAATAGTCGCTGACCCTCCTGAGCATATCCATATGTCTTCCGTCGATGCAGCGCGCTACCAAACCTTTACCAAGCCGTTGGGTGAGGCAGGGCAAGCTGCGCAAAAGTGGGTTAGAACTGTACCCGGCCTGCGTTTAGTTGCTCCATTTATCAGAACGCCTACTAATATTCTCAAGTATGTTGGAGAGCGCACTCCTTTAGCTCCACTTTCCCGTGAAGTGAGAGCGGATATTTCAGCGGGTGGGGCGCGGCGAGATTTAGCCCTTGCGAAAATCGGCATGGGTACAATGATTATGGCTACGTCTGCTGATATGGCTTCTAGCGGTTTCATCACCGGAGGTGGACCGTCTGATGGGAAAATGAAAGCGCATTTGCGTAATACAGGATGGCAACCGTATTCAATTAAAATTGGCGAGAAATATTATAGCTATAACCGCCTTGATCCTCTTGGGATGACGATTGGACTTGCAGCGGATACTGCTGAGATTATGGGGCAGTTATATGGAGAAGAGGACGGGGATGGCGGTGTTGATGAACTAGGCATGGCAGCGGTCATGGCTATTGCTAAGAATACAACTTCTAAAACATGGCTCATGGGTGTTTCTGAATTAATTGAGGCTATTGAAGACCCAGACCGCAACATGACGCGGTTCTTACAACGCTTCTCAGGGTCCTTAATTCCAACAGGTGTCGCTCAGACCAATCGCGCATTTAACGATAATACTTTAAGGGACACCAAAGGACTTGATATTTGGCAGTCTCTTCTTAATCAAATGCAGTCACGCATTCCGGGTTATTCAGAAGACTTGCCGCCACGTACAAATGTTTGGGGCGATCCCATTGTTATGTCTGGCGGTTTAGGTCCTGATATTATTTCACCGTTCTATACGTCTACTGGAAAATACGCGCCAGTAGACGAAGAACTGATGCGCTTGCAAGTGCCAATCCGCATGCCTATGCGCCAGTTGGATGGAGTAAAGCTAACCGCAACTGAATATCACAGATATGTAGAATTATCAGGAAATAAGCTGAAAGACCCATCAACAGGACTCGGATTGAAAGAAACATTGACAGGCTTGGTGAACGGAACTCACCCTCAAGCGGCTACCTATAATGCACAAACAGATGGGCCTGATGGTGGGAAAGCGTTAATGATGCAGAAGTATGTTTCAGCATTTCGGAAGATGGCGAAACAGCAACTTTTGGAAGAAATTCCAGAATTGGCAGATTTAATCAGGGAATCAAAAGAGGAAAGGGCTAAGGCTTTGTCGGGGAGTTAAGGTAACTGTTCGGTGATACCTTGGAAAAGGGCTATGGCTAATCCTGCAACGACGAATAGGGAAATGCCATAGCCTATTGAGGCGACAATGCCTCCCCACCATGCAGATTTAACGAGACGTTGTAGCTCAACATTTCTATCATCGTGATAGTACCAGAAAAACGATATACCACCTGATATCCCGATTACCAAAAAGGTAAGTGTTACGTCTGCTTCAAATAAATTAAAATGCTGAAAAATTGGGATAAAAAGGATGTATGGTAAATACTTCTTTATCTTCACGGTCTTCTTCCAAAAATTGGTTCGCTAAAAGCTTCCCGCGACTGCTATGGATCTGGCATTACAAAATATTGCGACTAAATCCCGAGCTCATGTTGCTTAGCTAGGCGTGGCTTTGGCGCATCAATTTGTGATAATCTTTGCTCAAGGACATCCCAAAACTTGAGAGAGCCGATCAGAACGGCTTCCGGTGGTGCTATTTTGGGAAGCCTAATCCCGTAAGCTTCATATTTCGGTGAAGATAATTGATAATCCAAGATGACAAGAGTGCTGCTCTTTAATCTCCTTAAGGTAACAAGTACCGTAATTGTGTAGTCTGATGGGTCTTTGTCTAAATACAATATCCCGTTTGATAGGGATTTGACCCTTGGGTTTTCTTTGACAACGATTTTTTCCCATTCCTTATTAGTCAAGGGGGATGGGGCTATACCTTTCGCCCAAACTTCGCCCGCAGCATGATCTTCCTTTGTTACAACAAGGCCAATCGTATTGAGAGCTTTGATTGTGTGCTGATATGCTATATCAGGGTTAACATCAAGAGCACGTATCCTGTAAGCCTCTTCTGTCCTTTGATAATCAAGAAGCCACGCGTTTTCTATTTTTTCTGATGAATAATTAATATCTGTAATCGAAACGCAGCTGGACAAAGATGCAATTAGGCCAAAAATAATTAAAACTCTCACAACGCCCTCCCTAAAGTTGCGTAACCATACCTGACTTGACAACGGGAGTCCAGAAGTGTAGATTTTCTGTGTGGCGTCGAAACCACTTAGGCATGAGCGGAAACCGCACCCGTAAGATAGCGGTATTTTTGTGCCCGGATTGAGCCGGGAGGGCGGAGAATACAATACCCGTATGGGGAATAATCCCGCCTGTGCACTTGTGCCCTACAGGTTTCGAACCTCCCGGCGCTTTGGGTCCGTCGAAAGATCCGCAAGCGTTGGCTTTCAACGGTCAACATTAGAGGCACAAAAATGACAAACGCACTTACATTTGAAACCACCACTCTGTCTGTAATCGAACACGAGGGCTGTAAATGGTTTTCAGGAACCGATATCGCCAACGCGCTCGGCTATGCAAGCACATCAAAACTTATCAATCTCTATAATCGCAATAAGGATGAGTTTTCTGTGGATATGTCCCTCATCCTCAAACTGAGGACGAGCGGTCAGATTGCACCAACCAAGCATCGTGTGTTCAGTCTGCGTGGCGCGCACTTAATTTCCATGTTCGCTAAAACACCTGTCGCCAAACAATTCCGCAAATGGGTACTGGACTTGATCGAAGCCCACAACGAAGGAAAAACCGTTCAGGTCAAATCCCATCTTCGCCGCAAGCCGGAACAACAAAGCCTCCCTCTAATGCCAAAACTGATTGAAGGTTACGCTGTGTTTGTGATTGATGGCGAACAGGTGCTTGTTGATACCGCGCAATGCGATATCGCGCCCGGCTCAAGATGCGTTGTGATGGGGTGTAATGATCGGGAACCACTTATCCGGCGTGTTCTGGAAATGAAAGAAAGCCGCTTTTTCAATCGAAACGGCTATATCGCCTTTAACAGCGGCATGAACCCCGGCATTGAGGAAAAGCGAGAAGTCCGTGTTATTGGGAAGGTGATCGAGGTGAGGCATTAACTTGCCTCCCTCGGTTCCCACCGATCATGGCATGCAACCGGAGGGGAGTCAAATTAGGAGGAGGTACGGTTTGCACTTTCAACATGCACGATATTCGTGTATGTGCTACCTTCTTTAGGGTTTGAGTTAAATTAAGAGGGCGCAGCTATGTCAGATGATGGAATAACGGAAATGGAATACGCTCATACGGAATTATTTCATTTTGATGATGATTGCGTATCATTCGACGATTTAGCTAGGCAGAACGGTTTCAGGTACTGGTTTGCTCGTGATTTTATGAAAATGCTAGGCTATGTTCAGTGGTCTACTTTTAATAAAGCAATCCAAAAGGCGATGTCTACCTGCGCGTCTTTGGGGATAGATATTCCTGAGAATTTTGTTAAAGAATCGAGGACGATTGACGGTAAGATCGTTGATGATTGGAAAGTCTCAAAGTTTGCATGCTACCTAATTGCGATGAACGGAGATTCGAAAAAACCTCGCGTGGCCCAAGCGCAGGTTTATTTCGCAACGATGGCAGAGGCGTATCAAAGGCATGTACAAGAAGCTGAGGCGGTTGAACGCATTTTAATTCGTGACGAGATAACAGAGCATGAAAAAGGGCTATCCTCAGTCGCAAATCAAGCGGGAATCGAAAATTATGGCTTCTTTAGAAATAAAGGGTATTTAGGATTATACAATATGCCGCTAAAGAGTCTGAAGGCCCGAAAGGGGATTCCAGATAAGAAGACACCTTTAGACTTTATGGGCAAGGAAGAGCTTGCAGCTAATTTGTTTCGCATCACCCAAACCGAAGCAAAAATCAGAAATGAAAACGTACAAGGTCAGAAGCCTCTGGAAAATGCAGCTTATGTCGTTGGCAAAAAGGTTCGTAAGGCGATGTTGGACCTCAGTGGCACTGCTCCAGAGGATCTCCCGCCTTCCCATGATATCAAAACTGTGAAGTCAGATCTAAAGAAGACTCAAAAGGAGTTCCTTAAGGAAGATAAGTTAAAGCAGATCGAGTAAATTCCTCAAGTCTAATCTTCATAAGGAAATTTTAGATAGAAAAAGCACCCTATACCTAAAACTCACCAGCCCATTGAAACCTCACTCTTTCGATGGGCATCTTTATATGATATAAGTTGTTAAAATCACAACTGAGGTGAGTTATGTCCTTTTCTTCTGAGACAACGAAAACAGGCCCGTTATCCGGCGACGGAGCCAACACAAGCTTTGGCTATGAATTTCTGATTATCGCATCATCGCACCTTGAAGTTATTCACGCCGATGCTGATGGTATTGAAACGGTTCTCACAGAAGGGACGCATTACAGCGTCGATGGCGTTGGCAACTCAGCAGGCGGAACGGTTACATACCCATTATCAGGAAGCCCTCTGCCAGCAAATGAGACCCTGACATTCCGGCGCAATCCACCGTGGACACAAGGCGCATCATTCCCTTTACATGGCGGATATATCGGGCCTAACCACGAGGCTGTGTTTGACCAAATTGTCATGCAGGTTTTATATCTGAGAGAAGAGCTTTCTCGTGCGGTTAAGGTTGGTATTTCTACAACTGATTTGCCGGATAACTTGCTTAATAATATTATTCAGGCCGTTGCGGATGCGAATGCACACATGGTAGGGGCGCAAACCGCTCAGACAGCAGCAGAGACGGCTCAGACAAATGCCGAGACTGCGCAAACTGGATCGGAAGCAGCTAAAGCAGGCTCAGAAGCGGCCCGTGATCTTGCGCAAACATATCGTGACGAGGCCCAAACAGCGGCACAGAATACATATTCCGTTTTTAAATACACCGCAACAGGCGGCGAAACCTCACTAAGTGGGCCGGATGATAACGCGAACACCTTGGCCTATGTGCCGGGTGTGATCATCGTGGAGATGAACGGAGCAATTCTGGAGGACGGTACAGATTTCACTGCAACAAACGGGACCAGCATTACTGACCTTGCGGCCTTGTCTGCCGGGGATGTGGTTACAATTCGCGCTTTTGGGTCTTTTGATGTTACGGACCATGAAACGAAAACATCCGGCGTACACGGTGTTGTCGGTGCATTCGTCGGAACTTTAAACACGCAAACCCTTCTTAACAAAACGCTCGAAGATATCGTTTTGACGGGTGGCGTTAATATCTTTGGTACTTCTGGACACGCAACAAACCGTCTCGCTTTGACCTATAACGGCGGGACTGGTGTGGGTGAAATCGGTGCGAACAGTACTGGCGGAAGTACGAAGCTGATCTTTGGGACGAGCAAAACAGGTTCGTACCAGTCCCGTATGGCCCTCGACTCAGATGGCACGCTGGGTATCGGTACAACCTCACCAGCTCGGTGGTCAACAGGGGCAAACGTCGAGATCAATGGTGGCGCATCGAATGCAAACATTATGCTGACAAATACCGCTACAGGATCCGGCACTGGCAACGGCGGATTAATCCAGCACGACGGGGTTGATTTTTGGCTGTGGAACGCAGAAGCAGGCAATCTTTATCTGGGCACAAACAGCCAGACTAAAGCCAAAATTTCTGCAGCCGGTAACTTTGATGTCAACAACACAACCTCTGTACCTGCATCAAACAATACAGGTGGCGGCACCCTTTATTCGTCATCCGGGGCGCTCGTTTGGCGTGGTTCATCCGGCACCATCACAGTTCTTGCAAACGCTTAAGGAATTATATTATGGCCCTTACTCTTTCCGTTAAAACACACCCATCTTTACCGCCAGTAGAAAACGCCTACCACCACATTGTTGGTGCATCCATCAATTATGACGGTATCGCGGTATGTATGATACAATCCTATAAAGACGTGGCAACACGGCAGGCGCACAAGCTTGCTCTTGCAGATATGGAAGTTCTACAAAAGGATCATGCAGCCCTACATCAAGCCATACTGGATGCGCATGCCGCCAAAGATGAAGCAGCCGAGCAACAGGCGCAGTTTGATTTTTTAACGAAAGGGATGGAGTTAAAAAACAAGCAAAAAGAACTGGAAAGCGTCGCGCCATTTACGGGACCTACCTCAACACCGGAACTTGATATCACCGGCATTCAGGAAGTCACCCGCGCTGACTTGTACAACGCAATCAAGACCCTGCCGGAGTGGGCCGACGCGGAGGACGCTTAACATGAGTGGGCGTAATCTTGCGGAAATGGCGCGGGGGTTGACGGCTGCGCAAATCCCTGAGTTGACCTCTGCACATATTGCGGCGGACAGTATCACCTCAGCCAAGCTGGCAATAAACGCCGTAGGGGCGGATGCACTTGATCCATCGGTGACGCCTGTGCTTACGAAATATTTTGAAAGCGGAGAGTTAGCAATTAGCCCGTCTGCTGCGCATGTCGTTGCGCATGGCTTGGGGGTAACGCCCAAATTGGTCGAATTCTGGCTTGTGTGCAAAATAGCGGAACACGGCTATTCGGTCGACGATAAAACGCCAATCAACCCCTCGAACAGCGATATTAGTGGTTCCATCAATGCCGGTTTATCTGCGGTGCCGAATGCAACAGACATAACTATAGAATTGGGTGCCCGAACGGGGGTCTTTTACATTTTATCAAAAACAACCAACGCTAACGTCGAACTGACGCCAGCAAACTGGCGCTTAATCGTGCGCGCTTGGGCTTAGGGAAACTAACGAGATCGGCCTGACATGGAGGCTGGAAAGATGAATATGAAAGGAATTTTAGGAATGCCGGATAAACATGCTGCTGAATTTTGGGGGCTATTGATGGCCGTCATAGGCGCATTTTCCGGCCGTCTCATGTGGCACACCGAAGAGGTGCAACGCGGCAATCGGCGCTTTTGGTCCAAAGAGCTTTTTTGGGAATTCCCGACCTGTTTGGGAATGGCGTTTGTTGGTAAGGGTGCGGCAGAATGGTTTGCATTAAATGAGTGGGCGGAAATCGGACTTGTCGCAACATTAAGCTACCTTGGCCCGCGTGGCCTTAAGCACCTTTTGCGGCTATGGATCATTTACCGTGGTGATACGAACAAGGAGAAAATCTAATGCTATCTTTATTGGGATCATTGTTGGGCTTCGGCACGTCGTTCCTGCCCAAGATCATGGAATATTTCCAAGACAAGGCCGATAAGGCGCACGAATTAAAAATGATCGTAGCGCAGACCGATGCGCAAGTTGCATTGGAAGGGGTGCGCTTACAGGCCATGAATGTTGAAGCGGATATTCGGGAAAGTGAAGCCCTCCTCATTCACGATACCAAGTCGCGCAAAGGGGCTTCGCAATGGGTGATAAACTTGGCGGCAAGTGTCCGCCCGATCTTGAGTTATTTATTCTTCATTGAGTTCTTTGTTTTAACACTGGCGGTGAATGCCGGGTGGATGACCAAAGAGCAATATTTGCTTGTGTGGAATAATGAGATGCAGGCGATTTTTGCTGCGGTTGTCTCATTCTGGTTTGGACATCGGACGTTTGGACGCCGGGAACAAACCTGATGCACACGAACATAGAAGGACTGTCTATCATTCAACGGTTTGAAGGGTATCGCGCTAATCCTTATCTTTGCCCTGCTCATGTATGGACGATTGGATATGGATCAACCCGCATGATGAATGGAAAGCCAGTCAAACCGGATACCCCGTCCGTTTCTGAAAAAGAGGCGACGGAATTACTTGTGCATGAAGTAAATCAAACAGAACGGCAAATCGCCCGCCTTGTGCGTGTGGGTGTAACGATCAACGAATTTTCGGCTCTTGCCTCATTTGTCTATAATGTCGGGTCCGGTAACTTTGCCGCTTCGACCATGCGGCAAAAATTAAATCGCGGTGATTATGCCGGAGCTGCAAATGAGTTCTGGAAGTGGCGTAGAGGCGGGGGGCGCATTCTGTCTGGCCTCGTTCGTCGTCGAAAGGCTGAAAAAGATTTATTCACAACCGAAGTGTAAATTTAGGAGGCTCACATGCTGCAAGGATTCTTGACTGCTCAATTTGCCTGTTGGCTCCGATGGTGGGGGATGGATGCCTTACCTCCATTTCATCGAACTCACATGATCGTTACCTATTACCCCTTAACTAACGTTTATACCCATATTCGTTAGTCACCAGATTAAGAAACGCCCTGCTTCGGTGGGGCGTTTTTTGTGTTTTCAAGTAATCGTAATATTATGGAAGTAAAAAACAGTACCGTACCAATATCGTACCATGCACATTATAAGATATTGATTTTAAATAATGTGTTGCCTATCCATCATGGGCGCGACTGAGAGGCGGCGGTCTACCTTTCCCGATTTTTTGGGAGTATTACTAGACTTTGGCATTTGTTCAGACACGGTGCAGGCTTTCAACAATGGCAGAAAATAAAGGCTTAAAAGATACGTGAGGTTATAAAAAGGACGGATGGTCCCATATCGTTCGCCTGTATTTAGTCTAAAATTCTTTAAATTTAAACTGAAAACTACGTTTTTAATTAAAGATTGTTATAATTTATATTTTTTCTATTTTTGAATGTTTGTATTATTGTATGATGTATAAACTTTAGGTAAGCCGTGAACTATTTAGGCGACAATAGTAATTAAAGTATTCTGAATTAATGGATTAGGATGTGAATAGATATGAATAAAAAAATTAAGTTGGCCATGATTTTGTCCATTGTTTCGATCAATGTTGCGTCAGCATATGAAGCGCCTTTTGGATTTAAATGGGGGGATGCCGGAGTTAAGCTTTTTGAAAAAAATAAAATTAAGGGAGAATACAAATCATATTTGAAAATAAAAACATATGAACTCAATAAGCCCGCTTTCTCTTTTGCTTGGCCTGACGGTACAAAATCTATCTCTGCAAGTGAATATAAGGGATATGGTATTCAAAAGGTGCTGTGGATAGCTAAAGAAGGAAATTGGGGACAATTTAAAAATGTAAATAATATCTTGGCAGAAAAATATTTACCTTCAAACGTTCCTTATAAAGAAGGTAAACCTTGTCTATTTAATGAATTAAAGGGTTTTTGCTATGAAATGAAAAATTATAATCCCGGTACGAACGCCAAGCGTCCGATTAATAAGTATTTTGCTCAGACATATGCGAATGGCAATGTTATTCAAATTTGGGAAATGGACACAAACGTTCATACAGTTTGGTATTATGGTCCAGAGGTAAATCAAATGCAGAAGGGCAAGGCCAAAGGTAGTGGTTTTTAATTCAACGAATAGATCGGCAAAAATACGCTTTAATATCAAGCTCTAAGTAAGCCGTGAACTGGTTAGAATGAAAAAGTTCCATTTTTGGAAACTTTACTATTGTTCCCGTTTTGGAAACTGCTATAATGAGAGGCAGATAAAGGGGAAAGCTGAATGAACGTTATCAAATACAGAAGCTTAAAAGAATATTGGGAAAAGCATTATCAAACCCAAACTTCTTTGAAGTTCTGGCACGCTGTTGTTCGTAAAGCTCAATGGCAATCTATGAATGATGTTCAGCAAGCTTTTTCAAAATGCAAGGTATTGAACAGTGAACGTGTGCGCTTTGAAGTGGCTGGTGGCGACTTTCGTTTAATCGCCGCTTTTGATTTCTCGTCACAAACCTGTTGGGTCAAGTTCATTGGTACTCATGCAGAGTATGACAAGATCGACGCATTAACAGTTCATCATTTTTAGGAGGACTTACTATGTCTTATCAGTTGGCACCGATCCACAGCGAAGCACAATATGATCAAGCTATGAATATGCTTGAGACTTTGTGGGGCAGTGAAGAAGGTACACAGGAGCATGATACTTTATGTGTTTTGAGTATGTTGATTTCTCATTATGAGGAAGAACAATGTCCTGTTGAGCCTTTGACCCCTATTGAAGCGGTTGAGGGGTATATGGACTTGAACGGTCTTGAGCAGAAAGATTTAGCAGTTGTTATGGGTAGTAAAGCGCGTGCGTCAGAATTTCTTGCTGGAAAACGTGATCTTTCCATATCCCAAGTCAAGGCTATTCGGGCGGCATGGGGAATTAGTGCTGATATGCTCATTGAGCCTCCATTGCCAATAGCCGTTTAATTTCTAAGTAAGCCGTGAATAGGAAAGGACATGAAATGGCTGATGATGAAGGCAGTTTGGAAATTCAAAACCATAATTTCCTTTGCACTAATGGATAAGGAACAACGTGACGAATTTATGAAACGCATCGAAGAAGAAAAGAAGCTCTTTAAATTTGGTGCAACAAGCTACGGCCCTCATGGTTTCCCCACAGATTGGGAATATGACCAACCAGAGGAAGAGAAATAGGCTCTAAGTAAGCCTATGACAATAAGAGAAGGCTTGAGTATATAGTGTTTTAAAATGTGTTTTTTATATTCAGCCATAGCAGCTTAGCAAAAAAACATTCAGGCTGGGCCGCCGAAAACTGACCAGTTGTAGTGGGTGGAGAGGTCTTCCAGGGCTTGGGTGCCGAGCAGGGAGTTTCCGCATGAATCAAGGCCCGGGGACCAGACGGCGATAGAGGCCTGATTGGGGACGATGGCGAGAATGCCGCCGCCGACACCGCTTTTACCGGGAATGCCGACACGATAGGCGAATTCGCCCGAGCCATCGTAATGGCCGCAGGTCATCATTAAGGAATTGATGGAACGCACCCTTTGTTTGTCGATCATGTGATGTTTATCAGTACCGCCACTGAGAAAACGCCCGGCGCGGGCCAATTGTTCACAGTTCATTTCAATGGCGCATTGATGAAAGTAAGTGCCCAATGTGCAATCACAATCATTTTCAATATTCCCCATAGACTTCATGAAATGGGCGAGGGAGTAATTGCGGTGTCCGGTCTGGTTTTCGGATTTTGCCACAGCCTCGTTAATGTAAATATCGTCATCTGAGGCCGCCGCGCGTACAAACATCAGGATTTCCGCCAAGGCTTCTTTGGGGGTGCTGCCGCTCAGGATGCTGTCAGTGGTGACAATGGCCCCGGCATTAATGAAGGGATTGCGGGGGATGCCCTGTTCTGTTTCCAGTTGAATGATGGAATTGAACGGATTACCCGATGGTTCTTTGCGCACACGCTGCCAAAGTTTATCGCCCAATCGCCCCAAGGCAATGGCAAGGGTAAACACCTTGGATATACTTTGAATGGAAAATTTGGTGGCGTAATTCCCCGTGCTGATCTGGCGCCCGTCATTAAAACAAATACTGAGCGCAAATTGATTGGGGTCGACGCGGGCCAGTTCGGGGATATAGTTGGCAACCGAACCTTTGTGCATTTTTTGCAGGCGTGAAGTCAACTCATCCAAAAAAAGCTGTAAATCCTGTGGGCATTTGTCTGTATCGAACATAGCGCGTGTTGCCTATCCCCTATCCTGAATATGAAGAAAAAGGCATGGCATGTTCAAATGGGGATGTCCACCATATTTGAGTGATTGGTACTACCTATTTTGTTTTTGGATATTTATGAGCAAGAGAGGAGACATTATCCTTTGATGCAGCATTTGACTGTAACAAAACTTTAATCAATAAAAATATATCGAAAAACGATAAAAAGTTATTGACGATCAAAAAACATACTGATACCTATTCTTACATTGGTCTCTATTGGAGGAAAGAGGATGTCGGTTCGAAAATCAATTTTTCATGTTGCGTTTTTTGCTGCCCTTCTTTTGGTGCTACAGGGGGCTTACACGTATTATTTTAAAATGAAATTGATGGATTGGATCTGGCAGTTGTAGCCGGATTAAGGGCATAGGTGGTTTGCGTGTTATGAATGAAGTAAAATTGACAAGGCTGGTCCTGATTTTGAGGTGGCTGATTGTGACCGTCATGATCTTACAGATTGTTGAAGGTGTAAGCCTGTTTTTGACTGATCAGGATGTTTATCTTGAATTTAATGGTGAGACGTGGAAACGCAGTATTTCTGCATTTGAAAATGTGGATCAGGTGTTTATTGGCCTAATTGTTTTTATTCCAACCTTTGTTTTGCTTTGGGGCTTATTACAGTTGATCAAGATGTGCGGACTTTTTGATCAAGGGGTGATTTTTGCACATGCGACGATAACCTGTTTCAAACGGTTTTCTCTAAGCTTAATCGCTCTTTCTGGTATTGAAACGCTTGGAACACCAGCCTTTTTAATCTATTTTTGGCTGCGCGGTATCTATGATGAATTCCCCGACGTCGGGATTATGTTGATCTTGGATACGCTGGAAATATCGCTTTTGGCATTTGGGGTGCTGTGCTTTTTGATCACGCGAATTATGGAAATATCGCTGGAACAAAAAGAAGAATTGGAATTGACCATTTAAAAAATGGGCTTGGGCAAGGAACATTCAATTGGGGATTGTTGTAAATCTGGATGTCATGTTGGCAAAACGGAAAATGAAGCTGGGTGAATTGTCTGAAATTGTAGGGGTGACCAATGCAAACCTGTCTGTTTTAAAAACAGGAAAAGCGAAAGCGATCAGGTTCAGTACATTGGAGGCAATTTGCCAAGCTTTAGATTGCCAGCCGGGCGATATATTGGAATTTGTAAATGATGATGAAAAAGACGGATAAGTCTATTTTTCTTCCGGCGACCCTGCTTTTGCTTTTCTCAAGCACAGTAAATATGGCCGCCGCAGGGGAATATTCAGCAACGGTTGGCCTTGGTGCTGCCTATTCAGCAGAATATGAAGGTTCTAGTGATGGTGAATTACAAGTTGTTCCTATTGCAAGTGTCGGCTGGGAGATGGAGGAAATTGAACCCAAAAGCGAAATGGCGATACAGGCAGGCCTTCTCAGTGCAGAACTGAGTCTTTGGGGCGGGCTTGATGTCGGTTTGGTCCGCTTATACCGCCCGGAAGGGATGTACCGGGTGAATGCCGGTATCGCTTATGAGGGGGGGCGTGATGAAGGTGACAATAAGGCCTTGCGCGGGCTAGGCGATGTTGATGGTCACGTCCTTGGCAAAGTTGAATTTACTTTTGCACAAGACGGCATAGGCTGGAATGCGGGGGCCGTCGTGTCTCAGGATGTCAGTGACGAAACAAATGCGACGACGCTAGATCTCGCCCTTGGCTATACTTTTGGTCTTTCAGAGACGGTTTCATTGTCGACGCAGGCTATGGCAGCTTTTGCCGATGATGATTACATGCAAACCTATTTTGGTATAAATCAGCAACAAGCAACGCGTTCTGGTTATTCCCGCTATGATGCAGAAGGTGGGTTGAAGTCTGTTGGCTTAGGGATAGGCTTGAACTGGGGCATTACGGAAAATATCGGGTTTGGCGTATCTGCCAATTATACAAAACTGACGGGTGATGCAGCCGATAGCGTTTTGGTTAAGACCAAAGGGGATGAAAATCAGTTTTCCGGTTTCATGGGAATTAGTTACAGCTTTTAAGTTTGCTTATATTTAAGAAAGCAAAAGACCCTGTTGTCATTGTTGCCAGGGTCTTTTCTTTATTTGAGAGGTGATGACTATTCAAGTCTGAAACCGACCTTGAGGACAACCTGATAATGGCCAACTTTACCGTCGGTAATATGCCCACGGGTTTCTTTTACCTCGAACCAATCCATATTTTTTATGCTCTTTGAGGCTTTGGCAAGTGCTGTGTCGATGGCATCTTCAATGCTGTCTTTTGAGGAACCGACAATTTCGACTTTTTTATAAACATGATCGCTCATTTTACATTCCCTGTTTCTAAATTGTGAAGTGGCTCATCTACATCATATAAGTTTTAAAATGACCTTTTACAGAGAAAATATTTTTTTGATGCGTATGATTCGCAATAAATCGTAACTTAAGGTTGATTTGATTTTCTTTTTTTATTTAAGTGGCTATAGAATTAGCCAATTTTTGGAAAAAATAAGAATTCGATTTATGAATTTTTTTAATCGATTTACGTGCGGCGTATATCAGTTCAAGCTCTTAAAGATACATAATAAAAAATGCATATAAAAGTTATTTAAACATTAATAAGCACAAAAACAATTGCATATAATAGTCTTTATAATAATTCTTAATTTACATATAATTTTAGGAAAAACTGGTCGGACATCTGTTCGTTGTATTTCAGAAAGCATTGAAACTTATGAATTATTTTTAATTTGTTAGAGCTAGTGTAATTCACAATAAATAACTGGAGTAATGGGTTGTTAAAGAATATAACCTACCCTGTATGTATATTATTTTTTTACAGGTCTTGAACGGAGTATCTGATGGGCGGTCTATCCGAAGCTTTAACAGGTGTTGAACGCACCTTTAAGGAGGACGAAATTATCGTGAGCAAAACGGATATGAAAGGTCGAATTGTATATACCAACCAGACGTTTCTAACGGTTGCTGATTACACTGAGAAAGAAATGTTGGGGCAACCCCATAGTGTGATCCGTCATCCGGATATGCCACGATGCGTATTTAAGCTTTTATGGGATACAATTTCACAAGGTAAAGAGCTTTTTGCCTATGTGATGAATCGAACCAAACACGGTGATCATTACTGGGTTCTCGCCCATGTGACACCAACGTTTGAAGAAGATGGAAAAACGCTTAAGGGATATCATTCCAGTCGGCGCGTGCCTGAGCGCGATGCCTTGGAAAAAATCAAACCGCTCTATGCAGAATTGCTGCGCGAAGAACAACGTCATCCCAATAAAAAAGACGGCATGAATGCTGCTTATCAATTACTTCTTAAAAAACTTGCAGATGCAGGAATGGAATACGATGAATTTATTCTCTCGCTCTAAGGCGGAAAGATATTCGCTGATCGCGTTAACGATTACCTTGATTGCGACGGTTTATCTGTTTGTAACACAGGGTGTTTCTGTGGGCTTTGTTGGATTGGGAATTGCTCTCTTTCAATCTTTGTCTTTATATCGGACGGTTCAGGCGAATAATTTGGTGGAAAGAATACGTCATGTCGCCCGTGAAGGCGCGAGCGGGCGAATGGATGCGCGTATCTTGAATATTGAGGGAAATGGCAATATTCATAAATTGATGCACGACATCAATCATTTGCTGGATCAAACCGAAGCTTTTTCGAAAGAGGCAGGAGCTGCGTTGGAATATGCCGCGAAAGGTCGCTATTTTCGAAAAATCATTTTACGCGGCATGAATGGTGATTTCATTACCCATGCCAATGTTGTGAACAATGGTTTGAATGCGATGGGTCAGAAAACGCGCGATTTTGTTGAGGGAGCCAGCACGATCGGATCCAACATCAAGGGGGTCGTCAGTGGCGTGTCGTCAGCGGCGCAGGAACTGGATGCATCCTCGCAATCACTTGCCCATTTGGCTGAACAAACCAGTGCCTTGTCTGAGACAGTGCGCTCTGCGGCCAATAGTGCCTTTGGTAATGTAGAAAGTGTGGCCGCAGCCACGGAAGAATTTAACGCTTCCATTCATGAGATACATGCACAGGTTACCCGCTCTGCGCAAATGGCATCGGCCGCCGTACAATCCGCAGCGCAAGCCAGTGATGTTATTGAAACGTTGCATGAAGCCACAGGCCGCATTAACGAGGTGGTGAGCCTGATCAACGATATTGCTGAACAGACCAATATGCTCGCCTTGAACGCAACGATTGAGGCGGCAAGGGCAGGGGAGGCCGGTAAAGGCTTTGCCGTTGTTGCCGGTGAGGTTAAAAACCTTTCAAATCAAACGTCTCGTGCAACGCAGGAAATTACCGGTCAGGTTCAGGCTATGAAAAAGGCTACGAACTCTGCTGTTGAAGCGATTCAGGCGATTAGCCAGTCTATTGAAGATATTGATGCAACAGCCGGGGATATCGCAGCGACTGTAGAACAGCAAAGCGCAGTGGTGAAAGAAATCAGTGCCAATTCGCAATATGCTGTTTCTGAGGTGAGTACCGTAGCGGCAACCATTGGCGAAGTGGCAGACGGTGCATCAGAGTCTAATTCTGCTGTGACGCAAATTCGGGCAGCTGCCAGTGAACTGGCGCAACAGTCGCAAGCCCTTTCCGATGATGTCGGCGGTTTTGTGGATCGGGTCGTTGCGACGAACTAAGCCGGATAAAGAAGACTAAAGAAAAATCCCCTGCGCGATAGGATCGGCAGGGGATTTTTCTTTTCGGAAATACAGACTTAGTGGGTCATAAAGACCGGTACGGTCATATGTTTCAACATATGGCGTGTCACCCCGCCGAGAACAACTTCACGCCATCTGCGGTGGCCATAACCACCCATGACGATCAGGTCGATCCCGCTGTCGGCGGCATAGGAAAGCAACGCATCACCAGCAGACAAGTTGCTGGAAACCAGATGTTCTGCTTCTGCATTGATGTCATGACGGGCAAGATGCAGGGAAATATCAGCACCCGGAATATCACCGTGATGCGAATTTTTCGGATCAACTGCCAAGACATCGACCTTATCCGCTTTTTCCATTAAACTAATGGCATCGTTGACGGCGCGTGTGGCCAAACGGCTGCCATCCCAGGCAACCATAATATGTTTGCCAATTGTTTCAAAAGAACCAGAATGCGGGATGATCAAAACCGGACGACCGGACCGCAACAGAATTTGATCAGGTATTTCACTGGCGCCGGGGTCTTCGATTGCTTTTGAATCTTTTTGGCCCAAAACGGTGAGGTCGGCGTAACGGGCATGCAACATAACCTGTTCAACCATATCGCCTTCCACACAACGCCATTCGGTTGGAACGTTATTGCCTTCTGTTATGGAGGCAAACATGGTTTCAATTTCTCTGGCTGCATTTTCAGAAGCGGCAACCTGCGCTTTGATAACCTCTTTGCTCAGTTGTGCTTCGATAAAGCCGGGGATCATCGGCTTCGTCATAACGTAAAGTGCGGTCAAATGGGCATTGTGAAGCTGTGCAAGTTTGAGTGCAGCCTTAATACGTTCTTTGCAGCTGGGAGAATGATCGACATGCACGAGGATATCTTTGAGGGACATGAGTGTCGTCCTTATTTATTGTTTTAACAGAGAAGCGTGCGAACCTTTTTTTAAGGGTAGGACGCAATTTTTTATTGGTAATACCTTTATAGTCCCCAATTGTACAAATGCTATGATTTACATCAAGACTTTATTGTGGAATTTGAAAATGAGCATGAAAAAAACAAAAGATGGACACATTGAGGTCACAATCATTGGTTAGGACATTACAGCAGATATAAGGGGTGCCGGGTGCTATCCCCCCGGGTGGAGAAGAAAAATGAATTACGAAAACTTTTTTGCTGAACGTATTGCCGACCTGCAAAACGAAGGCAACTATCGCGTCTTTGCTGATCTGGAACGCAAAGCTGGCGATTTCCCACATGCAAAGAATTACCGCGAAGATAAAGTTGCTGATGTCACAGTCTGGTGTTCCAACGATTATCTCTGTATGGGGCAGAATGCGGAAGTTTTGGCTGCCATGCATGAAGCGTTGGACAAATGCGGTGCCGGCGCGGGTGGAACGCGCAATATTTCCGGGACCAACCACTATCACGTTTTGTTGGAAGAAGAACTGGCGAACCTGCATAAAACAGAAGCCGCGCTGGTCTTTACCTCTGGCTACGTTGCCAATTTTACGACCTTGTCGACATTGGGGTCAAAAATGCCGGGAATGTTGATTATTTCTGATGAATTAAACCACAATTCTATGATTGAAGGCATTCGTCTGGGCCGCAGTGAAAAAACGGTTTTCAAACATAATGACTTGGAAGACCTGGAACGCATCCTGAAAGAACAGCCCCATGATCGACCGAAAATGATCGCCTTTGAATCTGTTTATTCGATGGATGGGGATATTGCTCCGATCAAGGAAATTTGTGATCTGGCAGATAAATATAATGCTATGACCTATATCGACGAAGTTCACGCCGTTGGCCTTTATGGGGAGCATGGTGCCGGTGTTGCCGAGCGTGAAGGCCTGATGGATCGTTTGACGATTATCCAAGGCACAATGGCAAAAGGTTTTGGTGTTGTTGGTGGCTATATCGCGGGTTCAAAAGCCATGTGCGATTTTGTTCGCTCCTTTGGGCAAGGCTTTATTTTCTCCACGTCTTTGCCGCCGGCAGTGGCCGCAGGGTGTCGGGCTTCGATCCAGTATGTATCCCAACATAATGAAATTCGCGTCAAGCATCAGGCAAATGCCCGTTTGTTGCGTGATAAACTGGATGCTGCCGGTATTCCGCATATTGAAAATCCTAGCCATATTGTTCCCGTTATGGTGGGCGATCCCGTTTTATGCAAACGCGCCAGCGATATGTTGATGGAAAAATTCAACCATTATGTCCAGCCGATTAACTTCCCAACAGTTCCAAAGGGAACGGAACGTTTACGTTTTACGCCGTCACCTTTCCATACGGAAGAAATGATGGACGATCTGGTTTCCTGTCTGGTTGACGTATGGCAATCTCTTTCCTTGAAAAAGGCTGCGGCTTAAACATTGACATAAATGTTTAACCTGCAAACTTAAAGGGCGGTATCTGAGGGGGTATCGTCCTTTTTTGTTTCTTGCAAATCGTTCGCAAATCAGGCATATCTCAACTGCATTGCCACAGGTTTTGTGGTATGGTTTTGATCGGGAAGAACAGGATCGATAAATTATGTACGCTGATAACACATTAACGCCAAAAGAAGCCGTGCGGCTTTGTGCTTTGGGGACATTGGCCCTAAGCAATGAGGCGATGCGTTATAGTGTACTTGCCCATGCTGCACGCCATTTTATGAGTCGTGTTACCGGCCCGTCATTGGAATTGATGGGAACATCATTGGAATTGCTGAAATTTGAAGGCTTAATCGCCCCCAGTGACGGTCAAGGCATGGAAGATGATGCTGCGATGGATCTAACCGACAAAGGCCGGGCAGAGTTGCAAAAATTGTTGACTGCGCGTGTGCGTGCAGAAAGTAACGACCTGAATAAACTGATTATTACGCTTAAGTTCCGTTTCCTGCATCTTTTGCCGTTGGAAGAACAATGTAATCAGGTCGACAGTCTGTGTGATGCAGCGCAGGCAGAATTGTCTCGTCTTGGGGATTTGCGCGATAACCATTGTAGTGAAACCGGGCACTTAACGGCTTGGCTTGACCATGATCTTGACCTAGTCGAAACACGTCTGGAATGGTTGGAAGGCTTGCGTAATGACCTTTACGAAAAGGCTTTTCCCAAAAGCTAAGGTTAATTTTTAGCGACAGATACCCCGTAGTCCATATTTAATTTTCGAAGCAGATGGTGATAGCTGCCATCGTGTCGCATGCGTTCAACGGTCAGGTCAAATTCTGCAAGAAGGGCACGATTATGTTCGGATTTTTTTGATAACAGCAGATAAAATTTCGGACTTTCCGCCATGACTTGTGGATGGGGTTTAATCTGGTCTTGCCAGCCGTTATTTTTGATGACTTCAGACAAAATATGGTCGGAATGAATAACAATATCTGCCCGCCCAATGGTTAATAAACGCAAGCATGCTTCAAATGAACGTGTTACATGAAATTTGATGTTATGTTTTGCATAAAACCGTTCTCCCCACTGATTGCCATGAACATCGCAAAATCTAAATTGCGAAAGGGTAGAAATATCCAGGGTGGTCTGTAAGGCCTTGGCTGCAGGCGAGTTGACTTTGGTAAATGGTCGGAAACTGAGCGTGAAAACAGGTTGTCTTGATTGATAGCTATACTGGGCACGTTCAGGGGTCACTGATGTGATGAGCAAGTCAGCATGTCCCTTCCAGACTTCTTCCTGTGCACGTTTCCACGCTTTACCGTTATTTATAACGGTATGGCCCATTCTTTGTACAAGGATGGCATCCATCAATGCAGGCAAAACGCCTTTTACACTTTCATTTTGACCATATGAAAGGGGGGGATAGGAATCAGCGTAATTTATGCGAAGAGAAATTTCTTCAGCTTGTGCCGTTATGGTCAAGCTGAGTGATATACATAAAGCTATAATGCATATCATGTTACGCATTGTGATTTGCCTTTTAATCTTAATATAGGGTTTAGCTATTTCTTAACTATATGCGCAGATGTGGAAGGACGCAATTCAGGAATGTACTTAATCCAAACGTATTACTTTTATAGTGTTGTATTTTGTAGCAGTTTAAAAAAGATGTTGCCCACCGGTCAGCCACATTTCTGTGCCGGTGACGTAAGATGAATCTTCAGAGCACAGATAGTAAATCGAGGCGGCAACCTCGCTGGTGGAGCCCATACGGTTTAAGGGAATACGGGGAATAAGCGTTTCATATTCCGGTTGGATCATATCGGTTTGAATTTCACCGGGGGCAACCGCATTGACGCGTACGCCAATTGTTGCAAATTCGTTTGCCATTTCACGGGTTAGCGCAGATAGGGCTGCTTTGGAAATGGAATAGGCTGACCCGGCAAAGGGGTGAATATAATGTCCGGCGATTGAGGTCACATTGACAATCGCCCCGCCACCACGATGCAATGCCGGAGCAAAACCACGCGATAGTTTAAGAGGGGCATAAAAATTAAGGTCAAACACTTTTCGCCAAGCCTCCAAATCCCCGTTCAGGCACCCCAACCTTTCTTTATAAGGCGTTTTTGGAGACATTCCGGCGTTATTGACAAGCGCATGCAGGGGATCGTCACCGAGGAGTTTATTGGCTTCTTTGACAAAATTGGCGAGGCTTTTCTCATCCCCGAGGTCCGTGGGGAAATGAAAGACATAATTGGGGTCGCTCATACATTCTGGCGGCATTTCCGTTCGGGCACAGGTAATCACCCGCCACCCTTTGTTCATAAAATATTTCGCTGTGGCGTGGCCAATACCTTGGCTCGCACCTGTAATCACGGCTGTTTTTTGTACGCTATTTGTCATAGGATGGAGATTACCCGCACTTTTCAGTCAGGACAATCAGAAATGCAACAGCGTGATGTCATTGATTTTCTTTCCCGACCCGAGAGTTATGGATTGCCTGCGGATGAAAAGGTGCAACGCCTTGATACGCATATTTCCATTGTTTTTTTGGCGGGGGACTATGCCTATAAACTGAAGCGCGCTATTGAGTTGCCTTTTGTTGATTTTCGTACGTTGGAAAGGCGAAAGCATTTTTGTCATTTGGAATTGGAGATCAATCGTGCTTTCTCTCCAAACCTTTATATCGATACGATTTCGGTGAATGTCGGAGATGATCTTTCTTTGGGAGGTACGGGCGAGGCGGTCGATTGGCTGGTGAAAATGCACCGTTTTGATCAATCCAAACTGTTTGATCGCTTGTGTGAAGAAGGCAAGCTGGAAGAGGATGCCTTACTCTGTTTGGTGGATCGTGTTTTTGAGTGTTATGAACATGCAAAACATGATCATTCGTTTGGCGGGCTGTCAGGTATGCAACGTGCGTTTGATGGCCACTATCTTGCTCTTGATACTTGTCCAGCTCATGTGTTTGATCCGGGCACGATACGTGATCTGAAACAGCGCGTTTCTGAGGCTCTCGGTATGTGTGGCGAGTTATTGGAGGGGCGCAGGCAAAATGGGTTTGTGCGTCATTGTCATGGTGATTTGCACTTACGTAATATCTGTTTTTTCAAAAATGCGGTCACCCTATTTGACGCCATTGAATTTGAACCAGATTATGCCGTTATCGATATTTTGTATGATCTCTCCTTTTTATTGATGGACTTGATACATCGCGGGCGCACGGATTTTGCTAATCTGGTGCTGAATAGATATTTAGCCCTGAGTGGAGATATTTCAGGTTTAAAGGTTTTGGGGGTGTTTTTATCGTCACGGGCGACGATCCGCGCTCATGTCAGTGCGGTTGCTTCAAAAAATCAAAAAACGAAAAACGAGACTGAATTCTTGGAAAAAGAAGCCCGTTGTTATTTGCAGGAAGCCCAACATTATTTGAAAACGCAATCTCCCACCTTGATTGCCATTGGCGGGTTGTCAGGGTGCGGGAAATCCGTTCTTGCAAAAGGGTTGGCCCCCCACATTGGGCATGCCCCCGGTGCGTTTGTTGCGCGCACAGATATGATCCGCAAGCGTGTGCTGGGTGTAAAACCGTGGGAAAAATTATCACAGGATGGCTATAGCCGTGCGGCGACACAACGGACCTACAAGCAGCTTTATCAGGAAATTGAAGACGCCTTGACGTTCGGCTATAGCGTGATTGTTGATGGTGTTTTTGCCAAGCCGGGGGAGCGTCATAAACTGGAAAATCTTGCTGTAAAGATGGATGTTTCTTTCTTGGGTTTTTGGCTTTCTGCGCCGTTAGATGTTTTGGAACAAAGGGTCACAAATCGTCGAAATGATGTATCGGATGCCGATGCGACTGTGGTGCGTATGCAAGCGGTATATGATATCGGCGAGGTCAAATGGGCAAAGCTGGATGCAAGCCAAGGTATTGAAAGCATTTTAGAAAAATCCTTATCCATACTTGATGCAAGTCTGGAAAATTGTACAAATTAAGCGTATCCTTATGTAAGTTTTTAAAGACAGGAGGTTGTCATGAGCATGAAGTCCATCTTAGCCCCCCTTGACGGGACGGCCACATCGAACGGTGTGCTACAGGCGGCCTTTGTTTTAGCAGATACATTTAAGGCCCATGTAAACGCGTTGCATGTTAAACCTGACCCTAAAGCAGCGGTGCCTTTGCTGGGCGAAGGTATGTCAGGTGCGATGATCGAAGATATGATTTCGATGGCAGAAAAAGAAAGTAATGAACAGCGCCAAAAAGCACGCGCCCTTTATCAGGATATGCTGGTGAAACATGGTGTGCAGGAAAGTGACGTTCCCGTTGCTGGTGTTGATATGAGCGTCAGTTGGGTGGAAGATCAAGGGCGTGATGATGAAGTCATCGCCCACCACGGTCGTCTTGCGGATTTGATTCTCGTTCCTAAACCGCAACAGGATAATGAAGTTTATACGACGCTGGCCCTGAATGCCGCGTTGTTTGAAACCGGGCGTCCGATGTTGTTGCTTCCGCCGTCTTCTATGACGGCTTTCCCGCAAGTTGTGACGATTTGTTGGAACGGGTCTATGGAAGGCGCGCGTGCAGTTGCGGCGGCCTTGCCTTTTATTAAAATGGCAAAGACTGTCCGTGTCATTACGGCAGATACGTCTTCGACAGATGGGCCTGTTGGCGAGAATCTGGCGAAGTATTTATGTTGGCATGGTGTGGAAACACAGTCTGTCTTTTTCTCTCCGGCGGGGAAATCCGTTGGTTTGGCCCTGTTATCGGAAAGCAAGAAACTGGGTGCGGAATTGATGGTTATGGGCGGATATACCCACAGCCGTATGCGCGAATTGATCTTGGGCGGGGCGACTCGTGATGTGATTGAAAATGCGGATATCCCGGTTGTTATGGGCCATTAAAATAGGGGAAGTTGCCCCGTATCGGGTTTGACGTCCAATCTGGTAAAAGTGATATTGCGCGGTGTTTGCAAAAGCCCGCGCAATTTTTCTGTGGGGATGGAACGGTCCAGCCAATCGCGATAAGAGACAGGCGCAATAAGGACGGGCATGCGATTGTGAATGTCTGCGATCTGTGAATGGGGCGGACAGGTCAAGACGCAAAAACGATCTTCTTGCCTTATGGCGCCAAGCGCAAAACATTCTAACCTGTCGATGGAAATCCGAGTTTTATGTTTTTGTATGCCGTCTTTTCGCCATTCCGTCCAAGCGTGAACGGGGACTAAGCACCTGTTGTCACGGGCATGTGCAAATGTTGCTTTTTCCAACAAGGTTTCGGATCGGGCATTGATGAGCAGCTGTTTTGACCAATTAGTTTGAAACCCCCATTTCAAAAGACAAGCTTTGTCGGGTTCTTCTATGATTAAGGCGTTGTCGTTAGGGCGTGTTTCCTGAGGTTTGCGTTGTTCTTTGGGAATAAGACTCAGGTGGAAATGCTTTTTAAGAAGAAAACGGTCATAAAGATTATCAAAATTGGAACACATAAAAATTTACCTGAGCCGTTTGTGTAAGTGCAATTAGCGTAGTATAAAAGGCTTGCGTTGATTTTTCCAATATTGCTGTTTTCCTTAGGTTTTGGTCACCATGTCTTTGAAACTTCCGTCAAATGTTACAATTGATTCCCAACATATATGGTGCCAGATTTTTGACAGTGCAAAACGGTTTGAGACGGCGCGTCCCGCGTTGTTTTTGGATCGCGATGGCGTTATTGTCGAAGAAGTCCACTATTTGCATAAAGTTGATGATGTTGCGCTCATTGATGGGGCGGCTGCGGTAATTGCGCAGGCAAACGCCAAAGATATGCCTGTGATTATCGTCACCAATCAGGCTGGTATTGCCCGCGATATGTTTGGATGGGAAGAATTCAATGCCGTGCAGGAACGTATGCTTGACCTGCTGGCACAAGAAGGGGCCTTTGTGGATGCGGTTTACGCTTGTCCACATCATAAGGTGGGGAAAACCCCTTATAATCATCCCGACCATGAGGCGCGCAAGCCTAATCCGGGTATGTTGATGCGAGCAATGCAGGTTATCGATGTTGTGTGCGAACAGTCATGGATTGTCGGTGACAAAGCTGGTGACCTGCAAGCCGGACGCGCTGCTGGTTTAGCTGGCGGGGTTCATGTTCTGACAGGGCATGGAAGGGATGAAGGAGAAACGGACAAGGTAAAAGAGATTGCTACCACTGATTTTCATATTAAGTCACTAGAATCAATCAAGAATTTAATTGAGTAATATTCAAATTGTTTGATGTACGGCTTTTATTAACGTGTTCAATGCAGTTGAACTTTATCGTATGTACGTAATTAACCGTAGAAAAAATAAGTTTAATGTGTATAATCGATCTATTGTCCGTTTTTGGTGGGGAAATAGCGGATCTTTCTGATGGCAGATTTAGATCGATATAAACTCTTTTTTGAGGCATCAACTGATGCAATGCTAACTCTTCAAGATGATTGCTTTGTTGATTGTAACAAGGCAGCATTGAAGATGCTTGGGTTAAGCGAAAAGCATGCTTTAAAAAATCTGCATCCTGCTGATATTTCACCGCTACAACAGCCCGACGGTCGTTCCTCTTTTGAAAAAGCGGGGGAAATGATCAACAAGGCTGTTGAAAATGGTACACACCGTTTTGAATGGGTGCATTGCCGTAAGAACAAAGATGAATTTGCGGTTGAAGTTGTTCTCATTGTTGAAAAGTCATCGGAAGGAAATTTCATTCATGTCGTTTGGCATGATATTTCTGCACGCCATGCCTTGGAAGAGGCCCTGTGGGAAGCCAAGTTATTGGGGGAAGCGGTTAATCAATCCGGTGCCAGTACACTGATTACGGATGTAAATGGACGCATTGAATATGCCAATGCTGCTTTTTGTCAAATTAACGGATATAAGTTGGACGAGGTGATTGGGAGAACACCAAAACTTTTGAATTCCGGGCAGCAAGATACTTCGTTCTATGAGGATATGTGGGACGTCATTAAGGCGGGGGAGACATGGAGTGGTACCCTGCGTAATGTACGTAAAAATGGCGAGTCCTACTGGGCCAGATTAAAGATTTCACCCGTCAAAGATGAAAACGGAAAAGTTATTAAGTTTGTCGGTATAGAAACCGATATCTCGGACTTTATCGAAGCAAAGGAAAAAGCGGAACAGGCCAGTCGGGCAAAATCGGATTTCCTATCTTCGGTTAGCCATGAATTGCGCACTCCGTTAAACTCCATTCTTGGTTTTTCCCAATTAATTGCTTTAAGTAAACAAAATCCTTTATCTGAACGCCAAAAGACCCAACTGGATCATATTCACAATGCTGGGTCGCATCTGCTGCACTTGATTGATGAAGTTCTCGATTTGGCAAAAATTGAAACCGGAAAAATGTCTTATCGGATCGAAAAGATTGAGATCAGTGATATTTTGGATGATTGTCTGACTTATATTGATACTGCGTATAAAGAAATGAAGGTTTCGCTGCATGATGAAACCTTCAAACCGCTGCCCTGTATTAAGGCCGATAGTATGCGCGTGCGTCAGGTTTTGTTAAATCTGTTGTCAAATGCCAAAAAATATAATCGCAAAGGCGGAATGATCCGGGTCAGAAGTGAGCAACGCGATAGTGGTCATTTGCGTATTGTGGTTGATGATACCGGATATGGGATCCCTTATGAATTACAGGATCAAATCTTTCAACCTTTCAACCGTCTAGGGGCTGAACGGTTGGATGTGGAAGGGGCTGGTATCGGTCTGGTTTTGACCAAGAAAATGATTGAAGAAATGTCGGGAAATATAGGATTTTCCAGTGTGGAGGGGGAAGGATCTTCTTTTTGGCTGGATTTCGTTATAGCTGAGGAAACCAAACCTGTTTTTGATCCTATTCATATCGAGCGCAGTGATTATGTCCTAAGTTGTTGTGCCGCTAAACACACGATCCTCTATATCGAAGATAATTCCCTGAATCGGGAATTGATGGATGGGTTTGTTTCTGAAATTCAAAACCTGGATATGGTCATGGCGGAGACGGCTGAACAAGGAATTGAACTGGCGAAAACCCGTAAACCACATTTAATTTTGATGGATATTAATTTACCGGGAATGGACGGTTTTGAAGCCTTTCAGAAGCTTCGGGAAATGGAAGAAACCATGAAAATTCCGGTGGTGGCCTTAAGCGCAAATGCGATGCCTGATGTGATTGAAAAAGCCGATAGTCTTGGCTTTCAAGATTATATTACCAAGCCATTTATGTTTGATGATGTGATGAAGGTTTTGGATAAACATATTGAAAACTAGGCGTAAAACGAGGGTTTACGCCTAGTTTCTATTGTTATTACAAGTGGCTGGTGAAAACTTTTTCATCAACTTGCGGAATGTTCTTTAGACATTGGAAAACCTCAGCCGTGTCTTTTGCAACACTAAACAAGTCGCGTGCGCTATCGTGAGCAAAACCTGACGTAATTGTTGCGTTGACCAAGTCTTGAAACGGTTTCCAGTAGTCTTTTGTATCCAGAACGATGATCGGCTTATCATGCAAGCGAAGTTGTTTCCAGGTTATGATTTCAAAGGTTTCATCCAATGTGCCTAATCCGCCGGGCAGAACGATAAAACCGTCGGATCGTTCAAACATAGTGCGTTTGCGGTTATGCATGCTGTCTGTAATGATCAGTTCGCTTAGGTTGGAATGACCGACTTCGTGCTTTTGCAGAAATTCCGGGATTACGCCTGTGACCCGACCGCCATGGTCCAAAACTTCTTGTGCGACAATGCCCATAATCCCGATAGAACCGCCACCATAGACCAGTTCAATTCCTTTTTCAGCCATGGTCCGGGCCAGTTTTTTGGCTTCTTCAACAAATGCAGGATCGTTTCCGTTGCGTGAACCACAGAAAATACATAAGGATTTGGGTGTGAAACTCATTTTGGCCTCTTTGCGATTTGGTAATGATTTAACGTTAATGTTTACACTATGCTTAATTCAATAAATAGCCCCTTGTTGTTTAGTCTCTTTTTTCCTGCCCTCACCATATTGGGGGGCGTTCCGTTGTTGCGCTGGGCAGCAACGGGGAAAAACAAAGATATTGTCGGATCCTTCGCTGTGGGCCTTGCTTGCTGGATTGCGGTGATTTGCGCTTTCGGGCAGGTGGGAGAACCTTTTCAGTTTGGGGTGAATGCGCTCGCCTATGGGGTGGGGATCATTACCTTTGGTAGTTTGTTCTCTATGTTGTTTCTACATCATCCAGTGCTGCGCCTTGGTGTTGGGGGGATATTATGTCTCGTCTGGGTGTGGGTTCTGACCGGAATGACGATAGAGATGGGTATGTTTATTAAGGCTTTATTGGCTGGGTCCGTCTTGTTGGGATTATCTCTTATCTTTACATTTAAGTTGCGGGCGGAATTTTCAAATACCGAAACATCCCTTTCGTGGTTGATTTCACCGTTGGTTTTAAATTCCACTCTGGCTGGTTTTGCTTTTTATCTGGGGGATCAAATGGCCGGTAACTTCGCCGTGAGTTTGGTGGTTATCGTCATAGGGGTACTTGTTTGGGCGCATGAGCGCACACCAGGGAGATTAAGCGAAAATGCTGTGTTTCCCATAAGTTTGTGTACGGCGACACTGGTGTGGGATATGTGGTTGCAGGGGCACTTGCCGATCTTTTCCCTTTTCTGTTTTGTCCTGGTTTTATTTAGCCATCATGGCGCAGAACGGGTGTTAAATCGTGCGCCTGTATGGCTTCAAAAATCAGAACCACTGGTCAGGGTCGTTGTTTCGATGTTGCCAATTGGGTTAAGTGTTGTGTTTTTTGATATTTTGCGCTCTTTATAAGACTTCTTGAATTGCGCAAATAATGTTTTAAGGATACCTTAGTTAACTTAAATTATGGGTTTAGGGCATATCCTTTTTATAGGCGGAGAGAGTACGTTGCGTTCAATCGTTTTAATCGGCTTGGGACTCGCAGTTGTTGCGTTGGCAATATTTTTGACCTTGTTTAATGACGAGGAACCGATAACGCCTCAACCTCAGGCAGAAACGCAACAGAGTCAGCAATCCGAAAATACATCTCCCAAACCTGCAGTTCAGTCGCAAAAGGCTGAGAATACGGCACCAAGTTTTGATGTTGTTCGCATCAACCCCGATGGTGATGTTGTTATGGCCGGACGTTCGACACCAAAAGCGGAAGTCACTGTTTTAGACGGTGAAAACGAATTGGGAATGGCAAAATCCGATGACCGGGGAGAGTGGGTTTATCTGCCGACAAACCCGCTGGAAACGGGCGAACGCCAACTAAGTTTGAGCGCGTTGAACCCGGACGGTACAATTCAAAAATCAGATGATGTTGTTGTTCTTGTTGTACCAGAACGCAAAGGAGAGCAAACTTTAGCCGTATCGATGTCAAAAGATGGGGATGGTCCGGTAACGGCCTTGCAGGTGCCGGGAGCTGAAAGTTTAACCCTTTCTATTGATGCAGTGAATTATGATGATAAAGGGGAGCTCTCTATCTCCGGTACAGCACCAGAAGGTGGTGCCGTTTTTCTTTATCTGGATAATGAGTTTTTAGGCAACACGGCAGCAGATGACAAAGGGCGTTGGGTTGTGGCACCGTCACGGGTTGTAGAGCCTGGGGTCTATCAGTTGCGTGCTGATCATGTGGATGAAAACCAAAAGGTTCTGAACCGGGTGACCATTCCATTTTCACGTGCTCCAAACATGAGTAATGTTCCTCTGGACCGTCAGATTGTTGTTCAGCCGGGCAATAGTTTGTGGCGAATTGCCCGTCGCATTTACGGGACAGGGTTTGATTATGCGGTTATCTATCGTGCCAATAAAGAACATATTAGTGACCCGAATCTGATTTATCCGGGGCAGGTATTTGAAATTCCGGCACAGTAATGCAAATTCAGCTCAATAAAAAATCCCCGTTTTGTGCGGGGATTCTGCTTATTGACAAAGCCACTAAACTGTCATCCCCGACCCTGATCGGGGATCCATTTTTGCTCAATGAGTAATATATAGTCCATTGATTTTAAATGGATCCCGCATCAAGTGCGGGACGACGGATTTTGGTCAATTATTTACTAAAAACACTTTGTCAGCAGTCTGAATTCCCGGACAAGACGGGGATTTTTTTATGTTTTGAAATGCCTGTTTAGTTTGGCTTCAGCTTAATGACGGGTTTTACCTTGAGCTTCACATGATTGGTTTTTAATTTCATAGGGACTTTTTCTTCGTCCATCTGTTTGGACGGTTCGTCAACGGGTGAAGGTGTTGGCATGTCTTGTGGCGGGATCTGCTCGACATAATTTTTCGGTGCGCGAAAGGCTATATCTTTTGGGGGCTGTAAGGTATGAACCAATTGCAGGTATGGCTTGACGCGTAACAAAACCTTTGTGGTTTCAGCCAATAAAATTTTTGGTGATATATTTCCTTCGAAGGACAATTTATCAATCAAGATAATATTTTGGTTGTCATCAATTTTAACACGACCGCCTAACGCTTTCCCTGCAGCTTTGACAACGGCCAGAACGTTGGCACGGGCAAAGGTGCTTTCATACGAATAAGGTAGTTTTCCAATGATACCATGAATATGCAGGAACGATTTGGTTCCTTGCGGTCTGACATGGACAGCAAACCAATATCCTTGATACTGGACCATAAAGTCAATTTGAGACAGCTTGTCGTCCTGGATGATTTTACCGTTTTTGGCCTGTAAATTGTCTGTAACGCACAATTCCCTTGTTGGTGAATTTGAAAATTCAACCAGACTTCTCGCTTTAGAAGGGAATGTGTTTGGATTGCTCACTGCTATCAGCCCGTAAAATCTAGATTTTTATCAATTTAACATGCATCTTTGTTGCAAACAAAAAGAAAAGTCGTCTTTACGCATCCGGCGTATCCTGTTACGAAAGGCAATTGGATTTGGATAACATGGACGAAGAACGTGCTTAAAGTAATCTTGGTGCCGATCAACCGCGAAGGTTGGCCGTTTATCGCAATTTTTGCCATCTTGACAGTGGCCCTTATGGTTGGGGCATATGCCTTGGGATGGTTGGGTGCAGTTCAGCCAATTGGTTGGGTCGGTTTGATCTTGACAGTATGGTGTATTTGCTTTTTCCGTGACCCGCATCGTGTCACCCCGACTCGTGACGGATTGGTGATCTGTCCGGCCGATGGTGTTGTACAGTTAATTGACCGTGCTGCACCGCCTGCGGAATTGGGCATGGGCGATCAGGAACGCACACGCGTCTGTGTTTTCATGAACGTATTTAATGTTCACGTAAACCGCTCTCCTTTAAGCGGGACCGTTAAGAAAGTGGCTTACCGTCCGGGGAAATTTCTTAATGCCTCTTTGGATAAAGCCAGTGTAGACAATGAACGTATGAGCGTGGCGCTGGAAACTGAAAATGGCACGCAAATCGCCTTTGTTCAAATTGCAGGGCTGGTCGCGCGTCGTATCATTTGCTGGACAAAAGAAGGTGATCAATTGAAAGCCGGGGAACGGTTCGGCATGATCCGTTTTGGCAGCCGTGTTGATGTTTACCTACCCGAAGGGGTGGAACCTATGGTAGCCTTGGGACAAACGACCAAAGCGGCAGAGACTGTTTTGGCTGATTTAAACAGCACTGAGGCCGCCCGCCAAGGCGAAGTGAGATAATCATGGAAAAACGCCGTCCTAAATTGAAACGACTGCCGATCAATCACTTGATCCCCAATATTCTGACTATTTCTGCACTTTGCGCAGGCATGACCGCGATTAATTTTGCGGCGCGCGATATGTGGGAAGCATCGGTCTTTGCAATTGTGGTTGCGGCGATTTTGGATGGTTTGGATGGACGGGTTGCGCGTTTGTTGAATGCGCAAAGCAAGTTTGGTGCGGAACTCGATTCTCTATCTGATTTTATCAGTTTCGGTGTGGCGCCTCCCATGATCCTTTATTTTTGGGTTTTGGAAAATGCAGGCCGGATTGGCTGGGTCTTTGTTTGTTTTTTCACTGTTTGTATGGCCTTGCGTTTGGCACGTTTCAACACCGCGCTGGAAGATCCAGACAAACAACCGTGGGAAAATAATTTCTTTACCGGTGTGCCGGCCCCGGCTGGCGCGTTATTGATTATGTACCCGTTGGTGCTGTCTTTTATGTTTGGGGATGATTTTTTCCGCAGTCCGGCAATGGCCTGTTTTTTCCTGACGGTAATCGGCGGCTTGATGGTCAGCCGTTTTCCAACCTTTTCCTTTAAAAAGGCAAAGGTTCCGGCGGCTTACGTTTTGCCGGTTATGATCGGTGTCGGCTTGCTGGTTGCCTTTTTGGTAAGCGCACCATGGGCGATGCTGTCCGTTATTGGCGCGATTTATCTAGTGAGTATCCCTTTAAGTTTCAATTCCTATAAAAAATGGCAAAGGCGAGCCGCTGCCGGGGAACTGGATGAAGATGACGACGCTGAGGTCGAAGTCTGCGAAAAAGAAGACTGACGATAAAAAAGAAAGGGTTCCAGAAGGAACCCTTTTTCAGTTTTACGGGAGGGGAAGGAGATTTTGATTATCAGCGCAAGGGGGCTTGTGCGCCTGTTTTTGGGTCGATTTTGAAAGTTTCGACCAGTGAGTTATCTTTTGTGACCAGTTTGGCAATGATATTGCCATCTTGATCGGTGGTGACATCGCCGATTTTCAGGTTGTCGTTACCGCGCCAAGCGAGGCGACCTTCCATAATTTCTTTGACGCGTTCCGGTGTCAGTTGCAGGTCGTAATTACCGTTTTGCATGAAACGTTCCATGCGGGGGCCGTTCATCATGCCAAATCCCATACCATGTCCGTGTCCACGCATCATATATCCGTATCCACCACCGGGGCCACCATTGGGGCACCAGCCATTATAGTTGGGTTTGCTGGTGTCTTGAGCGACGGCCAAGGTCGTCAAAGTGATCAGGGCAACGGCACTAACGGCGCTGAGAATGAGTGTTGTGCGTTTCATAATAAGTCTCCATCGACTAGAGTTGATCGGCGATAGTGTTCGCCCTTTCGATGTGTTTATTATTGACCTGTTGTGTAACGGGGATGTGTCGTCAAAGGTGTGATAAGGTGACGCATTGTTTCTGTGCCCATTTCTGTTACAGTTTGTTACACATTCAACCGCGCAGTTTTGAAAATAGCGATTATATTAGTCTCATGGAAAAGCAATCACACATACTTGTCGTCGATGACGACCGCGAAATTCGCGACCTTGTTGCGAAATTTCTGAAGCAACATAGCCTGCGCGTAACAACCGCGCAGGATGGGCGCGAAATGAAACGCGCGCTCGAGGATTGGTCCATTGATCTGGTGGTTCTGGATGTGATGATGCCGGGTGAAGACGGATTGACCCTTTGTCGCAATTTGCGCGCCAGTTCGCAGATGCCGGTCATTATGTTGACTGCGATGGGCGAAGAAACAGATCGGATTATTGGCTTGGAAATGGGGGCGGATGATTATTTGGCAAAGCCGTTTAATCCACGTGAATTATTGGCCCGCATCAAGGCCGTTTTGCGTCGAAGCGGTGAGCAGGAGACTGTGACGGCTGAAGACGCCGATGTCTTTATCTTTAATAAATGGCAGTTTCGTCCTGAACGACGGGAATTGTTGAACGACGAAGGTGTTCTTGTTTCTCTTAGTCGAGGGGAGTTTGAATTGCTGGATACCTTTGTGCGCCATCCTAATCGTGTTTTAAACCGTGATCAGTTATTGGATATGGCACGTGGTCGTGAAGCCATTCCGTTTGATCGTGCGATTGACGTTCAGGTTAGCCGCCTGCGTAAAAAATTGAAGGATGATCCAAAAAATCCGTCTTTGGTGAAAACTGTGCGCGGTGGCGGTTATATGTTCACTGCGAAAGTGGAGCAATCTTGAGAATGCGTCTGATCCCGCAAACCATGTTGGGAAGAACCCTTGTTATCCTGATCGGTGGTATTTTATTGGTGCAGGCCCTCGGGGGTATTTTCTATTATCGGGATTGGAAAAATTTCCAAGAAAACGCGGAACATAGCCGTTTGATTGAACGTATGGCAACGTATGTGCAGTGGATGAATGCAGCGAGTCCGTTACAGCGTGAATTCCTATTGCGTACAAATCGTCCCCGAGGTATGCGGGCGTGGCAAAGTCAACAAAGTGCTGTCGATGAAGAAGCAAACTGGTTTGGGATCGAAGCATTTATTCGCACCGGTTTGTCAGAAGAATTGGGAGGAATAGATCTTAAGCGTATCCGCGTGGATGATGATGAACGCCGCCCTTTCCCAGCGGGGAGTGGTGCCTTTGGTAAACATCATAGGCAAGGGGAGGCTGTTGCACCACAAGATCAACGTCCACGATGGGGGCGCATGATGAACGAGCATAATTATAATGCGCGTTTGATTGTAGCGGTGTTGTTAGATGACGGTACATGGCTAAATATGCGCATTCCATTTGAACGCCCAACTCCACCTGGGTTTATTCCTTTTGCCATGCCATTATTATTTCTGTCTTTGCTGGTTACTTTGATTGCGTTTATCATCATGCGGCGTGCAAATAAGCCTTTGGCTCGTATGGCCCAGGCGGCAGAAACCCTGGGGCGCGATGTTAATGCGCCACCGATGACAGAAGACGGCCCCCGCGAAGTGCGTGATGCCGCGCGTGCTTTTAACGAGATGCAAACCCGTCTGCGTCGTTTCGTTCAGGACCGCACACATATGCTGGCTGCGATTTCTCATGATCTGCGTACCCCCATTACCCGTATGCGCTTGCGGGCAGAATTTGTGGAAGATGATCAACAGCGTGAAAAAATGTTGGCTGATCTTGATGAAATGGAATCCATGATCAAGGCAACTATGTCGTTTGCCCGTGATGATGTGGCAAATGAGGCTGTTTCCCCTATTGATCTCGCAGCGTTGGTTGAAAGTCTTTGTGAAGATATGCGGGAAACTGATGGGGATATTACCTATAACGGCATGGAAGAACTTCCCTTTAACGGTCGTCCAGTGGGTTTGAAACGCGCGGTTGCCAATTTGGTCGGCAATGCCTTGAAGTATGCAGGCGCATGTGAAGTAGCGTTAGAGGCCGATGAACGTCAGGTGAGTGTAACCGTGAAAGATAATGGCCCCGGTATCCCCGAAAGCGAACTGGAAGAAGTTTTCAGACCATTTCGCCGCTTGGAAGGCTCCCGCAACAAGGAAACAGGTGGAGTTGGCCTTGGCTTGGCGGTTGTGCGCTCCGTCGCCCATGCGCATGGTGGAACAGCTCTGTTGATCAATCGCCCTGAAGGCGGTCTGGAAGCGAAAATCATTCTGCCTTTATAATAAGATCGCTAATTATTTAAGAACAGGGCAATCGGCAGGATATGCAAGAAACTTCCTGTGGCGAAAATGCCGATAAAAGCAGCGGCGGTTAAGTTTTTGCAGCCGAAAAAAATGGGTTGGAATAAGGTACGCATAAACCAGAAGAACGCAATTCCGATAAGTATTGTTCGCCCAAATGACGTTTCAATTAGATTATTGCCTTCAAAAAAAAGTAAATAGGCAAAAAGCAGGAAAATAACCATGAGGGCCATGTTCATAACTTGCATGACACCTTTATTGAGTGCGCTTACTTTTTTCAATTGCGTGTCCCACTGGAAGAGTTTCCAGAAGAACATATGAAACACAATAAGGGCAATATCAAAGAGTCCGGCAAGGAATAGTGAAATACTAATTGATGTATTCATTGAAGCCTCCTTTGGATATTAAACGAAAAAGTCCCGATCCATGTGGACCGGGACTTTTTTATCATGGCATCAGCATTGGAACGACAAAGTATCCTATGGCGATAAGGGCCATGATCTTTATCGAAATCCAGAAAGCGAGCTTTTGAGGGGTCATTATTCGCCGCCGTTTTTACTGGACCATCCGAGCGGGTCTTCCAAAAACTCTTTTACACCGGCGATTTTTTCTTTAGTGAAATAGCCGTATTTTTCAGCTGCTTGAATGACATCCCACCAGTTACATAAATAGTGTAGCGTGACACCAGCTTGGTCCAGAGATTCAAGGGCGCCAGGGATCACACCGTAGAAAAAGACGACAAAAGCATCGTCACATTTGGCACCGGCATTGCGCAGGGCATTGACGAAATTCAGTTTGGAACCACCATCAGTTGCCAAATCTTCGACCAAAAGAACGCGTTTGTCTTCTTCCATATAGCCTTCGATCTGGGCATTACGACCAAAACCTTTTGGTTTTTTGCGCACATATAACATAGATGCATCCAGCTGGTCGGCCATCCATGCCGCATAAGGGATCCCGGCTGTTTCCCCGCCCGCGACATAGTCGAAAACCTCAAAGCCTGCGTCTTGTTGCAGTTGGTTTTTGGCAAGTTCCATCACGGTGCGACGCGCACGATTGAAAGAGATGAGTTTACGACAATCAATATAGACCGGGCTGGCTTTGCCGGAGGTCAGGATATAGGGTTCTTCCGGGCGGAAGTTGATGGCTTCGATTTCCAATAAAATCTTGGCAACGGTTTCACCTGTTTTTTTATGTTCCGGGCTGCGCGCAACAATGGCCATAGTTTATTTATCCTCTGATCAGAAATGCATTGCGTTGTTTTAGAATCAAAATGGATTCAAATCAACGGCTTTCCCTGTTCTTGCGAAATGGAAATTGCAGCAAAAAGCAATGACGCTATATCAGGTAAATAGAAAGTTGAAGGTGAAACCACTGAGCACGGCCATTGCAAAAACGACCAGCAAAAAGGCTGATAACAAAGGCCAGTAAAAGAGTTTATGCAGTAAGATCGCTTCCGGCAGACTTGCCCCGCCACTGCCGATGGTAAGCGCCATGATGGCACCCAGACTGACCCCCTTTGCCAGAAAGGCCGAGACTAATGGTAATAAGGTGCTGACCCGCATATAAAGGGGGATCCCGATTAAGGCGGCGGCGGGAATGGCGGCGGGGTTTTGCGGTCCTGCAACCTCTGTGAAAAAATCAGCGGGCAAGAAGCCATGAACGCCTGCGCCAATGATCATGGCGACAAACATATAGGGAAACATCTGTTTAAACATGTCCCATGTTTCGCGACCTGCGGTTTGCCAAATGGTCGGGGTGGCTTGAGGTTGCGCCCCACAAGAAGATCCGCAGCAACGTGGTTTTTCTTCCAGTAATTCAGATTTGATGAACCGTTCAAACCCCAGTGTGTTGAGGGTCAACCCCGCAAGGACAGAAACACTAAAGGCTAAAATAGCGTAAAGCGCGGTGACCTGCCAGCCTAAGACCGGGATGAAAAGGGCAATCACCAAAGGATTGAGTAATGGGGAAGTGAATAAAAAGGTCATGGTCGGGCCGAAGCCTGCACGCGCTTTTAAAAGGCCGACCAAGACAGGAATACTGGAACAACTGCAAAACGGGGTAATTGATCCTAAAAGGGCGGCTGTCAGATATCCTCGCCCTTTTTGTCCCCCAAGGATATTGCGAATTTTGTTATCGGGAAGCTTTTGTCGCAGCAAGCCAACCAGAAAACTGATGATGAGGAAGAGAATGCTCAATTCCGCAAAAAGCTGAATAAACATCCAGAAGCTTTCTTGCAACATGTCACTAAGCGGCATTGTATCAAGGTAATTTTGCAGTTGGTTAAACATGGTTCAATACTTCCACAATTATTGAAATGTATGCACAAAAAAAAGCCTATAATGTGCAACATTCCGCTTCTAAAAAATTCATAATCTCGCGTAATGCATCCAGTTCTGCATAACAGTACAAGCTGCGTCCATCTCGTTCCTGACGGATCAGGCCCACAGCGATTAAACGGTGAATGTGATGAGATAGGTTTGGGGCAGAGACATCTAAATGACGTTGAATATCCCCAACGACCATGCCTTTTTTTCCGGCCTTCACCAACAGCCTGAAAACCGACATTCGGGTGTCATGTCCCAGTTCACCAAGACGTTTTACTGCAATTGTCTGATCCATGTTTAAGAGTATATACCGCTATGTCTAACAATTCAATAATTGTTTAAGTATGGAATTGTTTTTAACGTAAATGCATAAAATCAAGATCGGAGACTTGGGAGAAAATTTCGCGGGATCCTTCGAAATATAAGCGGATCATAGAGCTATCAAGATCGGGGGTGGGGCCCCGTGTATCTGCGATTTGGCGAATTTCCATGATTTCAACTAACCCTTCTTGTGGGTTTTCCTTGCGCCAGATATAACTTTTATTTTTCACTGTTTTGCTGAGAAGTCTGGTATCGCGTACAAATGAGTTTGTGGCGGGGCCATATTCATTTTCATAATACTTCACAACATTTTGGAAGCCGTCACCTTTGAAGAGACCATAAAGGCGGGTTGCGATATTGCCTTCATATTGCACGATACCACGTGTTCCTTTGTAAAGGTGTGTGGAAATTTCAAAATGTCGTGCGATGGCATCTGGCCAACGGGTTGGTGTTGTGCAAAAGGCAATGGTGCCGCGGTTTTTGGTGAAGCATTTCGCCTGTTTGCTGAGATCGTTGTCACCTTGACCTAGCTTGATATCAGATCCCAGACCAAATTCAGCTTTTACAAGTCGGGGGTCAATCGGTTTTGGGGGGCTCGGTGGGGTGTCGGGTGTTGGTGCTGGGGTCGGGGACGTTGTTGCAGGTGTAGGCGATTGTTCTTGTATTTTTGTGTCTTGCGCTGCTTTTTCATCACTAGAAAAAGGTGAGCCAAAGAAATTGCCGATTTTATTTAAGAGACCCGGTTCTTCTTCTTCCGGCGCAGAAGGGCTGGGTGCTGTGGGCGTAACAACAGGAGGCGATATTGCTTCTTGTTCAGGGATCGTTTCCTGAATGGGCTCAGGCTCAGGCGTTGGCACAGGCTTAGGCTCAAGTTTTGGTTCTTCCTCTATCACCTTTTGTGCTGTGTCTGCTTGGGGAAGTTTTGGATCTTCTGACGTTTGTGCAGGCGTTAAGAAATTGCGTAATTTATCAAAAAAAGACGATTGTTTTGTTTCTTTTGAATCTGCGACTGCGGGCTGGGCAGCTTCTTCTTTTTCAATTACGGGAGGAGCCTTTAGCGTTGGTGAAATTGGTTCTGAAACGGCAGGGGGGGCTGGTTCTTCGTTCTGCGTTTCTTGCGCAGGGGATTGTTCTGAACTGGTAAACAGATTGCCGAGGCGTTCTAAAAAGGAAGGGTTGTTTTTGTCAGCAACAGGTGTGCTTGGCGTGGCCGTTGTTGTGGTTTGCATGGGGGCACTTGGTTGTGCTTGAGGTGTCGTTGCCGCTGTCGCAGTTGCTGTTGTTTCTTGGGCCGTAGGTGCTGCTGCAAGAGGGGCCGCAGGTGTGGGCTGCGGTTGTGTCGAAATGACATAAGAAGGGGCAAACGGATCTGTCGTTTGCGGGTTGGGCGCAACATTGAAAACAGGTGCAGGGTCCGCTTGTGGTTTGATGGCAGCAGGGGTTTGTTCAGCTACGGGCGTTTGAACCTGTTCTTCAACAGGGGGAGGTGTTTGTATAACTGGTTTTGCTTCAGGCACGGTGACGCTGGGCGCAGGGGGGGCAATCTCACTGGCATTTACAGCTGGTTTTTCCGGTGCTTTCTTCGCAACGGGCTGTTCAGGTTCTACGGGCGCGCGAACGATTTTAGGGGCCGTCGGTTCGGGGGCTTTTGGGGTTGCGTTTGGTTCGGTCGGGGCAACCACGTCAGGTGCGAACGGATCAAAGGTGTTTTGTGCAAAACAAGGCGAAGTCAGCAAGACCCAAACACCCACAGAGACGCCAGTATATAAGGCGCGGTGAAAACTGACCTGTCGCACGGACTTGCCCATATTTTTATTATCCCTCGAATATAGAACCCTCTTGGTTGCGGATTTTGCGGTTTTGGTGGCTTCTATGCAAGGAAAAATCTACCATTTTATTCTTTCTTCGCGCTGGGTGCGGCGATCAAAAATGCGAATGCCGTCAATATGATTTTCCACAGATCGTGCTTTTTGTTTTTCTTGTGCTGGTTTCGGTGCCCGTGATGGCTGTCTAGTGGATTGTTTCATTAGCGCTTTTTGCAAGTTTAACCGCCCACCGCTGGCAACTTTATTGGCAAGTCCGGGGATGGGATCAACGCTATTCATCAGTGTTTCTTTGATTTGTAAATTGGTTAAGGTTGGTTGATGGGCCAGCAGTAATGCGGCCGCCCCGCTAACAATCGGGCTGGCCATCGAGGTTCCTGACTCGAAGTTGTAGCTATCACTCAGCGTCTTTTTTTCCTCATTTGGAAGAACAATGGTGCTAAAAATATCAACGCCGGGGGCTGCGATATCCACATTTTTGCGCCCCCAGTTTGAAAACTCCGCCAAATCGTCTGTTGGTGTTGTGGCCGCAACACTTAAGATACCGTCGATGGGATAACTCGCCGGGTATGATCGGGGTTCTCCATCGTTATCGACAGTTTCATTCCCGGCGGCAATAACAAATAAAACACCTTTAGCGGCAAGATCTTCATAGATTCTTTGAGCAATGAAGGAATGCGCAAAACTGCCGAGGCTCAGGTTAATAATGCGCGCACCGTTTTCATAAGCATAGATAATCGCCGCAAGTACATCAATTGTATCACCTCTACCGCAGGCACCACCTAAAACTTTCAAAGGCATGATTTTAACTTTATCTGCGATGCCTTTGATGCCTTTTGCATTATTGCCCATTGCTGCGATGGTTCCTGCAACATGGGTACCATGTAAGTTTGTGTAAACGCCGCTCTGTCCCTCATGGCATTGGTCGTCGGGGGTGATGGTCGGGGCCGGGTAAACAATGGGGCCGGGCCAGTTGTTACCTTCATAAAAATTCCATCCGAAAATGTCATCGACTAAACCGTTGTTATTATCATCAATCTTGTTGTCAGGAATTTCCTTTTTATTAATCCAGATGTGACCTTTGAGGTCTTCATGGGTGAATTTGACCCCCGTATCGACAACAGCAACAATGATATCTTCTGTTGTTGAAGAAGGTTGAGACCAGGCTTCAAAAGCTTTGATCTTGTCCAAAAACCACATTTTATTAATGTGGGGATCATTGGGGGATGCTGGATTTGCCGTATTGGCATAGACGACATAGTTGGGTTCCACCGCATAAACATCGGGGTCACTGGACAAAATATTGGCGAGATTTTTCCAGTTTCCATCTCCGGCCGGGTTGCTGACTTGAATATGGGCGATATTGAATGAACTGAGCCGTGTATCAATTTTTACATCTTTACCCAGTTTGGATATCCATTTGGGATTATTGCCTTTTTTTATGGCATTGAGGGATTTTTCACTGCGAAACTGAACCAGAAATTCCCCTTCCAGTGCGACAGGGGCTAGGGGGGCTTTCAGGACTTTTGTCCCTTCGCGTATAGGTTGGGCAAAACTCTTTGAAATCTGCGGAGTCGCACCTATAAAGAAAAATGAAAAAATAAGTGCAAAACTGTGTATTTTTGCTAAAAATCCTGTATATTTTCTTAATGTTCGCATTTTTCTAACTTTACGGGTTGGATGAAAGATAAAAATTTCATTCTAAAAGTTGTATTTAATTTGTTTTTGTATCGTAAATGACGGTTTTTGCCGTGCAAGGAAAATATGAACGGGAGTGAGGCCTTTTTTTATGGCCTGTGAATACAGACACGAGTGGCACGATGAGCAATGATGGTTCAAAGCGAGAAGGTCGATCTTCTATCGAGGTGGCTTTCGACGCAGAAAATCAGGCAGATCAGGTAAAAGATCAAGCCGGAGAAAAGACGGATGAAGATGGCAAAAAAAACGCCATGCCGGAATTGTCTCCGTTACAGAAAGATTACCTGCTTGATGCTGGCGACCGCATGGTTGATGTGGAACTGCTGGCTGAAGAAGACTGGCGTGCCCCGTTTTATGTACGTTATCGTTTTCTGAGCATTGTTGCGGCCCTGTTGTCTGTTGGCTGGGTCTATGGGGCATACGATTATATTGAAACCTATTTTGGTTGGTCCACACTCAATGAATTAATGCCGCACGAAATTGGTGGTTTAGCTGCGGGGCTTGTCACGCCCTTGGCGTTGTTGTGGTTAATTGCGGCCTATCTGGAACGCAGCCGTTTGTTGCAGACGGAAAGTCAGGCGTTGCGCTGGTATCTGCGCCGTATGGTCTATCCGTCTGAAACCGCGGAACAGCGCGTGCGCGCCATTACGGACTCATTGCGCGGCCAAACACAGGAATTGACCCGCGCGTCCGAAGATGCGTTGGTGCGATCACGTGCCATCCATGATTTATTGCGTTCGCGCAGTGTGGAATTGTCCGAAGTTTCCCATGAAGCTGATACACGGGCGAAAGAAGCAGAAGACAGTTTGCGTCGTCAGGCCGAAGATTTGCTGAATGTATCTGATCGTGCAATTGATCGGGCGCGTGAAGTCGGTAACGTTTTGCACCATCAGGCCCATGATCTGGTGAATGTGTCTGAGCGTGCCTCGTCGCGTACTGAAGATATTGCCGAAACATTAAAACGCCGTGCAAGCGAGCTGGATAGAGTGTCTGACGGTATTGTCAATAAAACCAAGGAAACCGCGTCAATCTTTCAACGCGAAGGCAAGGCACTGGAAACGGTCTTTGAACAGGCCAAAGGGCGCAGTATTGAAATTGGCGACTTGTTGGGCAGTGCCATCGGCTCGGTTAATCAAATGGCCAATGAAGCAGCAGACCGTTTGAACCAAAACGCCAAATTGTTGGACGATCATACCGTAAGCTTGCGCAAAAGCAGTGAAGCGGCCCACGATCAAGGCGAGGCAATGGGCAAGGTGTTTGAACGTCAGTTAAAAGAACTGAACGCCACATCAGAATTGGTGCAAACGCAAACCGGACAAATTCGTGAAAACCTTGTTTCACAGACGGATCATTTGAACAAAACGGCGGATCAGGTTTCTGATCGTGTGCGTGAGATGCGCGAAAATCTGAAAGAAAGCGCGCAGGAATTAATGAATTCCACGGATAATTCCTTGATGGGAATGCGCAGTACATCGGACGTCTTCCGTCAACAGGCGCGCCAGTTGGATATGGCGACGGAACGGGCGATGGAACGCACCGGTAAGCTGAATGATGAGGTTCAGGAGACGGCGCAGAAAACATCAAGTGCAGCCAACCGTGTGGAAGAACGCATTAAACAAATCAGCGATCAATTGTCACAGGCTGGCCGCGATGTCACAATGATCAGCGAAGAGGCGAGCGAGCGATTAAACGGGGCTGGTGAAGTTTTACGTTCACGCACCGACGAATTGCAAGAATTGTCAACTTTGTCAGAACAACGTTTGCAAAATGCCGGTATTCATTTGCAGAAACGGTCTTTGGATTTGATTGATGCGGCAACCAATGCTGCCAGCCGGATCCAGTCTGTAACGGCGGCGTTGCATGACGGTTCGCAAACCATCACGATTTTGTCGGATAAAGGGGCGGCAAGTATTGACCTTGCAACGGATAGTTTGCGCCGTAGTGCCCAAGAAGTTACGTTGTTAGGCGAAAAGGCACAAATTCAAGCCGATCATTTGACGGATCGATTGGGTGAAATTCGCAATAATGCAAACGAGATGGACAGCAGCCTGAAATCTTTGGGGGCGGAGATTTCAGAACAGAATGAACGTTTGCAAAAAACATCTTTGACCTCGCGCGATGCTTTGGCAGAAGCCGGGCGACGCCTTTCCCATCATGCACAAAATCTGGATCAGGCTTCCAGTGAAGCCGCTGGTCGAATGGAAAGCGTCAGTGCGACTTTGCAAGACCGGACCGAGGAACTGGATCAGGTCAGTGCACGTACAGCAGAGCGTTTGCATGATATGGACGCAACGTTACAGACCAGTACGCGTTCCCTTAAAAATACAGCAGACGCAGCGGCCCGTCAGATGGAAGGCTATTCTATTCGTCTGGATGAACAAACGTCTTTGTTGCGCAGTACCTCTGAACAAACAGCAGGCCAGTTGGAACAAGCGCAATCGGCTATTCGCCTAAGTGGGCAGGAAATGGCCAGTGCTTCTGACCGTGCGGCGAAGCTGATGGGGTTGGTTGGATCCGGGTTCCAACGCCAACGCGATGCGATGATGAATGCGACTGATGAGGCGGGTAAACGCGTCTTTGAAATTGGTGAAGGGTTGGAAAACCACGCCCTACGGGTTAATGAAGTTGCGGATCAGGCGGGGGCATTGTTGGCTGATACAGTCACGGAAATGGAACACCGTGTTGAAGATGCCGGGGTGAATTTGACCAAACGAGTGCAACGGGTGGGAACACAGGCGCAAACTGTTGTTGATAGTGTTGAAGTTGCCTCGCGTAGTTTGGAAGAACAGGCGCAAAAAATAAGTCAGTTTGGCGATCATTTGACCCGCCAGTTGACGCAGGTCAGCGAAAATACACAGGCTTCTGCCCGTGACACCTTGAAAATGGCCGGGCAAACCCGTGATGAATTGAAAGAAGTCGGTGAAAAATTACAATCTCATATTGCGAATTTAAACAATGTCGCCGAAGGAGCGCAAGGAAGCCTGTTTGATATGGGCGAGCTGTTGAATAAAAGCGGTGAAAAGATTACCCGAACAAGCGAAGAGGCAAAAGAGCGGGTGCAATCGGTTAATCTGGAACTGGAACGTCAAAACAGCAAAATCAACGATGTGGCGGACAATGCCCTGACGCGGGTGAGCCAGTTGGGCGCGGAAATTGATACGCGCAATGAAGAGATTGCAATTTCGATGGATCGCGCGGCTAAATTGATGTCGGAAATGGCGGAAAATATGCATAAAGCCAGCCGGGATACGCAAAGCAGTACCGAACAGGCCAATGCACAATTGCAAAGCGTAACACATAATATGGAACGCAGCGGGGATCATGTTGAACAAGTGACCCACCAGACTGTATCCCAGCTTAAAGAAGCAATTATGGCCATGCAGGAATTCGTCACGCAATTAGAGGGACGTTCAGAAAAAGCGGCACATCGTTTGAATAAAGCAGGTGAGTTGGTCCGTGAACGTTCCGACCTTGTCGCCGGGGCTGCACACCAAATCCATGCCGATATTGCGCAAGCTGCCGATCATTTGGAAGAACGGGCCAAAGATATATTGTCTGCGGGGGAACGTTCAGCCATGCAACTGGATCAGGCAACCAAGTCACTGGAGCGTAAAACCCGTGCTGCTCAAGTCAATGCGATGGAAATCAAAAAAGGCTTTGATGTGGCCGGTGCAGCCGCACGTCATCAGATGGATGAACTGGCGAGCACTGTGAACCAGACCTTAAAAGAAATAACCAAAGCCAGTGATAGTTTGGAAAGCCGAAATGCCGAAGTGACGCAAGTTTCTGATCTGGCAATGGAAAAACTGGGTGCGTGGGATGATAATTTGAAAAAACGTTCCGATCTGTTGCGCAAAACATGGTCGGAAGCGGCCCATCAGGCCCACGATGCGGCGAAAGCGATGGAACAACAAACCAAATCCATGAGCCAGCTCAACCGCCATGCGAAAGACTTGGTAAAAGATCTGTCGGAGGTGGATGGCAAGGTTGGTACGGACGAATTTATGCGCCGTCATGCCTTTGTTGTTGAATCGCTGCAATCCTTGGGCGTTGATATTACACGCGAACTGGAAATCGGGATCAGCGAGGAAGAATGGCGCCGCTTCACCCGTGGGGACCGTTCCATCTTTGTGCGCAAACTTGCAGCCTTGAAAGATCGTAACAAGCTGAATGCCATCAAGGATGCTTATCGCGACCATGAAGCCTTTAGAACCTATGCAAACCGTTATTTCAGCGAGTTTGAACAATTGATCGTTCAGGCCAAGGATAAAGATCAACACGGTATCCTCGCCAATACGTTCTATGGTTCTGATGTGGGCAGAGTCTATCTGGCCTTGTGTCAGGGATTGGGTCGGGAACCCAAATAACGCTTTGATCTTATGCCAAGGGTATTAGATTTGGCTTGCAAGTTTTTCGCGGGCAATATCGACAATAAACTCGGCCATGCGCGGGTGGGACCCTATGGCTTGCATTAACCAGATGTGACGTCCGGGTGCGGCTTCAAACGGGCCTGTAGGTTGGCCGTTTTCGTGAAGGTCGATTTCTTGTTGTGCGCTGAGTTCAATCCCCAAAAATTCTGGGATATCGCGTGCGCCGTGGGTGCCCGCCGCAATCATAAACGGCAGGACGATCACATTGGGGGTGCTGACCCGTTTTTCCCAATTTTTGAGAAAGGGTTTTTCTTCTAAAAAGGCCGGTAAAATAGCCTGAACTGGGAAATGACTGTAGGTGCGTGTCGCCAGCATGACCGCACTGTCATGAGAGGCCGGACGGTCCGGGTCCGGGTTGCCGTGTGCAACGACAAAAACAGTTGTTTCATTAGGCGAAAGCTGTTCATCTTCCATCACCTGATGGAGGCGCTCTGCCATAAGGGCTGCTAAGTTCGGATGTTCACCAACGGGTTGGCAGAGATGAATGGTTTGTCCTTTGCGCTGGGTTATGGGACCATCCAGTCCCATTTCACGCGGAATAACAACTTTATTAATAAAGCCGGAACAGGCCAAATTCGGGACAACCACGACTTCTGGGGTGGTCACACCGTCAAGGGCATGCTGAAGAAAGGTTTCTTCTTTCCAGAAAGCGGTTCTTACATCGGCAAAAATATTTTGATCTTTAATCCATTGCGCATGCAGGCGGGCAGGGCGACCCATGTTCGGGCTTTTACTAGACCCATGTCCGGCAATAATTAATGTGGTTTGTTTTAATCTGTCATTCATGGTTCAATGCTTGTGCAACGTCGATCACATGACCGATAATCAATAATGAGGGCGGTTTGAAATCGCCTTGGCGTTTGGTTTCGGGGAGGCGTTCTAATGTCGTGTAGGCAATGCGTTGCGCAGGTGTTGCCCCATTTTCAATAATGGCAGCAGGCGTATTCGCCGCACGACCTGCCTTGATCATATGCTCCGCAATGGCATCCAGATTTTGTAATCCCATGTAAATCACCACGGTCATTTCCGGGTCATTTAATGAGGCCCAGTCGATGTCGAGGTCCGCACCTTCTTTATAATGGCCTGTGACAAAACGGACACTGCGTGCCACACCACGATGGGTAAGGGGAATGCGTGCGGCTGCCCCGCATCCAGCAGCAGCTGTAATGCCTGGGACGACTTCAAATGGGATGTTTTTTTGCAGTAGGAATTCGGCCTCTTCGCTACCGCGTCCAAAGACAAACGGGTCACCGCCTTTTAAACGCACGACAAGTTTATGTTTGCAGGCGAGTTCAAATAGCAGGGCGTTGATTTCTTCCTGTTTTAAAATATGTCGCCCGGGTGCTTTTCCAACGAAAACTTTTTTGACATGATCTGGGACGAGGTTGAGAATTTCGTCTGTGACAAGACGATCATGAACAATCACATCGGCTTGTTCAATCATGCGCAAAGCACGAATGGTTAATAGGTCGGGGTCACCGGGACCGGCACCAACAAGCACAACGCGATTACGGATGTTTTCATCACTTGGCATAAGGGATTGTATCCATTTGGCGGTTAGCCCAAATTGTTTTTGCTTGTTCATGTGCGTCATCACAAGAAGTGGCACGGCCCATCAGGCGTAACGCAATGGCAATCGTTCCTGTAATGGCGGCAATGGCATATGGATGACAGTCTTCGCCAGACCAGACCTTTTTCAAGCGTTTCATATCCATATCAGTATCATGGGCAGCATCTTCCGGTGCAAGGAATGCAGGCCATTCTTCCTCAAAACGTTCCCCATTAATGAGATATTGGATATTGACGGGCTTGGCGGCGCGGCGTTCAATTTCACCGCCTTCGCCTTTAAAGACACACATGCGTTCTTGCCCTAGTAAAGCTGCGCAATCACGATGAACGTCGCGGTAGGCAGAATGGGTAATGCATTGCAGGACGCAAGGTGCATTAAAGGCATTGATCATGCGGGCAAAGGTATTAATAGGGGTGCGGACACCCAATGTAGATTTTAGATCCATAATTTCCTGTAAAACAGGATTGATTTTATCTAAAGACAGGTAACTGAAATTGCCATTTTTAAGGCGCAGAGCAGCATCTTCCAAAGAGGTACTTTGCGCAATTCCCAGTTCAGCTAACGCTTGATCCGTATAAACACGGTTTGCAGTGTGGCCAGAAGCCCCATGCATAAAAATTTTAATACCAGTTGAGGCCATTGCAAGGGCTGCCAGCAGATAGTAGGGCAATTGCCGTGCCTTTCCGGCATAGGTTGGCCAATCCAGATCAATAGCCGGTATATCGAGTGGCAGAGTCAGCTCATTTCGAACCGCATCAATGAAACCTGCCCCTTCTTCCGGGTCTTCGGTACGGACGCGTAGAATGCACAGGAATGCCCCAAGTTGTATTGGGTCAACCTTATGATTTAAAATCATTGTGGCGGCTTGAAAAGATTCTTCACGGGTTAAAGGGCGTGATAGACGCGGACCTTTGCCGATGATACGAATATATTGTGCGAAGGGATGTTCTTGTTGCATGATGATGTCGATTATACTTGTTTCTTGAGTGTTTCTGAAACATATTCCTTTCGCATTTGCGATAAAAGACATTTGTGCGAATTTCGGGAAATAATTCACCTTCTTGCTTGCCAAGGGGGCGTTCTTTTTCTTAATAATTAAACTCACACAATTATTTGGTGACAATCCGATGGATTTTAACAAGTTAGCCCGATTACCGATTTTAAATCGTTTGCCGCAAGATGTGTTGGAAATCGTCTTTCGTACCGGCGAAGTAAAACAGGTCAAAGCCGGGGATGTCCTCAGCCGTGAAGGCGCGCAAGCCTGCCATGTCATTTGGATTTTGTCCGGGCGCGCCAAAACATCAGTTGAAAATATTAACGGTGAAGAAACGGTTATTGATATCATTTCACAAGGGGCGAAAGTTGGTTTCGCGGAAGTTTGCGAAGAAGGGGCTTATTGTCTTTCCGTACAAGTTCTGGAAGACAGCGTCATTTTTCAATTACCGAAAGCCGAGTTTTTAAGCCTGCTGGAAGAACAGTTTGACTTGCAGATGGCTGTTTTTGCCAATATCTCGGTTGAGATGCGTGGGGCTGTTCGTGAAATTAACGATTTGAAATTGAAAAATACATCACGCCGGCTTGGTGCCTATTTATTGGGTATGACATCTGCGGAAGAAGGCGAGGTTGTCATTGATTTGCCGTTTGGAAAACGTCTTTTAGCCGCTCGTTTGGCAATGAAGCCTGAAAGTTTATCTCGTGCGCTTGCGAAATTGAAGAAGACAGGTGTCGAAACCATGCGCAATCAGGTCAAAATTATGGATATTGAAGTTCTGAAAAACTACTGTGGCGAAGATGACTGGTTGTTTGAAGAGGGCATGGTATGAGCAAGACGCTAGGACCGGCAGAGGTCCAAAAGGCTGGTGAAGTTCGTTTTTTCAAAGGGTTAGGCCCGGATGACCTGGAAGCTTTGCTAAAAAATGCCGTTCTGATCGAAGAAGAAAAAGGCAGTCTGCTATTCTCTCAAGGGGATCCGGCAGATCGTTTTTACATTATCTTGGAAGGCCGCGTGAAGCTTTTTACCGCCAATGAAGAGGGGGAGGAAAGCATTGTTGAAATTTTCAATCCGACAACCAGTTTTGCCGAAGCTGCGATGTTTGCATCCGGGCGTTTTCCGGTCAATTGTGAAACGGTGATTCCTTCACGTCTTATCAGAATTGATGGTGATCCCTTTTTAAATGTATTGAAAAACAAGCCGCGCATCGGGCGGACAATCCTGTCTAAAATGGCCGGGCGCTATCGTCATTTGCTCAATGAAATTTCACAACTCAAAACTCAATCACCGGCGCAACGCCTGGGCGCATTTTTCTTGTCGCTGACAGAAGAGAACGAAGGAACTGCGGTTGCCTTGCCCTATGATAAGAATCTGATTGCGGCCCGTGTTGGTATGAAGCCGGAAAGTTTGTCTCGTGCCTTGTCACGGTTGCGTGAAATCGGTGTGGATTGTCAAAAACGCGAATTGATTGTGGAAGACCTCGACAAACTGCGTGAATTTTGCGGCGACTAATTTAGCTGTTTAAGGCTTGAACAAGAGCGCAAAATTCTTGAACGCTGAGTTCTTCAGCGCGTTTTGTCGGTTCAATCCCAGCCTTATTTGCCAGTTCTTCGCCATTTACACCTAAGGATTTAAGGCTGGCACGCAGCATTTTTCGGCGTTGTCCGAATGCGGCTTGGGTTACGCGTTCCAATTGTTTGCGATCCACATCGACAAGCGGTTTATCGCGTGGCACCAGTGTGGCAACCGTGGACATGACCTTGGGCGGCGGGGTGAAGGCTGTGGGTTTGATGTTGAAATCCAAACGCACATCGCACAGCCATTGGGTAAGAACGGAAAGACGCCCATAATCTTTGGTGCGTGTTTGAGCCGCCAGTCGATCTGCGACTTCCTTTTGAAACATCAACGTGAGGCATTCATATTCTGTGATGTTTTCTAACCAGTTTAAAACAAGTTGGGTTGAGATATTATAAGGCAGGTTGGCAACGATCTTACGCGGTCCGTCACACAGGCCGGCGGGATCAATTGTCAGGGCATCCCCTTCGATAATTTCCAGGCGACCGGGATAAGCGGCGGCAATTTCCTGTAAGGCGGCAATGGGGCGTTGATCACGTTCTATTGCAATGACCTTTTTGGCGCCTTCTGCCAAGAGGGCGCGGGTTAAACCGCCGGGACCGGGGCCAATTTCAATGACAGTGCATTCGCTTAAATTACCGGCTGCACGTGCGACGCGTCCGGTCAGGTTCAAATCCAACAGGAAATGTTGTCCCAGTGATTTTTTTGCAGCTAGATCATATTTTGCGATAACATCGCGTAAAGGGGGCAGGGTATCTGTCGTCATTTCTTTTGTTTCTGTCTATGGGCCATATCGCCTGCCATTTTCAGGGCTGCGCACAGGCTGGTTGCACTGGCGGTTCCGGTGCCTGCAATGTTTAAAGCGGTGCCGTGATCGGGAGAGGTCCGAATAAAAGGGAGACCCAGAGTCACATTGACACCGAGATCAAAGGCAATCGTTTTAATCGGGATGAGTGCTTGATCATGATACATACACATGGCGACATCGTAAGTCTTGCGTGCAGCTTCGTGAAACATGGTGTCTGGCGGCAAGGGACCAAAGGCATTAATCCCCATCTCTTGTAATTTTTCAACTGCCGGAATGATGATATCAATTTCTTCGCGGCCCATATCACCGTTTTCACCGGCATGCGGATTGAGCCCGGCAAGGGCAAGTCGCGGGTGTTCAATACCTGCGTGATTCTGTAATGCTTTCGCCGTGATTGCACATTTTTCAACGATCAGATCGGTCGTCAGTTCCGCAATGGCCTGTTGTAACGAGACATGTACCGTAATAGGCACGACACGAAGTTCATCACATGCAAGCATCATGATGGGGTGTGTCTTAATACCTGCAAGTTCTGCCAAAAATTCCGTATGACCGGGAAAGCCAAATCCTGCGTTATGCAGGTTATGTTTATGAATGGGGTTGGTTACAACGGCGCTAGCCTCCCCCTTGAGGCAAAGCTCGACTGCCCGTTCAATCGACGAGATAATGGATTTCGCGCTATGTTTATTTAATTGTCCCGGTTCCACGGCGGTGACGGGATGTTCCAGAACGGGTAAAGCATCTGGGAAAACATCGTGTGCTTCCTGCGGGGTCGTAATCGGGCAGATCGGGACTGTCCAGCCCAGACGATTGGCAAGATGGGCAAGACGATGCGGGCAATCAATCACAAAAAAACAGGGAATATGTTCCCGGTTTTCGCGCCATGCCTTCAGTGTGATTTCACCGCCAATTCCGGCAGGTTCGCCCATACTGATGGCAATTGGTGCGATCATAGGCGGATATCCACAAAAGCGTTGCGGCGCAGTGTTTGCAACTGGCGACGGCTTTCCCGATTGACTTTTTCCATACGTAATTCGCGTTTCAGATTGTTGCGTATGGTAATTTCCGGTGTGGTGGGGACCAAAGCACGGTTACAAATCATTAACACGAGAACAGCCCCCTTCTTTTGTTCCAGCGTTGTGATTTGATTAGCACTCATGGGCATGAGTGTATTGCGAATATCTTCCGGCATGTTGGAAAGCTTGAGCTGGTTTAAAATACCGGCGTTTGCGCCTTCAACCTGCTTGCCGATTTCAATAAGGTTCTCACAGCTTTGCGCTTGATGTGCGATGGTGCTGGCTTGAGCATTGCGTGCGGCCCATGCTTCTGGTGTTGCATCGGTTGCAATGGGAAGAATGACTTGAGCAATATCGAGCAATTCATCTTGTTCTTCGACGCCGATAAGGCGTTTTTCATGAAGTTTGACAATGAAGAAGCCGGATGATGTGCGGATTGGATTAGAATAATCACCTTCCTTCATCTGGATCAAGCTTGCTTCGATTTTTGGATCGATATGACCTGTTTGAACCCAACCCAAGGCACCACCTTCCGGTGCGGAGGCACTTTGTGAAAAATCACGGGCAAGGCTATCAAACGGAGAACCGCTTTTGATATGACCAATCAAGCTATCTGCCATTTGCAAAGCAGTTGCTTCTTCAGACGGGCTGTCGATAGGCAGGTAAATTTCAGAATAAAGGTATTCGGGTTTGCCTTTGTTGATATTTTTTTCAGCCAGGGCTTTATCAATCTCTTCTTCATTGACGCTAATGCGGTCTCCTGCCGTGCGCGAGATTACCGTGCTCCAGCCCAATTCCGCACGCGCTTGATCGGCTAGAACTTCGCGGTCAATTCCCAACGATTGTAAAAATTCGTTAAGCAGTCCATCGCGAATGCGTTGTGCTCGTGCATAGCGCTCAAGTGCTTGATCGACTTCTTGGTCGGTTACTTCAATTTCGAGACGTTCGGCTTCCTGCATTTTAAGGCGTTCATCAATCATGACGCGTAACAGATTGGCAGTAAGGCTTTTTTGAACTTCAGGCGTGTTCGGCATACTGCTTGTTGCCATCGTTAATCGCACGCGCTGGGCAATATCCAATTCTGAAATGATATCGTCATTTACAACAGCAGCAATACGCATAATCCCTTGTGCATGTAACACAGTGGAAGGGACACAGGCAATGAAGGCGCTGAACAGGCCAATAATGAAGAAGGAACGGCAGCAATTGAACATGATAAATCAGTCTTCTGTTTCGTTTAGTTTGTATAATTTAAAGAGATTTTTACAGAAGTATAGTCCTTTATAGGAATGATTCCTATCCGTCTTCCAAATGCAAAATCATGGCACAGCCCAAAAGCATGCAAATACTGGCAGGTGCCCACGCCGCCAATAGGACGGGAATGCTGCCGGACAACGCCAGTGCCATGGATATATCGGAAAAGAAATACAAGATAAACCCGGTCAACATACCGGCACCAACGACAAAGGTGGTGCCGCCTTTTCGCGTATGACGCAGGGTAAATGTCGCCGCGATTAAAATCATGGCAGCCAGCAACAACGGTGTAGACAAAAGACTATGCCAATAAAGCTTGTGGCGTTTCCCACTGAAACCGGCTTTTTCCATTGTGTTGATGAAGTCCGGTAAAGCCCAGAAAGACATGGTTTCCGGCGGGGCAAAACTGTCTTGGATTTTATTTAAGGTTAAATCTGTTTCAAACCACAGTTCTTCCTGAAATTCCGTGGGCTGTTCTGCCACATGGATTTGCACATCATAAAGATGCCAGAAGCCCTCTTCCAGTGAGCCACGCTGGGCTTCGATCCGGTGGGAAAACTTATCGCGTTCGCTGTAAATAAAGATGGTGACGTTGTTGAGGTCCACATTGTCCTTTTGCTGCAAGACGTAGCGCGAATGCAAAACCGATTGTCCATCCGGGTTGCTTTGGCGTAACCATAAACCGTTTGCCGATAAGCTCAACATACTGGTGTGCCCGTCAAAGTATCTGTTTTCCATTTGTTCGTAAGCACTTAATGTCGCTGATCCCAACGGATTTATGACCATGATTTGAAAGAGGCCAAGGCAAAAAGCAACCAGAATTGCCGGACTCATAAATCGCCAGGCTGAAACACCAGCGGCACGTGCAACGACCAGTTCGTGCGATCGGGTCAAACGGGTAAAGGCGGACATGGCGGCAAAAAGAACGGCAAACGGGAAAGTTTCCTGCCCCAGATGCGGTAATTTTAACAAGGCCATTTGCAGGCTGATTAAGGCGGAGATACCTTCTTTATTAGAGGAACGGCGCAGCAGTTCGATAGAATCGATCAAATAGATCAGTCCTAGAAAAACCAGCATTAAAACGGCAAAATGCGTCAAAAAATGACGACCGATGTAAACGGAAAGTGTCGGGGCGAGTTTGAACATTGTCTGTACCTACGCCTCCAACTGGCCGGATTGGGCAAGCTTTAATTCTTTTGCCATGCGTTTGGGGCTGCGTTTGGGGTGCCAGCTCATAAAGAAACTGCTGACGGGGATGGGAACCAAGGTCGCAAAATAAAGCAGGGGTAAAAGCTGTAGATTTTTGGCACTCACGTTCGCCAACCCAAGGGAGGCCACCTGCAAGAAAATCACGCCAAGGATCGCCAGTAAAATCCGTCGGCTTTGTCCGCGTCGGCTGAATTGTCCCGCCGTTAAGAACATCAGGGCCGCCAAGGCATTGGATAGACACAGGAACGGCGTTAATAAACGTTGATGCCCTTCGACAATATGCTTGCCCCAGTCGTTTTTCCCGACCAATGGATTATCTTGTGGGGTGAGCAGGTCTTCGACCATCAGTTCGCGCGCTTCGGGCTGACGTTGAATATTGGTTTGCGTTTTGATCGGAATTTCATGGGTGTAGCGGTCGAAATACAGCATGGAAAACTTGCCGGTATTGCTATCAACGACTTGGCGGTTGCCTTCAAACATAATCACGCGGGCAGACCCGTCGACCTCAACCAAGGCACCGCGTTCTGCCATCAGGGTAACAGGGCGGTCCGGGATGGTTTCATCATGCACGAGAATGCCGAGAAGCTGCCCTTCCTGTGTGCGTTCGCGTACATAAACCGTCACTTTTGAACTCAGCTCGTTAAAAGCCCCTTCGCGCAATAAAAGATGCGACATGCTGTTTCGAAGTTCCCATTGAAGTTCGCGAAACAGCTGATAGGATTTGGGCACAAGATACAGGTTCAGACTGTAGGATGCCATCATAACGCAGGCGGTTAAAATCAAGGCCGGTTTGGCGATGGCCCAGTTGCTCATGCCGCTGGCGCGCATGACGGGCAGTTCGCGGTCAACATTCAGACGGCTGTAGACAAAGGTGATAACGGCAAACAACGCAACAGGCAGGATGACGGTCAGAAAGTTGGGTAACAGAAGGGCGGTGAAATAGATAAACATACCGATTCCCAGCCCGCGATTGACGATCATTTCAACAAAGCGCAAGGATTGTGTCAGCCATAACACACAGACCAAGGCCAGTGAGATCATCACAAATCCGGTAAAAAGCTGCCGGAAAATATATCTGTCCAAACTTTTCATAACGTCGCGAAGTATATCCCTTGATACGCCAAAAGAAAGCAATATGATCACTGGAGGAAAAAAAGCAAGCATAGGGTGGCAAGATGGCCGGAAATAAATGGAATGCCCGTGGGATCGAAGTGGCACGCACAGTGGCAAAATGGTCCAAGGACAAAAGCACACAAGTCGGTGCCGTCGTGATGATGGAAGATGGCACGCCCTTGACGTTTGCTTACAACGGATTTGCCCGCGGCGTGAACGATGATGTGGCATGCCGCCATGAACGCCCTGAAAAATACAAATGGACCAGCCACGCCGAAGAAAACGCCATTGCCAATATGGCGCGCATCGGGGCCACGGCCTTTGGCGCGACCTTGTATGTGACCCATTTCCCCTGTGCAGGGTGCGCGCGCAAAATCATTCAAGCCGGCATTGCCCGCGTGGTGGTCGATGGATCATCCATGACCGATGATTTCAAATCGCGCTGGGAAGAAGACATGGCCGTGTCGCGCGAAATGTTCGGCGAAGGCGGGGTCGAGGTTCTCGTCATCTGATCGGTGAAGCTCCGCTTTTTTGGAAGATTGGATTGCGAGGCAGGATAGGTGTGATCCTACCGCACAGACTGGGTTCCCGCGTTCGCGGGAATGACGGTGTTTGTGCAGTTCTCCCTTTCGTCATCCCCGCGCACGCGGGGACCCAGTCTTTACATCGGGAGAAACGTTTTTCCCTTGTATTTACCCATCTAAAAAGATGTTTTAATCCAAACAGTAAAACCTGTGGTACTGTTTCGCTAAATCATGCTAACTTCCGATCCAAGGGAAGATGAGAAATGGAAATAGGATAAACCAACGTGACAGAGATTACTTCATCGGAAGAATTACGCGAATGGCTGAAAGGACGCGATAAGCAGACCTGCGTCGCCATTGCCGCACGTATTGCCTTACGGGTTGTGCCATTTTTAGAAAAAGCTGCTTATAAGCATGGTGATGTTATTATTTTACCTTCTTTGCGTGCGAAATCTATATCTTGGTTTGCGTGCGCAAGATTGAACCAAAATGTGGATTTCGCTGCTCGAACTGCCGCTTTCACCTCAAATACTGCTACAGCTTTTGCGGCCCGCACCGCCGCGATAACCTCTGCTGCCGCCGCTGCTGCCTCTGCTCATACTGCTGCAACCTCCGCCTCGGCCTCCAACGCTTCTATCGCTGCCGCTGCTGCGGTCCGTACGGCTGCTGCCGCTCGTACAGTCACTATTATTTCAAATGCATGGCAAGAAATTTCACAGGACATTTCGTTCCTTGAAGAAGGCAGGACTGTTGACGCCCTGATGGAAAGGCCGCTCTTTTTAGGTGAGATGGGCTCGGAGCTTAAAAAACGTTGGCAGTCGATGAAAGAAGCCTTGCTCAGTTTAAATGAAAACTGGCAGGTCTGGACCAACTGGTACGAAGACCGTTTGGTCGGTGGCCCCCGGCCCAATGGCCGCCTTGTGATTGAGGCATTGGAACGCGAACGCGTCCTCATCCCCGATGAAGACTGGAAAAAAGGCGCCGCCCATGTCAACGCCCTGATTGCGGAGATGGAAAAACGGTATTGGGTGCCTGAACCACCCGTGCAACGCCTTGCGGAAATTATGTTGCAGGTGGGCGACGATGATAAAGTCCACATTCTATCCTACCCTTTGACCGCGCGTGATGCAGCACAGGATAAACGCTGGCATGATGCGTGCGATGGGTTGCGTGATGCACTGGAGGATTTTGTTCATAACGTTCCAGAAGGCAATAATCGTGTGCTGGACAGGGCAATCAGGCGGTATCAAGCGGCTTTGTCGTCCCATTTTGAAAATCTGAATGTGATAAAACTGGGGCAAACAGGCAACCGTCTGTCAGAATTGTTGCAACGGGCCAAAGATGAATTGATGGATGATGTGGCCGCTGAACTCGCGGCCTTGCTTGTCAATCACAACGATTTCATCAAACAGGTGCCGGAATGGCGCGATTATCAAAAAGATGCAGATACAGGGGTGGCAAAATCGGATGTAGATTTTGCCCGCGGGGTAGTGGGTCAATTGGATGATCAAGGCGACTTGTTGGATGATGATGTTATTGAGGAATTTAAGACGTATGCCGACTTTCTCTTTGATGATTATGTTCCACAAGAGGACGATAAGCCTGTTGTATCTGACCCTGTTGTCGTTGATTTTGTGCGCAGTGTGGGCAACCTTTTATCCGTTGTGGCCAAGCCTGTTGTGGATTGTGCGCGCAAAGTCCGTGCCGGGGTGGATGTCTTAAATCGCAAGGCATTTGAATTGGGGGCGCAACGTTTTCTCATTCAGCTTGAAGATATGGGCCTGATGGATATGTTAATTGCATATGCAGGCAGTTCCCGTGAATTTGCATGGCTTGCGCCGATCATTGCCTATTTGCGCGGCAAGATGAGGGATTGAACTAACGCGCAAGGCCTTTTAGATGGATCGTCGTATCAAGTACGACGATGACGTATAGGGGGCGTTAAATGATATGGGCGGTGTTTGTGCTGCCCCCCATTTTGTCATCCCCGCGAACGCGGGGACCCAGTGTAACAGGAAGGATACGTCTTGTTCAGGGATGTGTCGCAGCGAGGAGGTTTTTGAGGCTGAAATCGTAAGCCGTCAGCGTTTTATTTTGAGTTTTGCTAAAATGGGTAAAATCGATTTTTGACCAGTCGCGGGCACCGAGTTTCTTTTCAAATTCGTCGATATTGTCTAAGGTAATCGCTTCCATCGGGAAGTGGATTTCTTTTTCCAACAGTTGATTGTTGTGATGGTCGAACAAGGCGACAATGGCCCATGCCCCGGCGAAAAAATGACCACCATGTGTCATGGTGAATTGTTTGTTGCGCACAGCATTCAGGCCGTCTTTGGACCAGTTTAATCCGGCAATGGCGTAATCCTGGCCTGCCTTCAGTTTATGGTTGGTCATTGCCGCGATGGCGCCCAGAGCAATATTGTCGTTGGCCGCCCAAATCAGTTTTGGGGCGGGGGCGTTTGCAAGATATTTTCTGGTTTCGTCAAAGGCTTGATCTTTTGACCAATTGGTGTAAGCGCGATGGATTTCTCGTAAGTCGGTCTTTTCACTTAAAAGACGTCCAAGTCCGCCATTGCGTTCCAGCGAAGCAGGTGTGCGGTTATCTCCGCCCAAAGTCAGGACGTCATAAGGCGCTTGCCAGTTACGCGCACGGGCAAAATCCAACAGCGAGGTTGCCATTTCATATCCGGCTTTATCGTTGTCCGGCGTAATACTGCCCAGCCAATATTTGAACATTTGACCGGGATGCCCGATGAATTCTTTTTGCTGTTCTGTGATGGAATTCAGCAAGAACAAGGTGGGAATGCGGCGTTGTTCGGCTTTGCGCAAGAAACCGGAAAGTTGCTGATACTCGTTGACGATAATAATGTAATCAAAATCAATGGCGGAATCGAAAATTTCAGCAGCGTTTTCGCGGATCTTGCCGGGGGTTCGGTCCCCGTACCAGATATGCAGGTCGGCCCCGAAATGAAGGGCGGCGGCTTGCATGGTATCGCTGACATCTTTCCAAAACCCGCGATCAGCAAAACCGGGGTTGTTAAAGGCAATTTTCAGTTGTTTGGAGGCACGCGCAGGCAGCTCGCCATATGCAGGGATGACAAGGATAAAGTACAATAAAAAAGATAGCGCCCAACGCATATAGGTCCCTCATTTTGTTTATAGAGCATACCGCAATCACAAGAGGTGTCCTATATGAAAACGGTAATTGCTACAAATGTAGCATAAGGGCAAAAGGTTAAAAATAAAAGAACAGCCCCTTTTTCAAGAGGCTGTTCTGTCTTGTCAACGTATTGGGCTGGGGTTTACAGCCAATCGTCTTCGCATTCCAATACCGCGTTGTAGCCTTTGGTAAAGATGGCTTTTAACGCGCTGGAGGTCGGCATAATCTGTTCGGCAAAGAAACGGGCCGTGTTGATCTTAGCTTTCATAAAGGCCGGGTTACCTTCGTTTGCATCCAGTTTCGCCTGTGCGATCAAGGCGGATTTGGTCAGCAACCAACCGCCGCACAAGTTACCGAGCAAACGCAGGTAATGTACAGAACCCGTTGCGGCTTGTTTCGGATCTTCCTTGAAGCTTTCCAACAACCATGCGGTTGCTTTTTCCGTATTGTTTAAACCCACTTCGATGGCCTCGGCCATTTCGGTGAAGACGCCGCCTTTGGCTTTGGCGGCGGCCAAATCTTCTTTGATCATCGGCAACAGGATATCCAGATAAGCCCCGCCATTCATGCCGACTTTACGACCGATCAGGTCGTTGGCCTGAATGCCGTTGGTGCCTTCATAGATAGCGGTGATACGTACATCACGCAGCCATTGCGGGGCACCGCTTTCTTCGATAAAGCCCATGCCGCCATGAACCTGAATGCCGTCATTGGCAACTTCGATACCGATATCGGTGCTGTAGGCTTTGACCACCGGGGTCAGCAGTTGGATCAAGGCATCGGCTGTTGCGCGTGCGTCTGCATCATCGGTTTTGGCGACGATATCCTGCTGGCGTGCGGTGAAATAGGAAATAGCACGTGCCGCTTCGGTTTTTGCCTTCATGGTCAGCAACATACGACGGACATCGGGGTGTTTATCGATGGTGACGGATGTTTTGTCCTTGGACCCGATAACCGGGCTTTGAACGCGTTCGCGGGCGTAGTTTAACGCACATTGATAAGCACGTTCGGCGGCCGCAAAACCTTCGTTACCCACGTTCAGGCGGGCGTTGTTCATCATAGTGAACATGCAGGCGAGGCCTTTGTTTTCTTCTTTAACGAGGTAACCTGTCGCGCCTTCAAAAGACATGGTTGCGGTCGGGGAGCCATGAATGCCGAGCTTATGTTCAATCGAAATACAATAAGCCGGGTTACGTTCCCCAAGGCTGCCATCTTCATTGACTAGATATTTCGGGACGATAAACAGGGAAATACCACGCGAGCCTGCCGGTGCATCCGGTGTACGGGCGAGAACAAGGTGAATGATGTTCTCGGTCATGTCATGTTCACCAAAGGTGATGAAGATTTTTTGACCGGTGATTTTGTAAGTGCCGTCGTCTTGCGGAACTGCCTTGGCGCTGACGGCGGCGAGGTCGGAACCAGCAGATGGTTCGGTCAGGTTCATGGTGCCTGTCCATTCGCCCGTGACCATTTTTTCAAGGAAAATTGCTTTCTGTTCATCAGATGCGTGATGGTGCATGGCTTCGATTGCACCACCTGTCAACATCGGGCACAAACCAAACGCGATGGAAGAAGAATTCCAGATTTCACTGACGGCGTTGGACAGGACAAAAGGCAGGCCCATGCCGCCATATTCCGGATCAAAACCGATCCCGTTCCAGCCGCCTTCGACAAATTGGGCGTAGGCTTCTTTAAATCCGGGGGACGTGGTGACTTCGTTGTCTTTCCATGTTGCACCTTGTTCATCAGAAGCTTGTGCGAGCGGGGCAATGACATCACGGCCCAGTTTGCCAGCTTCTTCCAGAATTGCGTCAACCATGTCCGGTGTTGCTTCTTCGTAGCCGGGCAATGCGGTAATGGAGTTGAGATCAAAGACGTCTTTAATCAAAAATTCCATTTCGGTAATGGGGGCATTGTATTCAGTCATGGTGTTTCGCTCACTTCATCGTTGGTCTATGACAAGAGACTTAATTGTAATTCGGTAAGATTATACCGATTAATAATTTCTATGCCATAAAAATGTTCGGTAAGCGAATTATTTTTTTATGACAAATGTAAAGAAAACAGCCATGATGTTTTGGTGAAATCGCAAAGGTGTAAAAAGGAAATAGCCCATGTCACTTGCAGACGATTGTATTTTTTGCAAAATCTTACGCGGCGAAGTGCCGAGCTTGAAGGTTTATGAAGATGAGCAAACCTATGCCTTTATGGATATTAATCCGGCAAACCCCGGTCATGTTCTGGTGATTCCCAAATATCACGCCGCGAATATTTTTGAAATTCCGTCAGAATGGTTGAGTGCCTGTATGGTAACGGTGCAAAAAATTGCACTGGCAGTGGAAAAAACCATTTCACCGGACGGGATCAATATTTTGCAAGCCAATGGGGAAGGGGCGGCGCAATCGGTTTTTCATTTGCATATTCACGTCATGCCGCGGGCAAATGGTGATGATTTGAAAATGAACTGGTGGCATAACCCGGGGGATATGGAGGCGATTGCCGCCTTGGCGGAAGAAATTAAAGCTGAGCTGGCTTAGGTTTTAATCTGAATGCGTATTCGTCTCCCCTTAAGCATAGACCATCAGAAGAAAAAGGCCATGTCAGTCTATTTGCCTTTTTCCCTTTATCTGCATTTTGTCACTTGGGATGCATTTGAAGCAATTTTACCTGACGGGTTGCGGGAAAAGGCCGCAGGTTTGAAAGAGACCTTTGGCGAACAAAATCGTTTTTTCAGCGAAGACTATAAAAAAGAATATGAACGATCCCCTTATATCCGTTTTTTGACAGGGCCGGATGTCCATAAGTTCTTTGCGAAAATGTTATCACTTAATTATCAAACCTATCAACATATCCTACAGGCACCTGTTGGTTCATTTCAGGAATATTTTGCGGATTTGAATTTATTCTGGAATGCAAAATATACCGATGACCTTGTTGGGGGAAACCTCGAAGATTTACGGACTGTTTTGTTTTGCCAAGCCTGTATTCAGTCCCAGTATCAACGGGTTATGGATAAGAAAAGCTTGCATGAACGACTTGATGAGTTTGCGAAAGATCAGTTGCGCGAAAAAGATCGTCAAATAAAGGCGCAAAAGCGTGAAATTCAAAAATTGAAGATGCAATATAACGATATAAAGGCCGAACTGTCGCAAATGCAGGAAAAGAATGTCGTTCTTGTCCCGTCCGATCCGCATTATATGCTGGGTTTGCATCCCGATCAGTCGAACAGAGCGCCAGAGCGGGCGAAAGTATTGCTTAAGGTTTTGCATCCCGATAAAAGTGGTACAAATGAAAGCGGCTATTTATTCGATATGATCGTCAAGGCACGGGATATGATTATTAAGTAAGGGCAAAAAGGGGAGAGTGCTCCTCCATTTTAGAACCCTTTTGTGCGATGGGAATTGACAGATTATTCGACCATCGCTTCAGAAAAGAGACACGAGACATAAAATTCTTTGCATCGTCTCGTGCCCAGTCTTTCAACTGGGCACGGTATGTTAAATCTAAACAGCACGGGAGTGTTTTTTCTGCCCTTGTTGCAAATAGGTGTCAAATGTTGCTGCAATTAAGCGCATCAAGGGGCGGCCTTCTTCCGGTAATGTCAGAACACCGTTTTCCAATGTACAGATTTCGTCTTTGATCAAGGTTTGCAGCCTTTCTTCTTCGGCGGCAAAGAAATCTTCGGACACACCGTGTTTACGGCATAGAGCAGGCAGGTCAACCTTCATATTGCACATGATTTGTTCGATGACAGCACGGCGCAGAATATCTTCGCTGGTCAGGGCGCGTGTGCGTCCAATGGGGAGCATACCGGCATCAATCATGCGGCGGTAATCACGCAACGGCTGAACATTTGCCATATAACCATCCGGGGTCTGTCCGATACTGGAGGCCCCAAGCGGTAACATCACCGGATTGTTATCAATCGTATAACCCTGGAAATTACGGTGCAAACGGGTTTCATTCATGGCGATTGTCATTTCATCATCCGGTTTGGCGTAATGGTCCAGACCGATTTTGACAAAGCCGTGTTCTTCCAATCGTTTGGCAGCGGCTTCCATTTGTTCCCAACGTTCGCTGGCATTGGGCAGGGCTTCTTCGGGGATGAGTTTCATATGAGATTTCATCCACGGAACATGGGCATAGCCAAAAACGGCAAACCGTTTGGGTTCAAGGCTGACGGCCTTATCAACCATATCAATGACGCGTTCGGTCGTCTGGAAGGGCAGGCCGTACAGCAGGTCGAAGTTGATTGAGGTAATGCCATATTTTTTCAGCCACTCAACAACTCGTTTGGTTACATCGAATGGTTGGACACGGTTGATGGCGATTTGCACTTCTTCATGGAAATCCTGAACGCCGATTGATGCACGGTTGATCCCGGCCTCGGCAATGGCTTTAACATAGTCTTCCGTTGCGGTGCGTGGGTCCAGTTCGACGGCGAGTTCTGAACTTTCATCAATATCGAACAGGTCTTTCAGCTTGTCGATAATGGATCGCCAGTCGTCGGCTTTTAACATGGTTGGGGAACCACCGCCCCAATGGACGTGTTTGGCCGTCATGCGCGCAGGCAATGCGGCCGCCAGCAGGTCTATTTCCTTATGGACGTATTCTAGATAATCGGAGACCGGATCATAGCGTTTAACAATTTTTGTATAGCATCCACAGAAATTACACATGGACTCGCAAAACGGAACGTGGATGTATAACGATACGCCTGTTTTTGGATCCAGATTGGACAGCCATTGACGATATTCTTTATCGTTATCGGTTTCCAGAAAATGCGGGGATGTAGGGTAGCTGGTATAACGCGGAACCCGAAGGTCGTATTTTTCAGCTTTTTCTGCGATGGTAACGCTCATGGCAAATCCGTATCAATGTGATTATTCGTTAAGGTGCTGTATCGCGCTTAAATGTGGTCATTGTTAGGCAAATCCAATAGACCCTGTAAAGAAACTTCGTTAACATATGCCCTCAAAAGTTACGGAGCGGTGGAATGTTTTTCGGAACTCGGGTTGTTTTATGTGTTCTGGCCTTGATTTTGATGATGTCACAAGGTCTGGCGAGCAGTCTTGCTGGTCAAACAATTCGTTTTTGCGGTGATGGGTCCGGCTGGCCACCCTATACATACACTTTACCGGACAACCCTGATCAAATTTTTGGTTATGATGTGGATGTTGTACGCGCAATATTGGCGCCGCACGGTATAAAGTCTGAATTTTTTATGCCGTCATGGAAGCAATGTCTGGAACATAGCGAGGCTGGAAATGTCTTTCATGTGGCGTTAAGTGCGTCCTTCCATCCGGAACGTGATAAAAAGTTTCTCTATACAGATTCTTATTATGAAACCGAAATTCATTATTTTTATGCAAAATCCCGCTTTCCCCAACCACCAAATGTTTTGATTGCAGCCGATTTATTCGGTTATGGGCGCGTGTGTGGTCGTTATTCCTATAACTATGAAGGAACCGGCGTTCTTAAAAATGATAAGCTTGCGTTGATCGGGAAATCGTTTTCCGCCTTGGTATCACGCACATTGAGCGGTTATTGCACGTTTTTTATAGCGCGCCCCAGTGCGATTGTGGGGTTTGGTTTGTTAGGGAAAAAGCTGTTTACAGAAGATGAAATTGAATATTTTCCCGTTCCGGGGGCGGATAAAGATCATTTTTATATGATGGTGTCGCAGCAATTCCCACAGGCCGAAGAATTGCGGCAAATCCTGAATGAGGGAATTGCGCGTCTTAAGAAATCGGGCCGCTTACAGGCGATTTTGGACGGGTATTATAAACAAATGGAATAAAGAAAAACCCGGTTGTTTGAACCGGGTTTTTTGTATCTTTCAGTCTATTCTTTTACGTCTGCAGCAACCTGCATTCTTACGATTTTGTCGGGGTTGGTGACTTTGCCGTTTTCGTAACTGCTGCCTTTTTTAATCTTATTGACATATTCCATACCATCAACAACTTGTCCAAAGATCGTATATTGACCATCAAGATGGGCGGCTTTCTTAAAGACGATGAAGAACTGGCTGTTGGCGCTGTGCGGGCTGCGTGAACGTGCCATTGAAAGTGTGCCGGTTTCATGTGGTGTGTTGGTGAACTCCGCAGGTAAATCTGGGTACTGGCTGCCCCCCATGCCGGTACCGGTTGGGTCACCTGTTTGCGCCATAAATCCACGGATGACACGATGGAAAACGATACCGTCATAAAAGCCTTCGCGCGTCAATTTTTTGATGCGTTCAACATGTTTTGGGGCCAAGTCTGGGCGCAATTTAATAACCACACGACCATCTTTCAGGTCCATGTAAATGGTGTTTTCCTTATCAAAATCGGCAGCATGTGCGCTGAAGCTTAGGCCGAGAACAAGCAAAAGCGAAAGAACCAAACGTTTCAACATAATTGAATTTCCTTATTTTATTCTGCGTCGGCAGCGACTTGCATTTTGATGATGGCATCGGGGTCTTCGACGCTGCCATTATCAAACGGACTGCCTTTTTTTATGGCGTGAACATGTTCCATGCCGTCAATAATTTGGCCCCAGAATGTATATTGATTGTCCAAATGAGGTGCGCGGTCAAAACAAAGGAAAAATTGGCTGTCTGCGCTGTTTGGATCCATGGAACGGGCCATGGAACAAGACCCTTCGATATGGGGCTCATCCGAAAATTCAGCATCAATATTTGTACCTGATCCGCCGTAACCTGTGCCGGTCGGGTCGCCTGTTTGTGCCATGAAACCGTCAATCACGCGGTGAAAAACGATGCCGTCGTAAAAGCCATCACGGGCAAGTTCTTTAATGCGGGCGCAATGTTTTGGGGCCAAGTCTGGGCGTAGTTCAATTGTGACGCGCCCGTCTTTGAGGTCCAGATATAGTGTGTTTTCGGGATCTTTGATGTCGACCATTTCGGAGTGCCTTGCTTAATCAAATTCTAGAATGTGGCAGGCAGACTAACATAAAAATCAACAAACGGAAGGGGGCTTCGTTAATCCTTTTTACTCAAACGGGTTTCAAGTTGTTTTTCCCAATCACGTAAAAATGTTTTTATTGCATGTAAAATCAAGCCGATACCCCACCCAAACAAGGGGTAATGAAACCATATTGTTTCAGGATTAAATGTCAAATTTATGAGGGCCAAACCTGCATTTACAATAAGAAATTTGATTAAATGGCGGTAAAATCTGAAATGACGGCGTAATCGACGTTCACGTTCAACATCTGCCAATTTTTCGCGCTGTAGCGTATCCAAGGTTGGCGTGTTGTTTAAAAAGGTGTCCGGCGAAGCGTCAAAGACAGCGCTTAAGGCCTTGGCGGTTTCCAACGAACAAGTGCCACCATTTTCAAGTCGTTGGATGGTGCGAATGCTTAATCCCGCGATTTCAGCAAGCTGTTCTTGTGACCATCCTTTTTCAAGGCGGAGTGGTTTTACGATCTGTTCCATGATTTTTCCTTATGGGTGATTTAATGAAAAAAGCATAGAAAAAATTTAGAGATAGCAACACGTCACGAAGGCGACAGCGATGTGACAGTCAGGTGGCACAGGATAATGTAAAAGAAGAATGGTTTTGCTATGCGACAAAATCTAGGTTTTCTTCAAAACCGTGCAAGACACCTAAAATACGGTCAATTTGTTCCAGCTTTTTTGGATCACCCGATGGATAACGTTTTTCAAAATCAAAACGGTCTTGCCATTGTTCAATATAATCACGCGGACGGTCCGGATCGGCCTGTTCTCCGGTTAAGGCTCCAATGGTATTTTCGAAACCGGGGTGTAGTTCCGGTTGGAAAGCCAGCATGGAATATTCTTCGAAAGAAAGAGACCCATCAATATATAAATCAAGACTGAAATCTGCCATTTCGCGTGGGGTCATCGTGCGAATGTCGAAAGTTGCATCGACGTCGTTGTCACCCGTGTTGTTAAGCGCGTCCAGTTGGTCCAAATCAATTTCGATGCCTTGGAATTGGACAATATCTTGTGGCGTGATGCGTTTTTGTTGCTCGATCCGAGTCAAGTCTTCAGGGCCGGGCGGCGGTGTAATTAAGACATTGCTTGCGGTCCCCGTCGTCATTGAGCGCCGAGACTGGTTTTCTTGTTCGTGCAGCAGAATGTGGGACAGGGTCGAGTCAATATGCATGATCGGCTCCTATCTTCATTTCTGTTTGTGCCGGTTGGACACTTATTCTGCTGCGTTTAATGTGCATTTGTCCTGTTTCAGTTTTTTGGTGAGATACATGGCATTATCAGCCGCAGCAATTAAGTTGGTTGTCCCGCTGTTATGGTCGTACGTTTGAATACCAACGCTGGCTTTCAGGCTTAATAAATGTTCTTGCCAGCGTAATGTGGTGCTGTTGATTTCGTGGGCAATTTTTTCGATACAGCGTTCGCCGTCCTGCCATTGGCTTCGAACAAGTAAAATGGCAAATTCGTCGCCGCCTAAGCGAGCAACATAATCCATTCCGCGTGTCATACGCTCCATGACACGGGCGACATGGCATAAGACTTCATCTCCGCAGGCATGACCAAAGGTGTCGTTAATCTGTTTAAAATCGTCCAGATCAATATAAGCGAGAATACCGGTTTCCTTGAAACGTCGGGCAGAGGCGAGAACACGTTGTAGTTCAGCTTGAAAACCGCGTCGGTTCAATAACCCCGTCAGGCTATCGGTCATGGCAAGTCGGTCCAGATATGCAATGCGTTCATTGCGCTGGTTAAGGGTTTCTTCCAGTTTGTAAGTCAGGCGCAGCGTTTCGTGCAGCGTTTCTTCACGCTGTGCGGCATTGCCACGTCCTTCCAGACAACTTGCTAATCGACAGATGCTGGCGACAAGTTCACTGACCTGAGTATCATTGTTCTTTACGTTATCAAACATGTTGCGGTACTCCGCCCTTATTATCGTTTCATTCCCTCAAGGCTTCCCCCCGGTTGCCAATCTTTCTTTCAAAACACATATTTATCCTGCATCGACCGTGATGTCGGATTTTTGGATAACCACGCAAAACATGTGCCAAAAAAACAATCTGAAATCGGCGGAAATCGGTTTGTCAAAACTTGTCATTACTAGGCAAAAAATGCCGCCTAGGCAAAAATGATCCGTTCAGGGTATAGTCAGAAGATGAAAATGATATTGACCATAATTGGGGCCTTCAGCATTGCAACTATTGCATCGACTGAGGCTGCACCATTGAAGCTGCGTTCCCATGAAGCGACATATGCCATGAAACAGGTTCATCAGGCCGGGCGAAACTGGTCTGCGGTGGAACAGGCACAGGGGATGTTACGCTATCGTTTTAAGAACGTGTGTGACGGATGGACGGTTGAACATCAAAGTAATGTGATGATGGGGTTTGAAAATGCCCAACAATCCCAAATGAAGTGGAATTACACCAGTTGGGAAGCTCATGACGGCAAGCGGATCCGGTTTCACAGCCGCATGAAACAAAACGGTGTTCAGGTAGAAAATTTCAGCGGGGAAGCCCGTTTTGAAGAGGGCAAAGGCGTTGTTGTCTATACCAATCCGGATGGGCGGCGCGAAGATATCCCGCAAGGGACACGTTTTCCAACAACGCATTTGATTGAATCGATTGAACGCGCGCAAAAAGGTGACCTTGTCTTTTCCTCCCCTTATTTTGATGGCAGCGGGGAAGATGCCTTTTTCAATGTGGATGCGGTTATGACACCGTACACAGGCAAAGCATTGCATGCAGTGAAGGGAACAACATTGGCCCCGTCACCGGCGTGGGATATGCAATTGTCTTTTCACCAACCGGATAGTCAGGAAAGCATTGCGTCGACCCAAATCGGCGCACGCTATCGCAAAGACGGGATTGCGACACGACTGGTGCAGGATTTTGGCGATTTGGTTTTAGTCGGTGATTTGGTCGAATTGACCTATCTGGATGAACCTACATGCCAATAAGGTCGTAGTAGTCTTTTGTTTATTATTTTATTTGCATAAAACGAGAAATGCCGTCCATACCGTCGTCACGTTGCAAGCGTCCTTTTGCTTCCAGATGGTGCAGGTGTGCCAGACTTTCGCCAATGGCGAAGAAAACTTGATGGCTGTCCAGTTCCCGGCTGAATAACCCCTTGAGGACCTGCAAGGCCGTTACCGGTTTTGCACATAGATTATAGGTTTCTTCCAGTCGGTCATCATGATGATGGGCCAGATCGGCAAGACGCGCGTGTAGGCCGCGAAACGGCCAGTCATGGGAAGGTAGAACCAAAACATCGTCCGGTAGAGGGGTAAAACGGGTTAAACTGTTTAAAAACTGGCTGAGCGGGTCCGCATTCGGTTCTTGTGGCCAAATGCTGATGTTTGGACTGATACGGGGCAGAACTTGATCACCGGAAATCAAAACATTCAAATCTTTACAGTACAGGCAAGCGTGCTCCGGGCTGTGACCTGTGCCGACAATAACTTGCCAGTCATGTGTACCAATGCGGATTAACTCAGCATCTTGAATGCGGCGGATACCGGCAGGTGGCATACTGATACGGGACGGATAAGAAACACTGCGTTCCGGGATTAAGGCCATGAGTTTTTCATCAAAACCCGCCCGACGATAAAATTGTGCAAGGTAGGTGCCGGAACGTTCGCTTGTTTCCAGCTTTAAATTGCGTGCCATTCCCCATTCGCCCAAGGTCATCCATAGGGGTAGGTCATGTTTTTCTTCAAACCAGCCCGCTAAACCAACATGATCGGGATGAAAATGGGTGACAATCATGCGTTTAAGCGGTTTGGCACCGAGCGGGCCGGAAAAAAGTTTTTCCCAACGTTCACGGACATTGGGCAGGTCAATACCTGTATCAACAATTGTTAAACCATCGTCATCATCCAATACCCACAAATTAATATGATTTAGCTTAAAGGGCAGGGGCATCCGCACCCAATGCACACCAGGGGCAACTTCTACAGATGTGCCGCCATCGGGAATGGCATCAAAGGGATAATGAATGGTGTCAGACATGATTTTTTTATCCTCAAACTAAAACGGCCCATCCTTTTTATATAAGGATAGGCCGTTTAAAAATCTTGTGCCCAAATATCTTAGTGATATTTGAATGATCCGCCTTTTTCGTTATTGACGATCCAGGCCAGTTCTTCTTTGATGACTTCGGTGTGGTGGTTTTCCGGTGCACTCAGCACGTCGCGGATGATTGTCATGCGGACAGCTTCGGGCAGGCGGTCGAAGTTTTCAAGGAACAGAAACTTGATAGATGGGCGGATCGTTGTGGATAACAGCATGGATGTGACCAGACGTTTGCGAATGTCATGGCGCAGATTACCGTTTTCCGTCAAATGGAAGAATTCTTTAACAAACATGCGTGGTGCCATTTCACCCTCAAGCAGGGCATGCAGATTTTGACGCAAGGCAGATGAAAACTGTTTGCGGGTCTGCACAATCGCGCGGTTGGTTTGTCGCACAACTTCGCCAATGGCTTTCGGATGGAAATCATTTTCATGTAGCATGTTGATCGCATGCGTAACATTTTCATGTTTGGAAGCATCGGCAACAATGCGCATGACTTCGCCGACAAATTTGTTTTTCCCGGCCTTGGGGCTGAGGCGGGCGGCGGCGGCCATAGACATCGGGGATTCTGGATCGCGTGTTGCCATCAGGGAAAGAGGCATCGGGTCTTCCAGTGATTCCAGATCCAGATTGATGTTTAAGAGGTTTTCCGGCATGAGGATTTTTGTCTTCTCGCCGGGGACACAAATCGGTTGATGGGTCTTGTATTTTTCTTTTAGATCCAACGCACACGAAATGCCTTTTCTAGAAATGCCCAGTTTTGATTCCAACTGATCAGCCATTCTTGGTTTCCCTGATTCAAAATTCTGCGCCCGAACATACGGACAACATGCCATTCTAACTATAAACACCTTGACCTGCAAAGGAGTTTCCACCCCAACCGCATGGGCAAATAATGCCCATTGACAGATCCGATCTTGTGATACAATGCCCGCAATTGATTAACACTTCGTAACTTATTGGAATTTCTTATGCGAATCGGAATCGACCTTGGGGGAACGAAAACGGAAATCTTGTGTTTAAGTCTGTCCGGGCAGGAACTTTTAAGAAAACGGATCCCCACAAAACAGGGAAAATATCAAGATACCATTCAATCGATTCGCGATTTGGTGCTTTCTGCGGAACAGGAAATTGGCCAAAAAGGTTGTGTTGGGGTCGGGATCCCGGGTTCGATTTCCAAAAAAACAGGGCTGGTTAAAAATGCGAACTCGGTTTGGTTAATCGGGCAACCGTTTCAAAAAGATTTATCGGATGCATTGGAACGCGATGTGCGTGTCACGAATGACGCAAATTGTTTTGCATTATCCGAAGCTGTTGATGGGGCGGGGAAAGACGCACCAACGGTCTTTGGTGTGATCCTTGGCACAGGCGCAGGCGGTGGGCTGGTTATTGACAAGCAGGTTGTTGCAGGTGTGAATGGTGTCACGGGTGAATGGGGGCATAATCCTCTGCCATGGGCGCGAGGGGACGAACAGCCGGGGCCTTTGTGCTATTGCGGTCTTCACGGCTGTATTGAAACTTTTTTATGTGGCCCGGCTCTGGCGCAAATGTTTGAAACGGCAACCGGAACACAGATAAGTGCCAAAGAAATTGCCGATTTGCCTCCTGATATCACCGATCCGTTTTTTACGGTTTATGAAGATCGCTTGGCACGGGCATTGGCGAGTGTGATTAACATCTTTGATCCTGATGTAATTGTTCTGGGCGGTGGCTTGTCCAATATTGATCGATGGTATCAAACCGTACCGGAACTTTGGTCAAAGTGGGTGTTTGGCAATGAATGTGATACGGAACTACGCAAGGCTGTTCATGGTGATTCGAGCGGTGTGCGTGGGGCGGCGTGGCTTTGGCCTTCAAAATGAAAGATATAGACAGATAAGTCTGTTATACCTACAGTTATAAAAAATAGTTACCGTCATGTGGGAGGTAGGATGTTCAGGTTATTGCCAATATCCATCTTTGCCGTTGCTCTGATTTGTCTAAGTGATTTGGTTCAAGCACAAATGATTTCGCCTGAACATGTGGAAGGGGCAGAGACAGTTAATGCCGCACAGGCAAAGGCCTTGTATGATGAAGGGGCCGTGTTTATCGATTTGCGCCCAAGTGAAGATTTTGACAAAGTACGCATTGCTTCGGCGATCAATATGAATATTGCCGCAGCCTTTAATCGAAAAACTTTTGAAAAGAAAGTTCCCAAAGACAGTGTCGTAATTTTTTATTGTTATGGGATACATTGTTTACGTTCTTATACGGCGTGCGTACGTGCACTCAGTTGGGGATATCAACAGGTTAAGTATTTTCGTGATGGACTTCCTGCCTGGATTGCAGCCGATTATCCGGTTGAAAGCGGAACATAATTGTATCTGGGTTAAATATTCCCTTTTTGTTCTTGTTTGTTCTGCGCTAAAATGGCGTTATGACAAAACGCTTACCTACATTATGCCGCGATTGCGCCCATAGTTTTGAAGATCGGCCGGACAGCCAACGGTGTCCGAAATGCGGATCGGTGCGTCTTTTGTCGCATCCTGAATTGAACAGCCTGCATATTGCCCATATTGACTGTGACTCGTTTTTCGCAACAGTGGAAAAACGCGATAATCCGGCCTTAAAAGATAAACCGGTTGTTGTCGGTGGGCGACATCGCGGCGTTGTGGCAGCCGCCTGTTATATTGCCCGCATTTATGGTGTGCGTTCGGCCATGCCGATGATGCGTGCCTTAAAATTGTGCCCTGATTTGGTTGTAGTGCCTCCGTCCAAGGGGAAATACGGCAAGGTGGGGCGTGAGGTTCGAAACTTAATGTTTGATGCAACGCCGATGGTTGAACCTTTGTCCATTGATGAGGCCTTTTTGGATTTGAGCGGGACGGAGGCCTTGCACGGCGGTAGCCCGGCCCGAACTTTGGTTCGTCTTATCAAACGCATTGAAACCGAGATCGGAATTACGGCATCCGTGGGGTTAAGTTATAATAAATCCTTGGCAAAATTGGCATCCGATCTAGATAAGCCGCGTGGGTTTGCCATTTTAGGCCGCACAGAAGCATTGGATTATTTGACAGATAAGCCCGTGAAGATGATCTTTGGTGTTGGGGCGGCGATGGAAAAAAAATTGGCCTCGGACGGAATTGCGACAATCGGGCAATTACGTGCTTATGAAAAAATTGATTTAATGCGCCAATATGGGGCGATTGGGGCAAGGCTTTATCATTTCTGCCGAGCCGAAGATGAACGCAAGGTGACACCGGAATCAGAAACCAAAAGTGTTTCTAATGAGATCACATTGGATGAAAATCTACATAGTTTTTCTGATTTGAAACGGGAACTCTATCCGCTGTGTGAAAAAATATCGGAACGTATGAAAAAGGCGGAATTAGCAGGGCGCACAGTGACGTTAAAACTGAAAACAACGGGCTTTCGCAACATTACCCGTTCGCGCCAACTTCCCCATCCGACACAATCGGCAGAAGACCTGTTTAACTGTTCGGTTGATTTGCTGGGACCCCTGTGTGATGGTCGCAGTTATCGCCTGATCGGAACGGGGTTTTCTATGTTACAGGATAGCAACCGGATTGATCCCATTATGCCGGACCTTTTTGATATGGCAGAAAGTCAGAAAGATCAGCGATCAGAAAAAGCGATTGAGGAAATTCGGCGCAAGTACGGCGGAAACGCGATTGTAAAAGGGCGTTTATTGTAGATTTAATCGCGTGTTGTTGCCGCTGCAATAACGTGGATCCATCCCAAATATCCGTCTTCTGCCGCCCGTTTCCAGACAGCCATACCTTCACAGGCGTGATCGAAGGCGTCTTTGCCTATACGCGGGATGATTTCGCCTTGCTTGCGTTCCATTTGTTTGAGGGTCCAGCCATAAGTCAGGGCAACATTTTCGGACCAGTCTTCCCATTTTTCGACCTGAAAACCGCAGGCTGCCAGATTGACTTCATATTCATGTTTGGACCACATGGTCGGTGTTTTGACCCGCTTAAGGATGGCTTCGCGCAAGGCAGGCGGGGTGGAACGGCGCAAGGTGACTTCGGAAAAAGCCAATAGGCCAAACGGTTCCAACACGCGATGGGCTTCATTGAGAACAACATTGCGATCGCCTGCATGAAGAAAGCTTTCCTGACTCCAATAGACTTCAAAACTATTTGCCGCATAGGGCAGGTGATGATAATCGCATTTTTCAAATTTCACTTTATCAGACAGGCCTTCTGCCTTCGTCAGTTCTTCGGCGTAATCAAGCTGTCTTTGTGAAATGTTTGTGGCAAGGACAGAACAATCGAAACTACGTGCCAGTTGTCGCGCCAGGCTGCCGTATCCACAACCGACTTCAAGGACTTTGCTTTCTTTATGTAAGACAATGCCATCAATCATGGTGTCTTTGGCGCGTTGCATTGCAATCGGCAGGGCTTCTTCTTTGGACTGAAATTTGCCAAGATGAATGCTGTTTCCCCATATCGCGCGATAGATATCGTCTGCGGTGCCATCGTAATAATCTGCCGCCAATTCAGCAGAAGGGCTTAAAATAGCGGTGGATTTTGCCAGAGAAAGAGAAGTCATAGGAAGTCCAGTATCGGTATCTTTAAAAGCAAAAAGCCGTCGCAAAGCACGACGGCTTTTTTCTTAACATAACCTGTTCTGCCTTAAGCGCAAGCAGTTGTGGCTTCGGGTGCACAATAGAGATTATAAAGAGTCTCTATTACAGTTGAAGCTTCTACCCCTTTCAGGGAGTAATAAATCGTTTGCGCATCACGACGGGTTTGCACAAGATTATCGCGGCGCAAACGGGCGAGATGTTGAGATAGGGCTGACTGGCTCAGTCCGATAATCTCTTCCAGTTCACCAACCGATTTTTCCTGATTGGAAATCTGACATAAAATCATTAAACGATGTTGGTTGCTCATCGCTTTGAGCAGGGTGCTGGCGCGGCGGGCGTTTTCTTCAAGTTTCTGAAGTTCTATATCCATGGTTCTGTTCGCATATGGTTAATGGTTTTGATTACATATAATTTTGTGTATATAAGAAAATCTCATAAAGTGAATATAAGCAGTTGTACAGGTATATTCCATATAAAAAAACATATATTACGAAAAAAAATAGTATATGCTGTGAATGTAATTTTCGCTTAAGCTGTATCGTGTTTTGGTTTTATATTAATAAAGTGATTATCCGTTGGAAAAACAAGAAAAAACAACCCCGCAGGTTGAAATAGATAAATATTTGGATGCGACGGGGATGCGTTGTCCGATCCCAGTTTTGCGTGCCGGTAAAGAAATAAAAGCGATGAAATCGGGTGAAGTTTTGGAAATAACGGCTTCAGATGCGCAGGCACCTCGTGATTTCCGTGATTTTTGCGAGGCCTCTGGCCATGAACTTTTGTTGAATGAAGAACGGGATGGGAAATACCTTATCATCCTTAAAAAAGGCTGATGAAAAGAGTAGATTTTCCCCGAATATAACCTATGATGCATATGCAACCTGATACATAAAGATAATGCAAAGCAGGGGGGAAGGCTATGTCCACATTGTTATTGACGCATCCGGTGTGTATGAAACATGACACAGGTGAACATCACCCGGAACGTGCGGCAAGATTGCGCAAAATTCTCAGTTATTTAAACCGAGAAGAGTTTTTTATGCTTCATCGTGATGAAGCGCCGATGGCAACCCATTCACAATTGGAACTGGCCCATCCAACTAATTATATTGAGGCTGTTGAACGTGCCGTTCCTAAAATGGGTGAGCATCTGAATGCGATTGATGGTGACACAATCGTTTCTGCCGATACGTGGGAAGCGGCTTTGCGCTCCGTCGGGGGGGCCTGTTATGGGGTCGATGAAGTCATGGCGAAAAAAGCGCGTAACGTTTTTTGTGCGACACGTCCGCCGGGCCATCATGCGGAAACGACCAAGGCAATGGGCTTTTGTTTTTTTAATAATGCGGCCATTGCGGCGATCCATGCTGTTGCAAAATATCCCGAAGTAAAAAAAGCGGCCGTGATTGATTTTGATGTACATCATGGTAATGGCACGCAGGATATTTTTTATAACAGTCCAAATTTATTTTATGGATCGTCCCATCAATCGCCGGGGTACCCGGAAACGGGCAAGGAAAGTGACACGGGCGTTGCCAACAATATCTGCAATGTGGAATTGGCACCGGGGTCACGACCAGAAGAATTTCGTGCCGCTTATGAAGAAAAAATCCTTCCGGCCTTGCGTGCATTCAATCCAGATTTTCTGGTTATTTCTGCTGGATTCGATGCCCATGCCCGCGACCCGTTGGCGCATCTTCGTTTAACGGTCCAGGATTTTATCTGGGTAACGGAAGAGCTTCTCAAAGTCGCGAATGAATGTTGTCAGGGGCGTGTGGTCTCGGTTTTAGAAGGGGGCTACGACGTTGATGCCTTGGCTGCCAGCGTTGCCGCGCACGTCAAAACTTTGATGCATGCTTAGAATTCAGTCCTAAAAACTTGCCCTGAGCAGGCGGCGGGCGTACATTGGCCCGCCCATCAATCTATAGAGTTTTAAAGATGTCTCAGACTGAAATCGAAAATTTAAGCTTCGAAGAAGCCCTGTCCCAATTGGAGGAAATTGTACGTCAACTGGAAAGCGGTTCCGGTAAATTGGACGATGCAATCACTGCCTATGAAAAGGGGGCGTTGTTAAAACGCCATTGCGAAGCCAAGTTGGCAGAGGCCAAAGCAAAGGTCGATAAGATTTCGCTGGCCCCTGATGGCAGTGTCAGTGCAGAACCGACTGAGATTTCTTGATAGAAGGCCGCAATTGTGACTGATTTAAAAGTGGCTTTACAAGAACAGGCCGAAGACGTTGATAAAGTTTTAGATGACTTGTTACTTGAACCGGAAGGTCCGGAAGCACAAGTCGTAAAAGCCATGCGATATAGTGCGCTTGGTGGTGGTAAACGAGTACGTCCGTTTTTAGTAATGGCCTCTTCTCGTTTGTTCGGTGTGTCTGAAGCCAGTGCATTACGTGTCGCGGCTGCTTTGGAAATGGTGCATTGTTATTCTTTGATCCATGACGATCTACCGGCAATGGATGATGATGATTTGCGCCGTGGGCGACCTACTTGCCATATTGAATATGACGAAGCCACGGCAATTTTGGCGGGTGATGCGTTGTTGACCCTCGCGTTTGAAGTTTTGGCCGATGAAGAAACACATCCTTCCCCAAGTGTACGTTGTGCGTTGGTTGGCGAACTTGCCAAGGCATCTGGGATGAACGGAATGGTTGGCGGTCAAATGATTGATTTGATGGCAGAAACCCGTGAACTCGGTATTCCTGAAATTACCCGTTTGCAACGTTTAAAAACAGGTGCCTTGATTGTCTTTGCTTGTAAGGCCGGGGGCATTCTGGGGAAGGCGGAAGAATTGAAAATGCATGCCTTGCGCAATTACGGGCATGATTTGGGGCTGGCTTTTCAAATTGCGGACGATTTGTTGGATGTGGAAGCATCCGAAGAAGAAACCGGCAAAAAAGTAGGCAAGGATGCGGAACGTGGTAAAGCAACGTTTGTGTCCCTTTTAGGGGTGGAACGCGCGCGTGAACAGGCCCAGATGTTATCAAAACAAGCTTGCCGTCATTTAGATGTTTTTGATTGCGATACAGAATTATTGCGCGCGATGGCCCAATATGTGGTAAACCGCCGCAGCTAAATAATATAAGACTTAAGGATGAAAGACGTGTCTGACACACCTTTACTCGATACCGTTCATTCCCCGGCCGATTTGAAAGGCATGAACCTTGAACAATTGCGCCAATTAACGGATGAATTGCGTAACGATGTTGTGCGCCATGTTTCGCGTACCGGTGGACATTTAGGTGCAAGTCTGGGGGTTATGGAACTAACCGTTGGTTTGCATCATGTGTTTAATGCACCCGATGATAAAATTATCTGGGATGTTGGACACCAATGTTACCCTCATAAAGTTCTTACTGGACGACGCGATCAGATGGGCACGTTGCGTCAGGATGGTGGTATTTCCGGTTTTACTAAACGCACAGAAAGCGATTATGACCCTTTCGGTGCGGGGCATAGCTCCACCTCTATCTCTGCCGGTTTGGGCATGGCGGTTGCACGCGATTTAAAAGGTGGCAACAATCATGTGATTGCGGTTATCGGTGATGGGTCCATCACAGCAGGTATGGCTTACGAAGCCATGAATAATGCTGGTGCGCTGGACAGTCGTTTGATCGTTATTCTGAACGACAATGATATGTCGATTGCACCGCCTGTCGGGGCCATGAGTTATTATCTGTCTGAACTTTTGACCAGTACTACATTGAAATCATTCCGCCACAGTGCGAAAGACTTGGTTAAAAAACTGCCGGGCAGTCTGGCGCGTACGGTGAAAGATGCAGAAAGTGCGGCGCGCAAAATGGTGACGGGCGGCAGCAATATTTTTGCTGATCTTGGCTTTTATTATGTTGGTCCGATCGACGGGCACAATCTGGATCATGTGGTATCTGTGCTGGAAAACCTGCGTGATGATAAAGACCCCGGCCCTGTTTTACTGCATATCAAAACCAAAAAAGGGCACGGCTATGCGCCAGCTGAAAATTCGACTGATAAATATCACGGTGTTTCCAAATTTGATGTGGTGACAGGCAAGCAGCAAAAAGCCAAATCCAATGCGCCGAGCTACACGGGTACATTCGCTAAGGCCTTGATTAAAGAAGCCGAAACCGATGAAAAAATTGTTGGTATCACCGCTGCGATGCCGTCCGGGACCGGGTTGGACAAGTTCAGTGAACGTTTCCCTGATCGGATGTTTGATGTGGGGATTGCTGAGCAACACGCGGTGACTTTTGCTGCCGGATTGGCGGCCGAAGGGTTCAAACCGTTTTGCGCCATTTATTCAACCTTCCTGCAACGTGGCTACGACCAGTTGGTTCATGATGCGGTGTTGCAGCATTTGCCGGTTCGTTTCGCGATTGACCGGGCGGGCTTGGTCGGCGCAGATGGACCGACCCACGCTGGTTCGTTCGATATTGCTTATCTCTGTACCTTGCCTGATATTGTCGTTATGGCGCCAAGTGATGAAGCCGAATTGATGCATATGGTGGCAACATCTGCGCAAATTGATGACCGTACCAGTGCGCTGCGTTATCCCCGTGGTGAAGGCGTCGGTGTGGAGTTGCCGGAAAAAGGATCGGTTCTTGAAATCGGCAAAGGCCGTATCGTCAAAGAAGGCGGAAGCGTTGCAATCCTGTCTTATGGGACACGTTTGGCCGAGGCTTTATTGGCTGCTGAAAAACTCGAAACACTCGGCTTGGCGACAACCGTTGCGGATGCCCGTTTCGCAAAACCGATAGATCGGGATTTAGTGCGCAATCTTGCCAATAATCATGAAGTTCTGATCACGGTTGAAGAAGGCAGTGCCGGTGGCTTTGGCGCCCATGTCGTGCAGTATATGTTAAGTGAAGGTCTGATGGATGGTGCGTTGAAAGTGCGTTGTTTGACGATGGAAGATAAATTTGTCGATCATGGTAACGTGCATCAACAGTATGAGACTGCCGGCATTAATGCATCCGGTATGGTCAATGCAGTTTTAAAAGCTTTGGGACGATCAGCAGAAGATGCCCAACGTGCCTGAACATAAGAAACAGAAAGTCACCAAAACCCGATTGGATCAATTGTTGGTCGATCGGGGGCTGGTGGAATCACGCACACGCGCTCAGGCCATGATTATGGCGGGCAATGTCTATTCTGATACCAAGCGTTTGGATAAGGCTGGCCAGAAAGTTGCCGAAGATATTGCGATTGAATTGAAAGGTCAGGATCACCCGTGGGTATCACGTGGTGGTTTGAAATTGGTCAAGGGACTGGATGAATTTGATATCGCGGTTGAGGGTTTTATCGGCATTGATGTCGGGTCGTCTACAGGTGGGTTCACAGACGTTTTACTGACGCGTGGTGCGAGAAAGGTTTACAGTGTTGATGTCGGGCATGGTCAGCTTGCCTGGAAATTGCGATCCGATGAACGCGTTGTCGTCATGGAACGTACAAACGCCCGTCATTTGACGGCGGACGATATCCCGGACCCGGTTGATATCGTGGTGTGTGATGCCAGCTTTATCGGTTTACAAACTGTGTTGCCCGCTGCAATGGATTTGGTACGAAATGGTGGCTATTTGATCGCTTTGATCAAACCGCAGTTTGAAGTGGGCAAAGGCCGTGTCGGCAAAGGTGGTGTCGTGCGTGAACCGGAATTACATCAGGAAGTCTGCGATAAGATTGAAAACTGGCTGAATGAATTGGATGACTGGTCCGTTGTCGGTTTGACACAAAGTCCGATCAAGGGGCCGGAAGGCAATATCGAATTCCTGATTTGCGGGCAGAAAAAATAAGCACTTTTAAGTGAGCGCAATATCGTTAAATCCTTGTGAAACATATTGTATTCAAGCCAAGTGTGATACTGTACAGGTCTAGTTGTTTTTGTTCCTGATGCAGCAGGTCCGTCATGATACGTATAGTATTGGCGTGTTTCTTTTCCTTCATAAATGTGTTCTTTTCCATAGATGCAATTGCGGATGTCAAAATCGCCGTTATTGGAAAAATGAAAAATGACAGCTTTTATTTGCAAGCTTATCAAGGCTGTCAATATGTGGCTGATAGCGTAAAAGATATGTCTTGCCTTTTTGATGGGCCACTTGATTTTCAAGATCCAAGGGCACAGGCTCACGTCATTGAAACAGCGCTGGAGCGCGATGTTGACGCAATCTTATTGTCGGTCACGGATTCAACTTTTTTGGCGGAACGTGTCCTGAAGAAGATTAAGGACAGGGGAATCCCTCTTGTTACGTTTGATTCTGATTTATTGAAAAAACATCAAAGCTATAGAATTGCCTACGTTGGAACCAATAATTTTGATTTTGGCAAGGCGTTGGGGGAATATGCCCAACGTTATAAAAAAGAAACGGGCTTAACCGAAGTTTGTATTCAAACCGGGGGACGTACAACTCCAAACTTAAATGAGAGATTAAAAGGTGTGCGGTTTGCTTTATCTGGCGGGATGCAAACCCGTCGCTTAGAAGGCGAGAATGGTTGGATAGAATATGAACGTTGTCCCTTTTATAACTTAGGAAAAACCGGGCAAGCTTTGATACAGTTGAAATATATTTTAAAGCAGGAAAAACCACCCGTTTTTATTGCGGTAGCCGGGTTTGCACAATTTTCTCCAAACTATATTCGGGAAGTTATGCCCTATCGCGAACAGATTCAAACAGGGCAACAAGTTGTTATTTCTGCAGATGCTGAAGAAGCGCAGCTGGAAGCATTAAAGTTGGGTCTTTCAAGTGTGAATATAGGGCAACGCCCTTTTGAAATGGGGCGATACGGTGCACAATTGGTATATGATATTGTGAAACATCAAAAAATGCCGCAGAAAGAAATCAATTATCTTGGTTTCTATTATTGTAAAATAGGTCAGCCGAATTTGTGTTCTTTGGCTCGGCAATAATTTTTTATTAGGCTGTTAATATATCCAGAAGAAGGCCCGTTAAACGACGGCGCAGTCCGTTTTGCGGCCAGACGATATAAATCGGCAGTGGCGCAACGCTCCAATTTGGTAAAACTTCGGTCAAACCTCCGGTCTTGAGTGCGTGATCCAATAAATCAACCGGTGGCGTTGAAAGACCAAGGCCGTGACGGGTGAGTTCATACATGGCCTGCACATTATCAACTTCGATTTGTGATTGTGAAAAAACTTTATGGGATGTGCCATCAGGGGCTATCAGTTGCCTGTAAGGGGGCATCATTTTCATTTTGATCCAGCCCCAGTTTGAGAGATCGTCCGCATGGGTGGGAATTGGTTGTCTGTTGTAATAGCCTTTGCTGCAAACCAGTTTGCGTTCGATTTGTCCGATTTTGCGTGATTTCAAGGTACTGTCGCCCATTGTCCCAACCCGTAAGGCGAGATCAAGGCCGTGTTCGACCAAATCGACACGTTCATCTGTAAACCGGATATCAAGTGTGACCTGTGGGTAAGCACGGCAAAAATGCGCAATTTTTTTCATGACGGGATTTTGGATGAGCCCGGCGGGCATTGTTAATACCAAATGCCCGGATGGTATCTCTGATCCTTCACTTAGATAGTTTAAGGCATGATGAGCGGCCTCTACCATGATTTGTGCCTGATCAAAAACGTTGTGGCCTTCATTTGTCAGGGAAAGCTTTCGAGTGGTTCGATAGAGAAGGGGAACACCGTGGCGGCGTTCAAGATCACTGATTTGATGACTGACAACGGAAGGGGACAGGTGAAAATGACGGGCACATTCACGAAACGACCCAAGTTCAACCGTTTTGACAAACAGGGCCAAGGCGCGGAGGTCATCAATCATTATATTAATATCCAGAACAGTATAATTTTATAATTCTGTATAATAATATATTTACGGCGTGATTACATTTTCTTTCCAACAGAGAAGGGAGATTTTTATGACGCTTTTTTTGGCAATGACCAGTTTTGCAATGGCACTTTCCATATCGCCGGGGCCTGTCAATATGGTGACATTGGTATCCGGTGTAAATAATGGTGTGATGCGGACGTTACCGTTTGTTATCGGTGCTTGCGTGGGGTTTACGGCATTGCTGTATATGACAGGGGTGGGGACCGGAGCCTTGTTACAAAACTATCCGCGCGCCATGGATATTTTGCATTTTGGAGGAACAGCTTTTATTTTTTATATGGGGGTGCGCATTGCCTTTGCCAAAGGAAGTCTGGAAAAATCGCAAGCAAGGTTGCCAAAATTTTATGAAGGTTTTTTGCTACAATGGCTAAATCCGAAAGCGTGGATTGCATGTTTGTCCGGTATTGGTGCTTTTGCAAGTGGTGAAAATGAAGCTAATTTGACGATTTTTTGCGTTCTCTATTTTTTTATATGCAGCGTAGGTGTGGGGTTTTGGGCGGTGTTAGGTGCCGGGGCCCAGCATTTTCTGGATGATGAAAAGCGGTTACAAATTTTTAATCGCATGATGGGGGCGATTTTGTGCGTGGTTGCGACTTATTTATTTTTTGAAATATAAACTAATACGCTCAAATTGTTTTGAGGTGTTCTATTTTGATCAAGAAAGGCCTTTGTAGTAGAATACCTGCTGGTGAGAGAATTCATCGAAGGCTCCAGAAAGGAGAAAATTATGAATATGGTAGCGACAAATGCGCTCTCTGCATTGGCAGGGGATGCGCGAACAAACACGCGTCTTTCCAATAAGGGGAATGACGATTTTGCCTCGACCCTTTCTTTAATTTCAGATCATATATCCAAGCGCCAATTTGACAAGGCAGCGAACGTGATTGCTCGTCTGAATGAAGAAGACGCAATCGTAAAAAAAATAAAACAGGCATTGGAAGATGCCAAACTGGTGCAAAAGCTTGATGATCAACGCCGTTCTGAAAGTGAAGCCCTGAAAAAAATGCGCACGGCTGTTGAAAATGCCCGTGAAGCGGAAAAAGAGCGGGCACGGCAGAAAATTGAACAAATCAAGCAAGAAATTGCCATGTTGATGATGATGGCACGTATCAACCCCAAAGCAGTTGCCCGACGTCTTGCGCAGTTATCGAAGGAGCTGGCTGCTGCTGTTAAGGCATATGGTAGTGCGAGTACATCCAGTTCTGTATCGACTGGTATGGGGACTGAAACCGCTGTGGCATCAAGCGCAAGCGGGAATGCTGGGGGCGCTCAGGCGCAAGCTGTACCAACGGGGGGGATGGAAACCGTATCGAGTGCGAATGCTGTTCCGACAACATCACAAGGTGAAGAAGGCAAAAATGCTTCTTCTCAAGATACTGCGCAGGGGCAACCAGCAGAGAAAGAAAAACTGAAAGCTGAATTGATGGGGATTACCCAAAAACAAGCAGAGCAGTTGTCGCGCACACAAGAAGATCGGGATTTTATGAATGAAGTTCGAAAAGTTAAAGGCCAATTAAAGGCGCTTATTGAACTGGTGAAACAGCAGTTGGAATTGGAAGAAAAGGGCAAGGACAACGATGATGTAAAGTCTGCCGAAAAGTCATTGCGCGATGTTGATACGGAACTATCAAGCTTACAAAGTGATGTTCTTACAGTTCAGCTTTCGGTTAATCTTTCAGTTTAAAAGAGAAAACCGTGTATGAGGCTACGCAATATAATGGCGATTGCAGCACCGAGCAAAGCGGGTTTTAAAACTTCTGCAACCCGTTGCCCCGCAGAAATGAGAACCGCAATCCCTGCGACATCGTAGGGGTGAATGAGAAAGCCTGCCAATCGGTTAAATTCTTGAATGCTGACCTGGCCTTGATCTAAAAACTCTTTCATGACCCCCATCATTGCGGTTCCGCCTGCAATATATTTACTGATGGTCGCCATGATGACGCCGCCGGGTAAATTTAAGGTATTCAGCAGCGGGGTGAGAATTTCTTCAAGAAAGGTCATCACACCGGCTTCGCGCATAATGGACACAAAGACAAGGGCAAGCACCAGCATCGGAATTGCACCGACGGTGATTTTTAAGGCTTCAGCACCGGCCTTGTTAATGACATCAAGGACGCCTTTGGGGCCATCGGCGTCTTTATGTTTGACGATCATGGGGTTGTCATCGTCGCGATCCGGTAAATTCCGGGCGAATACATGGTAAGTTAAGGCTGCACCAATGAGGCCACATATAGCAGAAACGCCCATTGTGATCGGCGCATTCAGGCCAAGGGCCGCCATTGGGAAGACCACATTGGCCTGTGCCATTCCCAGCACCATGGCCAGCGTTGCAGCAATGTGCCGCCGTGGTGAGCCGCCTTTATCCATCATAGCCAGCGTGGCCATAGGGGCTGCAAAGCTGACAAATAGAACCTGTATCATGGCAAAGACGCCAAGGCCGGGTAACCCAAAGGGACGCAACATAGGGGCGACGATTGCGACGAAACGGTCTAACAGACCTTTGGCTTCCAATAGACGCATGACGCTCAGCATTACGATCATGACAGGCAGCAAAACAAAAAGCGCGAGTTCAACTCCAGCGCGTCCTGCATAAAGAATAATGGAAGCAAATTCGCTCATAGCAATATAGCCCTTATTAGTTTGGGCTTCTATGTATCAGAAAATGGGAAAAAGAAAAACCGTCCCGGGCGTGGGGGTAGGAACAGGGGGGGAAGTCGCCCGGAACGGTAGGAAACGTGGCTGTCTCAATCTTCATTCATAATGAAATCAGATATCATCAACTTAGTGAGGTCATTATTAATCCGACTCTCCTACTCTGTCAATATAAATTGTAATAATTATAAGTTACGATCCTATGACAGAAGGTAGTCGAGCTTAATTAACGTGAGAGGGCATGGTATTCAGGATTGGGGATCATATCCAAACCGTGTGCCATCCTATTGGTATAATTGAAAAATGCCGTCACATCCGTAATGTCGCAAATGGCATCGTCTTCCCATCCCGCTTGTTTAAGAGCCGTACGGTCCTCATCACATATGTCATGGGGAGTATCTGTTAATTTCCATGCATAGTCGAGCATTGTACGCTGTTTTTTATCAAGCTCTGCGATTCTATAATTCATCACTAGCATTTCACCCAGTTGTGGGTCATCTGAGAGTTCGCGCACTGTTTGACCGTGGGCAACGAGGCAATAATAACAACGATTGCAACTGGATACGACAACAGCAATCATCTCGCGTTCCAATTTGGTTAAAACAGAATCGCCCAGCATCAATTGATTGTAGAATTTACTGAAGGTGCGAAATTTATCGGCATTGAATGTAAAGGCCCGCAGAACGTTGGGCACCATTCCCAGTTTTTCTTCACATTTTGCGAAATACGCCTGAATGTCCTCATCTAGCTTTGTTTGGTCGGGCAGGGCAACTTTGACGATATGATCGGGTTGCGGCATGCTTTCCTCCTGTTACTTAATGTTTGGTTTACATATTGTTTGTTATATGAACAACTTTATTATCATATTTGTCAGACAAAAGAAAATAAAAAAATAATACCCGGCATAATCAATCTATGCCGGGTAAAAATTATTTAGGATTTACAATGAGTTGAAAAGCCGCACTGTGGCCTTTATCGCTGACCAGAACAAAGGCTAGGGTTGTTTGGTCTGGGTATTTATCTAAGTTTGTGATTGTAAATTCCTGTTTGTGTGTGTCGATTTCCACCTTTGATTGACCTGTTGTCACTGTTGGTGCTGGTGTTATTGTTCCTTGATAATGCAGCTTGTATTCGGTGTTTGGCTCACCATTGATAGAAAGAGTGAAGCTATTATTGGCAGGTGTCAGGCTTTCAGGCGTTACGCTCATACTAATCCCGGCAACAAGTTTAACGTTTAGGGTATCGTTTGCGCCGCGATCATCAAAGATATGCACCGGGTATGTGCCATAATCGTTTCGATTGCCCTTCCATGTAACGGCAAACTCTGTATCGCCATCACGATTGACGTTGCGTTGGAAAGTGAGCCCGCTTGGGCGTTTGGTCATGGTGGTGCGAACAGGTGATTTACCGCCAAATACAGAAATGTAGCGTGTCTCACCAACCACAAGGCTGATTTCTTTTTCTGACAAGGTTAAGGCCTTTGGTCCGCCAAGGTTTTCACAATCCGCAAAGTTAAAGGGGGCCGATTTCTTAAGAGCATTTGCGAGTCCGTCTTGAATATTGGCAATACGATTTTTCAGTAAATTATGAGTTTCAACCAAGGTTGTAATGTGATGGTGAATCGGGGTCAAATCTTGCTGAACTTTATTGGCAACTTCGGCATCAATTTTTGTTTGATCAGGGTGAATGGGTTGTCTGACGTCAAGTAAGCTATTGGGGGTAAATATATTTTCTGCAGAAACAAGGGGGGCAGGAGGCGAAACTTCTCTTGCATTTATCTGTTGGCTGACCAAACCATAAAGCGGTGTGGCATCACCAAGATAGCGCATTGAGCTTTGCTGAACTGTGTCAAAAATGGTGCTTGGGTTTGGCAAGGTTTCATCAAGCAATTCGCGAATATTGTCATCCAATTCGATCAATTTTTGAGTAATCTCTGCCGCGGCTTTAGAGAGCTTGTCTTTATGCTGATTAATAATGCTTTGGTTACTGTCAAAGGTCTGTCTGAGTTTTAGGAGTTCAATCTCAATTGTGCGTGTTTTATCGGTTAGTTTGGAAATTTCAGTTGCAGAGATGAATGCATGAAGTTTTTGGGCGTATTCTTCTTTAAGTAATCTTGGATCGTCTTTCGAGTCGGAGGAATTGCTTTTGTTTGTTTTGGGAGGACGAACAAAACCGTTTGCGTTTTCGTTTCCGTTATTCAGTATGTGACTACTTTGAATTTTCGAACGATTGGTGGTGTTTACTGTCAAATGTGGTTTTTCAGGAATTTCAATAGAACCATATTCTTTTTGAAAATCAATGATTTGTCTGTAAAGAGTTGAATATTCATTATAGAGCGCATTAATTTTTGCATAGTAAGGTACAACAGGGTCCGTGAGTAACCCATTTGCCCGACGCATGATGCAGGCAGCAGCCTTGGCCCCCGTTCGATAAATTTTTCGGCGTTGTTCCGGGGCAAGGATGCGCGAGCCTGAATAAAGAACGGCAGAACCAATGCCAAATCGTGCGATATTGTCCGTTGAAGTTTCTGTGACTGCAGCCCAAATCGTTGCGGCGGCTAAACCCAAAACCCCGACATTCAACATAGATTGTGCATTTGTCAAATCATCAGCCGCATCGCGATAGCTTTTCCAGGCAATCAGTGTATCGGCAAAAGCGAGACAGCTATCCGTGTGGTAAAAATCATTTAAGGAGAGTTGATCGGTGGATAATGATGTGTTCGTGCAAATGAGGTGTGCAGGACTTGGTGTATTTGACAACAGGTCTAAATTTTTTGAAATAGGTGTGTCGACAGGCTCAAACAGAGCACAACCAGATAGATAAAATGCAACAGTACAAATAGCACTATTGCGAAGTAATGCTTTTCGCAACATTTTTCGCTCCCTAACCTTTATTTCCAAATGATGTTTTTTATAATTATTATACAATTATACATCATTGTTATTCTATTTATAAGTGTTTTAGTAGGGCTGGTTTACTTGGGAGAGTTTAGGGAAAATTGCCGCATGATCCAGATAAAGAATAAGATGAACCCAATGCTATAGGATGCAGCAGAGATCAAGGCCCAAGGGGCTATATCAACAATTTCCATCAGTAAGCGGGTGACAACGGAAAGATTTAAGAATGCGAGCATCCATAGCAAAGCAGGCGGAATATGGATTTTTATGCGCAGACGTTGTTGAGTGGTGCGACACATAATGGTTAGGATCAAGGTGCCAAGGGCAGCAATGGTAATTGTATGAATGCCTAAAATGGAATAGGGAGCATTTAAAACTTGCCCCATTGTGCGCAAGACAATCCCAATCAACAACCATGTAAATCCGATATGAAGCCAAAGACATTGCGGGTTGCGACAAAGGCGGAAGACCTGCCAGTGGTAAAGACGCATGATGAGACAAAAGCTTAAGGCTAGGCCACCCGCGACAGAGAGAAAATTCAGACCGCTTAAGTCGCCAACCACAAGGGCGAGGAGAGCGAAAAATCCCTTTTCTTCCCAATAGGATTGCGCACCGGGTTTTAAATGATCATCAAAGGCCTGTATTGCCCCATTGGTGACAGCGGTGACCACACGCCCACCCATCATATAAACCATCGCACAAATCAGATTGAGCCCAAAGATCAAGCTGCGTTCTTCGCCTAAGTCCCAGATGTTCATTCGTCCGAGTTGAAAAAGAGTCTCACCGATGCTAAAGGCGGTTAAAATGGGGGCAAAGGCAAGGTTTCGCCAGCTTTTCGCATTCTTGAATAACGGAACAGCGGCCAGTATAGCGAGTAAAACCGGGAAGGAAATATAAAGGGCTGCCGTGAGTAAAGCGGGGAGGTCTGGAAAAAATAAAGCGATCCGCCCCGCCATCCACAGGACAGTTAAAAAGACCAGATTAATCTTTTTGACACCGTTCAGCAAAAATCCGGTCATAACGGCAAGTGCAAAACCGAAAATCATCTCATGGGCATGATCCTGTGCACTTAGGCTCAAGTCCACAAGCCCCAGATAACTGATGATCCAGAGGGGAATGGAAAGCGCAGCGTGGAGTGCCGCCAACGGGTAGAACAGGCGATAGGCCTGTCGCGTTTTTTGAAAAAGGCCCGCCCCAGCCACAGGACTTAACCCTGCTGGGCGCGGTGCAACATCATATGATCGGCCAGAACGCAGGCCATCATGGCTTCGGCCACAGGCACACCGCGAATACCGACGCAAGGATCATGGCGCCCTTTGGTGATCAGGTTACATTCGTTACCGTGAATGTCGATGGTTTTACGTTCCACCAGAATGGAGCTGGTGGGTTTAATGGCCACACGTACAACAATGTCCTGTCCGCTGGAAATACCGCCCAAGATCCCACCTGCATGGTTGGATAGAAAAACAGGTTTGCCATCTTTCCCCATGCGGATTTCGTCGGCATTTTCTACACCATTCAGGCTAGCGGCATCAAAACCGTCACCAATTTCGACACCTTTGACCGCATTGATCGACATCATAGCCTTGGCGAGATCTGCATCCAGTTTGTCATAAACCGGTTGCCCCCAACCAACGGGAACGCCTTTGGCAACGATTTCAAGAACCGCCCCGATGGAGGAACCGTCCTTGCGGATGCCATCCAGATAGGTTTCCCAATCTTTTGCCATAACCGGGTCGGGGCAGAAGAAGGGGTTGTTGTCAATTTCTGCCCAGTCAAAGCGGGTACGATCAATTTTATGGGGGCCGATTTGAACCAGATAGCCTTTAATGTCGATCGCGTCACCCAAGACTTTGCGTGCAATAGCCCCGGCAGCGACCCGCATGGCGGTTTCGCGTGCACTGGATCGGCCACCACCACGGTAATCGCGGATACCGTATTTTTCCCAATAGGTATAATCGGCGTGACCGGGACGAAATTTATCTTTGATCTCGCCGTAGTCTTTGGATCGTTGATCCGTATTGATGATTTCCAGACCAATGGATGTGCCGGTTGTTTTACCTTCAAACACACCAGAGAGAATGCGAACTTCGTCCGGTTCTTTGCGTTGTGTGGTAAAACGGCTGGTGCCGGGTTTACGTTTTTCCAGCCAAACCTGAATGTCTTCTTCGCTCAATTCAATTTGCGAGGGAACCCCATCGACAACGCAGCCAATGGCGGGACCGTGGCTTTCGCCGAAAGTGGTGAAGCTGAAAACGTGACCGAAACGGTTACCGGACATTTATTTGGCCTTTTGATCGTTTAAGAAGTCGCAATATCGGGGGCGTCCACCGCCTTCATCCCGACGATGTGATAACCGCAATCAACGTGGTGGGTTTCACCTGTGACACCGGAAGACAGGTTGGACAGCAGGTAAAGGCCGGCACCACCAACGTCTTCCAAGGTGACGTTGCGACGAAGTGGGGAGTTTAGCTCGTTCCATTTCAGGATGTAGCGGAAATCGCCAATCCCGCTGGCCGCCAGTGTTTTCATCGGACCGGCAGACAGGGCATTGACACGAATTTTATCTTTGCCAAGGTCTTCTGCCAGATAGCGAACGGATGCTTCCAACGCAGCCTTGGCAACGCCCATGACGTTATAATGCGGGGTGACGCGCTCCGATCCATAATAGGTCAGGGTCACAAGCGCCCCGCCTTCATTCATCATGGCGGCGGCACGTTTGGCAACAGCTGTGAAAGAGAAACACGAGATATCCATTGTTTGCAGGAAGTTGTCGCGGCTTGTATCCACGTAGCGGCCTTTGAGTTCCGATTTATCGGAATAGGCGATTCCATGGAGGACAAAGTCCAATTTGCCCCATTTTTCTTCAAGTGTATCGAAAACAGCATCAATACTGTCTTGATCAGTGACATCGCACGGCAGCATAATGTTAGAACCAACAGACTCGGCCAAGGGGGCAACGCGTTTGAGCAACGCATCGCCTTGATAGGTGAAAGCCAGTTCCGCACCTTGTTCTCTCAGTGCTTTTGTAATGCCCCAAGCGATTGAACGCTCGTTGGCGACTCCCATAATCAGGCCTTTTTTACCAGCCATAAGCGCAGGCACAGTCATGACATCCTCACTTCAAACTTCTGTAACTATGATAATTGAAGCTCTTTTAGCCTTTTTTCAAAGAAAGCTTCAATAATTCTTTGAACTTTGTATAGGATATTATCAGCAAAGGGGAAAGAATTCTCTCGTCACAATTTTAAAGTTTTTAGTAACAGTCGGTAACAAAAAATGGGCGCTTCTAAAAAAATGTCGTTTGATATGACAAATCTTGCACAAATCTGGTCATTGATCCTGCGTCGCTTCGGGGAAGACCAATGTCTGCGTATTGCGGCATCGTTGAGTTATACGTCTTTGTTATCACTGGTGCCGTTGATGGCGATCAGTTTTGCGATTTTTGCGGCCTTTCCTGCCTTTGATGGGGTGCAGCATCAGTTACAAGCTTATGTGTTTGAGAACTTTGTCCCCGCAGCTGGGGATGCGGTTGCAAAATATCTGCAAACCTTCACTGAAAAAACAGGCGGTATGACAACGGTAGGCATCGTTGGTTTAGGCGTGACGGCGATTATGTTGCTGTCCACAATCGAAGATGCCATGAACCGAATTTTCAGGGTGCGTGAAAAAAGACCCTTTGTTTCGCGTTTGTTGATGTTTTGGGCCTTGATGACATTGGGGCCGCTGTTAATGGGGGCCAGTTTGTCCTTATCGACATACTTTTATGCCTTGACCAATTGGGTGGATGTCAGCGGTGTCGGCGGGATCAATGTATCGTCGTTTGCCAGTGTGATCCTACCTAATGTAATGATGATGGCGGCGTTGACTTTTTTCTATGTTTTTGTGCCCAATCGGACAATTTCTTTTCGAAACGGCATTATCGGGGGGGTGACAGCGGGTTTCTTTTTTGCGGTTTTAAAGAAATTATTTGGGCTTTATGTTTCTCATTTTCCGTCCTATCAGGCGATCTATGGCGTCTTGGCAACAATCCCCATTTTTCTCATCTGGATGTATCTCACATGGGCGGTGGTCTTGATTGGGGCGTTATTGACGGCGACGTTGGAAGACTGGGGAAGAAATGCTTTTCGTAATGGAAAGATTATTTCACCGTCGGACAAAATGGCGGCGGCGTTGCATGCGTTGCGTCTTTTAAAAGAACAGCACGTCAAAGGCGGCGCATTATCGGATAAAATATTAAACCGGGAATTAGGGACGCATGTGGCCTCTGTTGTGATGAAAGCCTTGAAAAAGGCTGGTTTTGTGGCTTTAAGTCAGGATGATAAATGGGTGCTGGCTCGTGATTTGCAAAATGCGCAATTGAATGAGCTCTACACTGTCTTGGGATTGGATCTTGAAAATCCATCTATCGGGGCGCGAGCCTCTCAAGCTCTTAAAGAGGCAGAAATGGCTCGCATGAAAGCGATGGAGAAAACATTATACGATATTATGGATTGATTTCCCATTTAGTTATGTTGATTTTTGGTTGGGTTTAGTTCATCTTTATAATAATCAAAAGGAACATTGCGTCGAAGAAAATGAAATGCGTTTAAAACGGACCTTGGTGCTGTTGTTTGTCTTTCTTTTGCAAACTCAAACAGTCTATGCCTATGAAAAAGTGAGCTTGAAACTCCAGTGGTTAGATCAATTTCAATTTGCCGGATATTATATGGCGAAGGAAAAAGGGTTCTATAACGATTATGGACTGGAGGTTTCCATACAGCCGTTTACTTTTGAATCTAATGATGTCGTCACACAGGTTTTAACGGGAAAAGCAACCTACGGAACGGGGCGGTCTTCGTTGTTGGCGGCACGTGTCCAAGGCAAACCCGTTGTCGTACTGGCTGCGATCTTTCAGGATACACCTTCTGTTCTTTTAACAAGAAAAGATACGGGGATTGAAAATATATCCGATTTGATCGGACGAAAGATCATGATTACCCCTGATGAATTAGGGGCTGCGGCTACAATGGGCATGTTGCAGCAAGAAGGGGTGCGTGCCTTTGATATCATCCGTCAAAAGCACAGCTATAATCTGGATGATTTAATATTAGGTCATACCGATGCAATGGCGTGTTATATTTCAAATGAACCCTTTCTTTTGAAAGAAAAAGGGATAGCCTTTAATGGTTTTGCCCCGAAAGATTATGGGCAGGCTTTTTATGGTGATTTACTGTTTACATCCGAACATGAAATTCGTGCAAATCCTAAACGCGTAAAAGCCTTTCGTGAAGCTTCATTGATGGGTTGGGCTTATGCGTTTAATCATATTGAAGAAACGGTTCAGGTTATAAAGAAAAGCTACAACGGACAGAATAAATCGGTTGAAAGTTTAATCTTTGAAGGGCAGGAATTGCGCAAGTTGGCGTATAAAGACGGGGTTGATTTGGGCAATGTGACGGCGGATAAATTTCGCCAAATTGCGCAGTTGTATTATGAAATCGGCATTTTCCCTGAAATCTATACATTTGATGGATTTATCTGGCAGGAATAATCGCGCGTTAAAGCCGTTTTTGAACCAACGTATCCAGTGTGCTGGAAAAACGCGAGCGATCATTCTTTGAAAAGGGGCGATTGCCGCCCCCGTCAATTTCACCGATGTCGCGCAGATGGGTCATTAAATCCCGTGTGGCAAGTGCCATCCCGATACTGTCCGGTGTAAAGGTTTTGCCGTTATGTCCAAGGACATCGGCCCCTTTTTTGATGCAACGATCAGCCAGCGGAATATCCCCTGTGATGCAGATATCGTTCTCTTGAATATGTTCTGCGATCCAGTTGTCGGCTTCGTCAGGGCCTTGCGGGGCGACCACAATGTTGATCAGTGTGCTTTGTGGCAAGCGAAGCCATTGGTTAGAGACGAAATGCACTTTGACATTTCGTCTTGCAACCACTTTAAGAACCTCATCCTTTACCGGACAGGCATCTGCATCGACATAAATTTCAACCATCAGGATTGAGGTTTTAAATCAGAAAAGTCGTAGTCGTCAATATCGACGTAAAGTGTGTAGATTTCACCATCTCGCCAAAACGTAATGGGAACTTTCTTTTGCCCGATTTCCTTTCGGGCAAGTTCGACATAATGCTGGGCATCTTTAATGGGAACTTCGCGGATACCCAGCAGGATATCGTCCTGCATGATATTGGCGCGAAAGGCAGAAGAATCTTTAACCACAACCGTTACAAAAGCGCCCATATTGCTATTGACCTGTTTGCGTTGTTCTTTGGTCAGGTCGCGGACATATAACCCCAGTCCACCAGGGCGTTTTTTGGCGAAAAACATGGCCTCTTGGTCATAGTTAGTGACGGTGTAGGGGATGTAGGTTGTTTTTTTCGTGTATGTTGTACTTGTCCCGGAATAATATGTCGGTGAATAACCGCTTGAATAATCGTTAAAGCTGCCGGAATGATAGGTTGTTTGCGTATCCGGTGTCGATAATGCGAAGGTTTTGGATTCTTTGTCCGTCATGGCTGTTGCATAAACGACCAGTTCGGCACCGACTTTCTTCGCAACTGTCTTTAATTGGGCCTTGTCACCAAGTTCTCCATTGAAACTGGAGTTTCCAATATAGCTGTATCCATTTTCCAGCATTTTATAGAGTGTCTCTTTCCCTTTTTTTTGAGAGACCGAAATAATCTTGATCTCACCAGAAGGGGGGAGCGTGTTATATGGTGTTGGCGTTGTGCCGTTTGCGGTATAATACTTGTCAAAATTATTGACGCAGGCGGATAACGCCAAAAGTAAAAATATTGAAAAAAGTGCGCGCATCAAACCGATCCATCGTTTTATTAACTAACTTATGGAAGCATACAGATGGCTGCTTAAAACCTAAAGAAAAATCAGGATTTTTTTGCACGCACATTATAAGGTTTGCGTTCTGCCCAGCCTTTGACGAATTCAATAAATTCTTTATCGGATTTTTCCGGCAGCATGACGCGTAATTTGACATATTGGTCGCCGCGTGTGCCATCTTTTGCTTTGATGCCTTTGCCACGCAGGCGCAGGGTTGTACCGGAATTTGCATGTTCTGGGACTTTGACATGCACAGGACCATCGATGGTTGGGGCTTCGATTTTTGCCCCCATGATCGCTTCGGGGACGGTAATCGGTAAATCAAGATGGATATCGTTGCCTTTGCGCGAAAACATTGGGTCCGGCTTGATGTGAATTTCGACCATTGCATCGCCACTGGGCGCACCGTTCAGGCCCGGCATGCCTTGGCCTTTTAGTCGCAAAGATTGACCATCTTCAAAACCGGCTGGGACGTTGACACTCAGTTCTTTTCCGGTGGGCAAGCGCACTGTTTTTTTACACCCGCGTGCGGCCTCAGAAAAAGTCAGTTCCAGCCAGCAATTGACCGTTGCCCCTTTTCTTTGCGGATGGGTTTCTTCGCCGAAGCCGCCACCAAAATCAAAGCCGCCACCGAACCCGCGCCCTAAATCGGCGAAGGGGTCTTCCTTGGCTTTTTGTCCACGGGCCTGATTGGCAAAATCCTTGAATATATCGTGAAAGCCACCCGCGCCAAACCCGCCGGCATTGCCGCCGCGACGTTGCCCGCCAAAACCACCAGAACGAAAGGTCGGATTGCCTTCGGCATCGATCTGTCCACGATCATATTGATTGCGTTTATCATCATCGGACAGCAATTGATAGGCGGCCTGAATTTCTTTGAAACGTTCTTCGGCCTTGGTGTCGCCCTGGTGCAAATCAGGATGATTTTGGCGTGCGAGTTTACGATAGGCTGCTTTGATATCGATTTTTGTTGAATCTTTGGGGATACCAAGAACTCTATATGGGTCTTTCATCGTCGGACTCTATCCTGTAATGCCGCTTATTTTTCGCGCATAAATAATCTGCTCTGCGACTTTAGTCAACGGTTCGCCATGTTCCGTCCGGTCTGCGGCAGGCTGTCCCGGTTATGGTTTCAAGCTGACCGTCAATGGTGACTGTGTTGCTGTATTCGCGGCACGGTTCTTTTGCGCCCGGTTCGTAATAGGTTTTTGTCGGGGTAATGCGACCGGAATTGCCCGTGTCGGGGTTGGACCACGTGGATGTTTGTCCAACGGATTTATGTTCCAGTGCGTTCTGTGTGGCGTTTGCCATTTTCATACGGTCCAGCTCGTCCATGGATTGACCGATGGAACTACCAAGCCATGCGCCCGCTAATGTGCCCAGTGCGACACCGACAAGACTGCCTTTTCCCTTACCAAGGTTGGACCCGATTACGGCACCGCCGACCGCACCGATGATGGTGCCGACGGTTTGTTTCGGATTGTCTTCCATTGTTGTTTGACAGGCACCAAGCATGGAAACGGCGGCAATTGCACAAGCAAATTTGGAAACAGACATGATCTTTAACCTTTCATGCGGGTTGACAAACGCCTATCTAAGACGTTCATTAGGGGCGAACCCTTTAATCGTTTCTTATAATTTAGGACAGTAAAGCCGTGACGCAAAGCCCTAATCCCATTTCTTTGTTCCATGAGTGGCTGGCAGAGGCCGAAAAAACTGAAATCAATGACCCGACTGCGATGTCTTTGGCAACGGCAACCAAGGATGCCATTCCTTCTGTCCGTATGGTTTTGTTAAAAGGGGCTGATGATAAAGGGTTTGTCTTTTATACCAACCTTGGCAGTCGTAAAGCGGGTGAATTACATGAAAACCCGAATGCAGCCTTGTGTTTGCATTGGAAATCCTTGCGCAAACAGGTCCGCGTCGAAGGTTCTATCGAACCTGTCAGTGCAGAAGAGGCCGATGCTTATTTTCAAAGCCGTGCGCGTGTCAGCCGTATCGGGGCGTGGGCGTCTAAACAATCACAAGAAATGGAAGGGCGCTGGGAACTGGAAAAACGCGTTGCTGAATATACAGCGAAATTCGGTATCGGTGAAATTCCACGCCCGGATTTTTGGTCCGGTTTCCGCCTTAAACCACGCCAAATTGAATTTTGGGCGGATCAAAAATTTCGACTCCATGACCGTATTGTTTATAAAATGAAAGATGACGGCTGGGACGTGGTGCGCTTATTCCCTTAATTAAAATCAGATAAGGCCATTGAATTGTGAATATCAGCCCGGAAGAACTGAATAAACCGCGCTTGATGCGTCTGGCGACCTATGCGTCCGTGGCTGTGGCCTCAATCCTGATTGTGGTGAAGTTTTACGCATGGCTGGCAACGGATTCTGTCAGTCTGTTGTCGACTTTGATTGATTCTGTTCTGGATGTCGGGGCGTCATTGGTCAACTTGATTGCCGTTCATTATGCCTTGCAACCTGCGGACCGCGAACATCGTTTTGGTCACGGCAAGGCAGAACCTTTGGCCGGGTTGATGCAGTCGGGCTTTATTTTTGCCTCTGCCTTGTTTTTGATTGTGGAAACCGGACGTCGATTTATCCAACCGCGCGCCATTGAAAACAGTGATATGGGCATTGTGGTCATGGTGTTGTCGATTGTATTGACAATCGGGTTGGTCAGTTTTCAACGTTACGTGGTACGCAAAACCCGTTCTGTGGCGGTTTCTGCGGACTCCTTGCACTATATGACCGATATTCTGGTGAATGCGGGTGTTATTGTGGCGCTACTGGTTTCGGCCTATACGGGATGGTTGTGGTTTGATCCACTGATCGCCGGGGTGATTGCCGCTTATATTTTGTGGAGTGTGCGCGAAATTGCAATGGATGCCTTTGATCTGTTGATGGATCGGGAATTTCCTGACGAAGAGCGTAAGGAAATTGCAAAATGCGTTCGTGCTCATGCCAAGGTCAATGGAATGCATGATTTAAGAACACGTTCCAGCGGGCCACAACAGTTTATTCAATTGCATTTGGAACTGGATGGGGACATGGCATTGCGTGATTGTCATGAAATCGCAGACGAAGTTGCGGCGTCTTTGCGCATATTGTACCCGGACGCGGAAATCCTGATCCATCAGGATCCCCACGATATCGAAGAAGATACCCCGAATTTTGCCCGTTAAAGATATGTTGTGGCCTAGTTGAAAGCTGCACCGGGCTGTGCGCCAAATTTTTTCAATATTTTTGCCAAGGGACAAAAACCTGTAAAGGCAGCTTGAAACATGTTGGCCCCGACGAAGGCTGTCAGCCACCAGAAATTGGGGTGGACAAAAAAAGTCAAGGCAAGCGACAGCAGGATAACGCCGCCGGCAAAGGCCATTACAAGGCGATCAATCGTCATTGGATATATCCTCATTTTGATCCGTTGGGCAATAAAGCCCGTATAAGGTCATGATAATCTGTTCGACTTCACGAGAAGCCAGCGAATAGAAAATGGTTTGAGACTCTCGTCTGGTTTTGACCAGTTTCTGTGCTCTGAGTTTTGCAAGATGTTGTGATAGGGCAGATTGTTTCAAACCAATCAGGCTTTCTAATTCCCCGACCGATTTTTCCCCTCTGCCCAATTGGCACAGGATCATCAAGCGTCGTTCACTGCCCATGATTTTGAGCAACTCTGATGCGGCAATCGCTTTATCTTTAAAAACATCAATATTCATAGTTGCTAATTTAGCTATCTGTGATACATTTGTCAATACGATTTGTATCAAGGAGTTTTTCGATGAAATGGTTTGGCGCTATCAGTTTGGTTGTTGTGGGCACTCTGCAAATTTCTTCTGTTTTTGCACAAGAAAGCTATGCGGTTGCCCGTGAAGAAATCAATGATAGAAAAGCCGTGTTGGCAACGGTGCAAACAGTCGATATGACACCGGCGCGTGCGCGTATCGGTGGAACCATTGTTGAACTTCTTGTTGATGAAGGCAGTGCTGTTCGTGCCGGGCAGATCATTGCTCGCGTGGTAGATGAAAAAATCAATCTTGAAAAACAGGCGCTAGAAGCACGAAGGGCATCCTTGCAGGCGGAACGTAAACTGGCGGAAATCGGGCTGGATCGTGCTCAGCGATTGCGCAAAACCGGGGCCGGTTCGCAAGCCAAATTGGATGAAGCACGCACCAATCTGGATGTGGTGGTAAAAAACCTGAAAGCGATGGAAAGTGACCGGGAATTGATCTTGCAGCGTGAACGCGAAGGATCCGTCTTATCGCCATCCAATGGGCGGGTTATTCGCGTCAATGTGACAACAGGTGTGGTTGTGATGCCGGGCGAAGCAATCGCCAATATCGCCGATGAAACTTATATTTTACGCATTGAAGTCCCGGAACGTCATGCCCGCTTTATCCGTAAAGGTGATCTGGTTTCTATAACGCAGGCCGCCGTCGAGGAAAGTCAAGGTGTTGTGCGTCAAGTTTACCCGGAAATGCGCAATGGGCGTGTGGTCGCAGATGTGGAAGTCGCCGGATTGGGGGATTATTTTATCGGAGAACGCATCCGCGTTTATGTCTCGACAGGGAAACGTGCAACGTATCTGGTCCCGCAACGCTTTGTCTTTACCCGATATGGTTTGTATTTTGTCGTGTTGGAAGGTAATCGCGAAATTGTCGTACAGCCGGGCCGTCACATTGGGGATAAAATCGAGATCTTATCCGGCTTGCAAGATGGTGATATGTTGATCGGGGGGCAGCTATGAAGCTCGGCATTTCCGGTTATATTACCAAGGTGTTCATTACATCACCCTTGACGCCCCTGTTATTACTCGCTTCGTTGGTTGTCGGTATGGTGGCTTTGGTTATGCTACCACGTGAAGAGGAACCGCAAATCTCCGTTCCGATGGTGGATATTCTGGTTTCCGCAAATGGATTGAAAGCCGCAGATGCGGTCGAACTGGTCAGTGAACCGTTGGAAGATATTATCAAAGGGATTGATGCCGTTGAACATGTCTATTCCCAAACACAAGATGATCAGGTTGTTGTAACGGCACGTTTTTTAGTCGGCACCAGCGAAGATGACGCCATTTTACGTGTTCATGAAAATATTCGGGCAAATCTGGACCGGTTGCCTTTAGGAATACCGGAACCCTTGATCGTTGGGCGTGGCATTAATGATGTGGCGATTGTCACCTTGACCCTTTCCCCGAAAAACGAGGTTGCAGAACGTTGGACAGATAATGGTTTGCATACTCTGGCTGATGAGTTGCAGCATGAATTGGTCAAGGTTGATAATGTGGGCCTCAGTTATATCGTTGGGGGACGTGCGGATCAAATCAGGGTGGAACCGGACCCGGAAAAACTGGCGCTTTACGGTATTTCCTTGAACCAGTTGATCGAAAAAATTCAGCATGCCAACCGTTCTTTTATGATCGGTCGCCTACGCGAGGCCAATCAATCTGTGCCTGTTGTTGCCGGGCAAACGTTGCAAGGCATACCGGATGTTGGATTGTTGTTGCTGACCAGTCATGATGGTCGTCCTGTTTATATTAAAGATGTGGCTTCTGTCGTTGTCGGTGCGCGTGAAGAAGAAAAACGTGTCTGGCAGATGGAAAAACGCGATGATGGAACGCTGGTGCGCAAACCCGCTGTTACATTGGCTTTTGCCAAACGTCAAGGGGCCAATGCGGTTTTTGTGGCAGAGGGTATCCTAAAACGTCTTGAAACAGTACAGGGGAAACTTGTTCCCGCAGATATCAATGTGGATGTCACCCGAAATTATGGTGAGACGGCAACGGAAAAAGCGGATGAATTGCTGTTCCATTTGGGGCTGGCAACCGTTTCTATTGTGATCCTGATCTTCTTTACGGTTGGCTGGCGCGAGGCGGTCGTGGTTGCGGTTGTTATCCCGACAACGATTTTGTTGACGTTATTTGCCTCTTACCTGATGGGCTATACGATTAACCGGGTCAGCCTGTTTGCCCTGATTTTTTCTATCGGGATTTTGGTCGATGATGCCATTGTTGTGGTTGAAAACATCGTACGGCATTGGAATATGAAAGACGGACGCCCCCCGTTACAAGCGGCAATTGAAGGGGTGGCAGAAGTCGGAAACCCGACAATTATCGCAACCTTGACCATTGTTGCCGCCTTGTTGCCGATGATGTTTGTCTCCGGTCTGATGGGGCCGTATATGAGCCCGATCCCGGCTAATGCTTCAGCGGCGATGTTGTTTTCTTTCTTTGTCGCTGTGATCATAACACCGTGGTTGTTGATGTTATTGCGTGGTCGTATGCTGGAAGAAGGCAGTCACGCTCATGATCTGGATGGGGGTAAGATGGGGCGTTTTTACGAACGCTTTGCCCGTCCCATCATTGAAGATCGCAGCAAATCGAAAAAGCTGCTGATCATTGTCGGGGTGGCGACAATTGCGGCTTGCGGGTTATTTTATACCAAAAGCGTAACTGTCAAACTGTTGCCGTTTGATAATAAATCTGAAATTCAGGTGGTAATTGATCTGCCCGAAGGGGCCAGTTTGGAAATGACGGACCGTGTTGCACATGACGTTGCCGAACAGTTAAAAGATATTCCTGAATTGCTGAATATGCAGGCTTATGTCGGAACGTCCATGCCCTTTAACTTTAATGGGTTGGTGCGCCATTATTATCTGCGTGATAAACCTGAATTGGGTGATGTTCAGCTTAATTTACGGCCCAAACATGACCGAGATCGTGAAAGCCACGAAATTGCATTGGAAGTCCGTGACCGCCTGAAAAATGTGAACACACCGGACGGTACATCGTTGAAAGTGGTCGAAGTCCCACCGGGGCCACCTGTCATGGCGACTTTATTGACCGAAGTTTACGGACCGGATGGACAAACCCGGCGCGAGGCGGCAAGTAAATTGCGCGCAATTTTTAAAGAGATTGATTTTATCGTAGATGTAGATGACAGTTTCGGCGTGCCCAGCGACCGTCTGCGTTTGGAAATTGACCAGCAGCGCCTTGAATATCATGGGGTTGAACAAGAAGCCGTTTATGACACACTCGCAGCGCTGTTGGGTGGGGTGCGTGTCGGATATTCCCATCGCGGGGAAGGCACTGATCCGATGGAAATTATGGTACGCCTGCCCAAAGAAGACCTGTATATGTCACAACGCCTGTTATCAACCCCCATCCCGTCGGCGTCCGGTAATGTGGAACTGGGCGAAGTTGTACAGATTGTGCGTGAAAAAGCATCCTATCCTATTTTCCGACGTGATGGCTATGCCTTGGAAATGGTCACAGCTGAACTGGCAGGACGTTATGAAGCTCCGATATATGGGATGTTTGCGGTGGAAGAGGCCATTGAGCAGGCAGATTGGGGAGAACTGGGATCCGTTGCCCTGAAATACCACGGACAGCCTGCCAATGAAAATGACGTGACCTTTTTGTGGGATGGGGAATGGGAAATTACCTATGTGACCTTTCGCGATATGGGCGCTGCTTTTGGGGTGGCTATTCTGGCGATTTATCTGTTGGTTGTCGGCCAATTCGGGAGTTTCAGGTTGCCGTTGGTGATCCTTGTTCCGGTGCCGTTGACTTTGATCGGGATTGTACTGGGGCACTGGTTGTTTTCTGCGCCATTTACGGCAACATCTATGATCGGCTTTATTGCATTAGCGGGGATTATTGTACGAAATTCCATCTTGTTGGTGGATTTCATTCGGCATCGAATTAATGATGGTCGCCCGTTGCGCAATATTTTGTTGGAAGCTGGTATGATCCGGTTCAAGCCAATTTTCCTGACAGCTGCGGCAGCTATGATTGGGGCAGCCTTTATCCTCGCCGATCCGATTTTTCAGGGTCTGGCTATATCGCTGGTGTTCGGTCTGTTTTCCTCAACTGCGTTGACGTTGTTGGTTATCCCTGCGATTTATGTCGTATTACGCGATGATGGGCGAGAGATGAATTAAATTTCATAAACAAGAGGTTTTGGGGAGAGAGGCGAGCAATCAAGGTATTGAGTATAGTGGTCAATCTTCATGGGTTTGGCATAAAGAAAGCCTTGGGCGAAATCGCAGTCTAGGTCGCGTAATACACGAGCTTCCTCAACTTCTTCAACACCTTCGGCGACCACTTTGCAGCCCATCGTGTGAAAGAGCTTAATCAGTGAAGTAGTGATTTCACGGTTTTGTGGACATTGGTGGATATTTTTAACAAAACTACGGTCAATTTTGATCGTATCAAATTGTACTTGTTTGAGGTAAGACAGGGACGAATACCCCGTTCCAAAGTCATCCAAAGCCAGTGAAAACCCTTGTCGTTGCAGGCGTTTTAAATTGTTGTGGGTGATGTAATCTTCATCCAGAAACGTGCTTTCCGTGACTTCGATCTCAAACTGGTTTGGGTGAAGACAGCAGATTTGTGTGCAATCCAGTAAATGATCGACGTAATTGGGGTCGCGTAATTCGTGAACACTGGCGTTAATCGCAAGGGTATGGTGACAGCGATTGAAATCATGGATTAAGTTCAGATCGTTGCATATGTTGTTGTGCACAAGATGTCCAACGGCGTTGATCATGCCGGTTCGTTCTGCAATGGGGATAAAGTCGGAAGGCGGGACAAATTTACCATGTTTGTCTTGCCAACGAATAAGAACTTCACCAGATGTGATGGCATGCGTTGCAAGATTGATTTTCGGTTGATAGTAATTGACGAAGGTTTTGTCTTGAATAGCTGCCTTAAGGCGTTTTTTGAGATGAATATGCTGAACGTAGTCATGCCCTAATTGTGCATTATAGGTGATAAATCCGGCACGCGAGGTTTCTTTTGCTTTGAACAAGGCAATATCACATTTGCGGATCAAACTTTTGATGCGTGTTGCATTATCGGGATAAAGCGCCGTCCCGATTGAAGATTCAAGCGTTATATGTTCGTCTCGGATTTGTAAATCGCATTGGAGTAGGTGTGTAAGTTCGTTATTGGTATGGGTGAGAACTTCAATGTCTTCAATATGACGCGCGATAATGAATTCGTTGCTGGCAGTTCGACCGATCAAGGCATCGGGTAAACGCCGTGTCAGTTCTATCGCCATTTTTTTTAGAATTTCATCACCAAAATCGTGACCGTGAATGTCGTTAATGTGACGAAATCCGCGGATATCCAGCAAGGCGAGCAGAAGGGGTGTTTCACCACGTTGTTCAATTTTGCTTTTCAATGTTTGAATAAAATGGGAGGCATTGGCCAACCCGGTGAGACGGTCGTTGCACATGGCGTCAAATAATTTCATTTCCGCTCGACGCCGGTTATAATCACTAAGAAAGAGGGAGGTGAAATTGGCGATGGATTCCGTAAAATAAATCTCATCAATCGACCATCGGTGCGCGGTATGTTCGAATTCACAACAGACAATCCCTTTGGTTTGCGCATCAATTTGAATGCCAGCACAAAGTTGTGCACAAATGGGACGATCAAAAAAATGTAAGGGGGCGAGACTGCGTTTGGGCAACGTGACGGTATTGTCCACGGTATAAATAAATTCTCGATCCAATATATCTATCAGGTCGCAAAGTTCCGCACTTTTTAGAAAAGGTTGTGCCGGTTCGTTTGATGCAAGGCATTGCCAGTGACCTTTTTGTGTTTCGTCTACAGTCCAGATACCGATCCGTGCATGGGGAAGGGCCTGTGTTAGGGTATGAACGATATCTTCCATTGCATGATAAAGGTCTCCGCACAAAACGGCAGGACTGCGCGATAAGGTTCGAAAGGCCTGCATATGATTGAAAAGGGTGGCTTTGTCATGTTTTTCTGGGCTGTATTGCATGGCATTTCTTTCCCGGAATTATATCTACTTTGTTTATATTGTTTTTAATTCATGTAACTTCAAGGAAATAAAAAAGCCCTTTGCAAGATGTTCGCAAAGGGCTTTTTTTATTGAGATGGAGGGAAAGGAAGAACTTAATTATTCTTCAAATACATAGGTGCCAGGTGCCTCGCAAATGGGGTCGTAATCCCCCCCCTTTGTACCGACCTGAGGTGGGGTTACTTTACCGGATGAATGTTCTGTCAACCATGCTTCCCACGGTTCCCACCAGGATCCTTCGACAACAGGGTGGCGTTCTGCCCATTCTGCAGGCGGGACGAATTTGTCGTTATCCAGTTTGGTACCAATCTGATAATGGCGACGTGGGTGGCCCGGTTCATTTACAATTCCGGCATTATGTCCGCCGTTGGTTAGAACAAAGGTCACATCGGTATCGACCAGTTGATGGATTTTATAAACAGATTTCCACGGGGCCACATGGTCTTTCCCTGTGGCAACTGCAAAAATAGGGGTCCGGATATCGGAGACGGCAATGGGTTTGCCGCCAACTTCAAAACGTCCGGCCGCTAAGTCGTTATCAAGGAACAGACGACGCAGATATTGTGTGTGCATCTTGTAAGGCATACGGGTTGCATCTGCGTTCCAGCTCATTAAATCGTTGACGCGCGGTTGTTCGCCAAGCAGATATTCCGATACCATTTTTGACCATACAAGATCAAAAGAACGTAACAGCTGGAAGGCACCGGACATCTGTTTGGTATCCAGATAGCCCTGATCCCACATCATGTCTTCCATGTAGGAAATCTGGCTTTCGTCGATAAACAACATCAATTCACCAGCTTCGCTGAAATCGGTTTGCGTGGTGAATAGGGTGATGGTTTTGAAACGGTCATCTTCGTCCCGCGCCATTGCAGCAGCGGCGATGGTAAGAAGGGTACCGCCCAGACAGTAGCCAACGCCGTGGACTTTTTGATCCGGCACAATAGTTGTAACCGCTTTTAAAGACTCCATAACGCCTTGTGTGACGTAATCTTCCATGTCGAGATCACGATCTTGGGCCGTCGGGTTATGCCAGGATACCATAAAGACAGTATGTCCCTTATCGACCAGATATTTCACCAATGAATTATATTGGGACAGATCAAGAATATAATATTTCATAATCCATGCCGGTACGATCAGCACGGGTTCTGCATCGACTTTTTTGGTGGTGGGTTCATACTGGAGCAGTTCGACCAGACGGTTGCGATAAACAACTTTACCTTTGGTAACAGCAAGATTCTTGCCGACGCTATATTCACTATCGGCGGTATTGTGTTCGTCCACAATGTTGCGCATGACTTCATTCCAGAAGTTTTCAGCGCCTTTGACAAGGTTTTGCCCCCCTTGTTCGACTGTGGTTTTCAGAACATGCGGGTTGGTTGCAAAAAAGTTTGTCGGAGAAATAATATCCAGCCATTGACGGGCACCGAAATGCACCATGCTTTCATGGTGTTTGGATACACCGGGAATTCCCATTGTTGCGTAATGCCACCATTGTTCTTTCAACAGAAAACCTTGGGCGATGACATTAAAGGGAAATTTTTTCCATTCTTCAGAACGGAAACGACGGTCTTCCGGCAAGGGTTGAATAAAATCTGGCAGATCAGGATCCATCGTGGCACGGGCCGCCCAGATATTAAAATCGACTGTTTTGCGGGCAAAATTTTCAGACATTTCGCTGACTTTACCCGGTGAATGGGCCATATGGACCAACCAGTCGAAGTAGGCCACCATGATGGAGGCGGGCGACAGGCCGTTGGTCATGCGTCCCTCAACGGCATGAATGGCGCGATCGATACTGTTCTTAACGTTTGGAACGGACATGCGTGTCATGGTAAATACTCTTTAAGCTGAAAGGCCGACATATTGTGTTTTGCATTGCAACATAATATAGGCTTAAACACATACAACTTCAATCCATTAGGACTGTTTAATGAAAATTTCACAAGATCATCCATTGGTTTCTAAAATGGTTCAATGGCGTCATCATTTGCATGCGCATCCCGAAACCGCTTTTGAAGAGGTGCAAACTGCCGATTATGTGAAAACACAATTGGAATCTTTCGGACTGAAGGTTCACAGCGGGTTGGCAAAAACAGGCCTTGTGGCCAGCCTGACAAATGGGGACGGCCCTGCAATTGCGCTACGTGCGGATATGGATGCACTGGATATGACAGAATGTTCCAATATGCCGCATAGCTCCCGCCATGAAGGGAAAATGCATGGCTGTGGTCACGATGGGCATATGGCAATGTTATTGGGCGCCGCTGCTTATTTATGCGAGAATCGCGATTTTAATGGCACGGTCCATTTTGTTTTTCAACCTGCCGAGGAAAACGAAGGCGGCGGGCGTGTGATGGTTGAAGAGGGGTTGTTTGATCTATTTCCGGCGGATGCTGTTTATGGCATGCATAACTGGCCGGAAATGGAGGCTGGTACAATGGCGGTGAAAGCCGGACCATTGATGGCGGCATGCGATACAATGGATATTCGAATTATTGGGAAAGGATGTCATGGGGCAATGCCGCATTTGGGGCTGGACCCGGTTGTGGTCGCCAGTGAAATTGTTCTTGCCTTACAAAGTTTGACATCACGCGTATTAAACCCGCAAGACGCAGGCGTAGTATCTGTGACGCAAATTCATGCCGGGCATACATGGAATGTGATCCCCAATGACGTGCAATTGCGCGGGACCATCCGCTCTTTTACGCCCGAAGTTCGCCAAATTCTGGAAAAGGGCATCCGCCGGATTGTGAAAGGGATTTGCGAAGCACATGGGGCAACCTTTGAATTGACTTACGCCAAAGGGTATCCGGCAACGGTTAATGATGTGCAACAAAGTGAAATGTGTGCCCGTGTTGCGGCCCAAACAGTTGGCGAAGAAAAGGTAGATTTAAATCCGATACCCAGCATGGGAGCCGAAGATTTTTCTTATATGTTGGAAGCAAAACCGGGCTGTTATGTCTGGCTGGGTACAGGGGGCACGCCGGGTGGCTGTTTACTGCATAATCCGGGTTTTGATTTTAATGACCGTATGCTGCACGTAGGGGCTAGTTATTGGATTAATCTGGTTGAAGGTGTCTTGAAAGCGTAAAATTTAATGACGCAGCATTTTTTCCAAGCGAGAAGCACGGATAAAAAGGGAGAGGCTGCGATCCATCAGACTTTGTAAGCGTTTTGGGCAATCTTCCAAGGTTTCTTCGCAGGTGCTGGTACAGATGCTTTCGTCTGCCAAGGCGATGTTACTTTCCAGATATTCATGCCGGGTAATTTCGTCGTTGAGAATGGCTTTTTCATGCATTAACCATGAAATCATATGAGAAAGCCGGGACGTTATACGTAAAGATTCTCGTGTCAGTTCAAGACGTTGACACGGGTTTAAATGGGTAACTTGCTTGGGGAAGCGGTAGGAATGGTAATATTTCGCCTCCTCCAGCAAGCTCATGGTTTCATCAAATGTCTGGTCCAGCCAGAACGGGGAGTTGCCAACTTTCACCATTGGTTTCCTTCGCGTATCTATGGCAGGCGCGCGAAGGTTGGCAATCGCTAATGAACGGAGCAACCTTCCGGCACTGTTTCGTCAAAAATCTTCGCTGTAAATTCATATGTGTCTTCATGAATACGAATTCCAGAAATTTCTGGATAATGTGACGCCATCCATAAGACATACTTTGCAATGAGAATGCCGTTCTCTTCTTTCATGGCATCGCGAATAAGTTGGGCGACAATGCCAAGACGGTTTTGGTGATCGAGATAAAAGGTCGGACCGAATTGTTCATCGGCGAATTGACGCAGTTGCAGGTCCATACTGGCGACATGGTCGCGTTGAAATTCATCCAGCACTTCTGCTTCGAATTGAACGGGATAAGGGGCGCCGTCGAGGGCAATCACAAAAGACAGGTCGGAATTCATGGAGGGGGCCTCCCTTTAACTGATATTGCATCTAAGTTCTAAGGTAGCGGTTCTTTTGAACTTATCAAATGTGCATAAGAGTTAGAGAAAACAGGCCTTTTTTATCGTTGGTATTAGAGGTGGTTTTGAAAATTGATGAAGGAAACATCAAATTTCTACTGACAGTTATTTACTGGCTACTCTGTGGGAAGTACGGATTTTACAGCATCGAAATGCTTTGACGTTAAATAGGTGTCTGTTGAAATTGCACTCAGTTCAACCCGGTCATTCTTTAAAAAACGGCTATAAAGGTCCAGTGTCACATTTTTACGGATCCACCATTTATAGTGACATTTGTTTTCAGCATAGGCACTTTTTCCACTGCATGTACTATCAACGGGGCGACTGTAAAGTTTGGCGAAATCCTGTGCGATTTCGGGTTCGCTCAAATGCGGATATGTTTTTTGGGCTTGTAGGCGAAAGGCCTTGTATTCATTAGGATTTTTAACAAACCAGATGGTGTATTGCGCCCCGCGCATAACGTGTTTTCCGGTCAAAACGCCCAGCCGATTGGTCCGCAAAAGTAAATCCGGATATTTGGCTTTTAAGGCTTCCGGGGTTTGTCCAAGGTCTTCTGCGAAAATGGGGGCATATTTGGAATTTGCCGGTATGTCGGCTTCTTGTGGTTGTTCCTTTATCAGGACTGTATAGACGAACCCGCCAAGGACCAACACGATCAGTGCCAGAAAGAAAAATATTCGTACGATATGTTTCAGCGGGTTTTCTGAACGGGGTTTTCTGCGTTGGGGGCGGCGCATTTGACTTATCTTTTCGTTTAAATTTCACCTTACAGTTAACAGTCTAAAGGGATTAATACGAAAGGGGTATGATTGTGCGCACACTCTGTCTCATTTTTAGAGATACAGAGTGTGCGAGATATCTTTAATATTAACTGTCCGCTTGTTCGCGGGCCTGGCGACGAGTTTCGCGCCAGTCTTGAAAGTTCGACCGCAGCATCAATGCACAGGGGGTGACGACCAAGGTCAAAATCGTCGCAAACCCAAGACCAAATACAATTGCGGTTGCCAGTTGTGACCACCATTGCGTTGAAGGTGCCCCTTGTGTGATGTCGCGATTTATAAAATCGATATTGAGTTGCATCACCATAGGCAACAGACCCAGCATGGTTGTCACGGTTGTCAACAAAACAGGCCGCATGCGTTGTGCCCCTGTCAGTACAATGGCGTCAAAAGTACTGCCCATTTCATGTTTTAGGCGATCAAAGGTGTCAATGAGAACAATATTGTTGTTCACCACAATACCGGCCAAGGCAATGACACCGATCCCACCCATAACGATCCCGAATGGTTGTCCGGTCACCAAAAGGCCGATAAAGACACCAATAGTGGACATGATAACAGCCGACAGGATTAAAAAGGCACTGTAAAAACTGTTGAACTGGGTCACAAGAATGATTGCCATGATGAACAGGGCGACACCGAAGGCGTTGCCTAAGAATTCCTGAGCTTTACGTTGTTCTTCGTCTTCACCTTTATAATCGATTTTAATGGCGGGATCGAAATTTTGTTGGGCAATCCAGGCTTTGACCTCTTTTAATTTTGCATCGACGTTGACACTAGGCAGGACGTCTGCCTTGACTGCCATAACGCGGAAGCCATCGACACGGTTGACATTGCCGATACGTTGTTCTGCGGTACGGGTGACAAAGTTCGAAATAGGGACGGTGCCCAGTGATGAGTTGATCCGAATATCGTTCAGGCGATCGATGGTGCGGTCTTCTTTTGGGAAGCGTGCACGGATTTCGACTTCGTCATCGGTATCATCGGGGCGATATTCTCCCAATTTCAGACCTGTGGTTGTCATTTGGATGAAGTTGCCAACAAGGCCAATATCTGCACCGAATTTGGCAGCTTGTGATCGATCGACTTTAAGTTCCCAATCAATACCGGGCAGAGGGCGTGAATCTTCAAAGTTCATCATGCCGTCCATATTTTCCAGACCGTTTCGAATACGGGCAATGGCATCGGGCAATAAATCGGTTTTACGTGATGATAGCTGGACGTTGATGGGCTTGCCTGTCGGTGGCCCTTCTTCTTGTTTGCGGAAATCGATTTCAATACCGGCAATATCTTTGGTCCGTTCGGCAATCTCAGCCAAAATCTGGTTTGCCGGGCGGCGTTCCTGCCAGTCTTTGAATTCAAGGGAGACAGAACCGATAATATCTTCGGCTTCTTCACTGTTTTGTTCTTTGCCGATACGTGTGTAAACGGTTTTGAATTCCGTCATGGGTAAGATACGGGCTTCGACTTTTTCTAGAATGTCTTTTTGTTCCCAGACGGACAGGTTGCCGCGCGCACGCACATTGACTTTTGCATTTTCCGGTTCGACTTCAGGGAAGAATTCTACCCCTTTCCCGAATGCGCCATAGACGACCTGAACCAGAACCAGAACGGCAACAGCCCCGACAATAACCTTGATGGGGTGGTGCAATGAGGTTTGCAGGGTTTTAACGTAAGTTCCTGTAATGCCATGTAGTTTGCTAAGATCGACATCGTGTTCGGGGGTAATCTCACTCAGTTCCGGTACAGCTTGAGACGGTTTACCAAATAAAGCCCCCAGTGTTGGCACGAAAATCAATGCCATGAACAGGGAGGCTGCCAGTGTCGCAATCAAGGTAATGGGCAGGAATTTCATAAATTCCCCGACAACACCGGGCCAAAACAAAAGGGGCAAGAATGCCGCAAGTGTGGTTGCTGTTGAGGCTGTAATCGGCCAAGCCATACGTTGTGCCGCCAAACCATAGGCCTTGCGCCGATGATAGCCTTCAATCATTTTTCGATCCGCATATTCCGTGACTACAACAGCGCCGTCAACCAGCATGCCGACCGCCAAAATAAGGCTGAACAGAACAACGATATTCATGGTCATGTCCAACCCGCTGATGACAAGGATCCCGGCAAGGAACGAGCCGGGGATTGCCATGCCAACAAGTCCGGCGGTGCGCAGGCCTAGGGCGGCAACAACAACGACCATCACCAAAACAATGGCGCTGAGGACGTTATTTTGCAAATCGGCCAACATGGTGCGGATTTGGTTGGATCGGTCTTGTGAATAGGAAACGTCAATATTGTCGCGTAAGGATTGCGGCCATCTCGCCTGTTCTGAAGCAACAATTTCACGGACTTTTTCGATGGTTTCAATGATGTTTTCGCCGGTTCGTTTGGAAATTTCCAAGGCAATGGCGGGCTTACCATTCACACGGGCAAAACTGCTTGGGTCTTTAAATGTCCGGCGAATATCGGCAATGTCCCCAAGTGTGACCACGCTATCCCCATCCACTAAAAGAGGTTGGGATTGAATATCGTGAACGGTTTCATAAAGGCCCGGTACCTTGACGGAAAAACGCCCAAGGCCAGTGTCCTGAGAACCCGCTGCGACCAATTGGTTTGAGGATGAAACCATATTCATGGCGGCTGATGGGGTCAGGCCGTACATTTCAACTTTTGCCGGGTCGATAATGATCTCGACCATTTCTTCGCGGTCCCCGGCAATTTCTGCTTCTAAAACACTGGGGATGGACTCGATTTCATCTTGCAGGTCACGGGCCAGTTTAACCAGCGAACGTTCCGGTACTTCACCTGCAATTGTCACCACCAAAACCGGGAAAAGACTGAAGTTGACTTCATGTACTGTTGGTTCGTCAGTTTCATCGGGTAATTCAGGTTTTGCCAGGTCAACCTTGTCGCGCACGTCATCCAATGCTTTATCTGCATCGAAACCAGCTTCAAATTCCAAGGTGACGTTGCCGCCGCCTTCATAACCGGTGGAGCGCATTTCTTTAACACCTTCGATGGTGCGTAGTTCCTGTTCCAGCGGACGCAGGATCAATCGTTCGGCATCTTCCGGGGAAATTCCGTCATGTGTGGCGACAACATAAATGATTGGAATATTGATATCGGGGTCAGATTCTTTGGGAATATTGACATAGGCGATTGATCCGGTAATCAGGACCAAGGCCAAAATCATCAAAACTGTGCGCGAATGGCCCAGTGCGGCTTCGATCGCATTTTTCATGATTTATTGTTCCTGTACCTTGGCGATTGCTGGTGCTGATGGTTGTTCGGACGTATCTGTCTTTTGTTCGTCACCGGCTTGCGTTGTGATGACTTCTTGCCCGACGCTGACATATTCCTGACCGCGTGTGATGATGCGGGCGGTTTGGGGCAGGCCGGTAATCCAGATACCTTCGGGTGTGTCTTCCAGTAATTTTACCGGATGGAAAACAACCTTATTGGCATCATCGACTGTTTTTATACCGATGATCCCTTCGTCTGACAGGGTTAAAATCGCAGGGCTGACTTGAAAGGCGTGTTGGCGTCCGATGCTTAATTGTAATTTTGCTGTGATACCGACGTTGATCAGTTCTTGTGCATCATTTGGGGCTTCCATTTCCACGCGGTAGGTACGTGTGGAGCTATTGCTGGTTGCCGCAATAAATCGCACGATGCCTTCCAATGTACGTCCATCATTTAAGACAGCGCGTGCGGCTTGGCCGTCTTTAATTTTTGAAATGGAATATTCTGGGATGGCTGCGCTGACAACAATTGGGGAAAGATCGACAATTTTTGCAATTGGATCTCCGCTATCAACAAAATCACCGACTTCGATGCTGGTATTTTCAAGGTATCCGTCAAACGGGGCTTTAATTTCGGTATGTTCAATATCAAGGCGAATGTTTTCTAGGTCGGCACGCGCGCTGTTTAACAGCGACTTGGACTCAGCCAGTTTTGTTTGTGAACGAAAGCTTTTCTGGGATAGCTTTCTGGAGGCATCATATTCCAGTTCACGAAAGCGAACGGCGGCACGTGCGCCTTCAAGCTTATACTTGCGATCATCCATCGCAATACGGGCAATGACATCGCCTTTGGTGACGAAGGTGCCTTTTTCGATGAGAAGTTCTGAAATACGTCCCTTTGTCTGGGCTTTCAGTTCGACTTCTCGGTTGGCTTCTGTTTGTCCATAAAGCGAGAGGATATCCGCGTGATCATGGGCTTCCTGTGTTGAAACCAGCACGTTGACGCTATTTTTTGAATGTGTTTGAACAACACTTGTGGCTGCGACTTGTTCTTTTTCAGTGAATAGGCCGGATATCAGCCAGATAGAAACGGCAACGGCGATGCCAATGGCGATCATCGTGGATTTGTTCAACAGAAATTTCATTGTCGTGCCCCAGAAATATTCAGCGATAAATTGTAAAATTATAAGTGTTTTAAGTTAAAGAATTTTTTTGTCTACTATCGACTACGCTTATTTCCACAATATTTCTGTGAACTCTCTCACATAATCCCAATTATTTAAGGGTGAATAAGTTTACGGGACGTCCGACACCACGCAAAGGGCGGGGGCCAATGGCGCGCCATTGTTCAGGTTGATGGCGGGCAAAAGATTGCGAAGCCAGAACGCTTTCACCGATTTCTTTTGTCATGTTTTCAATGCGGGCCACTTCATTTGCAGCAGGTCCGGTTACGGAAAAATCAAGCCGTTCGGGAATGCCTATATTGCCAAACATGACTTCCCCGATATGTAAACCCAGCCCAAAGGAAAGCTGTTCGTCTTGTGCGCGCTGAGTATTGACATAATCCAGTCGTGCAAGGGAATCTTTGGCGGCGGCTGTCGCCTTGGCACAAGCTTCTTTTATATCATTATTATTGATAGGAAATATCGCTAATACGGCATCTCCGACAAACCTGAGAACTTCTCCGCCATGGTCGCTGACAGCACCGGCGGTGCAGGCAAAGTAGCTGTTTAAAGTGGCCAACAGTTCTGGGCCGGATAATTGATCGCCCAAAACTGTTGAATTGCGCAGATCGCTATACCAGATCACGGCATTGATGTTATTACCATCCCCCAGTTTAATGGAGCCGCTAAGAACTTGATGGGCGGCATTTTCACCCAAATAGGCACTGAGGGTGTTTAATGTAATGCGTTCGCGTAAGGCAATTTTCAGTGCGAGGGCGATATAATCGCCGACATCGCGCAGAATATCCATTTCTTCGATGCTAAATCCGTTTGGTGCATCGCTGAGAAAGGACAAGATCATACCATCCAGATCGAAAGCGAATTGTGAAGGTTCGGAAAAACGGATGAGACGCAAGAAATAATGTGTGCCGCCAGCCTCTTTGAATTCATCAAAAATAGGGAATGCAGGGTGTGCGATTTCATCGTTTATAAAAACGTCAAATTCAGGGATTTGATTGTGAACAGCATAATACCCCGGACTGTTGAGCCATTCGTCACTCTCTCCGTCTTGATGCATATAGCGGGTGATGTCGTCAAATTCCTGGCCTTTCCACCAGCGCAGCGATAAGGCACCAATGGTGGGATGTAATGTCCCCCATGACATATTGATGCGCAAGACAGGGAGGCCAGCCTTAAGCAGGCGTTCGCAACTGGCGCGAAAGACTTCCGGGGTAACAGGGCTGAGAAGTGCCCGTTCTATGATGTAGGCCTTGATACCGTCTATGGCTGTTTTATCTATTGTCATAAAAGGAAAAATACGCTTCTGCGAAAGTTTTTGCGAGGTTTTTTTAACGTTGTCTTTACAAAGTGGTACCGAAATGCGTATTTTATTTCCTGTATATAAATTTATAGCTGGCAAAGGCGCAGGCGGAACATGGTTAAGCAAGAGTTCCATAAAAAATTGAACGTTGATGGCGTGACCTTCATTATTCGGGATGCGGATGAGAAGGATTTACCCGCCGTAACTGATTTGCATGCCTATAACACAGGCCAGCATAAACCAGATTATTGGGAAGAGACCTATCATCGTTATGGCGATTCCAACGAGGGTTTTTTCTATGTCTGTGAAATCGACAGTATTTTTGCAGGCTTTATTATTGGTGAAGTGCGTGCGTGGGAATTTGGGTCTGAACCTTGTGGCTGGGTTTATACCATTGGGGTGAACCCGGAGATGCGCCTGAAGCAAGTGGGAACGCGATTGTTTGAAACGGTCTGCGAACAGTTTCGCAAGGCCGGTGTCGGGCAGGCCCGCACCATGTTGCACCGTAAGGATAACCTGAACCTCAGCTTCTTTAGAAGTCAGGGGATGATGGGTGGTCCTTACATCGAATTGGAAATGCCGCTGGACTGAAGGTAAGCTGAAATGAAACTCCAAAAAGCAACTTATTGCGCGCTATATGCCGTTCTTGAATTGGCACGTGATCCTGATGTCCAGCTTTCGGCTACGGACATTGCGGACAAATATAATATTTCGGCAAACCATTTGGCCAAGGTTTTGCGTGATCTTGGTCGCGCTGGTCTGGTGGAATCTGTACGCGGCGCCGGGGGAGGGTACCGTTTTGCCGGCAATCTGAAACGCACAACCTTGTTTGACGTTATTCACTTGTTTGAAGATGTCAGCGAAAATGAACGTGCCCGTGATTCACAAGCCGATACGGATATCGGCAATGCGCTTAATCTGGTGTTGCGCGAAATTGATGAAATTGCCATTGCGACACTGGGATCTATTACAATCGGCACCCTGTTAAAAACCATGCGTTGGCGCACGGAACGTGTGGAACGCGATCAGGAAAACGTTTAAGCCTTATATTCAGATATTCCATTTTTAAAGACAGGATCAGGCCATGACAGCACGTGATAAGCTTTCATTTGCGGATTTCAAACAACAACTTAAATCCGTAAAGCTCCTCAGTCTGGATGTGGACGGTATTTTAACCGATGGCGGGCTTTATTATACGGAAACCGGTGACGAGTTACGCAAGTTCAATGTCAAAGACGGCATGGGCATGAAAAAAGCGCGCGAAGCCGGCGTTGAGCTTTGTATCATCAGTGCGAGTACAACAAACGCCATTCAGGAACGTGGGAAACGCCTTGGGCTAAGCCATGTTTATACCGGGGCAAAAAACAAAATCGAAATTTTGCAAAAGATATGTGACGAGCTGTCCATCAGTTTGGATAATGTTGCCCATATGGGGGATGATTTGAACGATATTCCGATTATGGAAAAAATCGGCACCCCAATTACGGTTGCCGATGCGGTTGAGGCTGTTAAAGAAAAGACGCTGTATATTACACAGAAAAACGGCGGGCAGGGTGCTGTTCGTGAAATTTGTGATTTATTGATTGAATTGAATAGCTGAAAAATTGGCTCATGATTCTAAAATTAAACCGTATTCTGAAAGGGATACGGTTTTTTATCTTTTTATATCGGTATGTTTACCTCCAAAGTATTATTAGATTTTACAAATTTAGTTTTTAGGGGTAGTCTTAAATTCAGATAGATAACGAATAATAGGATGCCCCCATGTTTGCATATGTTGAAGATGGCAGACTTATCCGTATTCAGGAAACGCCGTCAGATTTGGATCTGGGGGATAGTCTGGAAAACGCCTCTGTTCAAACTTTACGCACGTTCGGCTGGTATCCTGTTTTAATCACAAAGGCAGAAGTCGGCCCAGACCAAACACGCAGCGATGATATTATCGTGGTGGATGGTGATGTTGTGCGTGTGGTTCAGACGGTGCGCAATCTGACAGATGAAGAAGCTTTTTACAAAAGCAAGAACAGTATTCTGGCGATGATTGAAAGCATCGAAGCTGCACAAACAGATCGCGCCGAACGGGAGCTTTTGTTAGAGCTTGCGGAACATTTAGGCCTGACACAAAGCGTTTCATATTCCAAGTTACGCAGCGTTGAAGACAGCATTTCAGATAAGCGCCGTCTGCTGGCGCAAATGGATTCTCAACGAGACCAATAGAAGTAAAGACTTACGCCTTTGCATACGGCTGACGAAGTGCTTTGGATAACTCGCAAATCAGAAACGGTCATCTTGCGTCAAATGCGCAATGACAGCTTAGGGGCTTTGTCAATATAAGCCCCTATTTATGGCTGGATTATCAATCTAGGGTTTCTTATTTATAAAATTAATGTCTTTGTAATTTCTGTTGACTTTAAGTACTATTTTAAGATCAAAAAACGACTGACGGGAGATTTTTTTGCAGCGGATTGTCCCAATCTTGGCGGTTATTGTGTTGTTCGTAACGATGGTACATGCAAATGAACCGACACCTGTTATGTTGCAAACACATTTACAACCGCCTTATCAGGTGATGGATTCATCTGTATTGCGTGGGCGTACGCCGCAAATGGTACAATGTGTTTTTGATCGGCTAAAACGGCCCTATGTTATTGCCATTGCTCCGCGCAAACGTAATCGCGAACTGATAAAGCAAAATCGCATTGACGGTTTTTTTCTGAGTATACCGGATGCAGACCTTGATGAAACGTCAATCCCGACAGAACCTTTGGCGCTGGAACGTTGGAAAGTTTTTCGTTTAAAAAATTCTCAGACCTCGGACTTATTGCCACTTGATCAAATTGGGGCTGTTTTGGGTGCAAATGAAGAAGTCTGGCTTAAACGGCATGGATTGCACTTGCCGGCGACGATTCCAAACGTGAAATCCTTGGCAAAACTGTTGGCAAAGGGGCGGGTTTCTGCGGCGTTGTCGGATGAGGACGTTTTTTTGAACGCCAGCCGTGCCGTCGGACTTGATGAGGATGATCTCGAGTCGATCTTTGTCCGCTATGTGCCCTTGGTTGCTTATTTTTCTAAGACGTTTATCAAGAATAATCCAGATTTTATTTCACAGTTTAACAAAGCTTTGGCAACGTGTGCACGCGATACACGCGCTGCAACACAATCGGAGCGTCAACAGCTTTTGGATATGGCGCAGTCCATTTTGATGCAATATCAAATCGATATCGGATCTGTTGAGAAAACACTGCAGGGGCGTCGTATCCGCAAGAAAACACTTCGTCAGGCAGATGCAGACTGGAAGGAGGCGATGGCGCATGACAGGCAAACGGAACTTATGAGCGATATTCTTGCCAATAAAGGGTCTGAGTTTCTGCGCAAAATTGTTGAGAGCCATCAAGGGATCAATGAGATTTTTTCGACGGATAAAGAGGGCTACAATATTGCCATGAATGCGCCCACCAGCGATTACTGGCAAGGAGATGAGCATGCCTTCATGGCCTTATCCAGTGGGCAGGCGTCATATATGTCACAGATTTTATTTGATCATTCCGCGCACGCTTTTCAGGTGCAGGTATCCTTACCGATTACAAATGAAAAAACATCGCAATTGGATGGGATGCTGACCATTGGTTTTGATGTCGATAAGGTTTTTTCAAAAATTGATTTCCTGTCAAATCCATAAAGGGTGACAATGTCCTGTATCTCAGGTTACAGTCAGTCCAATTATATTTAGGCGTTTAAGGAAGTATAAAAAGTGGCTGACGATACAATGAAAAAAACGGTCAACGAAATTCTCTCCGGTTATGGGACGACAATTTTTGAAGTGACTTCGGCATTGGCGTTGGAACATAACAGCATCAATTTGGGGCAGGGCTTTCCTGATGTGGATGGGCCTGAAGAAATCCGTCGTATTGCAGCCGATGCGTTGATAGCGGGGCCAAACCAGTATCCTCCCCTGATGGGATTACCGGAACTGCGTCAGGCTGTCGCACGCCATAACAAGCGGTTTTACGATCTGGATGTCGATTGGCAAACCGAAGTAATGGTTACGTCCGGGGCGACAGAAGCCTTATGTGATTGTTTTATGGGGTTGTTGAACCCGGGTGATGAAGTGGTTTTAATCGAACCGCTTTATGATTCTTATTTGCCGATCATCCGCCATATCGGCGCCATCCCGAAATTGGTGCGGGTTGAACCACCCCATTGGGAATTGCCGCGTGAAGAATTGGAAAAAGCATTTAGCGATAAAACCAAATTATTGGTTTTAAATTCCCCGATGAATCCGTCCGGCAAAGTGTTTACCAAAGATGAGTTATCGTTCTTAGCCGCGCTTGTACAAAAACATGATGCGTATGTTGTCTGTGATGAGGTCTATGAACATCTGGTTTTTGATGACCACCAACATCACCCTTTAATGACGTTACCGGGGATGCGCGACAGATGTGCGCGTATTGGGTCTGCGGGTAAAACCTTTTCTCTGACAGGCTGGAAAATTGGCTATATCACGGCATCCCCGCATCTGATGAAAGCCATTGCCAAAGCGCACCAGTTTGTTACGTTCACGGTTGCGCCCAACTTGCAAAAAGCGGTAGCCGCGGGGCTGGACTTTCCAGATGAATATTATCGTGATTTTACAGCCGGCATGCAGTCACAACGCGATTTACTGGCAACAGGGTTACGCGATGTCGGCTTTAACGTGTTGGACAGTCAGGGAACTTATTTTCTGACGGTTGATTTTTCTCCTTTCGGGTTTGAAGGTGATGATGCTGAATTTTGCCGATATATTACGACGCAAGCCGGGGTTACAGCGGTGCCGACAGGCGCTTTCTATCAGGAAGACGGACCACGTAATTTTGTTCGTTTCTGTTTCTGTAAACAACCGTCACTCTTGAACGAAGCAATCGATCGTTTGCGTAAATTTTTCGTGTGACAGTTTTTTTTACTTTTTGGGTCGAAAAGTTATTGACGATCAGAGCGTGCTGGCGTACATAAGCGCCCACCTCAATGGCGATTGTAGCTCAGTTGGTTAGAGCACCGGTTTGTGGTACCGGGGGTCGTGGGTTCAAGTCCCATCAGTCGCCCCATACACGAAAAACCCCCACTGTGACGGTTACGTCCGGTGGGGGTTTTTATTTGCCCGAGTTTCGTGTTTTTATATATGACCAATGGTTCCAAAAAATTTGTGTGATACAAAAATTGTAGATTAACTTGTTCTATGATTCTTCTGTTTTTAGGCAATCTTCAATTTTTTGTAGGCGTATTATATGAATCGTTAGAGTTTGCATTGATATATGAGAGGAGAGTTTAGTCGTTTTTCTCTGATCACAAGGCAGAGAAACAAGGGACAAAAGCGAGGAAAAGAGTCGAAAAATCAAGAATGTGTAAAAAAAATGAAAAATCCTGTTGCATGCCTGTGGGGGCACTGTTATAACCCCGCCCACACCACAGCAAAGCGTGTGTGACAAAGGGTCCCTGGAGGGATGCCTGAGCGGCTAAAAGGGGCGGACTGTAAATCCGCTGGCTACGCCTACGTTGGTTCGAATCCAACTCCCTCCACCACTCTTCTACGCTTTGTTATAAGTGAACGTGAGGGGGTGTAGCTCAGTTGGTTAGAGCGTCGGCCTGTCACGCCGAAGGCCGCGGGTTCGAGTCCCGTCACTCTCGCCACTTTCGCGTTTCACTTGGTGTATATAGAGAGAGTATCCCTTTTGTGGGGGTGTAGCTCAGTTGGTTAGAGCGTCGGCCTGTCACGCCGAAGGCCGCGGGTTCGAGTCCCGTCACTCTCGCCATTAAAAAGCCCGTCCTTTTGGACGGGCTTTTTTGTTGTTTCTTCTTAAGCTTAATAGGGCGGAAGTTTTTCCTTGTAAGGGAAGTTGGGCAAGGCATTCATCAATGCACTGCGCCATTTATGCCACCATGTCGCAAGCGCGGTAATAATCAGGCCAAGGACAAAGAGGCTGATATAGTCTGCATCCATGCCCAAGTTTTTCGTCGCCCAACTGACAACGAAGCTCATACAGATAATACCTGCCGAGATAAAAGAACGGCGATCAATAATCAGGGCGATGATCACGAACAGACAGAGCAATAAGGTCGTCAAAATATAAGAAGTCGTGTCCCCTTCGTAATAGATGTTCAGGGCGATGACGTTGAGTAAGGATGGACCGGACAGAAGATGCAGCCAAAAAGCAGATTTGGATGGATTACCAACCCGATAGGGGTCGCGGCAATCGAAATAAAGCCCGAAGCCTAAAGAGATTAAACCAAAGAGCAGCCAGCTTCCAGCAACGATAGGATTGACGGACAGGTCCATAAGGCTGTCAAAGTCGAGGGCAGCTTGTTGGGAAGAACTCAAAATCCCGGCAATGGATAACATCATTCCTAATCCGGTGACACCGATCAGGAAAGTCAGATAGGGGAGTTTGTATTTACGATACATCCAGACGAGCAAGCACAAGGTCGGGGCGAGGGGAAGTATCAGGGTGGCCAGATAGGGGTCGTCCCCTTCGGCTTGTGAAAAAAGGTCAATGGCGATCGGGACAAGGCATAAGATACAGGAAAGAGTCAGTGCGCTGCTGCTGACAATGCTGGGCAGGACCATGCGCCGTGTTTTAATGAAATAATGGGACAACCCCAGGCTGAGGACTGCAACGATGGCACCGGCAGCGACTAAGCTATCCAGTAAGGTAAGGATACCGACGAGCCCGGCAAACAGAATGCACAGGCCGATGGAAATAAAAATTTCTGAAAACCCCAGAAAAATTGCGAAAGGTTCATCTTCCCCATGAAGGGTGTGATGGGCCTGTTGCCGTTTTTGTGCGATATGGAGGATGGAGGCGAATTGTTGCTCGTTGATGACGTTTCCGGTCAGGGCCGTTTTCAGGTCATCCTGCGAGATTTGATCCATAATATTTTCTTTTAATTGTGAAGACGGATTATTTTCGAGATTGAGGATATAGGGGTTAATCAGTGGGGGCAACCACGTTCCTTTTTTGATTGTTCGCCAGACGACCCTTGACGTTTGGCTTTTTCCCGCTTACATCTAGGGCGTCCGCTTAGCGGCGGACTACGGCGCTAGAGGCGTGTATGGAATAAGCTGACTGGACCCGGGGGCGGTACCCGGCGCCTCCACCATAAGCCGATCGAACAGGTCGGTTTGTGAGGGGGGCGAAATAGGATCGACAGCGGTAGTAAAGATACAGTGTTGCGCTCGGTGAGCTACCACCGATATCGGTGCAAAACTTGATAAATGCCAACGACAATCGTATGGCTCCGGTTGCAGCTGCTGCGTAACGCAGTCGCTTGACCAAATTCAATTCCTGCATGGGTGAGTCTATGTAGGTGGGGTTCGGGGGTACCTAGCAACAGAGACCCCCACTTTCATTTCCCAGACAATTTAATGACTTATCCCATACCAACGCCTTTATAGCGGCGGTTAAGCCGTGAGATTTTGTCGTGATAAAGTGTTCCTATTGCAACGGCAATCCAGCTGATATGGAAAACGGCATGCATGAAGACGACAATTTCGCCGTGGATCGGCCCGATGGCCGCGCGTTCAAACAGTTGTCCGATGTGATCTAGCGGGGCAGGGTGGATCGTAAGCTTCCCATAGTAGGCAATGGCCTGAATTGCCAGCAACCACGCATAACTGCGCCGTAAACGCCGCCCTATGGCACGTAGCATGCTGATGTGGTGTTTAGGGTGCATGTAATCTTTTGCAAGTATTTGATTCCAGTCGCCATTGCGCTCGTAATCTTCGCCGCGCAACATGGGGGCAAACAGTTCGGTTTCGATATGGCGGGCACGCGCACGCCAGACATTGAAATAACGATAACGCCGCGCCTCGAAAATCAAAAAGACGATGACAAGCAAACCAACAAGCACCAGCGGTAAAGGGGAAGAATTGACCCCACTGAAGGTAATGGAGAAGGCAATGCCTGTGGTGACGACAGCCCAGTTCGTTGTGTTGTCCAATCGTGTGCGCCAAGTGGTCGAACGATAAATTTCACCACGGTAAAGGTGTGATAAAGCACCCATTTCGGCGTTGGTGAATTTTGGCTTTTCTTGGCTTTCTTGTTCCATTTTGAAAGGAATCCCTGTTGTTTTCTTTTCAGAGTGCGCTATTGAAACGCAATATTCAACCCCGTTGTTATAGGAACATTATAAGAACATCATTGACAATCCTTCAATGTTCTTATAATGTTCCTATAACGAGTCGCCATTAAGGGAGTGAAGAAAATGTATGTTCCAACTTTTGCTAAAGAATTTTTGGCCTTGGGCAGTATTTTTGTCGCAGGTTACATGTGGTCTTTTATTTTGTGAAGTTTTACGGAGAACAAAACGGGAATAAATAAAATGCCGTATCAGGAATTAGGTGAGGCTAGAATCCTCAAACGTTATGCGAAGCCGGATTTTTTGGAACCTGCCCATAAGTCGGTGACCCAACCGGATCGTAAGGAAGCGGCGGCGTGGATGTCTTTAGAGGACGCCACGGTGCGCTTTTTGCAAAACGTAAAACCCCATCGTTTGAGTGCAGGTTAAAGTCTTAAGCGGTTGATCCCCCAAACCTGATGATCAGAACAGGTTATGAGGGATCAAAATACCGGGTTAGTTTAACGCCAACGTATTATCGGGCATTGGGGGAAGGGCACGTTTTTTGCCATTGTCATCAATGGCGACGAATGTAAAAATACCTTCGGTTACTTTTTCACGTGCCATACCGTCGCGACGCAACACCCATAGTTCGATCTGAATGGCCATCGATGTATTGCCTTCGCGCACAATGTCGGTGTAGACACAGACAACATCGCCGACGCTGACGGGTTTCAGAAAAGACATGGCTTCGACGCCGACGGTTGCAACGCGTCCTTGTGCGCGCCATGCAGCGGTTACACCGCCGGCAATATCCATTTGCGACATGACCCAACCGCCGAAGATATCGCCGTTGGGATTGGCATCTCCCGGCATGGCAAGGGTACGAATGGCAGGTTTTCCTTTGGGCCCGTAGTCTGATGTAGTCATGGTTTGATCCAAAATTGATGTTTGAAAATATAAAGTGTTGATCAAGACAATATCATGCTTGCTCGAAAGGTCCATCCTTCCTATCATCGGGCCAACAAATTATGAATAAGGTGGGCAACTAAATTGGCTATGGATTTATTTGAAGACGACGCGCCGAAAACCGGCGGTGATTATACGGCGCAGGATATTGAGGTTCTGGAAGGTTTGGAACCGGTTCGTAAACGTCCCGGTATGTATATCGGCGGGACAGACGAACGTGCCTATCACCATTTGGTGGCTGAGATTCTCGATAACTCTATGGATGAAGCAGTTGCCGGACATGCCAGCCGGATCGAATTGGAGCTGGACGCCGGAGGAAATGTGACGGTGCGTGATAATGGTCGGGGGATCCCGGTTGATCCGCATCCCAAATTCAAAGATAAATCTGCCCTTGAAGTTATTATGACAACTTTGCACTCCGGCGGGAAGTTTTCCGGTAAAGCTTATCAGACATCGGGCGGTTTGCATGGTGTTGGTATGTCGGTTGTAAACGCACTTTCCGATGTTTTGTTTGTTGAAGTTGCCCGTGATCGCACTTTATGGCGTCAGGAATTTTCACGTGGTATCCCACAAGGGCCATTGAAAAATGAAGGACAGGTGAATAACCGCCGGGGAACGACGATTACTTTCCATCCGGATCCTGAAATTTTTGGGAATCGCCTTCAGTTTAAGCCAAGCCAGCTTTATAAAATGGCACGTTCCAAAGCCTACTTGTTTAAAGGGGTGGAAATTCGTTGGAAATGTGATGAAAGCCTGATTAAAGATGGTGATAAAACACCGACGCAAGGGGTCTTGCATTTCCCCGGTGGTTTGTCTGATTTTTTAAGCAATATTTTGGAAGACCGCGAGGTCAAAACCGATGAACCGTTTGCCGGGGATGTGAAATTCCCGGACGAACAGGGCAAGGTGGAATGGGCAATCGCCTGGCCGGAAGATGAAGAAGCCTTTTTCAATTCTTACTGTAATACGGTGCCGACTCCGTTAGGTGGGACGCACGAACAAGGGTTTCGTAATGCCATTACTAAAGGTATTCGTGCCTATGGTGAATTGGTGAGTAACAAGGCAGCCTCTAAAATTACGGCAGATGACGTGATCAATGGGGCATGCATTATGTTGTCCGCCTTTATCCGTGATCCACAATTTCAGGGGCAAACCAAAGAAAAACTTGGCACACAGGAAGCCGCTAAACTGGTGGAAACCGCTATTCGGGATAATTTTGATCACTGGTTGGCCGGTAATCCGGAAATCGGATCGCAATTGCTTGAATATCTGATTGAACGCGCCGAAATCCGGTTGCGTAAAAAAAGCGCCAAGCAGATGAAACGCCAGTCAGCGACCAAACGTTTGCGCCTGCCGGGCAAATTGGCTGATTGCACACGATCGGTTTCTGACGGGACGGAAATTTTCCTTGTGGAAGGGGATTCTGCGGGCGGGTCAGCCAAGCAGGCGCGAAACCGTGAAACACAGGCGATTCTGCCCTTGCGTGGTAAGGTCTTGAACGTCGCGTCTGCCAGTGTCGATCAAATCCATGCCAACAAAGAACTCAGCGATATGGGCGAGGCGTTGGGCTGTGGTACGCGCGAAGCCTTTGAATTGGACGATCTGCGCTATGAAAGAGTTATTATCATGACCGATGCGGATGTGGATGGTGCACATATCGCCTCGTTGTTGATGACATTCTTCTATCAGGAAATGCCCGGCCTTGTTGAAGCTGGTCGTCTGTATCTTGCCCAGCCGCCGCTCTATCGTTTGGCGACAGGGGCGAAAAGCATTTATGCAATGGATGATCTGGAAAAAGATCAGTTGATGGAGAAAGAATTCAAAGGCAAGAAAGTGGATATCAGCCGATTTAAAGGTCTGGGTGAAATGCCGCCCTCGCAATTGAAAGAAACGACAATGGACCCGAAACGGCGCACCCTTCTGCGCGTCACTGTTCCGCAGGGCCCAACGGAAGAAGACCGCGAAGATGCGGAAGATACAAGAGATCTGGTGACACGCCTGATGGGCAAAAAGCCGGAATACCGTTTTCAGTTTATTCAGGAACGCGCTAAATTTGTTGAAGGGTTGGACGTATAACCAGTTTGAAAACCGCAAAAAAAGCCCCTGTACAAATCATCTGTACGGGGGCTTTTTCTTGAAGGGTTTTACGAGTGTTATGGGAACATGGGTTGCTGGTTCAAACCGGCTGTTTCGTCAAAACCGAACATGACATTCATGTTTTGGACGGCTTGTCCGGAGGCACCTTTGACAACATTGTCTTCTACGCAGACAATGATGGCGCGCCCTGGTGTCCGGTCGGCAAAAACACCGATCAGGCAATAGTTGGACCCACGTACATGACGCGTTGCCGGGCTGTTGCCTTCTTCTACGACACGGACGAACGGCTCGTTTGCATAGGCAGCATGCAGGCTGGTTCTGATATCGTTTACACCGACGTTATCGGCCAATGTCACGTAAATTGTTGATAAAATACCGCGGTTCATCGGCATGAGATGCGGGGTGAAGCTGACTAAAATCTCTTCGCCTGCGGCTTCGCTCAACCCTTGTTCAATTTCCGGCCCATGACGGTGTGTCCCAACCCCATAGGCATGAATGGCATCGGACACTTCGCAGAATAAGGATCCTTCTTTCGGGGAACGGCCTGCCCCGGTAACACCGGATTTTGAATCGATAATAATCCCTTGGGTGCCAATTTTCTTTTGTTTTAACAATGGGATCAAGGGAAGTTGTGCAGATGTTGGATAACAGCCGGGGTTCGCCACCAAACGGGCTTTTGCAATTTCATCACGTTTGATTTCGGTCAGACCATAAACGGCTTCTTTTTGCAGTTCAGGTGCGCGGTGTTTGTCGCCATACCATTTGCTGTATTCTTCGATATCTTTAAGGCGGAAATCGGCAGACAGATCAACAATCCGTACATTTTGCGGCAGGCTTGCGATAAATTCCTGTGTGGTACCATGGGGCAGACAGCAGAAACAAACGTCGATGTTTGACCAGTCAACATCATCCATTGTCACCAAATCGGGTAAATTCAGTCCGCCTAAATGTGGGAACACATCAGCCATTCGCATCCCGGCTTTGCGGTCAGCGGTCATTGCTGTGATAGTGACGTTGGGATGGTTAATCAACAGCCGGACCAGTTCTGCACCTGTGTAACCGCTGGCTCCGACAATAGCTGCATTGATAGTGTTCATGTTATTTCTCGAAATTTAGAGCAAATCCCGAGCAGGTTTATTCAACCTGCGACGACGCATTTGCGTTACATTAATAAGTAAGAGTATTTAGGTGCGTCAGGGCGAACCTGAATACTCTGAACATAAAAAAAGGACCCGAACGGGCCCTCTTATAAAGAGTCCATATACACCCGTTCAGAAAATCAAAAGACTGTCAGGTTGTATCGTCGCATGGATCTTTATCCTCTTGTGTTTGTTTAAGTCAGGCATCCCTTGTATCAGTTTTATACAGGAAATCCAGTCTTTTGTTATTTGTGTTTTGCCTGAAGGGTTTGCAAAGTTTCCTTTGTACGAAATTCGTTTAGCTTTTTTTCAAATGAATCCATGATTTGTTCAACTTGTGGATATTGTTTACTAAAGCAGAAAAAAACATCTTCGGATGAAATAGGAGAAAATAATACGCGATCAGCTAGCCCACTTTTGCGTAAATGAGCCATCGTTGTTTCGCGGTTGAGGTAAAGATAATCAAAACGCCCGGCTTCCAACATTAAAAGGGCACTTTTGGTATCGTTTGCCACTAAAGGGTTTAGTCCCGCATCGCGAAGTCTTACCATGTTTGCATGTCCCTCTATCGAGGCAATGTCATAGTTATTTACGTCCTTAAATGTTTGCGGGGCTGGTAAGTTTCGATTGGCAAGATAGAAAAAACCATTGGTGAAATGGCTGGTTGGTGTGCGGAAATACATATATCTTGCGCGTTCTTGTGTTTTTGAACAAGAAAGGATACCTGCAGCTCTTCCTTCTTTGATATCACGCAATGCGCGTTTCCATGGTAGAAAGGCAATATCTATTTCAAAGCCGATCTCGTTAAAAATCCGGCGGACTAAATCATAATCGCGGGCGTAGGCACCTTCAAGCGGATATGAGGTTTCATAAGGGGAGGAATCTTCAGCAACGATGTATATTTTTTGTTGGGCTGCCATCGATTCAGATGTTCCTGCCAATCCGATTGTGCAAAAAGCCGCAATCAAAATCCAGATTGAAAAGAGAAACATTTGGCGCACCTTTAGAGAAAACATGAAAAATAAAGCGAGCTTATTTTTGCGAGCGTATAATACGGGTATGCAGCCAAATATCAACGAAGAAAATCAATTATTTGGGGTATGCTATTGCAAGTTTATTTCCTTTGAGTGTTTTTATCTGCTTTGGCTAGGAATGAACCGATAGGTGCATTTTTTTATAAATATATAAAAATAAAGGTTGAAGACCTGTCTGAGGCAGAAAGTGTTTATGATTGCGCTTGCGCTTTGAGACTTATTATTCTTTTATGCAGGCAATGGGATTTTGTTTTTTAAGGGAGAGCGCCGTGACGGATGACTTAAGAAAAGAAGGTTGGCTGCCGCCCGAGCGTGTTGAAGAAATTCTATCTCTTTTGGAACTGATTGGTCAGGGGGCGTTTCTCGATATCCCAAAGGGTGAAGATCGTGTCGGACAGGCAATCCGAAAACTGGCTGTTGATGTGGGGCGGTTGTCGGCGATGCAGATGCGCAAAACTGTTTCGGTTTCTATGGAATTAAACGAAGCTGTTATTGCAGCAGCAAATCTGAGCCGTGCAACATCGGTGACGGATAGACATGCCCAAGGTATGGCTTCTGCAACTGAGGAAATGTCCGTGTCCGTTGATACGATTGCCCGCCAGGCATCTGAGACCTTTACATTAGCACAAGAGGTAAAAGAAATTGCCTTGAATGGTGAAAAACAAGCCGGACAAGCCGATGACGCAATGACCAAAGTGGAAAGTGCCATGCGGAATGTGGCACAACGTAGTGATGCTTTAAGTGAGTCTTCTCATGATATTGGTCAGGTGGTTGATTTAATTTCTGAAATTGCTTTTCAAACCAATTTATTGGCCTTGAATGCAGCCACAGAAGCCGCCCGCGCCGGGGAGGCAGGGACAGGGTTTGGTGTTGTGGCGTCTGAAATTCGCAATTTGGCGGAGCGTACACGTTTGGCAACGAAAGATATCCGGCTCAATATTAACCATTTTCAAGATGAAATTGATGCCATTGTTGAGGCATTGAGTGAGAGCGACAAAACGGTCAAATTAGGCCATGAAATTATGAATGCCTCTCAAGAGTCCATGTTGGGCATCGCTAAAGCAATTTCTGAGTTGACCCAACGTAGTCGTGAAATATCAGAAACGGTCGGGCAGCAAAAACTGGCAGCCCATGAAATTGCATACGGTATTTCCGAAGTGGCCCGCATGACAGAACATGTGCAGAATGCGACGCATACGGTGTTGGATGCAATGGATGGTGCGGAAAAAGATATTGCGTCTCAAATATCGGATATCGCCAAATTGAAGTTGCCGAAAAAAGCCCTGCATCTTGCAAAATCGGACCATATTATCTGGAAAAAACGGTTGGCCGCCATGATGGTCGGGCGTGATAGTCTGGACCCAAATGAATTATCAGATCACACCTGTTGTCGGTTGGGTCGATGGTATTATGCTTGTGAAGATGATCATGTGAAAAGTCATCCGTCCTTTCAAGAGATGGAAGTTCCCCATATAGAAGTTCATGCCCACGGTATTGAAGCGGCCCGTAAATATAAGCTTGGTGATTTAGATGGTGCACTAGAGGAGATCAAGGGGGTCCAGCAAGCATCGGAAAAAGTGCTGTTTCATCTGAATGAGCTAACGAAACAGCGAAAATGACATTAAACTTTCATTTTTTGTTAGAACTTCGCTAACAATTGCGCGCTACTCTTTTTCGTGAACAATTGAGAAAGAGATGAGACAGATGAGCGTAGAACAGACGTTTTTAATGAAATACGGTATCCACAATTTTGTATCTTATGTGGAAAATGGTGGGAAATTTACTTTTTTTATTCGAAAAACCCAACGTGAAGGCATGATCCGCCATGCCATGATGCTTATTCAGGGCGGGTATGGCGAAGCGGCGGAAATCCGTATCGTTTAAAAAGTTATCCCAATGCCAGCCAGAAGCCGACACCGATCATCAAGGTGCCAGCAATGCGGTTCATCATGCGGACATTTCCACTTTTTTCCAGAAAATGCCGCATGGAACGTCCACCGCTTGCATATAAAATCAAGCATAGAAACTCCACAGACAGCAGAATAACAACCAAGCTGGCGATTTGCGGTTCCATTGCCTTTTCTGCATCCAAAAAAGGCGGGAGCAGCGTTGCAAAAAATGCCCAACCTTTTGGGTTGGAAATCGCCGTGAGAAAACCTTGCAGGGCAAGGGCGCGACGGGAAACTTCCTGTGTGCCTGTATCATCCAGTCGAATTGCCATTTTCCCACGTGATCGCCACATCTGAACACCCAGCCAGCCAAGATAAAGTCCGCCAACCCATTTGAAAGCCGTGAAGACTTGTGGGAATTCGAGCATAAGGGCGGCAATGCCGACTGCGGCGGAAATGGCAACAATGCCAACACCAACCAATTCCCCCCACATCATCCAGAACGTGCGACGTAATCCAATCGTCAACCCCATGGTTAAAGACAAGGTCATACACATCCCTGGTGTGATAGAGATAAAAAAGGCTGTTGGCAGAAACAAAAGGATAAGTGTTAAGTCAAGCACGTCTGTAGAACCTAAAAAAGGAAAAGGGCTATATTTGTGTCCTGTTTTTTAGAAAAGGTCAAATGTGTTTTTGACCTATCGGTCAAGTAAGTTTTCCAGCCGAATGGTGAAGGTCTGTTCATGATCGCCAAATCCGATCTCGCCATCTTGAATGTTGGCGTGGATGGTCATTGTGCGGTGTGCCATTTTTTCCAAGGCTGTACTGTCTTCTGGTCGGATATTAAGTATCTGAAGGTTATCGAAACGTCGGACTTGATGTTTCATTTTTTCCCACCAGGGGTCAACGGTGCGTCCGCCGTAACAAAGCAAAGTTACGCGGTTGGATTTGTTGCAGGCTTGACGGATGCGTTTTTCACTGGGCAAGCCCAGTTCGATCCAGTGTTCTATGGTGCCGTCCATGCCGATTTGCCAGAGTTCAGGTTCGCTATCGGTGGACAGGCCTTTTGTGAAGGTCAGCCTTTCATCGGCAAAAAGGGCAAAAGCGAGCAAGCGCAACATCATACGTTCATCATTTTCAGACGGGTGACGTGCAATTGTGAGGTTATGTGTTTCGTAATAATGCCGATCCATATCGGCAATAGACAGACTGGCTTTAAAAATAGTGGCTTTAAGTGCCATGAGAAGACCTTTTTTTGTTGAGGGGGCATATTACTCACGACAGTGTGATTTGTACAAAAGATCTTTTTGTATCATCAATTAAGATAAGAAAGATGGAGATGGGAAAAGCGATGTGGAAATTAGGAATAATCTTGTTTGGGAGTTTCTTTTCGGTGGCTGTGTCGGCAAGTGGTCCAGAAATTATTGATGCAGAAATGCGTTTTTCTCCCGATAGTGCTACATATAATTTTGCCGTCACTGTGCGCCATGATGATAGTGGGTGGGACCATTATGCAGATCGATATGAAATTCGATCCCTTGAAGGTGCTGTTTTAGGTGTGCGGGTTTTGGCACATCCTCATGTCGATGAACAGCCTTTTACCCGCAGTGTAGGTGGCATTCATATTCCAAAAGATTTGACATATGTGCTGATACGCGGGCGTGACAATAAGGGGATTTATGGTGAAGATAAAAAGATCAGAATTGAGCCCTAATTACTGCGACTTAGTAGAAAAGCACCGGCCCCGATCATCAGGGAACCTGCGCTACGATTTAACCGTTTAATGGCTTTCTGTGATGTAAAAAGACGGCGTGCTCGTGATGCAAATCCGGCAATTAACATCAGACCCAACATTAATCCGATGAGGGTGAGAATGCATGCCAAAAGGATGTCATTGGCCTGAAGTGTGCTTAAATCCATGAAGGTAGGCAGAAAGGCAATGTAAAACAGAATAACTTTTGGGTTTGAAGCTGAAATCAGAAACCCTTGTAAGAAGCTCAATCCATGGCCTTTTTTGCTGCCTTTGGTTGGGGCGGCATCAATATTGACGGGTGCGGTCCACATTTTCCATCCAAGGTAAAAGAGATAAATCGCGCCCACAATACGGATGATGCTGAAAAGTTCCCCCCAATGTGTTGCGATTGTAGCGAGGCCAAGACAGGCGGCAATCAAGTATACAATGTCGCTGATAACCATGCCCAGGCTCAGCATAAAGCAAGCACGGCTTCCATCAATCATGGCGCGGGCCAGAATGGCAAAGACACCGGGACCCGGTGTGATACCAAAAATAAAAATGGCGAGAAAGAAGGTGAGGGCGCTTTCCGGTGTCATCGTGATTTTCCACTGTCTGTGTAAGGGAAAATATAGTCGAAAATAAACGTAAGGGAAAAGGATAAAAAAAAGGATGCGCCCTTTTGGATTAGGCGCATCCTTTATGGGTGGATTGTCTTTATGGTTAAGACAATTAATCTTTATTTTTTTGGCCGATTTTCAAATGAGAATAGGTTTGCTCTACGCCGTTTTCCTTGAACCACTGGATTTGCTTGACCATTCCTTCTTTCAAAGTTGTGGTTGCTTTCCAGCCAAAAGCTTTCTCGGTTTCGCTTGGGTCCAGCAAAATACGTGCAACATCGTCATCTTCGGGCGGACGGACTTCAACGGGTTCATCCAGTTCAATGCCGAGGTTTTCGACAATTGAATCAAAAATTTCCTTGATTGTGACATCAGAACCGCTGGAGACGTTATAGGTCCCGGTCGGGGCATCGTCTTGCATGATCCGGTCGAACAGGTCGAGGAAGTCTTCCATTTCGATGAAATCACGCTGTGTATCGACGACAAAACATTTTTTACCTTCAGATAGCCGCTGGTAAAATGTCGGAATAGGCCCGTTGAAATGACGCGGTCCGTAAACACTGGACAGGCGCAGGGAAACGTAGGGCAGTTCGCTCATTTCAATATATTGTTCACCGGCGGTCTTGCTGATGGCATAGCTGGTAAAGGGGGCGACCGGATGATCAATCGGCACCGGGCGAACTTCGGTCCGGCCATAACAGAGAACGGTTTGGAAGTTGATAAACCGTTTAACGTTATGACGCTTGGCGGCTTTGGCGACATAAATCGTGCCCAAAACGTTTGTTGCCGCATCTTCGGCCCAATTATCAAGGTCTTTATAGGCCGCAGCAGAATGTACAACATGTGTCGGTTTAAACGTATCGAAACAATCGTCAACCAAGGCTTGATCGGCAATGGTGCCTTCGATTTCTTTCAGGTTATCATGCGGAGCCAGAGCACCGCGTTGACCCGTTGCGAAATTGTCGATGGATAAAACGCTATGACCAGCGGCCAAAAGACGTTCTGCAATATTGGCACCTAGACAACCGGAACCGCCGGTAATTAAAACGCGCATTGTGGTTGGTTTTCCTTAGTCTTCTTTGTTGATTTTCAGGTGTGTATAACCACCATGCACACCGTGCTTGTCATAGTAAGCAACAATGTCGTGGATTGCCTGTTCCATCGGGGTAAATTCAATTTCACCGAAATCAGCAAAGGTACGGCTGGGATCCAATAAGATGGAGGCCGCATCATCAGCACCCAATTCTTTGATTTCAGGTGCGGGGATCGGGTCCAGTTTCATCGCGCCAGCAACAAGGTCGTAGAAATCCTTGATCGCCCAGTCAGAACCAGAAGAGAAATGATAAATCCCGTTGCCTTCACCATCGACAGCACGCACAACCAGTTTGGCAAGGTCGGGTGTGTAGATGAAGTCGCGACGTGCTTTTGTCGCAAAACATTGTTTGCCTTCTTTGAGGCGCTGATAGAAAATCGGCAACGGACCACTGACGGTGCGCGGGCCGATGACATTTGCCAGACGGAAGGTGACGTAATCAATACCGCTGAGGCGCAAGACTTCTTCAACGGATGTTTTGGTAATGGCGTAAGAACTGTTATCCGGGTTAATCGGATGGTTCAATGTGATGGGGTGTTCGGTTGGGTGAATGCCATAACACAGCGCGGTCTGGAAGTAGATCGTGCGTTTTACATTGTGTTTTTGGCAGGCTTGAATAACATTTACACCACCAACAGAGTTGACCATTGTGTCTGTGACCCAATCGTCCGGGTCTTTATAAGATGCTGCACAATGGACAACGGCTTCGGGTTGGAAATCGGTCATTAATTTATTGAGCAATTCTGCATCAACAATCGAGCCTTCCACAAAGGTCAGGTTTTCGTGATCTTGGATATGGTGTTTTTTACCTGTAGAAAAATCGTCCAGAACCAAAACATGGTCACCGCGTGCAAGCAGTAAATCTGCGATTGTAGAACCGATGTTACCAGCGCCGCCTGTAATGAAAACTTTCACGTCATTGCCTCTTGAAATTTGCCGATTGGGGAATTTTCCATTAAAATAGAAGAACGCCTCTAAATGTCCACAGTAACTTTAATGTTTGGCAAATTTTTATTGCGTCCAAGTGATAAGTTATGATGAAGGATGAAAAAGCTTGTCATATCTATAGTATTTCGCTACTCCATTTTGTCTGGGCGAGTTCTTGGTTCAGCTCGCTTTTTAAGATTTATGCAAACTCGAAAACACGCTGGTTCACATGACATCTGCACAGAAAACGCCTCGCTTCGCCCTAATTGGGGCCGCTGGATATATCGCCCCACGCCACATGCGCGCCATTAAAGAGATTGGCGGTGATCTTGTGACCGCTTATGACGTTAACGATTCCGTCGGGATTATTGACAGTCATTTCCCGGATGCCCGTTTCTTTGTGGAATTTGAACGTTTTGATCGTCATATCGATAAATTGCATCGCCGGGGGGACCAGATTGATTATGTTGGGGTGTGTTCTCCTAATTATCTACACGATGCGCACAGCCGTTTTGCCATGCGGTGTGGTGCCGATGCGATATGCGAAAAACCTTTGGTGCTGAACCCGTGGAACATTGACGGTTTGGCCGAAATGGAACGTGAAACAGGCAAACGTGTTTATTCAATCCTGCAATTGCGTTTGCATCCTGCAATCATTGCGTTGAAACAGAAAATTGATGCCGAACCTGACAAGGTACACGATGTGGACCTCAGCTATATTACATCCCGTGGCCAGTGGTATCATACGTCCTGGAAAGGGGATGTCAGCAAATCAGGCGGCATCGCGACCAATATTGGGGTGCATTTCTTTGATATGCTCGGGCATTTGTTCGGCAAAAACACACAAAGCGTGGTGCATTTACGAGATGATAATCGGGCGGCAGGCTATCTGGAATTTGAACGTGCGCGTGTCCGTTGGTTCCTGTCTGTTGACCGCAATGATTTACCGGAACAGGTTAAAGGGAAACAGCCGACTTATCGTTCCATTACCGTTGATGGTGATGAAATTGAATTTTCAGGCGGTTTTACTGATTTGCATACACAGAGCTATCAACAAATACTGGCTGGCAACGGGTTTGGTCTGGATGATGCCCGTCCATCGATTGAAATGGTTTCAGCCATCCGTAATGCTGATATCAAACCAAGCGGTGGTGAGCAACATAGCTTTACGCAGGACTATCTAAAATAATGACTGAGCAGGCGCGTTTCTCCGGGGTTTTTATCCATGAAAGTTCCTATGTCGATGACCCGTGTGAAATCGGCGAAGGGACGAAAATTTGGCATTTTAGCCATATCTTGGGCCGTGTGAAAATCGGTACAGACTGTAATTTTGGCCAAAACGTCGTTGTTGGCCCGGATGTCACCATCGGCAATAAATGCAAGGTGCAAAATAACGTCAGTATTTATGCGGGTGTCACGTTGGAAGACGGTGTGTTTTGTGGCCCGTCCTGTGTCTTTACCAATGTAAACAATCCCCGGGCTGAGATTGAACGCAAATCGGAATATCGCAAAACTGTTGTTAAACGTGGTGCGACGATTGGCGCGAATGCAACGATCGTTTGCGGTCATGATCTTGGGGAATATTGCTTTATTGCAGCCGGAGCCGTTGTCTCAAAAGATGTCGCCCCTTATGCCTTGATGGCGGGTGTTCCGGCAAAACGAATTGGCTGGATGAGTAAGGCTGGTGCACGTTTGGGGGAAGATTTGATCTGTCCACTAGAAGGGACGCAATATCGCGAAATAGTCCCCGGTGTCCTTGAGGAAGTGTAACGATGAGCCAACCGTCTATTCCCTTTATTGACCTAAAAGCGCAGCGTGATCGTATTCGCGATAAAGTTGATGCAGCAATTGCCAAGGTTATTGATCACGGGGCCTTTATTATGGGGCCGGAGGTTGGCGAATTTGAAAGCAAGTTGACGGATTTTACCGGAGCTGATCATGTTTTGTCCTGTGCCAATGGAACCGATGCGTTACAGCTGGTTTTAATGGCGGAAGGGGTCGGACCAGGGGATGCGGTTTTTGTGCCTGCAATGACATTTGTGGCAACGGCAGAAGTCGTTCCCTTGTTGGGGGCGACGCCGTTTTTTGTGGATGTTCTGCCGGATACGTTCAATATGGATCCAAACAGCCTGAAACAGGCGGTTTTGGATGCTCGCGCACAAGGTTTAACACCGAAAATCGTGATCCCGGTCGATTTGTTTGGGCAACCGGCGGATTATGACCAAATCAATCCTATTGCAGCCGAAAATGATATGATTGTTGTGGCTGATTCTGCACAAGGCTTGGGTGGTTCACTAAACGGTGTGCGTGTTGGTAAACTTGCAACATGGACCACGACCAGCTTTTTCCCTGCCAAGCCGTTGGGATGCTACGGTGATGGTGGCGCGGTGATGACAGATGATCCTGAACGGGCCGCAGTGATTAAGAGTCTGCGTGTTCATGGTAAGGGCGGGGATAAATACGACAACGTACGTGTCGGTATAAACAGTCGATTGGATACCTTACAGGCCGCCATTTTGATTGAAAAACTCGCTATTTTTGAAGATGAGCTTAAAGCCCGTGATCGTATTGCCCAGCGATATAGTGAAAAGCTGAATGCCCATATTCAAACACCACGTGTGATGCAAAAAGCAACCTCTTCGTGGGCGCAGTACACGTTGGTGTCTGAGGGGCGTGATCAATTGCAAACGTCGTTAAAGGAACAAGGTGTTCCCTCCGTTTTCTATTATCCGATCGCGTTGAACCAACAGACGGGATACGCTGCTTATCCTTGTTGTCAGCAAGGGGTCGGGGTATCTGAAAAACTGGCAAAATCGGTGATTAGTCTTCCGATGCACCCCTATCTGGAAGAAGAAACGCAAGACATGATCATTGAGGCTGTGATCAAATCACTGTAACGCACAAACCAATAGCGTTTAGGATATGGCTTTATAAATATAATCCATACGCTTGGTGTAGGTGTGTTCTGCCATTGTAAATTCGTATGTGCGCTCAGCCAGTTGTGTACGAAACGTTACGTCTGCAAGCTTATCAACGGCTTCTTGTGCGTTAGACAAGTCTTCCTTTAAAGGGATGTAATGTTCATCTGCAACAAAGATATCGTTATAGCGACCTTCCATCATAATTTGACAGGTCTGTGTGCCCACCGCATCGAAATGACGTGAAGAAACACATTTCCCGCTGATTTTTGGCGGGAAGGGTTTGTCTTTGAAAAAACGTTCATAAACTTCGATAAAATCTTCATCTTGCCCGATCAAGGCTTCGTGGCGAATAACGCCTTTACTGAGAATTTTGATCAGCCATTGGCGCACGCCCCACGGCAATTTATGGGCAAGGCGACGCAAAGGAGATTCCGACGCAATTGTCATGCTTGCCCCGCCACTTTTGGCTTTGATCCAGTCTTTAATCGCGTTCATCGTGGTATCGTCTTTATCGATCCAATGTCCGCCGGCCTCATTGCTGACTGTGGCTTTACAGCTGTTTAAAAAGGCGGCCCATCCTTCACGATCCAATCGGCTGGAAGTACTGATGTCTGTGATTAAAGGCGGGGAAAAAGCATTGGCTTCGAACAAATCAATCAGGCGGTTACGGTCTTCATCCCCAATAAATGTTGCGGGATATCGAAAGGATCGCATACCAACGTCGATTGTTCGATCTTTTTGCGCAATAACAGGTTTAAAGGCATCGGGGTTTAAGGCATGGGGGACAGCCAATACTTTGGCCCCGGTATCACTGTACAGATATTCGCCAGTTTCCAATAACAATTGTGTGGCGATAAAATCAGCACCGGCATCTTTTAAATATTGAATTTTGGGCACCATTGGGGCACCGGGCAAACTGATTTCATTGCCGACAAAAGACAAAAGCTTGCCTTTGCGTTTTTGCAATGCAGGCAATATTTCACGTGCGTAAATCAAATTATCGGCATTTACGGAATGCAGAAGGACAATCAGGTCATATTCTGCAATTGTCTGAATAAAGTCTTTTTTCGGCTCATTGACGGCGATATTAAAGGATCTGGTTTTGAAATACGGGGCATTGCTGAAGGCATCAAGCCAATCGTCGTAATAGGACGCGCGACTGCCATAGGCAGAATAGACAATTGCAGTGTTTAGATCCGATGAACGCATATTCTTATCCCAAGTAATCTTCTATTGCCTTCAAGATGACATGGGAGGCACGACCATCACCATATTCGTCTATATCTTTGCGTTCTTTATAATCACAAACTTTCCATAAGCGGTTCCAACCACATTGGATTGTTTCCACCCATTCGGTTTCATCGCGCAAGGTGACACATGGTTTTTTGTGGAAATAGGCTTCTTTTTGTAAGCCGCCTGAATCTGTATAAACCGCTTTGGAGGCACTGAGTAATTTAGCCATATCCAAATAACCGACAGGATCACACAGGGTCAATCCATCAAAGTTCAGACCAAATCTTTCTGCCGCCCCCCGTGTTCTAGGGTGAAGGGGCAGGACAACAGGGCATTCCTTTGCCTTATCTTTTAACCAATCCAGAACGTGTGTCAGGTTTTCGCATGTGTCTGTGTTTTCCGCGCGATGGAGCGTGGAAACGGCGTATTGATCTTCGCGCAGGCCCAGCTTTTCCAATATGGAAGAAGTTTCTTGTGCTTTTTGGGTGGCAAAGTTGGTAGCATCGAACATGACATCCCCCACCTTGAAGACGCCTTTGGTAATCCCTTCGGCGTTCAGATTGTCAACAGCGGATTGTGTCGGGCAGAATAGCAAGGTGCTGACATGATCCGCCATAACGCGGTTGATTTCTTCGGGCATCGCACGATTGAAAGATCGCAAGCCCGCTTCGATATGCGCCACCGGAATGAGCAATTTAACCGCAGCCAAGGCACCGGCAAGGGTGGAGTTAGTATCCCCATAAATCAAAACCATATCGGGTTTTTCATCCAGCATGACGCGTTCGAGTTTTTCCAACATACGGCCCGTCATTTCACCGTGCCCACCGCCATTGACGTTCAGGCTGTGTACCGGTTTGGGGATGTCCAGTTCATCAAAGAAAATGTCGGACATATCCGCATCGAAATGTTGCCCCGTATGAACCATGATTTCCGTCATATCGGGGAAATCCAGAAAAGCGCGACTGACGGCGGCGGCCTTAATAAATTGCGGACGTGCACCGACGATGGTGAGGATTTTTTTGCTCATAGTTTCGGCGTCCTTAGCGCGGGCCGTCGTTGTTTAAACGTTCCATGAAGTAATCATGTTGTGTCATGCAGCGTTCAATGTTGGCACGGTTTTCTTTTGTCCAGGCAATGGTTTTTTCCAAACCTTCGCGCAAAGAAACCTGGGCGACAAAACCGATGGTGTTTTTGGATTTTTCAGTAGATCCAAAACGACAGCCGGAACGATCCCACGGGCGGGGCGGTTGAATGATCATTTCGGTTGTGTTGCCGGTGATGTCGTTAATGGTTTCTGCCAGTTCTTTAATCGTGGTTTCCACACCGGAAGCCAGATTGTAAATCTCGCCCGCATCCCCGTTTTTCGCACAGCACATCAATCCGCGTGCCATATCTTCGACAAAAATAAAGTCGCGGCTGACCTGACCGCCATTATCAAGTCCCAAGGCTTCGTTATTTAAGGATTTCCAGACAAACGTCGGGGTCACATTGCGCCAAACGGTATGGCGTGTGCCACGCCATCGCCCAGCCCCCAGCATTTCACGCGGGCCAAAGACATTTTGGAAACGGGCTTTCACAAAAGGCAGGCCGTGTTGCAGGTGGTAATAGTTGCCATACAATTCCCCAACCAGTTTGGAGATGGAATAGGGACTGTCATGGACCAAGGAAACAGGGGCATCTTCGGCAGTTGCGCGGGCTTCATCATATGTTTTTTCCGCAACGGCACATCCGGCGGCAGCGTAAACGACTTTCTTAATCGACTTTATGTCTTTCAAACGATCAAAAAGCTTTAAGGTTGTCAGCGTATTGTTTTCATGATCCGCCAGTGGGTCGTGAATAGAGGATTGGTTGCCATGATAACAGGACAGGTGCCAGACGTAATCCAGATCATGTGGCAAGCCTTCTAAAATGGCATCGTCGGTAATGGAACCGTAAACGAAGGTCACGCGCGCATCGGTCGGGACATTTGAAATGTCAGATGACAGCAAGTTGTCAACGATCATGACTTCTTTTGGATATTGTTCCAGTAATTTTAGAACAAGGTTGGAACCAACAAAACCAGCCCCGCCGACAACTAATAATTTTTTACCGGAAAATTCAGAAAAATTGTTCTCGATAGTCATAATAAAATCCAATTATTTCACGCAATAGAATAGGACACTTGTGTGTTTTTGTAATGACAACGACTTTTACAGCTTTTCTGTATCTGTGCCAATGGTTGTTGTGGGGACCGGAAAATATTTCAGCCCGCAGCCTTGCGACGTGATGCGACGGTCGCTTTATGTTTTGTGCGCCATTCGATTAATTGTGCAAGTCCTTCATCCAAACCCGTCTGCGCTTCAAAGCCAATTTCATCTGCGGCTCTTTTGGGGCATCCGACACGGTTGGTAACCAATGTTGCCTGTGAACGTTCTTGATATTGAATAGGCTGTGTGCACCCTGTTAGTTCAACAAGTTTTTCTGCCAGTTCTTTCAAGGATGTACGAACACCTGTGCCCACATTATAGTAACGGTCTGAGGTGTCGGCCTTCATTGCGCAAATGTTTGCTCGCCCGCAATCTCCGACAAAAACAAAATCAAATGCCTCTGAACCATCGCCAAAAATTGTTGGGCTTTCACCTTGATCAATGGCGTCCAGCATTTTCATGATAACCGCAATATAGGCACCATGATAATCTTGGCGCGGTCCATAAACATTCATGTAACGCAAACCGACTTGGTTCAAACCATAACGGTTAGAAAAGGCCGTTGCCATTGCTTCCCCACAGATTTTGGTCGCGCCGTAAAAGTTTTTGTTATGAAAGGGGTGGTCTTCTGTCATCGGATCTTCGACGGCATCGCCATATACAGATGCTGAGGAGGACCAAACCAAACGGTCGATATTATTCTGACAGCATGCCTCCAATATATTGAACATGCCTTCGACATTTACACGAAAGGCAGAGCGCGGAAATTCATGACATTGCAAAAGCCACAAAGCTGCAAATTGAAAAACACCATCTGCGCCTTGCAAGGCTGCAGATAACAAATCTGGTTGGGTGATGTCGCCGCCTGCCTCAAAAATTGTGACCCGATCATCCTTCAAAACATTTTCTAAATTTTCAAGCGAGCCACGAGAGAAGTTATCATAGATAACGAGTTCCTTGATGTCCTCTTTCAACAACTCTTCCATTGCATGAGAGCCAATTAGGCCCGCCCCGCCAATGGACACAATTTTTTTACCGCGAACATCCATGATGATGTACCTTTCGTTATCTTGAGGTCGTTCTCTAATACCGCTTGAACGGTGCGACCATAAACAAATCAATAAAAAATAAAAAGTGATTTTGGAGCTGAGCAAATGACGAAATTGTTATAATTTGTTCTGCTTTTGATTTCTTCGCCCCGCTTATAGAATGAATTGCATGTTCTCATAAATGTAACTATAACACAGTCAATTATGTATTGTTTTCGCAATGCCGATCCCTGCAGGCTGGCGAATACTATCAAACAGTGACAAACCAAGCAGCAAGGAATGATATTGTGTGCGGCATTGCTGGAGCGATCAACCTAAATAACGAACCTATCCAAGGCTTAAATCGGCGACTGGACGTTATGAGCAAACTGATCCATCACCGTGGCCCGGATGGAAAAGGCAGTTGGTTGAACGAGACACAATCTGTTGGCTTGGCACATCGCCGCCTTTCAATTATCGACCTCACCAACCATGGTGCGCAACCGATGTTGGCCCAAAATGGGACAGCGCTGACCTTTAACGGCGAAATTTACAACTATCGTGAATTACAAACAAAATTAAGCAAGAACTGGACGTTCACCAGCCATTCCGATACAGAAAGTATTCTCGCAGCCTATGATAAATTCGGTATAGATAGCGTCAATCAACTCCGCGGCATGTTTTCGTTTGCCCTGTGGGATGAAAAAGAAAACCGCCTTTTTTGCGCACGTGACCGTTTCGGCATAAAACCCTTTTATTATGCCGAGGTTGACGGGACTTTATATTTTGCTTCTGAAATTAAAGCCCTCATCCCCTTCCTACCGGAAGTCAAAACAAATGCGGATGCTTTTTCAGAATATCTGACTTTCCAATATACCATCAGTGAACAGACACTTTTTGAAGGTGTTAAACAATTGATGCCCGGCCACGCCTTGGTCGTGGAAAACGGTGTTGTTCGCACATGGCGTTATTGGGACGTTTATTATGAAATCGACTATGAACATAGCCCAACCTATTTCAACAACAGATTACGTGAACTCATATCCGATTCAATTGATGTTCATTTGCGCGCAGATGTCCCCATCGGCAGCTATCTCTCCGGCGGTATTGACTCAAGCCTGATTTCACTGCTCGCAAAAGACTTCAATCCGGCGAATAATCTCGCGTTTCATGGTAAGTTCACGGAATTCCCCGGATATGATGAAAGCCATTTTGCACAGGATGTGGCTGATAAATGTGACAACACATTGTATCAAATTGACATCACGGCCGATGATTTTCGCGATAACGTGGAAAATGTTATTTATCATCTTGATGTCCCCATTGCAGGACCCGGTGCCTTTCCGCAGTATATGGTCTCAAAACTCGCGAGCGAGCATGTGAAGGTCGTTCTTGGTGGACAGGGTGGGGATGAAATTTTTGGCGGTTATGCCCGCTATGTTGTTGCTTATTTCGAACAATGCATTAAGGCTGCGATTGATGGCACATATAAAAACGGCAATTTCGTTGTAACACCGGAATCCATCATTCCTAACCTGGGTGTTCTGCGTGAGTATAAGCCTTTGATTAAAGAATTCTTCCGCGAAGGTTTATTCGATAATATTGACGAGCGCTATTTCCGTTTAGTCAATAGATCCAACGATATGGTCGATGAAGTGGAATGGGAAAACCTGAATATTGCAAAGGTATTCGAAAGCTTCCAATCCATTTTTAACAACACACGCAACGTGCGCAAAGAAGCCTACTTTGACAGTATGACGCATTTCGATTTTAAATGCCTCCTGCCGGCTCTTTTGCATGTTGAAGATCGAATGAGCATGGCGCACGGGCTGGAAAGCCGCGTCCCCTTCCTGGATCATCCCCTGATCGAATTTGCAGCCTCGGTCCCGGCAGATGTTAAGTTTGAAAAGGGTAATATGAAACATATGCTCAAACAAACTTATAAAGATGTTCTGCCGACAAGCCTGCTGGAACGTCGCGATAAGATGGGTTTCCCCGTGCCTTTACGGGAATGGTTTGCCGGTGATTTGCATGATATGGTTCAGGATATTTTCAGAAGCCATAAAGCAACAAACCGTGATTTTATTAACTATGATGCGGTCCTGAAAAATTTTGATAATGTAGGGCAATTTTCCCGTAAAACGTGGGGCCTGTTTAGCTTGGAATTATGGTATCAACAATTCCACGACAAAGCGGATAGCTACCGAAAACTTTTAAGTGAATAACGATATGTCAAAAGTTTCTAATAAAAAAGTCAGTGAATTCTGGAACGAAAACCCGGTTGCTGCCGAAGGTATTGAATTTGAACCGGGCACACCGGAGTTTTACGCACGTTTTGACACTATTCGTGAAGCGGATGACTGTGAACCCTATGCTTATTCAGATTTAATTCATGGATACACCCGTTCATCCGGCAAAACTGTTTTGGATATCGGTTGTGGCAATGGTTATGTTTTATCACGTTATGCCATGCACGGCGCAACGGTTGAAGGCGTAGACATTACCGATACCGCCGTTAACTTGTCTCGCAAACGTTTTGAATTATCCGGACTTGACGGACATTTTCAGACGACGGACGGCGACACATTGCCGTTTCCTGACAATCACTTTGATATTGTATGTTCAATGGGGGTTTTGCACCACATTGAAGATCCGCGACCGATGATCAAAGAAATCTACCGCGTCTTAAAACCCGGCGGCCAAATCATCTTGATGCTTTATTATCGTTATAGCTGGAAAACAGTTGTCATTATGAGGCTGAAACGTCTCTTCCATCCAAATTATCGGGGGAAAAGCCAACAAGAAGCCCTGAACATGAATGACGGGGACGATTGCCCGCTTGCGCTGGTTTATTCTAAAAAGGAAGCGCAAGAGCTTTTATCCGCTTTTGAAAATCATAAATTTCGTCTCAATCAGCTTTCGTGGAAACAATTACTGTTGATCCCGCCACTGGCGAAAATCCTGACGCCCCTATTGCCAAGCTGTAACAACAATATTTTTGCCCGCCTCATGGGGTGGAACCTTTATATTGATGCGCGCAAACCTGACTGAGCATCACTTGCTTATGAGAACGATTGACAATAAATTTGAATCCCCCATCATCGATAAACAGTTATCTTCATAAGTTGCGCCTGAGAAAGACTTTCAATGTCAAAATCATATTCCTTTATGTCCCAAGTCTTTATCTTTGGATTAGGAATTGGTGTTAATCGCTTATTATGGTTGTTGGCCCTGCCTGTTCTTTCGTCTTTTTTAATTGCAGAAGATTTTGGGCGCATTGCCTCTTTAACAGTGATCGGTGTTGTTCTAAGAACAATCTTCGGGTTAGGGATTTTTTCATCTCTCGGCATTGTTTATTTCGATAAAGACACCCCCGAACAACGTGCAAAAGTCATTGGATCTGCCGTAACTTTTGCCGCATGTGGTGGTGTTTTATTGGTTCTTCTGTCTACGCAATTTGCCACTTCATTGGCCGAACGTTTTCTGGATAATTCTGATTTTCATCATTTAATTATTCTGCAATCCATTGCTGTTGCACTTCAGCTTATATCTGAACCGATGCTCTTAAGGCTTCAGTTCGATAAACAGGCTATTTCCTATTTTTTCGTTGCCGTTGCGCTTCCGATAATCGGTGTCCCGATTATGTTGATTTTAATCGCCTACTTTGACTTCGGAGTTTTAGGGTGGTGTGTCGGGCAATTGGTAAATGGTGCTGGTCAACTCATTCTTGCGGCCTTTATTTTAGGAAAAACGCGAACAATATCCTTGGGGACTTTCCCTTTCATTCTTCAGATCATCCGCTTTAGCTTGCCGTTGTGGCCCAGTGTAAGCCTGACATACTTTATGCAATATAGCGGGCATTACTTTCTGAAAGAGTTATCAAACCTGGAAGCGTTAGGCCTTTACAGCCTTGGTTTCAGTCTAGGCATGGTAATGAATTTATTTGTCAGTGCCTTTGGAACCGCATGGGTTCCCTATTTTCAATCTTTTCAAAAGCAACAAAATCAAGCGACGGAAAAGTTTTCTCAAATTGCGGTTTTTTACCTTTGCACATTAGGAGGGCTGGTTCTCTTAGCCTTTATTTTTGCACGGCCTACCGTTTATTTATTAATGGAACCAGAATTTTTTGATGCGTACCGTGTCGTCGGCTTAATTGCTTTAGCACAAGCCTTGTTTGCCTTTTGGATTGTCCTCCAACCGGTGCTTTATTTTAATAAACGCGTCTATCTTATTTCTCTTTTCCAAGGTTTAGGCGCAGTTTGCATAAGTTTAAGCAGTTGGTTTTTCGTCCCCATATTTGGCCCGGAAGGAGCCGCATATGGGTCAATTGCGGGCGGGATATTTTTAATCCTGATACAAATCGCATATAACGCAAGTCAGCAAGAAAATGTATGCGCCTATGACTGGAGAAGGCTTGCTGTTTCTTTTGTTTTTACAGGAATAGCCATCCAATCCTATCGTTTATTCGAGCAGAATAATGGTATATGGGCAAGCTTTGGGTTTGGCATACTTTGCTTTGTTGTCTTGGCTCTGCTTTTTTGGTTTTTCATTCTTAATAATGAAAATAAACTCCTTATTAAACAATATATACGCAGAAAACAGCAGACAGCCCCTGAAACAAAGGTTTAACACTTAAATGGTGCGATGATTTTAGTGTTTGATTTTAAAAAGACGGCCATTATCCCTTCTCGGTAGGTGAATATAGTTCTGTAATATGGGATGAGGGGAGCTTGACAATTATTAGATCGTCGCACACAATCGGCTTATGAAAACATATATGACACAGCAATTTTTCGAAATTATTCGCATCATTCCATAGGAATGGTGGGTTTTCGTTGTGTCAGAATTACAAGATCCGCCCTAGAGGCGGTTTTTTATTGTCTGCTTCTGGGGGAACAATTTATGCCTTAGGAGAGAAAATGAAGAAAGTCGCAATATTTGGCAATGCAGGTGGCGGGAAGTCCACATTGGCAAAGCATTTGGCCGCAGCCACCGGATTGCCGTTACACTCGCTTGATAAAATAAAATATCGCCCCGGTGGTGCAGAAGTCCCGCATGAAGATTATCTGGATATTCATCGTGAGATATTGAAACAGGATGAATGGATCATTGATGGTTTTGGCTGCGTCCCGTCTGCATGGGAACGTTTTGCGGCGGCAGATACATTAATCTATCTTGACCTGCCTCTTTTCATTCATGGTATGTGGGTGACAAAACGCCTGTTGAAGGGGGCGTTTATGAACCCCGAAGGTTGGCCCGAAAATAGCCCGATCTGGAAAAGCTCATTGAACAGCTATCGCGTGTTATGGCTGTGTCATCAAAAACTGACGCCTCGTTACAGGCAGTTGATGGATGAAACTCAAAATACAAAACAGGTGTTCCATTTGCGAAGCGCCAAAATGATTAAAGCGTTCCTTCAGGCGCTATAGGGGATTGTTGTCGGACTGTTTCGAAAGGGACGCTTCTTCCTCAGCTTCACTTGCCTTGAGTTCCTGCCATTCTTTCAAGCGTTTTTCGCGCTCCGCGCGTTGTTGCTGGATGAAACGAATGGGGGATAAGGCGTTCCACGTGATCAACAGGAACATTCCAATAACGAAAACAGGGACGATTGCAAGCCAATCCATATAGAAAATTCCTTAAGAAGATGAAGAGACACATTCGTGAAAGTCACTTAGTTATACACAAAAAAAGATGTTTCTAAATGGAAGCTTAAGTTAATAGCTGTTTTTTTAAGTGATGAAATTTGAGAAAGTCTACTACGGATCAATTATATTGCTTTCTAGGTCCTGTTGACAAAGTGGGTTCACAAATTGCTTAGGTCCTGTTGACAAAGTGGGTTCACAAATTGCTTAGAATGTGATTCAAGACTTCTTTTTATGAGGAGAAGTCTATGCGGAATTTGATGAGCGACGATGAATGGTTATTCTTCGAGCCATTCCTTCATGCCCAAGGGCCAAAATCTGGCCGTCCTCCCTCAAATCACCGCCTCACTCTTGATGGTATTTTTTGGATTGCCCGGACAGGAGCACCTTGGCGTGACCTCCCCAATTACTTCGGTAAATGGTCCTCTGTTTATCGTCAATTCCGCCGCTGGACATTGCTCGGCGTTTGGGATGTTCTACTGGATGCCTTGAACGATGCCAAAGCCGTTCCAGATACAGTGCAAATGATAGATAGCACAATCATCAGAGCCCATCATCAGGCTGCTGGGGCAAAAGGGGGACTCAAAAAGAGGGTCTCGGCCGTTCAAAAGGTGGCTTTACGTCCAAAATACACCTTCGAACAAATGCCGAAGGCTTGCCAATAGCTCTGGAAATCAGCGAAGGCCAAACATCAGATTACAAAGGGTATGCTCCATTGATGGAATGGGGTGGTCCAGATGCCAAGGTTCTATTGGCAGACAAAGGCTACGATGCAAACTCCATTCGGGACGATATGGAGAAACGCGGTGGATACGCCATGATCCCAATGCGGAAAAACCGAAAGGAAATCACTCCCGTTGATGATTTCGTATATGGCTTGAGAAATCAGGTTGAACGCTGCTTCAACAAACTCAAAAATGCTCGCCGGGTTGCAACTCGGTATGACAAGACGATGCTCAGTTTCCTTGGCTTCGTGCAGGTCACATCAATTCGGGTATGGGTAAAATACTTTGTCAACAGGACCTAAGTAAAGCGTCATTGACTTCTTTGTGTTTTTAATTCTACAAAAATAGTACTAAAAGTAGTTTTTTCTTCCTTGGTTGTAAACAACATGCTTAAAGTTCTCCTGTCTTTTCTTATTATTTTGTCGTTAACGGCGTGTCAGACAAAATCTTCTTCACTGCAGTATTCGTATTGTGTCAACAAATCGCATGTATATAAAAAACTAAACGTATCTTGTGAGTTTGGAGATAGGTCTATTTCTGCAGAACAATTTCAGATAATTGAGGGAATAAAGGCAAAGGAACGCCCTTTTATTATCTGGAAGGACTTTCAACTTAAGGGAACTTGGGCTGGTGTTACAGAAAAAGTCTTTGGGATGCTCTATTTTCCTTTTGAGGGGGAAGAAGCGAAAATTTCTTTTACGGACACTGAAAGTGATCTTGTTTGTAAGGGGGAAAGTAAATGGAATAGCCGGAGTGTAGTCAAAGTTCCTAAACCTCAGGGGACTTGGCAAGTTAAATGTAATAGCGATTTGAATCTCCAAGGTCAGTTTTTTAGGGTTACGCCAAATACTGGCTTTGTTAAGGGCTTGGATAATTTGGGAAGAGGAATTTTACTTTCTTTCGCAGAGAATCCCAGTGATCGTTTCGATAGTTCACAGTTTTTTGGAGAGTGGGAAGGTATAACAAATCAAGTTGTTGGACATATAGGGCTAAGGAAAATTACTTTCTTAGTTTTTAATAGAAATATGTTTTGTCAGGGGAACGTAAAACATATCCCCAATCACCCTACAGAAAACATCTGGTTCGCAAATTGTTCAGATGGTGAAAAGCTAACAGGTTACCTGAAAAGATCATTCACAAAGGAAGACGCAGTTTCACTTTCTTCAATAGGTTTTGATACTAAAGGGCGTGTTATTTCATTTGTTTATAATGATATGGAATGAGCTTCGTATGCAAAAAGTGCTACGATTTGGTAGCAGAATTCTCATGTCCCTATATCTCGGAAGCGTAAGTGATTGACGCTTGAAATAATGGAATTTAATCAAAAGTCTTATATTCAGTTTATTATCTTCATATGAGAACTCAGTGCTAGGGATTTGCTACAACTATTAAGGTGCTTCGACTCAAATTGGTCGCTTACATCCATCGAATGAACTTCATTATATATACGGATATATTCGCATATGATGCTTGAATGCCAATTGCTATTGTTAATATTAAACCCTAATTTCTGACCAATCACTCTCTTTCTGTTTTCATTGAAATAATAGAAGTAAACGACATATTCTTCGTTGAGGTTTAAGTAGTGAAATACAATTCGTGATTTATATTTTTGGAGAATTTTTCTGATATTCCCATTATATTCTTTCTTAAAATACTCAAGAGGTATGTCGGTAATCTTTATACCGATTTTATTGAGATGCTTTTGTATCTCTTTCAAAAAAATATACCCACCCATATAGTTTTCTTCAATTGCAAGCACTTTAGGAAAAGGTGGGGTTGCTGGAGGAACCTTGGGTTCAAGAAAATCATAATCACTTGCTGATGAGAGTGAGGGCGAAAAAAATAAAAGAAGGAAAGCTAGTATAAACTTCATTGGTTTGTATTCTTTGATTGCATATGAATTTATTTGATAATCTAACATAGAATATATGAAAAACAAAAAGCCGTTTCCAAATGGAAACGGCTTTTCTGTATCCGTATGCTCTCGTGAAGCGTCGGTAATCTCTGAAAGATTAACGATTGGAAAATCCAAATTCATATTTGGTATTTCGGTTTATTATATATCATATTGATAAATAATGATAAAATATTTTATAAATAATTTTGTTGTAATTAATTGTAGTAATAATATGTGGTAAACGTGTATGTTGTATCCTGCTGCTGGATTGCGGGGGATAAGCATGGTTGGATTGAAAGATCGGCTCTATTTAAGAGGAAAGACATACTGGTATCAACGATATATTCCAGAGCGTTATCGTCCACATGTTTGGTCAAAATTTGGCAAAGGGAAATTTGTCAAGAAAAGCACCAAGACCCGCGATTACAATGAAGCTGTGTTGGTTGCCAAAGCCTTCGATTTAGAAGTCGAAATCATGTTTCGATTTGCCGAAAAGGAACTTAGGCCCAAGGTCATTACGGATATTGCTGAGGGCAAGAAAGACAAGGCTAAATGGTCGTCGAAACTCCCTAATTTGGGGGAGGGTGGGATCACACGTCAGATATTCGATGCGATAACTAACGAATTGGCCTCGATGATTATGCCTGATGAAGAGGAGCGTCGGTGGGCTACACCCAATATGAGTGCGGAGGAGCTTATTGCTAATGCATTTGAAAATACGAAAATCGGAGGCAGCTACGATGTTCCGTCGGAATCTCTTATCCAGCAGATGAAACCGGAGTTAATCAAGCAGTTGCTATTTGAGGCAGGTAATGCTGTTGGGAATTTTAATACGACTGTAAACAATGTGGCATTGGAAGAAGCTGCAACAAATCTGATCAAGCGAGAACTCAAAACACCAATGGCAACGCAGAAGACTGTCGCGGAATTCATTGAAGAATTTTACGATACCGGCCCCAAAGGGGGGAAGAAGAGTAAACGACTTTATCAGGATGGAAGATTGGAAGACTATCGGTGGCTGGGTTGTCGCCAAGGATGCCGGGGAGGGATATGGCGAACCCCTGACGCCGGACGTGACGATTGAGTCGCTCAAGCATCTCAAATTCGGCATTGAAGATTTGATTATGTGAGTTGTTGCAATATTAACTTTAATCCTTTAGGTGAAATATTCTCATATGTCACATCTAAAGGATAGGGTATGTTTGTCGGGCAAAATAAAATAAAATCCGCCAATAGGAGGCATTACCAGTCTCTGATAAAGAAGAAAAAACCATGGGCGACCGGAATTTTAGAAGAATTTGGATTGAATGCTGATGCTTTAAAAATCATATCTTTCTTCGGCATTCTGTTTAGTTATTTACCTTTACTCGTATATTGCATTTCTGAGGAATTGCCATTTGTGGAGGCCGCTGAAAGTTTCGGAAGTTACGTCATCGTATTCGTTTTACTGATAATGCTGTTCGTCTCAATGTTTATCGTTTTGTTCGGCTTTATGAGATATGCCCGACATGAAGATGAAATCTCAAAACGAGTAACAATTGGCAACCATAAGAAAATTGATTTTTTGAAAGGAAATTTGTTTAGGGTAATTTCGTTATACACATTGGGACCTGTATTAGTTTTAGCTTTTTTCGGTTTCTCAATGGCATTAGATGGCTACTTGATCTTAGGCATGCAACTTCTGTTTCCCGCCACTATTGGGCTGCTTGTTTTCATCCCTGCCTTTACGCTTACTCTGGTTTATAAATACAAAGATGTTTCCAAATTAAATAATTTTCTTGCTGTGCTAAACGGGACATTCTTCTCAGCAGTCGCATACTTCTTAGTATTCTGGATTCTATTTCGATTAGCCGACGTTGGTGGATATTTTCAAGATTTAGATGATCGTGGACAGAGTGCGGTAATTCTGTTCGTATTTTTCCTAACCTCCGTGGTTTTCCTGTTCTTTACATTTGTCACAACTCTCAATATGAAAATCCATTACGGATATATTTTTACTGTGTCTCTGGTGATGGTATTTGGACTATTAATCCAGTTTGATGGTGCCGCCCTTTTTCTTGGCAAACGGACTATGGCAGTTTTAAAAAAGGGCGGAGACATTCCAATCGTCATCAATGTGAAGAAGGAAGCAATCTGTAGCGATGTTCAGAAACTAAATCAGCTTATCTTCCCAAAGGACACATGCAGTTCGGAGGGAGTAAGAGGCAAGCATAAGGCTGTCGCCAGCAAGACCGTTTACTTGGCATTATTAACTGACAAAGAAGTCTACATCAAAACAACCCTTGAAGACCTTCCCCCGGAGGGAACGGGAAAGTCTCCGATTATTTCAATAAACAGGAAAGAGATTTTCTCAATTTTCTTTAAGACAAGGATTGCGGACAAAGAGGGCAAGGATCAAAAGCAGGCTGTTTCAGGTTAGAGCCGCAATGATCGATTGATACCGACCCAGATCGACTCCACCTGCCGGATCATCTTTCAACCGGTCAGCTTCCATCTTGAAGAATGACACAATTAACTCGGCTTTGCGTTCAGACGTGAGGTCGAGTTTGTTTTTTGTGATTAAATTATCTACGCCGAGAATCACATCTTTCATGATGTTCAGGTGGAAAGTTTCAACCACGCCATCTTTCGGATCGCGGATCAATTCAGCGGCGGTGCAGCCATAAAGCTGTGCAAATTCTTGCGTTCGACGCAAGCTCGTATCAGATATGCCGGACTCAATACGAGAGACTTGACTGGGGCTAATGCCCATTTTCTCAGCGGCTGATTCAAGTGTGAAACCCGCTCTATTTCTAGCTTCGCGGAAGTTTAGTTTCATAATCAATTCCTATTTCAAAATCCAATATCGGTTTCACACATAGGAAATTTGCGTCATACGCAAAAAAATGACCATAGCATAAAATGCTTGACTCAGGCTTTTAATGCTGGAATCAATTTGCATATGAAGCTCGAAGATTATTTGAAATGCAATGAACTTACGATGCAGGCATTTGCCAACTTAATCGGTGTTCATGTCAGCACGGTCCATCGCCTCAAGTATGGAAAAATCATGCCTAGCCGTCGCGTGACGGAGGCAATACATCAACAAACCAAAGGGCTGGTTACCATTTCTGATCTGGTCCAAGTTAGGGGGAATAAATGAAACTTCTTATCGCAGCGATGTCATTGGCTGTCACAGTAGTGCTTACAGAAGCGGCTTATGCCAACAATCCACTATACCCGGTATGGTCAAAGAAAGCGGTCACGAACCCGATGACTGACAAGTTTGAGTTCTTGAGATACTCGTCCGTTTCCGACTCAAACCGTGAGAACCTTCTAATGGTTTGTGACGGGGAAGACGGCAAGGTAAAGGCTTTTTGGCAAATCGCAACCGGAGGCAAGGGCTTCCCGCATTCAGTATCTGACCTTCCTGTGAAATATCGGGTCGATAAACGCTCACCAATATCCGCCACATGGCAGGTTGGTAACCCGCGTGTTTTGCTTTTGCCATCAGATATTGGTGATTTCTTACAGAACTTGAAAGGCGGCAAAAAGTTCGTGATCCAAACCGATTATACCGATCCCGTAAGTTTCGATATTAAAGGCATTGATACGGTGATTTCTGAAATTACACGGGCATGCCAATAACACCGGCTTTAATTGGCAACTGGAAAGCCCTCTCTGTAAGGGGGTTTTTCTGCATTCTCATTTTAGCAGTCCTACTGATACCAGCAGCGAACGCTTTCGAAGCTCCAACGTCTTCTACAGAGAAGTCATTCCGATATTGGGAACAACGTCGTCAAATGATGGAAGGCGGCCAGATTAAACGTATTGCTGATAAATGCCAAAAATTAACCCAACATCACAGCGTCATGGCAGAACGTGCTGCCGGGTGGTTATATCGTTTTGCGGTGCCATATGGTGGTAACAACGCCTTTATTGACCGTCCAACTCATTTCACCGCAGAAAAACAAATCCTTCGTATCCATGGCTGGCTACAAGAAGAAAACCGTTGGGAACGCCATGGGGCAGCCGTTCCCGGTGCGTTGGACCGTTGTCGCCGAAATCATCAACAGGCGATCAATGAGGTTATAAGCCTTATGACCAAATTCGGGGCAATCTACATTCCAGAACAAAACGATTGGACAGAAAGCTGGTCAGGCAGCCAGTGACAGGCAAAGGTTCCCACGTTTTGAATTTGCAGATATGGACCCGGATAATAGAACCCTAAAGTATGTGCAAAAGACGGACATCATCGTAGTTTACGAGGATGCTGATATTTTTAATAAAGAAATAGCTGAATATTTTGTGGAGGAAATGCCGGGTGTAATTATCCTCTCTAATATGAATGATGATCCATTAATAGAAACAGAAGAAGGTCTGTTCAGAACAGATCGTATTACTGAGAATATTGAAAATACCAGAGGCATCTACCAAAGCTATTTAAAGAAGGTGCATGCTCAGGTCTTTCCTAAGCCTGTGCAAACTATAGAAGCGGCAGAGTTTGTTCATGACCTTTTCAGGGTTGCCGAGTATTATGGAACACGGAGCCGTCGGGAATTGGCAATCTTCATGAATAAACTTGATCGATACAAGGACATGTCCATTGAGAGCATTCAAACGCAAATGAAGGTGCATTTGAAAGCTGCTAAGATGGATAGTCGTCTTACTGAGTTATTGAAAGAAATAAAGAATGAAGAGCAAGAGGTTAAAGATAGATTCTGGCATTTACGAGAGACAATCATGCCAAGGCAGAATGAATACCCGCCATATTTAAAGCGACTAATCAAAATGAAAAAATGCTCAAGCTGAGTTGGAAATTTCAACTGGGATGAACCTCTAACGCCGGACTATATCTGTGGCAGAATACCTTCAATTAGCTGTGGTAAAAAAGTGTGGTAATGTTCTGTGGTAATTGCCAGTCCAAAACCCAGACGCAAAAAACCCCCAAAGCCGCATTATGTAAGGCTTTGAGGGTGATTTGTATCCGTATGTCTCGGAGGCGTAAGTGATTAACGCTTGGAGAACTGGAAGGAACGACGGGCTTTTGCCTTACCGTATTTCTTACGTTCAACAACGCGAGAGTCACGAGTAAGGAAGCCTGCTTTCTTCAGAGCCGGGCGCAGGGCCGGTTCGAAGTTTTGCAGGGCGCGGGAAAGACCGTGACGAACCGCACCGGCTTGGCCAGACAGACCGCCACCAGTTACAGTCGCAACAACGTCAAATTGACCTTCGCGTTCGGTAACTTCGAAAACCTGGTTCAGGATCATGCGCAGAACCGGGCGAGCGAAGTATTGTTCAACATCGCGGCCGTTGATGGTGACTTTACCGGAACCCGGTTTCACCCAAACACGTGCGATGGCGTTTTTACGACGACCTGTACCGTAAGAACGACCTTGTGCGTCGATTTTCGGTTCAGCCGGAGCAGCGGCTTCAGCAGCCGGAGCTTCAGAAGTTGTTGCAACGCTGGCAAGGTCTTCCAAAGTCTTTTTCTCTTCAGCCATGATTATGCGCTCCGTTTGTTTTTGTCGTTCATGGAAGCAACGTCGAGTACTTCCGGCTGTTGTGCTTCATGCGGGTGAGCAGCACCAGCATAGATGTGCAGCTTTTTCATTTGCTGACGACCCAGCGGGCTGCGTGTGATCATGCGCTGAACAGCTTTTTCGATAACGCGTTCCGGATGATCGCCATCCAGAATTTGTTCCGCTGTACGCTGCTTGATGCCGCCCGGGTGACCGGTGTGCCAGTAGTAAATTTTGTCAGAGCGTTTTTTGCCTGTCAGTTTTACTTTATCAGCATTGATGATGATGATGTTGTCACCAGTATCGATGTTCGGTGTATAAGTCGGCTTGTGTTTGCCGCGCAGGTATTGCGAGACGATTGCCGCCAAACGACCCAGAACGACGTCTTCAGCGTCGATCACGAACCATTTGCGTTCAATTTCGCTCGGCTTTGCAGTGTAAGTTTTCATGTCAGTCCACTTGCATACGGATTAAAACTGGTCTTCTTCGAACAAGGCAAAATGCCACGCCGGAAAAGGAGCGCGCATTATGTTTAATTCTGAACAGAAGTCAACAGGAAAAAAACGTTTAAAAACAGCATATTAAAAACGCGGTATTAGAATACCGTTTCTGTCTCCCGCAGAAAATGGGGGATAGAGAAAGGCTTCATGTATCTTTTATAAACAAGGTGTTAGCTGTCGCTGATGGCAGGTTTATCGTCTTCTATGGATGGGGGAAGAAAACGATAAACGCACTGATGGTGATAAGGGCAAGCGCCGTGGTTAAGAGAATCGTATTCCCGGCGATCCTGTCACCGACACCGTATCGGGTGGCAAAGACAAAGGGGTTGGCTCCTGTTGGCATGGCTGCGGCCAATGTGGCGATCATCACCCATAAGGGGGAAGCTTCGATTACATATTTGGTCACAAGCCACACGGCCAGGGGCATGAGGATGAGTTTGGCAAAGGCAGCCACAAGGACGGGCAGGGTGGTTTCTTCCAGTCGCAGGGAATAACGTGCCATACCACCGCCCACAGCAAACAAGGCACAAGGGGCCGCAGCTTTGCCGAGCATATCGGTGGTGCGATCAACAATAATCGGCATATCCAAACCAGAATGTGCAAAGGCCCAACCGCTGACCAGTCCGATGACCAGTGGATTGGTGATGACGCTTTTAATCGCCCCGATCAGAATACCTAGTATATTGGCATTCGGGTTGCGTGCGGTTTCAATCAAAACACAGGATAAGGTAAACAGGATCATTGCGTTGAAGGTGATGATGGTCATTAAGGGAACTAGGGCCTCGTTTCCATAGGCGGTTTGGACGATGGGCAAACCGGTAAGCGCGAGATTTGAAAAAGAGGCGGAAATTGCTGTTACCACAGCGCGCTCATACCCAATACGTTTTAGAAAGAAGGTAACCGCGAGTAAAATGACGATTCCCACCCCGTAATAGCCAAGCAGGACAGAAAGTTCGAGATCACGTTCCATCACACCGCTGGCAGAGGTGCGAAACAACAAGGCGGGAACGGCAAGGTAAAAGATGAAGCGCGTGAGATCATCGACGCCGGCTTGGCTGAAAAGCCCCCGTTTTGCCAGCAGGTATCCTAATCCAATAATGGCGAAAACGGGGATGACGGTTGTCAGGACTTGGGTCATTTGGGGCGCGTACTTTCAAAAGCGAAGGAAGCAAGGGGGATCAGCGTTTGCAATGCTGTTGCGGGGGTGTTATGAGTCCGCCCGTATCAGATTTGACCATATAGACAGGTTTCGCCATGTTCAAGCATCCGGATTTTAAAAATCTTCATGTTGTTGATCACCCGTTGATCCAACACAAACTCACTCATATGCGCAACAAGAAAACATCCACGAAAACGTTTCGTGCTTTGTTGAAAGAGATCTCTTTGCTGATGGGCTATGAAATCACGCAAGATCTTCCCCTGACGACGGAAGTGATCGATACACCAATGGTGACGATGGATGATGCACCGATTTTGGAAGGGCGTAAAATTGCTGTGGTGCCGATCTTGCGCGCAGGGCAGGGCATGAGTGACGGTTTATTGGAATTGATGCCGTCAGCACGCGTTGGTCATGTTGGCCTATATCGTGACCCGGAAACCAAATTGCCGGTGGAATATCTGGTGAAATTGCCACAGGTGGAGGGGCGTACCTTTATTATGTGTGATCCCATGTTGGCAACGGGGCATTCTGCGGCCTATGCAGCGGACGTTTTGAACCGGGCGGGTATTAAGGATGAAGATATCCGTCTGTTGGTCTTGGTTGCGGCACCGGAAGGGATGAAAGTGTTTGAAGAACAACATCCCGATATCAAGGTTTATACGGCCTCCTTGGATTCCCATTTGAACGAGAAAGCTTATATCATTCCCGGTCTTGGTGATGCCGGGGATCGTTTGTTCGGGACGTTCTAGGGGATCTTTTTTTGATCCCGCCCCGTTATTATTAGATATTCATTTTTTCAAATTCGTTTTATTCTGAAATGGATATTATTTCCGATTTTAGAGGGGAAGAAAAAATGAAAAAATTGGGGGTTACCGCCTTTGCGATACTTGGCGGTTTGATCTTGAATATGCCAGCATTTGCCAGTGGGCAGGAGACGTTCGACAATGTCTGTGTCGCCTGTCATGGGGAAGATGGCAAAGGGGCAGAGGGAATGGAAGGTGTTCCAGACTTTACCAATGCCCCGGCCGTTTGGTCCAAAAGTGATGCGGAGCTCGCGCAGTCGGTTATTAACGGGATTGAAAAGCCGGGTGCAGAAGTCACAATGCCACCACGCGCTGGCGATGATGAATTAAGCGACGCCGATATTAACGCGGCTGTTGCCTATATGCGTAAAACGTTTGGGAGTTGATGTTCAAGGGCATCTTTTTTCAATAAAGAGGTGCCCTTTTTTCTGAAAAGGCGTATCCTTTACTTATGACAATCAGACGATCTTTGTACATGTTCGGGTGCTTGGTCTGCTTGATTTCCTTGTTTGTGAGCGAGGGCAAAGCAGAAGAAGATGTCTGCGCATCTATTAAGGCATCTGCACATCCCGAGGCCCCACCGGCAATGTGGTATGACGGTAAAACAATGGCAGGGGTGGGGGCTGATGCGATTGTCGAAATTGGTAAACGGATCGGCGTTCCGATTGTTTTATCATATGAAGGCCCGTGGAAGCGGACCTTGCGTGCGTTGGAAATCGGGGAAATTGACTTGATATATGCGCTGTATCAAACGGAACAACGGCGCGAGATTTATGATTTCACCATCCCTTATTTTACCGACCCGGTTGTGATCGTCAGTAATCCGCAATATCAATACCGGATAAAATCGCTCAAGGACTTACCGTATTTGAAGGGGGCTGCGACGATGGGGGATAGTTTTGGTAATGATATCGACAAGCTGATTGAAACAAAGCTGGACGTTCAACGGGTGCGCAATTATGCCATTTTATTGAAGCTCATTGCTAGTGATCGGGTAAATTATGGCATTGCCCCGCTCTGGACGATCAAAGGCCATATCAAGCGCAATGCCTATCATGATGAAATTGTGATTGTTGATAACGCACTTGCAGCGGAAAATATGTATATGGCGTTTTCCAAAAAATCCCTGTGTAAAAAATATCTCGCTGTAATCAATGAGGAATTGTCGAAAATGGTTGCTGCGGGGGATATTCAACGACTGTTGGATGAAAATATTGTGCGTTGGAGCAGATAACAAAAACGACATAAAAAAACTGCCCTTTGATCGGGCAGTTTTTTCGCAATTGAAGTAATTATCTTTTTTAGGAAATTTTATTCAGAAGACCGAGCCAATGGTTTTCCCGACAGAATTGTTTGGCTTCGTCTGGGCCTAATGTGTTGAGCAAGCGTAGGACAAATTCTTGAGGTCCAACCGGTTTTGTTTGCGTTTCACCACTATAAGCCATTGGCTTGTTCATCATTGTCTCCTGAGGAATTGGTTATGGTATTTGCCTGTGTGGTAATACCACTTATAACCAATCTCTCATGGGCTTTTGGACTTATTTTTCTGTCTTTGTAGGTATTTTGACTTTTGGCAATGCTGTTTTTAGGCAATTACGCAGCGGTGTGTGTGAATAACACCGCTGCGGCTGTGACTTGATTTATTCAGCTGCCTCAGTTTCAATGTCGTCAGGTTGGCTGAAAATAGACCCGCCGGCTTCGGCTTTTTCACGACCGGGCAGGATGGCGTTGAGGATCAAGCCGACCAGTGTCGCCAAGGCCATACCTGCAATCTTGAAGTCGCCGGAGAACTGAATAAACGCCCCACCGATACCGATCACCAGAATAACAGATGCAATAATCAGGTTACGTTTCATGCCGAAATCAACGCGACGGTCAATCATCATGCGCATACCGGAAGAAGCGATAATACCGAACAATAAAATGGCAACACCGCCCATGACCGGAACGGGAATTGTTTGGATCAACGCACTGACGGTGCCCATAAAACCAAACAAGATGGCGATACAAGCAGCGCCACCAACGACAAACACACTCATGACACGGGTAATCGCGATAACGCCGATATTTTCCCCATAGGTGGTGTTGGGGGGGCCACCGATAAAGGCCGCAAGGGCAGTTGCAAGGCCGTCACCAAGAAGGGAGCGATGCAGGCCCGGTTCTTCTAAAAAGTTACGCCCCGTGACTTTGGACAAGACCATTTGATCCCCGATATGTTCGGCGATGGTAACAAAAGCAACGGGTGCAATCAGGGCAACAGCGGTTAAAGTCAGGACAGAACCTTCGGAAATAAAGGCAAAGGTAAAGTCGGGGATTGCGAAAAGTGGTGCTTCTGCGACTTTGGAGAAATCGATTAGACCAAGGGATAGGCTGATTGCATAACCGCCGACTACGCCAAATAAGATTGGAATGAGTGCAAAAACGCCACGCATAAAGACGGAACAGACAATGGTGATCAACAAGCTGGTGAGTGCAATACCAAAATGTAGAGTGCTATATTGTCCGGTTGCTGGATCGTTCATCGCCATATTGATGGCAACGGAGGCTAAGCCTAGACCGATGACCATGATGACAGGGCCTACCACAACTGGTGGCAACAGACGCATCAGCCAACGCACACCAAAGAAATGGATCATAACCGCCACAATGACGTAGACAAGCCCGGCAGAAATACAGCCGACCAAGGCACCGGCGGCACCGATCCCTTCAATTTGGGAGGCTGCGATAATCGGACCGATAAAGGCGAAACTGGACCCTAGATAGGCCGGGATTTTACCACGGGTACAAACGATATAGAGCAAAGTGCCCAATCCGCTGCTGATTAAGGCGACCGAAGGGTTTAACCCCGTCAGGTAGGGAACAAGGATAGTTGCACCAAACATGGCAAATAGATGTTGGGTACTTAGGATAAGCCATAAAACGGGAGACGGGCGCTCATGGACATCCAGAACAATATGATGATCGTTGCTCATCTTCTCTCTCTATATAATTTAAGTGTCCGGACAGTGAATAAATTGACCGAAAGGTTAAATTTATCATGTGTGGATGTAAATAAAGAATCTGGATAGAGCAAGCTTTTCACGTTTTTTTAGGCTTATTCCCTGTTTGGCGGGATAGAATATGTGCCTGTGGCATGAGCAACAGGTTCGTCGTGCCCATCGGAATGCAAGGTGACTTCCATGACGGCAAGGCGTTTACCCAGTTTCAGAATACGTCCTTCCGCCATCAAATCACCCGGGGCAGGGCGGTGCATAAAATTGATGTTGAAATTGGTGGTGACTGCCAGCTTTACCTTGCCGATTGCAGACAAAATAACGGCGTACATACAGGCATCTGCCAAAGCCATCATGGTCGGGCCGGATACGGTGCCACCGGGACGTAGCATCGAGGCGTTAAACGGCAATCGCAGAACGGCTTCACCATCACTGATTTGATCTGTTTTCATGCCGATTTCCTGCGCCCAGGGAAGTTCTGTTTCAATAATATGGTCGAAGTCTTCTACGCTGATTTTTGCCATGTTGTGGCCTCCCTTTATGTTATAGTTTAGAAAAGATGTTATATTACGTTTACGTAAACGTCAATTTGCGATATCTTGATTTTGAATATTAGATTTATGACATGGGAGACATATAAAAATGAGTGCGCAAGCCGAAACAACAAATGAAGAATTGGTCACACGTCGCGATGAAGACGGGGTTGCCATTGTAACCTTGAACCGTCCCAAAAAATTCAACGCGTTATCTGTCGCCGTTTTGGAAACCTTGCTTGAGACCTTTGATCAGATTGGCAAGGACAGCTCTGTACGTTGTGTGGTTTTGGCGGGTGATGGCAAGGCTTTTTGTGCAGGTCATGACCTGAAAGAAATGCGCGAAGATACAACGCGCGAAGCGATGCAGGCACTCTTTGCAAAATGTTCAGAAGTGATGCTGAAAATTACGTCCATTCCTCAGCCGGTGATCGCACGTATTCACGGGATAGCGACGGCTGCTGGGTGCCAACTTGTGGCAACGTGTGATTTGGCGGTTGCGGTTGAAGAAGCCCGTTTTGCCACATCCGGTATTAATGTCGGTTTGTTCTGTTCAACACCGATGGTCGCTGTGACACGGAATATGCCAACCAAACAAGCTTTTGAAATGTTGGTAACCGGTGATTTCATTGATGCTGCAACAGCGTTGCAATATGGCTTGGTCAATAAGGTTGTACCCGCAGACCTGCTGGATGAAGCCGTAATGGAAATGGCAAATAAAATCGCATCCAAACCTGCGGTTTCCATCGCCCTTGGTAAACAGTTGTTTTATAAACAACTGGAAGCTGCCAAAACAGCCGCTTATGATATGGCAGCAGAGACAATGACTTGTAATATTCTGACAGAAGATGCCCAAGCCGGTATTGATGCCTTTATTGCCAAACAACCTATGCCGAAATGGAAAGGTTGTTAAGCTCAAATAAAAAGAACAGAAAGCGCCGTTTCATCTTGTATGGAACGGCGTTTTTTTTATGAGAGAAAAGTCTAGGTCGCCTGGTTTTGTCGGACTTCAAAAAAAGTATCACCTGCAATGTCCAGTAAAGCAATGCGATTGATGACGCGCAACCAGTACTCGGTCTCTTCTTCATTTGTTGCTTTTTGCATATTGTCGAACGCAATGAAGCTCGCTTTCTTTAAGCCGAACTTTTCGTAGAGTTCTTTCGCGGTTATAATCTCATCAGACATTTAACTGCCTCTATGTTTTATCCATTTATAGTTTAGTGCGCCTGTGCATGCTATACATCACCTATATGGGTAGTGTAGAACGGTTTTAAATACATATTTAGGGGAGTGATAATGAATAAACTTGTTTATGACGACAATTGGCTGAAAATCATTCTTCGCGATGTGCGTACAATTGCAATGGTCGGTGCTTCTGCAAAATGGAATCGTCCCAGTAATTTTGCCATGAAATATCTACAAGGCAAAGGTTACCGTGTTATTCCCGTGAACCCGGGGCTTGCAGGTGGCGAGATTTTGGGTGAAACGGTTTATGCGTCTTTAAATGATGTGCCCGGTCCTTATCAAATGGTCGATATTTTCCGCAATTCCGAGGCGGCAGGGGGGATCTGTGATGAAGCCATTTCCTTGAAAGAGGAGAAGCAGATTTCAGTTGTCTGGATGCAATTGGGCGTGCGCAATGACGAGGCGGCGGCACGAGCAGAAACAGCTGGAATGAAAGTGGTGATGGACCGTTGCCCGAAAATTGAATATGGCCGTCTGTTTGGTGAATTGAGTTGGGCAGGGATCAATTCCGGCATTATTTCTTCCAAGAGGTTAAAATGACCAATCAACCTAAAGAGTATGGCTTGGAAACACGCGCAATTCATGCCGGAAGTCGACCTGACGCAACAACAGGGGCGCGTAATACACCCATTTATCAAACAACATCTTATGTATTTGATGACGTAGATCATGCGGCTGATTTGTTTAACTTGCAAACATTCGGCTTTATCTATTCTCGTTTGACAAATCCGACGGTATCGGCATTGGAAGAACGGATCGCCAATCTTGAAGATGGGCGCGCAGGCGTTTGTTGTGCGTCTGGTCATTCGGCACAATTTTTGGCCTTTTTCTCGTTGCTGGAACCGGGCGATCGTTTCTTGGCGTCAAAAAATCTTTATGGCGGCTCTATGACCCAATTCGGGGTTAGTTTTAAACGTCTGGGCTGGGACGTCGATTTTGTGGATTGTACGGATTTGGAGGCCGTGAAGGCAGCTATTAAGCCGGAACATAAGGCCTTGTTTATTGAGCCCCTTGCAAATCCAGGTGGCGTGATTCTGGATACGCAGGCCTTGGCCGATCTCGCTCATGAAAATCAGATGGTGCTGATTGCCGATAATACGATGGCCACACCCTATTTGTTCCGTCCTTTTGAACATGGGGCTGATATCATTACTCATTCCGCCACCAAGTTTTTAGGTGGACATGGGACATCAATGGGTGGCGCGGTGATTGAGTCCGGCAAATTTGATTGGGTTAAATCCGGAAAATATCCAACCTTAACTGAAGCGGACCCCGCTTATCATGGTCTGTCGTTTATTGAAACGTTCGGGGATTTTGGTTTCTCCATGAAAACCCGTTGTGTGGGTTTGCGTGATTTTGGCCCAGCGATGAGTCCGACAAACGCCTTTAATCTTTTAACCGGGATAGAAACGTTGCCTTTACGTATGGAGCGTCATGTGGAAAATGCCCATAAGGTCGCAACATATCTGGCGCAACATCCAGCGGTAAGTTGGGTGTCCTACGCTGGGCTTGTGGATAGCCCGTATTACGATTTAGCCCAGAAATATTTCCCCAAGGGACCGGGCTCGGTCTTTACGTTTGGGGTTAAAGGAGGTTTCGAAGCTGGCGTAAAAGTGGTTGAAAATGTCAATCTGATATCGCATCTGGCTAATATTGGGGATACGCGCAGTTTGATTATTCATCCGGCAAGTACAACGCATCGCCAATTAAGCGAAGAACAACAAATCGCAAGTGGGGCTGGTCCCGAAGTTTTACGCTTGTCAATCGGGCTGGAAACGGCAGATGATATTATTCGTGATCTTGATGAGGTTTTATCCCTGACCTAGAAGGAAATATGATATGTCGCGCCTGATTATTACAAACGGGGATAGTGCCGCACAACGTATTGACGCGCTTGGTCATGCCGATTTCGTTTTACCGTGGCGCGATGTCTTACATGAAGGGCCCGTGCTCCCGTGTGACAGCCTGCGCAAACAATCGGTTGGTCGTGCCGCTTTTATCGCCGGTTTTGCCGATATGCCAGAACCGGATGTCGCACGTGATTTTATTCAGCGCGATGATGTCTTTTTGCAGGCAGTGGGTGAAGATGAGACCCATATTGAGTTATGGTTTGAACATGACTTATATGATCAACTTCAGCTTATGCAAATCCTTGATGTTTTGTATCGCCAATTCCCGATCAAGGATGTCTATCTGGTTCAGGCTGATTTTTATTTGGCGGAAATAGCGAATGTAGATTTTAGAATATTGCCGCAACAAGCGGTAAAAATCACAGCATCACAGAAAGAGTATGGGGCGAAGGCGTGGCAGGCTTTTTGTGCGCCTGATCCTAAGGCGATTGAAAACTTTCTGGCTCACGATGGGGTCCTGCCATTTGTTCATAAAGCATTACAACGTGTATTGCGTGAATATCCCGATGCAGAAACCGGATTACCGTTGTCCCTATCTTATGCTTTATCGCTTTTACGTGAAAAAGGAACCGCGAAGATCAAAGAAATGTTTCATCACATGCAGCAATGTGAAGAGGCAAAATTTATGGGTGATTTGAGTTTCGCACGTTTAATGGATACCTTGATTTCACTAACTGAACCTGTGGTATGCGCAGTAGATAAATCATTGTTAAAATTAGAAAAAAATACTTATCCGGCCTTTTTTGAACAAACTGTGATGTTGTCGTCCTTTGGTGGAAAATTGTTGGATGGGGAAGAAAGAAGTTTGGATTTTCCCTCTGATCAGCGGTGGATCGGGGGCGTGCAGTTATCCGGTGACAACATGTATCTCTTTGATCGTAAACTGGATAAAATCGTTCATAAAGTGGGATGATCCGAATAAATTTTGCGGGGATTGTTGTATCTTTTTGTATGTGGTATGTTGGCGCTATAAAATTATCTAAATAAGGTAAAATTCATTGCAGGCCGTCCAAGTGAACAAGTCGAAAAATAAACTGGATAATTTTGAAGTTTTTCCGTGGAATAAAAATTTTGAAACCGGCATTGAAGCCATTGATGAACAGCACAAAAAACTGGTTGATTTGCTTAATAAACTCGCGAACTCGTTGGTGCGCGAAGATATGTCCAAAGTAAATGACGCGTTTGCGGAATTAGCCGATTATGCCCATTACCATTTTGAACAGGAAGAAGCGATCTGGAGTAATTCTTTAGGGGATGATTCATGGTTGGTTTCCCATCAATTGAGCCATTCTTCCTTTTTGCCGCGTGTGCTGGAATTAAAAGGCATTGATGGTAATCGCCCGTCTCAGGATGTGGTTGAAGCTGTGGTGAAATTTCTGATCCGGTGGCTGGCTTTTCATATCATTGATGATGATAAACGGCTGGCACTTGTTGTGATCGCTATGGAATCAGGAAGTACTTTGGAAGAAGCCAAAGTGCTTGCTGATCGTAAAATGAATGGCTCTTTCCGTATATTGATCGAAACCGTTTTAAAAATGTATGATGGCTTATCAACGCGGACACTGGATTTGATGCGCGAAAGACGCGCGCGTATGATTGCCGAACAAGAACTGCGCGAGGTCAATCGACGGCTGGAAGAATTGTCGGTAACGGATCAATTGACGGGTTTATATAATCGCCGCCACTTCGAGCGTGTCCTGGATCGGGAAATGAAACGTGCACGCCGTGAAAATAAGGCGGTGACGCTTTATATGCTGGATATTGATTATTTCAAGAGTTTGAATGATCACTATGGTCATTCGGGCGGCGATGTGGCGCTGAAAACTGTTGGGCAAAAGCTTTTTGAAATTTGTCGCCGTCCCAGTGATTATGCTTTTCGAGTTGGCGGAGAAGAGTTTGCCGTCATTTCACGTGAGCATGACGAAGATGATGATCTTATCTTTGCAGAATTGATCCGTCGGGCGATTGAAACTCTGGCGATTCCGAATGTCAAAAGTAAGGTCAGTGATTATCTGACTGTTTCTGTAGGGGGGTATGCCAAGGTACCGGCCAAACAGGATACGATGGATACTTATATGAAAGAGGCTGATGCCCGTCTCTATCGTGCCAAGAATGCAGGGCGCAATATTGTTGTGGCTAATTAAAGCCGGTGTAATTTAAGCAAAGTTTTAAATTTACGATCTTTTTTGATTTGTGCCTCGCGTGATTGGGCCTCTCCCCTTTCTGAAAAACCGTTTTCTACATACAGAATTTCCCAAGGACCACGGGTGCGCGTATATTTCGCACCACCCGGACGTTCGCCGTTATGTTCGGCCAAGCGGCGGTCTGGGGTGTCGTCTAATGTCACCCCGGTGTAGCAATCTCCGTTCTGGTTAATCAGAACGTATACAAACCACTGTTTGTTTGCTGTCATAGGCTACGCAGCATCCATGATCGAATGCGTTCTGCGACCATTTTCCAGCGTTTATCCAGCATAACGGCATGAGGGGCGCCAGGGATAATTTCCAGATCGGCACCGTGGAAGGCAGCCGTTTCATGCAAGGCGCTGACCGGGATCATGGTATCATTGTCACCACCGATGACGGCAATGGGAAAACCTTCTTGAGCGCGTTTGCGTGGGATATCGAATAAAGTGACATCGTTGAGAACGCGAAGGGATTCGACTTGAAATAAGCCATGAACTTCCGCCAAGGACGCAGGATGGGTATCATCACTGACTAAAAGCCGTTTCAACATATCAAAATTCATCGCATCCGGACCAAACATCATAAGTTGATTGAGTGACATAAACAGGTCGGGGGAATTATTCATCATATGCATGATGGAACTAAAAGCACCGCTTGGAGGCAAGGAATTAAGTAAAATAGCGCCGAGGCAGGTGTGGTCTTCTATATATTTTTGAACAATCATACCACCAAGGGAATGACCGATAAGAACACAAGGTTCGCCGATTTGTTCAATGGCTTCGCAGACATTTTTGACATAGTCGTTGAGGCCGAGAAAATGTAGCGCCCAGTTGTCGACATTTTCGCCATGTCCACTGAGGGTAACGGCATAGCAATCATGACCGTGTGCGGCAAAAAATGGCATAAAACGATGGCGCCAGATCGGGGCGGAACAGAAAGAACCATGAATGAACAAAAGAGGTGGTCTTTTTGCGGCGGACTGTTTGCTGGCCTTGACGGCAATCAGATCAATCGACATGGTCTATTGAATATTGTGCATATATTTTTTCATGATGCTATCAAGCACTGTTTTTCTTAAAACTGCAAGTGTTGACCATATTTTCTCAGCTTCTTTTGAATTTTTCTCGTAAAAGTCGTGGCTGAGCACTAAATACAGGGCGTGTCTTTTAAATGGAGGTTGATGGGGTATGATTTTATCTTTGAGATCCAATTTACCCAAGATCGAAAGTCCAACGTTTTTTTCAACGATATAGCCATCCAATTTTCCTTCCGAGACAAGTTTCAGCCCTTGTTCGGGCAGGAAAGATGTGTATGGGATGATTTGGTGTTCTTTTTTCAGGCTTTTAACTGTGGCGTATCCCAAAGGTGTTCCTATACGAGGTGCTGGATCTGAAAATTTGTGACCATCCCAGCTTATTGTTGCATTGTCAGCATTGCGAAAAATGGGATAGTCGACGAACAAAAGGCGCCGTTCTGAATCAATTTCCCCGTTTTGCATGGGATATTTCCCGATTTTTTCACGCTCTTTAGTATGGATAACGCCAAACATACCAGCGATTTTACCGTCACGTAGGAGGTGCATACATCGTTTCCATGGGCGTCTGATGTATTGGACCTTTTGACCGGCTTCTTTAAAGGCAGCTTGTGTGATTTCTACTAATACACCGGGATTCGGTTTTGCCGGTTGTTGAGTGTCACCTTGTAAGTAAGGCGCGTAATCTTCATCTTCATAGCATAAACGAGCTGTTTCATTGCTATATGCGACAGAAATAGAGCTGAAAAGTATAAAGAAACAATATGATATGACTTTACCGAAAGGAGTTTGCATGGGGGGCAACTATTTGAAAATTTTAAATCGAGTCGAAATAAAGTTATCATATAACTATTCCAGGTTAAAAGAAAATATGAATATGGTAATAAAAGGTTGGGGTCATCATTGGTTTTTTACGCTTTTCGACCTTGCTTAAAACAGGACTCTCAGGTAGTGTGCGCCCACCGTTTCAGGGGCTGTTTTTGAAATAAGGATCGTATTACGATGACTTCGCATAAGGATATGGCGAACGCCATTCGCTTCCTCTCCGCAGATGCCGTTCAGAAAGCCAAATCCGGCCATCCGGGTATGCCGATGGGTATGGCTGACGTTGCAACCGTTCTGTTTACCAAATATATGAATTTTGACCCGAAGCAGCCCAAATGGGCGGACCGGGACCGTTTTGTCTTGTCAGCGGGGCACGGCTCCATGTTGATGTATTCCTACCTGTATTTAACAGGTTATGAAGACATGACGATTGAAGAAGTCCGTAACTTCCGCCAACTTGGGGCGAAAACCGCCGGTCACCCTGAATATGGTCACGCCACAGGTATTGAAACAACAACCGGGCCATTGGGGCAAGGCATCACCACCGCAGTTGGTATGGCGATTGCTGAAAAATTGCAAAATGCACGTTATGGCGATGAGGTGGTTAATCACTTTACCTATGTGATTGCGGGTGATGGTTGCTTGATGGAAGGGATCTCGCACGAGGCCATTTCCACGGCCGGTCATTTAAACTTGAACAAGTTGATCGTCTTTTGGGATGATAACGAAATCACCATTGACGGCAACTTGGATGTGGCCGCAAGTGACAATCAGTTAAAACGTTTTGAAGCGTCCGGTTGGGATGCACAAGCTATCGATGGTCACAACCCGGATGAAATTGCAGCCGCAATTGAAAAAGCACAAAAATCCGGCAAGCCGTCTTTGATTGCCTGCAAGACCAAAATCGGTAAAGGTGCACCGACCCTTGAAGGTTCACACAAAACCCACGGCGCCCCGCTTGGGGATGATGAAATTGCCCAAATGCGCAAAGATTTGGGTTGGGATGCCGCACCGTTTGAAATTCCGTCAGATATCTTGAACGCGTGGCGCGAAGCTGGTGCACGCGGTGTTGCAACACGCGAAGCCTGGCAGGAACGTTTCAACGAACTGGATCTGGATGCACAGGAAACATTTGTTCGCACCAACGATGGTGGTTTGCCGGAAAACTGGATTGACAGCGCCAATGCTTATAAAAAGCAACTGTGCGAAGATGCCCCGAAAAAAGCAACGCGCCAAGCCTCACAAATGGCGTTGAATGCCTTATGCGAAATGATCCCGGAAATGCTTGGTGGTTCTGCCGATTTGACCGGGTCCAACCTGACAAAGGCCGATAGCCAAAAATCCGTCACAACGGATGATTTCAGCGGCAATTACATGCATTACGGTATTCGTGAATTCGGCATGGCGGCGTTTATGAACGGAATTGCCCTGCATGGCGGATTTGTTCCTTATGGCGGTACATTCCTTGTCTTTGCCGATTACATGCGTGCTGCGATGCGTTTGTCAGCACTGATGGAACAACGTGTTATTTACGTTCTGACACACGATTCCATTGGTCTTGGCGAAGATGGCCCGACACACCAACCTGTTGAAACAGTTGCTTCGTTGCGTGCTCTGCCTAATACCAATGTGTTCCGCCCGGCCGATGCGGTGGAAACGTTGGAATGTTGGATGTTGGCGCTGCAATCTGAAAAAACACCTTCTGCATTGGCGTTATCTCGCCAAGGTTTGCCAGCGGTTCGCACAGAATATAGCGAAGAAAACAAATCTGCCAAAGGGGCCTATGTGCTTCGTGAAGCCGATGGTTTGCGTAAAGCCACGATCATTGCAACAGGGTCAGAGGTCGAAATTGCGATGCAAGCACGTGATGCCTTGCAAGCCGACGGTATTCCAACAGCGGTTGTTTCTATGCCGTGTTGGGAATTGTTTGAAAAACAGGATGATGCTTATAAACACGACACATTGGGTGATGGCGTTCGTGTGGCGGTCGAAGCAGGTCTGCAAATGGGTTGGGATCGTTATATAGGGCAAAACGGTGCCTTTATCGGCATGACCGGTTTTGGTGCATCGGCACCGGCTGATAAGCTTTATGAACACTTCGGCATTACGTCCGAGGCTGTCGTACAAGCCGTAAAAGAAAGAGTTTAAATTGTGAAAAAGGCGGCTGATTTCTGATCGGGCGCCTTTCTCCTTTGACTGATTATTATTATCTGGAGGAAATCCTATGGCACTCGTTTCCATGCGTCAGCTTCTTGATCATGCTGCTGAAAACGACTACGGCCTTCCGGCATTTAACATTAACAATATGGAACAAATGCTGGCGATTATGGCAGCTGCGTCTAAAACCGACTCTCCGGTAATTATGCAAGCCAGTCGTGGGGCGCGGAACTATGCAAATGATGCAGTTCTCAAGCACCTGATTCAAGCTGCCGTTGAAATTTACCCCGATGTTCCGGTTTGCATGCATTTGGATCACGGGAATGAATTGCGCACATGTATGTCGGCAATGGCATCCGGTTTCTCGTCCGTAATGATGGACGGTTCCTTGGAAGCCGATGGCAAGACGCCAGCCTCTTATGAATACAACGTCGATACAACGGCTGAAGTCACAAAAGCTGCGCATTTGATTGGTGTTTCTGTAGAAGGGGAATTGGGGGTTCTTGGTTCACTGGAAACAGGCGAAGGTGAAAAAGAAGACGGTCATGGTTTTGAAGGGAAGTTGTCCAAGGACAAATTGCTGACCGACCCGGATCAGGCTGTTGATTTCGTCAATAAAACAAAAGTCGATGCCTTGGCTATTGCGATGGGGACTTCACACGGGGCTTATAAATTCACGCGTAAACCCGATGGTGACATTTTGGCAATGGACGTTGTGAAAGAAATTCACAAAAAATTACCCAATACTCATTTGGTTATGCATGGGTCGTCTTCGGTTCCCCAAGAATTGCAAGATATCATCAATGCCAATGGTGGTGAGATGAAACAGACCTACGGTGTGCCGCTGGAAGAAATCGTCGTCGGGATTAAAAACGGTGTGCGTAAAGTCAACATCGATACGGACAACCGCATGGCGATTACGGGTGCAATCCGTAAAGCCTTGCAATCTGATCCGTCACAGTTTGACCCGCGTTTCTATTTGAAACCGGCAATGGCGGCGATGGAAAAAGAATGTGTCCAGCGTTACGAACTGTTTAATTGTGCGGGTAAAGGCTCGAAGATCAAGCCGTTATCTCTGGCACAAATGGCTGACCGTTACCAAAATGGTTCGCTTGATCCGGTTATCGGCTAAGCTAGGCCTTATTAAAATGATCAAAGAGCGTCTGTTTCAAGCAGGCGCTCTTTTGGTTTTTAGTGTACTTTTGGGATTGCCCTTGTTATAGCGGGGACAATCTTTTTCAAACGAGGTTCTGATATGCTTAAGATCGCCCCATCCATCCTGTCCGCAGATTTTGCCAAGTTGGGCGAAGAAGTTGTTGCTGTTGATAAAGCAGGGGCAGACTGGATCCATATCGATGTCATGGATGGTCATTTCGTACCGAACCTGACTTTTGGTCCCTGTGTTATCCAGGCGATCCGGTCCTATACCGACAAGCCCTTTGATGTGCATTTAATGATTGATCCGGCGCAAAATTACCTGGCGGATTATGCCAAAGCAGGCGCTGATATTATCACTGTGCATGCTGAGGCGGATAAACATATGCACCGTTCCGTACAGATGATTAAAGACTTGGGTAAAAAAGCGGGTGTCTCGTTAAATCCGGCAACCCCGGCGGATGTTGTGGAATATGTGCTGGACGAAATTGATATGGTGCTGGTGATGAGTGTGAATCCCGGTTTTGGCGGGCAGACGTTCATCCCATCGCAATTGGACAAAATCAAACGTCTGCGCGAAATGATCGGCGATCGAAATATCGATATTCAGGTTGATGGCGGGGTAAACCCAAAAACAATCAAGTCGGTTGTCGATGCCGGGGCCAATGTGGTCGTGGCTGGATCCGCTGTTTTTGGTGGGGATTATGCGCAAAATATGCAAGCCATTCATGCTGCGGCCAATGCATAAAGTCGATGATCAATTTAAAATAAAAAAAGCGCCTGTTTGACGGGCGCTTTTTTTATTCGGCAAATTGTAATGCTTATTCGTAAGTGCACAGATAGGCGGTGTCTTGGGCGACCTTGACTTGGAATTTTACGTTGGCATCGACATTGAAGGTGGCACCGGATGCGTAAGTTGTGAAATCATTTTCACCCGGTAATTTGATCGTCAATGCCCCACTGACAACGGTCATGGTTTCTTTTTGGGAAGTGCCGAATTCATATTCCCCCGGTGCCATGACACCGACTGTGGCGGGCAAGGCTTCGCCTTTAAATGCGATGGATTTGACTTTACCTTCAAAATATTCATTTACGTCGAACACGTTTTTATTCTCCTACACAAAAGAAAAGTTATTATTTTTTACGAAAGACGACTGATGCCACCCATCCGGCAGCAAGTGCGATAATAACGGCAATAATACCGTATGCGAAGCTATGTCGATGGGCAAAATCATAGATTTTGGCCTCTGCCCCAATTTTTGAAACAAACAAGGGGGTAATTTGGCTGCTGACCACTTCCTTGTCTTTTACTAAGTAGACATAAACCAGATAAGTCCCGATCGGGATATTGGGCGGAAAAAAGAAATCGGCGCGAAAGAGGCGCTTTCCTAAAAACTTAACCTGCGTGGCTTCACTGGCGTAAAGGTTATTGTTTTGTTTACTGCGCAGCAAGGCTTGCCAAAACTCTTCTTTTTTTGCATCACCGATATCACGGCTGCTGCTGGCAAGATAACTGTTTAAATAATCCGGGCCGAGTTCAAGGCGCTGACGGGTTGAGGCCGGAACCATGTCTGTTAATGTACCGGATGTGGCGATATTATAAAAAACCGGGGTGCCGCTGAAGGTGACTTCTTCCTTATTGGCCCAGACTCCCATGATGCGATCTTTTTTGCGCACAACCTCATTGCGCGAAGGGCCTCGTACCACAACGATTACATCGCCTTCACCCTCGGTTGCGCCAAACAAAAGGACTTTCGATCCACTAAAACTGGTGTCAATCGCGACCACGTGATCATCAAGGGCGGCAACAATCTCGTTTGTGTTTTGCGCCTTGGCTTCATTCAAACATAAGCTTGCTACAAAAAGGCTCAGGAAAGCGTACGTCAGGCGGGGCAGATGCATTCTCAATGTTCCCCCGGTAAGCCGACATTGAATAAATCGTCGGGTGTTACAATAAGGTCGAAGCCCAATTTCAAACAGACACCCAGAACCATGACAGCCAGGAGAATACGCAATTGTTCTCCCTTTAGCTTCATGCCTGCGCGTGCCCCAAACTGTGCCCCAATAACGCCGCCAATCAGAAGGAGGAGCGCAAGTACAATGTCAACTGTTTGATTGGTTGCTGATTGTAAAATGGTAACGTTTGCTGTGACAAAAATAATTTGAAAAAGTGATGTACCGACAACAACAGAAGTTGGCATGCCAAGTAGGTAAATCATGGCGGGGACCATAATAAAGCCACCACCAACCCCCATAATGGCAGCTAGAATACCAACAACAATGCCGACACCAATGGGTAATAACGCACTGATATAAAGTTTTGAACGGCGAAACCGCATTTTAAACGGCAATTTATGTTGCCAGCCTGAATGATCTTTGCGTTTGTGTGCCGTCCCTGCGGTATTGTAACCACGACGCAATCGAATGAGTGCGCGTGCGCTTTCAAAAAACATCAATAGGCCAATGATTGACAGGAATATGACGTAAGAGAGCTTAATAACCAAATCAATCTGTCCGCTGGCTTTTAAGGCTGAAAAGAGCCAAACACCGCTTGTTGAGCCAATTACCCCGCCAATAAGCAACATAAAGCCCATTTTGAAGTCGACATTTTTACGTCTTGTATGTGCGATGACACCTGAGACGCTGGAGGCGACAATCTGATTTGCTTCTGTCGCAACTGCAACGGTAGGTGGGATACCGATGAAAATAAGCAGCGGTGTCATCAAAAAACCACCACCAACACCAAACATACCGGACAGGAACCCAACGGCGCCCCCCATCCCAAGAAGGAGAAACATATTTACGGATATCTCGGCAATCGGCAGATAGATATTCATTCGGCTCGGCTTTCGGATATGACCCCACAGTTTGATGTAGGGTTAAATATTGCAATTGCAACAGTTTGCATTCCTAAAGCAAAGCTTGGAGCAGGGCAATAATAGAACGGTAATCAACTATAAAAAAATTGTGCAATTGCGAATAGAACGCTAAGCTGCATCGCGAAGTAGGCGCTTGAGGGACATTTTCAACCCGTGGAGGTCCCGTACAACGGTTTCCCAGACAATGTTTGGGTCGACATTGAAATATTCATGGGCAAGAAAGTTGCGCATTTGGCGTAATGCCATCCAGGGAATCGCCTGATAGTGTTTGCGAATCTTGTTGGGGATATGGTGGGTGGCTTCCCCGATGATTTCCAGATTGCGTATGACGGCATCAATGGTTTTGTCATCATGGACGAAATGGTCTTTTGTCAGTCCGGCAACATAATGTTCAATCCGGTTGATGGCTTGTAGCATGTGGTCGAGATGGAAGACCCAGCGTTCATTTTGTTGAGGTTTCATCGTAGATAACCTCGCTTAAAACATTGTCTTTCATATCGGTGGCCAGCATTTCGCGGGTGGCAATATCCACTCGCCGACCAAAAACTTCTTCCAGCTTCAATCGCAATTCGGCCAGTTGCAACAGGCCGGGTGTTTCTGCAAATTCGATCAACATATCAATGTCACTGTCACTGCGCGGGGTGCCACGCGCAAAAGATCCAAACACACCGATCCGGGCAATGCAAAACGGCTTTAATTCATCTTGCAATGTGTTCAGTTTTTCAAAGATTGCATCGATTTCGCTCATTGGAAAATTATATACCCGTTCATAGGTGATGTGAAGTCAGCGGATTATTCTCTCTTACTTCAAATAGTCCTTTAAATATTTTGCAGTGTAGCTTTCCTCGACCTGACTGACCTGTTCGGGGGTGCCCGTTGCCACGATACGTCCGCCTTTGGATCCGCCTTCAGGGCCGATATCGATGATATGATCCGCTGTTTTGATGACTTCAAGGTTATGTTCAATGACCACAACCGTATTACCCTGATCGACAAGGGCATGCAGCACTTCCAGCAGTTTCCGTATATCATCGAAATGCAAACCGGTTGTCGGTTCATCCAGAATATAGATGGTTTTACCGGTGGCGCGGCGTGACAATTCTTTTGCCAATTTTACGCGCTGGGCTTCCCCGCCGGACAGGGTGGTTGCTTGTTGTCCAAGATGAATATACCCCAATCCAACCCGGTCCAAGGTGACCATTTTATCGCGGATACTGGGCACTGCCTTGAAGAAATCGACAGATTCCTCAACCGTCATATCCAATATGTCAGCAATGGATTTTCCACGAAACTTAACATCCAGTGTTTCGCGGTTATAGCGTTTTCCCTTGCAGACATCGCATTGGACATATACGTCAGGCAGGAAGTGCATCTCGATCTTGATGACCCCGTCGCCTTGACAGGCTTCACAGCGCCCACCTTTGACGTTGAACGAAAAACGCCCCGGTTTGTAACCGCGCGTTTTAGATTCCGGCAAATTGGCAAACCATTCACGGATCGGGCCAAATGCCCCGGTGTAGGTAGCCGGGTTGGATCGTGGTGTGCGACCGATTGGCGATTGGTCGATATCGACGATCTTGTCGATAAATTCGACACCTTCCAGTTTTTTGTGATCACCCGGGTGCAGGCGTGCACCATGCAGTTTTTTCGCAAGGGCTTTATAAAGGGTTTCTATGATTAAAGAGGACTTACCGCCACCAGAAACACCTGTGACACAGGTAAAGGTGCCAAGGGGGATTTGCGCATCGACATTTTGCAGATTGTTTATGCTGGCACCTTTAATTTTGATGGATTGCCCTTTGCGTCCTTTGCGGCGTTTGGCGGGCAGGGGGATTTGTTCCATGCCGGTTAAATATTGCCCGGTCAAACTTTTGGGATTGGCCATGACTTCATCCGGGGTGCCTTCGGCGACCACGGTTCCGCCATGAACGCCGGCGCGTGGTCCCATGTCGATCAGATAATCGGCACTGCGAATGGCATCTTCATCATGTTCAACGACGATGACCGTGTTGTCCAGATCGCGCAGACGAACAAGTGTTTCAAGCAAGCGGTCATTATCGCGTTGATGGAGCCCGATGGACGGTTCATCCAAAACATAAAGCACCCCGGTCAAACCCGATCCGATTTGGGAAGCCAGGCGAATACGTTGGCTTTCCCCACCGCTCAGCGTGCCGGAAGAACGTGAAAGTGTTAGATATTCCAACCCGACATTCATGAGGAAGCCGAGGCGGTCATTAATTTCACGCAAGATACGCCGGGCGATTTCCTGTTGTTTGGTTCCGAGTTTTTCTTCCAGTGATCCATACCATTTTGCAGCTTCATCAATGGAAAAGGCGGTCACTTCGCTGACGTGAAGCCCCTCAATTTTAACGGCCAAGGCTTCGGGACGCAGGCGATGCCCATCACAGGCGGAACATTGGGTTACCGTTTGATATTTGGAAAGCTCGTCACGCACCCACGAGCTGTCGGTTTCGCGCCAGCGGCGTTCCATATTGGGGATCACGCCTTCAAAGGGTTTGGTTACCTGATAGGATCGTTTTCCATCATTATAGGAAATGGTGATTTCATCTTTACCCGATCCATACAGCACGACTTTGCGGACTTCTTCAGGCATTTTTTTAAAGGGGGTTTCCAGATCGACCTTATAATGTGTGGCGATGGCTTGCAGGGTTTGTCCGTAATAAACACTGCTGGAATTGGCCCAAGGGGCAATGGCTTTGCTTAGTGGTTCGGCCTCATTAGGGACCACAAGCTGCGGGTCGAAATACATTTCCGTTCCCAGTCCGTCACAGGCCGGGCAGGCTCCGAACGGATTGTTAAATGAAAACAGACGGGGTTCGACTTCATCAATGGTGAAACCGGACACCGGGCAGGCAAATTTGGCTGAAAAGGTGTGACGTTCCCCGGTGTTTGCATCTTCTGCAAACAGCAAGCCATCGGCCAGCTCAAGGGCGGTCTCGATGCTGTCGGCAAGGCGACTTTCCACACCTTCGCGCAAGACCAGACGATCAACCACGACTTCGATATCATGTTTAATTTTTTTGTTCAGTTCCGGGACGCCATCGACATCATAAAGTTCGCCATCGACCTTAACGCGTTGAAAGCCTTTTTTCTGAAGCTCAAGAAATTCCTTTTTATATTCCCCTTTGCGCCCTCGCACGATGGGGGCAAGCAAGTAAAGACGGGTGCCGTCTTCCAGTGCCATAATACGATCAACCATTTGTGAAACGGTCTGACTTTCAATGGGCAGGCCCGTTGCCGGGGAATGGGGGATACCGACACGCGCCCATAAAAGACGCATGTAGTCGTAAATCTCAGTCACGGTTCCAACTGTGGAACGCGGGTTTTTTGAGGTTGTCTTTTGTTCAATGGAAATCGCAGGCGACAATCCCTCGATATGATCGACATCCGGTTTTTGCATCAATTCCAGAAACTGTCGGGCGTAAGCCGATAAAGATTCAACATAACGGCGCTGTCCCTCGGCATAGATGGTGTCGAAGGCAAGCGAAGATTTCCCTGATCCAGAGAGGCCGGTGATGACCGTCAGGGAGTTTTTGGGGATATTCACATCCACATTTTGCAAGTTGTGTTCGCGTGCCCCACGGACCTGAATTTCATCAACGCTCATAATCATCATGCCTAAAAAAGATCAAAAGGAGAACATTTGGAAGGTTTAGAAATAGTTCGAACTGCGTCCTAAGTAAAGTGTTAATGGGTAAAAACTGTAATGGAAGAGGTTTGGAGAAGCTTAGTTTTGTAGAATGTGGTAAGAATGAAACAAGATTTGAGTCGCATCCGCGAGATGATTTCTGTATTGTCAGCCCAACATTAAATAACCGTATAGAAGGCAAGGAGTTCCAATGGCGGGTTCAGTAAACAAGGTGATTTTGGTTGGTAATCTGGGGCGCGACCCTGAAGTACGTTTTGCCAATGATGGATCGAAAATCGTCAATATGTCTTTGGCAACTTCTGAAAGCTGGAAAGATCGTCAATCGGGTGAGCGCCGTGAACGTACGGAATGGCACCGCGTTGTGATTTTTAACGAACGTTTGGCGGATGTGGCTGAACGTTTCTTACGCAAAGGCTCCACGGTTTATGTGGAAGGTGCTTTGCAGACTCGTAAATGGACGGACCAAAGCGGTGTTGAAAAATACACAACCGAAGTTGTCCTGCAACGTTTCCGTGGTGAATTAACCATGTTGGGTAGTCGTGGCGGCGAAGGTGCCGGTGGCGGTTACGGCGGTGGTGATGATTACGGTCAAGGCAGCACTGCTGGCGGTGGGTTTGGCGGTTCCGCTGACCCGAAAGGCGGTAGCACCGGACCGGAATGGAATTCTGGTGGTAGTGTTCCGGGTGGTGATCTGGATGATGAAATTCCGTTCTGATCATTAGATTTAAAGTGGTTACAAAAAAGCGTGTGTCTCCTTGGAGCACACGCTTTTTTTTATGAAATGTAGTATTCCCGTAATACCTGCAATCATAGTCTTTTTGATACTCTTACCAAACCTGAATGATAAAAATGGAGGTTTTACAATGGGTAAAAAAATATTGATGATTACGGGTGATTTTACGGAAGATTACGAAACAATGGTGCCGTTTCAGGCGCTTATGGCTTGTGGTTTTCAGGTGGATGCGGTGTGCCCGGATAAGAAGGCCGGTGATTATGTCGCAACGGCGATCCATGATTTTGAAGGGGATCAAACCTATACGGAAAAGCGTGGTCATAATTTTACATTGAATGCGACATTTGATGATGTGGATGTTGCCTCGTATGATGGACTGGTTATTCCCGGTGGACGCGCGCCGGAATATCTGCGCTTGAATCCCCTTGTTCTGGGAATGGTGCAACACTTTTTTGAAAGTAATAAACCCGTGGCCGCGATTTGTCATGGGGCACAGTTGCTGAGTGCAGCAGGCGTTTTATCTGGTCGCACATGTTCGGCTTACCCGGCTTGTTCACCTGAGATTACACAAGCTGGCGGCATTTATGCCGATATTGAAGTTACGCAAGCTGTCACTGATGGGAATTTGGTCAGCGCACCGGCATGGCCTGCCCATCCAGATTGGCTAAAGCAGTTTATGGCGTTATTCTAAGTTCAAGAATTAAACCGGACGGGAGTTTTCCATGTGTGAATTATTTATTGGGGCAAAGAGTGATCTTTGGGTCAGTCAGTCGAAGTCATTGCGCATTGATGGTGTGGCGACAAGTATCCGCATGGAAAATTTCTTTTGGCAAACCTTAAGCGAAATTGCCTATCGCGATTCGATGACGGTTAATCAGTTGATTACCAAACTTTATCATGAATCGATTGACGCAGAACATGATCTTGGAAACTTTACATCGTTTTTGCGGGTGTGTTGTGGACGCTATTATGCGTTGCTTTCTGCGGGCGATCTGTCGGCGTCTTTGGATGAAGGGTTGGGGAATGTGGATGCGCCGGCAATTTTGGGGCGCGAAGGTCAACGCCGTGTGGAAATCTTATCGCAGATCACGATGCAGACATCCTTGAAAGTCAATTAGGTTGTTCATGTCATAATTTCGCCCGTTTTTTAGGTAAACTACTCTGTAAGAATACTTAAAAATCTTTTTTTGGGTTGAAAGCCGGGTTGAGACACCCAAATAAAAAACATGAGCACGAACAGTCAACGTCATATATTTCTAGCAATAGGCTGGGTTTTTACCGGGCTGGGGTTTGTGGGTGCAATCCTTCCTCTTCTGCCGACAACCCCGTTTTTACTTGTCGCTGTGTGGGCCTTTAGTAAAAGTTCACCTAAGCTACGGCGCTGGCTGTTCACTCATCCCCGATTTGGCCATCATCTGCGCAATTGGTTCGATCAGGGGGCGATTACCCGGCAAGCTAAAATCGTTTCAGTTAGTTTCATGGCTTTATCCGTTGGATTCTCCCTACTTATAAGTGAGAACATCTATGTAGTTGTTTCACTTGCAGTTATTATGGTTGCAACTGCAACCTTTATCCTGACGAGGCCGACTCCAAGCTCTGTTGCAATTAAGTCACAGTAACTTTTGGCAAGTTGTCATACCAACATGCTGCGAAGCAACATGGTAAATCCCAGTTTTCTGCGCCTTGTAAGGGCGCATTATCTCTTGATATATACCATTAAAAGGCCCTTAAATTAGAATGATGCAATGTTGCAATGCGCAACTAAAATTGCATTTGTTTAAATGAAGGGCTTGCAGGTATTGGTATGACCAAGGCATAAAAGCAGGACGAAGAAATGAATTTAGCGTATCTTATTCTTGGTTTCCCAAATGGGGGACTGGGGAAGGTTTGCGCTCTAATTGTTCAGGGGAAACCCTCAAAAATACTTTTTGCTGCGCGTGCGAGTAACATAACGCAATAAAATGTGTTGAGAAATCTTCCGTCAGGGAAGGACCAAGAACTGTGAGGATACATGGAAAACGGACAGATAATCGGGACACCGAAAGAGATCTTTAAGGGGGAAGCGCGGGTCGCGATGACTCCTGACTCCGCTCTTCAGCTTCAAAAACTGGGATATCAATGCGCCATTCAATCGGGTGCAGGCGTTATGGCCGGTTTTTCCGACGAAGCTTATGAAAAAGCGGGTGTTGAAGTCATTAAAACAGCCAAAGGTTTGTGGGAAAAGGCGGATATTATCGCCAAGGTCCGCCAACCGGAAACGCGCGAGTTAAAGTACCTTGTTAAGGGAAAAACCTTGATTTCCTTCTTCAATCCTGCCGGAAATGAAGAAGGTATGACAGCGGCGAAAGAAGCCGGAGCGAACGTTATTGCGATGGAAATGGTGCCGCGTATTTCACGGGCACAAAAAATGGACGCTTTGTCCTCGATGGCGAATATCGCTGGGTATCGTGCTGTTATCGAAGCCGGGAATAATTTCGGTCGCTTCTTTACAGGACAGATTACAGCGGCCGGTAAAGTGCCACCCGCCAAGGTTATGGTTGTGGGCGCCGGTGTTGCCGGTCTTGCGGCAATTGGTGCCTCTGTATCGCTTGGTGCGATCACCTATGCTTTTGATGTGCGCCCGGAAGTGGCCGAGCAGGTTGAATCGATGGGGGCCGAGTTTGTCTATCTGGATTTTGAAGAAGAACAACAAGATGGTGCCGCCACAGGTGGCTATGCATCGGTTTCTTCCCCGGAATTCCGCGAGGCTCAGCTTGCCAAATTCCGTGAGCTGGCTCCGGAAGTCGATATTGTCATTACTACAGCCCTGATCCCTAATCGTGAGGCACCGAAACTGTGGCTTGCCGATATGGTCGCTGCGATGAAAACAGGATCTGTTATTGTTGACTTGGCGGCTGAACGCGGCGGTAACGTCGAAGGGACTGTCATGGACGAGAAAGTGGTCACCGAAAACGGTGTCACGATTATCGGTTATACGGATTTCCCGTCACGCATGGCCGCCCAGTCATCAACCCTTTATTCCACAAACATTCGTCACATGATGACGGACCTGACACCTGAAAAAAATGGCCAGGTCAATCATAACATGGAAGACGATGTCATCCGTGGGGCGACTGTGACGTTTGAGGGGGATATTACTTTCCCGCCACCACCGCCGAAAGTCAAAGCGATTGCGGCGCAGAAGAAACCGGAAGTCAAAGAACTGACGCCGGAAGAAAAACGCGCCAAAGAAATTGCTGATTTTAAAGAAGCAACGAAGAAGCAAGTGATTATGCTGGGCGTTGGCGGTTTGTTGATGCTGCTTGTCGGGGCATATGCACCAGCCAGCTTCATGAATCATTTTATCGTTTTTGTACTGTCTTGTTTTGTTGGCTTCCAGGTGATCTGGAATGTTTCGCATGCCCTGCATACACCACTGATGGCGGTTACCAATGCCATTTCCGGTATTGTGATTTTGGGAGCGATCTTGCAGATGGGCTCCAGCAGCTCGTTGGTTGTGATCATGGCGGTGATTTCTGTCTTGATTGCTTCGATCAATATCGTTGGGGGCTTCCTTGTCACCCGCCGTATGCTGGCAATGTTTGAGAAGTCTTAAGGGGAAATAAAACAATGACTTATGGTATTTTGACCGCTGCTTATATTGCAGCTTCCGTCTTGTTTATCCTTTCTTTGGGCGGACTTTCAAATCAGGAAAAAGCAAAACGTGCCGTTTGGTACGGTATTGTTGGTATGGCCGTTGCGGTTTTAATGACCGTCTTTACAGCAGGTAGCCTGGGTTGGTTGATCCCGGCGATTGTCATCGGTTCTGTGATCGGCTGGTATGTGGCTGGTAAGGTACAAATGACGGAGATGCCGCAACTGGTTGCTGCCCTTCATTCCTTTGTGGGTTTAGCTGCTGTCTTTATCGGCTTGAACGCGGAATTGGAATTGCAAGCGGTTTTGGGTATGGACGAAGCCGCCCGTGAAGTGTTGACGGGCTTTGCTTTGAAATTGGCACATAAAACGGCTGTTGAAATTTCTATTTTAAAGGTTGAGGTCTTTCTCGGTATCTTTATCGGGGCTGTGACCTTTACGGGTTCCGTTGTGGCCTTTGGTAAACTGGCGGGTAAGATCGACGGAAAACCGATCAAGTTACCCGGTGGGCATGTCTGGAATGCGACGGCTGCACTGGCCTGTTTGATCCTTGGTGTTATGTTCAGCAATGATGCGGGGATCTGGACAATGGTTCTGGTGACCTTAATCGCTGGTTTCATTGGTTGGCATTTGATCATGGGTATTGGCGGTGCCGATATGCCGGTTGTGGTTTCTATGTTGAACTCCTATTCCGGTTGGGCGGCTGCGGCGATTGGCTTTACATTGGGTAATGATCTTTTGATCGTGACAGGTGCGCTGGTGGGTTCCAGTGGTGCCATTCTGTCCTACATTATGTGTAAGGCGATGAACCGTCATTTCGTATCGGTTATCCTTGGCGGGTTCGGCGGTGACGGTGGCCCGGCGATGGAAGTCGAAGGCGAGATGATCGCCATTGACGCTGACGGTGTGGTGTCTGCATTGGAAGATGCTGATAGCATCATCATCATTCCGGGCTATGGTTTGGCGGTTGCGCAAGCGCAGCAGTCTGTATCTGAACTGACCAAGCGACTGCGTGCGCAAGGCAAAGACGTTCGTTTTGCCATTCACCCGGTTGCGGGGCGTCTGCCTGGGCACATGAACGTTTTGTTGGCGGAAGCTAAAGTACCTTATGATATCGTTCTGGAAATGGATGAAATCAACGAGGATTTCCCAAAAACCGATGTGGCGATTGTTATCGGGTCCAATGATATCGTCAACCCGGCGGCGCAAGATGATCCGAATTCCCCCATTGCCGGGATGCCGGTTCTGGAATGCTGGAAAGCCAAGCAGGTGTTTGTTTCTAAACGGGGGCAGGGTACAGGTTATTCCGGTATCGAAAACCCGCTGTTCTATAAAGAAAACACCCGGATGTTCTATGGCGATGCGAAAGCATCACTGGATACTTTGCTGCAAAGTATTAAGTAAGTCCAAAAGGCAAAAGAAATCACAACGCCTCTTGGCGAAAGAGATTTTAAACGTCTATAGTAAAAGGCCGTTCCCTGATGGGAGCGGCCTTTTCTTGATTAATAGGGCGCATGTAATATGGAACTTGATAACGAAACCGGACTTTTGATCATCGATATGCAAAAGGCAATTGATGAACCGGTTTGGGACGGTAAAAACAATCCAGCCTATGAAACCCGTATTCTCGATCTGTTGACCCTGTGGCGGGCGCGTCAGTGGCCCATCTTTCATATCAAGCATAATGAGGCCAATCCGGCCTCGACCTTTCATACGCACGCCCCGACCAATGCTTTTAAACCCGAAACTGCCCCCTTACCCGGTGAGATCATTATCGAAAAAGAAGTCAATTGTGCCTTTATCGGAACCGGACTTGGGTCCATGTTGCGAATGGAAGGGTGTAAGAAGCTGTTGGTCTGTGGTGTCGTTACCCATAACAGTGTGGATGCAACCGTGCGTCATGCGGGCTGCCTGGGGTTTGAAACGTATCTTGTTGCTGATGCCTGCACGGCCGTTCCGGTGGTTGACCGTACGGGGAAGGAATGGGCGGCAGAAGATGTCCATCAATTGTATTTGTCAGTCTTGGACGGGGAATATTGTACGGTTATCAATATGCAGGATGTTTTCACTGCAATTTAGCACTTGAGCAGGGTCAAGCGTGTTTCACTAAAAGATTGGTATAAAGGTACACCTAAAATATCAAGGCGGGAACAATGACACGCTTGGTTTGGAGTGATGAATACAGTGTGGGCGATACGGAAATTGATCGCCAGCATCAGGAAATCTTTTCTTTGATTGATCGCTTGGACGATCAGGATATGGATGCCAGTGCCATGTCGGTGACGTTTGAAAAACTAGACATTTATGTGCGCGAACATTTTGCAGATGAAGAAGAAAAGATGAAGGCGGGGGCCTATCCTGATTTGGATGCTCATATGCGCCAGCATGATGAATTTCGCGATTGGTTACAGTCTGCCAAAGAAAGTTTTCGCACCAGCGATGGTGCCTTGGGGGCAATTGGGCAGAATATCCATGACTTTTTAAAAAGCTGGTTGTTGGCGCACATTCTATATGCCGATCAGGCTTATAAAGGATATATCCAAAAAGTTTGAGGCCGGGGGGCAAGAAAAAAGGCGAAGCTGCTATCAAGCGCTTCGCCTTTTTTTGGGTATAATGAGCCACGATTCGTTTCGTCTTGGTCAAAACAAATCAAGCGCCCACATCACCACCTTTCAAGTAGTATATAAACCGAACACATGATCAGGCATGACATGTGTTGGAAGAAAATAGTCAGTTAAACAATCATCCCTTTTAACAGGGAAGGTGTTTAGAAGCCTTCACGTTCCAGACGCTTACGCTCCAGCTTACGCGCGCGGCGTACAGCTTCTGCATCTTCACGTGCTTTCTTTTCAGACGGCTTTTCGAAGTGACGGCGAAGTTTCATTTCACGGAAAACGCCTTCACGCTGCATTTTCTTTTTCAGTGCTTTCAGTGCCTGGTCGACATTATTGTCGCGAACTACTACCTGTACGATGGTCAGGGCCTCCTTATAAAAAATAACATCCGGGCCAAAATCCCGGTCCTTTTTCATCTCATGTAAAAGGAAGCGGGTCTCTACCATATGAAAGTGCTTTCGTAAAGGGTTTTGTCTATGTGTAGAATATTTGTCGGCTTCTGAAACTTTTCTGTTATATTTGTGTCGAGTGGCAATGAGAGTTTCTGGATGGATTTACCCACAAGTTATATATCGGAATTTAAAGAATATGCTTTGCAGCTTGCAGAAGCGTTTAAAGTGGGGATTGTGCTGAGCAAATCAACTGATGAGATAGTTTTGCAAGTCGGTTACGATTCTACCCAAGCGCAGACCGCAGAGAGTTTCGCATTACACACAGAAGGTGGAGCCGATTTTAATTTGGAGGTTTCTAGTATAGAAAAAATCTCCGAAACGGCGCTAAATGCCATCGGAAAATCCATAAAATTTTGCCTGAATGATCTTTATCAGCGCTATCGTATCGAACGTTATGAAATGTTTCTGGATACAGCAGCGGATTGGTTTTGGGAAAGTGACTCTGATAATCGTTTTGTTTATCTAAGCGGTAAAGTCGAAGAAGTTTTAGGTCTGAAGCCTGCTCAAATCATTGGGCATACACGAAGTGAAATACATGGCAGGCAGCATGATTTGTCGACACCCCAGTGGCAAGCACATTTAAAACGCTTGGAACGACATGAACCCTATTCTGATTTTGAAACCAGATGGATTCGACCAGATGGCGAAATCCGCCATATTACCTTAAGTGGACGACCTGTTTGGACGCAAAAAGGCGAGTTTGCAGGGTATCGCGGAACGGGGCTTGATATTACAGAAAAAAAGCAAGCCCAAATTGACTTTCAAAACCTGATGGAAGGTTCCATTCAGGGGATTTGCATCCATCGTCATTGGGAATTTGTTTTTGTAAATCCGGCATTGGTTAAAATGTGTGGCTATGAGAGCGCACAAGAGTTTTTGGCGGTTGGTTCGGTCGAGAAAATGATCGCACCTTATGAACGCGAACGTTTGCATGGATATCGTTTGGCAAAAGAAAGAGGCGAGCAAATTGATACGCGCCATGTTGCTGATTATTTAACCAAAAGTGGTGACATTATCACATTTGAATCCATCAATAGCCTGATTGAATGGAAGGGGCAAAAAGCCATTCTCAGTACGGTTATTGATGTGACGGAACAGAAGAAAGCAGAACAAAAACAGCAAGAGTATCATGACCAGTTACAGGTGTTGGTTGAGGAGCGTACGCAAGACTTGCTGAAAAGCGAACAGCGTTTTCGCAATGTGGCGGAAGCCGCATCTGACTGGTTTTGGGAAACGGATGAAAATCATAAAGTGACGTTTATTTCAGAACGTTTTTATGAGTTGTTTGACCTTACTCATGACCAAGTTTTAGGTAAGAGCCGATTGGAGATTGTCGAAAACCAAATGAAAATACCTGACGTTTCGCAGGTGTGGTCAGAACATCTTGGGGCTTTGAACGATCATAAACCCTTTTCCATTTCTTATTGGGTGCGAGGTCGAAGTTCTGACAAGGTTTGTATCGAGATTAAGGGAAAACCTCTGTTTGATGAAATGGGCGTGTTTAAGGGGTATATCGGTGCTGGATCAGATGTAACACAAACCGTACAGACAGAAGAAGCCCTGCGTGTTGCGGTGGAAGAAGCGGAAAGTGCAAACCGCGCAAAATCGGACTTTTTGTCAAATATGAGTCATGAGTTGCGAACCCCGTTGAATGCGATCTTAGGGTTTGCGCAATTATTGGAAAACAACGGCCAAGCCAATATGAGTGAGCGGCAACTGGAGCAGTTGAAGCATATTCGTCTGGGTGGAGAACATTTGCTGGAATTGGTGAATGAAATCCTCGACCTGTCAAAAATTGAAGCGGGCAAACTGACAATTATTCCAGAAGATGTTGACCTGAAAAATCTAATTGATATCTGTTTGCCTTATGCATCTGCTTTTTCTGAAAAATATAATGTCAAAATTGAGGATAACTCTGCCGATGGTTTGCCATTGATTTGGGTAGATGCGTTTCGGGCGAAACAGGCGTTGTTGAATCTTTTATCCAATGCGGCCAAATATAATCAGGCCAACGGTACCGCCTGGATTGACACTATGCTTCTGCCAGATAATTTCGTACGGGTGATCGTACGCGATAACGGTATTGGTATTCGTGAGGATGATAAAGAAAAAATTTTCCAGCCTTTCCAAAGGGCGGCGGGGCAAGATGGTGTGATTGAAGGTACAGGGATCGGTCTTGTTCTGACGAAAAAGTTATTGGAAGAAATGGGAGGGCGGATCGGCTTTGAAAGCAAATATGGCGAAGGAAGTGCATTTTGGCTGGATTTCCCACAGTCCACTAAGATAGAAAAACCGTATGAAAATTCCGCCAAAGGGCAACATCTTGATAAGCGTTTGGTTTGTGCGCCTCAAAATCAATATACAATGTTGTATGTGGAAGATAATCCCTCAAACCTGTCTTTGATGGCGGGGATTGTGGACTGTATTCCCAATTTACGTATGGTTTCTGCACATACGGCGGAAATCGGCTTAACCATGTTGCTGGCCCAGAAACCTGACTTGGTGCTTATGGATATCAATCTACCGGGGATGGATGGCTTTCAGGCTGTTCGTGAAATTCGTGCGCTGGAAGAGGTGAAAGACATGCCTGTCTTTGCAATAAGTGCAGACGCATTGTCGGATACGATCAGCAAGGGACAGGAGGCTGGTTTTGATCGCTATTTGACAAAGCCGATTGATTTGCCCCACTTTATGTCCATTCTCGATGAAATTCTTAAATAGAAACAGGTGTGATACGTGATCCTAAAAATTGCCAGAATGGGGCACCCGGTCTTACGCGCCAGAGCTGCCGAGGTGAAAGATATTCAAGCCCCGCAAATTGTACGTCTTGTTGATGATATGATTGAAACAATGAAGGATGCAAACGGGGCAGGGTTGGCCGCCCCGCAAGTACATGTGCCGTTACGTGTGATGATCTTTCATGTGCCGCGTGGTCGTGATGCACAAATCGAAGACGGTCTTCCCTTGACTGTATTAATTAATCCCGAGATTGAAGCCATTGGGGACGGTATGAATGAGGCCTATGAAGGGTGCCTTTCGTTGCCGGGCATGACGGGGAAGGTCAGCCGGTTTACGCAGATCAAATATCGTGGTTTTAATCTGGATGGGACTTTGATTGAGCGCGAAGCCAGCGGATTTCATGCCCGCGTCGTGCAACATGAATATGATCATTTGGATGGAATTCTTTATCCGCAACGTATGGACGACCTGTCGACATTCGGCTATGTTGAGGAAATGCAAAAAACAATCAATCAGGAATAAAACGGTGCAGGACATCAAGGTAAAAGACGACATTTTGCTGGCGACACTTCCCAATGTGGTGTTTGACGGATGGACAGACGCAGCGATTGCAGCCGGTGCGATTGAGGCCGGGTTTGACGCATCAATGGCCGTGCGCGCGTTTCCCGATGGTGTAAATGATATCCTTGCCCATTTTGCAGATTATATAAACCGGTGTATGTCCACGGAGTTGGCTGGTCAGGATTTAAGTGACAAAGGGATCGGTCACCGACTGGAAATCGCCATGCGGGTTCGTCTGGCGATTGAAGCCCCCTATCGTGAAGCGGTGCGTAAAGCCATGTCTTATTACGCCATGCCGCAGAATGCACCCCAAGGTGTGCAGGTCGTCTGGAAAGCAGTTGACGAGATGTGGTGGTGTTGTGGTGATGATGCGGTTGATTTTAACTATTATACCAAACGTGCTTCTTTAGCCGCTGTTTATAGTGCAACGATGGTTTATTGGCTGAATGACGATTCTGAAAATCAGGAAGAAACCATTCTCTTTTATCGTCGCCGTTTGATTGATGTGGTTAATGCCGTAAAAACCAGAAAGAAGATATTTTCCAAACAGGAAGATGTATTTTGCAAGCTGGGTGGACGCCAAATGGCGAATGGATTGATAAAACGCTGACTTTGTGAGATTCCTCACTTTCATTTGTGTCGCAAAGGACTATAACCTGGTCCATGAAAACACATAATCAACAGACAGGCGAGTTTATCGCTTTAATGGCATTCTTGATGTCGCTGGTTGCGCTGGCGATTGATGCTATTTTGCCTGCATTCCATGCGGTCGGGGCCAGTTATGACATTGTTGATGAAAACCGGTTGCAATTGCTGGTCGGTGTTTTGTTTCTGGGGATGGCGATTGGGCAGCTGTTTTATGGCCCGCTTTCCGACAGTATCGGGCGAAAACCTGCGACTTACATTGGCTTAATCTTGTTTATTGCCGGATCATTGGTTTCTGCCTTTGCCCCCACTTACGAAATTGTATTGTGGGGACGTTTTTTACAAGGCTTTGGCGTTGCCGGGCCGCGCACAATCTCTATTGCATTGGTTCGTGATCAGTATTCCGGTCGTGAAATGGCGCGGATTATGTCATTTGTTATTTCAATTTTTATTATTATGCCTGCGATTGCACCGGCTCTGGGCGCCGGAATTTTGGTGTTTAGTACATGGCACACGGTCTTTTTCCTGTTTGCCCTGTTGGCTTTTGTCGCCCTTGTTTGGTTGATTTTGCGCCAGCCTGAAACCCACCCTCAAGAAAAACGTACATCGTTTAGTTTGATGACAATCCTACAAGGTGCGCGTTTCACATTGGGTAACCGACGCTCTTGCGGTTATATGATTGTCGGTGGCTTGGCTTTTTCTTGTTTGGTTGCTTATTTAAATACTGCCAAATTGTTATATGCGGATATTTTTCAGATTGATGAACTGTTTCCGCTTTATTTTGGGATGTTGGCACTTTTTGTTGGGGCGGCATCAATTGTTAATGGCAAAATGGTCGTGAAATATGGCATGCGTTCCATGATGAAATTCGCCTTGATCGCCATGATTATCAGTAGTGGTAGCTTTTTCTTCTATCTTTATGTAACGCCCGGGCATCCACCTTTTGTGTTGTTCATGGCTTCAATGGCATCAATTTTCTTCTTTATGGGAATATTGTTCGGCAATGCCAATGCAATGGCAATGGAACCTGTAGGGCATATCGCGGGGGTTGCCTCATCCATCATTGGGGCAGGAACAACTTTTGTGTCCATGTCACTGGGCGCGTTGGTTGGTCAATTCTATGACCAGACGTTGTTGCCTTTGATCGGCGGGTATTTCGCCTTGGCTTTATCTGCTTATGTCATCATGTATATGATTGAACGAAAAGATATTGCAGAAGAAGTGATCGCATAAAATCCCAAGGGGCAAATCAAATACCCCTTGGGATCAACGTTTATTCTTTGGGCAGTTCACCCAAAGGGTAAACCAAATTGACATGTCCCATTTTGCGCCCCCGCCGTGTGGAAGACTTGCCGTAGAGGTGAAGTTTGGCATTCGGTTCGTTCAGATAATCCGGCCATTTTTCCACATCAAAACCGATCAGGTTTTTCATAATCAGGTCATTGCGGCGTTCCACAGACCCCAGCGGTAAACCGCATACAGCCCGCACAAATTGTTCGAACTGATCGGAATAACACGCGTCTTGTGTCCAGTGACCGGAGTTATGCGGGCGCGGTGCCATTTCATTGACGATCAAACGGTCGTCCTTGGTATGGAACATTTCAACGGCAAGCAAGCCGACTAAATCCATTTTTTCCGCCAAGGTGACTGCAATTCGAACAGCTTCTTCGATTAATCCATCGGGCAGGTGTGCCGGAACTGTGGACGTATCCAAGATACCATCCACATGGTTGTTTTCAGCTGGTTCAAACGCGGTCCATTGACCACAGGCACTGCGTGCAACAACAACGGAAATCTCGCGTTGGAAATCAACGAAGCCTTCGAGAACGCTGGGGGCATTTGCCATTGAGGCATAAGCCGTTTCAAGATCGGTTTCCGGGCGGATCAAGGCTTGGCCTTTTCCGTCATACCCCATGCGCGTGGTTTTCAGGATGCTGGGGCGGCCCAGTTCATTGATGGCCGTTTCCAGATCATCCAGACTATCAACCCCTTTAAAAGGGGCGGTATCAATGCCGCAGTCATTGATGAAGTTCTTTTCAATCAGGCGATCTTGAGACAGGTGCAGGCAGTTCCAGCCCGGGCGAACATTGACGTGCTCGCTTAGCAATTGGACACTTTCGTGCGGGATGTTTTCGAATTCAAAGGTAACAACATCACAAGATTCGGCAAACGAGACCAAGGCATTGCGATCATCATATTCAGCAACCGTTGCTTTGTGCGCAACCTGTTCAGCCGGGCTGTCATGACCGGGACCAAATACGTGACACATATAGCCCAGACGCGCAGCGGCCAAAGCTGTCATGCGTCCTAATTGACCGTTGCCAATAATGCCGATGGTGCTGCCTGGAGGCAGAAGTTTTTGTTCAGCCATAACCTGAATGATCCTTATTTAATCGACGGGTTCTTCCGCGACGCTTGCGGTTTGTTGAGCGCGAAACGCATCCAGTTTGGCGGCAACGTTCTCATCTTGCAAGGCGATGATGCTGGCAGCCATGATGCCTGCGTTTTTTGCCCCGGCATCCCCGATTGCCAATGTACCAACCGGAACACCACCGGGCATTTGTGCGATTGAATAAAGGCTATCTAGACCGTTTAATGCACGGCTTTTGACAGGTACACCTAAAACAGGTAGGGGGGTCATGGCAGCGGCCATACCGGGCAGGTGGGCGGCACCACCGGCCCCGGCGATAATGACTTGTAGCCCGCGTGCCTTTGCACTGGTGGCGTAATCATACAGGCGTTGTGGTGTGCGGTGTGCGGAAACAATGCGTTTTTCGTACGAAACGCCCATTTCATCCAGCATATCGGCAGCCAGCTTCATTGTCGGCCAATCCGACTGACTTCCCATGATGATTCCAACAGAAGGTGCAGCGCTATCCATAGTCTTTATCCTTGCATAAGACCGTAAAAAAGGGGCGTATTATATGTGTGTCGGGCCAAATCGCAAGGTTTTTAAGATTTTTCAACGTTTTCAGTGTATTATATAATATACGAAATGTTTTAAAATGGTATGTGTCATGCCGATTGACGATATTAAAGCAACAGATGCGCTTAAACCCTATAGCGGGCAGTCCGGTCAATCCGGGGGTCGCCCATCCTATGGCAGTTTCAAAGGGCGGCATAAATTTCCGCCGGTTAAACGCAGTATTCATGACGTGACGTCTTTTATGAATATTCCACAAGATGAACTGACCCCAGCAGTGAGTGAGGCCATTGTATCCTTGATGGAGGAAGTGGATCATTTGCGCGAAGAACTGTCTATGACGCACAGTTTCGATGAAAAATTATCCAGTTCAATGGATCGACATATGGATTTACCTGTTTTGACACGGCATGCCTTGTGTCGGGATATCTCGGTGATGACGGCTCGGATTGGGCAGACGATCAGTAATGCCACCTTCGTCTATTTTCAAATTTCAAACTTTGCCGAGATTAAAAAACGTTCAGGGTTATTGGCAGGCGATACTGTGATTCGTGAAGTTGCAGAAATATTAAGCGGGCAACTGCGCGAAACAGATCGCATTGGGACATTGGGTGGAGATGGTTTTGGCATCGTCTTGACGTTAAGCGATTATGAGATATCCCTGAAGAAAATTGATCAGCTTGTTCAGAAGGTTAAACAGGGGCCAATTTTGTTTAACGGGCATGTCATGGAAGTGGAAATTGCATACGGCCTGCACAGTTTGCATGCCGGTGAAAAAGTAGATGTCATTTTAAATGAAGCCGATAAAGACCTGCACAAACGTTTTGTCAGGCTATGATATCGGGGACAATCAAAGCTTCAAGCTTGGCAATCTGATCTTTCAGGGTCAGCTTCTTTTTTTTAAGGCGCTGCAATTGCAATTGGTCATAAGGCGGCGTTAGGATCATGCGGTTGATCACATCGTCCAAATCCCTATGTTCGGTTTGCAAAATGGCCAGCTTGATTTTTAGCTCACGGGTTTCAGGCATCACTTTCCCGACTTGTTATGTGTTTGTTAAGTCTCTAGATTTGAATATAGCATATAATTTGGCGCAGATAACAAAAAAGGAATTGTGATGAATAAAAAACGCATCGGGATTTTGACAAGTGGCGGTGATTGCGCCGGATTAAATGCGGCTATCCGTGCGGTAACGCGCCGTGCGATTGAAGGTTATGGCTGGGAAGTTGTTGGAATCCATAATGGGACTTTAGGTTTGATTTCCACCCCTGTTGATGCGGAGGTTCTCGACCATAATACCTTTAGCGGGACATTGTTGCGCCAAGGCGGAACGTTTTTGGGCACAACCAATAAAGGAGACCCGTTTGCTTATCCTATGGAAGACGGTACAGTTAAAGATCGCTCAGCAGAATTTATTGCAGGTTTTCGCGAACTGAATTTGTGCGGCCTGATCGGGGTGGGCGGCGATGGGTCCATGAAAATTTTGAACAAGCTTTGTGAACGCGGTGATATTCCGTTTATCGGTATTCCTAAAACCATTGATAATGATGTGGCATGTACAGAATTTTCCATTGGGTTTACAACGGCAGTCAATGTGGCGGTGGACGCATTGGATCGTCTGCATCCAACTGCGGCATCGCATCATCGGGTGATGATTTTAGAAGTCATGGGGCGTGATGCGGGGCATATTGCACTGCATGCCGGAATTGCAGGTGGTGCAGATGTGATCCTCGTGCCTGAAATCCCCTATGAGATGGAAAAAGTTGCTGCAAAAATCCGCCATATTTATAAACAAGAACATCGCAGCCATGCTTTAATTGTGGTTTCCGAGGCGGTAAAGGCTGCAGATGGTAAACCGGTGATGAAGCAAAATGATGAGGGGCGTTTTAATTATGGCGGTGTGGGGCATGTTATAGGGGAACAGCTCTATAAAATGACTGGGGCGGAAACACGGGTTACGGTTTTAGGGCACGTTCAGCGCGGGGGAAAACCGGCAATGCGCGACCGTGTTATTGCCTCTGCCTTCGGCGTCAGTGCGGTTGATTTAATGGCGCAGGGAAAGACCAACCGAATGGTTGCATGGCAGCACCGAAAAGTCGTGGATGTTGCCTTGGAAGATGTGGTGTCGCACTATAATAATATTGATGTTTCCGGCACGCTTGTTCACACGGCGCGTGGGCTTGGTATTTGTCTGGGAGATGAATAAAAAAACAACAAGGGTTGACAGACAAAGCTGGCCTTACCAATTTAATTTATGTATCATGAAATCATCTTAAAACTGCCATAGGGAGGTTGTCCGCAATGAGCGTACTAGACCGAATTGAATCTCTCAAATCCAAACATGCAGATTTGGAACATAAAATTGAAGCAGAAGAAATAAGACCACATCCAAACGACACGCTCATACACGATCTCAAACGACAGAAGCTCAAGGTGAAAGACGAAATCTCCGTCCTGTCGCTCAACTAACGAGATATCTACCTATCAAATAGAATTAGAAAAAATGACGCACTCTTATCCATGACGTGCGCGTATCCAAGAGATACGAATATAAACGCCCCGAACCTGTTTTCGGGGCGTTTTTTGTTATGTTGTAAGAAAGAAAAAACCCCGCTTGAAAACAAACGGGGTTTTTGGGATGGGCTGCGGTTTCTTTTACAGTTCGCCAGCTTCTTTTCTCAATCCATCACGCAGGACGAACTTTTGAATTTTACCGGTGGATGTCTTTGGGACCTCCTGGAAAATAACCGTGCGCGGGCATTTATAATGCGCAAGATTGTCGCGGCAATGTTTGATGATATCTTCCTCAGTAACGGGGCCTGCATCGGGTTTCAATTCGATAAAGGCCGCCGGTGTTTCGCCCCATTTTTCGTCGGGCTTGGCGACAACGGCAACGGCTGCAACAGCGGGGTGGCGGTAAAGGGCATCTTCAACTTCGATCGAAGAAATGTTTTCCCCACCGGAAATGATGATGTCTTTTGAACGATCTTTCAATTGAATGTAACCGTCATTATGACGAACACCTAAATCGCCGGAATGGAACCAGCCACCACGGAACGCATCGTCTGTGGCAGAGGGGTTTTTCAGGTAGCCTTTCATCACGATATTGCCACGGAAGCAGACCTCGCCCATTGTTTCACCATCCCAGGGATGTTCGACCGTGCTTTCTGCGTCAGCAATCATTAGGCCTTCTTCCAGTGTATATCGGACACCTTGGCGAGATTTTTGGAAGGCTTGGCGTTCAATCGGCAACTCGTTCCATTCTTCTTTCCAGGCGCAGAAAACAGCCGGACCGTATGTTTCTGTAAGGCCATAGGCATGCGTTACATCAAAGCCTTCATCCTGAATTGCTTTTAAAACAGAGGCTGGCGGCGGTGCCGCAGCTGTCATGATAGAACATTTATGTTCGAACGGTTTTTTCTCTTCTTCCGTCGCATTAATGACAAAAGAAAGCACAATCGGGGCGCCGCAGAAGTTGGTGACTTTATGTTTTTCAATCGCTTCGTAAATGTTTTTGGCATTGACTTTACGCAGGCAGATATTGGTACCGGCTTTGGCGGCCATCGTCCATGGGAAACACCAGCCGTTGCAGTGGAACATCGGCAATGTCCACAAATAAATGGCGTGTTGTTGCATGTTCCAATCAAGGGCGTTGCCGATGGCGTTCAAATAAGCACCGCGATGGTGATAAACCACACCTTTCGGGTTGCCTGTTGTACCGGATGTGTAGTTTAAGGAAATGGCATCCCATTCATCTGCCGGGCCGCTCCAGTCATATTCCAGATCGCCTTTTGAAATGAATTGTTCGTAATTTTCTTGACCGATCAATTCGCCGCCTTCTGCCAAGGCGTCGTCAATATCGATGATGATCGGTTTCTTTTCCAACCGGGCAACGGCGGCTTTGGTCGTTGCGGAAAATTCACGATCCGTGAACAGAACCTTGGCTTCACCATGTTGCAGGATAAAGGCAATGGCTTCGGCATCCAATCGGATATTCAGGGTGTTCAACACAGCTCCGCACATCGGTACGCCAAAATGGGCTTCGTATGTTTCTGGCGTGTTATTGCCCATAACAGCAACTGTGTCGCCTTTTTTAATACCGAGTTTAGCAAGGGCGGAGGCAAGGCGGACAGAACGTTCGTACGTTTCTTTCCATGTGTAGACACGATCACCGTGAATGACACTGGCGCGGTCCGGATAAACCATTGCCGTACGTTTGATAAAGGATAAAGGTGACAGCGATTCATAGTTCGCAGATGTCTTTTCCAGATGAAGGTCGTAAATGTTTTCCATGGTGTTTCTTCCCCGATTGGTATTTTGGTGGAGATTTATTTGAAGGGATTCATAGCAGCATAGTCGCCATTCAGGAATACCAAAAAGCGAGTATGCACGTAAAAATAAATCGGTATATGTGATTATTTTGTAAGATAAGGTCTCCTTTTTCTGCGCAGAATGATTATTAAGAATAAAAAATCGGTAAAACAATACCAAATTAACACTTTTATTTTTTCTCGATTTGAGTCACACTCCAGCCTAGGTTTGAACGACAGGGAAGTCTTCGAACGTTTTTTGGGAAAATCGCTTGGAAATAGGGGACGTTATGACCAACCGGTACGAAGAAGCATACAAAGAATCGATGGAAAACCCGGACGGGTTTTGGGCAAAGGCTGCTGAAGATATCAAATGGGACAAAAAATGGGATAAGGTTTTGGATGATTCCAATGCCCCCTTATACCGTTGGTTCACAGGCGCAGAATGTAACACCTGCTATAACGCAGTGGACCGTCACGTAGAGGATGGCCGTGGCGATCAGGATGCCATCATTTATGACAGCCCGATCACAGGGCATAAAAGCAAAATCACCTACAGCCAGTTGCAAGATAAAGTTTCACGTTTTGCCGGTGTGTTAAAAGCACGCGGCGTTGGCAAAGGTGATCGCGTTATCGTTTATATGCCCATGATCCCGGAAGCTGCGATTGCAATGTTGGCGGTTGCGCGTTTGGGTGCGGTTCATTCTGTCGTATTTGGTGGTTTTGCCTCAAACGAATTGGCGGTTCGTATCAATGATGCGAAACCGAAAGTCATCGTTTCTGCATCTTGCGGGATCGAGCCGGGCCGTGTCATCGCCTATAAACCGTTGTTGGACGGTGCGATTGAATTGTCCGAACACAAACCGGACGCAACGGTGATTGTGGCGCGCGAAGAAGCCAAAGCCGAATTGAAAGACGGCTATGACTTCGATTATGAAACAGAAATGGCAAAGGCTGAACCGGCTGCATGTGTTCCTGTTGCGGCGACTGATCCGCTTTATATTTTGTATACCTCTGGCACAACAGGCCAGCCCAAGGGTGTGGTTCGTGATAACGGCGGTCATATGGTTGCGCTGAAATGGACCATGAAAAACATCTATAATGTTGAAGCTGGTGACGTTTACTGGGCGGCTTCCGATGTGGGATGGGTTGTTGGTCATTCTTACATTGTTTACGGTCCGCTTTTACAAGGTTGTACAACTGTCTTCTTTGAAGGCAAGCCTGTTGGCACACCTGATGCGGGTGTTTTCTGGCGTATGATCGAAGAATACAACATTCGTGTCCTGTTTACGGCACCGACGGCTTTCCGTGCCATTAAACGTGATGATCCGAAGGCGGAATTCCTTGGCAAATACGATACATCCTGCCTGAAAGCCCTTTATCTTGCAGGCGAACGTACCGACCCGGATACATTGCAATGGGCACAGGATATCCTGAAAAAACCAGTGGTCGATCACTGGTGGCAAACGGAAACAGGTTGGGCCATTTGTGCCAACCCGTTGGGTCTGCATGAATTCCCGGTTAAACCGGGTTCACCGACCAAGCCGGTTCCGGGCTGGGACGTTCAGGTTCTGGACGATGCGGGGCATCCGGTTCCTGCCGGTCAAATCGGCGCGATCGTTTGTAAATTGCCGTTGCCGCCGGGAACGTTGCCAACATTGTGGGGCAATGATGATCTTTATAAAGCCAAATATCTGGAAGAATTCCCCGGTTTTTACGCAACAGCGGATGCGGGTGTGATCGACGAAGACGGTTATGTGTCTATCATGGCGCGTACAGATGATATCATCAACGTGGCAGGCCACCGTTTATCCACAGGCGGTATGGAAGAAGTACTGTCAGCGCATCCTGATGTCGCGGAATGTGCGGTCATCGGTGCGGATGACAAATTGAAAGGTCAAATGCCGGTCGGCTTTGTTGTTCTGAAAGCGGGTGTTGAGAAAGAACATGACGAAATCGTCAATGAAGTCGTCAAAATGGTTCGTGATAAAATCGGCGCGGTTGCTGCTTTCAAGAAATGCGTTGTCGTAGATCGTTTGCCCAAAACGCGTTCTGGGAAAATTTTGCGCGGGACCATGCAGGCGATTGCAGATTGCAAAGACTATAAAATGCCAGCTACAATTGATGATCCGTCTATTTTGCCGGAAATCGACGAAGCCTTGCAAACAATTGGTTATTCTTCTGCACGTTAAGTGCCTGGAAAATAAATAGAGAAAAGCGAGCTGGTATATCCAGCTCGCTTTTTTAATTAGAAAATTAATTTAAAATTGGGTATATAATTATTTTGTAATTGAGGGTTGTGTTGTGCGAGTGTATTGGTTGACAATGCTTTTTCTGCTGAGTGTCTTTTGGGGACATGCAGAACATGCCTTTGCACAAAGTAATGCCGTGACGATCGGAATTTTTAATTTCCCGCCTTTTTATACAAAAAATAGGTATTCTCAGGCAGAAGGGATATTGGTGGATTATGCCAATCAGGCGCTTAAAGAGGGTGGCTTGGTTGCGAAATATGAAATCTCTTCAGCAGCCTTGTTAATCGAACGTTTGGGCAAGGGGGAAATTGATGCAGGGATGCTCATTCGACATCCGGCTTTACTTGATAAGGCTTTTTATTCGAAAAAACCGATCAATCAAATTCAGCTGGTTGCCTATCGATATGATACTGCACCTGCGCTAAGCCGACTGGAAGATTTAGCGGGCAAACGTGTTTTGACGATTGCAGGGTATGGCTATGGTGGAACTTTGAAGAAACTGTCAAAAGAAGGTATTGAACCAACTTATATTACGGCACGCAATATTGAGCAGGCTTTTGTGATGTTGGCAGCACGACGGGCTGATTATTTTTTAACTTATTTAAAACCGGCTGAAGCGTTTCGTAAAAACAAAACGACGGCACAGTCCACGCAAGAACTGACAGCTGACCCATTATCTTCGTTTAATGTTCATTGGGTGGTGAGTAAAGCTTCTGAAAATGCCGAGATGATCATGAAAAATCTGGGTGATTTTTAAGATTGTTTCAGATTATCCAGTAATTTCCCAAGGGCGGCTTTTGCATCTGGCGTGTCCCATTCTGTACGCCCTTTAACTCCGCCACGCATTAGGCCGTTTTGGTCAATAATAAAACTGACAGGTAAACTGCTGATTTTCATTATGCGTAAAAATTCCTGATCTTTATCGGAATAAGACGCCATCGCTGTTAATTCGCGTTTTTCAAGAAAATCGTCTGGGCTTTCGCGACCTTGGCGACCTGTAGCGATGGCAAGAACGACAAAATCTTTGTCTTTAAAATATTTTGCCAATTCGTTCAGGCCGGGCATTTCTTTAATGCAAGGCGGGCACCATGTTGCCCATAAGTTTAATAAAACCACTTTGCCTTTGAAATCGGCCAATGTAACGGTGTTGCCATCTTTGTCGGTAAATTTGGTCAGTGGAGCTGGCGGTGTATTGACCAGATTTTTATATCCGCTAATGCTGTGTTTCAGATCATAAAAATCATCAGCAGAAGCGGTGAAATTTATTAAAAGTGAAAAGGCAAAAACAAAAAAAGCAGCAGCGCGCATGGATACGACCCCATAGTTCCTAAGAATAGGCGAGACAGTATATTCGAAAAAGGTCAAGAATAGGGCAAGATCACTTTATTTTGAGGTCATCACCCAAATGCCGTCCCAATTATCCGGGTCAACGGTTTCTTTAAGGTGCTCGCAACGCTCAATATAAATTTCTGAAGCTTTATCTTTCGGGTTCAATGTAAGAACCTTCTTAAAGCTGTCAATTGCGTTGTCGAAGATGCCTTTGCGATAACATTCCATCCCGTCACGGAAATGTGCCAGTGCATCAACCATATTGGGAAAGGTTTCTTCGGTGTGATAATCAAGCAATTCGTAAATCGCAACCGGCTTGGTTTTACCTTTTACGACCACATGGTCCATTTCCCGGTAACGATAGGTGCCACGTAAGGCCTTGAAGGTAAATTCCGAAATAAGGATATGGGCACCATACTGTTTGGTTCCACTTTCAAGACGTGCGGCTAGATTTACACCATCCCCGATAACGGTATAATCCATCCGTTTGGGGGAACCAATATTACCGGAAACCACGTTGTCGGTGTTGAGGCCGATGCCGATATCAATAGGCATCAAACCCTTGGTCGTCCGATCTTTGTTAAAATCACGCAATTTATTCATCATATCAATGGCGCATCGTACCGCCCGGTCCGGGTCATCTTCGTGCGGGAAAGGTGTGCCGAAGATGGCCATGATGGCGTCCCCGATGAATTTATCAAGCATGCCTTCTTCGGCGTTCAGGCAATCGACCATAACGGTGAAATATTCGTTTAACAGGCTGACGATCCCTTGTGCACCCAGTTCTTCGGACAAGGTTGTAAAGCTACGGACATCGGAAAATAGCACGGTTGCAACGCTGCTTTGGCCGCCAAGAATTTCTTCACCGCCGCCCATCAGCTTGTCAGCCAAGCCCGGATCCATATAGCGCGACATGGTGGATTTCATCCGTTTTTCTGAACTGATGTCTTCCATCATGATCATGGTGCCGATTGCTTTTGAATCTTTGTCCAGCAAGGGCAGGGTGGTGACGTTGATGGAAGTTTCTTCCGCATTTGGCCCGGTTTTAAGAATGGCATCCAGCAAGATGTCGGCTTCGTTGTTTTCGCGCACCATATGCAAACGTTCAACAACCCAGCTGTTTTCACCTGTAAAAAAGTCCTCGTCTTTATGTCCGATGACTTCGTCCTGTGTGGCTTTTAGGATACGAAGCCCTGCGGCGTTACAGGTAACGATGACACCTTCTTCATCAAAGGTGACAACTGCGTTACTCATACTTTCCAGCATACTTTCGTTATAGTTTTTCATCTGCTGGACATCGGCAAACAGTTGGGCGTTTTCCAGCCCAATGGCGATTTGCGAGGTAAAAGCGGTCAGGCGTTGTTCATCATCCTGATTGAAGGGGCCGCCTTTTTTATTGAGAACCTGTGTCACGCCAATGACCTTGCCATCTTTGTTTAAGACGGGGCAGCATAGAATGGAACGGGTGAAATATCCGGTTTGTTTATCAAAGGCAGGATTAAAACGAAGGTCTGCATAGGCATAGGGGATATTGACCGTTTTTCCTGAGGTAAAAACCGCCCCGGCAATACCAAGGTGATTGGGCAGGCGAATATTGGTTGCCCCAAGACCTTGCCCGATCTGGGTATAAAGCTCGTTGGTTTTTTCGTCGTTGAGGAACAAGGTTGAACGATCAGCTTGCAACATTTTGGTGATGGCGCTCATGATCATTTGTAGGAGCGGACCGAGGTTGATTTCCGAGGAGACATCGGAGACGACATTGAGAAATTCGGCTTCCTGTTCGCGCAATTTTTCCATGCGTTCGATAAACAGTGTGCCTTGCAATGCAATGGAGGCCTGCGTTGTAATCGCTTGCATAATAGCAAGGTCATCTTCTGTAAACTGTCCGCCATCATGTTTGTTCAAAGTTTGAGCAACGCCTAGAATATCGCCTTTTACAGTGCGTACCGGGGCACACAAAATATTGCGTGTTTTGTAGCCCGTAGCATGGTCAACACTGTGATTGAAACGCTTATCACCATAGGCATCATCGACGATTTCTGGTGTGCCTGTGGTATAAACAGCCCCCGCAATACCGGAATTGTTGAGGATCCGAATTTCGCGTTTGACATCACCTAAGGCAATGCGTGAATAAAGCTCGTTGGTAGCAAAATCGTTTAGAAAGAGGGTGCCGCGATCTGAATTGGTCGCTTTGGTGACAGCTTCCATAATAATGCGTAATTGCTCATCCAGACTATCGGCACGGGCAACGTCGTGTGATACCTGCAAGACAAGCTGTGCTGAACTGGCTGTTACATAGGTATTGCTTGTCGTGTCCTGTAGATCGGAACTACTTTCCGGCATGTTGTGCCTCCAACGTTTCCCTTAGGGCTGTGATTGTATCACGTAATTGTTGATTTTCATCTCGAAAGCTGCTTTCCAGCTCTTGTTTTTGTTCATCGTAGCGATGTTTCATTAATTCCATTTCGTCGCGTAAGGAACCGACAGTGCGTTGTAATTGCAGTGCTTCGCCATGACCGTCTGCTTTTGTACGTTGCACTGTTTCATCTTTATTCTGTTGTAATTTTTCCAACTCGTCGCGCAGGGCTTGGGCGGTATGGATTAATGTATTGGCTTCTTGTTTACCATCAGCCAGTGTTCGTTGCACTTCTTCGTCCATACGGGCGCGCATTTTTTCTAGTTCGTCGCGCAAGGCTTGGGCCGTATGGGTCAGTTGAACGATTTCACCGTGTGCATCTGCGCGTGCTTTTTGGACGGCATCATCCATTTCACGGCGCACGGCTTCCATTTCATCACGCAAAGCTTGTATTGTTTTTTGAAGAAGCAGGTTTTCTTGATGGGCGTTGGCGACGGCTTTTTGAACTTCGTCGTCTTTGTTGGCATTGACGCGATCAAGTTCGTCACGCAGGGCTGAAATCGTGTTCATTAAATGGCGATTTTCTGTCTGCGCTTTATAGAGCTTGCTTTCTTCTTCTGTTGTCATGTTTCACCCGGATAGACTGACACGTATGAGGCAGTGTGCAAGAGTATGTTTAAGAAAAGATTACTCCGTTACAAAGACATCTTCCAGATCTTCGAACGTTCCATCTGTATTTTCCGGGGTAATTAGGGCAAAAACGTCCAAGATAATAACGGCATTTAAGGCGGCATCGCGTTCAACACCATCATTTAAACGTTTGGTGAGGTGGGAATTGACAATGGAAAGTTTTGCGTAACTTTCATTGAGATTATCAAAATTTATTGGATCATTACGCCCCTTTTGAACATTGTTGACATATTGCATTAACAAATTTGAACCGAGGGTACGAAAGACGGTCTCTTGTTCATTTGCAAAGGGCAGATGAAAACGCGCAAGTGGCCGCAGGAATTTCGTATGTTCACATCCCGATGTTGCGCAAGCCAAACCAAACAAAGATGCGATCCCACTTTGAAAGTTTGATTTTGTGATGATGCTGCGCATTGGGGTTTCAACTTCAATCACCGCCTTTTCATAGGAAAATTTGGCCTTAAAATGGGGGAGGAACTCCGATAATGCCAAGGCCGTCGGGCACCATTCAACATCTTCGCCGAGTGGACAATTGGAACATTTATGATGGGATAATTTTGCCCAGTCAGGTTTGGGGTTATCGTCGCTTAATTCAATCAGATACGTCTTATCATTAAAACGTAGATCCATTTTTATTGTTTGCTGGTTAGCAGCATAAAATTTGTATGTGATTGTTTGCGACATGGTGACATTCCCTGAAGGCAAAAATCTTTAGAAGAAAGAATTTTGCCTGAAAAATTTGTTGCTGTTGTTTTTTCGAATTTATTCCTGTCCTTGATTAAATAAGGAAAAGGTTGCTTAAAGCTTCAGCCAAATCATCACCGAACGAGGCGCTTTTGTGAATAATCGGAACGCGATCGGACAGAAGCTGAAGATAGGGATCGTCATGGGGCAAACTCGTAATCAATGCCGTCGGAATGTTGCGGGTGGCGGGCATAGCTGCAAGCCCTGAGGCCAGATCAATACCGGACAGTTCCGGCATCATGGCAGAGATAATGACCAAATCCGGTTTTGTGCGGATAATCAGGGGCATTGCATCCAAGGCGGACGTGCATGTGGAAACACGATAGCCACATTCCTGCAATTCGCGTTCAACAAAATGTGTGGCCGCGCCATGTAACATGACAAGCAGAACTTCGACATTGCGCACTTCCAAGATACTGGCATCAAGGCGTACTTTTGCAGGAAGTTCGCGTACAAGATGGGAAATATCGCGCTCTTCGATATCCGGTTTTTCGGTAATGTCGATCATGCAATCAACATAAGTCTGAATGTCATCCAGTGTGCGTGGCGGATAATTTCTGACATTGGCAAGATAGTCTTCACAGCGCGCAGCAACGGTTGCCAATGCAGCCAAGTCATAATTATGTGCCTGCCCTTTAATGGACATGGTGGCACGTTGGACCTCTTCCACCAACATTTTGATATCATTGCGTTCATGGCGCACTTCATCAATGGTGAAAGTTAGCTTTTCGAATGTATCTTTGACTTCATCAATAAATTCAGCTCGTAGCTGGTCTACGATTTCACCCACGCCTTTTGCGTAAACGCCGTCCATATTTGACTGCATGGTTATCCCCCTCGTGGGCTATGATTTTCGTTTTATTTCATTTTATTACTGCAAAATTTTGCCTGAAACACAGGTTGCGGACAACTATCTTTTTTGGGTAATCTCTTGTGCATTCGCATTAGTAGACCTTCTACCCAAGATGTAAGAGGCATATTTACGGTCTTCAAGCAGGATATGCATTAAAATCCATCGTTTCAGAAAAATATAGATTTCTTCGGCTTCTCTTTCGGACATAGGGAAATGGTAATTTTGTATCAATTCATGAACCTGTCCAACCAATTTGGCATGGGTATCCATATGCGATGCCGCTTCCGAGTAGCCGGATTTTATAAAGATGTCTTCTTCGCGGGAAAAATGGAATCCTGTGTATTCCATTAGTCCTTGTATAAGTTGTTTAATATCTTCTTCAGGACTTTGAGCGCCAATTGCATGAATGAGATCTTTGGTTAATTCAAGCAATCGCATGTGATGGGCATCAATTTCAGGAATGCCGACGCTATAGGAATCGCGCCATATCAGCAAGCTTTCATCCAGAAGACGGGAATTGGACAAAGCACGCATTTGCCGAGTCACGGTTTCCAGAAGCTTCCATTGCACGATGGGAATTTCCTGAATGGCGGAAATAGGAATTAGCGCGATAGAACAATGGGGCGAAAAGCTTAATGTGAAGATGCTTTTCATCTTATAAACGGCATGATCTTCAAAAAGAGAGTCTCCGGGCGAAAGTGTTAAAAAGTCATTCTCACCCAGTTTGAGCGTGACTTGGCCTTCTTTGATCAACCCAATATAATTTTGGGTCAAACTGTAATCGTGCAGGTCATTGATGTTTCTTGTTAAATGCATACTGGCGGCAATCGCATTTTTAACGCCATCGGATATAGATCCCCCGAAGAGCCATGATTTTTGCAATAATTCGCGTTTTTCAGCCAAGGCCGCAATGGCAGAAAATGAATCGTTGCGATTGACAAATTCCCGATACATTTGGATTGGCAGTTTCAAGGCTTTGACAAAACTGATGGCCCGGTAAGTTTCGCTGGATAATGCATCACAAAGACCATGCATATCGCCAATAAAACTACCTGCCGACATACGGTGTGTTTTATTGCTGATGGGATCAAGGATTTCCGTTGTTCCGCTTAAAATAAAATAGGCATTGTCGATTTTATCACCGGCTTTGAGGATGATTTCTTCCGGATTAATGGTCACAATTTCATGGTTCAGTAAAAGGCAAAACTGATTTTGAGGAAGATCAGGAAAAAAAGACTCTAGTGATTGTAAAGCACTGCCGAACATGTAGTCATGGTTACTGGCAATGAGGACATCTTCAGTACCAAAGGGTGCGCCACTGCCGATTAGGCGTTCATCTTCATTTAAAGGGCGCGCGGTATGGGCAAAGATGATTTTGCCGGATTTATCGTTTGTAAAATCTTCGGCTTTGCCGTGAATCATGCCCCCGCCGTTATCAACCTTTTTAATATCGCAGGGTTCAAGATAGGCTTCTTTCACCTGATCACAGAATTCCTGCGATATTCCGGGGGCGTCCTCATCGGTGGTGACCATGGTATCAAGTACATCAAAAGCTGCGATATCTGCAAGGTGCCCATATGTTTTATATCCTCCCCCCCATTGGGTGCGGAAATATAGAATACTGGTTTCCATTGGGTGGGGGGAGTTAACGGGTTTGACTTCCAATCCGTTAATATCGGTCCATGTGCTTTCACATAGGTCGTGGACATTAAAGAATTGATTAAACCGGCTTTCATCAAGTCCCATAAGGGCCGATAATTTTTTAACCGTGGCATGACGAACCAAGGGGGTGGCGAAAAATTTAATCCGGTGGTCTGATCGGATCAATGTCGGCAAACCTGCAAAATGATCGTCATGACAATGGGTCATGAAAATTCCTTCAACTTCACTGATATCAACCCCGAGTGACTTTAAAGTTGTTTCGATATTGGGGCCGACATCAATTAAATAGATGCGGCCTTGAAACGTAAGCAGGCTCGCCATAGACGGGCGTTCAATATCCCAGCCGTCTCCTTCACCAGAATGCACGACACTGAAATATTCCCGTGCAATTTCAAAATGTCCCAAGGCATAGGATGGCATATATTGTTCACCCTCAGCCAAATTCAGATCAATTTGAACGCTTTCATTTTCATAAGAAAATTCAAAAATATTGACATCCAAACGCCGCACGGTAACCCCATTTCGAATGGGGGTAAGCGCGCTGTCCACAACAAGACTGTCGAGCAATTCTTTTGGGTTGGCAATTTGACCGAAGGCGAACTTCAGTTTCAGGCGCATCAGTTCTTTCGCCTGTTCAGGACTAGCCCCTGCTTCGATAAGTTCGCGTTCGCTCGCCAGACCGTAATTGCCGCGATAGATATATTGAATTTGTGCAGAAAGTTGGTCGGGGTGCCCGATCAAAAGGGGTTTTACCCCGGTATTTCCGGGATGGTCAGGCAAAATCATCCCTTGGCGGTACAGCATTTGAAGGACAGGGAATTCACCCAGATTGGAGAAACTACCTTTTTGAACACTCAGGTCTGATAACAAAATGGCATTGGGGCCGGATTCAAGAAACACGGGGCTTGCCTCATTTTGCAAGATAACCCCACGTTTCATCATGTGTTTGACTGAGTCTGCCGGACATCCGCATAAAATACGCAGATCAGCACCGGGAAATTCCAGCCAGAAAACACCATTTGCCAGTTTTGATTTGACGATCCGCCCCATGGATAAGTCCCTTCATTATATCAGCTTATGACATTCTGACATAACTTAGGGCTTTACCCCAAATGCTTTATGCTCCACAGCATTTTTTGAACTTCTTCCCGGACCCGCAGGTACATGGATCGTTACGCCCCACCTTATTGGTGACAATGCGTTGTTCCTGGGCGGGATTCATTTCACCATCTTCATAATACCACCGGCCTTCGACTTTGGTAAAACGGCTGCGTTCATGGTGAACCTGTTTACGTCCGTTGATTTTGAAAAATGCACGAAATTCCACAATGCCTGTGTCATCGCCTTCTTGACCGCCTTCGGTTTTCACGATTTCCAGACTGTCCCAGCGGGCTTGATTAGCCCATTGTGCGGTTTCTTCTGCATCATAATCTTTGCGGCTGGCAAAGCTGAGTGTTTCTTCGAGGTATCCGAGCTGTCCTTTTTCGAAAGCACTGTAGCGTGAACGCATCAGTTTTTCAGCAGTGGGTGCAATCTCACCGTTATGAAACGGGGCACAGCAATTTTCGTATTCCTGGCGAGAGCCGCAAGGGCAAAGAGACATGATCTCGTCCTTTATTCAAAATGTTAAAATTTCCTTGTGATCCCATTTGAGAGGAACCCTGTCAAGTCACAAAAAAAGGCGGATCATGAATTAACAAAATCCGCCTTGTAGTTTTAGGGGTTCTTTACCATTCGAAACGTTCAATACCTTCGAAAGTTAATTCACTGCCATCGGAGAAAGTGATTGTACCGGAGGCATCATCTGAAAGTTCGATATATCCATCGGCCTGTTCTTCGACAGAACCATTTTCCAGATCCAGTGACCATTCGTGTTCGGCAACTGAACTCCCATCTTCATTTTCAAGATAGACGGTGTCCATCCAACCTTCAGCTCCGCTATCACCGCCATGAACAACATCATCGCCGGACCCTTCACCGAAATAGAACAAATCATCGCCTTCACCGCCGATCATGGTGTCGTTACCAGCCCCACCATAGAAGGTGTCGTTACCGGCGCCACCGTCCAGCGTATTGCTGCTCCAATCGTTGCCGGCATCCAGAACATCATTGCCATCTCCGCCGGATATGTCGTCAGAACCACGACCGCCAAACAAGGTGTCGTTGCCGGCACCGCCATCGATATCGTCATTGCCCCAATCGGTACTGTTGCGATCATCGCCATAGATGGTGTCGTTTCCGCTCCCACCAACCAGCTTATCGTCGCCCCCATCGCCCATCAGGGTGTCGGCGCCGGATCCACCGACCAATTCGTCGTTACCAGATCCACCTTCAAGAGTATCGTCGCCAGACCCTCCATGCAGGGTATCGGTTCCAGAGTCTCCGGTCAGTTGGTCATCACCGGACCCACCGACAAGGAAGTCATCACCGGACCCGCCATCCAGAACGTCGTTACCACCTTCGCCGTAAATTTCATCGTTGCCGGACCCGCCGTCTAATGTGTCGTTACCGTCTGTGTTATTATCTGTCGCAGCATCAAGGTTATCGCCGTTGTCGCCGTACATTACATCATTGCCGGACCCACCATAAACGCGGTCATTACCAGATCCACCGGACATAAGATCGTCGCCATAGTTGTCGTTGGCATCACCAACCCGGTCATCGCCTCCCTTGCCTTCGTACATTTCTTTACCGTTGGTTTTCCAGTCTTTGCTGTGGGCATCCATGTCATCATCTTTGCCTCCGCCGGAGTTTTTGGTGAAGGCTTTCTTCCCGCCCATATCATCTTTTGCCTCATCAAATTCACGATAGGCACTGTTATCGGTATTTTCATTTTCAGCTTCGATATTTGATTGTGGTACTTCAGGTTCCACAACAACAGGCTCTTCAGGCGCTTCTGTTTCATGGGCTTCGATATTTGCGCTTACGCTTGTTGTTGCCGTATCAGAACCTTCACTGGCAGTAACAGAAGCCGACAAATTGAATTCACCATGATTTTCCGGCAAGCGAAGGACGACATCTCCCAGATTATCAGCCGAGATATTTGCCGATCCGGCGGTGATGGTAACTTCCTGTCCGTCAACCAGTAAGACAGCGCCTTCAGGAATATCACTAAGTGTTACATCCGAAAGGGTTTCTGAACCGTCTGTATCCGTTAATTCGGCACTTAGGTTTACAGGATAATCGACAAATGTTTCACCCGGATCATCCGGCAATGTCTGTGTTGCATCGATGTTATCCAGATACATTCCCCGGCCATAATCCTGTGCATCACCGACACTGACGAATTCGATGGTCATCGGCTCACCTGTTCCGGTAAAGCTGAAGGACCCATCCTGCCAGTTGTTGTCAGACCCATTGGAATTGTCGTGGCTGAACTCCGCAACCGTCTGACCGTTGATGCGGACTTCAATAGCATTAACGTTGTCATCAAAACCCGGACGACCAGAATAATCAAACTCAATATTGTAAGTTGCGTCTTCTACCGTATCAATGGTCCGGTTGATGCTGGTGGCATCATCATAATGGTTACGAGCATCGTCATTTAATTCAACATATGCGCCCTCACCTGAATAATCATTGTTATAACGGGATTGGTTCCAGACTTCGATGGAGTCGGAATTAGTATCCCAGCCATCGACTGCGCTGGAATGGAATCCGCTGCTGGCTTCACCAAAGCTTGTTGAGAATACAGTTGTTGTTTCACCTGCTTCGGCCCCAAGGATGATCGTGCTGGGCTCACCGATTTCAAGATCAAGTGAGGGGGCATCAGCCTCATCAGGGGCGGCTACGGTCGTTCTGGCTGTTGATGTCGCACTGTCATCTCCATCAGTTGATGTAACTGATGCGGATAGATCAAACTCGCTATGACCTTCGGGCAGGCGCAGCACAACGTTTGCCAGATCGTCAGGCGAGATTGTTACAGAACCCTCTGAAACACTGACTTCTTCACCGTTTACATACAAGGTTGCGTTATCCGGGATATCATTCAACGTAATATCAGACATAGTTTCAGAACCGTCTGTGTCTGTCAGTTCTGCACTTAAATCCAGTGGGTAATCAATAAATGTTTGATCGGGATCATCCGGCAATGTTTGTGTTGCATCAATGTTATCCAGATACATCCCCCGGCCATAATCTTGGGCATCACCGACACTGACAAATTCGATGGTCATCGGCTCGCCTGTTCCGGTAAAGCTGAAGGACCCATCCTGCCAATTGGTATCTGACCCATTAGAATTATCATGGCTGAATTCGGCAACGGTTTGACCGTTGATACGGACTTCAATGGCATTAACGTTGTCATCAAAACCCGGGCGACCAGAATAATCAAACTCAATGTTGTAGGTTGCGTCTTCGACCGTATCAATGGTCCGGTTGATGCTGGTTGCATCATCATAATGGTCACGAGCATCGTCATTTAATTCAACATATGCACCGTCACCGGAATAATCGCTATGATCCTGATCATCATTCCAAACCTCAATAGCATCGGAATCAGTCCCCCACCCATCAACTTGACCGGTTTGGAAGCCGTTTTCCGTATTTCCAAAGCTGGTGGAAAAGACCGTTGTGGTTTCCCCCTGTGTGCCAGGTATTATCACTGCGGAAGGTTCGCCAATGGTAATGGATAGCTCAGGTGCATCTGCAACCGCTGCGACCTCGATGGTGCCGGCGGCGGCTGTGGTGGTGGTGCCATCAGAGACATCATAGCTCAGATCAATGGAGCCGTTGAAATCCGCTGCGGGTTCAAACGTCCATGTGCCATTGCCATTATCGGTCAAGCTGCCACCATCGGCTGCGAGGTTCTGAACGGACAGGGTGTCGCCATCGACATCACTAGCATTCGCCAGCAACTGATCTTCAGAAATGGTGATGGAACCATCTTCGTTCATGGTGAAGGATGTATCTTCGGACACGACCGCCGCATCATTGATGGCTGCGACCTCGATGGTGCCGCCGGCGGCTGTTGTTGTGGTGCCGTCAGAGACATCATAAGACAGATCGATGGATCCGTTGAAATCGGCTGCGGGTTCAAAGGTCCAGGTGCCATCGCCATTATCGGTCAAGCTGCCACCATCGGCTGCGAGGTTCTGAACGGACAGGGTGTCGCCATCGACATCTGATGCGTTTGCCAGCAACTGATCTTTGGAAATGGTGATGGTGCCATCTTCGTTCATAGCAAACGATGTGTCTTCGGACACGACCGCCGCATCATTGATGGCTGCGACCTCGATGGTGCCGCCGGCGGCTGTGGTGGTGGTGCCGTCTGAGACATCATAAGACAGATCGATGGATCCGTTGAAATCCGCTGCGGGTTCAAAGGTCCAGGTGCCATCGCCATTATCGGTCAAGCTGCCGCCATCGGCTGCGAGGTTCTGCACAGACAGAGTATCACCATCCACATCGGAGGCATTCGCCAGCAACTGATCTTCAGAAATGGTGATGGAACCATCTTCGTTCATGGTGAAGGATGTATCTTCAGACACGACCGCCGCATCATTGACCGCTGCGACCTCGATGGTGCCGCCCGCGGCTGTGGTGGTGGTGCCGTCTGAGACATCATAAGACAGATCGATGGATCCGTTGAAATCCGCAGCGGGTTCAAACGTCCATGTGCCATTGCCATTATCGGTGAGGGTCCCGCCATCGACAGACAGGTTCTGCACAGACAGAGTATCACCATCCACATCGGAGGCATTCGCCAGCAACTGATCTTCAGAAATGGTGATGGAACCATCTTCGTTCATGGTGAAGGATGTATCTTCGGACACGACCGCCGCATCATTGACCGCTGCGACCTCGATGGTGCCGCCGGCGGCTGTGGTGGTGGTGCCGTCTGAGACATCATAAGACAGATCGATGGATCCGTTGAAATCGGCTGCGGGTTCAAAGGTCCAGGTGCCATTGCCATTATCGGTCAAGCTGCCACCATCGGCTGCGAGGTTCTGCACAGACAGAGTATCACCATCCACATCGGAGGCATTCGCCAGCAACTGATCTTCAGAAATGGTGATGGAACCATCTTCGTTCATGGTGAAGGATGTATCTTCAGACACGACCGCCGCATCATTGATGGCTGCGACCTCGATGGTGCCGCCCGCGGCTGTGGTGGTGGTGCCGTCTGAGACATCATAAGACAGATCGATGGATCCGTTGAAATCCGCAGCGGGTTCAAACGTCCATGTGCCATTGCCATTATCGGTGAGGGTCCCGCCATCGACAGACAGGTTCTGCACAGACAGAGTATCACCATCCACATCGGAGGCATTCGCCAGCAACTGATCTTCAGAAATGGTGATGGAACCATCTTCGTTCATGGTGAAGGATGTATCTTCGGACACGACCGCCGCATCATTGACCGCTGCGACCTCGATGGTGCCGCCGGCGGCTGTGGTGGTGGTGCCGTCTGAGACATCATAAGACAGATCGATGGATCCGTTGAAATCCGCTGCGGGTTCAAACGTCCATGTGCCATTGCCATTATCGGTGAGGGTCCCGCCATCGGCTGCGAGGTTCTGCACAGACAGAGTATCACCATCCACATCGGAGGCATTCGCCAGCAACTGATCTTCAGAAATGGTGATGGAACCATCTTCGTTCATGGTGAAGGATGTATCTTCAGACACGACCGCCGCATCATTGACCGCTGCGACCTCGATGGTGCCGCCCGCGGCTGTGGTGGTGGTGCCGTCTGAGACATCATAAGACAGATCGATGGATCCGTTGAAATCCGCAGCGGGTTCAAACGTCCATGTGCCATTGCCATTATCGGTGAGGGTCCCGCCATCGACAGACAGGTTCTGCACAGACAGAGTATCACCATCCACATCGGAGGCATTCGCCAGCAACTGATCTTCAGAAATGGTGATGGAACCATCTTCGTTCATGGTGAAGGATGTATCTTCGGACACGACCGCCGCATCATTGACCGCTGCGACCTCGATGGTGCCGCCGGCGGCTGTGGTGGTGGTGCCGTCTGAGACATCATAAGACAGATCGATGGATCCGTTGAAATCGGCTGCGGGTTCAAAGGTCCAGGTGCCATTGCCATTATCGGTCAAGCTGCCACCATCGGCTGCGAGGTTCTGCACAGACAGAGTATCACCATCCACATCGGAGGCATTCGCCAGCAACTGATCTTCAGAAATGGTGATGGAACCATCTTCGTTCATGGTGAAGGATGTATCTTCAGACACGACCGCCGCATCATTGATGGCTGCGACCTCGATGGTGCCGCCGGCGGCTGTGGTGGTGGTGCCGTCTGAGACATCATAAGACAGATCGATGGATCCGTTGAAATCCGCAGCGGGTTCAAACGTCCATGTGCCATTGCCATTATCGGTGAGGGTCCCGCCATCGACAGACAGGTTCTGCACAGACAGAGTATCACCATCCACATCGGAGGCATTCGCCAGCAACTGATCTTCAGAAATGGTGATGGAACCATCTTCGTTCATGGTGAAGGATGTATCTTCGGACACGACCGCCGCATCATTGACCGCTGCGACCTCGATGGTGCCGCCGGCGGCTGTGGTGGTGGTGCCGTCTGAGACATCATAAGACAGATCGATGGATCCGTTGAAATCCGCTGCGGGTTCAAACGTCCATGTGCCATTGCCATTATCGGTGAGGGTCCCGCCATCGGCTGCGAGGTTCTGCACAGACAGAGTATCACCATCCACATCGGAGGCATTCGCCAGCAACTGATCTTCAGAAATGGTGATGGAACCATCTTCGTTCATGGTGAAGGATGTATCTTCAGACACGACCGCCGCATCATTGATGGCTGCGACCTCGATGGTGCCGCCGGCGGCTGTGGTGGTGGTGCCGTCTGAGACATCATAAGACAGATCGATGGATCCGTTGAAATCCGCTGCGGGTTCAAAGGTCCAGGTGCCATCGCCATTATCGGTGAGGGTGCCGCCATCGGCCGACAGGTTTTGAACGGACAGGGTATCGCCATCGACATCTGATGCGTTTGCCAGCAACTGATCTTCGGAAATGGTGATGGTGCCATCTTCGTTCATAGCAAACGATGTGTCTTCGGACACGACCGCCGCATCATTGATGGCTGCGACCTCGATGGTGCCGGCGGCGGTTGTGGTGGTGGTGCCGTCAGAGACATCATAAGACAGATCGATGGATCCGTTGAAATCGGCTGCGGGTTCAAACGTCCATGTGCCATCGCCATTATCGGTGAGGCTGCCACCATCGGCTGCGAGGTTCTGCACAGACAGAGTATCACCATCCACATCGGAGGCATTCGCCAGCAACTGATCTTCAGAAATGGTGATGGTGCCATCTTCGTTCATAGCAAACGATGTGTCTTCGGACACGACCGCGGCGTCATTGACCGCTGCGACCTCGATGGTGCCGCCGGCGGCTGTGGTGGTGGTGCCGTCAGAGACATCATAAGACAGATCGATGGATCCGTTGAAATCCGCTGCGGGTTCAAAGGTCCAGGTGCCATCGCCATTATCGGTCAAGCTGCCACCATCGGCTGCGAGGTTCTGAACGGACAGGGTGTCGCCATCGACATCACTAGCATTCGCCAGCAACTGATCTTCAGAAATGGTGATGGAACCATCTTCGTTCATGGTGAAGGATGTATCTTCGGACACGACCGCCGCATCATTGATGGCTGCGACCTCGATGGTGCCGCCGGCGGCTGTGGTTGTGGTGCCGTCAGAGACATCATAAGACAGATCGATGGATCCGTTGAAATCGGCTGCGGGTTCAAAGGTCCAGGTGCCATCGCCATTATCGGTCAAGCTGCCACCATCGGCTGCGAGGTTCTGAACGGACAGGGTGTCGCCATCGACATCTGATGCGTTTGCCAGCAACTGATCTTTGGAAATGGTGATGGTGCCATCTTCGTTCATAGCAAACGATGTGTCTTCGGACACGACCGCCGCATCATTGATGGCTGCGACCTCGATGGTGCCGCCGGCGGCTGTGGTGGTGGTGCCGTCTGAGACATCATAAGACAGATCGATGGATCCGTTGAAATCCGCTGCGGGTTCAAAGGTCCAGGTGCCATCGCCATTATCGGTCAAGCTGCCGCCATCGACAGACAGGTTCTGCACAGACAGAGTATCACCATCCACATCGGAGGCATTCGCCAGCAACTGATCTTCAGAAATGGTGATGGAACCATCTTCGTTCATGGTGAAGGATGTATCTTCGGACACGACCGCCGCATCATTGATGGCTGCGACCTCGATGGTGCCGCCGGCGGCTGTGGTGGTGGTGCCGTCTGAGACATCATAAGACAGATCGATGGATCCGTTGAAATCGGCTGCGGGTTCAAAGGTCCAGGTGCCATCGCCATTATCGGTCAAGCTGCCGCCATCGACAGACAGGTTCTGCACAGACAGAGTATCACCATCCACATCGGAGGCATTCGCCAGCAACTGATCTTCAGAAATGGTGATGGAACCATCTTCGTTCATGGTGAAGGATGTATCTTCGGACACGACCGCCGCATCATTGATGGCTGCGACCTCGATGGTGCCGCCGGCGGCTGTGGTGGTGGTGCCATCAGAGACATCATAAGACAGATCGATGGATCCGTTGAAATCCGCTGCGGGTTCAAACGTCCATGTGCCATTGCCATTATCGGTCAAGCTGCCACCATCGGCTGCGAGGTTCTGAACGGACAGGGTGTCGCCATCGACATCACTAGCATTCGCCAGCAACTGATCTTCAGAAATGGTGATGGAACCATCTTCGTTCATGGTGAAGGATGTATCTTCGGACACGACCGCGGCGTCATTGACCGCTGCGACCTCGATGGTGCCTTCAACAGTTGTTGAGCTTTCACCATCTGTTACTTTGTATGTCAGGTTTATGTCGCCGTTAAAATCGGCGTTGGGTTCAAACGTCCAGGTGCCATCGCCGTTATCGGTGAGTTTGCCGCCATCCATTTGCAAGTCGAAAGCTGTCAGTTGGTCACCGTCCGCATCTGTGACATTTTCGAGAAGGTCGGCTTGGGTAATGGTTAGGGTGCCATCTTCATTGACTTCGAGGGAGGCATCTTCTGTTGCAACAGGTGCGCTGTTTTGATCTGGTTCTTCATCGATGGGGCCTTTGCCGTTTTCTATATTTAAAACGATATCGATTTCAAGCTGAATATTAACCGTTGTTTGTTGCGGGTTAACAGCAAGGTAAATTTCACCGGCATTGGAAGAATTGATAATGATAGAACCATCTTCTTGAATGTAGCCAGCAGAAGATTCAACGCCTTGGGGGAGGTTGCGCAGGATAATCTGTTTATTATCGTCGTCAGCATATTTGGAGAGATCAAGAGAAAGTAGTCCAAACTTTCCGGCTTGGGCGGCAGAACTCAGGTCTTCTGAGGGGATATTGACCTTTAGATGTTGAATGTTGTTTGTTTCGTCTTGTTCTAAGAGGCGACTACCTGTTGAGATGCTTTGTTCGCCAGGGGCTTGAGATTTATCGCTTGCAATATGGGTGGCTTGCAGGGTCAGGTCACTTTCCTGTTCAATCTCGAAATTGTTAATGACAACGACTTTATCGGACAAACCTTGATCGTTTGCGCCGGTGTCGAGATCGAACATTTCGATGCTGCTTTTGGTACCCTGATTCTGTTCCATAATATTTCCCCTTGGCGCAAACGCTGGATTCGGGCGTTTGTGGCTTTTGAAAAGTAAACTAGAAGTTGCTTTATCCTAGCATGGCGAAGTTGATGTGATTCGGAGTTTCAATAGATGTGTGCAAATAAGATTAATCAATAACTTTAAAAATAAGAAAAAATATAAAGGTATTAAGGGTATTTACGTATATATACGGGAGGTTACGTATAACCTTATGGATAGTCGTTACAATTTATTAACTAACGAATCCTACACTGTGGATAAAGTCTAGAAGAACTAGATGTTTTTCTCTTCGGTAAATATTTGAAAAAGTAATGAAATAGTCCTATGGCTGGTAAAAAAGCACAGAATCGATTTGTAAGACCGATGCGTCGCGTAATGCTGAGCCGCTTGGATGTGCTTTTATCGTCGTTTGCTGTAAATTTGTTAACATTGGCTCTACCATTAGTAGTGCTTCAGGTGTATGACAGGATTATACCCAGCAGTTCAACAGACACGTTTACCTTTATGGTTTTGGGGTTGGTTAGCGTTGTTTTGTTGGATGGAAGTCTACGGTTTTTAAGAACATATACGATCACGTGGGCGGGAACCCGTTTTGAACATGCTGCGTCTGTGCGCGCATGTGAATCTTTTTTAAGTTCAGAAATTCAAGATTTTGAAACAACACCACCCGGTGTGCAAATGGAGCGTTTTTCAGCGATTGAGGCGCTGCGTGATCATCAGTCGGGACAGGGACTAATTAGTTTTACGGAATTACCGTTTGCGGTGATTTTTGTGGCTTTGATTGCGCTTATTGGGGGGCCCTTGGTGATTGCGCCGATTGCCGTCTGTGTCATTGCTGCGATTTTTGCCATTTGGCTGGGTTATAGTCTTGATAAAATTATTAGGACAAGAAATGAGTTGGATGATGATCGTTATAACTTCATTTTTCAGGTTCTAAACGGCATCCATTCCGTAAAAGGATTAGGAATGGAAGGTTTAATGTGCCGTCATTACCAGCATTTACATGCACCAGTTGCCCTGATTATGGAAAAAATGGTGTTTTATTCCTCCCTTGGTCAATCTGTCGGCGCGATTTTAAGTAACTTCGCGATGGTATCGGTTGCCTTGTTGGGGAGTGTATTTGTTATTGAAGGAAGCCTGACTGGCGGGTCCTTAATGGCATGTACTTTGTTAGGTGGGCGTGCAATTCAGCCTTTGATCCGGATGATTGGCGTTTGGGTGCAATATCGATCCTTGAAGTTATCAAATGAGCGATTGAAAAGTCTGGGCGCAATTCGACAGGAAAACAAAGAACCTGTTCATGAAGAAAACACACCGCAAATCAAGGGCGATATTGTTTTTGAAAAGGCGACAATTTATCAAATCAATACGGGAATGCCGATTTTTAAAGATTTGAATTTGCATATTCGGGCCGGCGAAACGATCGCCATTTTGGGACAAGTGGGCGGGGGGAAGTCTTCTTTGCTCGAAGCGATTGCAGGCTTCATTCCTGTATTGGAAGGAAACCTTTATTATGATGGGGTTGATTCAAGACAGTTGAGTTATCGCAAGCTGCGTCAGCAAATGGGGTATGTGCGCCAAAACGCCCCGTTATTCAGAGGAACCTTGCGTGAGAATTTGACGAAATTTAGGGGACGTGATTATTTACCAGCCGCCCTTGATATCGCGGACAAATTGGGACTGAGCGAGATTGTAGCTGCGATGCCGAAAGGCTTGGATACGCCAGTGGGGGAGTCGGCATCGGAAGGCTTATCAGGGTCCGTTCAGCAAATGGTCAGTTTGACGCTTACATTTGCAGATAAGCCCCGTGTCCTTTTGTTAGATGAAGCCAATACGGCCTTGGATGGTGATGCCGATAGACGATTGCGTGAGTATCTGGAAACGTTGAAGGGGGAGACGACAATCCTGATGATTACGGAACGCCCCTCGCTTATTAATATCGCTGACCGGGTATTTGATGCGTCGCATGGCGTGGTGAAGCAAATTGAATGGGAAGGGTTTGGGGCAAAACCAAAACCAAGGCCTAATCCCTTGAAGCCCTCACGTCTGCCTGAAACGAAGGGGGCAGCATAATGGGACATGTCGTTTTACATCAGCCGCCGCCAGAAAATTTACCGCGTTTGTGGCGAAAGGCCTTGTTTAATTATACGGGAGCGGAAGAGCTAGAACCCGTTTTACAAGTCTTATTGTCTTTGCTTGAAGCAATTGATTGGAAAGGTTCGCCTCATCGTTTGATTGAGGCTATGCCCTATGATGCAGGGCAAATGACAATTTATGATTTGCGCGATATTTTGATGCGTTTGGGATTCAAAACCATTCGATTGAAAACACGACATGATAAATTGTCGTTAAGATTATGTCCTTGTGTCTTGTATGCGAAAGGACAGTATTATGTCGTGCGCGCAGACGGGCGGAAGATTATTGCCCATAATCCGGTTTCCAGTGAAGACAAACCTGTTCGAAATGTGCGGGGCGGTACATTTTATGTCATTGAAAAGATTGATCGGGAAAAAACGGACGATGTGGATCGGTCAGCCCTGTGGTTCAGAAATTTATTTCTGCAATTTCAGCCATTGATCGCGAAGTCTTTTATTGTCAGTTTTTTCATTAACCTGATGGCCTTGACAATCCCGCTGGCGGTCATGATGATTTATGATCAGGTGATTGCAAAAGAGTCCAAAGTTACCTTGCTGTACGTTGCCAGTGGGGTCGGGCTTGCCTTGGGGTTTGAGCTTTTGTTAAGGATCATGCGATCAAAGGAGCAAGCCTATATCGGGGCCCGTTTTGATTATTTGGTCAGCACGAAGGTTTTTGAGCAGATTTTGCATTTACCTCCGGTTTTCACCGAACGCGCTCCTGTCGGGGGGCAGGTTTCACGTATTCGCAGTTTTGAATCTTTGCGTGAAATATTTACAGGTTCGTTGGCCAATACGTTGTTGGATTTACCGTTTGTTCTTTTGTTTGTGGCGGTAATTGGTTTTATTGCTGGCCCTATGGTGGCTGTCCCAATGGTGCTGGCGACCATATATGCCATCTTGGCTGCGGTTATTATGCCGGAAATACGGGCACGATCCAAAGTGTCGGCAGAGGTTCGTTCTTCGCGTTATACATTTTTGGTCGAGATGCTCTGGCAAATGCGTCAAGTGAAACAAAGATGCAGTGAAGAACGTTGGCTTAAGCGGTTTCGAGAATTATCAGGTGATGCTGCATGGACCAATATGCAAGTGACCCGCTTGCAGGGGAATGTGCAAAATATTGCACAAAGCCTGATGATGGCTGCAGGCGTTGCGACGCTTGTTTTTGGTGTGTATGGAGTCATGAATGGCGTCATCAGTTTGGGTGCATTAGTGGCAACGATGATGTTGGTCTGGCGCATTTTGTCGCCATTACAAGCTTTGTTCAATGTGTCCAACCGGATCGAGCAAATGCAAAATGGTGTACGTCAACTGAAAAGCATTTTGCGTTTTGCACCGGAACAGGAACCCGGGGACACACCGCATGCAAATGTTGTTTATCAAGGTGCAATTGAATTTAGTCGTGTGAGTATGCGCTATAAATCGGATGCCAATCCCGCCATGTTGGGCGTAAGTTTTAAGGTACAGCCCGGTGAAATGATCGCGGTTACGGGGCATTCCGGTTCCGGTAAAACGACCTTGGCGAAATTAATTTTGGGTCTTTATCGACCACAAGCCGGGTCGGTTACATTAGATGGGGTTGATATTCGCCAGTTGCGCCCGATTACCTTGCGCCAAACATTGGCTTATGTACCGCAAAGTAATCATGTTTTCCCTGGAAATATATATGAAAACCTGACGTTAGCCGATCCGACAGCAAGTTTTGCACAAGTGCGTAAAGCCTGTCGACAAGCCGGTATTCTCGATACAATCGAAGCTTTGCCCCGTGGGTTCGAGACTGAATTTAAAGAGGGATTGCAGACTCAAATTCCGCAAAGTTTCCTGCGCAAAATTGCCTTGGGCCGTGCTTTCTTGCGAAAAGCACCTGTTCTGATTTTGGATGAACCTGCTGGATCTATGGATGAAAAGGATGAGGCTGTCTTTATTGAAGCCTTGAAACGGGTGCGGGGGAAGCAAACGATTATTATGATTACTCAGCGCCCCAGCCATATGCGCATGTGTGATCGGCTGTTAGTGCTGAAAGAAGGGCAAATCGATATGATTGGTAACCCGGAGGAGGTCTTGGCAAAAATGTTTGCAAAACCTAAACCTAATCCGAAGCCACAAGGAACAGCAGCATGAGTAATTCATCTGAAAATGGCGTACAGGATATGCTGTCCAAAACACGTACGATGCCGCGTGAACAGCTCAAGCTTTTATCTCATGAAGCGATGTTGGAAGAATCTGGTCCATCGCGGGCGGCATCGACCCTTATTGTCTTGATTACATCAATGTTGTTTGTGGCATTTGTCTGGGCCAATTATGTGGATATTAAAACGTCAGCAACGACGTTAGGAACTGTTATCCCATCCGGTGATAAACGTGTCGTGCAGCATTTGGAAGGCGGGATCGTCAAATCCATTTTGGTTCGTAATGGCGATATCGTTGAAAAGGGACAGTCCCTGCTGCAATTTGAACCGACTTTGCGCACGGCGGAACTCAATCAGATCCGCGCGCGTGAGGCGGCCTTGTCGATTAAAAAGCAGCGCTTGCGTGCTTTCATTGATGGAACGATGCCGGATTATAGTGCTTTTGAAAAAGAATATCCGGGATTGGTGGAAGAAAGTAATTTCAACCTGAATGGGATACGGGCACGTATCGAAGGGGAGAAAACGGTTTTAAATTCCCAAATTGCCCAGCAAAGTAAGTCGGTTGAAAGTTTTGAAAAACAGATTGTCAGCCTGAGAAAACAGCAAAAATTGCTGAGTCAGTCTGTGACGATGCGTAAAAAATTGTTCGATTCCGGTCATGGTTCGCGGGTTAATTTGATTAATGCAGAACTGGATCTGGCAAAAAATAAAGGTTCAATTACGGAAGCTGAAGTTTCTAAGGAACAGGCGTTGGCAAGCATTGTTGAAACGGAAAACCAGATGCTGGAAATTGATGTGACTGAACGTGGCAAGGCATTGGATGAATTAGATAATGTTGGTGCGCAATTGGCTGAAGTACGAGAAAATATTGCGCGTCTTGAAGATAAGGTCACCCGGTTGGAACTTGTCAGTCCTGTAAGTGGTGTTGTCCATGCGTTGAAAGTAAATACACCAGGGGCGGTGGTTGAACCGGCACAGGTCGTGATGGAAATTATTCCCGCCGATGAAGATGTCTTGATTGAGAACAAGATATTACCGAGCGATATCGGGCATGTTGAAGTTGGACAGGAAACCACGGTGACGGTTACAGGGTTTGATGCCAGACGGTATGGCACCATGAAAGGTAAATTGATTAATATGTCGCCCACCACATTCATGGATGAAAAAGGCAACCCGTTTTTTCGGGGCCATATTCAGTTGAATGAAGAACACCTGACTGCGAATGGTATAAAACATAAAATTGTCCCCGGTATGACGGTTCAGGCCAATATTATTACAGGCGAGCAAACCTTGCTTGAGTATCTGACAAGACCAGTTTACGTGTCTTTATTGAATGCATTTAGAGAGCGATAAGTCTATGTATGTTATTGCATCTGTTTTCATGGAGAAAAATTAAGTGTTTGGTTGGTTAAAAGGCAAACGTGATAAGCGTCCCTCTTATGAGGAGGCGAAAGAAATTGCGAAAAGCGATGATGTTGATGCGCGTCGTGACCTCGCTGCCTTAACCGATCTGGAACCGGAACTGTTATATTTTTTCGCAACCGATAAAAACCCGAAAGTCCGCCAAGCGGTGGCTGAAAACAAGTCTGCTCCGGTTCAGGCCAAAGTTGTTCTGTGTAAAGATGAAGATAAAGCGGTTCGTGCAAAACTGGCGTCCCGGATTGCCGAACTTACACCTGCGCTGGATCAGGATGCGTCATCACGCGCCTCTCAAATGGTGATTGAGGTTTTGGAAGGGTTGGCTACGGATCAACTCTCTGAAATTCGTGCAATTTTGACCGAAGAAATCAAGCATATGGAAAGTATCCCGAAACATACGGTGTCTAAATTGGCCCGCGATATGGATGCAACGGTTTCTTCGCCTATGTTGCAATTCTCTCCTTTATTGGAAGAGAAAGAACTGATCGAGATTATTTCCGACAGTATTCAAGATGATGCCTTGACGGCAATTGCAAAACGCAAAGGATTGGGAGAACACGTCGCACATGCTGTTGCAGAAACAGAAAGCGACCAAGCTGTACAGGCGTTGTTGGAGAACAATTCAGCTCAACTTTCGGATAACACTTTGACGTTTATCTCTGAAAAAGCGGTAGATCATCAAAGTTGGCATAACCCGCTGGTTAACCGGGACGAATTACCAGAACAAGCTGTTAAAAATATTGCAGAATATGTGACCACCAGTCTGGTTAATCAGATGATTGAGAAACATAATTTGCCCAATAATGTTGTTATGGATTTACGACGTACGGTCTTTAACCGCATGAATAAGGTGCGTAGCCGATATACGGAACATTTTTCAAACAGCCGTGTTTTATTGGCGGAAGAAAATGATGAAATGCGCCGTCGTCTTGAAAACTCTTTAACGGAACTTGGCTTTATTGATATACGCAGTGTCGGCAACGGTGAGACGGCTTTGCGTGTTTTTGAGGCAGAACGGACTCCTGTCAAATTGATGATTTGTTCGGATAACCTGCCGGATATGGAAGGGCAGGAAATTCTGGAAGAAGTACGTGATCTGGATGAGGGATTACCCTTTATGTTGCTTTCACAAAAAAATGACGAGGCCTCCATTATGGAAGCCAAACGTTATGGTGTGAATGAATATGTCCTTATGCCTTATAGCGAACGTGATTTAATCAAACGTATTGAAAATATTTATCGCAAAATTTCAGGGTGATTACCTTTATTTTTGTGCGTTGGGTGTGAATAGACGTTCTCCATTTATTTTAAAGTTGCCAATAAGTTTTTGTCCTTTGTCTGAAACCAGCCAGTCAATGAAAATTTGGCTGTCTTGTGATTTCACATGAGGAAAACGGTTTTTATTGATGGCAATCACACCATAAGGATTAAGTAACTCATCGCCGCCTTCGCATAAAATGAGGAGCTTGCGCTTGTTTTTAAACGCCAGCCATGTTCCCCGATCGCTCAGCGTATAGCCATCCATACCAGCGGCAATGTTAAGTGCCGCGCCCATGCCGGAACCTGTACTGCGATACCAGCTTCCATAAAGTTGCTCCGGCGTAATTTGTGCAGCTTTCCAGATGGATAGTTCCCGCTTATGTGTGCCGCTGTTATCCCCGCGTGAGACAAAAACCTGTTTGTTTTGACGAATGTCTAACAAAGCTTGCATCGGTGATGTGCAGTTTTTGATATGTGCTGGGTCGTTATCAGGCCCGACAAGGATGAAATCGTTATACATGATATCGTAACGTTTGTTCCCATATCCATCCGCGACAAATTTTTCTTCAGAAGGGCGATGGTGAACGAAAAGTATATCTGCATCGCCTTTACGTGCGATGCGTATGGCTTGTCCTGTGCCGACAGCAATGACGCGGACTTCAATCCCCGTTTCTTTTGTAAACTTGGGGAGCAAATAAGAAAACAGACCAGAATTCGCAGTGGATGTTGTCGAGGCAACCGTAATGAAACGTTGTTCAGCCGCCTGTACCGTGTGACTTAGACCAAATAAAAGAGTAAGTACAACAAGGATGGAGGGAAACTTTTTCATCATATTCCAATCATTTCTTTTAGAAGGATCGACTAAGAGTATGTGAAAGGTAGAGTTGGAATCAATCGACTTTTTATTTGTGGGGTTTTCTCGTTTCCTCATCTCAGGAAAAAGTGTATAGCTATCGTCATGGATTTAATTACTGATACAGAAACGCTTGTGGCGTTTTGCGACAGGTTGGCGGCGGAACGTTTCGTCACGGTCGATACGGAATTTATGCGGGAAAAAACCTACTGGCCGACGCTTTGTCTGGTACAGCTGGGGGGCAGTGATGAGGCCTGTTGTGTCGATGTTTTGGCTGACGGGATCGACTTGCAACCTTTGTTTGACCTGATGGCGAATGAAAATGTGCTGAAGGTGTTTCATGCCGCTCGCCAAGATGTTGAAATTTTTGTCAAGGCAACAGGTGCAACACCGACACCTATGTTTGATACTCAAGTTGCAGCCATGGTTTGCGGATTTGGGGAATCGGTTGGTTATGAAACGCTGGTGAATAATATTTGTAAGAAAAATCTGGATAAGGGATCGCGCTTCACGGATTGGAGCAAGCGGCCTTTGACAGAGCGTCAGATCAAATATGCCTTGGGTGATGTTACGTATTTGCGCGATATCTACGTCTTTTTGCGTGACAAGCTGGAAGAAAACAATCGGGCTGGCTGGCTGGATGAAGAAATGACGGCCCTGACGAGCCCGGAGACTTATATCGTTGATCCGCAAACAGCATGGAAACGATTAAAGGCACGTACGAAAAGCACAAAAGTTTTGGCGGTTTTACAGGCTGTTGCAGCATGGCGTGAACATGAAGCACAACGCAAAAATATGCCGCGTAACCGTGTCATTCGTGATGACACCTTAATTGATATCGCCCATCAATCGCCCAAAGATGCTGCGGCCTTGGAACGAGTGCGCGGGATGAATAAATCCATCGCAAACGGACGTTACGGCAACGAGATGCTGGAAGCCATTCAACAGGCGTTGAGTTTGGCCCCGGAAGATCATCCGGCAGCACCGACAAAAAGGGATTTACCCAAGGGTTTGGGGCCGGTTGTTGATTTGTTAAAAGTGTTATTGAAATTCAAATCCGAACATAATGATGTGGCGCAAAAACTCATCGCCAATGCCGGTGACCTTGAACATCTTGCCGCTTATGGGGAAGAGGCGGACGTTCCGTGTTTACAGGGCTGGCGACGTGATCTTTTTGGGAAAGATGCGTTACGTTTGCGCGCAGGCGATTTGGCCTTGGCGGTAAAAGGGCGTTCTATTCGTGTGATTGATGTCGAAGATACTGAGGAAAGTTAAGCGGTTGTGCGTTTAGCCATGTTCCAGACGGCCGCTTAAGTTGAGATGCTTGGCAACGGTTTGAACGCGCCTGGCGACGGCTTCACCGATAAATATATCTTCGCCTTCGGGTAGGGATAAGATCAATTCACCACCGCGAATTTCAAGCCGTGTATCTTCCAGCAAATGTGGTGCACCACTGGCAAGTGTGTGTGCCAGTCGTAAGGCGGCACCGACTGTTTTAGTCCATGTTGCATCGTCACTGTCTAAAAACGTGCGCAACGGTTTGGCGATACGGGCGTTAAAATTGCCTTTATAACGACTGTAGACACAGGCCGCCATCAAGGCGCGATCGTGGTGGGAAAGCCCGGCGACAGGCAGGCGCAGAACACGCAAGAAACCATGATCTGCGCGATAGTCCGGGTGTTCTGCCCATGCAATATCGTGCAAGAGACAGGCGGCGTGACGCAAGTTTTTATGTTTATCGCTTTCATTTGCAAATAAAGGGGTCATCCAGTGGAAGACCTCTTCGCCTTGTTGACCGAACCGCCCCTCGCGTTCAACCAGATTGATACACGAACTGATTAAGGGGTCTTCTGCTTTCTGGTCATCATCAAGGGAAAGGAAAAATTGCCCTTCACGCATACTGTATCCTGAAAACACAAGACAGGATGGTTCGATTGTTTCGAGCACTTCTTGTAACAGGGCAATCGCAGCCGCCAGTGTCTCTTGGCGTTTTTTGGAGACATCGGGAACTTGCATGAATTCTTCCGGTGTCATTTGAACCAGTTCATCTAACAGCTTTAGGGCTTGATCAGCGGGTAGGGTAAAATTATCAATAACGTGCAAAGGATAATCAAGACGGTGCATAAACAAACGGGCAACTGCGCGTAACGACCCGCCGACAGCGTAAAACGGGCGGCCCTTCATTTGGGCTGTCCAAGTCAGGGGATGCAGATGTTCGCGAATGAAATCGCGCATTTTGGCAACCGTATTGCGTTTTTCATCCGGAATACGCAAATGCCCTAAAGGAGTTGTGTCATGTTGAGAAAATCGCCCATGGTCTAAGGCAACAAGGTCGAAACTTGCGCCCCCCATGTCCCCCAAAAGACCATCGGCATCTGGTAAACCGCTTAAAACACCAAAGGCGGCGAGTTTGGCTTCTTCTTCACCGCTTAGAACTTGCACCTCGGCATTAAACAGGTCTTTTATCTTTTGCACAAAATGGGGGCCGTCATGGGCTTCGCGCACAGCAGCGGTTGCCAGCAGGCTGACATTATCGACCTCCATGACCTCAACCAGTTTCATAAAACGATTGAGTGTTTCGAGTGCAAGGCTGACACCTTCGGGATTGAGGCATCCCGTTTGATCAATCCCCAAGCCTAGCTGGCATTGAACTTTTTCATTAAAAATGGGCAAGGGAATACGCGCTGGGCCGTGAAAGACTACCAGACGAACGGTATTGGACCCGATATCGACAATGGCGGTCAGGCTTCCTTTGCGTGCAGACCCGAATTGATGTGTCATAAAAGGCGTCTTCTTTTCTTAAATTTTAGTCCAGCATCAACTTTTTCAGGATGGTGCCTTTTTTCTTTAATGCCGATCCTCGCCCAGAAAGACTGGGGTTGGTCATGAAATATGTATGGCAGGAAAAACCATCATCCCCGGCAGGAACACGGCTGAAAGACCCATCAGCTTTCAAAACCCAGCTTTGTGCTTCATCTTTTAAATTTGCCACCATAATCTGATCTAGGATTTGGCGATGAACTGTGTCGGTTTCAATAGGAATGAGTGTTTCTACGCGGCGATCCAGGTTTCGCGGCATCCAATCCGCCGATGAAATGTAAATTTTTGCTTTTGGGTTTGGCAGTTTTCCACCATTACCAAAACAAACAATACGGGAATGTTCCAGAAAACGACCAACAATACTTTTGACACGAATATTGTCTGACAGGCCGGGAACACCAGGGCGCAGGCAGCAGATGCCGCGAATAACCAAATCGACCTGAACACCGGCTTGTGAAGCACGATAAAGTGCATCGATGATTTTGGGATCCACGATGGAGTTCATTTTTGCCCAGACATGACCGGGTTTACCCGATTGGGCGTTTTGGATTTCCTGATTAATTCCGCGAATGACCGTATCACGTAACGTCAGGGGAGAGTATTCCATTTTCTCCATCTTTTCCGGTTCTGCATAACCTGTCATGTAATTAAACAGTTTGGTTGCATCGCGACATAAGACGGGGTCACAAGAGAAGAAAGATAAATCAGTGTAAATTTTTGCTGTAATCGGGTGGTAGTTCCCGGTTCCAAGATGAACATAAGAACGAAGTTTTTCACCTTCACGGCGCACAACAAGATTGATCTTGGCATGGGTTTTTTTATCGACGAACCCATAGACCACTTGGGCCCCGGCACGTTCCAAATCGCGTGCCCAACGGATGTTGGCTTCTTCGTCAAAACGCGCTTTCAGTTCCACCATTGCGGTGACGGATTTTCCGGCTTCGGCAGCTTCCACCAAGGCTTTGATGATCGGGGAATTGTTGGAGGTCCGATAAAGTGTTTGCTTAATCGCAACAACATCGGGGTCGCGCGCTGCTTGTAAGACAAACTGAACAACCGCATCAAAGCTTTCATAAGGATGGTGAACAACAAAATCTTTCTTGCGAATGGCGGCAAAACAATCGCCGCCGAAATCCCGGATACGTTCAGGGAAACGCACGTTGTAGGGTTTGAATTGCAGGTCAGGACGTTCATCAACGATCAATTCCTTGGTATCCGCCAAGCCGAGCAATCCGTCCAAAACGAAGCAATCAGCAGGGTCAACGCCGAGTTCTTCAACTACCAAGTCACGTAATTCATCAGATAGTTCGGCATCCAGTGACATGCGGATAACAGACCCACGACGACGGCGTTTTAAGGCTGATTCGAAGGTGCGTACCAAATCTTCGGCTTCTTCGTCAATTTCCATCTCACTATCGCGAATGATTTTGAAAAGTCCTGATGATGCAACAGCGTAGTTGGGGAACAGATGGCGTTGAAAAAGGCGAATAACCTCTTCCATCGGCATGAAACGAATAGTTTTTCCATAATCGGGCAAACGCACGAAACGCGGCAACATTTGTGGCAAGGGAACAAGGGCTTTGAGGGCGCTTTGGTCAAGATCGGACTCCAAAGCAAACATCATGGCAAGTCCGAGGTTTGGAATGAAGGGGAAAGGGTGGGCCGGGTCAATTGCCAAGGGTGTCAGGGAAGGAAAAATCTGTTCGAGGAAATGTTCTTCCAGCCATGCAATGTCGCGTTTGGGAATATCCTGGCATTTTAAAACCTTGATACCTTCTTTCAAAAGTAACGCGCGCAGAGAGCGGTATTGTTCCTGCTGCCCCATAATCAGTTTATTCGCAGATTGATGGATTTGTTCGAGTTGTTGTGCCGGGCCGAGGCCATCATAACTCAGGTTTTTAATGCCTGCATGGACCTGACCGTTCAGGCCTGCAACCCGTACCATATAGAATTCGTCCAGGTTTGCAGCTGAAATAGATAAAAAGCGCAAACGTTCCAACAAGGGATGGCGAACGTTGTCTGATTCTTCTAAAACACGCGTGTTAAATGCAAGCCATGACAGTTCGCGGTTTATAAAACGTTCTGGGGAGTCCGGGGAAATGGCAGGGGCGGTTGGATTGGCCTGATTTTCTGTCGTCATGCGGCGAGACTCCCTATTATATTGAAAGATGAGGATGCAGAGCAAACGCGATAAATGCGATTTTATTTGCTGCACGTATCCGATTGGCTGGGGTGTAATCGAAAATTATGAAACTTTTATGATAACAGCTTATTATATATAAAATAAATCGCAGGAAAAGGTGGTAAATGAAGCATTTACTTTTATTCAGGCATGCAAAATCCAGTTGGGCGAATATGGACCTGTCAGATTTTGACCGGCCGTTGAATGAACGAGGGATACAGGCAGCGCAAAAAATGGCAAGATATTTGAGCGCGCATCTCCCTTTACCCGACGTTATCTTATGTTCCACCGCGCAACGCACCCGACAAACATTATCGGCGTTGTTGCAGGTATATGCACATCCTGTTGATATTGCCCTTCGGCGTTCTCTTTATCATGCTAGCGAAGATGTTCTCATTGATGAAATTGCCAAGGCCGGAATACACGATGTTTTGATGCTGGTTGGACATAATCCCGGACTGGAAATGTGCGCCCATGCTTTGTGCGGGGCAGGGGCTGAGCATTTACGCCTTGATATGGCAGCCAAATTTCCCACAGCCGCGTGCGCTCATTTAACCTTTGATATTTCTGATTGGGCAGAGATTAAGCAGACAAAAGGAAAATTGGCAGATTTTATAAAGCCTCGTACGCTGGACGTAGATTAATTTCGTCCAGTAAAGGCACGAATGGCGGTCAGGTAAAGTTTCGCTCGTGTTTCATCATCAAGATCTTCGAGGATTTGCGCTTTTGCTTTCCGTACTTTTTGGGCCGACTCGATTAAGGCTCTTCGTTCCGGTGTCATCTTTTTGGCAGCTTCGGCTTTGACTTGTGCAAGAAGGTCTTCGTTCTTAGCCAGTAGGTCATTCATCTTTTCGCCGCTGTTTTCCAATTTTTGAATGGCATCGTCCAAGGCAACACCCGAGAGGGTGCGCAAGTCACTTTCTTGAGAATGCTTGTCTTTTTCGTTGGCTTTACGGTTTTTTTTCTTATCCGCTTTACCCATTGCTTTGTTCAGCAAAATCTTTTGTAAGGACTCGAACATGGTGTCTTTTGTTTCAACGATATGAAAATTGAACCGATATCTGATTGTAGCACGAAAATCTTGTGGAAATCTAAACACATCTCGCTATTCTACCAATATGAAAAGATCAAGAAACGCAAAAATTATCGCAACGCTGGGCCCGTCGAGTTCGACCCGCACACGTATCGAGCAGTTGTTCAAGGCCGGAGCCGATGTCTTTCGCCTGAATTTCTCGCATGGTTCACACGAAGATCACAAGGAACGCTACGACGCGATCCGCGATGTGGAAAAGGAACTAGGGTCACCCATCGGTATTATGATGGATCTGCAAGGACCGAAATTACGTTTGGGTCAGTTTCGCGATGGCAGTGCTTTGTTGGGGATGGGGCGACGTTTTCGCCTTGATCTGAACAATGCGCCGGGTGATGTGACACGCGCTCCACTTCCCCATCCTGAAATTTTTGAAGTCTTGAAACCGGGCATGACCTTGTTGCTGGATGATGGGAAAATGCGTTTGAAGGTACTGGAATGCGGTGCTGATTTTGCAGAAACTGAGGTGATGGTTGATGGTGTGCTTAGTGATCGCAAAGGGGTAAATGTTCCCGATGCCGTTCTGCCTCTGTCTGCTTTAACAGAAAAAGATATGGCAGATTTACGTTTTGGTCTGCAAATTGGCGTGGATTGGGTAGCCTTGTCTTTTGTGCAGAAAGCCGACGATATTCGCGAAGCGCGCAAAATTATTGGTAAGAAAGCATCCATTATCGCCAAGCTGGAAAAACCGTCTGCAATTGATGATTTGGATGAAATCGTTGAATTGACGGATGCGGTTATGGTGGCACGCGGTGATCTGGGTGTTGAATTACCGCCCGAAGATGTGCCGATCCTGCAAAAACGCATCATTACAAAGGCACGTGAAAAAGGGAGACCGGTTATTGTGGCAACACAAATGCTGGAATCCATGATCACAGCACCAGCTCCGACACGGGCAGAGGCTTCTGATGTTGCAACGGCAATTTATGACGGGACTGATGCGGTGATGTTGTCTGCTGAAACAGCCGCCGGGGATTATCCGATTGAAACGGTCGAGATCATGGATCGGATTATTCAACGTGTTGAAGGGGATATCCTTTATCACAAACTGCGTGATGCAGACCGTGTTGAACCGGAAGAAACCGAAGCCGATGCGATTAGTGCAGCGGCGCGGCAAGTCGCACAAACCATTAAGGCAAAGGCGATTGTAACTTATACAACGACGGGTTCGACCTCTTATCGTGTGGCGCGGGAACGCCCCGAAATCACGATTTTGGGATTGACGCCAAAAGTCGAAACAGCGCGTAAGCTGGCACTTGTTTGGGGTGTGCTGGCTTCTGTGACACCGGATGCTAAAAACTTTAATGAAATGGTTCAAGGTGCGCGCAAAATGGCCAAAGCTGAAAAGATCGGGAAACGTGGGGATACGCTGGTTGTGACTGCAGGGGTGCCGTTTGGTACGCCGGGGGCCACGAACATTCTACGGATCGCGACTTTAAGTTAGGTACATGTTCTCAGAAATTTTTTCTATTCTGGCGCCCGTTTTTGTTTGTGTTGGTATCGGCTATGGCTGGTCCAAAAGCGGACGGGCGTTTGACACCCCGATGGTCACAACAATTGTGACTTATTTTGCAACACCATGCCTTGTGTTTTATGCACTGGCTAAGGTGGAGCTAGATACATCCTATCTGTGGGATATGGGGATTGCCGCTTTGGCGGCCAATATCGCCTTTACACTTATTGGTGCGGCGGTTTTGGCGCTTTTTAAGTTACCGCAACGGGCATTTTTACAGGCTTTAACCTGGCCCAATGTGGGTAATGTCGGCTTGCCGTTGTGCTTGTTGGCATTTGGGCAGGAAGGTCTTGCGCTGGCGGTTGCTTTCTTCACTGTTTATGTGGTGTTGCAAATGACGGTCGGGGTGGCCTTCGTTTCAGGCAGTTTTTCGGCCAAAGCCCTTTTGAAAATGCCGATTATTCCGGCAACTATTCTGGCCTCAGTTTTTTTATTCAGCGATCTTGAAGTCCCCGTCTGGCTTTTTAATACGACAAAACTTATTGGTGATCTGACGATTCCTTTGATGCTGTTTACCTTGGGTGTTTCGCTTGCAAGTTTACAGATGGGCAGTTTAAAACGCGCCGTATGGCTTTCAATTCTGCGTCTTGGTATGGGGTTTGGGGTCGGTGTTGGGTTGGTCAAAATTATGGGACTAAGCGGTGCTGCCGCCGGTGTCGTTATTTTGGAATGTGCCATGCCTGCGGCCGTCTTTTGTTATTTGTTTGCGCAGCTTTATGACCAACGCCCACAGGAAGTCGCCGGTCTGGTAATTGTATCAACGTTCATGGGATTTGCCGCTTTGCCAGCTTTGCTGTGGTACGTCTTGTAAATTCTTCAGAATACTTAAAAAAAAAGGACCGCGATTTCAAATTCGCGGTCCTTTTTTTGTGAGGGTTGTTTCCTTTATTGTGCGGCAACCTGATGCGGTTTGTGATTTCTGAACTCGTCCAGAAGGGTAGCTTCTTTGGCTTTGACTTCCCGGATTGCTTTTTCTTTGACGTGACCGTAACCCCGAATATCGCGGGGAAGATCGGCAATGCGAATGGCAAGTTTCAGATTGTCTGCATTTAGGTTCTGACAGATTTCTTCAATCACCCCTTTATATTCTGAAATCAGAGCACGTTCCTGTTTGCGTTCTTCTGTTTTGCCAAAGATATCGAATTTGGATCCGCGCAATCCTTTGAGTTTTGCCAGCATGTTGAAGGTTTTTAAAACCCAGGGACCATATTCTTTTTTGATAAGATGACCTGTTTTTGGCTCTTTCTCTGACAGAAGTGGCGGGGCAAGATGGAAGGACAGCTTGTAGTTTCCTTCGAACTGTTCATCCAGTTTCTTTTTGAAATCAGGTTGACTGTATAAGCGGGCGACTTCGTATTCATCCTTGTAAGCCATCAGTTTTGCCAGAACGTGCGCGACGGATTTGGTGAGTTCTTGCGACCCTGTTCCCAATTCTTTTTCTGCACGATAGACGCGATCAACCATATGACGGTATTGATCGGCATAGCTTGCATCCTGATAATCACTGAGGAATTTAATGCGATGTTCGATCAATTTATCGAGATCTTGTGGGATGAATTCCGGCTTTTCTTCTTTGATCAGTTCTGACAGTTTGTCCATGTCGTGTGCGGCCCAGCGTCCCAAGATAAAGGCACGTTGGTTGAAATCAATCGCTACACCGTTCAATTCGATGGCTTTTAATAATGCATCTTCTGAAATGGGAATGAGGCCAAGCTGGAAGGCATAACCGACAACAAACAGGTTAGAACCAATGGAATCCCCCAGCAGTTGAGAGGCCAGATGGCTGGCATCAAAGAACCAGCTGTCATTCTCGCTGACGGACTCTGCAATGGATTGTTTCATGTCGTTGGTAGGGAAGGGGGCATCCCGGTTGCAGGTGAAATCGGGTGTCATGACTTTATGATCATTGATGATGACTTTTGATTTACCTGCTTTTAATTTAGCAAGGGAGTCAAAACTTGCAGAAGTCACAAGGTCACAGCCCAGTAAAAGATCGGCTTCACCGGCGGGGATTTTAACCGAATAGATATCTTCAGGACTGTCCGCCAGTCGAATGTGTGAAATAACCGATCCGTTCTTTTGGGCAAGTCCTGTCATATCCAGAACAGAAACACCTTTTTGTTCCATATGGGCAGCCATCCCCAATAATGCACCAATGGTGACAACGCCTGTGCCGCCAATCCCGGTGACAACGATGGAATATGTGTCCTTGGTTGCGGGCAGGATCGGTGCGGGGAGGTGAGTTGTTGCAAATTGATCGGCTTGGGACGTGCCTTCTTTTTTGCGTAACTTGCCGCCATGTACGGAAACAAAGCTCGGACAGAAACCTTTTACGCAGGAATAATCCATATTACAGGTGGATTGGTCGATCTTACGTTTACGACCCAGCAATGTTTCTTTTGGTGTGATGGAAACACAGTTGGAAGCAACGCCACAATCGCCACAGCCTTCGCAGACCGCATCATTGATAAATAGACGGCGGTTTGGTTTCGGGGCTTTCCCCCGTTTACGCATACGACGAAGTTCTGTCGCACAGTGCTGATCATAAATCAGAACGGAGACACCTTTCCAGTTGCGCAGGTCACGTTGTACCTGATCCAGTTCATCACGATGATTGAACGTGACGTTGGGGGCGAAGTCAGTTTTTGTTGGATATTTATTAGGGTCGTCCGCAACAATCGCAATCCGAGCGACACCTTCACCATGTAACTGTTTGGTTAAGCCCTGAATGGTCAAGGGGCCGTCCACGGGTTGCCCGCCTGTCATGGCAACGGCGGCATTGAACAGGATTTTATAGGTGATATTGACATTTGCGCCCAAGGATTGCCGGATTGCGAGGATGCCACTGTGATAATAGGTGCCGTCACCCAAGTTGGCGAAAACGTGTTTTTCTTCTGTGAAATGGCTTTGTCCGACCCATGGCACACCTTCTCCGCCCATTTGGGTAAAGGTCTGTGTTGTATCCGGGCGGACCCATGTTGCCATATAATGGCACCCGATCCCGGCCAAGGCACGAGATCCTTCGGGGACCTTAGTCGATGTGTTATGCGGACAGCCGGAACAGAAAGTCGGCATGCGATGTGTTGTATTGCGCGGTTTTGCGAGTTCCTGTTCCTTGGCATTCAACCAGGCAAGGCGTTTCTGCATGGTTTCATCATCATGGTATTTTTGAATACGTGATGCGATAACGCGGGCAATACGGGCCGGGGATAATTCGTTGGCGCTGGGTAAAATCCATTCGCCTTCTTCATTGAATTTACCGATCACACGGGGGCGTACATTTTCAGACCAGTTATAAAGTTGTTCTTTTAGCTGGTTTTCAATAACGGCACGTTTTTCTTCAACAACAAGAATTTCGTCAAGGCCCTTGGTGAATTCTTTAATGCCTTCGGGTTCCAACGGCCAAGGCATACCGACTTTATAAAGACGGACGCCTAATTGACTGGCGCGTTCTTTATCAATGCCAAGGTCATCCAAGGCTTGAAGAACGTCCTGATAGGATTTGCCGGATGTGACAATACCAAGACGGGCGTTTTTGCTGTCGATCTTGATTTGGTCAATTTTATTGGCACGGGCAAAGGCGATGGCGGCGTAAAGTTTATATTTTTGCAGGCGATATTCCTGATCCAGCGGCTTGTCCGGCCAGCGAATATGAACACCGCCTTCGGGGAAGATAAAATCAGGGTAGGCGGTTTGAATACGGTCCGGGTCTACATAGACGGAAGCAGATGCATCAACCGTTTCCGAGATGGTCTTCATCGCCACCCAACAACCGGAAAAACGCGACATTTCCCAACCGAGTACGCCGTAATCCAGAAATTCCTGTACGTTGGAAGGATTGAGAACCGGAATTTGTGCATCCATAAAAGCATATTCAGACTGGCACGGGATGGTAGAAGATTTACAGTTGTGATCATCACCGGCCAAGGCAAGAACGCCACCATATCTGGATGTACCAGCATAGTTCGCATGTTTAAAAACGTCACCGGAGCGATCAATTCCTGGGGTTTTGCCATACCACATGCCAAAGACACCATCGTATTTTGCGCCTTTAAACAGGCCGACTTGCTGTGATCCCCACACCGCTGTTGCGCCGAGTTCTTCGTTGACACCGGGTTCGAACTGAATGTGCTGTTCGGCAATGAATTTTTTAGCACGCCAAAGTTCGCGGTCCAGATTGCCGAGCGGTGAACCGCGATAGCCGGAAATAAAACAGGCAGTATTTAATCCGCGGAGTAAATCGCGCTGGCGCTGTAGCATGGGCAGGCGAACAAGGGCTTGTGTCCCTGTCATATAAGCTTGCCCACGCTCGAGCGCGTATTTGTCCGATAACGTTACATCGCGTTGAATGTTCATGGCTCGTCCCTGATATAAATGTTTGTACTTATTATGTAAGTATCAGGGAATGAATTGCTAGATTTCAAGTAGGTAAGTGATGCTGACCTAAAATTCGCAATAAAACATGTCGTTTTTGGAAAAACGACTTAAAAAATTACCCAGCCAGTCATTCCCGTGAAGGTAAAATTGCGTGCCATGCAGTGCAGCATTTCGGTTGCATCTGCGAAAAATGTTCGGTTGGCGATTTGAATCGAGATTTAACCGATGAAATCTTCTTCAAATTCCGCCTGAATGTTGCGGACCTCATCCATGTGATTATTCAAGGCCAGAACGCATTCTGCATCCAGACGTTTCCCGGCATTGTCTAATAACCATTGCATGGCGTCGCCATTGGACCACGCGTTTTTATAGGGGCGTTTGCTGGTTAAGGCATCAAATACGTCGGCAACGGCACAGATACGAGATTCCAGCGGGATTTCATTGCCTTTCATGCCATGAGGGTATCCACTGCCGTCCAAAGCCTCATGATGATATAGAACAATATTGTGCAACATTTCGAAGAAATTGACGGACCCTAATCCAAATTCGCGACTCATTAATGAAATGATTTGCCCGCCTTTATGGACATGCGTTTTCATGATTTCATATTCATCGTCGGTTAAACGACCGGGTTTTAATAAAATCTCGTCAGGTACGGCGACTTTGCCCACATCATGCAAGGGGGTGAATTGAAATATATATTCGACCCAATCGTCACCCTTTTGATATTTCGGGGCCAACTCACGTGCGATGAGATGGGCATAGCGTGACATGCGTTCCAGATGGTGACCTGTTTCCTCGTCCCGTTGACGGCTGAATTCCCGTGCAGTTTGAACCGCACCGCGAAAAGTGGTCAGGGTTTGCATTTCGTTGACAACGAGCAAGGAAATCACCCCGGCATATGCCTTGATTGTTGCGCAACGGATATCGGAAAAGAAGTTCTTTTTTGGTGAATTGAAGAAGAGAAATCCGTAAAGATGATCGTTAAAAATAATCGGCATGGTCATACTTGATTTATAACCGGATTCAAGCAGCTTTGTTGAATGGACCTTTTGTGATTCCTGTGATGTCAAATCGTCAATAATGCGCGTTTGATTGTTTTTGGCGATTTCTTGTAAGGAATGGGCTTCCGACAACTTGGCCTGATAAAAGCTGATCGGGGAAATGCCATCAGTTGAATGGGCAAATGTTTTTAAAATATCGGTTTCATGGTCGTATAAAGCCACGGCAATCCGGCATAAGTCAGGATAGTTTGTCCGTATTTCTTCGTGGATTTTATACAATCTCTCACCGAGTGACCAATCTCTCTCACTCAGGGTTTGTTGCAGCATAATGTGTTGTTCTTTCTTTTTTCACTGTGCTTGATCATCTAGAAGCGAGCATTATACGGAACAAAAACGTGAAAAGCGATTATCCTGTTGTATTGAGACTTTAGTGCTTATTTATAGAGTTTTCTTAACTCTTCTCCATATTTAGCATGAAGGATGTGCCTACGAATTTTCAAGGTCGGGGTTAATTCTTCATTTTCAATGGTAAAGGGCGCAGCCTTTAAAATAAATTTCCGAACCTTTTCAATATTGGATAGTTCCTTGTTTACACGACTGATGGCGTGGGAAATATCGGCAATAAATTCTTTATGGGAAATTAGTTGTTGCAGATTATATTCGATATTGTGCGCTTTTGCCCATTCCATTGCATACTCTTCATCCGGGATAATCAGGGCAACCAGATGTGGGCGCTTGTCCCCATAGACCATAGACTGTGATATTTCTTTTTCCAGCGATAGAAAACCTTCTACACGTTGTGGGGAAATGTTATCGCCGCCTGAATTCACGATGATATCTTTCTTGCGATCCGTGATTTGCAAATATTGGTCATCGTCCAGAAAACCGATATCTCCGGTATGTAGCCAATTGTCTTTTAAGGCCTCTTTTGTTGCTTTTTCATTGCGCCAGTAACCTTTCATGACCAATTCGCCACGAACCAGAATTTCACCATCTGATGCGATTTTTATATCTGCATGGTTCAGGGCAGGGCCGACGGTATGCATTTTGATCTTTTGCGGTGTATTGACGCTGATCACCGGACCGGATTCCGTTTGGCCGTAGCCCTGTAAAATACGAATGCCCAATCCCTGAAAGAACAATCCGACATCCGGGTTCAAAGGGCCGCCACCTGATACCATTGCCTTGAGGCGCCCACCAAAACGTTGACGGACTTTATTGCGCACGAGACGTTCCAGAAAGAAATTCTGGATGGTTCCGATTAATCCAAGGGATTCGCCCAGATGTTTGGCTTTGCCCAAGGCACAGGTTTTTAAAAAGAGATTGCGTTTGCTTTCACTTTCTTTTTCAAGTCCACGCAAGATTTTTTGGCGCATCATTTCATAAAGGCGAGGCACAGCGGTCATAAGGGTCGGGTGACATTCTGCCATGTTGGTGGCCAGCGTTTCTGCGCGTTCAGCGTAATAGATTTGTGCACCAAGATAAACAGGCCACATGAGACCCGCGGTATGCTCATAAGAATGAGACAAGGGAAGGAAGGAGAGGAAAACCTCGTTATCCAAACCAATGGATTCTAACAGGCCTGTTGCCCCCACACAGTTATGAAGGATGGAGCGATGCGGTAGCATCACGCCTTTTGGGGTGCCGCCTGTCCCGGATGTATAGATAATACAAGCGGTATCTTCGCGTGTAATGGCGTTGGCTTCCCCAATGATATCGTCGGTGAGCATGGCCCCCTTATTCAGCATATCATCCCACAGATAGACCGGATGAGATAACTCTTGTTTTAAATCAAGCTTTTCCATCGATATGGCAAATTCCACATCAGCGGCTTCATGACTGGCATGAAGCAAGGGCGCGGCAAGTTTGGCGGTGGATACAATAACGGCTTTGGCCTGTGCATTGTTCAGGATATGACGATGGTCATTGACCGTGTTGGTCGTATAGGCAGGAACTGTGATAGCACCGCATGCCATAATGGCCATATCGGCCATGACCCATTCGCTGCGATTTTCCGATACCAGAACGACGCGGTCACCTTTTTGAATGCCAAGATTACGCAAGGCACGAGCCAGATGAACAACATTATCTGAACTTTGTTTCCAACTGGTTGATTGGTACGTGCCGTTGACTTTCTGCCAAACGAACGGATTAGACGCCCGTTTTTGCGCTTGTTCAAAGAACATGGATACCAGATTAGGCCAATTGGGATGTGTCATGGAAATATTCGGTACTGAGAGTTGACAATATAGACGGATACAACAATTCTAACCCGAAAGGCGGAAAATGCATGCGCCGATCTACTTTATGAATATCCGTTTATGCCCTAAACTTCCCTATCGTTCAAAGTGAAATGACAAAAATATGACGACAAAATTACCGACTTGGGACTTAACCCACCTTTATAGCGCCATTGATGCCCCGCAGTTGCGAGACGATCTTAACACAGCAAAGGAATTGGCGCAGAGCTTCGCCAAAGCGTATCAAGGCAAGCTTGCTGAACTTGGAGGGGCAGAGTTTGCAAATGCGCTGAAACGGTATGAAGAACTGGACGATATTTTGGGCCGTGTGGTGAGTTATGCGCAACTCCAGTATGCCGCAGACAATGCTGATAGTGCGATTGCGCAATTTTACCAGAATGTACAAGAAGAAATTACAGACCTTTCCAGTGCTATTCTTTTCTTTACCTTGGAAATAAATAAGCTGGATGATGCTGTTCTAGAACGTTATTTTGAAGATGATACCTGTGCTTATTACCGTGCGTGGGTAATGGATGTCCGTGCCTATCGTCCGTATCAACTGGATGAAGAAATTGAACGTCTGCTTCACGAAAAATCAGTCAGTGGGCGACGGGCCTGGTCACGTCTGTTTGACGAAACAATGGCGGGTTTGCGTTTCCCATTTCAGGGGAATATGCTGACCAATTCAGAAATTCTGGATAAATTATCATCCAAAGAGGGGGCTGTGCGCAAAGAGGCGGCAAAATCCTTTGGTCAGGTGCTTGGTGATAATATTCGTCTGTTGTCTTTAATTACCAATACGCTTGCGAAAGACAAAGCGACAGAGGATCAATGGCGTGGGTTTGATCGTCCGATTTCGTCGCGCAATATCTCCAACTTGGTTGAAGACGAGGTCGTGGATGCCTTGATCGGGTCGGTCAAAGAGTCTTATGGCGATTTATCACACCGTTATTATGCCCTGAAAGCCAAATGGTTCGGTGTGGATCAAATGGATTATTGGGATCGGAATGCCCCTTTGCCGGAAGATGATGATGGCAAAATTGAATGGGACAACGCGCGCGAAATCGTTCTGAATGCCTATCAAGCGTTTGATCCGAAAATGGCTGAGATCGGCAAGCGTTTCTTTGATGAGAACTGGATTGATGTACCGCCGCGCGCTGGCAAGGATAGCGGAGCCTTTTCCCATCCGGTGACACCATCGGCGCACCCTTATATTCTGTTGAACTATCATGGCAAAGTGCGTGATGTGATGACACTGGCGCATGAATTGGGGCATGGTGTGCATCAGGTTTTGGCGGCGGACCAAGGGGCATTAATGGCAAATACACCTTTGACTTTGGCGGAAACCGCGTCAGTCTTTGGTGAAATGCTGACGTTCCGTTCTATGTTAAACGGTGAAACGGATGAAAAACGCCGCCGTATTATGTTGGCGGGCAAGGTTGAGGATATGCTTAACACCGTGGTGCGTCAGGTGGCTTTTTGTGATTTTGAACGCCATGTTCACGATGAACGGCGCAAAGGGGAGCTGAGTTCGGATCGTCTTGGGGAAATATGGATGAATGTTCAAACCGAAAGTCTGGGTGGTGCGTTTCGTTTTGATGACGAATACAAGCATTACTGGGCTTATATTCCGCACTTCATTCATTCACCATTTTATGTCTATGCCTATGCTTTTGGGGATTGTTTGGTGAACTCACTTTATGATGTTTATCAAAATGGCCATGACGGATTCCAGCAGAAATATATGGATATGCTGCGGGCCGGTGGATCAAAACGTCACAAGGAACTACTAGCGCCCTTTGGGCTGGATGCCAGTGATCCAACCTTCTGGAAACGAGGGTTGAAAGTTGTTTCCGGTTTCATTGATGAATTGGAAGACGTTATTTAAAAAAATGTTGTGTCAGACGGTTGGGTTGATTTTAGTGGCTCAGCCGTCCCACAGGTTTTCGCCGCCGGGCAGGCTGCACCGTGCGCGAATAAGGAATTCAGGTGTAATTTCAATTGCTTCGCAGAAAGCCAGCAAGGCACTTTCATCACTCAGTAAAAAATCCAGAATGCCACCTAAAAAAGCCGGGTCCTGCATGTTTTCACGCAGATCATCCAAGCCCATTCCGGTTTGAGCCAGCAAACCGTTCAAAGCACGTTCTTCTTGCCCGATAAAGGCAATGGCTTGCAAGGCGATCGTTTCGGCTTGTTCCTGTTTCAAGGTTGCTTAACCCACTTGCGTTTGCGGCTCATCCGGATCTTGATGTTCTTCACGTATTTCAAGGATACGGGTCAAAATGCTCATGAAATGAGGAACGAGGTTAGGGTCAAAATGGCTACCTGATTGTTCTTCAACAAACGCAATGGCATCCTTGACATCCCATGCTTTCTTATACGGGCGTGCCGAGGTCAAGGCATCAAAAACATCACAAATGGCAGCGATACGGGCCTCGATCGGAATGGCTTCGCCTTTCAAGCCATAAGGGTAGCCTGACCCATCCCATTTTTCATGGTGTGCAATCGCAATGGTGCGCGCCATTTGAATCATTTCAGACTCATTATCCGCCAGAATGTCAGCACCAAGTTCTGCATGACTTTTCATGGTTTCCCATTCTTGCGGAGTCAACTTACCGGGTTTTAGCAGGATATGATCGGGGATACCGATTTTGCCGACATCGTGCATGGGGCTTGCATAAAGGATCAATTCTGCATGGCGTTCCGTTAAACCGGCTTCGAGAGCGAGAAGCTGGCAGCATTTCGACATACGGATAACATGTTCGCCGGTTTCATTATCACGATATTCCCCCGCACGCCCAAGGCAGCGAATGATATCAAGCTGTGATTTGCGTAATTCTGCCGTGGCCTCATGGACCTTATCTTCCAGCGTATGGGTATATTCTTTCTTTTGCTTATAAAGATGGCGGATTTCGAGGGAATTATGAATACGTTGCAGAACCTCAGCATGCTGGAATGGTTTTGTTACAAAATCACGCGCTCCAAGGTCAAGGGAGCGTAGGCGTGTTTCCATATCCGTTTGTGCTGTGAGAACAAGAACCGGTAAATAGTCGTCCTGATCGTGATGTTCTTTCAATTGCTTCATGACTTCAAAACCGTTCATTTTCGGCATTTGAATGTCAAGCAAGATAAGGTCAAAATCATTTTCTTCATGCAAGGCACGCACCTGTGTAGGGTCGGTCGTGCTGCTGACGTTTTGATAGTCTTCCTGCATAAGCAGGGCTTCCAATAGTAGAACATTGGATGGGTTATCGTCGACGACAAGAATGCGCGACTCTTTTAATGTTTCAACTTCAACAGCCATTTGGCTCTCCCCTCGCGTCCTAATCTTTTGGAGCAGTCATGTATTTTTATCATACCGTTACACAGTTTCCAAAAAACTTTCGTAAAAAAATACCATTTATTTTAGAGGGTTATCTTTATGCGTATGATGAGTACAAAATATTTACAGTCTTTTAGATCGAAATCAGTCGCAATTCCATAGATAAAATAATGTTTCTATTTTTCTTCTTTAAGTTGTTTTTTTGGTTGCGCGTGGTTGAGTTACTCTCTGCCCCATGTGGATTGTGCATAGTCTTTAAGGACTGTGATAAAGGCTTTTTCTAAAGGGGATGGTTTTTTATCCAACAATTGGGTAAGGCAGATGCTGTTGTTCTCGCCGCGACTGCGTGGTGTGATTTCTATCAATTCACCGCGTTCAACATATTCTTTAATCAGATTGCTGCCGTTTGCAAAGGCGCCAAGATGGCGACGTGCACAGTCAATAAGAGCAATACCGTTATTTGCGATTATCCGCTTTTTTAAAGAAGAGGGTATTTTGTCAAATTGATCATGAAACCAGCTTTTGAGTTCTAGTGCTGTTTCCCGTGTGGTGAGAAAATCTAGAGAAGCAAGATTCTGGAAACTGAGATCACCTGCAATATTTTCTTCGTAATATTGAGGTGAACAGGCCAGAACGACGAATTCATCAATGAGGGTTTCACTGAAACAATAAGACTGGAAATTGCGATGAAGTTCTTCACCACCATAAATATCTATGATAGCGAAATCCAATTCCCCCTTCATCAAACGTGCGAGTTGTAAGGTCGAATTTTCTAGATAGAGATGAATTTCGACGTTGGGATAAAGCGCGTTGAACCGTTCAACAATACGCGGCATATAAAGTGTGCCGGTCGCTTGTGGGGCGCCGATATGTAAAACTCCCGCGCGGGTGTCTTGATTGTTTGATACTGCATTGATTTCGATATTCAACTGATCCAGAAGGGGACCGACATTGCGCGCCAATTGGTGACCTTGCGGCGTTGGAATAAGCCCTTTAGGCAAACGTGTGAACAGGCTAATGCCCAATTCTTCTTCTAATCGCGATAAATTCTGACTGATTGCAGGTCGAGTGACTTTGAGTAAAGCGGCCGCATCAGCCGTATTCCCGCATTCATAAACCGTTTTGAAAATATGAAGCTTGTTTAAAGACATGAGTAATCAAATCTAACTCTGTAATAAAATAAGTTTAGATTTAATTATCCATCGTGTTACGGCATCTTGTCAAGGAAACCTCCAAATGAATACGACGTTCTCTTAAAATTAAAGAAAGATACTGCCGATGCCCGCAACCAAGTTGACCGGTTTAATAGCCGGTTGTGCGATTACGTTGACATGGTCGTCCTGGATTATGGCAACCCGATTGGGGTTGAAAACGGATATCGGTGTTTACGACCTGTTGGCACTTCGTTTTATGGTGGCCTGTTTGGTTCTGGTGCCGGTCTTATGGTATTTTGGCATATGGAAAGGGCTGTCTGCACGACGTTACCTTATTCTTGCCGTTCTGGGTGGATTGCCTCAAAACATCCTGACATATGAAGCCGTGGAGCGTAGCCCGGTTGCGTTGGTTTCCGTCTTTATGTACGGAACAACGCCCGTTGTAACGGCTGTTATCTCCTATTTATTTTTGCGCAAAAAAATTACGATGGAGCAAGCTCTGGGCAGTGCCGTTATTTTTGGTGGCATTTTGTTGATGATTGCCGATCAATCGGGCATTGAGTTTGATTTAACGGTATGGAGTGGCAATGCAATGGCTGTGCTTGCAATTGCGTCTTTCGCGGCCTTTATTATATATGCGGAACGCTGGCAGATCAGTATTGGGCAAAGCTTGACGGCTTGTACTGTTTTAAACGGGTTGTTTTTTTTGCCATTGTGGATTTTGTTTTCTGATACATCGTTGTTGGTTGAATATAAATTCAGTGAACTGCTGTTTCAGGGGGCGTTGCAGGGGCTTGTGCCCGGCCTGTTTGCGATGTTGGTAACGACTTATGCTGCGCGAAGGATTGGCGCTGGTGCCGTTTCCTTGTTTTATGCCATGATCCCGGTTTGTGCCGCGACACTTGCGGTGCCTTTTTTGGGCGAGGAGATGACCCAAGGCCAGATGATCGGTGTGGGGATTGCGACGCTCGGCATCGTTATGGCATCAACGGATTCCAAACGATGGATGAAATTGCGTTGGGCGAAAACACAAGGTGTATCTTAATCCAGTACAGCATCCTTGTGACCTAGATGATTCATCACTGTACTGTAAGAGTCTTTGATGTGATGGATGGTTAGCTCGTAAGCTTTTTCAACATCACCGGCTTCGCAGGCTTCTAGAATGGCCATATGTTCTTCATGCGCCTTTTCCATTCCACCTGATAAATTGAGCTGCGCCCGAATGTAAGAATCAATCCGATCAATTGAATCATTGACGATCTTCAGATGGATCGGGCGGCTAGCATCACGATAAAGTGCCTCGTGGAACTGTCGGTTCAATTCTCCCCATTTACTGGAGTCTTGTTCCGCTGCTAATTTACCCAAACACTCGCTTGCGATTCGCAATGTGCCTTTGGACATATTTTGTACGGCGTAACGAATAATATTAGGTTCAAGCAACAAACGAATTTCGTAGATCTCGCGGATTTCCTCTTTATTTGGGGAGGAAACAATGGCGCCTTTATAGCGTTCGTTACGAACAAGTCCTTGTGATTCAAGGCGTTTCAAGGCTTCTCGCACAGGAATACGAGATACATTGAAAATTTTTGCGATATATTCCTGACGAATGGATTCACCCGCTTTCAACGAACCGCTGATGATGGCATCACGCAACGCGTCGAAAATAATATCTGAAGAAGACGCGGTCTTTCCCAGATCAATCGCCCGTTGTTTCAAATCGTCGTACAAAGTCCGTCCTTTCAATGGTTTCAGCCGTTTGGTGCATAATCCACAAACAACTTTATGTCAAACTAAGTGGAGTATATAGAAATTTTTGTAAAAAATATATTGCATATTGGATCCAATTTAAAATATGGTTCTACATCGCTGATTTGAAGATGACGAATAAAGCGCGCAAATCAGATTTGTTTTATATTTGGAGGTTTCAATGATTGGACGTTTTCTTAAGACTATGGCACTGGGTGCTGGTCTTGCCATCGCATTTTCCCAATCCCCTGCGCATGCAGACAAACTGGACGACGTAATTGACAACGGTGAACTGCGTTGTGGCGTTGTTCTTGATTTCCCGCCGATCGGCTATCGTGACGAAAAAAATGAGCCGGCCGGTTATGATGTGGATATGTGTAAAGATCTGGCAAAAGTGCTTGGTGTAGATCTTAAGTTACTGCCTGTGACATGGTCCGAACGCCTGCCGTTGATCGTTACAAACCGCGCAGACGTGGTTATCGGGTCAACATCTGATGCGTTGGAACGTGCAAAAACAGTTGGTTTTTCAATTCCTTACGTAATTTTCTTTGCGCAAGCAATCGTTAACAAAGATGCAGGTGTGAAAACATTTGATGACCTGGCTGGCAAGCGTGTTGCTGCTGGTTTGGGTACTGTTGAAGAAGCAGCGTATCTGGAAATTGCAAAGAAACGCGGTTGGGAAAAAAATTATCAAGCTTATCAAAGCCAAAACGAAGTTGTTCTGGCGGTTGCACAGGGTAAAGCAGACGTTGGCATTACAACCAACACAGCTGTTCGCCCGATTGTGCAACAATATGACACGATTGAAGCTGGTCCGCGTATGCCGTGGACACCGGATTATGCCTCCTTTGCCGGTCCGCGCAAGGATGTCTCTTGGCTGAATTACCTCAACCTGTTCATCACGCACCAGGTTCGTTCAGGGCGTTATGCTGAATTGTGGGAAACTTATGTCGGTGGCGAAGCACCCGAACTGCGTATCCCCGGCGTAATGTACTAAGAGAACGCTCGCATATATTCCCCGGGTCATCATCCGCTGATAAACTCGGCCCGGGGCTTTTTTTGCCGGAGGTAAGTAATCGTGGATTACAATTTTCACTGGCGCCCTGTGTTTCAGAAACTGCCGGAACTTCTTCAGGCAAGTCTGACGACGATTGAGGTTGCCGTACTTTCAATGATCATCGGCATAGCCCTCGGCCTTTTGTTGGCCTTGGCGAGAATGTCGCCGATCAAGCCGCTGCGGTGGTTTGCGACGTGTTGGGTCGAACTGGCGCGTAACACACCTGCGCTGTTTCAATTATTCTTTTTTGGTTTTGGTCTGGGTGCATTCGGCATTCATTTTGCACCGTATTTTATCGTCCTGTTTGGACTTTCATTTAATAATGCAGGTTATTTAGCAGAAAACTTCCGTGGTGGTTTTCAGGCTGTTCCCGATACGCAATTACGTGCTGCGCGTTCGTTGGGAATGACGATCCCACAAGCTTATATCCGTATCATTATTCCGCAGGTTTTACGTATCGTTTACCACCCGATGACCAACCAGATGGTCTGGGCCGTTTTGATGAGCTCTCTTGGGATGATGGTCGGTTTTCGTGAATTGTCAGGTGAAACGCAGTTCTTTGCATCCAAGACATTTCGTATTTTTGAATATTTTGCAGCGACTGCCATTATTTACTACGCGATTGTAAAGATTATTTTGGGCGCAGCAAAATTGGCATCTATCCGCCTGTTTCGGTATTAGGAGGGCGAATTAGATGAGTAATAATATGTCATTCTTTAGCGGTTTTCAGCCTCATGATCTTTTGTTCATGGCGGAAGCTGCGGGACAAACGCTTCTGATTTCCGTTTTGTCGATTTCGACCGGAACTGTGTTTGGTATAATTTTTGGTTGGATGTTGCAAAGTGGGAACTGGGTTGTTCGCGCTCTGCTGGGGACGGTTCTGGATATCTTCAGAAGTGTGCCGCTTTTGATCCAACTGGTTTTGTTCTTCAACTTCTTCCCGATTATGGGGTGGCCGCTGGAACCGTTTGCTGCAGGGACGTTTGTTTTAAGTCTCTATACGGCTTCACTGGTTGCACAGGTTGCGCGTGGTGGGATCGAAGCTGTCGGTAAGCCGATGCGCCGCGCCGCACGTTCCTTGGGTATGAGTTATTGGCAGGATATGCGCTATGTCGTGTGGCCAATTGGATTGCGTGCTGTTTTCCCGGCGTGGGTCGGTGTTGCCCTTGGGGTTATGAAAGATAGCGCCTTGGTCTCTGTACTGGGCTATGTGGAATTGCTGCGTGCGTCACAAATTCTGATCACACGAACACAAGAACCATTTATCATTTTGGCAGTGGCCGGTGCGTTTTACTTCGCACTTTCCTATCCGTTGTCTAAATATTCACAGAAATTAGAAGAAAGGTGGGCGTCATGATCGAGATCAAAGGACTCCACAAATATTTCGGGGATTTGCACGTCCTCAAGGGCATCGACCTGAATGTTGCAAAAGGTGAAGTTCTGAGCGTGATCGGGTCTTCCGGTTCCGGGAAATCGACGTTGCTCTACTGTATCAATGGTCTGGAAGAAATTCAGAAAGGTGCGGTTATTGTGGATGGTGTCGATGTGCATGCCAAAGGAACCGATGTCAACAAACTACGCCAAAATCTGGGGATGGTTTTCCAGCAATGGAACTCTTTCCCGCATTTGACCGCCCTTGAAAATGTGGCCCTGGCGCCGCAGATTGTGAAAAAACATTCCAAAACAGATGCTTTGGAAATTGCTGCTAAACAACTCAAACACGTTGGGTTGGGGGACAAGCTGGATGTTTATCCCAATTCATTGTCTGGTGGTCAGCAGCAACGTTTGGCAATCGCACGCGCTTTGGCGATGGAACCGGAATATATGTTGTTTGACGAAGCAACGTCCGCACTTGACCCGGAACTGGTCGGTGAGGTTCTGGAAACCATGCGCATGTTGGCAGAAGAAGGCATGACCATGATTTGTGTCACGCATGAAATGGGGTTTGCCCGTGATGTGTCTGACCGTGTTGCCTATTTCCATCAAGGGATTATGGAAGAAATCGGCCCGCCGGAACAAATTTTCGGTGAAGCCCAGAGTGAACATACACGTAAGTTCCTCGCAAACGTCCGTTAAGACGAGACTATAGCAATCCAGTTGGGATTGCGACGATGCAAGTTGCGTCGATTGAATAGATTAGAGCATGGCGAGTGATAGTGATTGATCACGCCATGCCCTAATAAAAAATAATGAAATCATATACTTATCTTTGGAAGGATTGAGAACCATGTGGAATGGAATGATGCCTGCTGTCACAACGAAATTTACAGCAGACGGTGCGATTGACGCCGCAGAAATGGAACGTTGCGTTGGTTTGCAGATGGATGCAGGCAATGCAGGCGTTATTGTGTGCGGGACATTGGGCGAAGGCAATATGCTGTCCCACGAGGAACGCATTGAAACGGTAAAAATTGCAAAATCGGCTTGCGGCAATAAGCCCGTCTTATTGACAGTTAGCGAAGCGGGTACCCGCGAAGCGTGTGATCTTGCGCAAATGGGCCGTAAAGCTGGTGCGGATGGCCTGATGATTGTACCGAGCCCGATCTATCACACTGATCGTGACGAGACGATCACAAACCTGAAAGCAATTTCTTCTGCCGGTGATTTGCCGGTGATGATCTATTCAAACCGCGTCGCTTACCGTGTGGATGTAACACCGGAAATGATGATGGAACTGGCGGATGATGACCGTATGGTTGCCGTTAAGGAAAGTTCTGACGATATCCGCCGTTTGACGGAAATTATCAATGTTTGTGGTGATCGTTTTAAAATTCTGACAGGTGTGGACAACCTTGGTTTGGAAGCCTTGTTGATGGGCGCAGATGGCTGGGTTTCCGGCGTTTCTATTGCTTTCCCGAAAGAAAATCAGCGTATCTATGATCTGGTGCGTGCCGGTCGTACGGAAGAAGCGCGTGAGATCTATCGTTGGTTACGCCCTCTTCTGGATCTGGACGTTTCGACGTTCCTTGTTCAGCAAATTAAGCTGGCTGAAGCGATTTCTGTAGGTTCTACGGAATATGTACGTCCGCCGCGTCAAATCCTGAAAGGCGAGCACCGCGCACGTGTTGAAAAAATCATCCGTGACCAAATCGCTTGCCGCCCGGACTTGTCTAAATACGCACTCTAAGCAAAGGGACGTTTTTTATAATGACTACTTTTCCCAACTTGATCGGTGGGGAATGGACGATGGGGACCAACAGTGTCCCCAACGTCAATCCGTCCGATACAAATGATATCATCGGTGATGCCGCCAGTGCGACAGCTGATGAAATGAACACTGCGATTGAAGCGGCCCATACGGCACAAGCCGGGTGGGGGACTTCAACCCCGCAACAGCGATTTGATGTGCTGGATACAATTGCAACAGAAATTCTTGCCCGTAAAGAAGAACTGGGTGAATTACTGGCGCGTGAAGAAGGCAAGACATTGCCGGAAGGGATCGGCGAGGTTGCCCGTGCCGGACAAATCTTTAAATTCTTTGCCGGGGAAGCGTTGCGCATACCGGGGGAACGACTTGATTCTGTTCGTCCCGGTGTCGAAGTGGATATGCGCCGCGAAGCCGTTGGTGTTATCGGTTTGATCACACCGTGGAATTTCCCCATCGCCATTCCGGCGTGGAAAGCGGCCCCGGCCTTGTGTTACGGCAATGCGGTTGTTTTGAAGGCTGCCGAAGTCGTACCGGGCAGTGCCTGGGCCTTGGCTGATATCATTCATCGTTCCGGTCTGCCTACAGGTGTGTTTAATCTTGTAAATGGTCGTGGTTCTGAAATTGGCCCGGTTATGATTGACCATCCCAAGGTCGCGGCTGTTTCCTTTACGGGTTCCGTACAAACAGGTCGTTCTGTTGCACAAGCCTGCGCCAAAAACTTGAAAAAAGTTCAGTTGGAAATGGGTGGCAAAAACCCGATGGTCGTTCTGGATGATGCTGATCTTGATGTGGCTGTCGGTGCATGTCTGAACGGGGCGTTTTTCTCCACCGGGCAACGGTGTACAGCCTCCAGTCGATTGATTGTGACGCAAGGTATTTACGATGATTTCGTCGCGGCGCTTAGCAAGGCTGTCAGTGGCTTGAAAGTCGGTGATGCCCGTGACAGTGCCACGCAAATTGGTCCGGTCATTGATGAACGCCAATTGGCAAAAGACCTTGAATATGTCGAAATTGCCAAGGCGGAAGGTGCAAAACTGGCGTGTGGCGGTGAAAAAATCGATGGCAAAGGGCATTTTATGGCCCCGGCATTGTTTGTTGATACCACCAATGACATGCGCATCAACCGCGAAGAAGTCTTCGGCCCGCTCGCAACTGTGATCAAGGCCAAAGATTATGACGAGGCACTGTTAATCGCCAACGATACGGAATTCGGTCTGTCCGCCGGAATTTGTACAACATCCCTGAAATATGCCAGCGATTTTAAGGCACGTTCCAAGGCGGGTATGGTGATGGTCAATCTACCGACAGCGGGTGTGGATTATCACGTCCCATTTGGCGGGACCAAAGGGTCCAGCTACGGCTCGCGTGAACAAGGTCGCTACGCGGTTGAGTTCTACACCACCGTTAAAACGTCTTATACTCAAGCTTAAGGACACATATCATGGGGAAGTCAGAGGACATTATCGTTATCGGCGCAGGGATCGTCGGATTGGCGATTGCGGAAAAACTGGTGCATGAAGGCCATTCTGTGACCTTGGTTGAACGTGAAGAAATCGCAGCAGGCGCCTCACGCGGTAATGCGGCAGGATTGGCGTTTTCCGATATTATGCCTTTGGCTTCCCCCGGTATTGTTAAAAAAGCAATTAAGTGGTTTTTGGATCCTGTCGGCCCCTTTGCCGTGGTGCCACAGGATCTTCCCCACACAATGGGGTGGTTGTTACGTTTTCTGAAAGCAGCGCGCCCCGGACAATTTAAACGCAGTATAGATGTGCAGGCGTCATTGATGCATCTGGGCAAAGATAGTTTTGCCTTGATGCTGGAACGGTGTGGCCTGTCATCTATGGTGCGCACAAACGGTGCGTTGCATCTGTATGAAAACAAATCGGCCTATCAAAATGATCTGAAAAACTGGGAATTCAGAAAGCAGCATAATATTGCTTTTGAATGTTATGAAGATGCGGCCTTGCATCAATTCCAACCCGGTCTTGCACCGTCTTTTGTTGCCGGGATTTTTGCGTCAACTTGGCAGTCTGTATCTGATCCGCATGATTTTTGCCTCGCCCTGCACCGGGTGCTGAGTGAAAAGGGTCTAAAAACGGTTTATGGTGAGGTGCGATCGGTTGCAAAAGGCAATGTGACGATGGCCAACGGGGATCGTTTGGAAGCTCGTAAAATTGTGATTGCTGCTGGCCCGTGGTCTGCGCAACTCAGTGGTCAACTGGGCGATCCTGTGCCACTGATCGGGGAACGTGGTTATAATACGACATTGCCCAAAGCGGCATGGTCCGATCTGGATCATACGCTGGTCTTTAGTGAGCATGGCTTTGTTGTTGTGCCGCTGGAAAACGGTGTACGTGTCGGCGGTGCATCTGAAATTGCAAAATTGGGGCGGGACCCCAATTATAAACGGTCCAGAACCATGCTGGCAAAAGCGAAAAAATTATTACCAGCCTTAAAACCGCAAGACGGGGAAGAGTGGATGGGCGCTCGTCCAGCGATCCCCGATACCTTGCCTGTGATCGGTCATTCATCGGCAAGTGATGATATTATTTATGCTTTCGGGCACGGGCATTTGGGGCTGACCCAATCCAGTGCAACGGGGCAACTTGTCTGGGAACTGATCAATAATAAGAAAACGTCCATTGATATAACGGCGCTACGTGCGAACCGTTTTTAAATAAGGAATAAAAAGAAATGGCAAAACATACTTTCTTCTGTATCGACGGTCATACCTGTGGCAATCCGGTTCGTCTGGTGGCTGGTGGTGGTCCTGACTTACAAGGGGCCACAATGCTGGAAAAACGGGCACATTTCTTGGCGGAATATGACTGGATCCGTACCGGATTGATGTTTGAACCACGCGGGCACGACATGATGTCCGGTTCGATCCTGTATCCACCGACCCGTGAAGATTGTGATGTTGCTGTTCTATATATTGAAACATCAGGCTGTTTGCCCATGTGTGGGCATGGCACCATCGGGACGGTGACGATGGCGATTGAAAACGGCCTTGTAAAACCCAAAACACCGGGTGTTTTGAATTTAGACACTCCGGCGGGCAAGGTGGTTGCTGAATATAATCAGGTGGGTGAATATGTGGAAGAAGTACGCCTGACGAATGTTCCTTCTTTCCTTTATAAACAAGGGTTAAGCGCGGAAGTTGATGGACTGGGCGATATTTTTGTTGATGTGGCCTATGGTGGAAACTTCTATGCCATTGTCGACGCACAAAGCAATTTTCAGGATATGGCGGATTTTACCGCCGGGGAACTGGTTGGGTTCAGCCCCAAACTGCGCGCTGCCTTAAATGAAAAGTATGAATTTATCCATCCTGAAAAACCTGAAATTCAAGGCTTGAGCCATATCTTGTGGACAGGCAACACAACCCACCCAGAAGCCACGGCACGAAATGCGGTCTTTTATGGGGATAAAGCGATTGATCGTTCCCCATGTGGGACGGGCACATCCTCGCGCATGGCACAATGGGCAGCCCTTGGTAAATTGAATGTGGATGACGATTTTATCCACGAAAGCATTATTGGATCCTTGTTTAAAGGACGTGTCGAAGGCGCGACAAAAGTCGGCGATTATGAGGCAATTATCCCATCAATTGCAGGCTGGGCGCGGATGACAGGCACGAATACGATCTATATTGATGATCGTGATCCTTATGCACATGGGTTTGTGGTGAAATAAAATGAGATCAAATAAAATCATTCATATCGTTGGCTGTCATGCTGAGGGTGAAGTTGGCGATGTTATTGTCGGCGGTGTTGCCCCGCCACCCGGCGATACGTTGTGGGAGCAATCGCGTTTTATTGCCAAGGATGAAACCTTGCGCAATTTTGTCCTGAACGAGCCACGCGGCGGGGTCTTTCGTCATGTCAACCTGTTGGTGCCACCCAAGAACCCCAAGGCGCAAATGGGCTGGATCATTATGGAGCCCGAAGATACGCCACCGATGTCCGGGTCCAATTCCATCTGTGTATCCACGGTTTTGTTGGAAACAGGTATTCTACCCATGACAGAACCAGAAACCAAAATGACGTTGGAAGCCCCCGGTGGTTTGGTTGAAGTCATCGCAAGCTGCAAAGACGGTAAGGTTGAAAAGGTAACGGTTCAAAACGTTCCTTCCTTCGCAGATAAACTGGATGCCACGCTGGAAGTTGCCGGAGTGGGCACGATTACGGTGGATACGGCCTTTGGCGGGGACAGTTTTGTTATGGCGAATGCCCAGGAACTGGGATTTGCCATTACCCCCGATGAAGCCCGCGATTTAGCGGAAATTGGGATTAAAATCACCAATGCAGCGAATGAACAATTGGGTTTTTATCATCCGACAAACCCAGACTGGAGACATTGTTCCTTCTGTCAAATCCATGCCCCGATGATTGAGGAAGACGGAATTAAATCTGTAAAAAATACTGTTGTGATCCAACCCGGTAAGTTGGACCGTTCCCCGACCGGAACCGGGGTGTCGGCCCGTATGGCGGTGTTGCATGCGCGGGGTCTGATGGAAGTTGGTGAACGTTATATTGCGCGTTCTGTTATCAATTCACGTTTTGACGGACGGATCGTTAAAACGACCAAGGTTGGCGAAAAAGACGCGATTGTCCCTGAATTATCCGGCCGTGGCTGGATTACGGGCACATATCAACACATGCTGGACCCCACGGACCCTTGGCCGGGTGGCTACCGGATCGGTGACACGTGGCCCATGTTGAAAGGTAAATAAGAAAATGAGCACGATCCCTTTTTTGCAGGCAAGTGATGTCGAACATAATTTAAGCTGGATGGATGTCAGCGATGCCATGATCAATGGGCATAAACAGCATGAACGTGCCGACATTGATGATATCCTGTTTAAACATGGGGACGATGCCATGTTGAACCGTGCTGCATGGATCAAGGGGGCTGGCATTGGTGTTAAAACAGCAACGATTTTCCCTGAAAACCTGAAACGTGATCCGGTTCTGCCCAGTATTCATGCGGTGTTTAGTCTGTTTGACGATCAAACCGGTGTCCCAACAGCCTTGATTGATGGAACATTGGTGACGAAATGGAAAACGGCAGGGGATTCCATCTTGGGTGCACGCCTATTGGCCCGCAAGGATAGCAAGGTTTTAACCGTGGTTGGAGCCGGTGCGGTTGCCGCGTCCTTGATTGATGCCTATCGCGAAGTCTTTCCCGGTTTGGAAAAAATTCAGTTGTGGAACCGCACCTTTGAAAAAGCACAAAAGCTGGCGGATGAAAAGGGTGTTATTGCCATTGAAAACTTACCTGAAGCGATAGAGAGTTCAGATATCGTCTCCAGTGCGACCATGACGATTGAACCGTTTTTAAACGGGGATTGGTTTAAACCGGGTACCCATGTGGACCTGATTGGTGCCTACCGCCCCGATATGCGCGAAGCACAGGATAACCTATTAACCAAATCCCGCTTATTCGTTGATGCTCGTGAAACCACGATCCATGATATTGGAGAATTGTGTATTCCGATTGAACGCGGTGTCATTGGCGAAAACGATATCATTGCTGATTTTTATGATCTGTGTAATGGCGCAGCGGGTCGTATATCGGATGATGAAATTACCTTGTTTAAAAACGGTGGCGGGGCGCATCTTGATTTAATGACCGCGCTTTATATCCAAAAAACGGCGAAAGGTTAAGCGATGCATTATCCCAGCATATTTAACGATGCCATTGGCCCTGTGATGCGCGGGGCGTCCAGTTCTCATGTTGCCGCAGCCCATCGGATTGGTGCCTTGGCACGTGATTATATGAACGGCAATTTCCATACAGTCCTCATTGAATATGATCCAAATGGATCGTTGGAACCGACCCATGAAAGTCAAGGTTCCGATATGGGATTGTTTACCGCCTTGATGGGGTGGGATGTCACCGATGAGCGTATGACAGAAGCCGGGCGGTATCTGGAAGAAAGCGGATGTTCGGTTGAAATCCGTATTACCGATTATGGGGCGACACACGAAAATACCTATAAGCTGACCTTGGAAAGTGATGTGGACAAAGTCTGCATGATCGCCATTTCCACAGGTGGCGGCATGATCGAAGTGATTGAGATCAATGGCATCAAACTTTCTATGTTTGGGGATTATCACGAAACCCTGATTTTCAGCGAAGATGAAACATTGGTTGATGGGCAAAATGCAGATTATGTCTTGAAACGCCAAGGGGTGATCCAAGTCAAAGGCCAAGATTTTGTCAAGGTTCCTGATGGAATTGAGGTACGCACAATGGCCCCGGTTTTACCTATTGGGGCACGCAAGGCCATGACGGTTCCCTTTGTTGATACGACATCCATGCTGGCCTTTAATGCGGATAAGAATCTCAGCTTATGGGAATTGGCACTGAAATATGAAAGTGCGCGCGGCAATATCAGTGAAGAGACTGTTTTTGAAAAAATGCGCGATATTGTTCGTATCCTTGATCATTCTATTGATCAGGGGATCAAGGGTACCACCTATGAAGATCGGATTTATCCGGCACAAGCCCCAAAATATAAAGAAAAAACCGGGGCGAACAACTTCCTGAACCTTGGTCTGCATAATGATGTCATTCTGGCAGTGACGGCCTTGATGGATGTAAAAAGTTCGATGGGGGTGATTGTTGCCGCACCGACTGCCGGGTCATGCGGGACCTTACCGGGGACGTGCCTGGGCGTTGCCAATGCGCTGAATATGGGCGAAGACCAAAAGGTCAAAGCCATGTTGGCGGCAGGATTGATCGGCGTTTTTATCGCCCATATGGCAACGTTTTCGGCAGAAATTGGCGGGTGTCAGGCAGAAACCGGGTCCGGATCCGGTATGGCGGCAGCTGCTCTTGTCACCTTGTTTGACGGCACGTTGGATCAATCTATCGGGGCGGCATCCATGGCGCTGCAAAATACATTCGGCCTGGTTTGTGATCCGGTGGCAAATCGGGTGGAAGCCCCCTGTCTGGGTAAAAACGTTTTGATGGCTGGTAATGCCCTGTCAGCGGCCAATATGGCGATGGCCGGGTTTGATCCGTTAATTCCATTGGATGAAGTCATCATTGCCATGCATCAGGTTGGACAATCCATCCCGTGTGAATTGCGTTGTACCGGCAAGGGTGGTCTGGCGATGACCCCAACGGGACAAAAGATTTTTAAACAAATGAACAACTAAGGAACGGGCGTTTCTTTCCAGTTTGAAAACGAGGAAGAAACCAACCGCACCATGATTTTTATGGGAAGGCACGCGAACATGCGCTGTGTCAATGGATCCGTTTTGCCTGAAAAAAGGTAAAAAGTCGTAGTGAGGATAGGTTATGCAAACGGGTGTTGGTTTTTTCACTCTATCAAAAAAGATCCCCAGTCTGGTGATTGGGGCGGCGTTGTTGAGCACGTTGGCAATTGGTATTTCATCGGTTTTAAGTGGCAGTTCCATTTTGGAAGAGTCTTCAAAAACGCGGTTGGAGGCCTTGACGGCCTCGCGTGCCACACAAATTAACGAGATATTCCAACGCCTGAAAACGGACCTGAATCTGTTGGGTCAAACCCCTTCGATCATTAAGGGGGTTGTGAGTTTTACAATGGGGTTTGGGTCGTCCGGCCGGTCCGGTTTGCGCAAAAAATATATCACAAACAACCCGACACCAGAGGATCGCAAGGCTTACGATGGTGAAGATGATTTTTCCTTTTACGGGCAACAGCATAAACAAAATCACCCTTATTTTCGTTCTCTGATTGAAAGCTATGGCTACCCGGAATTGATGCTGTTCGATTTAAAGGGCAACATGATTTATTCGGTGAACAAGCGCGATGATTTTGCCTCGAAAATTATTAAAAAGGATGAACCGGACAGCCCGCTGAAAACCTTGGTGCAAACCTTGATTGACGAGAAAAAAACAGACCTTGTTCTGGCGGCTGATTATTTTTCTTACCCTTCCTTGGCCGGGCAAAAAGCAGCCTTTGCCGGACGGGGTATTTTTGCACAGGACGGTAACCTCGAAGGTGTGATTGTTTTGCAAGTGCCAGATCGCGGTATCAACGCGATTTTAGACAATCGTTCCGGGCTTGGTGATACCGGGCGTATGATGTTGGTCGGCAATGATGGTCTGTTGCGCGGAACGAGCGCAGGACCGGCGCAGAGCAAGCAGAACTTATCCGTTCTTGGCGCTGCCAAATCTCAAAAATTTGCAACCGATGTTTCAGTTTCAGAAGACGGTCGAAAAACATTGTACGCGGCGCAAACGGTTTCTTTCTTCGATAAGGTCTGGTTCGTGCTGAGCGAGCAGGAAATGGATGAAATCCTAAAACCTGCCCATGATTTGAGCAATCGGATTTTAATCACGTCTGCCGCGTTGTTTGTCTTGATCGGGGCCGTGGGGATGTATGCCAGCCGCTCCATTGTCTCGCCTTTGCAGAAAATTACACAGGCGATGATGAATATTGCCAATGGTGATCTGGAACAGGAAACGCCTGCGTTGTCGCGTAGTGATGAAATTGGCAGCATGGCTCATGCGGTCGAGGTCTTTAAAAATAACGAGAAAGAAGCGGTCCATCTACGACAGTCTCAGGAGGCTGAACGTATCCGGAGCGAAGCCGATAAAATGCAGGCGATGATGGAAATCGCCGACGGATTGGAACAACGAACAGGCGAAGCAATTCAACAAATGAATACGGTGATTGAGATGTTGAAATCCAATTCTTCGGAAATGGCGCAAACCTCTCAGGCGACACGCACAAAAGCGCAGGATGTACAAAGCTTTGCGCAAACCACCTCCTTGAATGTCTCAACCGTTGCCTCTGCCACACAGCAGTTAAAAGAATCCTCGTTGGAAATCGCACACGAAATGGACAAGGCCACCCATACAACCAAAGACGCGAGCGAGGCGGTCAGCGGGGCGATGCAGGTTGTGGAAGGTCTATCCCAATCGGTTGAAAGTATTGGCGATATTGTCGAACTTATTCAAAATATCGCAGAACAGACCAATTTATTATCACTGAATGCCACGATTGAGGCAGCCCGCGCTGGCGAAGCCGGAAAAGGTTTTTCCGTGGTGGCATCCGAAGTCAAAGGGCTTGCTATGCAGACGGCCAATGCAACCGAAGGCGTGAGTGAAAAAATTTCTCAAATCAACAGCGAAACTGAACTGGTGATCGAAGCCTTAAAAGACATTTCAGATAAGGTTTTTGAGGTTCAAAATGCCTCGGTCGGGATTGCTTCTGCAACCGAAGAACAAAACACATCCATCGACGACATTAATCAAAGCGTTGGCGAAGCCTCCAGCGGTACCCAGCATATTTCCGACTATATGGAAGATTTAACGCAACATTCCGAAGAAACGAATGCCTCTGTTGAAGATATGCATAGTGCCATCGGCGAACTCGCCCATTCCTTCACCGTCCTAGGCAACGAAATCGATGCCTTCGTCAGCAGCATTCGCAATGCCTCGAATAAGGGTGAGGGGTAAATTTAATTGAAGACAACCTGAAAGTTTGTTTGTCGGAATGGAATTGAGGGTTAGCGATTAGACTCAGGACCAGTGATTATTACCTTGTTATTGGCTATTTGTATGACAACTTTGGGATTTGGGTAGAACTCGCCGTCCCGCTGCGATCTCGTGTGTAGGGGCAAGGGAAAAGTTCGGGTTGATGTTTGGATTATCCAGTTCTGTCAGCTCTTATCGCACAGGTATGCATGTTTTACGGGGCATGACAACCTCATTTGCTTGTGTTATATTGTTCTGAGAATTTCGCATCCGTGACGGTTCGGACGTCAGCTTGGGGGTCTGTTCAACAGGTGCATCGTAGCTACGGGTGGTATTCTCGGCGGGGACTTTGGTCCCCGTTTTTTTCTTTGACAATTTTCTTTGAAAACTTGAGTCGTCCGTTTAATAGAAAATAGGACAGTCATTGGATAGGGTATTTCACCTTGCTTTTGGTTTGCCCATAGAAAAACCCGCTAACACATTGAATTAGCGGGTTAAAATTCTGGTGCCCCCACACGGACTCGAACCGCGGACCTACTGATTACAAATCAGTTGCTCTACCAACTGAGCTATAGAGGCATAAAGTATGTGTGCTTTGTTCTTTTGGAGAGTGGAATGGTGCCCCCACACGGACTCGAACCGCGGACCTACTGATTACAAATCAGTTGCTCTACCAACTGAGCTATAGAGGCATATTCCAATTGCTCTCTCCTTGAGAGCGGGCGGAACTTAACTCAGCCCTTTACGTTATGCAAGAAAGTTTTTTCACTTTTTGACATTTTTTTTCAACCTTCCTTTTGACGGGCGATTTCATAGAGGGAAACTGCCGTTGCGTTGGACAGGTTCAGGCTTTCAACGGCTTGGGAAATCGGGATTTTTGCAAGGAAATCACATTTTTCTCGCGTCAGTCGGCGCAAGCCCGTTCCTTCCGAGCCCATCACAAGGACGGTTTTGCCTTTTAAATCGATTTTCGACAAAGTGGTTTCGGCATATCCATCCAGACCGACGGACCAGAAACCTTCTTCTTTTAATTGATCAAGGCTGCGCGATAAATTGGTCACGCGGATGAAGGGAAGACGTTCTAAGGCCCCGCAAGCGGCTTTGGCCATTGCGGCTGTGACTTCCGGTGCGTTTTTATCGGGGATGATAACGCCCTGTGCGCCAAAGGCGGCGGCAGAACGTAAAATCGCCCCGATGTTTTGCGGGTCGGTGGCCTGATCCAAGGCAACGATGACGGCGCTGTCGCGTTCCGCCAAATCCGGCAAGATGTCTTCTAATGTGGTACGGGGCAGGGGATCAAGCTGTAAGGCGATCCCTTGATGAACCCCGGATACGATAAGCTCTTCAATTTCCTGACGTGTTAAAATTTCGGTTTCTGGTCGTTTGCGTTCTGTAGCGGCGAGGGCGGTGCGTAACTCATCGCCATGCGCTTTTAAGAAATCGTCACTGGCAACCAGTCGCAGGCAATTGCGTTTCGGGTTGGACAGGGCTGCAATAACGGCATGGCGACCATAAAGCCACGGTGGACCTTTTTGCGTCGGAACAGATCCACGCTCAGACGGATGTTTTACGATTCCATCCGTATTTTTTCCTTTTGAGAAGTTTTTGCGTTTCGCAGGCGTTGCGCGACTTTTCTTTTGTTTGCTCATTGACCCATACCGAGAACTGAAAACTGTAAAATTGATACGCGTTGCGTTGCTGAAAGGAAACAATTTTATTTTTTCGGCATTTCTTTCCCTTTTGGCGTTGACAGGGGGGATATTTTTCCATATTCCCTCCCCTCACGCATCATGCTGATTGATGGTCTCTTCCTATGGAGGGATGCCTGAGCGGCTAAAAGGGGCGGACTGTAAATCCGCTGGCTACGCCTACGTTGGTTCGAATCCAACTCCCTCCACCACCGCTAAGGGACTGTTAAAAGGCCTGGGGCACCATATTGCAAGAGACCGCGCGGAAAAATTGCGATCAGGGCGGGTGTAGCTCAATGGTAGAGCAGAAGCCTTCCAAGCTTACGACGAGGGTTCGATTCCCTTCACCCGCTCCAAATTTTCTTTCGTGGTCGTTTTTGTGTTTGCTAGTTACTTAGATTCAAGGACAGAAAATGGCTAAGGCAAAGTTTGAACGTAATAAACCGCACTGTAACATTGGTACCGTAGGCCACGTTGACCACGGTAAAACCACGCTGACAGCGGCGATCACAAAAGTATTGGCGGAAGCTGGCGGCGCAGAATTTTCTGATTACGCTGACATCGATAAAGCGCCGGAAGAAAAAGCACGCGGCATCACCATTTCTACGGCACACGTAGAATATGAAACAGAAGCTCGTCACTACGCACACGTAGATTGCCCGGGCCACGCCGACTACGTTAAAAACATGATCACTGGTGCTGCTCAAATGGACGGCGCGATCCTGGTTGTTAACGCTGCTGACGGCCCGATGCCGCAAACACGTGAGCACATCCTGTTGGCGCGCCAAGTTGGTGTTCCGGCTCTGGTTGTTTACATGAACAAAGTTGACCAGGTAGACGACGAAGAGTTGCTTGAACTGGTTGAAATGGAAATCCGTGAGTTGTTGTCTTCTTACGAATTCCCGGGTGACGACATTCCGGTTGTTGCCGGTTCTGCTTTGGCAGCACTGGAAGGCCGTGATGACAACATCGGTAAAGAATCCATCCAGAAGCTGATGGCTGCTGTTGACGAATACATCCCGCAGCCGGAACGTGCGAAAGATCTGCCGTTCTTGATGCCGATCGAGGACGTGTTCTCTATCTCCGGTCGTGGTACAGTTGTAACAGGCCGTGTTGAGCGTGGCGTGATCAACGTGAACGACGAGATTGAAATCGTTGGTATCCGTGACACCACGAAAACGATTTGTACAGGTGTTGAAATGTTCCGCAAGCTGCTGGATAGCGGTGAAGCTGGCGACAACATCGGTGCTTTGTTGCGTGGTACAAAACGTGACGACGTTGAGCGTGGTCAGGTTCTGGCGAAGCCGGGTTCTATCAAGCCGCACAAAAAGTTCAAAGGCGAAGCTTACATTCTTACAAAAGAAGAAGGTGGCCGTCACACGCCGTTCTTCGCGAACTACCGTCCGCAGTTCTACTTCCGTACAACAGACGTAACAGGTTCTATTTCTTTGCCGGAAGGCACCGAGATGGTTATGCCTGGTGATAACGTTGAGTTCGAAATCGAACTGTTGACACCGATTGCAATGGACGAAGGTCTGCGTTTTGCGATCCGTGAAGGTGGCCGTACAGTCGGCGCGGGCGTTGTGTCCACGATCCTCGACTAATCGACTCCTCACAAGGTTAAAAAGAAAGGCCTCCTGCCAAAAGCAGGGGGCCTTTTTTCTATGGATATTGATTGTGGATCAAGGAAGAGGCATGATGAGAGAAGAATTAAGAGCGAAAATTATAAATATTTGCACACGTAAGATACTTGAAAAAGGACCGAAGGTTGGGGTGTCTTTTTATGCATTCTTCGCGAATGAAAATGATACTCCTGAGGACTTAATGGAAGTGGCAACATGGTGGATACAAACTCATCGATTAGACCATTTTGAAAAAGCGCAAAAAATTAAAGAGTTGATAGAGCAGAAGCTTTAAATGAAGGTGTCCTAACATGAAAATTTTTGCCCTTTTAAGAAATCTTATGGCACTTGTTGGTGTTATTGGTGTGCTGATTATTGCAGCGGGTATATATAAATTTAATATTGTTGGGGATGATGTTGTTATTGGGGACGAACCGGACGAGCAGGCTGGAATCATATTTTCTCAGGCTGCAGGGAAATGGTTTGACCATATCGGGGTTTGTCATACCTGTACGCCGGAAAACGGTTTTGGTAAGGACGGTTCACTGGAGCTTAAAGACGGTGTGGTTGTTTGGAAAGAGCTACGCTTGAAAGTTATGAATAAGGCGGGTGGAGTTCCATCAGTGGCAGAACTGAAACAGTTTTTTGATACAGTCTATACAACGAAAAAAAAGGGATTCCAGAGTCAGGTTTTTTTCACGAATGCAGTCTTTGATATTTATGTTCCTGTTGATCAAGGGATCGAAAATAAGGATTTTATGAAACCAGACGGAGCCCTGTTGAGAAAGTACATCGTCACCGAAATTCCCTATGATAAAAATCCCGGACAGTACATTGCCAACCATGCAGAAAGGTTGGCTCGATCGCGTGCTGTCCAAACAGAAATTTTTCAGCAAGATGGGTATGGTTTGAAACTGGACCATGAATATAGATCTTCAGACCGTGTCTTTGTTTATTCGTTTAAACATTATGGTGATCCAGAAGGGAAATATTCTATAAAGATCAGAGTTAAGGAAAATGGGCTTGTCGTTGTCGAATAATTTTCCAACTGGATGGTTTAAGGCCTATGCAAAGGTTTTTTCGATGTCTGGGTAAGTGCGGTACAGAGGGGGACTCTTGACTATTAATCAAAAACCGTTTGCTTTTGTCAGATTACTGCTTCCTGTTGCAATTATGTTATGTGCACAAAATGGTGCGAGGGTATGGCTGTTCTTATCCGAACATGTGGAAGGACAATGGATCGTTCTGGCGGTGTCGGTTGTTTTTGCCAGTGGGCTCGGCGTTTGGGCATATAAATCAAGCTTAAATTTTCACAGTCTATTTTCTTCACAAATGATATTACTTGTGGGTGTGCTGGCTTTTTTATTCTGGTTGCCTGATGATCGCTTTATTGTGAAAAAGCTACATATTCCTGAATATATTGCGATTGCATTGGCTTGCTATTGGGCTCTGCAGCCGTTTATAAACAGTGCATATGCTCAGCGATATGCCAGCTTAATTTTTGCAATGTTTTTGGGTTTACATGACGAAGTAATGCAAGGTTTTCATCCAGAACGTTATTTTGGCTATTTGGATGTTATTGTAAATGCAGGGTCTGCCATTACAGGAATTTGGTTGATAAGGCTGCTGTATGAAGGTGCTGAACAAGGGAGCTTTATCAAAGATATACGCGTTTTATGGAGTGCCATCTTTGTCTCTTTAATTGGTGTGGTATTGTTTATCTACCTTTGCTGGTCATATAAGGGGGGGCTGTTGCCTGTCTGGGGTGCTCTTCCTGTTGTGCTTGCTTGTGGGCCTTATTTCATTTTGCGATCATCTAAAGCGATGTCTGTTGATGTGAAGTTCGTTCGAAATCTTCTGGTGTTTATGATTTTCTCATTATCGCTTTATGTCAGTGGTGGGTATATTTTATCTTTGAATTTTGATTGATTTTGATCAACGACCAAGGCTTTCCTTCTTGCGGATCTGGTTTTATCGGTAGCTGTAGGGAGAGAAATGCTTATGTAATTTATATGTGGGGCAATAATCAATGGCAGCTGACAGAAAAAAGTTTTGAAAATCGACTTTTAGGGCTTGCAAGGGGGCAGGGCAGGTTATATAACGAGCCCCGCTTCAAGTTCTTGACGGTCTTGAAAGCGATTGAGTAATCCCGAATGGGACACTGTAGGAGTGTAGCTCAGTTGGTAGAGCATCGGTCTCCAAAACCGAGTGCCGGGGGTTCGAGTCCCTCCACTCCTGCCATTTTATTGAGACGTATCCGTCACCACTTTTATATTAAGGATTGGTAGCATGGCGAAGTCAGGACCGGCGAAATTTGCCCAAGAAGTTCGTCAGGAAGCAAAGAAAATTACGTGGCCGACCCGCAAAGAAACATTCGTTTCGACCGGCATGGTTTTTGTGATGGTTTTCTTGGCTGCGATTTTCTTTTTCCTTGTCGATCAGATTTTGTCTACGGCGGTAAAAGCCATCTTTAACTGAGGTAAGACCTATGGCACAAGCACGTTGGTACGTTATTCACGCCTATTCCGGTTTTGAAAACAAGGTGGCGCAATCCATTCTTGAACAAGCTGAGAAAAAAGGCCTGAGCGAATTTTTCGAACAAGTCATCGTTCCGACCGAAGAGGTCGTTGAAATGCGTCGTGGTAGCAAAGTCAATGCAAAGCGCAAATTTTTCCCAGGTTATGTTCTGGCGAAAATGCAGCTGACCGACGAAACATGGAACATGGTGAAGAATACCGCGAAAGTAACGGATTTCCTTGGCGCACAGGGTAAGCCTGCACCGATCACCGAAGAAGAAGCTAATCGTATTCTTCATCAGGTGGAAGAAGGTGTTGATCGTCCGCGTCCAAGTGTTTCTTTCGAGATTGGCGAAGAAGTTCGCGTCACCGATGGACCGTTTGCATCGTTCAACGGCCTTGTTGAAGATGTCGACGAAGAAAAAGCCCGCCTAAAAGTGTCTGTTTCCATCTTTGGGCGTTCAACGCCGGTGGAGCTGGAATACAACCAGGTGGAAAAAGCTTAAAGAATTTAGAGTTTTTGACTCGACAAGTTTGCGCAGCGTCTGTATAAGGCGCTGCGTTTTGCTTCCACTTGAGAAGCAAATCATTTGTGTGGGAGGTCCGTCATAGCCCGACCACGCACCCAGTAACTCTATAAACTGAGGTCTATTATGGCTAAAAAAGTTGCAGGCTACATTAAGCTGCAAATCGCTGCCGGCCAGGCAAACCCGTCCCCGCCCGTGGGTCCGGCTTTGGGTCAGGCAGGTCTGAACATTATGGAATTCTGTAAGGCGTTTAACGCTGCGACACAAAAAATGGAACCGGGTACACCGATTCCTGTTGTTATTACAGCTTACCAAGACCGTACATTCACGTTCGAAACCAAACTTCCGCCGGCATCTTTCTTCATTTTGAAGAAATTGGGCCTGAAGAAAGGTTCTCAAACTCCGGGTCAGGGTTTTATTGCGAAAATTACACACGCGCAATTGGCTGAAATCGCGGAAGAGAAAATCAAAGACATGAACTGCTCAACCATCGAAGCTGCTGTTCAGCAACTCGCCGGTTCTGCACGTTCTATGGGCGTAGAGGTAGTGGAGTAGGACGATGGCAAAAATTGGTAAACGTCTCAAAGCTGCCTACGAAGGCGTAGATGTTCTTAAGCATTACGGCGTAGCTGAAGCAGTTAAACTCGTTAAAGATGGCGCAAAAGCTAAATTTGACGAAACAATTGAAATCGCAGTGAACCTCGGCGTTGACCCGCGTCACGCTGACCAAATGGTTCGCGGCGTTGTTGGGTTGCCGCATGGTACAGGTAAAACTATGCGCGTTGCTGTTTTCGCTCGTGATGCGAAAGCTGAAGAAGCAACGGCTGCTGGTGCAGACTTGGTTGGTGCAGAAGACCTGATGGAAAAAATCCAAAACGGCGAAATGAACTTCGACCGTGTGATTGCAACGCCGGATATGATGGCTGTTGTTGGTCGCTTGGGTAAAGTTCTCGGTCCGCGCGGTTTGATGCCGAACCCGAAATTGGGTACGGTTACACCGAACGTAACTGACGCTGTTAAAGCGGCAAAAGCCGGCGAAGTACAGTTCCGCGTTGAAAAAGCCGGTATCGTACATGCTGGTATCGGCAAGGCTTCTTTCTCTGAAGAGCAAATCGCAGAGAACGTAAAAGCTTTTGTTAATGCAATTAACAAAGCTAAGCCGTCTGGCGCAAAAGGGACTTATTTGAAGGGCGTTGCTATCAGCTCTACAATGGGTGCTGGCGTTAAGCTTGACATTGCTGCTCTGGTCGGCTAAAAGCCGCCTCAGCAATAAAGAGATTCTTCCGTCCTTTCTTTGAAAGGGCGGAAGTTGATCGAAAGGTGAAAGACCTTTCGTGACTGTCCAAGACTGAAGGTGCGGGATTTACTCGTTTAAAAATCGCCTTCATAGACAGAAGTAAAGATTAGGATGTACGCCTTATCAGGCGCGCCTCTCTTGAACTGACCTTCTGTGACAATTTGAGACAGTGGAACCGGGTGGGGGAAATTTTTCCTTTGCTCTTTGTCCATCGGACTTATGCCTGTCTTTCGCGGGCATTCGTCCTAAGTATCGGAGACGATCAGTGAACCGTACCGAGAAAGAAGAACTTGTAGCAGAAATGCGCGAAGTGTTCGCAAACAGCTCTACCGTCGTTGTTTCCCACTATAGTGGTTTGACAGTGGCACAAATGGAAGAGTTGCGCGGCAAAATGCGCGAAGCTGGTGCTGGTTTCAAGGTAACGAAAAACCGTCTGACACGTCTCGCTCTTGCTGACAGCAAGTTTGAAGGTCTTAGCGATCTTATGACCGGTCCGACTGCGATTGCGTATTCGGAAGATCCGGTTGCTGCTGCTAAGGCGACCATGGAATTTGCCAAGAAGAATGAAAAACTCATTGTTCTGGGCGGTAGCATGGATGAAAACCTGCTCGATCAGGATGGTGTGAAAGCTTTGGCTTCTATGCCGTCACTGGACGAGCTGCGCGGCAAACTTGTTGGCCTGCTTCAAGCTCCGGCTCAGAAGTTGGCTGCTGTTACTCAAGCACCGGCTGGCCAATTGGCTCGCGTATTCGGCGCTTATGGCTCGAGCGACGCGTAAGTCTTACGTGTTTTGATTTTTATTTTTACAGAACTAAAGTTCTAGGAGTTTATGAACAATGGCTGACCTCGATAAGTTGGTTGAAGACCTCTCTGCATTGACTGTTATGGAAGCTGCTGAGCTGTCCAAACTGTTGGAAGACAAATGGGGCGTATCTGCTGCTGCTCCGGTTGCTGTAGCTGCTGCTGCTGGCCCGGCTGCTGAAGCTGCTGAAGAAAAAACTGACTTTGACGTCATCTTGGCTGCTGCTGGCGACAAGAAAATCAACGTCATTAAAGAAGTACGCGCTATCACAGGTCTCGGCCTGAAAGAAGCTAAAGAGCTCGTCGAAGGTGCTCCGAAGCCGGTTAAAGAAGGCGTAGGCAAAGACGAAGCTGAAGAGCTGAAAAAGAAATTGGAAGCAGCTGGCGCTACAGTCGAGCTGAAGTAATTTCTAAAAAGCATTTCGCTTTAGATTTTGCAAAAAGCGGTCTCTGTTTGGAGGCCGCTTTTTCTTTTGTTTGCTCCATGAAAGAAAGATAGAATTCCTCTAAGTTCGGGGCTTGTTTAATTAAAACCCTTCCTCTAAAAGGATAGCGTTCACAGTATTACCCAATAGAGGAAAAGATAATATGTTAGCTGCAGATCACAGAAAAGTTGCACAATGGCACCTGCGTCAAGCCGAGCTTCACGAAGCATCTGGCGAATACAAATGCGGTTGCCCGATGGGTTCCGAGAATGCACGCATCATCAAGATCGTTGAATCTGGCAAGATCGACGAAGAGAACGAGTGTTCTTTGCTTGATAAATAAGCACTATTGCTTATCGAGTAATTCGAAGAAAACGGCCCTATATCGGGGCCGTTTTTTTTATGACTGTTTTTTGTTGTTGTGACTTTTTGCTTTACTTTTTTTCTGCAGCTTATATAAACAGCACAACAAATCGCTGGGCTGGATTGGATTAATGTGTCCGATCCGGCCCGGCTGTCTTTGTCTGTGTCGCAGGTGAAGGCATCCTGTGTTACCCGCCCGGATAGGCCCCGCCGTGGCCGATAAAGTTGGTAACTGTCAAGGAGTTGTCCCCGTCTTGGGGGCTTATGGAACGACGTTGCATTAAGGATTCGGCGACCCGAGGTGCAATTGGTGTCCAACCTGAAAATAACTTGAGGAAAATAATGGCGAATCCGCTAATTAACCGCAAGCGTATCCGTAAGAGCTTCGGTCGTATTCCGACTGTTGCCCCGATGCCGAACCTGATCGAGGTTCAAAAATCTTCCTACGAACATTTCCTGCAAGCCAAAGTAAAGCCGCAAGACCGTATTGATAACGGTTTGGAAGCTGTCTTTAAATCGGTTTTCCCGATTAATGACTTTAGCGAGCGTGGCACGCTGGAATATGTGTCTTACGAATTTGAAGAACCCAAATATGACGTTGAAGAATGTCAGCAACGTGGCATGACGTATTCTGCCCCGTTGAAAATGACCTTGCGTCTGGTCGTTTGGGATGTTGACGAAGATACTGGTGCGCGCTCTGTTCGCGACATTAAAGAACAAGATGTTTACATGGGCGATATGCCGTTTATGACATCTAACGGTACCTTCGTTGTCAACGGAACGGAACGTGTTATCGTTTCTCAGATGCACCGTTCACCCGGTGTGTTCTTCGATCATGATAAAGGGAAAACGCACTCCTCAGGTAAGTATCTGTTTGCTGCACGTATCATCCCTTATCGCGGTTCCTGGTTGGATTTTGAATTTGATGCGAAAGACATTTTGTATGTTCGTATCGACCGTCGCCGTAAATTGCCCGTCACAACATTGTTGATGGCACTGGATAACGACGAAACAGCCAACAAACGTAATGCCGGTGAAAATGTTGCACTGGAAGATCGCGTTGGTATGTCCCCAGAAGATATTCTCAATTTCTTCTACACCACCGTGGAATATACACGTGGTAAAAAAGGCTGGCAAACCACGTTCGACGCAGACCGTTTGAAGGGCGTTAAGCTGCTTCACGATGTTGTCGATGCGAAAACAGGTGAAACCGTTCTGACCGTCGGTAAGAAAGTAACACCGCGTCAAGCCAAGAAATTGGCAGAAGCCGGTGTGAAAGATATTCTGGTTTCTAATGAAGAATTGATCGGGAAGTTTGTTTCCACCGATTTGGTGAACGAAAAAACCGGTGAAATCTTTGTTGAAGCAGGTGGTGAGCTGACAGCGGAATTGCTGGAAGAGCTGGAAAATGCCGGCATGACTGAATTGCCGTTGCTGTCTATCGACCATGTGAATATTGGTCCGTATATGCGCAACACACTATCGGTAGACAAGAACTCAACTCGTGAAGAAGCGCTGATCGATATCTACCGTGTTATGCGTCCGGGGGAACCGCCGACCCTTGAGTCTGCTGAATCCTTGTTTGAAAGCTTGTTCTTCGATCAAGAACGTTATGACCTGTCTGCTGTTGGTCGTGTGAAGATGAACATGCGTCTCGGTTTTGACGATTTGCCCGATACGCTGCGTACATTGCGCCGTGAAGATATTCTGGAAGTTCTGCGAATCCTCGTTGAATTGAAAGACGGTCGTGGCGAGATCGACGATATTGACCACTTGGGCAACCGTCGTGTTCGCTCTGTTGGTGAATTGATGGAAAACCAATACCGTATCGGTCTGCTGCGTATGGAACGCGCGATCAAGGAACGTATGGGCTCTGTGGATATTGACACAGTTATGCCGCACGACCTGATCAATGCGAAACCGGCTGCGGCTGCGGTTCGTGAATTCTTCGGTTCTTCGCAGCTGTCACAGTTTATGGACCAAACCAACCCGTTGTCAGAAGTTACGCACAAGCGTCGTCTGTCAGCCTTGGGCCCGGGTGGTCTGACGCGTGAACGTGCGGGCTTCGAAGTTCGTGACGTACACCCGACGCACTATGGTCGTATCTGCCCGATTGAAACCCCTGAGGGGCCGAACATTGGTTTGATCAACTCTTTGTCCACTTATGCCCGCGTCAACAAATACGGCTTTATCGAAAGCCCGTATTGTAAAGTTGAAAACGGTCAGGTGACGGATGAGGTTATGTATCTTTCTGCTATGCAGGAAGGGCGTTACACTGTGGCACAGGCCAATGCGGCCTTGGATGAAAACGGTCGTTTCGTTGATGACTTGGTTTCTTGTCGTCAGGCGGGTGAATATATCATGGCCCGTCCTGAAGATATCACTTTGATCGACGTTTCCCCGAAACAGATTGTCTCTGTCGCCGCAGCGATGATCCCGTTCCTGGAAAACGATGACGCCAACCGTGCCTTGATGGGTTCAAACATGCAACGTCAGGCGGTTCCGCTGCTGCAAGCAGATGCACCGTTGGTCGGTACTGGCATGGAAGAAGTTGTTGCGCGCGATTCCGGCGCGGCCATTGTGGCTAAACGTGCCGGTGTGATCGATACCGTTGATGCGACCCGTATTGTGGTTCGCGCCGAAGGTGACGATGCGTCCACTGTTGGTGTTGATATCTATACGTTGAAGAAATTTAAACGTTCCAACCAGAACACCTGTATCAACCAACGCCCGCTTGTTAAAGTTGGCGATACGGTTGAAGTCGGTACAGTTCTGGCGGATGGTCCGTCAACAGACCTTGGTGATCTGGCTTTGGGTCGTAACGTGCTTGTGGCCTTTATGCCGTGGAACGGTTACAACTTCGAGGATTCCATCCTGATTTCTGAACGTATCGTTCGCGATGACGTCTTTACTTCCATTCACTTGGAAGAATTTGAAGTTATGGCCCGTGATACCAAACTTGGTCAGGAAGAAATCACACGCGATATCCCGAACGTCGGTGAAGAAGCGCTGAAAAACCTCGACGAAGCTGGTATCGTTTATATCGGTGCGGAAGTGAAAGCTGGCGATATCCTCGTTGGTAAAGTGACACCGAAAGGCGAAAGCCCGATGACACCGGAAGAAAAACTTCTGCGTGCGATCTTCGGTGAGAAAGCTTCTGACGTTCGTGATACGTCCTTGCGTATGCCTCCGGGTGCAACAGGTACGGTTGTCGAAGTTCGCGTCTTTAACCGCCGTGGTGTGGAAAAAGACGAACGTGCGTTGGCAATTGAACGCTCTGAAATCGAACGTCTTGCAAAAGACCGTGACGACGAACGTAAAATTCACGAACGGAACTTGGCTGCGCGTATGAAATCGACTGTTGTCGGTCAAATCGCGGTTGCCGGTCCGAACGGTATGGAAACAGGTGTGCCGATTACCGAAGAAATGCTTGATGCATTTAATCCGGGTCAGTTGGTTCATGTTTCTGTTGAAGATGATGCCGTTCAGTCTGACGTTGAGTCTTTGAAAAAGCACTTTGACGACGGTATTTCCGCCGTTCAGGAACGCTTTGAAAACAAAGTTGAAAAACTGCAACGTGGTGACGAATTGCCACCGGGCGTGATGAAGATGGTTAAAGTCTTCGTTGCGATCAAGCGTAAGTTGCAACCGGGTGATAAAATGGCTGGTCGTCACGGGAACAAAGGGGTTATCTCCCGCATCGTTCCTATGGAAGACATGCCATATTCCGAAGACGGTACGCCGGTTGATGTCGTACTGAACCCGTTGGGTGTGCCTTCACGTATGAACGTTGGTCAGATCCTTGAAACGCATTTGGGTTGGGCTGCTGCCGGTCTGGGTCGCCAAATTGGTGAACAACTGGATGCTGCCAAACGTAGCGGTGCTTACGACGGTGTTCGTGAAAAACTGCAATATGCGTATGGTGACGACATCTACAATGAATATGTTTCCGAGATGGATGACGCTGAAGTGGACGAATTGGCAGGTAACCTGCGCAAGGGTGTCCCGATGGCAACGCCGGTCTTTGATGGTGCGACACAGGATGATATTTCCAAGCATTTGGAAATGGCGGGTTATGCCACTTCTGGTCAATCCACACTGTATGATGGCCGTACGGGGGATCAGTTCCACCGTCAGGTCACAGTGGGTTACATCTACATGTTGAAACTGCACCACTTGGTTGATGACAAACTGCACGCCCGTTCTATCGGCCCGTACAGCTTGGTCACGCAACAGCCATTGGGTGGTAAAGCTCAGTTCGGTGGTCAGCGCTTCGGTGAGATGGAAGTTTGGGCACTGGAAGCTTACGGTGCGGCTTACACCTTGCAGGAAATGCTCACGGTTAAATCCGATGACGTTTCCGGTCGTACGAAAGTTTACGAAGCGATCGTACGTGGTGAAGACTCCTTCGAAGCCGGTATTCCGGAATCCTTCAACGTCTTGGTCAAAGAACTGCAAGCTCTCGGCCTGAACGTCAACATGAACCAAGGGAATTACTAATATGTCGGAATTGATGAAATTCTTTGGGCAGGTTAGCGGCGCTCAACAGTTCGATAATCTGCAAATCAATATCGCAAGTCCGGAGAAAATCCGCTCTTGGTCCTACGGCGAAATTAAAAAGCCGGAAACGATCAACTACCGTACGTTCAAACCGGAACGTGATGGTTTGTTCTGTGCGCGTATCTTCGGCCCGGTCAAAGATTACGAGTGCTTGTGCGGTAAATATAAGCGCATGAAGTACAAAGGCATCGTCTGTGAAAAGTGCGGTGTTGAAGTCACTTTGACCAAAGTCCGTCGTGAACGTATGGGCCATATCGAACTGGCGGCGCCTGTTGCGCATATCTGGTTCTTGAAATCTCTGCCGTCCCGTATCGGCCTGTTGCTGGATATGACCTTGAAAGATCTGGAACGTGTTCTCTATTTTGAGAACTTCGTTGTGATCGAACCGGGTCTGACTCCGCTGAAGCAAAAAGAACTGCTGAGCGAAGAACAGTATACAAATGCGGTTGAAGAATACGGTCAGGATGCCTTTACTGCTGGTATCGGTGCGGAAGCAATCCGTGACATGCTGGCTGAAATCCATCTGGAAGACGAATTGGAAGATCTGCGTGAAGAACTGCGTGATACCAATTCCGAAGCCAAGCGTAAGAAGCTGGTGAAGCGTCTGAAGTTGGTTGAAGCTTTCATGGAATCTGGTTCTCGCCCGGAATGGATGATCTTGGAAGTCGTTCCGGTCATTCCGCCGGAATTGCGTCCGTTGGTTCCATTGGATGGCGGTCGTTTTGCGACGTCCGACCTCAACGACCTTTATCGTCGTGTGATCAACCGGAACAACCGTTTGAAACGACTGATCGAACTGCGTGCTCCGGAAATCATCGTACGTAACGAAAAACGTATGTTACAGGAATCCGTTGATGCGTTGTTTGACAACAGCCGTCGCTCCCGCCCGATTACAGGTGCGAACAAGCGTCCGTTGAAATCTCTTTCTGATATGCTGAAAGGGAAGCAAGGTCGTTTCCGTCAAAACCTGTTGGGTAAACGCGTCGATTATTCTGGTCGTTCTGTTATCGTGGTTGGCCCGGAACTGATGCTTCATCAGTGCGGTCTGCCCAAAAAAATGGCACTGGAACTGTTCAAACCGTTTATCTATGCGAAACTCGAACTGTACGGCATGGCAACCACCATTAAGGCGGCCAAACGTATGGTGGAAAAAGAACGTCCGGAAGTTTGGGATATCCTCGAAGAAGTTATCCGTGAACATCCGGTTATGCTGAACCGTGCACCGACATTGCACCGTCTTGGCATTCAAGCGTTCGAGCCGACATTGGTTGAAGGTAAAGCGATTCAGTTGCACCCGCTTGTTTGTACAGCCTTTAACGCTGACTTTGACGGTGACCAAATGGCGGTTCACGTACCGCTTTCTTTGGAAGCACAGCTCGAAGCCCGTGTCTTGATGATGTCTACAAACAACATCCTGCAACCGGCTTCAGGTAAGCCGATCATCGTGCCGTCTCAGGATATCGTACTCGGTATCTATTATCTTTCCATGGAATTGGAAGGCGAGAAGGGCGAAGGCATGGCATTCTCCGGTGTAGGTGAAATTCACCAGGCACTTGATAACGATGCGGTCAGCCTGCATGCGAAAGTAACGTGTCGTTACCGCACGATTGATGCTGATGGTAACGAAATCGTGGAACGTGTGGAAACAACACCGGGCCGTATGTTGCTGTCTGAATTGTTACCACGTGATCCGAAGGTTCCATTCTCCTTGATCAACAAGTTGTTGACCAAGAAAGACGTCTCTAACGTAATCGGTGAAGTTTATCGCCACGTTGGTCAGAAAGAGACGGTTATTTTCTGTGACCGTATCATGGGCCTCGGTTTCAAATGGGCTTGTAAAGCCGGTATTTCCTTCGGTAAAGACGATATGGTTATCCCGGAAGCCAAAGCCCGTTTGGTTGATGAAACCAAAGATGCGGTGAAAGAGTTCGAACGTCAGTATATGGACGGTTTGATTACTCAGCGTGAGAAATACAACAAAGTCGTCGATGCGTGGTCACATTGTAACGATCAGGTGACGAGCGAGATGATGGCGGAAATTTCTCGTGTTGAACCGGGGGTTCCGGTCAACTCCGTTTACATGATGGCACACTCCGGTGCCCGTGGTTCCACAGCTCAGATGCGTCAGCTTGGCGGTATGCGTGGTTTGATGGCGAAGCCGTCTGGCGAGATCATTGAAACACCGATTATCGCGAACTTTAAAGAAGGCTTGAGTGTTCTTGAGTACTTCAACTCCACACACGGTGCCCGTAAGGGTCTTGCCGATACGGCGTTGAAAACAGCGAACTCCGGTTACTTGACACGTCGTCTGGTTGACGTTGCACAAGATTGCATCATCTTCGAAGATGATTGTGGAACTGAAAACGGTCTGACGACTCGTGCGGTTATGGATGGCGGTGATGAAATTGTCAGCCTTTATGAACGTATCCTTGGGCGTTCAGCTGGTGAAGACATCATGCATCCTGAGACAGGCGAAGTTCTCCTTCCGGCCGGAGGTCTGATTGAAGAAGAAGCCGCCGCTATGATCGAGGCTGCGGGTGTTGAAACTGTCAAGATCCGTTCCGTTCTGACGTGTGAAGCTGAAAACGGCGTTTGCGCAACATGTTATGGTCGTGATCTGGCCCGTAACACGAAGGTAAACCGTGGCGAAGCGGTCGGCGTTATCGCTGCCCAGTCCATTGGTGAGCCGGGTACTCAGTTGACCATGCGTACGTTCCACATCGGTGGGGCGGCCCAACGTGGTGCAGAACAAAACAGCATTGAGACTTCTCATGATGGTACGATCCAATTGATCAGCTGCCAGACGGTTAAGAACTCTTCCGGTATTGATACGGTCATGAGCCGTAATACTGAAATGTTGTTGATCGATAACGTTGGTAAAGAGCGTGCCCGTCACCGTATCCAGTATGGTGCCAAATTGTTCGTGACCGATAAGCAAAAGGTTGAACGTGGTACAAAGCTGGCGGAATGGGATCCGCACACGCTGCCGGTTCTGACAGAAGTCAACGGTACTGTGAAGTACGTTGATCTTATGGATGGTGTTTCCATTGCCGAACAAACTGACGAAGCAACAGGTATTGCTTCTAAAGTTATCGTTGACTGGAAATCCCTGCCGGCTGGTGCTGAGTTGCGTCCGCACTTGGCAATCGTTGATGAAAACGGGAACCTGCAAAATCTTGCAAGCGGTAACGAAGCGAAATACTACGTTTCTGTTGATGCGGTTCTGTCTGTAAGCGACGGCGATGTCGTTCACGCCGGTGACACTTTGGCACGTATCCCGCGTGAATCTGCGAAGACACGTGACATTACAGGTGGTCTGCCACGCGTTGCGGAATTGTTCGAAGCCCGTAAACCGAAAGATCACGCGATTATCTCTGATATTGATGGTCGTGTTACCTTCGGTAAGGATTACAAGAACAAACGTCGTATCGTGGTGACACCAGAAGGTGATGATGCTGAACCGATGGAATTCCTCGTTCCCAAGGGTAAGCACATTTCCGTTCAGGAAGGTGACTACGTTCGTAAAGGTGATCCGTTGATGGATGGTAGCCCGGTTCCCCATGACATCCTGCGTGTTAAGGGTGTTGAGGCACTGGCTGAATTCTTGATTGCAGAAATTCAGGAAGTTTACCGTCTGCAAGGGGTTATGATTAACGATAAGCATATCGAAACGATTGCGCGTCAGATGTTGCAGAAAGTGGAAATCACAGAACCGGGTGACACAACCTTCTTGGTTGGGGAACAAGTGGATCGTGTTGAATTCCGTCGTGAAAACAAGAAAGCGGAAGAACGTGGCGATCGTATCGCTGCAGGGCAACCGATCTTACTTGGTATCACGAAAGCTTCTTTGCAAACGCAATCTTTCATCTCTGCAGCGTCTTTCCAGGAAACAACACGCGTTCTTACCGAAGCGGCTGTTTCCGGCAAGAAAGATTACTTGTTGGGCCTGAAAGAGAACGTCATCGTGGGTCGTTTGATCCCGGCAGGGACAGGTGCTTACATGAACAAAATCCGTCAGGTTGCTGCGGAGCGTGATCGTGAAGCCGGTTATGTACCGGAACACGAACAGGCAGCAGCGGCAGCAGCGGCGGCACAAGCTGAAGCGGAAGCTGCACATGCAGCGGCTTTGCCAGGTGCAGAAGGTGTATCAGACGCACCGTTAGCACCAGCTGAGTAAGCAAAAGCTTAAACAATAAAAAGCCGGGTAGAGCAATTTGTTCTACCCGGCTTTTTTTTATTTACGAATACTTGAAATCTATTTCTTTGCTTTTTCTTCAATCCATTGTCCTGCTTTTTGTACATCTTCGCCAACACCTTCCATGGTGTTACAAGCAGAAAGTGAGAGAAGAAATGACAGAGTTAAACATAGATATATTATGTTTCTCCGATAGGACATATTAGGAACCTTTCTTTTTCTGGAATATACGCCTTTTAATCAATATGATTAGGTCCTGTTGACAAAGTGGGTTCACAAATTGCTTAGAATGTGATTCAAGACTTCTTTTTATGAGGAGAAGTCTATGCGGAATTTGATGAGCGACGATGAATGGTTATTCTTCGAGCCATTCCTTCATGCCCAAGGGCCAAAATCTGGCCGTCCTCCCTCAAATCACCGCCTCACTCTTGATGGTATTTTTTGGATTGCCCGGACAGGAGCACCTTGGCGTGACCTCCCCAATTACTTCGGTAAATGGTCCTCTGTTTATCGTCAATTCCGCCGCTGGACATTGCTCGGCGTTTGGGATGTTCTACTGGATGCCTTGAACGATGCCAAAGCCGTTCCAGATACAGTGCAAATGATAGATAGCACAATCATCAGAGCCCATCATCAGGCTGCTGGGGCAAAAGGGGGACTCAAAAAGAGGATCTCGGCCGTTCAAAAGGTGGCTTTACGTCCAAAATACACCTTCGAACAAATGCCGAAGGCTTGCCAATAGCTCTGGAAATCAGCGAAGGCCAAACATCAGATTACAAAGGGTATGCTCCATTGATGGAATGGGGTGGTCCAGATGCCAAGGTTCTATTGGCAGACAAAGGCTACGATGCAAACTCCATTCGGGACGATATGGAGAAACGCGGTGGATACGCCATGATCCCAATGCGGAAAAACCGAAAGGAAATCACTCCCGTTGATGATTTCGTATATGGCTTGAGAAATCAGGTTGAACGCTGCTTCAACAAACTCAAAAATGCTCGCCGGGTTGCAACTCGGTATGACAAGACGATGCTCAGTTTCCTTGGCTTCGTGCAGGTCACATCAATTCGGGTATGGGTAAAATACTTTGTCAACAGGACCTAATACGACTATAAAACCACCTTCAAGAAAAATATCTTTGATGATTTGGACGAAGGTAAATGAATCTAATTTGGTTGAGGTTTTGAGAGTGCTTCTTATTTGTAAAAAATAAATATAAAAAATATGTAACGTTTACATTGACCGTAGACAACCTTTGATTATGTGTCTTATATATCAGATTGAGAAAATACTTGTTTTACTGACATTTTTCACTGTATGCGAAATGCTTGAGATACGAGTATAAAAAATTAACTTAATTAAAAAAACTGTGTAAACAGGGATAAAATATGGGACTCTATGGAAATCCAGAACTCACTGGTAAGGAACGTTTTTTTGATAAGAATGATGTCATTGTTTCAAAAACAGACACGAAGGGCATTATTACTTATGCAAACCGTACATTTGCACAGATTGCAGGTATATCTGCGCGTGATGTCATTGGAAAAAATCACAATATAATTCGTCATCCCCATATGCCGCGCTGCATTTTTAAATTTTTATGGGATACGATTGCATCGGGGCAGGAAGTGTTTGCCTATGTCATCAACCGTTCTGTAAATGGGGATCATTATTGGGTTTTAGCTCATGTCACACCGAGTTTCGACCTATCCGGCAATATTGTTGGGTATCACAGCAATAGGCGTGTACCGGACAAAGAGATTGTGACAGCTTCAATTATTCCTCTTTATGACAGTCTTCTCAAATTAGAACAAAGCTACTCTTCTCCGAAAGAGGGGATGAATGCCGCAATGGCAGAGGTCGTTAAATTAATTGAGAGCAGTGGTAAGGAATACAACCACCTTATCATGTCGATGGGAGGGTAAAATGTTCGTAAAGCAAGATCAAATCAACCATGCTATTGCTGAACTCAGGCAAGTTTTGCAAGGGGATTTTGAAGTTCGTATTACCGATATACGCGGCGAAGGTGGTGTAAATGAACTGCTGTATCTGATGAATGATATTATTGATCGTTGCGATGCTTTTATGCGTGAATCTTCGGCATGTACTCAACATGTTGCACAAAATAAATATTGGCGCAAAATTGTTATGGAAGGGATGTTAGGGGATTATAAGGTCGCCAGCCAGAAGGTGAATAGCGCTGTTGAAGCAATGGGGCATAAAGTTGATGTTTTTTCAGATACATTGAACCATTTCGAGGAAGATGTCTTAAAGGTTTCTGCAACGGTGAGTGAAACGTCTGAAGAAGTGGAAGACGCGGCACGAGGCATGGAACGAATTGCAGAATGTACAGCTCAAAATTCCACGGAAGTAGCGGCTGCTGCTGAACGGGCGACGCAAAATGCCCAGACGGTCTCTGCTGCATCAGAAGAGCTCACCGCATCAATTAATGAAATAAGTGCACAAGTGAGCAAGGCATCAGAAGTCACGTTACTTGCCCAGGCAGATAGTGAACGGATTTCGCAGGAAGTAAAAAATTTATCAATGTCGTCAGGCCAGATTACATCGGTGGTAAATTTGATTCGTGATATTTCGAATCAAACCAACATGTTGGCTTTGAATGCGACGATTGAAGCCGCGCGGGCAGGGGTTGCCGGGAAAGGTTTTGCGGTTGTCGCAACTGAAGTTAAAGAGTTGGCCAAACAGACATCCTTGGCGACGGATCAAATTGAAACGCAAGTGAAAGCTATTCAGGACGCGACGCAACAGACTGTAGAAGGTATTGAAAAAATTGTCTCGCAGGTCGATTTCATCGCGCAATCAAATGAGTCGGTTTCGGCAGCTGTTCAAGAACAGACAGCTGCAACATCCGAAATTGCGCGAAGTATTGAGCAAGCAGCTAATGGTACGCAAGATGTGAATGTGAAAATTTCAGATGTTGCAGATGGGGCCCGTGAGACAGGAGAAGCCTCGCATTTGGTACAAAACAAATCGGACGTTCTGTTGAAAGAGTCTCAGAAGCTTTGTGACGGAATTAACAGTTTTATGAGGCAGGCCCGTGCCGTTATGTAGTTTTGCTTGACAAAACCTCAGAAATCCATAGGATGCCCCGCCTATTAAGTGGTGGAGTCTATCTTTTTTTGATAGGGTTCACATTGTTGTAACAGGAACGTTATAGCATCCGCCGAAATTATCTGACGGGAAGGGAAGCCGGACCGTTAGTTTTTTATTGTTTTAGCGCGCTGTACCGTTGCGAGTGTGTCAAGGAATACACTGCTTATGCCTACTATTAACCAATTGATCCGCAAATCGCGTAAAGCGAAGCCGGTTCGTAACATGGTTCCTGCTATGGAAGCATGTCCGCAAAAACGTGGCGTTTGTACGCGCGTCTATACAACTACTCCCAAAAAGCCGAACTCAGCCCTTCGTAAGGTTGCCCGTGTGCGCCTGACTAACGGCTTTGAAGTTTCGTCTTACATCCCGGGTGAAGGTCACAACCTGCAAGAACACTCTGTTGTCATGATCCGTGGCGGCCGTGTAAAAGATTTGCCGGGTGTTCGTTACCACATCATTCGCGGTACTTTGGATACACAAGGTCTTCAAGACCGTCGCCAACGTCGTTCTAAATACGGCGCGAAGCGTCCGAAATAAGGGGAATAGGATATGTCTCGTAGACGCGCTGCTGAAAAGCGTATCGTTCTGCCTGATGCGAAGTACGGTGATATCGTACTGACCAAATTCATGAACGGTTTGATGCTCGACGGTAAAAAATCTGCCGCTGAGAAAATTGTATATGGTGCTTTGGAAAATATGGAAAAGAAAACCGGTAACGATCCGGTTGCTCAGTTCCATGAAGCTCTGGAAAATGTTAAGCCTGCTGTCGAAGTACGTTCTCGTCGTGTCGGTGGTGCTACATACCAGGTTCCGGTTGAAGTTCGTGCGACACGCCGTCAGGCGCTTGCCATTCGCTGGATCATTGATGCTTCCCGTAAGCGTAGCGAAAACACTATGGCTGACCGTTTGACTGGCGAATTGCTGGATGCGGCTCAAAACCGAGGTGCTGCCGTTAAGAAACGTGAAGACACTCACCGTATGGCGGAAGCCAACAAAGCCTTCTCTCATTATCGCTGGTAAGGACGGACATTTTTCATGTCAAAATCATATCCTTTGGAGAAGTATCGTAATATCGGCATCATGGCTCACATTGATGCGGGTAAAACGACTACTACTGAACGAATTCTGTACTACACCGGTAAATCTTACAAGATTGGTGAAGTGCACGACGGTAATGCGACCATGGACTGGATGGAGCAGGAACAAGAACGTGGTATCACGATCACTTCTGCTGCGACCACGACGTTCTGGCGCGATCACCGTGTAAACATCATTGACACCCCCGGTCACGTGGACTTTACCATTGAGGTAGAGCGTTCTTTGCGTGTACTCGACGGTGCGGTTTGTGTGTTTGACTCCGTTGCCGGTGTTGAACCGCAATCTGAAACTGTTTGGCGTCAGGCTGATAAATACAACGTACCGCGTATGTGTTTTGTTAACAAAATGGACCGTATGGGCGCAGATTTCTACCGTTGTGTAGATATGATCGTTGATCGCCTCGGTGCTGTTCCGCTGGTAACGCAATTGCCAGTCGGTTCTGAAGCTGAATATGCAGGTCACGTTGACCTGATCAAAATGAAAGCTGCTATTTGGTCCGGTGAAGAACTCGGTGCGCAATTCGACTATGTCGATATTCCGGCTGATCTCGCTGACCAAGCTGCTGATTACCGTACACGCCTCGTTGAAACGGCTGTTGAGCAAGACGACGATGCAATGGAAGCGTACCTCGAAGGTAACGAGCCGGACGAAGAAACATTAATCAAATGTATCCGTAAAGGGACAATTGGTTTGTCGTTTGTACCGGTTCTGTGTGGTACAGCCTTTAAAAACAAAGGTGTTCAACCGCTTCTTGATGCCGTAATCGATTATATGCCGGCTCCGACCGACATTGCAGCGATTCGTGGTGTTGATGCGAAAGACCCGGAAAAAGAAATTACGCGTCCTAACTCTGTTGACGCGCCGTTCTCTGCTCTGGCTTTCAAAATCATGAACGATCCGTTTGTTGGCTCGCTGACATTTGCCCGTATTTACTCTGGTAAACTTGAAGCCGGTTCTTACGTGGTCAACACGGTTAAAGGCAAAAAAGAACGTATCGGCCGTATGCTGTTGATGCATTCTGCTGAACGTGAAGAAATCAAAGAAGCTGCTGCTGGTGATATCGTTGCCTTGGTTGGTTTGAAAGACACAACAACAGGGGATACTCTGTGCGCAAGTGATAGCCAAGTTATTCTGGAACGTATGGAGTTCCCGGAGCCGGTTATCGAAATCGCAGTTGAGCCGAAATCAAAAGCCGACCAGGAAAAAATGGGTATCGCTCTGGCTCGTCTGGCTGCGGAAGATCCGTCTTTCCGCGTGAAGACAGACCACGAGACAGGTCAAACTGTTATTTCCGGTATGGGCGAATTGCACCTCGACATTCTTGTTGATCGTATGAAGCGTGAATTCAAAGTCGAAGCAAACGTCGGTGCGCCGCAGGTTGCTTATCGTGAATCTTTCGGTCAGGAAGTGACTGTCGATTACACGCACAAGAAACAGTCCGGTGGTTCTGGTCAGTACGCACGCGTACAAATCAAATTCGAGCCGATGGATGCGAACGGCGAAGAGCAATTTGAATTCAAGAGCTCTATCGTTGGTGGTAACGTGCCGCGTGAATATGTTCCGGGTGTTGAAAAAGGTCTTTCAACCTCTATGGAAGCTGGTGCGATTGCCGGGTTCCCGGTTGTGGGTGTTCGTGCAGAACTGTTCGACGGTGCTTATCACGATGTTGACTCCTCTGTTCTGGCCTTCGAAATTGCAGCCCGTGCTGCTTTCCGTCAGGCAATGAGAGAATCCAAACCGAAACTGCTTGAGCCTATGATGAAAGTCGAAGTTGTTACACCTGATGAATATATGGGTGACATCATCGGTGACCTGAACTCCCGTCGTGGTCAGGTCGGTTCTATGGATCAACGCGGTATCGCGCGTGTCGTTACAGCTAACGTTCCGCTGGCCAACATGTTTGGTTATGTGAACAACCTGCGTTCCTTGTCTCAAGGTCGCGCACAGTTCACGATGCAGTTCGATCACTACTCAGAAGTGCCGAACAACGTTGCTGAAGAAATCAAAGAAAAGCTGGCCGGTTAATCCGGTCCAGCTTACCTAAATTTTAATTGGAGTTACTTAGTTATGGCTAAGGCAAAGTTTGAACGTAATAAACCGCACTGTAACATTGGTACCGTAGGCCACGTTGACCACGGTAAAACCACGCTGACAGCGGCGATCACAAAAGTATTGGCGGAAGCTGGCGGCGCAGAATTTTCTGATTACGCTGACATCGATAAAGCGCCGGAAGAAAAAGCACGCGGCATCACCATTTCTACGGCACACGTAGAATATGAAACAGAAGCTCGTCACTACGCACACGTAGATTGCCCGGGCCACGCCGACTACGTTAAAAACATGATCACTGGTGCTGCTCAAATGGACGGCGCGATCCTGGTTGTTAACGCTGCTGACGGCCCGATGCCGCAAACACGTGAGCACATCCTGTTGGCGCGCCAAGTTGGTGTTCCGGCTCTGGTTGTTTACATGAACAAAGTTGACCAAGTTGACGACGAAGAGTTGCTTGAACTGGTTGAAATGGAAATCCGTGAGTTGTTGTCTTCTTACGAATTCCCGGGTGACGACATTCCGGTTGTTGCCGGTTCTGCTTTGGCAGCACTGGAAGGCCGTGATGACAACATCGGTAAAGAATCCATCCTGAAGCTGATGGCTGCTGTTGACGAATACATCCCGCAGCCGGAACGTGCGAAAGACCTGCCGTTCCTGATGCCGATCGAGGACGTGTTCTCTATCTCCGGTCGTGGTACAGTTGTAACAGGCCGTGTTGAGCGTGGCGTGATCAACGTGAACGACGAGATTGAAATCGTTGGTATCCGTGACACCACGAAAACGATTTGTACAGGTGTTGAAATGTTCCGCAAGCTGCTGGATAGCGGTGAAGCTGGCGACAACATCGGTGCTTTGTTGCGTGGTACAAAACGTGACGACGTTGAGCGTGGTCAGGTTCTGGCGAAGCCGGGTTCTATCAAGCCGCACAAAAAGTTCAAAGGCGAAGCTTACATTCTTACAAAAGAAGAAGGTGGCCGTCACACGCCGTTCTTCGCGAACTACCGTCCGCAGTTCTACTTCCGTACAACAGACGTAACAGGTTCTATTTCTTTGCCGGAAGGCACCGAGATGGTTATGCCTGGTGATAACGTTGAGTTCGAAATCGAACTGTTGACACCGATCGCAATGGACGAGGGTCTGCGTTTTGCGATCCGTGAAGGTGGCCGTACAGTCGGCGCGGGCGTTGTGTCCACGATCCTCGACTAATCGACCTCTCACAAGGTTAAAAAGAAAGGCCTCCTGCCAAAAGCAGGAGGCCTTTTTTCTCTTTTTCCTGTGCAAATGGACAGGAAAGGCGGGAATATAAAAAAAGAGTCATTTTTCCCTTGCATCGAAGGGCGGTCTCTCTTATAAACCCGTCATTCGCTCTTTCACCCCATTAAGGGGATGAGTATTCGGCGTTCTCGATTTTCCTGGTTAAGGATAGAGAATGTCGATGTTTTTTTGTTGTCTGAGTTAGGTAAAACACCTTATGGAACACCAAAATATCCGTATCCGCTTGAAAGCGTTCGATCATCGCGTACTGGATCAGTCCGCGAAAGAGATCGTAAACACCGCCAAGCGTACAGGTGCTCAGGTAAAGGGTCCAATCCCTTTACCGACTCGTATCGAGCGTTTCACCATTCTGCGTTCTCCTCACGTAAATAAAAAGTCTCGTGAGCAGTTCGAAACGCGTACTCACAAACGTCTTTTAGACATTGTGGATCCTACGCCGCAGACTGTTGATGCGCTCATGAAGCTGGACCTCGCGTCCGGCGTTGATGTTGAAATTAAGCTTTAAAGGATTAGGGCAGATGCGATCTGGTCTCATCGCGCAAAAATTGGGAATGACCCGCCTTTTTGCTGATAACGGTAACCATGTTCCCGTTACAGTGTTGAAAGTCGACACCCAAGTCGTTGCGCAGCGTACCGAAGACAAGGATGGCTACACGGCAGTGCAGCTCGGATTTGGTAGCGCCAAGGTCAAGAACGTGAGCAAGCCCATGCGCGGGCACTTCGCCGCTAATAAGGTGGAGCCGAAAGCCAAACTGGCTGAATTCCGCGTGGAGCCTGAAGGTCTTATCGAAGTGGGTGCAGAAATTTCTGCAGAACACTTTGTGGTTGGTCAGTACGTAGACGTTACTGGTACTTCCATCGGTAAAGGCTTTGCAGGGGGCATGAAACGTCACAACTTTGGCGGTCTTCGTGCTTCTCACGGTGTATCAATCTCTCACCGTTCACATGGTTCCACCGGTCAATGTCAGGACCCCGGCCGCGTCTTCAAAGGTAAGAAGATGGCAGGTCATATGGGTGCTGCGCGTGTGACTGTTCAGAATCTCGAAATCGTCGCCACTGATGGCGAGCGTGGTCTTATCATGGTTAAGGGCGGTTTGCCCGGTGCCAAGGGTGGTTACGTTCTGGTGAAAGACGCTGTCAAGCGTGTTGCGCCGGAAGGTTTGCCGTTCCCGGCAGCCATCAAGACTGCTGCTGTTGTGGATGCTCCGGCTGCTCAAGAAGCACCGGCTGCGGAAGCACCGGAAGCGACTGAGGAATAAGTGGCATGAAGTGCGACGTAATTAGTCTTGAAAATAAGAAAGTCGGCGATATTGAGCTGGACGACGCCATTTTTGGTGTTGAACCGCGCGCTGACATTCTTCACCGTGTAGTTAACTGGCAATTGGCACGTCGCCAAACCGGTACTCACAAAGTTAAAACCCGTGGTGAATTGGCAATCGTCAAAACCAAACCGTTCAAGCAAAAGGGTACCGGTAATGCTCGTCAGGGCTTTAAAGGTGCGACCCAAATGCGTGGCGGTGCGACCGTTCATGGTCCGGTTGTGCGCTCTTATGCACACGATCTGAACAAGAAAGTTCGTAAACTCGGCCTGAAATGTGCGCTGTCTGCGAAAGCAGCTGGTGGTGCGTTGGTTGTTATTGACGAAGCCAAGCTGGATGCCCCGAAAACAAAAGAAGCAGTTGCTAAGCTGAAAGCACTGGAGCTGACTTCTGCACTGTTTATCGATGCAACCGATGTTGACGCCAACTTCCAGAACGCGATTGCCAATATTCCCGGCATCAACGCTCTGCCAAGTCAAGGTGCCAACGTTTACGACATCCTTCGCGCTGACAAATTGGTTCTGACCAAAGGTGCAGTCGAAAAATTGGTGGAGCGCTTGTCATGACAAAATATCTAGCAAGCAAAGTAACCGTTTCTTCTGAGCGTAAGTTTGAATTGCTGCGTTCTCCGGTTATCACCGAAAAGGCGACATTGTTGTCAGAACACAATCAAGTCACTTTCCGTGTACCGATGGATGCGAACAAAATTGAAGTTCGCAAAGCTATCGAGGAAGTGTTTGGTGTGAAGGTTACGGCGGTTAATACCATTATTACTAAAGGTAAAACCAAACGTTTCCGTGGCCGCGTTGGTCGTCGTTCCGATGTCAAAAAAGCAATCGTTACACTCGCCGAAGGTGAGTCTATCGATGTGACGACGGGGGTCTAAACCATGGCTTTGAAAAAATTCAAACCGACGACTCCGGGCCAGCGTAATCTGGTTCTGGTTGATCGTTCCGATCTTTACAAAGGCAAGCCGGTCAAAGGTCTGACCGAAGGTCTGCGTAAGACCGGTGGTCGTAACAACACTGGTCGTATTACCTCTCGCCGTATTGGTGGTGGTCACAAGCGTCGTTATCGTTTTATCGATTTCAAACGCAATGCGAAATTTGATGTTGCGGCAACAGTTGAGCGTCTTGAGTACGATCCTAACCGTACGGCCTTTATCGCTCTTATTCGCTACGAAGACGGCGAATTGTCTTACATTCTCGCTCCGCAACGCCTGCAAGTTGGCGACACTGTTGTGTCTGGTCAGCGCGTTGACGTAAAACCGGGTAATGCAATGCCTTTGGCAAACATTCCGGTTGGTACTATTGTGCATAACGTCGAATTGAAGCCCGGTAAGGGTGGTCAGATTGCGCGTTCTGCTGGTACTTACGTTCAGCTCGTTGGTAAAGACCAAGGGTACGCTCAGCTTCGTCTCGGTTCTGGTGAAGTTCGCCTGGTCCGTGGTGAATGTCTGGCAACAATCGGCGCTGTTTCCAACCCGGATCAACAGAACGTGAAACTTGGTAAAGCTGGCCGTAATCGCTGGCTTGGCAAGCGTCCGTCTGTCCGTGGTGTGGCAATGAACCCTGTCGATCACCCGCATGGTGGTGGTGAAGGTCGCACCTCTGGTGGCCGTCATCCGGTTACACCTTGGGGTAAACCGACTAAGGGTAAACGCACTCGTAGCAACAAGAAGACGGACGCGCTGATTATGCGCAGCCGTCATAAGAAATAGGAGGCCGGCTCGTGGCTCGTTCCGTATGGAAAGGACCGTTTGTTGACGGCTACCTTCTTGGTAAAGCTGAGAAGGCACGTGAGTCCGGTCGCAATGATGTCATTAAGACATGGTCGCGTCGTTCCACTATTTTGCCGCAATTCGTAGGCCTGACTTTCGGTGTCTACAACGGTAACAAATTTATCCCGGTATTGGTGACAGAAGACATGATTGGTCATAAGTTCGGTGAGTTCTCTCCGACTCGTACCTATTATGGTCACGCTGCCGATAAGAAAGCCAAGAGGAAGTAAGTTATGGGTAAGAAAAAGACAGAGCGTCGCCTTGCCGATAACGAAGCAATGGCTCGCGCCAAAATGATCCGTGTCAGCCCGCAAAAGCTGAACCTGGTCTGTGCTTCTATCCGTGGCAAGAATGCTTCTGCAGCGGTTGCTGAATTGGCATTTTCCAAGCGCCGCATCGCGAAAGATGTGAAAGCGGTTCTGGAATCTGCTATTGCCAATGCAGAAAACAATCACCAGCTTGACGTTGACAACCTGTTTGTCGCAGAAGCTTCTGTAGGTCGCGCTATGGTTATGAAACGCTGGAAAGCACGTGCTCGTGGCCGTGTTGGAAAGATTTTGAAACCGTGGAGCAACATGCGCATCATTCTGCGTGAACGTGAGGAGACAGCATAATGGGTCAGAAGGTAAACCCGATTGGTCTGCGCCTCGGGATCAACCGTACATGGGAATCTCGTTGGTACGCCGGTAAAAGCGATTATGCTGACAAACTTCACCAGGATCTGGAACTGCGTGAGTTAATCAAGAAAGAACTCGCACAGGCAGGTGTTGCAAAGGTTGTCATCGAACGTCCGGCTAAACGTGCTCGTATTACAATTCACACGGCTCGTCCGGGTGTTGTTATCGGCAAAAAAGGCCAAGACATCGAGAAACTCCGTCAGCGCCTTTCTGTTATGACAGGTAATGACGTTCGTTTGAACATCGTGGAAATCCGTAAGCCGGAATTAGACGCACAACTGGTTGCTGACTCTATTGCTCAGCAATTGGAACGTCGTGTTTCATTCCGTCGTGCGATGAAGCGTTCCGTTCAATCTGCCATGCGTCTCGGCGCACTCGGTATTCGTATCAACTGCTCCGGCCGTTTGGGTGGTGCTGAGATCGCGCGTACTGAATGGTATCGTGAAGGCCGCGTTCCGCTGCACACACTGCGTGCAAACGTTGATTACGGGACTTCTACCGGTCACACCACTTATGGTGCGTGCGGTGTGAAGGTCTGGATCTTCAAAGGCGAGATCATGGAACACGATCCGATGGCTGTTGAAAACCTTACTGCAGACGCACCGACAAGTGCGCGCTAAGGAGAGAGGTTAGTCATGTTATTGCCAAAACGTACAAAGTTCCGCAAGCAGCATAAAGGCCGTATTAAAGGCAATGCTAAAGGTGGTTCTTCTTTGAACTTTGGAGCTTACGGCTTGAAAGCTTTAACTCCCGAGCGTGTAACGTCCCGTCAAATCGAAGCTGCGCGTCGTGCCATGACCCGTCACATGAAACGTGCCGGTCGTGTCTGGATCCGTATCTTCCCTGACGTGCCTGTTTCCAAAAAACCTGCTGAAGTCCGTATGGGTAAAGGTAAAGGTTCACCGGAATTCTGGGCTTGTAAGGTAAAGCCGGGCCGTATCATGTTTGAAATCGATGGTGTACCGCACGAAGTAGCACGCCGCGCCATGGAATTGGCGGCTGCTAAATTGCCGGTCCGCACGCGCTTCGTAACCCGCTTGGGTGAAGGAGAATAAATATGAAGGCTGCAGAAATCCGCTCCAAAAGTTCTGACGAACTGAAGGATGAACTGCTGAAATTGCGTAAGGAAGCGTTTAATCTTCGCTTCCAGCAAGCCAGCGGTCAATTGGAAAACACAGCTCGAGTCCGTCAAGTGCGTCGCGAAATTGCGCGTATCAAGACGGTCATCGGCGAAAAAGCCTAAGGAGAAAGTGATGCCCAAACGTATCCTCCAAGGCGTTGTTGTTAGCGACAAGCAAGACAAGACTGTTGTGGTGAAAGTAGAACGACGCTTCAAGCACCCGCTCTACAAAAAATTCATCAAGCGCTCTAAAAAGTATGCCGCGCACGACGAGAACAATCAGTTCAAACTTGGTCAATTGGTGAAAATCATTGAAACCAAGCCTATTTCCAAGAACAAGTCTTGGGAAGTTGTTACTGAGGAAGCCTAAGCCTTTAGGCTTCCTCAATTTCGTGACATAAAGAAAATCTTGATAAGTCTTGACTGTTGATGCCTAAACGATTAGGTATCCTCACCTCAAGACATCAAGATTATTCTTGTGTGACTCAAATGAGAGGAAGTCTAAGTGTTTTTAGGCTTCCTTAATTTCGTGACCAGGATCTAGAAAAAGGAATATTCTATGATTCAGATGCAAACCAACTTGGATGTAGCGGATAACTCCGGTGCACGCCGAGTGCAGTGCATCAAGGTTCTCGGTGGCTCCAAGCGCCGTTGGGCTTCTGTAGGCGACGTTATCGTCGTTTCTGTAAAAGAAGCCATTCCGCGCGGTCGTGTGAAAAAAGGTGACGTGCATCGCGCCGTTATCGTTCGCACAGCCAAGGACATCCGTCGCCCTGATGGCTCTGCAATCCGTTTCGATAAAAATGCTGCTGTTTTGATTAACAAAAACGGCGAGCCGATCGGAACGCGTATCTTTGGCCCGGTTACTCGCGAACTTCGCGCACGTAACTACATGAAAATCGTCTCCTTAGCTCCGGAGGTGCTTTAACATGGCAGCCAAGATTAAGAAGGGCGATAACGTCATCGTCCTGACCGGTAAAGACAAGGGCAAACAAGGCGAAGTCCTGAGTGTTCAACCTGATAATGCCAAAGCAGTTGTGCAAGGCATCAATCTGGTGAAACGCCACACGAAGCCGACCCAATTCCAAGCCGGTGGTATCGTTGAGAAAGAAGCAGCAATCGCACTTTCAAATATTGCAATCGTTGACCCGAAAGAAGGCAAAGCAACACGCGTTGGCTTCAAAATTCTGGAAGACGGCAAGAAAGTTCGTGTAGCTAAGCTTTCCGGCGAAGTCATTGATAGCTGAGGGATTGGATAGATGGCTCGTTTAAAAGAAGTATATAACACCACCATCCGTCAGGCGATGAAAGAAGAGTTCGGTTATGCAAGTGATATGCAGATCCCGAAACTTGAAAAAATCGTCATCAACATGGGTGTTGGTGAAGCTGCTCAAGATAAGAAGAAAATCGACGCAGCGGTAGCTGAACTGGAAGCAATTGCAGGTCAGAAAGCAGTTAAAACCATAGCGACTAAATCCATCGCCGGCTTCAAGCTGCGCGAAGGACAAGTGGTTGGTGCAAAAGTTACGCTCCGTCGTAACCATATGTACGAATTCATGGATCGCCTGGTTAATATCGCTTTACCGCGTGTTCGTGACTTCCGTGGCTTGAACGGCAAATCTTTCGATGGTCGTGGCAACTATGCCATGGGTATCAAAGAACAAATCGTGTTCCCGGAAATCGACTACGATCAAATCGACGCGATCCGTGGGATGGACATCGTAATCTGCACAACGGCGGATAATGACGACGAGGCTCGCGCTTTGTTGGCTAAATTCGACATGCCGTTCGCGAAGTAACGATAGAAGGATATTTAGTTATGGCTAAAGCAAGTGCTATCGAGAAAAATAAGCGTCGCGAACGTAAAGTGGCGAAATTTGCACAAAAACGCGCAGAGTTGAAATCAATCATTATGAACCGCGATCTGCCGGGCGAAGAGCGTATGGCTGCTCAGTTTAAACTGAATGCTATGCCGCGCGATGCGTCTCAAAGCCGCGTTCGTCTGCGTTGTGAAGTAACTGGCCGCCCGCGTGGCAACTACCGTAAGTTCAAGATGTGCCGGATTAAATTCCGTGATCTTGCTTCTAATGGTAGCCTGCCGGGCGTGGTGAAATCTAGCTGGTAAGGAGATACGATCATGTCTATGTCAGATCCCTTAGGGGATATGCTGACCCGTATCCGTAACGGTCAACAAGCGAACAAAAGCGCGGTCTCTGCACCGGCGTCTAAACTTCGCGCGAACGTTTTGGATGTTTTGAAACGGGAAGGTTACATTCGTGGTTTTGAAAAAGTTACCGGCACTGCTGGTTTCGACGAACTGCGTATCGAGCTGAAATACTATGATGGCAAACCTGTCATCTCTCAAATCAAGCGTGTATCTACACCGGGTCGCCGTGTGTATTCTGGCGTTAATGATTTGCCGAAAGTCTTCAACGGCTTGGGTATTTCTATTTTGACCACTCCGCGTGGCGTCATGTCAGATGCAGAAGCTCGTGAAGCCAATGTTGGCGGCGAGATCCTCTGCACCGTATTCTAAGGGAGCATACTATTATGTCACGTATTGGTAAGCACCCGGTAGAAGTCCCGTCCGGCGTTACCGTTACAATTAACGGTCAGGACGTTGTCGCCAAGGGTAAAAACGGTGAATTGACTTTCACTGTGATGGACGAAGTTGTTGTTTCTCAGGAAGAAGGCAAAGTTGTTGTCGCTCCGAAAAACGAAACTCGTCGCGCTCGTCAAATGTGGGCTACGGCTCGCACACGTATTAACAATCTGGTCATTGGTGTGAACGAAGGTTTCTCCAAGTCTTTGGAAATCACTGGCGTTGGTTATCGTGCCGCCGTCAAGGGTTCTAACTTGGAACTTCAACTGGGTTTCTCCCATGACGTAATCGTGCCGATTCCGTCTGACCTGCAGATTGCTTGCCCGTCTCAAACAGAGATCACGATCTCTGGTGCGGATAAACAAAAAGTTGGCCAAATTGCCGCTGAAATCCGCGCATTCCGTCCGCCGGAGCCTTACAAAGGCAAAGGTGTTCGCTACAAGGGTGAGTACATCCTTCGTAAGGAAGGGAAGAAGAAGTAATGTTGAGTACAAGACAACTTCAGGAACGTCGCAAAAGCCGCGTTCGTTTCCAAATCCGCAAGCGCGCCGCCGGTCGCCCGCGTTTGTCGATTTTCCGTTCCAGCAAGCACATCTATGCGCAAATTATCGACGATACACAGGGTGTAACGTTGGTTGCCGCATCTTCCATTGAGAAAGATCTCAAAGGTAGCTTGAAAACTGGTGCTGACAAAGACGCTGCCGCTAAGGTTGGTGCTTTGGTTGGTGAGCGCGCTGTCGCTGCCGGTATCAAGGATGTCGTCTTCGACCGTGGTGGCTACCGCTATCATGGGCGTGTGAAAGCTTTGGCTGACGCAGCTCGTGAAGCTGGTCTGTCGTTCTAAAGGAAGAATGAGATATGGCACGTAATCCTAAAGAAAACTCTCGCGGTAAAGGCCGTGGCAAAGAGAAGGTGCAGGAGCAAGACTCCGACCTGATCGATAAGCTCGTCGGCATTAACCGCGTCGCCAAGGTGGTCAAAGGTGGCCGTCGCTTCTCGTTTGCTGCTATGGTCGTTGTTGGTGACGGTCGTGGTCGTGTCGGTTTCGGCACGGGTAAAGCACGTGAAGTTCCGGAAGCCATCCGTAAGGCTACTGAACAAGCGAAACGTAACATGATTCGTATCCCGCTTCGCGAAGGTCGTACACTTCACCATGATGTGAAGGGTCACTTCGGCGCAGGTAAAGTTATCCTGCGTGCTGCACCGTCAGGTACTGGTATTATCGCCGGTGGTCCGATGCGTGCAGTGTTTGAAACAATGGGCGTACAAGACGTTGTTGCGAAGTCTATGGGTACTCAAAACCCGAACAACATGATTAAAGCGACTTTTGATGCGCTGCAGAATTCATTTTCTCCGCGTTCCATCGCTTCCAAGCGTGGTAAGAAAGTTGGTGAAATCGTGGCCCGTCGGGACTCTGGTGCGGCTGCTCAGGCTGCTGCAAAGGAGTAATGATACATGGCTAAGAAAAATACCGTTAAAGTGCAACAGGTCGGTAGCCCGATCGGTCGCAACAAAGATCAACGTGCTACGTTGGTTGGCCTTGGTTTGAACAAAATGAACCGTGTAGCGGAACTGGAAGATACTCCTTCTGTTCGCGGCATGATTTCTAAAGTTCAGCATCTCGTGAAAATCGTTGAGTAAGGTGTGATTTCACACCTTCCTCTTTTTCGATAGTTTACGAGAAACTTTAAAGGATTTGAAACATGAAACTCAATGAGCTTCGTGACAATGACGGCGCAACAAAGTCTCGCATGCGTGTGGGCCGAGGGATCGGTTCTGGCAAAGGTAAGACTTCTACGCGTGGTCAAAAAGGTCAAAAAGCCCGCAACACAGTTGCTGTGGGTTTTGAAGGCGGTCAAATGCCGCTGTATCGCCGTTTGCCTAAGCGCGGCTTTAACAACATCTTCCGTACGGAATTCGCTGTTGTTAACGTCGGTCGCATTCAAAAGGCGATTGATGCAGGTAAAATCAAAGACGGTGACACTGTCACTGTTGAAGTTCTAAAGGCCGCTGGTCTTGTGAACCGTGTGAAGGACGGCGTTCGTCTCCTGAACAAAGGTGAGATTACCTCAAAAGTAACGGTTGAAGTCAATAGCGCTTCTGCTGGTGCAATCGCTGCTGTCGAAAAGGCAGGCGGTTCCGTCAGTGTTGACGCTGCTGAGTAAAACCGACTTCGATTTTCGGACCAAGTAAGTAAGTCCAGGGGACCGTTATGGCATCTGCCGCAGAACAATTAGCCGCTAACATGAGCTTCGGTTCTATTGCGAAAGCAGAAGAACTGAAAAAACGTATCTGGTTCACGTTGGGGGCATTGATCGTTTATCGAATTGGCGCTTACATTCCTATTCCGGGTATCGATCCGGTTATTCTGCGTGATTTGTTCACGCAGAATGCCGGTGGCATTCTTGGGATGTTTGATATGTTCGCCGGTGGTGCGTTGGGTCGTATGACCATTTTCGCACTGAACATCATGCCTTATATCTCAGCTTCCATCATCATGCAGTTGGGCACGGCGGTTTCGCCAAGCTTGGAAGCAATGAAGAAGGAAGGCGAGTCAGGTCGCAAAAAGATTACGCAATATACCCGTTATCTAACGGTGTTAATTGCGTCCTTACAAGCATACGGGATTGCCGTGGGCCTGGAAGGGATGAATTCCTCTGCTGGTTCAGCGGTTATTGATCCGGGATATTTCTTCCGGGGCGCAACCGTTATCACGCTGGTTGGTGGTACCATCTTCTTGATGTGGCTTGGTGAGCAAATTACGGCTCGCGGGATTGGTAACGGCATTTCTTTGATCATCTTCGCAGGTATTGTGGCGAATTTACCAAGTGCTTTGGCGGGAACGCTGGAACTTGGCCGTACAGGTGCTTTATCCGTACTGTTCATCATTTTGCTGCTGGCGATGAGTGTTGGCGTGATCATGTTCATTGTGTTCATGGAACGCGGCCAACGCAAAGTCGTAATCCAATATCCTAAACGCCAACGTGGCAACAAGGTTTATGGGGGCGAGTCTTCCCATATGCCGCTAAAAATCAACACGGCTGGTGTTATTCCACCCATTTTTGCCAGTTCTTTACTGTTGCTGCCAACGACTGTTATTTCGATGACAGCTGGGCAGGGACCTGAATGGCTGCAAACCATTGCCGCATGGCTTGGTCGGGGGCAGCCGTTATATATCAGTCTGTATCTTGGGTTGATTGTTTTCTTTGCCTTTTTCTATACCTCGGTTGTTTTCAACCCGGTTGAAACAGCGGAAAACCTGCGCAAGAACGGTGGGTATGTACCGGGCATTCGTCCGGGTAAGAATACGGCGGAATATCTGGATAAGATCACAAGTCGTTTGACAGTTATCGGTGCGGCATATTTGTCTGCTGTCTGTCTACTGCCTGAAATTCTAATTGCAGAATGGCAAGTTCCTTTCTATTTTGGTGGAACAAGCTTGTTAATTGTTGTAACGGTTACAATGGATACGGTAGGGCAAGTGCATTCGCATCTTCTCGCCCACCAGTATGAAGGTCTGATTAAGAAGTCAAAACTCAGGGGGAAAAGAGGATGAAACTAATCCTGTTAGGTGCACCAGGTGCTGGTAAAGGTACTCAAGCGAAACGTCTCGAAGAAGCTTATGGCATTGTTCAACTCTCTACCGGCGATATGCTGCGTGCAGAAGTGGCCAGTGGCAGCGAAATCGGACAAGAATTGAAAGCTGTTATGGAAGCAGGCAATCTCGTTACTGACGAATTGATTATTTCCATGATTTCCAGCCGCGTCGAACAGGATGATTGTCAAAAAGGTTACATCCTTGATGGTTTCCCACGTACAACAGCGCAAGCCGAAGCTTTGGATGCCATGTTGGCTGAAAAAGGTCAAAAGCTTGATGAAGTCATCGAAATGGTTGTCGATGAGGACGCGCTTGTTGAACGTATCACCGGTCGTTATACCTGTGCCAAATGTGGTCAAGGATATCACGATAGTTTCCAGAAGCCTAAAGCTGAAGGTGTCTGTGATAAATGCGACGGGACAGAATTTACCCGTCGCGCCGATGATAATGAAGAAACCGTCCGTTCCCGTTTGGAATCTTATCGTGAACAAACAGCCCCGATTGCGTCTCACTATGGTGCAAAAGGGATGTTGAAGAAAGTCGATGGCATGGCTGACATCGATGAAGTTACCGCTCAGCTCAAGGCGATCTTGGGTTGATTTAATTGGAAAGGGGGCTTGACAGGAAGGATTTCCTTTCTATAATCCCGCCCCTCGGTTTCCGGTAAGTTTTTTACTTACCTTTAGTATTTTTTTGGTGTGAGGAGAACCGCTTTGGCGCGTATTGCAGGTGTAAACATCCCGACACAAAAACGTGTTGTGATTGCACTTACATATATTCACGGAATTGGCCCGGCGAAATCACAGGAGATCTGTGAGAAAGTAGGCATTCCGTTAGAGAAGCGTGTAAACGAATTAGCTGACGACGAAGTCGTTAAGATTCGTGAAACGATTGATGCAGACTACACGGTTGAAGGTGACCTTCGTCGTGAAGTTGCGATGAACATTAAACGTCTGTTGGACTTGAAAAGCTACCGCGGCTTGCGTCACCGGAAAGGTCTTCCGGTTCGTGGTCAACGTACCAAGTGTAACGCTCGCACCCGCAAAGGACCTGCGCGTCCTATCGCGGGTAAAAAGAAATAATTCAAGTAGGATAATTGAATTATGGCAAAAGCTAGTAGACAAAGTCCGCGTCGTCGTGAGCGTAAAAATATCGTTTCTGGTATTGCACACGTAAACGCAACGTTTAACAACACGATCATCACCATTGCCGATGCACAAGGTAATGCAATTTCTTGGTCTTCTGCTGGTGCACAAGGTTTTAAGGGCTCTCGTAAGTCCACACCTTACGCAGCACAGATGGCAGCCGAGGATGCTGGCAAAAAGGCGATGGAACACGGCATGAAGACCCTTGAAGTTCTGGTTAAAGGCCCGGGCTCTGGGCGTGAATCTGCACTGCGCGCTTTGAACGCAGTTGGTTTCACGATTACATCTATTAAAGATGTAACGCCGATTCCGCACAACGGTTGCCGTCCGCGCAAACGTCGTCGCGTATAATTCGCTTTTGAAAAGCGGGTTTTTCTCACAAATAACCGGTACCGGTTAAGGTATCGGTTATTTGCCGTGAACTCAGCTTTTTGGATTCGCGTATTTTTTTTTAATGCTTGTGTGAGGTCAGGGTTGTGATTCAAAAGAATTGGCAAGAACTCATTAAACCGTCCAAGCTTGAAGTGAAGTCTGGTGAAGATGATGGCCGTACGGCCGTTATCGTTGCTGAACCGCTTGAGCGTGGATTTGGTCTGACTCTTGGTAACGCTATTCGTCGTGTGTTGCTGTCGTCGCTGCAGGGTGCAGCTGTAACCGCAATTCAAATCGACGGCGTTTTGCACGAGTTTTCGTCTGTAGCGGGTGTCCGTGAAGACGTGACTGATATTGTTCTTAACGTTAAGAACATTGCTCTTCGCTGCGAAAGCGAAGGCGTGAAGAAAATGCATCTTCAGGCAACCGGTCCTGGTCCTGTGACCGCCGGTATGATCGAATGTCCGGCTGACATCTCTGTGATGGATCCGGATCTTGTGATTTGTCACCTTGATGCAGATGCCAAGCTGAATATCGAATTCACAGTTGATACGGGCAAAGGCTACGTTCCCGCTGTTCAAAACCGTCCGGAAGATTCTCCGATCGGTTTGATCCCTGTTGACGCAATCTTCTCTCCGGTGAAGAAAGTGTCTTACAAAGTGGATAACACGCGTGTAGGCCGTGTAACCGACTATGATAAACTGTCTTTGACAGTGACCACAGACGGTTCCGTAACACCGGAAGATGCTGTTGCTTTGGCAGGTCGTATCCTGCAAGATCAACTGCAACTCTTCATCAACTTCGAAGAGCCGGAAGTGGCTCTGCCGGAGAAGAAAGAAGACGATCTTCCGTTCAACAAGAATTTGTTGCGCAAAGTGGACGAACTGGAACTTTCTGTTCGTTCTGCCAACTGTCTCAAAAACGACAACATCATCTACATCGGCGATCTGGTTCAGAAAACCGAAGCAGAAATGTTGCGTACGCCGAACTTCGGTCGTAAGTCCCTCAACGAGATCAAAGAAGTTCTCGGTGGTATGGACTTGTCACTGGGGATGGACGTTGATGGCTGGCCGCCGGAAAATATCGAAGACCTGGCGAAGCGTCTCGAAGATCCGTTCTGATCTTTTAGATAACTGTCTGGTTATTTGGGGTCATGTTGGTCCCGGCTTTTCGTTCCCGCTCTTTTCTTGATTGATGGGAAAAGGGTGAGGCGAAAAGGTTTACTTATCGCTCTTGCCTTGCAAGACGAACTCTGATGAAGGAGATACCGCTATGCGTCACCGTATGTCTGGTCGCAAATTAAACCGTACTAAATCACACCGCCGCGCTTTGTTTGCGAACATGGCGGTTGCTCTGATCACTCACGAGCAAATCAAAACAACTGTTCCCAAAGCAAAAGATCTTCGTTCCATTGCGGACAAAATGATCACTTTGGGCAAACGTGGTGATTTGCACGCACGTCGTCAGGCGATGGCTACTCTGCGCGACGAAGCAGCTGTTAAGAAGCTGTTCGACGTTCTTGGCCCGCGTTACAAAGAACGTAACGGTGGTTATACACGTGTTCTTAAAGCCGGCTTCCGTTTTGGCGATGCCGCTCCGATGGCTTTCATCGAGCTGGTTGAGCGCGACGTAGAAGCAAAAGGCGCAGCCGATAAGGCACGTGTCGAAGCTGAACGCGAAGCAGAAGATGCTGCTGAAGACCTCGCTGTATAAGTGATCTTTTGCACCTTTAAAAAAGGCGGTTACCCTCGGGTAGCCGCCTTTTTTATATGGATTGGCGGATGAAAACCTTTTTACCGACTTTGGGTTTGGCCTTGCGCGTTCAAAGTGATAAGAACAAATCTAGGAAGAATTCCTGTTTTGAAGATCTCAAAAAAGGAAACTTAGTCAGCTCACTGGGGACATGGGGTCTTAATGTTTATCAGAATTTTCCTTATTGCGTTTTTAGTTGCAACATCTGCTCATGCCGAGATTAAAGAGGTTCCAACATCAAAAGCGCAAGTGCAATTGTCCTATGCCCCTTTGGTGAAAGCTGCAGCCCCGGCTGTTGTGAATGTTTATACCTCTAAAACAGTGCGGACACGAAATGTGTCCCCTTTGTTTAATGACCCGTTCTTTCGCCGTTTTTTCGGCGATGCGTTTCGTAATGCCCCCCAAGGCGGGCAACAAAAGAAAGTACAAAACTCGCTTGGGTCTGGTGTGATTGTTGAAGCCGGTGGCGTCATCATTACAAATCATCATGTCATTGAAGGCGCAGATGATATCAAAGTGGTGTTAAATGACCGACGTGAGTTTGAGGCAAAGGTTCTGGGTTCAGACGAACGTACCGATCTGGCTGTTTTAAAAGTGGATACAGAAGGGGCCATGTTGCCGACCTTACCCTTGGGTGAGGCCGATAGCCTGGAAGTCGGGGATATCGTTCTTGCCATTGGTAACCCGTTTGGGGTCGGACAAACCGTGACCAGCGGGATTGTTTCTGCCTTGGCACGTACTCATGTTGGCATTACCGATTATAGTTTTTTTATTCAGACAGACGCAGCGATCAACCCCGGTAATTCCGGTGGGGCGCTTGTGGATATGAATGGTAAGTTAGTGGGTGTGAACTCGGCGATTTATTCAAAAGGCGGCGGGTCAAATGGGATCGGTTTTGCCATCCCGGTCAGTATGGTGCGTTCTGTGATTTCAGGTGTAAGCAAAACGGGTAAAGTCGTGCGCCCGTGGCTAGGTGCCAGCGGGCAATCTTTGACGCAGGATTTAGCTTCAAGCTTCAAGCTTCCCCACCCGACAGGTGTTTTGATTGATACGATTTATCCCGGTGGTCCGGCAGAACGGGCAGGGTTGAAGCGCAGCGATGTGATCTTGTCTATTGATGGTTACGAGATTGATGATCCTCAGGCCTTGCGTTTTCGTCTGGCAACCCGTCCGTTGGGCAGTCAAACAACACTGGAAATTCTACGTCATGGCAAACGCGTGAACCTGAAGTTTGACATCTTGCCACCACCGGAAATACCCAAACGTGACGAAACCCGTATTGAAGGGCGTAATCCTTTTACCGGGGCGGTTGTCGTCAATATGTCACCGGCGTTAAATGATGAACTGGGTTGGAACACCATGAGCCGTGGTGTGGCAATCCTGAAATTGCGCAGGGGCAGTACATCCAATCGATTGGGTTTTCGCCCGGGTGACCAAATTGTCGGTTTGAACGGGCAGGACATCCAATCTGTTCAGGATCTTATGCGGGTGTTGGATAAGCTGGAAGGGCGTGAAGGTAACTGGCTGGTCGGTATTATCCGCAATGGAAAACGCCAAGAGTTGAGATTTCGCGGATGAGTTCTCTCTTCGATGATCAGGCGCCAAGACCGCTTGCTGACAGATTACGCCCCCAAACATTGGAAGATGTCATTGGGCAGGATCATCTTTTAAGCGAAGATGGCCCCTTTGGTCGTATGGTGCGTTCTGGCGGGCGTTTGACGTCTATGATCCTGTGGGGGCCGCCGGGGTGTGGGAAAACCACTGTGGCGCGCCTTCTGGCTGATAAGACAGATTTATATTTTGAACCGCTCTCTGCGATTTTTTCCGGCGTGGCAGATTTGAAAAAAGTATTCAAGGATGCCAAGTCCCGTCATCAAGCCGGGCAGGGTACTTTGTTGTTTATTGACGAGATCCATCGTTTTAACCGTGCGCAACAAGATGGCTTTTTACCTTTTGTCGAAGATGGAACGGTTGTTCTGGTCGGGGCAACAACGGAAAATCCTTCGTTTGAATTAAATGCGGCCCTGATGTCGCGCTGTCGGGTCATGGTGTTGAAACGCCTGTCGGACGAGGCATTGGAAGGCTTGCTTTGTCGTGCGGAAAGCGAACAAAAACGTAAGTTACCGTTAAATGAGGGCGCGCGCGCGTCCCTGCGTGCAATGGCCGATGGGGACGGACGCTATTTGTTGAATATGGTCGAAGCGGTGTTTGAACTGCCCGATGATCCTATTTTGGATACAGATGGGCTGTTGAAGGTCGTGCAAAAACGCATGCCGATTTATGACAAATCCCAAGAAGGCCATTATAATCTGATTTCAGCTTTTCAAAAATCCTTGCGCGGCAGTGATGCCGATGCGGCCCTTTATTGGTTTGCGCGCATGCTGGATGGTGGGGAAGACCCGAAATATATTGCCCGGCGTTTGTTGATTACCTCGGTTGAAGATGTTGGCACAGCAGACCCTAATGCCATGACTCAAGCCTTGCAGGCGTGGGAAAGTTACGAACGCTTGGGCAGTCCGCAAGGTGAATATGCCTTGGCACAGGCGGTTGTTTATGTGGCGACGGCACCGAAATCCAATGCGTCGTACACGGCTTATAAGGCGGCACGCGACATGGCACGCAAGACGGGGTCTATTATGCCACCCAAGCATATTTTAAATGCCCCAACCAAGATGATGAAAGATATCGGGTATGGCGATGGTTATCAGTATGACCACGACGCCGAAGGTGGCTTTTCCGGTCAGGACTTCTTCCCCGAAGAAACCGGGCGTATGGAATTCTATCACCCCAATGACCGTGGCTTTGAACGCGAACTCGCCAAGCGCCAAGCGTATTGGGCGAAACTACGGGCAGAGAAAAAGCGTTAAACCTCTTTTTTCATCAACTCTTTTAATTCTGCAATTTCGCTACGCAGGCTGACGATTTCGATTTTCAGGCTTTCTGTGTCTGCGTGCATGTTGGCTTCTATCTCGTGGGCTTCGGCCTGATGTTGGGATTGCATGGCATCAACGATGACACCGATAAATAGGTTGATAACAGCAAAGCTGGTCACAAGGATGAAAGGGACGAAGAAAATCCACGCAAGGGGATGTTGTTCCATAACCGGGCGGACAATCCCCATTGACCAGCTTTCCAATGTCATCACCTGAAACAGGGTGTACATGGACGCCCCGATCGTGCCGAACCATTCTGTAAATGTTTCGGCATAGAAATTGGTGGTGAGAACGGCGGAAACGTAGAAAATCAGGGTAATCAGACCGATGATGGAAAACATACCGGGAATTGCTGAAATGAGCGCCTGAATAACCGAGCGCATTTGCGGAACCATCGACATCAGACGCAAGACCCGAAGAATACGGAAAGAACGCAAGACGGCCAAGGGACCGGATGCCGGGATCAAGGCAATGGCGACGACCACAAAATCAAACAGGTTCCAGCCGTTTTTGAAAAACGACCAGCCGCGCCCATAAAGTTTTAGGCCGATCTCGATGACGAAAATGCCCAAGGCTGCTTTATCCATAAGATGCAGTAGCCCACCGAATTGCGCCATGATCGCATCGGAAGTTTCCAACCCCAATGTAATTGCATTCAGGATGATTACGCCTGTGATGAAGTACTGAATTTTTGTGCTTTCAACCCAGTTCAAAAGACGCAAACGTGTGGACATGTCGGCTTTTCCAGTCATGTTGATTTGATATAAGGCGTAAATTATCTGAAAAAATAAAATACGCAAGATGAACTGTAAGATAAAAAAAACGCCCCGTAAAAGAAATTACGGAGCGCTCAAGTTGGGGCGAAGTGATCAATAGGCGCGATCAGGAATCGTCCATTGATAATCGGTTAAAAGTTTACGCAACAAACAGGCTTTATCCGTGGTCAAATGTCCAAGCATGTCCGGGCATTCTTTGCTTTGATAGCCGCTTTTATATCCTGCGCGGATATGGCAGTTTTGGCAGTTGGTTGCGACCGGGTGGATAACCAGTTCGATATAAGGATTCATTGCAACCGGCATATTAAAGCCGGGTTTGGGCGTAATGTCGTATGATTCAACAAGATCGTAATGTCGCCACGGCCCCTTGGCTTTTAAATCCTTGGGTTTGTTTTGCGAATAAATGGTTTTATCTGGTTGGGGTGTCCACCAGACGGAATTTAATGACCAGCTTGGCACTTCTTTTGTGTTGATATGCATGGAAATTGTGACCAGATAATCGCCTTCTTCAAAGGGTTGGTTGTAGGCCCAATAGCTTGCTGCATTTAAAATGGCTTTATCGCCATCGTCAAAAGATTTCCAATCCGCTTTTGTGACCTGATGGTGATAAAAATCCTTGATGTCATGGACCTTGCTTGTCTTGGTGATCGGCAATTGGGGAATGCGGTCTTTATCCAACCCATCAAATGTCACACCATAAAGATATTGGGTCTGAACTTCCTGTCCTGCTTTTTTTCCTGTGGGATCAATGGCAATGGTTTCATTCCATAATTCATATCCGGCATATTTGGTGAAGTTGGGACCGTAGTCTTCTTTCCAGACCGGAAGAACACCCATTTGGCCTTTTTTGACCGGCCAGTACATATGTTTGGTAACAATATGTTTTTTGGGCGCATCCAGCAGATGAAATCCTTTGGCATTAAGGTCTATCAGGGTGGATTTGCGGTTTAGCTTATTTTGTGTGATCCAGTCTGCCGCCTCTTTGCTGAAAGCTTCGTTCGCGATCATAATATCGCCGTTGGACTGAAAATGTTTTCCGTCCATGATGGTACAGTTGCCGTTTGAATCCAGATATGTTGCTTTGGGATAAGCTTTGATAACGGCATCAGGAACGGGGTAGGCAGGTAAAGTCAAATCATCTTGGATAATGTTGCCTTTGTTCAAGGCCATCAGACCGTGGGATTTATTGGCGGGAGCGGTTTCTGTGCTTTGTGTTTTTCCAACCGGGCAAGGCTCATAGGTTGCATCGGGGTTTTTATAAATACCTGTTGCGTTGGGCCAGTTGTACCAAACGGGCCAGTTCATCCCCTTTGGTTCCTGCATGATCCCGGCCCATAAACGCCAGCCATGTTCGCGCAAAGGTGTGGTGTCCCCTTTTTCCATAGCATCGGACAGAACTTTACCGTCTTTCAGATAACCGTATCCGTCAGGAAAAGGGTGATATGTTGCGTCCGGTGATTTGGCACTAAGCCCGGAGACGGCAAGCCCAAGCAACGCTGCAGTGAGTGAAAAGACAATTTTATGTTTTTTGAGCATATTTAACCTACCAAAGAATGATTCTAAGATAGCTATGTTTACATAAAGTTGTTTTATGTTCAATAAATCTCTTTAAAGAAAGTGCGATATTATTCACTTTAATTTCTCTGGATTTGTCGTTAGAGTCTGCGCTATGTCGATATCTACAGTCATATATGTCGCTGCAGGCGGGGCCGTTGGGGCCGTGGGGCGTTTTCTGGTTGTTTCGCTGGTGGGCAGTTGGGCGCACGCAGCGGGCAGCAGTTTTCCGTTTGGCACAATAGTTGTTAATGTGCTGGGATCTTTCATTTTAGGGGCCTTGGTCGAGCTAAGCGCCCTTGTCTGGTCACCCAGCCCGGATGTACGTGCAATGATTGTTGTTGGCATGTTAGGTGCCTTTACAACTTTTTCCACTTTTTCGCTGGATGTGGTCACTTTGATGACACGTGGTGCATGGGGGCAGGTGGCGCTTTATATGGGGATATCTGTTGCATTGTCGATCGTTGCGCTCTATATGGGCATGCAAACGATGAAAGCCCTTATCGCTTAATTAAGTATTATCAAGATTGGATGAGTCCTATGTCCGGTGTGAAAAATATCACCGTTGCAACCGATGACGACGATATTCGTCTGGATCGTTGGTTTAAACGTCATTTCCCTGAACTGCCTTATGGTCGTTTGGAAAAGCTGTTGCGCAAAGGGCAAATCCGACTGGATGGAAAACGCGTAAAAGCTAATCAGCGTATTGAAAAAGGCCAAGTGGTTCGTGTTCCCCCGTTTGGCGATACCACAAGTTTAAAACCGGTTGAACCCAAGGCGCATATCCATTTGACGCAGGATGAAATTGATGAAGTTCGCTCTTGGGTGCTTTATCGCGATGAGGATGTCATCGTAATTAACAAACCGGCAGGGTTACCGACACAGGGCGGAACGGGTATTAAGCGCCACCTTGACGGATTGTTACACGCGTTGCAGTTTGATAAAAAGGATAAGCCGCGTTTGTGTCACCGTCTTGATAAGGATACATCAGGCGTTCTTGTACTCGCACGTAGTGCCACAGCGGCTGGTTTTTTAACCAAAGCATTTAAATCAAAAGATGCCCGCAAGCTTTATTGGGCTTTGACGGTCAAGGTGCCGAACCCACGTGAAGGTAAAGTTTTTCAACCGATTGCAAAACATCCTTCATGGCGCGGGGAACGTATGGTGATTGATGTGGATGAAGGTCAGGATGCTCGAACGCTTTATCGTACCATTGAAAGTACCGGTAATGTCGCGGCATGGGTGGCGATGGAACCTCGTACCGGGCGCACACACCAGTTGCGTGTTCATTGTGCTTATTTGAAAACGCCGATTCAAGGTGATGGTAGATATGGCGGTGAAGATGCCTATTTGACAGGAGAAGGTGTCAGCAAAAAAATGCATCTTCACGCCCGCCGGATACAAATCCCCTCACCGGATGGTGTTGGTGTTATTGATGTGTTTGCACCAATCCCGGACCACATGAAAGGATCGTGGGATTTCTTCGGGTTTGATGAAAATAATGAAGAGGCCGATGAACTTTTTGATCTGAGCAAAAAAGTCACGGCGACTTATAAACATCACGACTGATCATGCTGCTATAGGGTTTTTTCCTGAATAAAACCCGGGGCAACGGTTTCGTCGCAGGGCGTGACGATAACGTCATCGACTTTTGCCGCAGGTGGTCCCTTGCGGCATAGGTCGATCAATTTTGTCAGGCTGTTTTCTTCACCGTGAATAAGGGCCTCAACTGAACCATCCAAACGGTTTCGAACCCAACCATCCACATGCAAGGTCAGTGCAGTTTCACGTGTCCATGCGCGATACCAGACGCCTTGAACGCGTCCTGTAATTTTAAGATGATATGTCTTTTTCATAAAAAAACCTCGGGTCCGACAATTTTATCCGGACCCGAGTGTAGCATACTGTCAGGCTGCTTTAGAAGCCTTGGACTTGAGGAATGAGGCAAACGCTTTATCGGTAGAACCAACATGTTTTTGCCAAAGGGACGCCAGAATACCGATCAGTTCGATGGATGCATGTTTGTTAGGAGCTTTCATATACAGGTTAAAGGAGGTATCCAGACGTTCCATGAACTGTTTATGTTCAGCAGCGTGCGCTTCTAAGTCCGGATAACCTGTTTTTTGCATGATCGCTTCTTCGTCTGCAAAATGATGCTTGGTGTAGTCTTGCATCTTGTGGAACGTGTCTTCGATTGTGTGTTCGTCATCATCGTTTTTGATTTCGGTATAAAGTTCGTTAATCAATTCCAACAGGAAACGGTGATCTTCGTCGACTTTTTCATTTCCGCAGGACAGATCGTCACTCCAGCTAAACAGGGTTTGTGCATCCTGTTCATCCACTTTGATCTGTTTGAGAAAACGAGAGACCAGTTCGCGTAATGATGTGGACTCTTTTGCCAATTTTTCAGAAACATCCATCAGGCTATTTGCTGCTTCGTTAGCACTTTCCGCAGATTTTTGAACCTCGACAATGGAAGCAGAGACTTCACGTGTGCCGTTGGAGGCTTGATCCACATTTTGTGCAATTTCACGTGTGGCGGCACTTTGTTGTTCTACGGCACTGGCGATCGTTGCCGAAATCTCGTTCATGTCTTCAATTACACGGGAAACGGAACCGATTGCGCTGACAGAACGCGAGGTAGAGTTTTGTATTTCTGTAATACGTGCGGTGATCTCGTCGGTTGCTTGTGTTGTCTGGTTTGCCAGATTTTTAACTTCTGAGGCAACAACGGCGAACCCTTTACCAGCCTCCCCCGCACGTGCGGCTTCGATGGTGGCATTCAGGGCCAGCAGGTTGGTTTGTTCGGCAATGGTTGTAATCAGTTTAACGATCTCGCCAATATTGGAAACATCTTCTTCCAGTTCGCGGATATGACGCGAGGTTTCTTCCGATTCACTTACCGCCCGCGAGGTCACTTCTGAAGCTTGCGTGACCTGGCGATCAATTTCTGAAATAGAACTGGATAATTCTTCGGCGGCAGCTGCAACGGTTTGAACATTGGATGTGGCTTCTTCAGATGCGCTGGCAACGGTGGTTGCTTGTGCTTTGGTTTGATCTGATTCTGCCGTTACTTTATGAGAAGCTTGGCGAACGGCCTGATCTGAACTGTTGAGACTGTCCAGCACGTTAATCATGGTCATTTCGAATTCACGAATATAACTGTTGATCAATTGACGTTGTTGTTCTTTGATTTCTTCGTCTTGTTGCTTGGCGAGGTGTAGTTCTTCGTTCTTGATCATATTGTCTTTGAAAACCTGAACAGCTTCTGCCATATGACCGATTTCATCACCACGATTTGTGCCGCCAATTTTTGTATCAAGAAGACCAGAGGCCAAGGATGTCATGCTGCGGGTCATCTCGTTGAGTGGACGTGCAATATCTCGTGCAACAAGGTAAGAAACGCCCAAAGCAAGCGCGACCATGGCAAGGGAGATGCTACCTAAGAGAAAAACAGCGTTAAAAAAGGCTGTATCCACATCATCCATATAAATCCCGGTGCCGACAACCCAGTTCCACGGAGCGTAACCTTTGACAAAAGACAGTTTGGCAATGGCCTTGTCATGCCCGGCTTTGGGCCAATGGTAATTGACGAAACCTTCACCGTTTTTGCCTGTTTCAGCAATAAGTTGGAAAAGAGGGACCCCGTTTGGATCTTTTGCATCACTCATATTTTTGCCATTGAGGGATGGTTTTATTGGATGCATTACAATGGCGGCATCAAAATCTGTGATGAAAATATATTCCTGTCCGTCGTAGCGCATAGCTTCAAGGGTTGCCTTAGCTGCTTTTTGAGCCTCTTGCTGTGTGATGGTACCTTGTTCAACTTTTTTGGCATAATCAAGGACAATGCTATAGGCGCTTTCTACAATATGACGGGTCTTGATTTGACGGTCTTCGACCATTGTTGATCGAAATTCATACAGGCTCATGGCTGTTAAGCCAGCAAGGCCTGTAAATGTGATGAGTGAAAGAAACAACAGTTTCTTTGATATCGATATATTTTGTAAAAACATCTAATTTCCCCTGACTTGCACGTGGTTTGGATAATAGCCATGCAACTCATAAGCTCAATTGAGCAAAAGAAGTACTTTATGGGCAAAATACTACTTCAAATGTGTAGAACGTAGTCATTCGTTCTAATAAATGGGATTGGGAAATTAGAAATACAACGAAAAAAAGCAAAGATGCATGCATCTTCGCTTTTTTCTTGCAAAAAGTCTTGCGACTTTTCTTAGTCTTCGCTTACGAATTCGATAATTTTTTCGTCAACGGATAAAGAACCACCTGCAGTAGCGTGGATCTTTTTAATGACCACGTCTTTTTCTGCACGCATGATATTTTCCATTTTCATGGCTTCAATCACGCAAAGTTCTTCACCTGCTTTGACTTCTTGACCTTCTTCGACAGCAACAGACAGCAGCAGTCCTGGCATGGGTGACATTAGGAAGGCTGACATGTCCGGCGGTGCTTTGAACGGCATCAGGTCATTCAGTTCGGCATGACGTTTTGTCAGAACCTTAACGTCAGCTTGTGCGCCCGCGTGGAACAGGCTGTACCCTGTTGCCATACGGTCGACTTGAACGCAAATTTCTGTTCCGTTGATATCGGCAAAGAACAAGGGTTCGCCAAATGTCCATTCTGAACGAATGTGCATTTCGGTACCGTTAATATCAACGTCATAGCCTTCTACCGAATTGGGTGTGACCGTTGCATTGAATTTTTGGTCGTTATAAAGGACAACCCATTCATCATTCAACAGACGACCACGACCGCCTTCCATCTGACCGGAAATCATAACTTCGCGTTCTGACTCCATGCGTTTCATGAAGCAGGCAACCGCGACCAGATTTTTTGGGTCTTTTTGCGGTACCATAGAAGCATCAAAGCCATCAGGGTATTCTTCTGCAATGAAGTTCGTGGTCAAGGCACCGTCGATGAAACGTTGCTTGGACATAACTGCGTTCAGGAACGAGATATTATGACCAACGCCACGGATGTAATATTCATCCAGCGCACGACGCATGTTTTCGGTACATTCTTCGCGATTTTTGCCGTGCGTAATCAGCTTGGCAATCATCGGGTCGTAGAACATGGAAATTTCACCACCTTCATAGACACCGGTATCAACGCGAACGGTATCGCTTTCAACCGGCGGGCGGTATTTGATCAGACGGCCTGTAGACGGCAGGAAGTTACGGAAGGGGTCTTCGGCATAGACGCGGGATTCCATCGCCCAGCCGTTGATTTTTACGTCTTCTTGCTTGATGGTCAGTTCCTGACCGTCGGCAATGTTGATCATCCATTCAACAAGGTCGACACCCGTGATCAATTCTGTAACCGGGTGTTCCACCTGCAAACGGGTGTTCATTTCCAGGAAGTAGAAATTTTGCTCTTTATCAACGATGAATTCCACTGTACCGGCAGAACGGTAGTTTACCGCTTTGGCCAGTGCAACGGCTTGTTCACCCATTGCTTTGCGTGTTTCTTCGTTCAGGAACGGAGATGGCGCTTCTTCAATAACTTTTTGGTGACGACGCTGAATGGAACATTCGCGTTCTACAAGATAGATTGCATTACCATGTTTGTCGGCCAGAACCTGAATTTCGATATGGCGCGGTTCTTCGATGAATTTTTCGATAAAGACGCGATCATCACCAAAAGAAGATTTGGCTTCGGAAGTCGCACGTTCAAAACCGTCACGGCATTCTTCTTCGTTATAGGCAACACGCATGCCTTTACCACCACCACCGGCAGAGGCTTTCAACATTACGGGATAACCGATTTCAGCTGAAATTTCGACAGCGTGATCTGTATCGCGTACAACGTCGGTATAACCCGGAACAGTGCTGACGCCAGCTTTTTGGGCCAATTTCTTGGACTCGATCTTGTCGCCCATCGCCTGAATGGCAAGTTTTTCAGGACCAATGAATTCAACACCGATTTCGTTCAACGCATCAAAGAAATGAGCGTTTTCTGACAGGAAGCCATAACCGGGATGCACGGCTTGTGCGCCGGTGTCTTTGATGGCTTTCAGGATGTTGTCCATAACCAGATAAGACTGGTTGGACGGGGCCGGGCCGATATTGACGGCTTCGTCCGCCATTTGGACATGAAGCGCTTCTTTATCGGCATCGGAATAGACCGCAACGGTCTTGATGCCCATCTTGCGGGCTGATTTGATGACGCGGCAGGCAATCTCACCGCGGTTTGCAATCAGGATTTTATCGAACATGTGTCCGGTTCCTATTCTTTGCTAAAACTCAGATTTGAATGAAATACGCTTAAGGCAAACCTTAGAGCGGAATGTTACCGTGCTTGCGCGCCGGATTTTTCAAATCTTTGTTTTTCAACATTGCGAGAGATTGACAGATACGGCGACGTGTACCGTGTGGCATGATCACATCGTCGATAAAGCCACGGGCACCAGCCTTGAACGGGTTGGTGAAGTTGGCAGCGTATTCGTCAGTTCGTTTTTGGATTTTTTCAGCGTCCCCGATATCGGAACGGAAAATGATTTCCACGGCCCCTTTGGCCCCCATTACGGCGATTTCCGCAGATGGCCATGCAAAGTTGGCATCCCCACGCAAGTGTTTGGAGCTCATCACGTCATAAGCGCCGCCGTATGCTTTACGGGTAATGACGGTGACTTTAGGGACAGTTGCTTCGGCAAATGCGTACAGCAGTTTTGCACCATGGGTAATGATACCATTATATTCCTGATCGGTCCCCGGCATGAAGCCCGGTACGTCAACGAATGTGACGATCGGAATGTTGAAGGCATCGCAGAAACGTACAAAACGAGCTGCCTTAACAGAGCTATCAATATCCAGACAGCCGGCCAGAACCATGGGGTTATTCGCAACAAAGCCGACTGTATCGCCATTCATGCGGCCAAAACCGATGATGATGTTTTTGGCGAAGTCCGGCATGATTTCAAAGAAGTCACCTTCGTCAACGACTTTGGTGATCAGTTCTTTCATTTCATAGGGCTTGTTGGCGTTATCCGGCACCAAAGTATCCAAAGAAATGTCGTCACGGTCTGCCGGGTCTGTTGTCGGGCGGGTCGGCGCTTTTTCTTTGTTGTTGCTGGGCAGGAAGTCAACGAAGTCACGCAATTTGAGAAGGGCTTCAACATCGTTTTCAAAGGCAAGGTGCGCCACACCGGATTTGGTTGTGTGGGTGATGGCTCCACCGAGTTCTTCTTGCGTCACTTCTTCGTGGGTCACGGTTTTTACAACGTCCGGACCTGTCACGAACATGAAGGAGCTGTCTTTGACCATGAAGATAAAGTCGGTCATAGCAGGAGAATAAACGGCACCACCGGCGCACGGGCCCATAATCATAGAGATTTGCGGGATAACACCGGATGCTTCGACGTTGCGTTGGAAAACGTCTGCATAACCGCCCAAGGAAGCGATACCTTCCTGAATACGTGCCCCACCGGAATCGTTCAAGCCGATGCAGGGCGCGCCTACTTTCATGGCTTGATCCATGATCTTGCAGATTTTTTCTGCATGTGTTTCTGACAGGGAACCACCGTAAACCGTGAAATCCTGAGAGAAAACAAAGACCAGACGGCCGTTGACAGTCCCATAACCGGTGACAACGCCGTCACCAGGTGTGTGATCCTGTTCCATGCCGAAATCGGTGCAACGGTGTTCAACGAACATGTCCCACTCTTCGAAGCTGCCTTCGTCGAGGAAAATGTCAATTCTTTCGCGGGCTGTAAGCTTGCCCTTTTTGTGCTGTGAGTCGATACGACGCTGGCCGCCGCCCATGCGGGCTTTGGCGCGTTTTTCATCAAGCATCTGGATAATGTCGTGCATCTAAATATGTCCCCTTCGCCCTTGTTTGGGCATAGATATATTTGGAAGGATATGTAGCTTCCTGACGTTATGATTACCACAATCGGATTTTACGCACCAGAAAAAATACGCACTCTAATACCGAATTACCGATTTATTTTCTTTAGCACTGATTTTTCATGGTTTTTAGGATGTTTTGATCGATAAAAACCTCCTGTCTTGTTGGGAATTAAAAAGATTGCCACGCGAAAGGTAGAGAATCCAAAAAAAAACAATTTTCTTTATTATTCGTGAGAATGCACAGGAGGTTTGGATAAAGGAATGACATGAAGTTTTCCGTATTTAACACCCGTTTGTGATGTAATTTGATCTGCCATGTGGCGCACCTGATGGACGGATCCGTGTAAAACCGTGGCTTCCAGACAGTTTTCGGGGTCTACATGTAAATGCAGGGTGGCTGTTGGTATATCATGGTGGTGATGTTGTGTTTCCATGAGACGGGTGGAAAGGGTGCGTTCTTTATGATTGTACATATAAACGACGCATCCGACGCAGGGAGCCTCGTCATTTTCAGCGATTTGTTGGTCTTTCACTAATTGTCGAATGGCATCACGTATACCTTCAGATCTGTTACTGTACCCCTTCATTTCGATTAGCCGATCAAAATCGGCGAGAAGATCATCATCGATGGTAATGGTAATTCGTTCCATTTTTTGCCTCTTGCTTTTTCTACATCCGGTATGATAATTTTTAAAAACGTCATACTTTTATGTTCTCTAAACAATCATACAAGGGTTGGGAAATGAATCGACTATTCTTTAGCGTTGCAGCAGCAGGAATGTTGTTGGCGACTTCTGCATTTGCACATAGTGGTGGTGCAAGCGTTCATGGCTTCACAGCAGGTTTCGGGCATCCGTTTGCCGGATTGGATCATATTTTGGCGATGGTTGCTGTGGGTGTTCTTGCGGCCCAGCAAGGTGGTAAAGCAATGGCATATGTGCCGGCTTCTTTTGTTGCCATGATGTTGGTTGGCGGTCTTGTTGCAATGGTTGGTGGAACCGTTCCGTTCGTTGAACTGGGCATCGTCGGTTCTGTTATCCTGTTGGGGGCTGTTGTGGCGTTTGGACGTCAAATGCCGTTATTGGGTGCAATGGCACTTGTTGGCGTTCTTGCAATTTTCCACGGTTTTGCACATGGTTTGGAAATGCCGGTGAATGCAGAAGGCAGCCAGTATGCCCTAGGTTTTGCATTGGCAACAACCATGTTGCACTTGGCCGGTTTGGGCATCAGCTTTGCTTTGAAACAATTGGATGAAAAAATTGCACCGATGGCATTGCGGATCGGTGGTGGTGCGGTCGGCACAGCCGGTGTGGCCTTGCTGGTTCTGTAAAAGTGAACGTCATTCATTAAAAAAAGGGAGAGTGCATTGGCTGCGCTCTCCCTCAGCTTATTGACAAAGCCCCTAAGCTGTCATCCCCGACCCCGATCGGGGATCCATCTTTGCTGAATAAGTAACATATAATCCATTGATTTTAAATGGATCCCGCATCAAGTGCGGGATGACGGATTTTGGTCAATTATTTACTAAAAACACTTTGTCAGCAGTCTGGGAGGTGATTATGCCTCCCTTTTTTGTTCTATAGATAATTCAGGAAACGTATGACGTTTTTAAGATCGTTCAGAATGGTTTCGCGACGGTCTTTGGCTTCCCAATCCTCGCCCCATAATTCGATTTGATAGGTTTCGTCAATTTGTGAAACATCAAAAGCCGCATCGGCATCGAGATGATTGTTCATTAGGGCCAGCGCAATGACGATGGACCCCGTACAATGGGTGGCACTGGAAAGGGCTGCGAGTTCCCAATCGTTATATTGATCAATCACTTTGTGGAAGGCCTCGAAGGTGCCGTCCGGTTGCGCCAAATGCATCACACCTGTTTGTGTGTTCAGTTGAATGCCATATGTTTTTTTGGTCCAGTCGATCAAAGGAACCCAGGCATTGGCTTGACGTGTTGCCAGATCTTTCGGGTCATCGGTCCAATAACAGACAAGGTCTGTTTCACCGTATTTCGCAATTTGTTCGACGACACCGGCGCGTTGTTGCCCAATACGGTCAACTGTTGTGGAAGCCAATGCCATGACAGGCATGGTCGCAGGGTTGATGATTTCGTCTTGTGTGTCCCATTCCTGCGCTAAGGCTTTTGCAACATCTTGGGTTGGCAGGTGTAGGGGACGTTTGGCCGGGGATTTCAGTTGGCGCCCGTCCAATGTCACAATATATCCATTGTCATGTTCTTCAATCGCAACGGATTTATAAAAGCGTTTCAGTGCAGCAGAAGGGTCCATTATCTGTCTTTCCCGATATAAAAAAGGCCCCTGTACTTGGCAGGGGCCTTTTAAGAGTCTTGCCAATTGGCCTTTATTTAGACTTTCCGAACAGATTTAGCAAGCCACCAATCGGATTGTCCGAAGCGGGTTGCTTTTCCTGTGTTGTATTTTCAGTTGCGGCAGGTGCCGTAGAAGTCGATTTTTTACCCAGTGCCGTGGCGCAAGGATCGCCATCGGCCAAGGCCTTGTCTGTCAGGCTGCTAAACAGGATGGACATACCGCCCGTGGCAATCGCTGCACCAACACCCATTGCAGCTTTGGCTGTTTCAAACGCATCAATGCCAATGCCGGGGTTGGATAATGGACCGCTGACGCGAACCATACTAGCCAGCCCACCAACGTTGATCCCAAGATCTGCCGTATCGCCACGTGGTTCCGGTTTTACTCCGACATCCAATGTTTCGTTTGCGAGATTGATTTCACCTGAACTGGCAACGTTCATGACGTTGGTTTGCATGGCGATCGTTTTATCGAATTTGGAAATACCTTTATTAAAATCGAGATTGACAATCATACAAGAGAAGGGGGTGAATTCACCTTCTTTGGCGCTTGGCAGAATATTTTCAAAGACACCAGTGATGAGATCACCGCCCAAGAAATTGACTTGGCTGGATTTAATCTTGCCTTCTCCGACGTTGATCAAGGTTTTGCCTTGCAAGGAGGCCATCAAGTCTGCGACAGATGCCCCTGTTGCGTTCAAATCAAAGCGTACTTGTGTTTTCCCTTCGTGGATCAGGTCGGTGACACCTGTTTCTTTCAAGCTGTTGCCCAGCCCAAGGTCTTTACCGTTCAGGTCGATTTTCAGTTTTGCTGGGGAATTACGGCTATCCAGTGTGACTTGTCCATCAAAGACACCGCCCCCCATTGCAAATGCAGGTTGAACGTTGAGCAAACCATTTTTCAGCGTGACCTTTTTCGAGAATTCAGTCAGCATGAAATCACTGGCGATGAGTGTTTCAGCCTTATAGGTCACGTTGGCATTCGCTGCTTTCAAACCATCCAAAACGAGCGGGTCGGACGGAAAGATTTTTTCAGCTTTGGCTGGTGTGCCGTCTGCCGGTTTTTGCGGTTCTGCACTCGCTTGCTCGTTGCTTTGTGGTGTGACGTCTTTGGTGTTCAGTAATTTTGAACCTAATGCGACATCGATTTGCGGGATTTTACCACTTAGGTCCGCCGCGATATCACCGGATAAATCACTCCCGCCAATTTTGATGTTCAAACCACCGACTTTATATTTCATTTGGCCGCCGGAAACCGTTGCAGCCATTTCAAACGGGCCGACTTTGCCCACTTGACTACCAGCCAATTCTGCCAAGCGTGCAATGTTGTCGCTTTTGGCACTGAGGGCCAGATTCAAGCCGTTGCCTTTTGTCGGTTCCTGAATGTTACCTGTGATTTTAACTTCGGCCCCTGCGGCTTTCAGCGTGAGATCAAGGTCAATTGGCGCATTGTTCATCAAGCCTTCCGGTGTGCCGACTTGACCCGCCAACTCAACGATATGATCGTTGAAAGATCCTTTAAACAAAAGATTCAGGGGATCGTCCAAATCATCGGCGGAAGCTTCCATCGTGTCGATGACGATAGATGTTGTTTCGCCTTTCACACCGTCTTTATAGATAAAACGTGCTTTTTCGATGCGGACTTTATTGACTGCGGGCAGCTTGGCCGGGTCGGAACTAGATGCACTCTGTTCTTCTGCTTTGGCCTCTTTGGGGCCCATTTCCCAGTTGCCTTTGCCGTCTTTGTTGGTTTCCAGCAAAACCTCCGGCTCAATCAAGGAAACTTCGACGATATGAATATCCCCGAAAAGAAGAGGAATTAGTTTCATTTCAGCTGCGAAGCTTTTGACTTTTACCATGCTAGGGGCTGAACCCCATTGGGCGTTGGAGAGCGAGACACCGCTGACGCGTACCTTCGGGGAAAGGGAAATATCCAGTTCCAAATCACCGTTGATCACAAGATCCCGTCCCGTGGCCGCTTTGGCCTGTTCGGTGATTTCCCCCTTATACTGATTGAAATCAGTGGACTTGAGGATCGCAACACCGGCAATAATAACGCCGACGACAAGGACGACAAGCCCCCCTAAAATTAGTTTTAAACGTCCCATATCTATTCATCCTTCATTATTGTGTTTATTGCCTCGGTAAGTTCATCATACGTATTTATGATCAATGCTGCACCTGCTTCTTTCAGTTCTTTAGGGTCATGATACCCCCATGCGACACCAATTGATTTTACATTTGCATTACATGCCATAAGTATATCGTAGGTCGTATCCCCAATAACAACCGCATTTTTTGCGTCCACTCCTGTTTCAGCCAATGCGTTTTCTACCATTTCCGGGTCGGGTTTACCTCGGGCTCGGCAGGCGGTTTGCAATGTTATGAACTTGTCTTCCAGATTGTGTGTTTGCAAGGTGGGTATCAAGCCACGCATGGCTTTGCCTGTTGCAACACCCAACAACCAGCCTTGGGATTCCAAGGTGTTTAATGCTTCAACTGTACCGGGGAAGAGAGGCTCTTCTACAGCATCATTTTCCCGCATGGTTCGAAAATGTTGTCGATATGTCTCCGCCATTTCATGATGGAATCGACTGGGTTGTGTCCTGAATAAATGTTCCATTGCGATTTCAAGGGGTAAACCAACGATACGACGGATGGAGTCGCGAGAGATTCGATCCAAATTATAACTATCACAGGTCAAATTCATGGCGGTGATAATAGCGTTCTGGCTATCAACCAATGTGCCGTCGCAGTCGAAAATTGCCAGTTGTAAAGGGGTGTCGAGGGTCAAAGAGGGCTCCTGTGATGATAATCACTTACAATCATAAATATTTAGCTTGCACTAGGCTAGCTCAGATACAATCATTTTAATAATCCTAAAGTTTGTATTTCTTCTACAAATGTAGAATACTACAAACACATGAGGTTACAGTCTGATTGTGACAGGCGTCTACGCGACTTGTGTGGGTGGCTTTCATTCGACGATGAGCGATGAAGATTTGGTTTAAGCTTAGGAGGCAATACATGAAATTTTTTAAAACAGCCGTAGCACTTGGGGCCCTTCCGCTTTTGGCAGCTTGCGCGTCTAACTGGGACGTTGAAGGTGCGAAGATGGCGCAGAACAACGGTAGCGCTTTCCAAAAAGGGCTGCAGAGCGAGTATGCGCGTTTGGCTGGTCTGGAACGTGACGAAGGCGATTGGGCTGATGCACGTCGTTTCGTCGGGAAAGCACTTGCCGCAACACAAGGCGATGTAGAACCGCAGATGATTGCTGATCGTAGCTTGCCGGAAGACAAGGTTGGCGAATTGAGTGCCGCGCGTGAAAAACTGATGGCAGCCTATGCCGCAGGTGGTAAAGAAGCATCCCCGGCAGCAGCAGCACGTGCACAAGCCGGTTTTGATTGCTGGATGCAGGAACAGGAAGAAAACTTCCAACCGGACGATATTGAAGCTTGTAAGAAGTACTTCATGGCGGGCTTGAATGACATGATGGTTAAGCCGATGGCAAAACCGGCAATGGCACCGATGGAAGACATCATCGTTTATTTTGATTTCAATAGCACAGCATTGAATGACGAAGCTAAATCCTTGTTGGTTAAAGCATCCATGATGGGCCGTGGTGCCAAGGCTGTTATGGTCAATGGTCATACAGACACCAAAGGTTCCGCAGCTTATAACGAAGCACTTGCTTTGTCTCGTGCACAGGCTGTTTCTGAATTCCTGAAAGGTCATGGCGTTGCAGGGAATGCAATTCGTGTTGGCGCAAATGGCGAAAACATGAACGCTGTCACCACAGGTGATGAAGTTGAAGAATCACGCAACCGTCGTGTGGTTGTTTCCTTCAAATAAGGAATATTCAGCTCAAATCAAAAAAGGCGACCTCAATATTGAGGTCGCCTTTTTTATGTTTGAAGAAAAAACAGAAGACTATTCTTGCGATTCGTCTTCAAAAACAGCATCGAAACAGGTCATCAACAGGCTGTCAATTTCTGACATTGTGATCCAGATTCCTAAATCCTGCAGGGAGGTCACGCCATGTTCACTAATTCCGCAGGGGACGATTCCATTAAAATGAGACAGGTCCGGTTCTACGTTTAATGAAATACCGTGAAACGTGACCCATTTGCGCACACGTACGCCAATGGCACCGATTTTATCTTCGCGTCCCATACCACGATCTACCCAGATTCCCACGCGTCCGTCGCGTCGTTCTCCGGTAATATTAAAGGTGGCAAGGGTTTGAATGACCCATTCTTCCAGATTCTGTACGAATTTGCGGATATCACGCCCGCGCTTGGTTAAATCCAGCATAACGTAGGCAATGCGTTGACCGGGGCCGTGATAGGTATATTGACCGCCACGCCCGGCATCATAAACAGGGAAACGTTCAGGATCGATTAAATCTTCTTGTTTTGCGCTGGTTCCAGCGGTGTAAAGCGGGGGGTGTTCCAATAACCAGATACATTCTGGCGCGTTTCCTTCTGCAATCTCTTTAACACGCTGTTCCATAAAGGAAAGTGCTGTTTCATAAGGAACTTCGTCGTCGCTGAAACGCCACTCAATGCCATTTCTCATCAAAGTCGAAATTTTTTTATCATTCATGTCTTGATCTATGTGAATCATTTGTATATACCACGCCACAAGATGAAACGCGGTTCGCACCTCATACACCGTCCTTTCATCAAATGCCACATTTTATGCGGTCGTGGCGGAATCGGTAGACGCGCAACGTTGAGGTCGTTGTTCCTTAACCGGAGTGGAAGTTCAAATCTTCTCGACCGCACCAAAATCTCCCTGCTTTCCTGAGAAAGCGGGGATTTTTTTATTTTGTCTTTCCTTGTTCCCATCCTTTAGACTGTTTCCAAAATTTATAAAATTGGAGATTGGTCATGGATAAGTATGTTCTGAAAAAAGAAGAGATCGAGGCGTTTGCAGGCACGGACAAAACGCATTTTTTGAACCCCAACGGTAAACGCATTAACAAGTCATTGGGGGATTTGACCGGAATTTCCGGATTTGGCTTTCATTTAATTGAGGTTCCACCGGGGGCGGACTCAACAGAGTTTCATGTTCATTTCCATGAAGATGAATGTACTTATGTGTTGAGTGGGCACGGTATTGTTCGTATCGGAGAGGAACGGACCGACATCGGTCCGGGTGACTTTATCGGATATCGTAAAGGTGGCCTAGCCCACTGTATGACCAATACGGGCCCAGAGGTCTTAAAGTGTATTGTGGTCGGGCAACGTCTGGCACACGATGTTGGCGAATATCCTGATAAAAATAAACGCTTGTTCCGCAATGAAGGGATGAAATGGGAAATGGTGGATCTTGATAAAATCGAGCATCCGCAAGGAGGAAAGAAATAACCAGATGAGGGATCAGATTTTTCTTCTTTAAATTTGTCATTGAATATCGAGGAAGCGATCTAATATTAAAATAAGTAAAAGACACTTGGATAGAGGAGGGGAGCTCCCAATGCGTTACTTGTTTTATATTTGTCTCGCGTTGCTCTTTTTCCTGTTTCATCGACCAAGTGCAGCTTCAGAAGACGTTATGCGTTTTCCTGTGACGGATTGGCAGCCTTTCTCCATTGGTAAAGAACCTCCTTATGCCGGGGTCGATGTGGATATTGCCCGCGTAATTGCAAAGCGCATGAAGTTGAAGCTTGAACTCTACGCGTGTCCTTTCAAACGATGCTTAAAGCAAATAGAAGTGGGAACATTGGATGTGATGTCTGGTGTCGCGTTTAATGAAGAACGCGCCGCTTTTATGGATTACATCAAGGAGACACCATACGGGCAAGTTTCCGTTGCGTTTTATGTACGCACAGGGCAGGCGGATCAGGTCGTTTCATACGAAGATCTGGGCAAATATACCGTTGGTATGGTACGAGGATCGCATTATTTTGAACGGTTTAATTCTGATGAAATTTTGCGCAAATACAAGGCGCCGACAGAATCTTTTTTATTGCCTATGCTGGCGGGGGGACGATTGGGCGTTATTATTGGCACCAATCCAAATCTGGATTACCAAATTTTACAAGGGGGATATAAGGGGCAATTTGAAGAGGCGCGCTTTAATCCACAAATTCAGGTGCCGATCTATTTTGCGATCTCCAATAAATCGCCTTTACGAAAATATAAGGATAAATTCCACCGTATTCTGAAAGACATGAAAAATGACGGTACGTTGGAAAATATTTATGCCAAGTATCGTTAAATCAAACCTCTGAGTTTTTGTTACAGCTTTTTCTGTTGTGATTTTCCTCAATACGGATATTGTTGCAGGAGACCTGTCGAAAAGATGGGCATTCAAGAAAACGTCCTTCTTACCCAACGCATATAGCTGAATAAAAACAACACGATGCTGAAAGTAAGATTTCTAACACTTCAGGAGAGGGAAGAGTTGGAGACCCGATCAAATTCGAATCGCTGTCGAAATAGCCACACAAAAGGGGACGAGTGAATGGCAGAAGAAGATAAACGAAATACAGAAGCCAAATTTCGGGAAGGGGCGCTGGAATACCACCGCAACCCGGTCCCCGGTAAAATCAGTGTTACTGCGACCAAACCATTAGCGAACCAACGCGATCTCGCGCTGGCTTATTCACCAGGCGTTGCGTTTGCCTGCGAAGAAATTGTGCGCGATGAAAAAGAAGCTGCCAACATGACAGCGCGCGGCAATTTGGTAGGTGTGGTCACAAACGGGACCGCTGTTTTAGGGCTAGGTGCAATCGGACCACTGGCGTCTAAGCCAGTGATGGAAGGTAAAGGCGTTCTGTTTAAAAAGTTCGCCGGAATTGATGTTTTCGATATTGAAATCGAAGAACGCGACCCCCACAAACTGGTTGATATTATCAAATCACTGGAACCGACATTCGGCGGGATCAACCTTGAAGATATCAAGGCACCGGAATGTTTTGTCGTTGAACGTGAGTTAAAAGAACAATGTAATATTCCGGTCTTTCATGATGATCAGCACGGCACAGCCATTATTGTTGGGGCAGCGGTGAAAAATGCACTGCGTGTTGTCGGCAAGGACATTCACAATGTGAAACTGGTGGCCTCTGGTGCGGGGGCTGCAGCGCTTTCCTGTCTGAATGTGTTGAAACACATGGGGATGAAGCCGGAAAATATCATTGTTACGGATATTGTCGGTGTTGTCTATAAGGGCAGAACCGAAGAAATGGACGAATTCAAGGAAGTTTTCGCACAGGAAACAGACTTGCGTACCCTTGATGAAGCCATTGAAGGGGCTGATATCTTCCTCGGTCTGTCCGCGCCGCGTGTGCTTAAACCGGAAATGGTTGCTAAGATGGGTGATCAACCGATTATTTTTGCACTCGCGAACCCGGAACCTGAAATCCGTCCTGAATTGGCTAAAGAAGTTCGCCCGGATTGTATAATGGCAACGGGGCGTTCGGACTATCCGAACCAGGTCAACAACGTGTTATGTTTCCCCTATATTTTCCGTGGTGCGCTGGATGTCGGGGCGACAACGATTAATGCGGAAATGAAAATGGCTTGCGTCGAAGCCTTGGCAGACCTGACAATGGCCGAAGCAGACGAACGGGTGACCAAAGCCTATGGTGAAGAAAATCTGCGTTTTGGGCCGGAATATTTGATCCCGAAACCGTTTGATCCGCGCTTGATTTTGAATGTAACGTTGGCTGTGGCAAAAGCGGCGATGGATAGTGGTGTGGCGACGCGTCCGATCCATGATTTTCATGCGTATCGTGAAAAACTATCGCAGTTTGTCTATCGTTCCGGCATGACGATGAAACCTGTGTTTGAACAGGCTAAACGTCTACCTAAGAAAATCGTTTATGCCGAAGGCGAAGACGAACGCGTCTTGCGTGCGGTTCAAATTGTTGTGGATGATGGGATTGCCGTGCCGATCCTCATCGGTCGCCGTGAATCCATTGAAAACAAGATTAAAACCTTAGGGTTACGTCTGGAACTCGATAAAGATGTTGAGGTTGTCGAGATCATGCGGGATCCGCGCTTCCATAATTATGCGGATTATTATCATCGCATTATGGGCCGCAATGGTGTTTCCCCAAAGGCTGCACTGGGGCTTGTGCGGTCGCGCGCAACAATCGTGGCTGCAATCATGTTGCACCGTGGTGATGCTGATGCCATGGTGTGTGGCACAACGGGACGCTATTTCAAACATTTGGAAGAAGTACAGAACATTATCGGCTTGCGCGAAGGTAAGTCCGTTATGGCGGCCATGAACTTGTTGATCACCGATAATGATACGTTGTTCTTGTGTGATACTTATGTGAATTACGATCCGAGTGCCGAAGAATTGACCGAAATTACCTTGATGGCGGCAGAAGAAGTCCGTCGTTTTGGTATGAAGCCAAAAGTGGCGCTGGTGTCTCATTCTAACTTTGGGAACCGAGATTCTGTTTCATCCCTAAAAATGCGCAAGGTGCGCGAAATGGTGTTGGAACGTGATCCCCGCCTTGAAATCGAAGGCGAGATGCATTCCGATTCTGCATTGTCTGAACAGCTTCGTAACAATATCTTCCCTAATTCACGCTTGCGTGGGTCGGCGAACCTGTTGATTATGCCTAATCTTGATGCTGCCAATATTTCCTATAACCTGATGAAAATGACGGCTGACGGCTTGCCGGTCGGTCCGATTTTGTTGGGGGCCGCGAAACCGGCGCATATTCTTTCACCTTCTGCCACAGTGCGTGCAGTGGTGAATGTCAGTGCAGTTGCAGTTGTGGATGCGCAAATCCATGCTGGTGAAGCGGAGTAAGAATGCGTGACTGAATTGCCTGAACAGCAATTGGAAGAAGACAAAAACGTCCAGACTCAAGTCGAAATTGAGGAAGGGGATGCTTTTGGTCTTGGTGATGAACATGTTAATGATGTTCGTGAACACTTGCGTGATGGCAACGAAGAAGCCGTTCGAGACCTGTTTGAGGAGCTGCACTACGCGGACGCTGCCGACGTGGTGCAGCAGCTCAAAGCAGAAGACCGAACCAAGGTTCTCCAGATTGTCGGGGATGACTTGGAACCGGAAGTCTGGTCCGAATTGGATCAGGATATTCTGGAAGAAGTCGTCTATGAAATTGGCGCGGATACGGTTGCCAAGGCTCTGGTCGAAATGGACAGCGATGATGCGCTGGCCGTTATCGAAGAACTGGATGAAGAAGACCAGAAAGAAGTTCTGGAAGCCATGCCGCATGGGGAACGTGCGGTTCTTATGGAAGGTTTATCCTTTCCAGAAGATTCCGCCGGTCGTCTTATGCAGCGCGATTTGGTGGCGGTGCCGGCTTTCTGGACGGTGGGGGAAACGCTGGACTACCTGCGCAGCGATGTGGACCTGCCGGAAGATTTTTATGAAATTTTTGTTGTTGACCCAAAACACAAACCATTGGGGACTGTGCCGCTCAGTCAATTGATGCGAAGTAAGCGTCCGGTTCGGGTTGGCAATTTGATGGAAGAACAATTGACAACCATTCCGGTTGGTACTGACCAGGAAGAAGTCGCTTTTATCTTCCGTGATCGTGATTTGGTTTCTGCCCCTGTTGTTGATAACAGTGCGCGTCTTTTGGGTGTGATTACAGTTGATGACGTTGTTGACGTTATCGATGAAGAACATGAAGAAGATATCATGCGTATGGGCGGGGTAACGCAGGATGAGTTTTACAGTTCTGCGCTTGATGCTGCCAAATCCCGTGTCTGGTGGTTGGTTGTTAATCTGGGGACAGCAATTCTTGCTTCCATGGTGATCGGCCTCTTTAGTGCGACTATCGAACAGCTGGTTGCCTTGGCGGTTCTTATGCCGATTGTGGCCTCGATGGGGGGGAATGCGGGAACGCAAACCTTGACTATTGCCGTCCGGGCCATTGCGATGAAAGAGTTGACACCCGCAAACGCTATGCGTGTTGTTGGTAAAGAAATTGCGGTAGGGGCAATGAATGGTGTGATTTTTGCCGTTCTTGTTGGCTTGGCGACTTGGGCCTGGTTTCAGGATCCTGCCTTGGCATCTGTCATTGCGGTGGCGATGATTGTTAATATGGTTGTTGCAGGTCTTGCGGGCGCATTAATTCCTGTGGCCCTTGATCGATATGGTGCAGACCCGGCAATCTCGTCATCTGTTTTTCTGACCACAGTGACTGATGTTGTTGGTTTTTTTGCGTTTCTGGGCCTTGCTGCCCTGTTTTTGCTCGGTTAATCTGTCTGAAATATACATAATTGAAAGAAAACTATTTACGTTTACGTAAAGGTTAAGTAATCTTTTCGACGTTATGACAGAAAAAAGACAGAAAACATATAGTATCACGGACTTATCCAAAGAGTTTGATATTACAACTCGGACCATCCGTTTTTATGAAGATAAAGGCTTGATTTCACCAGCCCGTGAAGGGCAGCGCCGAGTTTATTCGTCGCGTGATCGTGTTCGCCTGCGTTTGATTATGCGGGGAAAACGTCTGGGGTTTGCTTTATCTGAAATTCAGGAACTGATTGATCTTTATGACACAGATCGTTCAGAGGTGATGCAGTTGCAAGTTTTCTTGAAACGTATCCAGAGCCGCCGCGATGCCTTGTCTCAACAGCAACAAGATATTACGGCGATGTTGTCTGAGTTGGAGACACTGGAAGAACAATGTTCTGGATTGTTAAAACAAAAACAAAGTTAAACCTTGCCCTGAGTGCATCTTATCTTTTTGTATAGGTATTTATGCGTATTTTAGCTTTCCTGTTTCGCAGGTAAGTTAACGCATTTAATAAAATGGATGCGTTAGGGATAATAATGACAATCCGATTAAAGCTGATTGGCGCCGTTGTGCTTATGCTGATTCTGTTGATGATCAACAGTGTTTTGCTGATTTCTGTGACGAATGAAAGTTCGACAGCATTTGAGAATATTGAAGTCTCTTCTAAAAAAATAAACGAAGCAGTTTTGCCTTTGCTGGCTTTATCGCAGGGTTTACGTACGGATGTTATTCAGGTTCAACAATGGTTAACCGATATTTCTGCGACACGTGGGCTGGATGGTCTCAATGATGGTTTTGATGAGGCTGAAAAACATGCCAAGAGCTTTAATGAAAATTTGAAAAAGGCTTTAGAACTCAGTCAATCTTTGAAAATGGATACGTTGGTAAAACATTTTCAGCTAATGACAGAAAATTTCCCTCCTTTCTATGAGACGGGTAAGCGCATGGCAATGACTTATGTTGGGGAAGGTCCGTCCGGTGGAAACCGCATGATGGGGAGTTTTGATGAAGTTGCTGCAAAAATTCAAAATGATGTATTGAATGTCATGTTGGAAGTCGAAGCAATTGTTGCAAAGCAATTGCAAAACGATAGTGTCATTCTGGAACATAGTAGAAGTGAAAATGACAGATCTCGTGTGATTGCGATTGTTCCGATTGTTGTTTCTCTTGTTGTTGGATTGTTCGTTGTAATTGGCGTGATTGGTATTTGTCGCAATATTCAACAAATGACACATTCTATGACGGATTTGTCTCATGGCAAGCTGGATGTGGACGTGATGGGGCTGGAACGTCGTGATGAACTGGGTGAAATGGCCAGTGCAGTTCAAGTCTTTAAAGAGAGTGCGATTGACAAGTTGCGGCTGGAGCGAGAACAGGAAGAAAAGGAAAAACGTGCTGCTGATGAACGTCAGAAGGCACTTTTTCAAATTGCGGATGATTTGGAAGGACGTGTGAAGGGCAGCATGCAACAGATTTCCGAAGTCTTGAGCAATTTGGAACAAACTGCAGTGCAAATGTCTTCTGCTGCAGATCAAACCAGTGCGCAAAGTCAGGCTGTGTCTGCTGCTACGCAACAGGCGACCGCAAATGTGGACGCTGTTGCGACAGCGGGTTCTGAATTAAGTGCGTCTATTTCTGAAATTTCCAAACAGGTTGCACAATCATCTCAAATCGCACAAGAAGCTGTTGCCGAAGCCCATACTACAACGAGTATTGTTACCAGTTTGGCGCAAGAGGTTGGTCATATCGAAAATGTGGTTAAGCTGATTAATGATATTGCAGAACAAACAAATTTATTGGCCCTGAATGCAACCATTGAAGCCGCGCGCGCGGGGGATGCGGGTAAGGGATTTGCCGTTGTTGCAAGTGAGGTGAAAAACCTGGCACAGCAAACCTCACGGGCGACAGAAGAAATCAGTCTTCAAATTGCTAAGATCCAACAACAGACAAATGGTGCTGTTGATGCGATTGATGGAATTGAAAAGACAATTTCCAATTTGAATGATTACTCCTCTTCTATTGCTGCTGCTGTTGAGGAACAAAGCGCTGCAACGGGTGAGATTGCACATAACGTGGAAGAAGCCTCACGCGGTACTCAAGATGTTGCACATAATATCTATGGTGTGGCGCAAGCGGCAACGCAGACCGGTGAGTTGGCAAATGATGTAACGGTTTCTGCGAACGTCGTCAAAGATGCAAGTCAGGCGTTACGCTCAAACGTACAAGAGTTTTTGGATGACATTCGCGACGGGTCGTCGGGTTCTTTCAGATATTAATTTAGCTGTTTCTTAGAAAGGGTGGGGTATGTGTTCCTACCCTTTTTTATAAGCATTTATTGATGTTTACGTAAACGTTAACTAAGTTGGTAGTGCTAACAGAAAATGGATTGTGAAAAATGAGCGTTTTTAACAGCATTACCCCTCCTATGACGCATCGCAGTACGGTTCAGCAATGGGAATGTGATCATATGGGACATTTAAATGTCCGTCACTACATGGCGAAATTTGATGATGCCGCCTGGACTTTTCTATCAATGCTTGGATTAACCAATCAGTATTTTAAAGAATGTAACGCTGGTGTGGCGGCAGTTGATCATCATGTGACTTATAAGCGAGAATTGATGCCTGGTGATTGCGTTGAAATTCATACGAAGCTTGCGTTACTGGATGGACGAAAGTTTAAGCTGATCCATGAGATGACCCATAGCGTCAGTGGCGAGATTGCCGCAACCTGTGAACTGTTTGGTGTTCATATGGATCGTCAGGCAAGACGCGCGGTTCCATTTCTGGACAATATTATTGCAGCAGGCCAAAAATATTTAACGATACAAGAAGACGCTGCAGAATAAGACAGGAAGGGAGGCCTGAGTTATGAACTTAATCCCGAAAAGCGATAATTATATAGAGCTTGTCCAAAAGGCGTTCGATACGCAGGGATTTATGAAATACCTTGGTGTGGAGATCGCGGAATTACGCCCGGGTTATTGCGAACTTCATCTTCCTTTTAAACCTGAGCTGGATCAGCATCATGGATATTTTCATGGTGGTGTGATTGGTTCTCTCGCAGATGTATCTGGTGGTTTTGCCGGGTTTAGTTTGCTGGCAGAAGGGCAGGCTATGTTAACGGTTGAATATAAGCTGAATATTATTGCTCCCGGTGCAGGTGATTTTTTAAAAGGGGTCGGGCGTGTGGTCAAAGCCGGTCGGACTTTGACAGTGACGGAAATTGACGTGTTTGGCGTTCGTGACGGGATTGAAACGCAATGTGCGACAGCCATTCAAACCCTGATGGCTGTGTCGGCTTAAATTGTCTATTATATATCCTATCTATCAGAGGATTCCTTTCGGTATTCCTAATTTAACTTCTTCTGACATTATGATTAACGGTGACGGTTTGTTTTTTTTGTTATTGGTATAAACAAAAGGATTTCCAAGCCGTTAATGAGCAGGTTTTCCATTATGAAACAAAAATCTCTAAATTTAAGTTGACGTTTACGTAAACGTTAATTACTTTTGACGTAGATTTAAACAGGGAACAACTGGCGCCAGGCGTTGCAAAAATGCGCTGCCGGTTATTTTTAACTCTCAGGGAAATGGGAAAGAGCAATGAGCTTTGTAGAGTATCCGTCTTTGAACTTTAATCTTGGTGAAACAGCAGACATGATCCGCGATACGGTTCGTTCGTTTGCGCAGGAAGAAATCGCACCGATCGCAGAAAAAACCGATCTGGAAAACTCTTTCCCCAATCATATGTGGCCACGTTTTGGTGAGCTGGGCTTGCTTGGTATCACGGTTGATGAAGAATACGGCGGGGCAGGTCTCGGTTATTTGGAACACATTATCGCGATGGAAGAAATCAGCCGGGCTTCTGCTTCAATCGGTTTGTCATATGGCGCGCATTCCAATTTGTGTGTGAATCAGATCAGTCGCAACGGAAATGAAGAACAAAAAAAGAAATACCTGCCGAAGCTGATCTCCGGTGAACATATCGGCGCGTTGGCGATGTCTGAACCGGGGGCGGGCTCTGATGTGGTTTCCATGCGTTTGAAGGCTGAAAAGAAAGGTGATCGTTTTATTCTGAACGGGAATAAAATGTGGATCACTAATGGCCCTGATGCCGATACATTGGTTGTTTATGCCAAAACCGATATGGATGCCGGTCCCAAAGGTATTACGGCCTTTATTATTGAAAAAGGTTTCAAAGGGTTTTCAACAGCGCAAAAACTCGACAAACTCGGTATGCGCGGATCGAATACTTGCGAACTGGTATTCCAGGATTGTGAAGTGCCGGAAGAAAATATTCTGGGCGAATTGAACAAAGGTGTTCGCGTTTTGATGTCCGGTCTGGATTATGAACGTGCAGTTTTGGCCGGTGGTCCGACTGGGATTATGATGGCGTGTATGGATGTGGTTGTGCCTTATATCCACGAACGTAAACAATTTAATCAGTCGATCGGTGAATTCCAGCTCATTCAGGGCAAGGTTGCGGATATGTATTCCACCATGAATGCGTGCCGTGCTTATGTTTATGCGGTTGGGGCGGCCTGTTCGCGTGGGGAAACCACCCGTAAAGATGCGGCTGGTGTTATTCTTTATTCTGCTGAAAAAGCGACACAAATGGCCTTGGATGCTATTCAAATTCTGGGTGGCAATGGCTACATCAATGAATATCCGACAGGTCGCCTGTTGCGTGATGCGAAACTGTACGAAATCGGTGCAGGGACAAGTGAAATCCGCCGTATGCTGATCGGTCGCGAACTGTTTAACGAAACTAAATAATCTGGAGAATACTCAACATGTCAAACGATCCTATTGTCATTGTCGGTTCTGCGCGTACACCTATGGGTGGGATGCAAGGCGATTTTTCCGAATTGGTGGCATCTGAGCTGGGTGCGCAGGCCATCAAGGCGGCTGTCGAGCGTTCCGGCGTGGATGCAAAAGACGTGGGCGAAGTGATCTTCGGGAACGTTTTGGGTGCAGGCCAAGGTCAAGCCCCTGCGCGCCAAGCTGCCCTAGGTGCAGGTCTGGAGTTGAAAACAGGCTGTACCACGATCAACAAGATGTGTGGGTCCGGCATGAAAGCCGCTATGATGGCCCACGATCTGCTGAAAGCAGGTGTCAATGACGTAATGGTTGCCGGTGGTATGGAAAGCATGACAAATGCGCCTTACCTGTTACCCAAGGCACGTGGCGGGATGCGTCTGGGGCATGGCGAAGTCAAAGACCATATGTTCCTTGACGGTCTGGAAGATGCCTATGACAAAGGTCGTTTGATGGGGACGTTTGCCGAAGAATGCGCGCAATCCTACCAATTTACCCGTGAAGAACAGGATGAATTTGCCATTCGTTCGTTAAGTCGTGCAAATGCGGCCATTCAAGATGGTTCCTTCAAAGGCGAGATTGCACCGGTTACAATTAAATCCCGTAAAGGCGAGAAGGTTGTTGAAATTGACGAGCAACCGGGCAAAGCCATGCCGGAAAAAATTCCGACATTGCGCCCTGCTTTTGCCAAAGACGGCACAGTAACGGCTGCGAATTCATCTTCTATTTCAGATGGCGCGGCAGCATTGGTGATGATGCGCCAGTCTGAAGCGGAAAAACGGGGCCTGAAACCATTGGCGCGTGTTGTGGGGCATTCAACCCATGCACAGGAACCGAACCTGTTCACAACAGCACCGGTTTTTGCCATGAAAGAGCTCTTGTCCAATATCGGTTGGTCCAAGGATGATGTGGACTTGTGGGAAATCAACGAAGCTTTTGCTGTTGTGACAATGGCGGCCATTCGTGATCTTGAACTGGATGCGGACAAAGTCAACGTACATGGTGGGGCCTGTGCCCTGGGGCACCCGATCGGCGCGTCTGGTGCGCGTGTGATCGTGACCTTGCTGGCAGCTCTTGAAAAATACGGCAAGACCAAAGGGGTTGCGTCTTTGTGTATTGGTGGTGGCGAAGCAACCGCTATGGCATTTGAGCGCATCGCATAACATCAGTCATGAACTTGTAGAAATAGAGTCAATCAGATGATTCTGAATGAAGAACAAACATTGATCCGCGATATGGTGCGTAATTTCGCGCAAGATCGCATTGCCCCGAATGCGCGTGAGTGGGAGGCCAATGAGGCCTTCCCGCCCGAGATTTTTGCCGAGATGGCAGAGCTTGGCCTGATGGGGATGGTTGCCCCGGCAGAGGTCGGCGGATCGGAAATCGGTTACGTTGGACTTGCACTGGCACTTGAAGAAATTGCCGCCGGAGATGGTGCTTTAAGTACGGTTCTTTCTGTCCATAATTCAGTAGGTTATGGGCCGATTTTAAAGTTTGGCAATGACGAGCAAAAAGAAAAATTCCTCGCCCCGATGGTCGCGGGAGAGAAGCTTGGATGTTTTGCTTTAACTGAGCCCCATACGGGGTCCGACGCCTCTGCTTTGAAGTGTCGGGCAAAGCGTGATGGTGATCATTATGTGCTGAATGGAACCAAGCAATTTATCACGTCGGGAAAGATTGGCGATACGCTCATTGCATTTGCCGTAACGGATCCGGACAAGGGCGGGAAGGGGATTTCTGCCTTTATCGTACCGACGGATACACCCGGTTACATCGTTTCCAGCCTTGAACACAAGATGGGACAAAAAGCATCGGATACCGCACAAATCGTTTTTGAAGATATGCGTATTCCGGCTGAAAACCTCTTAGGGGAAGAAGGCATGGGCTATAAAATCGCCCTGTCCAATCTGGAAAGCGGTCGCATCGGGATTGCGTCACAATGTGTCGGTATGGCGCGTGCGGCGTTGGATGCCGCTGTTGAATATGCCAAAGAACGCGAAGCGTTTGGTAAACCGATCAGCGAACATCAGGCAATTGCGTTTAAACTGGCAGATATGGCAACGCAGGTACATGCCGCCCGTCAGATGGTTCTGCATGCTGCAAGCTTGAAAGATGCGGATCAGCCCTGTTTGAAAGAAGCCTCTATGGCGAAAGTCTTTGCTTCTGAAATGGCGGAACGTGTGTGTTCTGATGCCATTCAGATCTTTGGTGGATATGGCTATTCGTCCGAGTTTCCGGTGGAAAAATATTATCGTGATGTTCGGATTTGCCAAATCTACGAAGGTACCAGCGAAGTTCAGAAAATTGTCATCAGCCGTGCCGTGATTAACGGTTGAAGATGACGTAACGGAGATGAAAACAGTGGACCCGCGCCCGATCGAGTTTTATTTCGATTTCTCTTCACCTTATGCCTATTTAACCAGTACATGGATTAATGAACTGGCTGAAAAATATAATCGTTCGGTGGTTTGGCGCCCGGTTATGTTGGGTGTTGTGTTTCAAGAGACGGGTATGCGTCCGCTGTTTCATCAACCGCTTCGCGGCCCCTATGGCATGCATGATTTTCTGCGAACAGCACGTCTACTAGGTCGCCAAGCTATTGTTCCAAAAGAATTTCCTTATATCTCATTAGCCGTATCAAGGGCCTTTTACTGGTTGGAAGACAATCATAATGATGTGATCTTCGATTTTTCAAAAGCCGTGTTTGCCCGTTATTTCGAAGACGGGATTGCACCAACTACGGATGAGGATGTTGCTGGTTTGGCAACTCTGGTGGGCGTTGATCCGAGGAAGCTGGTTGCAGGATGTCAAGATCCGAAAATCAAGGCTCGATTAAAAGACGAAACAGCAAAAGCAATTGAAAAAGGTGTGTTTGGTGCCCCCTTTATCATTGTTGACGCAGAACCCTTCTGGGGTAATGATCGCAAAGACCAAATCGAAGAATGGTTGAAAACAGGGGGATGGTAAATATGACCAAAGGCCCGATTGAATTTTATTTTGAATTTGGTAGCCCTTATGGCTACTTCGCCGCGCAGGAAATTGATGCGCTCGCTGCTGAATTTGACCGCGAGGTTCTCTGGAAACCTTTTATGCTGGGTCCGGCGTTTAAAACCACGGGATCTCGCCCCTTTATGGATGTGCCGTTAAAAGGTCCTTATTGTGTCAAAGATTGGGAACGCATGGGGGCTTATACAGGCACACCGTGGCAAATGCCGGAAAAATTCCCGGCTGCGATTTTGGCGGCACCGCGTGGATTTTATTGGTTAAAAGATCAAGGGAAGACCTTGAGCGCACACAAATTCGCAAAGGCGGCGTACAAGGCCTATTTTGCAGATGGCCGCCCCATGTGGGAGGTTGAAGAAACCGCAGATGTTGCCGCTGAGTGCGGTATCGATCGCGAAGAGTTTATCAAAGCTGTGACCTCACCAGAGGCCAAACAAAGATTAATCGAAGAAGGTCAGGCTGCTATTGACAGTGGCGTTTTCGGCTCTCCTTTCATCCGTGTGGATGGTGAGGATTTTTGGGGTTGGGACCGTCTGCCAATGGTACGCGACTGGCTTAAAACAGGGAAATGGGGATAATTTATGAGCGTCCTGAAAAGTTCAATTAACACCCGTTCCGAAGATTTCAAGGCAAATGCCGAGGCCATGCAAAAGCAGGTTGATGATCTTCGTAACGTCATTAAGACCGTAAAACAAGGCGGTGGGGTAACGGCAAATGAACGTCACATTCGCCGTGGTAAATTGCTGGCGCGTGAACGTATTCGCCGCTTGCTGGATGTCGGTTCACCATTTCTGGAACTGTCCCAGCTTGCGGGTTGGGAAATGTATCCCGAAGACGGCACCATTGCCGCAGGCGGTGTGATTACCGGGATCGGTCGTATCGAAGGTCAGGAATGTATGATCGTCGCCAATGATCCGACGGTAAAAGGCGGGTCTTATTACCCGATCACGGTGAAGAAGCACTTGCGCGCTCAAGAAATTGCCATGCAGAACAATCTGCCTTGTGTCTATTTGGTGGAATCCGGTGGGGCCAACCTGCCGCGCCAGGACGAAGTTTTCCCCGATCGGGATCATTTTGGCCGTATTTTCTATAACCAAGCCAATATGTCCGGCCAGAACATTCCGCAAGTTGCGGTCGTTCATGGATCCTGTACGGCGGGTGGGGCATATGTGCCTGCCATGTCCGATGAAAGCATTATTGTTAAAGAACAAGGCACAATCTTTTTGGGTGGCCCACCGTTGGTGAAAGCCGCAACGGGCGAGGTTGTAAGCGCCGAAGATTTGGGTGGGGCAGACGTTCACTGTAAAACATCCGGTGTAGCGGACCATTACGCACAAGATGACGGGCATGCCCTTGCCTTGGCGCGTCAGGTTGTTCGTAACCTGAACCGTGTGAAAAATCCAAATCTGGATATTCGTGAGCCGGAAGAACCACTTTATGATGCCAAGGAACTGTACGGTATTATTCCGGCAGATACCAAAAAACCGTTTGATATCCGAGAAGTTATTGCACGCATTGTGGATGGGTCGCGTTTTGATGAATTTAAGGCGCTGTACGGTACAACACTTGTCTGTGGTTTTGCCCATTTGTACGGCTATCCGGTCGGGATTGTGGCGAACAACGGTATTTTGTTCTCTGAAAGTGCACAAAAAGGCGCTCACTTTATTGAACTGTGTGCCCAACGTGGTATTCCGCTGCTGTACTTGCAAAATATTACCGGCTTCATGGTTGGTCGTAAGTACGAGGCCGAAGGTATTGCCAAACATGGTGCCAAGATGGTGACGGCGACAGCTTGTGCGAATGTGCCGAAAATCACCTGTGTGATTGGCGGGTCTTTTGGGGCAGGCAACTACGCCATGTGTGGACGTGGTTATTCTCCGAACTTTATGTTCATGTGGCCGAATTCGCGTATTTCCGTGATGGGGGGCGAACAGGCCGCTGGCGTTCTGTCGACCATCAAGCGTGACGGGATGGAACGCAAAGGCGAAGAATGGCCTGCTGAGGCAGAAGCGGAATTCAAAAAACCGATTTTGGAAAAATACGAAAAAGAAGGTCATCCTTATTACGCATCCGCCCGTCTGTGGGATGATGGTATTTTTGATCCTGTCGATACACGCATGATGTTGGGCTTGTCCCTGTCTGCGGCCCTGAACAAACCGATTGAGCCGACGAAGTTCGGCGTGTTCCGGATGTAAGGGGGCAATGGATCAATGAGCGAAACTTCAAAAATCGAAATTGATGCGCGCGGTGTGGCGACACTGACCATGACGCGTGGGGATATGCATAACGCGTTTGACGATGCGATGATTGCTGACCTGACGTTGAAGCTGAAAGAACTGGATGCCAACGATGCGGTCCGTGTGGTCGTCTTGGCGGCAGAGGGCAAAAGCTTCAGTGCCGGGGCGGACCTGAACTGGATGAAACGCATGGCGGGGTATTCTTATGAAGAAAACTTCAGCGATGCGATGGGGCTGGGTGGTTTGCTGCAAACACTGAATTTCCTGTCCAAACCGACGATTGCCCGTGTTCAAGGCGCAGCATTCGGCGGTGGGGTCGGGCTGGTTGCAGCTTGTGACATGGCTGTCGGTACAGAACGTGCAAGCTTTTGTTTATCCGAGGTCAAACTAGGACTGATCCCGGCGGTGATTTCCCCTTATGTGGTCAATGCAATGGGGCAACGTGCGTCGCGCCGTTATATGTTGACGGCAGAACGGTTCAAGGCCGATGAAGCTTTGCGTTTTGGCTTGTTGCACCGTGTGGTGAATGAAGACGAGCTGGACGGCGCGGTCGAAGACCTGATTGCCAGCTTGATGATTGCAGGCCCCAATTCTGTTGCAGCCTGCAAAGATCTGGTTTTTGCAGTTTATAATCGTCCGGTCGATGAGGCGGTGATTAAAGAAACAGCTGAACGTATTGCCAAACAACGCGCGTCCGATGAAGGAAAAGAAGGCTTGAGCGCTTTTCTGGAAAAACGAAAACCAGCTTGGGTCGAGGGGTAAGAACAATGTTTAATAAAATTCTAATTGCAAACCGTGGCGAGATTGCTTGCCGTGTGATTAAAACGGCGCGCCGGATGGGCGTGAAGACGGTTGCGGTTTATTCCGATGCCGATGCTGGTGCCATGCATGTGGCAATGGCGGATGAAGCTTTTCATATCGGCGGATCAGCCGCAGCGGAAAGTTATCTGTGTTACGATAAAATTATTGATGTCTGTAAAAAATCCGGGGCGCAAGCCGTGCATCCGGGCTATGGCTTCTTGTCGGAAAATGCTGCCTTTTGCCGGGCTTTGGCAGAAAATGACATTACCTTTATTGGCCCGCCTGTCGGCGCGATTGAGGCAATGGGGTCCAAATCCGAAGCCAAAAAAATTATGGAAAATGCCAATGTTCCGTTGGTACCCGGCTTTCACGGTGAAGAACAAAGCGTGGAATTGATGCTGAGCGAAGCCGAAAAAATCGGTTATCCGGTCATCTTGAAAGCCTCTGCCGGTGGGGGCGGAAAAGGGATGCGCGTCGTCTGGAATGCAGATGAAATGTCTGCGGCCTATGACGCTGCCAAACGCGAAGCCATGAAAGGCTTTGGTGATGATCATATGTTGATTGAAAAATACCTGACCAAACCGCGCCATGTGGAAATTCAGGTCTTTGCCGATCAACATGACAATGTGGTCTATCTGTTTGAGCGCGATTGTTCTGTTCAACGTCGCCACCAAAAAGTATTTGAAGAAGCCCCCGCCCCGATGATGGCGCAAGACCTGCGCAGTAAAATGGGGGAGGCCGCCTGTAATGCCGCACGCGCCATTGGGTATGAAGGCGCGGGAACGGTCGAATTCTTGCTGGATGAAGACGGATCTTTCTATTTCATGGAAATGAACACCCGCTTGCAGGTGGAACATCCGGTTACAGAAATGATCACAGGCGAAGACCTTGTGGAATGGCAATTGCGTGTGGCAGCCGGTCAAAACCTGCCGCGCAAACAGGATGATTTGACGATTAATGGTCATGCCATTGAAGTACGCGTTTATGCCGAAGACCCGGATAATGATTTCCTTCCGGCAACCGGGAAATTAAAACATCTGCGCCCACCGCAAGAAAGTGCGCATGTGCGGATTGATACCGGTGTGCGTGAAGGGGATGAAGTCTCCATTCATTATGATCCGATGATTTCCAAACTGATCGTTTGGGCCAATACACGCGAAGGGGCGTTGCGTCATTTGCGTAAAGCCTTGAACGAATATCAGGTTGTCGGTGTCACAACGAATATTGAGTTTTTGGCAACCGTTGCGGCACACCCTGCGTTTGTGAATTTTGATGTGGATACGGGCTTTATTGCAAAACATGAAAATGATTTGTTCCCGGATCGTGAAAATATCACCGATGATGCCTTGGCTTTGGCTTGTCTGGATGTCTTTATCAGTCGTGATGAAGAAGCCCAGTCTCATGCTGATTGGTCAGGCGATCCGTTTAGCCCGTGGAACAGTACCAGCGGTTTCCGTATGAATGATGACAACCATCATGAGCTTTATTTCATCAATGGCGAAGACATTATCACCGTGACCTGTCATTACCGTGACGAAGGCTACCTGATGGAGTTGCCGGGCGCTGATGTCATGGTGCGTGGTGTGCGTGATGAAAACGGGGATTTATTGGCTGATCTGGGTGGTCGCCGGATGAAGGCAACCGTGGTTCGTCATGGCGATGGACTGGAAATTCTGGTTCATGGACAAGCCCATGCTTTGAAACTGTTTGATCCATTGGCTGCGGCAGAAGGCATGAACGAAGCAAGCGGTTCCTTGACCTCGCCCATGCCGGGTAAAGTGGTTGCTGTTTTGGTGGAAAAGGATCAGGAAGTCAAAGAAGGTGATAACCTGATGATCCTTGAAGCCATGAAGATGGAACATACCATTTCCGCCCCGATGGACGGTGTGGTTGTCGATATCTTCTTTAATGCCGGTGATCAGCTTGAAGAAGGTGTGGAGCTGTTGAAAATCGACAGCGAATAAATCTTGTTTAAAATTGCTCTAATAACTGTAAAGTGTCCTCCTGTGTCTCAGCAGGGGGCCTTTATTTAGGGAGAAAACAATGACTTTACCCAAGAAAGTCAAAATCGTAGATGTCGGCCCACGCGACGGCCTGCAAAATGAAAAAGAAATTGTACCGACGGATGCCAAGGTCGAATTGATCCATCGTCTTGCGGATGCGGGTCTTCCTGTGGTTGAGGCGGGCAGCTTTGTATCACCCAAGTGGGTGCCGCAGATGGGCGATAGCGCAGAAATTATGAAAACGATTACCCGCAAGGCTGGCGTTTCCTATCCAGTTCTGACCCCCAATATGAAGGGGTTTGAAGGGGCGATGGCAGTGGATGCGCAAGAGGTAGCGATTTTTGGCGCAGCGTCTGAAAGCTTTTCACAAAAGAACATCAACTGTTCGATTGCAGAAAGCCTTGCTCGTTTTAAACCGATCATGACGGCGGCAAAAGAAAATAACATTGCGGTGCGGGGATATGTTTCCTGTGTGATTGGTTGTCCGTATGAAGGCGATATTGCACCGGAAAAAGTCGCGGAAGTTGCGGCCAAGCTCTATGAAATGGGCTGCTATGAAATCTCGCTTGGCGACACGGTTGGGGTGGGGACACCGGGCAAGGTTCAGGATATGTTAAGGGCCGTTAGTGCGGTTGTCCCGATGGAAAAACTGGCTGTTCACTTCCATGATACGTATGGGCAGGCGTTGGCAAATATCTATGCAGCCCTTGAAATGGGCGTGTCGGTCGTGGACTCGTCTGTTGCCGGATTGGGCGGCTGTCCTTATGCCAAAGGGGCATCGGGTAATGTGGCAACCGAAGATGTTGTTTACATGTTAAACGGATTGGGTATTGAAACCGGCGTCGATTTGGATAAATTGTGCGAGGCAGGACGCTTCATCAGTAATGTAATCGGTCGCGCACCTGCATCCAAGGTATCATTGGCATTAGGCGCACGTTGTTAATCGGATAAACAGGTTCATGTGCGCCTGTTACAGTATATGGGGCGTACATGAACAAATCCGTTATGACCAATCTGGTTGCATTGTTATTCTGTGTAATCGGCTATTTTCTACCTGCACATGGTGATCTGTTTTTCACAGTTGGTCTTTTTGCGCTATCCGGTGGGATTACGAACTGGCTTGCCGTTCATATGCTGTTTGAAAAAATCCCCTTTTTGTATGGTTCAGGTGTGATCCCCAGTCGGTTTGAAGATTTTAAAGCCGGGATCAAAAAACTGATTGTTGAAGAATTCTTTTCTCACGAACATATCGAACGTTTTTTTCTGCAAAGTAGCGAGTCTATGGGATCGTCTATTGTTGAAAAGATCGATTTTGACCGGGTTTTTAATGGTTTGACAGAGGCAATCGAAGGCTCAACCCTGGGCGGGATGTTGTCGATGGTCGGTGGGCGTAAAGCCTTGGAACCTTTGCGTGAACCTGTAACCCAGAAACTTCAAAATATTGTCGGTGAGCTTGCGGAAAATTCAACCAAAGGGACCAGTACGCAAGATGTAACAGCAGCATTGGTCGCAAAGGTTGAAGTTATTATCGACAATCGTTTGAACGAACTGACACCGCAAAATGTGAAAGACATTGTACAGGATATGATCCGCAAACATTTGGGGTGGCTGGTTGTTTGGGGTGGTGTATTCGGTGGTCTTATTGGTCTGGTTATTGGTTTGATTTAGTTTTAGTTTTCAAATTTCTTTGGGCAAATGCCAACAAAGCTGTCTTTCTGTCCTGAAAAATATTTTGACTCTTTAAGGATTTAAGTGCGTTTAGTCCATTAAGAGAGATTGCAATTTCAGGTAATAAGCCACAAATGGCAATTTCGCTACCGTCTTGAGAAAGCGTTTGTATGGCTTCTTTTAAGGTAAGGGCTGCGGTCGTATCAATATAAGTTGTGCTGGAAAAATCAAAGAGAACGATTTTTGATTTATGGTCCCCATCCAGCTTGGCAAAGGCCGTTTTTGCCGCAGCGAAGCTGAGCGGACCGTCGAAGTGATAAAACACCAAGAAATGCGATAGGTTCTGCAGGGCTGTTTTTTCTTCCGGGCTTAAACGGTTTATGGATTGGCCTTCGTCATCATTGTCCCCCTGAAATCGTTGCACACCTTTGGCTTGAAGATCGGCCATATGTTTGACAAATGTTAAGCTGGCTAAAACCAACCCGGCACCAACGGCAATAATCAGATCAACAAAAACGGTCAGAAACAAGACCAGCAACATATGGACAACCCCCTTGCGTGGTGCTGTCCTAATCAGTTGCAGGTAATTCCAGTCGATAATATCCCAACCAACTTTCATCAAAATTCCGGCAAGAACGGCGTGTGGTATTTTTTCCGCCAGTGGGCCAAGTCCCATAACCATCGCAAACAGGATAAGAGCGTGGATAATCCCGGATAACGGGGTCATGCCGCCGGCCCGAATATTGATAACTGTTCGCATGGTCGCGCCTGCCCCGGGAATGGCACCGAACAGTCCGGCGATTGCATTGCCGATACCTTGACCGATTAATTCACGATTGGAATTATGCGGCTTTTTTGTCAGGCTATCGGCGATAAGTGATGTCAGCAAGCTGTCGATAGATCCGAGCAAAGCAAGAATAAGGGCGGACCCCAACATATCGGTTAAGGCGTTATATGTTATTGTCGGGATGTGAATTTCCGGAAATCCAGTGGGAATATCCCCGATGACGGGTGCATTCGGTAAAAATGTTAAAACACACAGGGTTCCGATAATCAGGGACAATAAAGGGGCGGGTAAAACGTTACTTAGCCGTTTGGGCCAAACGACCATCAAGACCAAAGACAATAAGCCGACAAATAAGGCGTCGCTGTTTATATGTGAAAGCATATCGGGTAAGGCATTTAAGGCGCCGACGGTACCGCCTTTTGGAATATCTTGTCCGAGCAAAGGGGCTGTTTGCAAAATAATGATGATACAGCCGATACCGGACATAAAACCGGAAATAACCGTATAAGGGACAAGCGAGATAAGGCTTCCCAGACGAAATATGCCAAATAAAATTTGCAAAATTCCGCCCATAACCACGACACTAAAGGCCATAACCGGATCGTTTGCATATTGCATAATCACAGCGGCCATAACAACGGTCATCGGACCTGTAGGACCGGAGACTTGAGACGGCGTTCCTCCAAAAGCAGAAGCAAAAAAGCCAACGAGAATGGCACCCCATAACCCTGCTAGCGGCCCCGCACCGGAGGCTACGCCAAATGCGAGAGCCAGAGGCAAAGCAACAACAGCAGCGGTTACACCGCCATAAAAATCACCTTTGATATTTGAAAAAATATTCATGGGCTGGCCTGTATTGCTTTGTCGAGCCAACCTGAAAAGGTGGGGCTGAGTTCTGCTGTAGGTGGATGTGATGTATTAATTTTTTTTTATGATCTCTCAGCATGCCATAGGAATAGTTGACTAAGCAACTATTTTGTCGTGCGATAATTCTTAATGGGCCGGGAGCTTGTATTGCTCTCGTATGCGGGCGTAATCACCGTTTTGTCGGATAGATTGTAATTGAATGTTGAATCTGTCGCGTAGTTTTGGATCTTGAAAACCAACGTACCACCAGAGTTCGTTGTTTTGCGAGACAGGGGCATATGTAAAATCAAGATCCAGCTGATTGCGTTCTGTGTCTTCCATGGAAGGTAGAATTTTTTGGACCCACCAGGCGAGTAAAGTTTCATCAATAATGATCGCGTCAAAAGATCCTACGAGCCAACGTTGGACCTGAGCTTTTTGAAGTGGAAATTCTTTATAGAGTTGGAATTTTCTCATCTCTTTACGAAAATCACTTCCTAAATGAAACATGGCCCCTTGCCAGGCATTGACGCGATGTCCGGTTAAGTCTCGCCAATTGTGAAAGACAATGTTGTCTTTTTTTCGTGTAACGACAAAATTACGATAGGAAATAAAGGGATTGGAATAATAAAGATCTGGATTGGTTGGTTGAACCTCAACTGCAATATCCGCGTCACCTTGTGTTAATGCGAGTACCATGCGTTTATTTGGATAAAAAGAGGGGATGATATCGACCCCCATTTTTTGAAATATCGCATTGGCCAATTCCCACGAAATTCCACGAGGTGGGTCATTGTCGATAAAGGGAGGGCGTGAAATACCAAAAACAACTTTTAACGGCTCTTTTGCCATTGTGTTTTCCGGGAAAACTATGGAAATAAAGCACAAGAACAGGATCGTTAAAAACAGGCGTAAGTTCACTATCATTCTCCCATATTAGATTTACTCTAATGTAATATCGGGTTTGGTTCAAACTTATTTTATCTATCTTAGGGTGATGTGATCTGTGGGTTCTCAGGCTGGACCTTTTAAGTCAGACATGCGACAAAGGGCAGACTTTAAACAAGAGATAAACGATGACGATTCATATTCGAAAACTTGCCGCCCGTGTGGAAGATATAGAGGAACTGGAAAACATTCAGGCCCGCAAATTACAGGATTATGGAACGCTTTTCACCTACACGCGCAATACGCCCAAACGGAAAGAAGAGCTGTTGGATGGTGGTTCCTTATATTGGGTCATAAAAGGTCATTTCCGTGTACGCCAAGAGATCATCGGTTTTGAAGAAGAAATGGATGATGAAGGACGTAAATATTGCCTTATCATTCTCAAACCAGGTTTGATCCGTACAGAGCTGAAACAGCAAAAAGCATTTCAGGGGTGGCGTTACTTTGAAGACAAAGACATTCCACGCGATATTGATGAACGCGGTAATGAGGGAGATCAGTTACCTGAAGATATGCAGTCCGAGTTACGAGAACTTGGTTTGCTTTAGGGGAATTATGCCAAGGGGTCAGTTTGAAAGAGAGTTACCCGGATACCACCATGTGAGAAAGAGGTTTTACTCTTCTTAAACGGTAGTTCTGTGGTCTTCGCCAAGGCATCGTTATTGGTAATAATTGCGACACGCCAGCCTTTAAATTTCTCGGAGAGTGTCTTTCCCAAGGCACTGTAGAGCGGGAACAGTTTTTTTGTTTCCCCAATACGCCCGCCATAAGGGGGATTGACAATAACCAGCCCACTCAGGCCATCCGGTGCCGTTAAATGACTGATAGCCTGTTTTTCAAAATGACATAAGGCATCAATACCTGAACGTTTTGCATTGGCACGACTGATGTTAATCGCGCCGCTATCACGGTCAAACCCGTAAAAACGGATGTTCTTTTCGGGTTTCTGAGACGTTTGTGCCCTTGCTTCTTTTAATTTTTCCCAACGTGTTTCATCAAAATTTGCAAGTTGTTCAAAGGCAAAGCTGCGACTGCGTCCCGGTGCAAGATTTGCAGCGATTTCACCTGCTTCAATAACGAATGTACCGGACCCGCACATGGGGTCGAGAACGGGTTCATGGGCGGTGAACTGGCATTGACGCAATAAAAGGGCCGCCAGAGTTTCGCGCATAGGGGCTTTGTTGACGGCTTCTTTGTGCCCGCGTTTATGCAGGCCGGTTCCTGAGGTATCGAGGCTGATTGTGCATAAATCTTCGATGATACGGACTTTGATGCATAGATCGGCATCGTCTGAAATCGGGGCACCGAGTTCTTCTGTGATTGCGGTTTCAATGCGTTGTTTCGCTGCCCCTTGATGATATATCTTTGATTTTTTGCAGGTTACCTCGACACGGACCGGGGTATCGTTGCGCAAAGTGTCTTGCCAAGGAAAGCGCCGGGCGCGTTTATCCAACTGTGCCAAATGCATGGCGCGAAATGTACCAAGGCGCACTAAAACCTTGCTGGCCCCGCGCAAATCCAGATTGGCGCGCCAGACATCAAGCCAGCTACCTTTGACGGTAACGCCGCCTTTGGCACTTACGGGTTTTTTGAATCCTTTTTCAACAGCTTCTGATTTAAGGGCTGGTTCAAGGCCTGGGACCGTGACTAGGAATATTTCGAGATCTGTTTGTGTGTTCATGGCGCATACTTATCCTGTAAAGGAGCAAGCGTCGATAGATTTATGATCCGATGGTTATGTTTATTTGTAGTTCTTTTGTACAGAGGAAACGATTTGGCTGGCAAAGTCTGTCCCATTGTTTGTCGCATGAAACGTTGCTGAGATTGCCGCAGAAAGCTCGGGCAGGAGTTCCAGATCCTTGCGTTTCGGGAGTGTCCCGCTTTCCCACAATGACGTGGCAACTTTCTGTAAGGTTGCGACCAAGTGGGACAGGTGGTCAAAATCGCTTTCTTCCAATCTTTTGGCAATATCTTCGGCAACAACAACAAGGCGTTGCGCCATACCGAGGCTTTCTTTGTTGAATTGCCCGGCCTGATAGGCGGGAACGATATGATTGACCAGATAGCCGATTTGGAAAGCATGTCGTTCGATTTTTTGCGCGTTGATATTCCAGAATGAACTTTCGACATCCTTTTGGAATTTACGAGGATCAAACTTTCCCTCTGCTTTTAAAGCAATGCTGTTAGGCACATCCATTGTCGGAATGTCTTGTGTACCGGGTCGTTTAGAGGAACGCCTGTCTGGGCCGATGTAGTCGGTAGTCACAACAAAGGGTTTGCGTTTGGCAACCAGATAGTTAATGCGATCAAGGACTTTTTGGGCAACAACGGGTTTAATTTGCAGATCGTCCAATCCAGCCTGAGAGGCGGCCCGAACGATGTTTTCGTTGGGTTCATCAATAAATAGAATGATGGAACAAAAAGGGTTGTTCCCATATTGGTTGTGACGCAATTCACGCACTGCTTCACAGATATCACCACCGGGTAGGCTGATATCGCAGAGAAGCAAATCAGGGCATTTGACCAGAATGTGCTCGATCATTTGGTCAAGGTCGCCAGCGTTATGTATTTTGCGAAAACCGGATTGATTCAAAATACCTTTTAGTCCGCTGCGGACCAGTTGGTTCTGGTCCGCAATCAGAATATCGATATCCTGAAAATCGTACTTTTTCACACCCGATCCTTACGTTTGTATATGCGCCTGATTTGAGGAACATAACATTGAACGGATGCATACCCTAGCTTTTTGAAAATAAAAATTTCTCAAATACAGGTTGGGGGAGGCTTCTGATTAATTTGCTTAAAACAAGTAAAACAAGGAAGGCAAATAAGAGACGGGCAAAGAGAATACCACTGAGGTCTGCACCAAGGGCAAGGATGAGCAAGGTATCTTCTAGTGCGCTGTGGAACAGACACATGAAGCTGAGTGAGAGAAATATATCCTGTGAAGACATTTTACCTTCCTTGGCTTCGCGCAGAATTAACGCCCCCCCATATCCAAGACCCAACATAACACCGATCATGGTTACGGGAATAGCATTGGCACTGATCCCCATTAATCCGAGAAGGGGCGAAAGAGCTTTGGAAATCAAGTCGGTAATTTTCAATAAATCCAATATTTTGAGCAAGAGCACGAGGGCAAAGATAATCCAGAAGATAGAGAAGAGAGAGATAACACTATCCACGCCCCATTGTTGCCAGCTGGCATCGGCTTTGGTGGCCGGCAACCATGAGATGACACCATTTTCCTGTAACATATCAAATGATGTATAGACCAGGTTTAGAATTGCCCCCAATGACATTGCACCAACTATGCGCAAAGCTGTTGTCGCAATCAGGCTTGGCCCGGATTTTTGGACAATGCGTTGTTCGATCGGCAGGCTATGTGCAATCAGGATCATGGTTCCCAAGACCGTAATTTGGGCAACGCTCATGGGGGCTTCGGGCAAGAGGGCGACAAGGGCGACCATACCGGCATAAATGTTGACCAGCATGGCTGTTGTCCAGACGATCCCCGCTTCAGGCGGCAAGCCGACAAGGTCCATGAATGGGGTAAAAATGATGCTTACATACTCAATCAGGCCGAATTCAACGGCAATGCGAACCAGTACCATAATCGGTACCATAACTTTTAGAAGTTCCCAATAAAGGGTGAGGCTATCACAAAATGGTTTTTTGACCCAGTTGAACAGTGCTTTCATGATTTTATCCTTAGATCAATAAGTAGGGCCTGATCTTAAAATAAAACTGAATCAATATGTGGTCAAATATTGCAAATATATGCAATAATATTGCATGGATAAGATTGATCGAAATATCGTCACGATTTTGCAGAAGAATGCAGATTTGACAAATGCGGCATTGGCTGAAAAAGTTAATCTGTCGCCCAGCAGTTGTTTACGCCGGGTTCAAAGGCTTAAACGCACAGGCGTGATTAAGAAAACAGTGGCAATTATTGATGATAAAGTTTTAGGGCGTAATCTGATTGCGGTGGTCGAAGTTGATTTAGATCGACACGGTGCACAGGCACAGACCGTTTTGCATGAAAGATTAAGACAGGAAGTTTCTGTGACGCAAGCCTATGGCATTACAGGGGAAAGCGATTGTCTTCTTATTTTGAAACTGATTGATATGGATGAATATCGTCAAGTTTGTGAAAGGCTATTCAATCACGATAAAAATGTAATTCGTTTTCGGACGTCTTTTGTAATGAATGTGATTCAGTCTTGAACGTCTTTTCAATATGATCCCCAACGGGGAGAATGCTTTCAACGAATTGGCGCATAACGGGTGGGCAACTTGTGAAAATCAGGCCATGTGTTTCTTCATCATGCCAACTTACAATGGCTTCGACATCCGCGATAAAGGGGATGTGAATTGTAACTTTTTGACCAATCGGCAAATATAACCCCTTATATCGGGTTTGTAGTTTCATTCCTTTAACTGAAATATCTTTAACCCTAATTTCGTATTCACGATCCTGAATACGAACGGATGCTAAAAAGTCGATACGTTGCCTTTTATTATTTCTATTCTCAGTTTCCATTTTTATTGCGCCCCTTCCTATCCTTTTGAAGTATACTGACATAACATTGTATTATTCCAAAGTGATTTATTTTTATATTATATTTTTACAATAAATGTAGAGGTTGTGAGTGAGTGAGAGGGGAATTAGGATGAAGACAAAAATACACCCTCGAAACATATAGTTACGAGGGTGTCGATATTTAGGTATTAGAAGACAGGTTGAGTTTAACGCCAGCCTGCTTGATCAAACATTTTAACGGCTTCTTTTTGATGGGCCGCAAATTTTGCCAGTTCAATATCGTCAGCTTTGAATTTACCCCAAGCAGCAACCGTTGGTGAAAGTTCAATTCCGTCACGCAGGGGATATTCGAAAACGTCTTTCGCATAGATGGCCTGAGCTTCGTCAGATGCGAGGAATTCGATTAACTTAACTGCATTTTCTTTGTTCTTTGCAGATTTTGTAACACCTGCACCAGAGATGTTAACATGAGCGCCCCGTCCATCTTGATTTGGCCATACCAGTTGGACCTTGTCTGCTGCGGCTTTTTGTGCGGCATCTTTACCGGCTTGCATGCGGCCGAAATAGTAGCTGTTTCCAACGGCAACATCACATTCGCCAGCGGCAACAGCTTTGATTTGGTCACGATCTCCGCCTTGAGGCTTACGAGCAAGGTTATTGACAACTGCTTTGGTCCACGCCGCAGCTTTTTCTGTACCGTTATGTTCGATTAAAGAGCCCAGCATGGATTGGTTATAGACATTGCTGGAAGAACGAATACAAATACGGTTAGTCCATTTTGGGTCGGCTAAATCTTCGTATGTGGTGACTTCGCCCGGTTTGACGCGGTCTTTTGCGATAAAGATAACGCGTGAACGCAAAGAAAGCCCAAACCATTGCCCTTCTGGATCACGATATTGTGCCGGGATCAATTTAGATAAAGTCTCTGATTCAACAGATTGAAGAACACCTGCATCTTCTGCACGGATCAAACGACCAACATCGGCAGTAATCAGAATATCGGCAGGACTGTTCATGCCTTCGCTTTTCAGGCGTTCGAGAAGAACGTCTGCTTTACCGTTTACCAAGTTAACTTTGATCCCTGTGTTTTCAGTAAAGCGATCCAATAAAGGACGGATCAAAACCTCTTTGCGGTAAGAGTAAATATTTACTTCTTCTGCCGCATTTGCGTTCATGTTGAAAGAAGTCAAGCCAACGATACCAGCCACAAGTGAAAGTGCAGTCTTGCTCAGTGATAGTTTCTTCATTTTCAGTCCTATTAAGGTCACAAGGTTGAATATGCGAATGATTTTCATTTCTGAATAGTTGATATCGCAAGTGAGAACGACTTGCAAGTAAAAAAGCAGCTCTCAATATGATGAAAGCTGCTTTAGTTTTATCTATGTTATTGTTTTATAATATTAGTTCTATTCTGCCGCAGCGCTGACGTGGCCTTTAAATATTTCTTCGGCCATATGGTCGGCAATGACGGACGTTGGTAGATTACGTGTCTCAGAACGTTGGAAGATTTCTAAAAGTGTGCTGTAGATCTTGTTAGTCTTTGCTTTTACAACTTCTAAATCATAATCATCGGTTTCGTGGGCAACGTTGATGAGACCGCCTGCGTTGATGACGTAATCCGGGGCGTAGAGAATCCCTTTTTCCATCAGGATTTCCCCGTGACGGGATTCGGCTAACTGGTTGTTGGCTGCCCCTGCGACAATTTTTGTTTTCAGTTGGGCAATCGTGGTGTCGTTCAGGGTAGAGCCCAAGGCACAAGGCGCATAAACATCCACTTCTTGCCCATAGATATCATCCAGTGCGACAACTTCGGCATTGAATTCTGCAACGACACGATTGAGGCTATCTTGATTGATGTCGCAGACAACCAGTTTAGCGCCCGCTTCGTGCAAGTATTTGCACAGATAGTACCCAACATTGCCAACGCCTTGTACGGCAACGCGCATATCTTTCAGATCGTCTGTTTTGTGTGTATGTTGCACAGCGGCTTTGACACCTAAGAAAGTTCCCAGCGCAGTCAAGGGCGAGGGGTTGCCACTGCCGCTGGACTTACCACGGACATGGGCTGTGCTTTCGCGAATGAAATCCATATCCTGTACCGTTGTGCCGACATCTTCGGCGGTGATGTATTTACCGTTCAGGCTTTCGATAACTCGACCAAACGCACGCATCAAATCCGGCGTTTTGATTTTTTTGGCATCACCAATAATAACGGATTTACCACCGCCCAGTTCCAGACCGGCAACGGCTGCTTTGTAAGTCATCCCCTTGGAAAGACGTAACACGTCCGTCAGGGCGGCTTGTTCGTTTTCGTAATTCCAGAATCGGGAACCGCCAAGTGCAGGACCCAGATTGGTGTTGTGGATTGCAATAATGCATTTCAAGCCGGTTAATTCATCACAACCAAACACAACATTTTCGTGCCCATCGAAATCGGGGGCCGTAAAGACAGACATGATCTTCTCCTGTTAAAAATTCTTTTCATCTCGTTTCCTTTTATGTGTGTAATCTATATCTGAATTCAAGAGGAAATATGGCTTAAATCATTGTTTTTATGGGTAATTTTTGGCAATGCAGCAATCATTTCGAATCTTTCTGCTTTATGTTAAAACTAGGTAGCTTTCTTACGTTGAAAAATTACGATTGAAACTTTATTACTTTTTCTTGAGGCGACGTGCTTGAGTGCAAGGCGACAGCGTGCTAACCATTGCGTCGAAACGGTTATCTGAATAATAAAATTACCGAGGAGTAGGCACGTGGCAGTCTTTCATGGGGGCAATTTAGCGGGTGCAGCACAGGCTTTTGGGGTGCCGCCACGGGGGTGGCTGGATTTATCGACCGGAATTAACCCTGTGCCCTATCCGATTCCCGAGATCGAAAAAGGGTTATGGACGCGCTTGCCGGACCAGGAAGTGTTGGATGATTTAAAGGTTGCGGCTGCGCAGTATTATGGTGTGGATGATCCCGCGAAAGTCATCCCTGTTTCCGGCACACAGACCTTATTGCAAATCTTTCCGCATTTATTTGAAAAGCCCAAAGCCGTTCGTATTGTCGGGCCAACTTATAAAGAACACGAATTCTGCTGGCGCTTGGCAGGACATGATGTTCGTGAAGTTGAAGATGTGTTTGAAGCGATGAGCGATGGCGAAATCGTGATTGTGGTGAATCCCAATAATCCGACAGGTGATGTACACGCCCCTGATAAATTGTTAGAGATGGCAGCTGAACTGCATCAAAAAGGTGGTTTGCTTATTGTTGATGCGGCCTTTAGTGATTGCACGCCGACGCTGGATTTATCTAGCCATGTCGGGCAGCCGGGACTCGTTGTTTTGCGTTCATTCGGTAAATTTTTTGGGCTGGCGGGTATTCGGTTGGGTTTTGTGCTGGCTAGTGGGATCTTGGCAGAGCGCCTGAAAGAAGGGATTGGACCTTGGGCTGTGAATGGTCCAGCGATGGAAATTGCACGCCATGCATTTCGTGATATTCATTGGATTAAACAGATGCGTGAAACGCTGGCCCATTGTGCTTTTCGTTTGGATGATATTTTAGGCAAGGGGGATTTGCAGGTTGTTGGTGGCACATCTCTTTTTAGATATTGTTTTCATGAAAAGGCGAGCCAAATTTATAAGGAGCTGGCGAAAAATGGTATCCTCGTGCGCCCTTTTCCTGACCGCCCGCAGTATTTGCGCGTTGGCCTGCCTGGAGAGGAAAATGAGTGGCAAAGGTTGAGTGATATTATGGAAACTATTAACTTGTGATGTTTGTCACAGTAAGAAAAGCGAAGAAGTATAGTATAGCTTTATGAGAAGAACAAATCCCGAGGAAGGTAATTATGGCGCTCTACGAAGTCGCAATTTATAATGAATTAGTGAAACGGGCTGTCGCGAATGGCGAACCAGCGAGTTACAGTGATGAATGGGCAGATGTTCATTATATTGAGATCAGCGCACGTGATGAAGCCGATGCACGACGCAAGATTTTGACGAAATATCCCAAAGATCGTGGCTTTATCATAAAAGGAATTAGTCCTGCTTGATAAAGTAAATATTAAGAAACTGGTCCTACCATTATTCTAGTTATGAACATGAATAGGGAGGCAGCATCATGTTTGCCGTTGCGACCGGAAATCAAAAAACCTTTGAAGTTGGTATTTACAACAAAGAAGTCCGTGCATGCGTTAAAGAAAACGATACGCATTTGGATTATGGCGATGAATGGGCAGATGTTCACTACCAGAACGTCGTGGCTCAAGACAAGGCCGAAGCATTGACAATGATGAACGACCGCTATCCGCCTGAACAGGGCTTTGTGATCGAGTCATGTGAAATCGGTACACGTAGATATTAAGACGACCAAGCAACATGTTAGTGTTGCTTGGTGATTTCTGCGTCTCGTAAATCTTTACGACGAATTTTCCCTGTTGCTGTCAGGGGAAGCTGGTCGCAAAATTCAATATGGCGAGGGTATTCGTGGGGGGATAGTTTGTCTTTCACAAATACCCTTAATTCTTCTTCCAGTGTATCTGTGGCTTCAAAGCCGTCTTTCAGGACAATGAAGGCTTTGACAGCTTCGGTGCGGATTGGGTCGGGGACACCGATAACAGCAGCCAAGGCAACGCTTTGATGTTTGGTCAGGCAATCTTCGATTTCAGATGGGCCGATCCGATATCCTGCAGATGTAATTAAATCATCGTTTCGTCCAACAAAGAAGATATAGCCATCTTCATCCATATAACCGAGATCCCCCATAATCAACCAACCGTTACGGTATTTTTTCTCGGTGGCTAGCGGGTTATCCCAATAGTGCAGCATCATAACCGGATCGCCTGCACGTACGGCGATATCACCGATCTGACCGCGTTCAACCTCGTTCCCGTCAGCATCAATAATGCGAACATCATGACCGGGAACCGGGCGCCCCATTGAACCGGGTTTTGTTTGCATAAGGACAGAGCAATTGGCAACGACAAGATTGCATTCGGTTTGTCCGTAATACTCATTTAATGTCAGACCAAACGCCCGTTGGCCCCATGCCAGAAGTTCTTCGCCCATCGGTTCACCGGCAACGGTTACAGTGCGTAAATGTAAATCAAAACTTTCCGCGATGTTATCAACCTGACGCATAAGCTTTAGCGCTGTAGGCGGCATAAAAATGTTACGGACTTTATGTTTTTCCATCAGCTTTAAGGCATCGACTGGATCAAATTTCTTTGCACGATGGGCAAGGACTGGGATGCCCAAATACCATGCCCCCATAAGAATGTTCATCAAGCCACCGATCCAGGCCCAGTCAGCCGGGGTCCAGAATAAATCGTCGGATTGAGGGGGGAATTCCTGCGGCATGCCGACACCAGGGACATGACCCAATAGGGTGCGATGGGCATGCAGGGCACCTTTGGGATTGCCGGTCGTCCCTGATGTATAGATGATGAGCGCCGGGTCTTCTGCTCGTGTATTCAGTGCTGTGAATTGATCGCTACATTGTTGGACTTGATTTTGAAAGTCTTCACAGCCGTTAATACGTCCATCTACAATAAAGATGAATTCAAGTGCCGGGAGCTTGTCACGCAAGGGGGCAATCTTTTCGTAATTTTCACGATCTGTGACAAGGGCGCGTGTTTTGCTGTTGGCAAGGCGGAATTCAAGGGCTTCTTCTCGAAACAATGTGAAGAGAGGAATGGAGATCAAACCGCTTTTCCATGCGGCAACGTGGGTTGAAGCTGTTTCAATAGATTGGGTCAGCAAAATAGCGACACGATCACCGGCTTGCATGCCTTTGTCCTGAAACAGGTTGGCAATCTTGTTGGAAAAAGAACGAATGTCACCAAAGCTATATCGTGTCACGCCTTCCTCGCCCTGATCCACGATCAAGGCTGTGGCGGCAGAATCACGTTCGGCATGGCGGTCACAAACGGCGACGCCCATATTGAAATGAGACGGTATATCCCACTTAAAAGCAGCGCAAACGTCGTTGTAGTTTGATTTCTTTTCCAGCATTCCACTCTCCCATACTTTTTTATGATTGTAGGGGGAGTAAACAGTTTGGCAATCCCCATAACTGCGTAGGGGAGGGTAAATTATTCAGGGTTGGCGAACAGCTCATAGGCATTGACGCCATTTAAGATAACGCCGTCATAGCCTTCTTTTATAATGCCATACAGAAAGGACATGTTGTTGCCATAGATGAGTTGTTGCCAGCTTGGGTGCCAGTATTTCACCAGATAACGATCCGAACTGTTGGGGGCAAGGTCCAGCAGCCAGGGTGGGTTGCCCATTTTCCAATCAGGCTTCCAGTAATAGGCCCCGGCATAAGCCGTTCCAATATTCATTTGGGCAAGGACAGGACGACGCGCCCCGAGCTTTTTATACTGCATCGTACGAACATTATGGGGGCCCAAGACCTGTGCGCGATGATGGAAAACGTTTGTCACCACCATGTCGTAATTGGTGTTGTGAATTTTCATGGCGTATTCCTCGGCACTGCCAATACGAGAGGAATCGTTTACAAGAAGGTAGTTTTTCACCAGACCAGCATTACTGATGGTATGGGAATTTTCATGCAAAGGGCGTTTTGGCCAGTTCGGGAGCTTGTTGTTGTTAAACCCCATCCCCGGTGCAACATAAGGCACAAAGTTGTGTTTCATGGAGAAACGTAAAGCTTTGTCGATATCGGCAGGTTTGGAGGCATAATCAAGCGTGAAAATTTTAAGACCGGCATCGCGCGCGACTTTGAGGTCGGCAAGTATTTCTTCCTGTTCTTTTTTATCGGTTGGTACACCGAAACCTTCTTTGCCATAGGACAGGGAAGGCTGGATAAGACCATCCAAAGACTTCATAAAAACAGAACTAGGGGCGCTGATTTGTTGGTCGATGTCGATGATTTGGGTTAATAGCCCTGTCCCATCGTTCACAATGACAAGGAAGTCGCGTTTGAATTGACGGCCATATTTGGCAATGCCTTGTACGAATTTGCGCATTTCTTCTGCATAATCGACCAAGGGATCAGCAAGAAACAAATCAGGTTCTTGCGTCGGTTGGTCGGTTAGTACTTTCCCTTGTGAACGGAGTTGGGCGCTCGCGGGTGTTGCCAGAAGCGATAATCCGACAGCTAAGGAAAAGCAAAAACTTGTCAATGTTCGTTTCATAGGGTTCACGTTCAATTTAATTTCAACTGCTTGCGGACCTCTTGTGCGATGGCGAGACTTGAGGTCAATCCCGGTGATTCTATGCCGAATAAGTTTATAAAACCTAAAATACCATGATCTTGTGGCCCTTGAATAAGGAAATCGCGTGCTTCCTCACCGGGGCGCTGTATTTTTGGACGCACGCCGGAATAATCGGCATGGAGGTCACCGTCTTTTAAATCGGGCCAATAGCGCCGGATCGCATCATAGAATTTTTCACCGCGTGTTGGATCGACATTATAGTCAATGTTATCCCCATTTTCCAACCATTGAACATCGGGGCCAAAGCGGGCTTGTCCGCCCATATCCAAAGTCAGATGAACGCCGAGCCCGGCATTTTCAGGGACCGGATAAATCAGATGGTTAAAGGGTGCCTTACATCCCAGTGAAAAATAATTCCCCTTGCAGTAATAATCATTAGGGATCAGCTTTTTCTCTATGCCATTGATTTCGCGAGCCAATGAAATGGCGTTGAGCCCGGCAGAATTAACGACAATATCAGCACTGATTGTCATTGGTATGTTTCCACCGACTTCGAGCGTAATACCGTTTGGAGTTACTTCACCGCGCAGAACGGGACTGTTAAGGGCGAGCATGGCCCCATGATCTTCTGCATCACCCTGTAAGGCCAGCATACAGGCATGGGTATCTAAAATACCGGTTGAAGGGGAGAGCAAAGCGGCTTTTGCATTCAGGTTCGGTTCTTTTTTCTGAACGCTCTCTTGATCAAGCCAGACAAGATCATCTACGCCGTTATGGGCAGCTTTTTGGCGAATGGAATGAAGGGCATCGACTTGTGAATCTGATGTGGCAACAATCAATTTCCCAAGTTTTTTATAGGGTACGCCGTGACTGTCGCAGAAATCATAAAGCAGATGCTTACCTTCAACACATAAACGGGCTTTTAGACTGTCTTTGGGGTAATAAATCCCGGCGTGGATCACTTCGCTGTTGCGCGAGCTGGTGCCCATACCAATAGCTTGGTTCGCTTCAAGAATAATGACTTCTTTACCGCATTTTGCCAATTCACGGGCAACGGCCAATCCGACAACACCTGCACCAATGACAATGGCATTTATATGTTCGCTCATTGAAGAAACCTCAATCGATATTAGTGCTTTTTACTTTCCAATTCGTGCAGGTATGCGATGACGCTTTGGGTGACTTGATTATACTGGTTTGGTTGTTTTTCATTGAGTGCCATATTGTAAATACCGCTGCAATTTTTGTTGGCAACGTCGTTTTCTTTTTCCCACTTTTTTTCAACCAGTTTGATAAAACGCGAGATATAGCCCGGCTGAATTTCCTTGATACCTTGCTTTTCACTGAAATTGTGAATCAGGTTTAAAAGATGATCGACCTTTTCAGGTTCTTCCAGTTTTTTATAAAGGCTTGTGCATCCAATTGCACTGTAGAGGAAACCTTCTTCCTGACTGACATCTCCGCTTTCATAGAGGATGAAAACAGAAACGGAAATAAAGATTGCCAAAAAACCGGCGACGATAATCAGTGCGTTTTTCATTTTATTCGTCCAAATATAAGATTGCGCCCACGCTACTGTGTTCCTTGCAAAAAGACAAGAGATCGAACTACATTAGGGCAACGAAAATAAATGAGATTGGTGCTATGTGCTCTGAAATAGTCAAATCCGTCTGTCCGCACGATTGCCCCAGTGTTTGCCCGCTGGAGGTGGAAAAATTGGGTGCACAACGGATTGGAAAGGTAAAAGGCAGTTCTGAAAATCCGTTTACGGGCGGCCTTCTGTGTGGAAAAGTTTCCAGATATCAGGAACGTATTCATCATCCTGATCGTTTGCTTTATCCCCTAAAACGAACAGGGGCGAAAGGAAGTGGACAATTTGAACGGATTTCGTGGGATCAAGCCTATGATGAAATCTGTGCCAATTTAACCCGGATTCAGAAGGAAGACGGCCCAGAAGCAATCTGGCCGTTTTACTATGCGGGCACGATGGGGTATTTGATGCGCAATGGCATCAATCGATTATCCCATACACTGGGCTTCAGTGCCATGCAAGGCACCTATTGCGTGGCCCTGAGCGGCCCGGGCTGGCAATCCGGTGTCGGGGCCCAATATGGTCCCGATGTACAGGAAATGAAAAAATCAGAATTGATTGTGATTTGGGGGCTGAATGCGGTTTCCAGCCAAATTCATTTAATGACCCATGCACTTGCCGGAGTGCGCAATGGGGCAAAACTGATTGTTGTTGATCCCTATAAAAATAAAACAGCAGATAAGGCCCATATGCATATTGCTTTGCGTCCCGGTACTGATGGGGCGCTGGCCTGTGCGGTGATGCATTTGCTGTTTAAGGAAGGGTATGCCGATCGGCAATATTTGGCAAAATACACCGATGTACCGCAAGAACTTGAAGAACATTTAAAAGATAAAACGCCGCAGTGGGCCTCTGACATTACCGGATTACCGGTCCATACGATTGAAAGTTTTGCCCGTCTTTATGGCAGTGCGAAAAGAAGCTTCCTGCGCGTTGGTCATGGCATGACCCGTTCGCGTAACGGGGCGCATAATATGCACGCCGTATCCTGTTTGCCTGCGATTACGGGGGCGTGGCAGTATGAAGGCGGTGGAGCACTTTATGGTCAAGGCGGATTAGCGAAACTGGATTTAACCTTGATTGAAGCCAAAGACGTGGACAAACGTGGTGCCCGTATTCTGGACCAATCACGTATTGGGGAAATTCTGAATGGCAGCCCTGAGGCTTTGAAAGGTGGATCGGCGGTTAAGGCCTTATTTATCCAAAATACCAATCCGGTTGCCGTTGCTCCGGATACGGAGGCGGTGCGCGCTGGGTTTATGCGGGATGATTTGTTTACCTGCGTGCATGAACAATTTATGACCGAAACGGCAAAAATGGCCGACATTGTTTTACCGGCTACGATGTTTTTGGAACATGATGATCTATATACCGCCAGCGGTCATTGCACGTTGCAGGTTGCCAAGGCTGTTTTGGATCCGGCCGGGGAATGTAAATCCAACCATGAAGTGGTAAGCACCCTTGCAAAACGCTTGGGCGCAACACATCAAAGCTTTGATCTGAGTGACCGGGAAATCGTGGAAGAAACATTACAGACCTCAGGTTATCCACCGATGGATGAAATTATCGAAAAAACCGGACATGATTTAACCCCTTCATTTGAAGAGGCTCATTTCTTGAACGGTTTTGCACATCCTGATGGTAAGTTCCGTTTTAAACCGGATTGGCCTGCGCTGGGACCGTTGGGGGCTGAAATGCCGGAATTACCGGATCATTGGAATGTGATTGATGAAAAATCAGATGAACGTCCTTATCGTTTGATCACACCGCCGTCGCAAAATTTCTTGAACAGCACCTTTAGTGAAACCAAAACATCACGCATTAAAGAGCGCTGTCCTGAAGTCAAGGTGAATGAACGTGTCATGCGCCGCCTTGGTATTGCAGAAGGGGAACTTGTGCGGATCGGTAATGAACGCGGCAATGTTCTGTTGAATGCCGTCGCCGTAAAAGGCCAACATGAAGACACGCTTGTTGTGGAAGGGATCTGGCCGAACGACAGCTTTATCGAAGGCAAGGGGATCAATACGTTGGTGTCATCCCAACCCGGTTATCCCAACAATGGTGCGGTTTTTCATGATACGTCTGTCTGGTTGGAGGTGCAAAACGCATGACGGCACATGTCATTGTTTTCGGGAATGAAAAAGGCGGCAGTGGGAAATCTACTGTTGCCATGCACGTTATTGCGGCCCTTTTGGATCATGGACTTCAGGTGGGATCCCTTGATCTGGATTTACGTCAGGGCACCTTGTCCCGATATGTGGAAAACCGCACCAAGGCACAACGTTTGTTAAAGGCACCGGACCATGTGCGCATTGTTGAAGACAACGGTCATTTTGAAGATGCGTTTCAACGACTAAGCGAAGCGGAAGACGTGATCGTGATCGATACCCCCGGACATGACAGTCCATTGGGGCGTCTGGCCCATAGTTTTGCCGATACCTTGGTTACGCCCTTAAATGACAGTTTTATTGATCTTGATGTATTGGCACGTGTGAATGGGGAAAGTTTGCAAATCGAACGCCCCAGTCATTATGCGGAAACCGTATGGAAGCAACGACAACTGAAAATGCATAAAAACCCGGGTGCCGTGGTCGATTGGATTGTTCTTCGTAACCGTCTCAGTCATTTGGATGCACGTAATAAACGCGATATGGAAGGCTTGTTAGATGCCTTGTCAAAACGGATTGGTTGCCGTGTTGTCAGCGGGTTTGGGGAACGTGTCATTTATCGTGAGCTTTTTCTAAAAGGTTTGACCATGATGGATATGAAGGGGCATGAACTTTCCATGTCGCACGTCGCCGCCCGTCAGGAAGTGCGAAATTTGGTAGAGGCGATGAACTTACCCTGTTTAAAAGGATGAAAATTTTATGATCGCCTATCTCTTACTTGGGTTTGCAGTTTTATTGTGCCTGTACCTTCTGGGGCGCTGGTTTGTTGAGGCAAACCCAAAAGACGTGATCCGGGTGTTGAAGTGGGTGATCGGCCTTTTGCTCCTTTTACTAATTGTCTTTTTGCTTGTCAGTGGTCGATTAGGCTGGGCGTTGGCAGGGCTTCCGGCCTTATATGTCTGGTTTCGGCGTTTTCATAGTTTGTTCAATATCGGTAAAACGGCCCGGTCATGGTATCGACAAGACCAAGGTGCTCCAAAAACGCCGCCACGCGGCAATGGAATGACACGACAGGAAGCATTGGCCATTTTGGGCTTGGAAGAAGGCGCGAGTGTCGAGGAGATAAAAGCTGCTTACCATCGCTTGATCGCGCAAGTGCATCCAGATAAGGGGGGATCGGATTATTTGGCGTCACAAATCAATCAGGCAAAGGACATCTTGCTGAATGATTAAGTGTTTTTTGTATGTATTGCTTGGGGGGCTTATTGCCTTTTTCCCACATCGTGCGTTGGCGACTGAATTTTGCGATATGCAAACCGTTGTTGCGACTTACAAAGCTGCCCTTCACCGGAAAAAGTATGGGGATGTGGAAAGCGCGCAGAAGACGTTCTTGAAACTGGCCCATGCGGCAATTGCCCCGGCGCAGCGTCATGTTGCGGAATATTTCTTAGAAGAAGCGCGGGGCGACATGGCGCTGGAAAAAGCAATTATGTGGTCACAATTGGCGGCATGGGGCGGGGATGTTGCTGCTCAGGATATTGTTAAACGCGCAGTTGATTCCGCACGGCATCAGGTTGCAAATACAGGATTGGCATGGGCGAAAAACTGGCGCCCAGCAAAAGTCGATTGCGCGTCAGGCGCACTTGAACAGCCCAAAGGAGACGATTTTCAGGTCGTCGGACGTTTCCCCATTATCCGCCATGAAAAATTGGATGAAGATATTTTTGCTGCTTTTGCAACGCGTTTGAACGAGGCATTAAACGAGGTGGAGGCTGTTGCACCTTATTTTTCGCCGTTCGTGCAGCTTATTCCTGCCTTGGAAATTTTACCATCGGGCGAAGGAAGTGACCGTTTCATTCAGTGGGATAAAGAAAATGAATGGGTTCAGGTTTCTGCCGGTTTTTTACATGATCAATCACCGCGACAACTGGCTTACAGTCTCGTGTTGGCCGCGCAGCGTCATTTGTTTGCAAAACTGGATGATGCTGAATTTAAGGATCAAATTGCCACTCAATATGGAAAAATAAAGATTTATGGCTCGCTTTATGGGGATGTAAAAACGAAAGAGTTTCTCTCTCAAATGAGTGAAGCGATCAAGAAGGCGCGCGAACTTCCTGTGGTTTTGCGCGATAAGGTGAACTTTTTGGATGAGATCCATTATATGCCGCCGTCGCGCTATCATGAAAGACGCTTTCCCGATAGTAAGTTGTTTGCGACTTATGACCATCGGCGCAGTCATCCAGAAAAACGTATGATGATGGTGACACATGAAATAGCTTTTCAAACGGTTGAAGAACTTATTCTGGAATTGGTCAGAGTCGGGGAACTGGCACAGCAGCATGTACGTATTGAAGGTATGAAAGGGCAGGTGAACAGCAAAAAACGTGAAGATGCCATTTTGCAGGCATTGCAGGGGAATTTGAAAAAAATGGAAGAAGCTTTCACCAGCCAAACCGCCAAAAAACAAGATAATGTCGAAGCTTGGGAAGCCAATGGTCCGGACGCTGTCGCCAAGGTTTATTGCGAGTCTGTTTATGCGCAGGCGAAAGCGGCCATTGCTTTGAAGGTAGATGCGATCCGCACCAGTCAAACGATCAAACTTCGGAACTGTACGAAGGCGAGAAAATTGTGGCGCGATTATCGCAGTGGTGAAATAAAAAAATAGTATAATTTCGTTGCGCGTTTACTTGCGTTAAACGGTATGCTGTGGCACAAAGCCGTGTCCATTATTGATGAAGTCTGAGGATAAATATGACAAAACCAGTCAGGAAAGCTGTCTTCCCAGTTGGCGGGTTGGGTACTCGTTTTTTACCGGCGACGAAAGCCTTGCCAAAGGAGATGTTGCCTGTTGTGGATAAACCTCTCATCCAATATGCAGTTGAAGAAGCGATTGCGGCTGGTATTGAGCAGTTTATCTTTGTGACAGGGCGTGGAAAAACAGCGCTGGAAGATCATTTTGACCATTCGTACGAATTGGAAGATGCGTTGGTTGAAAAGGGTAAAACAGATATTCATAAAACCGTTTTGGATATTCTTCCCGAACCGGGTAAAGTTTTTTACACACGGCAAATGAAACCAAAGGGTCTTGGTCATGCGGTGTGGTGCGCGAAAGAATTGATCGGGGATGAACCTTTTGCTGTTTTGCTGGCCGATGATTTGGTCTTGGCGCAGAATAAATGCTGCCTTGCCCAGATGATGGATGTTTATAATCAAACCGGTGGAAACGTGGTTGCGATTGAAGAAGTGCCGCGTGAAGAGACTTATAAATACGGTGTGCTGAGTGTGGTGCAGGATGATGGTCGTATTGCACAGGCAAATGGTCTTGTTGAAAAACCAGATCCGCAAGATGCACCATCGAACCTATCCATTATCGGCCGTTATATTTTGCAGCCCGAAGTGTTTGCGGAACTAGACAAACAGGAAACAGGTGCTGGAAATGAAATTCAATTAACCGATGCTATGGCCAAGACAATCCCTGATATTGAATTTAGAGGATTGCGTTTTGAAGGTCGGCGTTATGATTGTGGCTCGAAGTTGGGTTTTATCGAAGCCAACCTAGCCTTTGCCTTGGCTCGTGACGATCTGCGCGATGGTGTGCAGCATATTCTGAGCGAACTCACACAATAGATTTAACCTAGTAGGAAACCCTATGCGTATTGCAATGATCGGTACCGGATATGTCGGCCTTGTCTCTGGTGCATGTTTTTCAGAATTTGGAACCAACGTTACCTGCGTCGATAAAGACGAAACAAAGATTGCTAAACTGCATGAAAATATTATGCCGATTTTTGAGCCGGGGCTTGATAAGTTGGTGGAAAATAATGTCAGTGGTGGTCGTTTGGCATTCACAACGGATTTAACCGAAGCTGTAAAGGCGGCGGATGCTGTTTTTATCGCTGTTGGAACACCGACACGCCGTGGTGACGGTCATGCTGATTTGTCGTATGTTTATGCTGCTGCAAAAGAAATTGCAGAAGCGATGGATGGTTATACGGTTATTGTCAATAAGTCCACCGTTCCGGTTGGAACCGGGGATGAGGTTGAAAGAATTATCCGTGAAACACGCCCTGATGCCGAATTTGATGTGGTCTCAAACCCCGAATTTTTGCGGGAAGGTTCGGCAATTGAAGATTTTATGCGCCCGGACCGTGTGGTGATTGGTACGGAAAGCGAGCGGGCACAGGAAGTTATGCGCCAGCTTTATCGTCCGTTGCATCTGATTGAAACACCGATATTATTTACGCAACGCCGCACATCAGAACTGATTAAATACGCAGCCAATACATTTTTGGCGGCAAAAATTACCTTTATTAATGAAATTGCGGATTTGTGTGAAAAGGTTGGTGCAGACGTTCAGGCCGTCTCTAAAGGCATTGGCCTGGATGGTCGGATTGGTAAAAAATTCCTGCATGCCGGTCCCGGTTATGGTGGATCTTGTTTCCCAAAAGATACGTTGGCTTTGGTACGTACAGCCCAGCAGTTTGACAGCCCTTTGAAAATCATTGAGACGGTTGTTGAAGTGAATGCCGAGCGTAAAAAGAAAATGGCGCAGAAGGTGATTGAAGCCTGTGGCGGTTCGGTTGACGGGAAACGGGTTGCTATTTTAGGTGTCGCCTTTAAACCCAATACGGATGATATGCGCGATTCACCAAGCCTAGATATCATTCCGGCATTGCAGTCTGCAGGGGCACAAATCGTTGCTTTTGATCCTGAAGCGATGACAGAAGCCAAAGAATTGTTACCGAATGTGGAATGGAAAGAAAATTCCTACGCTACAATGGATGGTGCAGATGCATTGGTCATTATTACGGAATGGAATGAATTTCGTTTGCTGGATTTAAAACGGGTCAAAAGCCTGTTGAAAGCCCCGGTGATGATTGATTTACGCAATATCTATAATCGTCAGGAAATGAAAGACGCTGGTTTTGAGTATAGCTGTATTGGGCGACCCAAACTGGATGTTTAAATGTATCCATAAAATCCCCGCTTCTGGCGGGGATTTTTGTACATAGATTATAAAGGAAAGAGATATGACCGTTTCCCTTGATCCCAATATTTTGCGTGAATACGACATTCGCGGCATTGTTGATGATACATTTACCGAAGAAGCTGTTGAACAATTGGGGCGTGCCTTTGGAACGCGTGTTGTGCGTGCTGGTGGCAAATCTGTTGCTGTCGGATATGATGGGCGGCTGAGTTCACCTGCATTGGCTGCTGCTGCGGTGAAAGGTTTGATCGCCTGCGGGCTTCAGGTGTTTGAAGTGGGACGTGGTCCGACCCCGATGCTTTATTATGCGACCTATGCGTTGAACAGCGATGCGGGTCTTATGATTACTGGATCACATAATCCGCCCGATTATAACGGCATGAAATTGATGTTGTCCGGCTTGTCTTTCTTCGGTGCAGATATCCAAGACCTTGGACGTCTTATTCAAGCCCAAGATTTTGAAAGCGGGACAGGGGAAAGTACGCAACATCCATTATTGAATGCATATGTGGAACGTGTTTTATCCGATTTTAAACCCGGGCGAGATTTGAAAATTGCATGGGATGCCGGAAATGGTGTGGCAGGTGAAGCCATGCGCATGATCTGTGACAAGCTCCCCGGTCAACATTTCTTATTGTTTGAGGATATTGACGGGACATTCCCGAACCATCACCCCGATCCAACCGTTGAAAAAAACCTCGTGGATTTAAAAGAGTGTGTCGCGAAACAAGGTTGTGACCTTGGGATCGCTTTTGATGGTGATGGTGATCGCATCGGTGTGGTTGACAGTCAAGGCCGTGTGCTTTGGGGGGATCAGCTTATGGTCATTTGGGCAAAAGAAATTTTGTCCCGTAAACCCGGTTCAACCGTCATTGCAGATGTCAAAGCGTCTCAGGTCTTATTTGATGAGATTGCCCGCATGGGTGGTCAGCCGATGATGTGGAAAACCGGGCACTCTCTAATTAAATCCAAGATGAAAGAGCTTGAGTCTCCCTTCGCCGGTGAGATGAGCGGCCATATTTTCTTTAAAGATGGTTATTATGGTTTTGACGATGCGCTTTATGCGGCAATCCGATTGATATCTATTCTGACACAAACGGATGAAACCCTGGATAGTATGCTGGACGGTATGCCGAAAATGATCAATACACCGGAAATACGTTTTGACTGCCCTGAAGATCGCAAATTTGCCGTGGCAGAAGAAGTTAAGGTACGTTTAGCTGGGGACACGACCCTTAAGGTGATTGATGTGGATGGGGTGCGTGTTGTCACTAAAGACGGTTGGTGGCTATTACGAGCTTCTAACACTCAACCGGTTCTTGTTGCGCGTTGTGAAGCAAAAGACGAGGCGGGATTGGAGCGTTTGAAAGGAAACCTCGTGGAACAACTGGAAGCCAGCCAAATCGCGGCACCGGATTTTTAGGTTTTTCTCTGGAATTAAATAAAAAAAACGCCCTATTTTTTGAGGGCGTTTTTTATTGTCTATGTTTTTTATTTGTTTAGAGCAACTTGTGTGGATTTAGATCGAAACACCATACAAGGCTGACGCATTTTTTTGAGTGCACGACAGGCACGATATGCTTCGCGTTTTTCAACGCCAACAACACGGGCTCGATAAACTGATTTTCGCCCGTTTTTCAATGGGACGACCATAGTTTGTGCACCGCTTAAATAGCTTGGGGCGCGCTTTACGGCTGCTATGGCCTGACGCTCAGCCTTGGAATATGTACCAAAAGCCCCAACCTGAACGCCCCAGTCTGTTGAGCGACGGCTAGCTGCGACCTCCTGAACACGTTGTTGTTCTTTAGCTTTTGTTTCTTTCTGGTAGGCAGCCATCATTTGTGGGTCAACCTTTGTGAAGGATTGGTCAAGAATACGCGCCATGACATTGTTGCGTTGTGTGGCTGTTTTACCGCCAAAGACAACCCCGATCAGACGATGCCCCCCCCGATTAACGGAGGATACAAGGTTAAAGCCAGAGGCACGGATATAGCCGGTTTTAATGCCGTCCATACCGTCGTATTTTCCCATCAGCTTGTTATGATTACCATAGGTGCGGCCCTTGTATGTCCAACGTTCCGTTTTGAAGTAGCTGTAATATTGCGGGAAACGTTTCCACAATGTATTGCCGAGTTTTGCCATATCGCGCGCTGTACTGAGTTGGCGACGATGAGGCAGGCCGGAGGCATTGCGAAATGTTGTCCGCGTCATGCCGATCTCTTTGGCCTTTTTGGTCATTTCTTTGGCAAATTCCCATTCCGTACCGCCTAAATGTTCAGCAACAACCGTGGCGACATCATTGGCGGATTTGGTCACAAGTGCATAAATCGCATCTTCGACCCGGATATGACTTCCGCGTTTTAAGCCCAAGCGAGAAGGGGGTTGCCATGTCGCGCGACGTGAAACACGCATTTTTGTATCAAGGGTGACCTTTTTACTTTCCAGGGCTTCAAACAGCATGAAAAGGGTCATCATTTTTGTTAGAGAGGCGGGGTAATTACGCGTATCCGCGTTGGTGTCATGTAGAACTTTCCCTGTCTCTGCATCCATGACAAAAGAGGCATATTTTGCCTGAGCAGGCATGCTGAGAACACTCATGCAGGCAATAAATGCCACCAGTCCCCATTTAACCGCTGTTTGTTTTGTTGTTTGAAATGTTCGATAGTGTGCTCTAGCGCTCATTTTTTCGCAACCTGTCCCGTCCGATGTGCCCAATAAATTTCATCATGTGAAATGCTTCATGGTCAGTGTGCCTGCAGTTTGATAAGAAAGAGTTAAACAAAATGAAGGATTCTTAAAGAAATGTCTATTCTTCGCGTCTTTTTTGCATTGATGCTGATCATTGTCGTTACCTCCTGTACGTATCAAGGGGGATTGGAAAACCCGGTCACAAGAAAGTTCACCTGGTTTAGCTATGTGAATGGAGATGACATACGCAAAGTTTGTGCCGATTTAGGTGCGGATCGTTACCGATTTGTCTATAACGGAATTTATCAACGCCAAACGCGCACGTATGATGTTTTCTTTCATGCAGGTAAAATAAAGACTTTAGTCACAGGTGAAGCCAATTTGCGGCAAACGTCCGTTCAAGATCTTTTAGGGCCTTGGCGGGGTGTTTCTTCGGAAATATCAGTAACCGATAAGGTGTTGAAAGATATTAAAAACTCCCTTATTTCGAGTGCTGCACTGCAACCTTCACCGAGAGGTTTGCGCCTCTATTCCGATAAATTTTATTGGACAGTGGCCGCGTGTGTTGATGGGGTGTTTTACTTTAACGCGTACTTGTGGCCTTCAAAAAGATGGGACGCGATGACCTTTGATGATTTACTTCTAGCCCTTGATACATCTGGCGTTAAGGTGAAGGAGCCTAAGCGATTGTCACCATTGGATATTTGGGGGAGCATGAGTGACGTAAACCCGTTTTTGTTGCAAGTTGGAAGGAATGGGTTGATTGGATTTGAAGGTGGGTAAGACAATTTAAAATTTTGTTGCGGTGCAAAAAAATAGTTGACCAAGCTCAATTTTATGATATCTTGTGTTAAATGCTGCGGTGCAAGATTTAAGCAGTGCAGATGTTAACAAAATTCCAAGTTTTCGCTGATGAGGTTGAAGATGACTAGCACTGACAAGAAAGCTCCGACTCCTGCCACAAAGTCCACAGCAACAGCGCGTAGAGCGCCAGCCAGAAAAGCCGCAGCTGCAAAAAAAGCAAATGCACCTGTGAAGGCTGAAGCTGTCGTAGAAACAACTCCGAAAGCAGCAGTAGCTGTGGAAGCGAAAACCGAAGTAAAAACGCAAACGGTTACAGCTGTGCCTGCAAAGGCAACCAGTACTGTTAAGGAAACTTCCGCAACAGAGGAAAAACCTGTTTTGGAAGCTAAACTTGAACTTCTCTCTACCCAAATTCAGGAAGGTTACAACGAAATGTTCGAATTTTCTAAAGAGCAAATGGAAAAATTCTTTAAAGTTGAAGGTGTCGACACATTCAAAGCTGTGGAAGATGCAATGGCTTTCTCTAAAAGCAATGTTGACGCATTCGTCAAATCTTCCTCAATCGCTGCTAAAGGCGTTCAGGATGTAGCTTCTTTGTTTGCTGAAATGGCTCGCACGTCTATTGAAGAAAACATGGCAGCTTCTAAAAAAGTATTTGAATGTAAAACACCGCAGGAAGTTGCTGAACTTCAAGCTGAGTTGTTGAAATCCGGTTACGATAAAATGATGGCAAATGCGACACGCATTTCTGAAGCCTCTACAAAAATTGCTGAAGAAGCTTCAAAACCGCTGCAAGAGCGTGTTGAAGCTAGCGTTGAAAAACTTAACGTGACAACAGCTGCTTAAAACATTTTTGTTTTAAAAGCTTAGCTTTAAAAACACCCGGTTTTCATAATCGGGTGTTTTTTTATGCGCAATTTTCACCTAGGGGGGTTTCATCACGCATAAAACGGACTAATATTAAAGGAACCGGATACGGACCGGAACAATGGATTGTATAAACGATTGATAAATGAAAATGAGTAACGAAGATCATAGAGACAATGACGACGACGGTGATGTGGGTATTGCTGTAAAAACGCGATCAAAGACCAAACGCCCATCAATGTATAAGGTGTTGTTGTTGAATGACGATTACACGCCGATGGAATTTGTTGTCCATATTCTGGAACGTTTCTTTGGTAAAAATCAGGAAGAGGCAACACAGATCATGTTGCATGTTCATACCAAAGGGGTGGGCCTGTGCGGCGTGTTTACCTATGAAGTTGCTGAAACGAAGGCAGCACGGGTGATGGATCTGGCGCGACAACATCAACATCCATTGCAGTGTTCGATCGAAAAGGACGAATAACGTAACGGCAAAGAAGGGATATAAAAATGCTATCGAGAAATTTGGAACAAACCCTTCATCGCGCTTTGGCCCTCGCGACGGAACATCGACATGAAATGGCCACACTGGAACATTTGCTCTTGTCCTTGATTGAGGATCCGGATGCGGTTGCCGTGATGCGTGCGTGTGATGTATCAATTGATCAACTGCGCGAAGACTTGGTCGTTTTTCTAGATGAAGAACTGGGCGATTTACGCCATGACAGCCCAATTGAGCCGTCCCCGACAAGTGGTTTTCAGCGCGTTGTGCAGCGTGCGGCCATTCATGTTCAATCTTCGGGGCGCGAAGAGGTCACAGGCGCGAATGTTTTGGTCGCCCTGTTTTCCGAACGAGAATCACATGCCGTTTATTTCCTGCAAATTCAGGATATGAGCCGCCTTGATGCGGTCAATTATATCTCTCATGGGATTGCTAAAGTACCTGGCCTTTCTGAAGATCGCCCTGTTCATGGGGCGGACAGCGACGGGGAACAGGGTGAAGAAGGTGAAGAAGGCCGCGCCAAGGCATTGGATACCTATTGCGTCAACCTGAATGAAAAGGCAAAAGAAGGAAAAATTGATCCGTTAATCGGTCGTCAGGCCGAATTGGACCGCACAATTCAGGTTTTGTGCCGTCGTAGCAAAAACAATCCCCTGTATGTCGGTGATCCCGGTGTGGGAAAAACAGCAATTGCCGAAGGCTTGGCCTTGCGTATCGTTGAGAAACAGGTGCCGGAAGTTCTGGATGAAGCGATTATTTATGCCCTCGATATGGGCGCGCTTTTAGCTGGAACCCGCTATCGGGGAGATTTTGAAGAACGCTTGAAAGCCGTTGTCAAAGAATTGGAAGCCCGCCCTCATGCAGTGTTGTTTATTGATGAAATTCACACGGTGATTGGGGCTGGTGCAACCAGTGGCGGGGCAATGGATGCGTCGAACCTGCTGAAACCTTCTTTGGCGAGTGGGTCGTTGCGTTGTATCGGTTCAACGACCTATAAGGAATATCGAGGCCATTTTGAAAAAGATCGTGCCCTTGTACGCCGTTTCCAAAAAATTGATGTTGCGGAACCATCCATTGAAGATACCATCAAGATTTTGCGCGGTCTGAAACCCTATTACGAAGCGCACCATAAGGTACGTTATACCAATGATGCGCTGAGTGCGGCGGTTGAACTCTCGGCCCGTTATATCGGGGATCGTAAGCTGCCGGATAAGGCGATTGACGTGATTGATGAGGTCGGGGCATCGCGCATGTTGCTGCCGGAAAGTAAACGCCGCAAAACGGTAACGGTGAAAGATGTGGAAGATACGGTTGCAAAAATAGCCCGGATCCCACCGAAATCCGTTTCGACAGATGATAAAGAAACGCTGAAAAGTCTGGATAACGACCTCAAGCGGATGGTGTTCGGGCAAGATTTGGCCATCGATAAGTTATCGACGGCGATTAAACTGTCACGGGCCGGGTTGCGTGAACCGGATAAACCGATCGGTAGCTATCTGTTTTCTGGTCCCACCGGGGTCGGTAAAACCGAAGTGGCCCGCCAATTATCCCGCACCTTAGGGGTGGAGCTGTTACGCTTCGATATGTCTGAATATATGGAACGTCACAGTGTGTCCCGATTGATCGGTGCACCACCGGGTTATGTTGGATTTGACCAAGGCGGGTTATTAACCGATGGAGTAGACCAACATCCGCATTGCGTTGTCTTGTTGGATGAAATTGAAAAAGCACACCCCGACCTGTTTAATATTTTGTTGCAGGTGATGGATCATGGCAAGTTGACGGATAACAATGGCAAGACCATTGATTTTCGCAATGTCATTCTGATTATGACTACCAATGCCGGGGCAGCCGATTTGGCGAAAAATGCCATTGGCTTTGGTCGAGAAAGCCGCGAAGGTGAAGATCTGGAAGCGATTGAAAAACTGTTTACACCGGAATTTCGCAACCGTTTGGACGCGATTGTCCCGTTTGCCAATCTGTCTGAAGATGTGGTTGGTAAAGTCGTTGATAAGTTTATCATGGAACTGGAAGGCCAGCTTGCTGATCGCGGCGTTGAATTTCAACTGACACCGGCAGCACGCAAATGGTTGGGTAAAAAAGGTTATGACAAACATTACGGTGCCCGTCCATTAAGCCGTGTTATTCAGGAACATATCAAAAAGCCATTAGCCGAAGAATTGCTGTTTGGCAAACTCGTGACGGGTGGATTGGTTAAGGTCAAGATCGAGAATAACAAAGTTGTTTTTGAATTTCCGCAAGAAGAATTAGCCGCCAAACCGAAACGCAACACGGACAAAAAAGCAAGCAAGGTGCCAGCAACGGTGAAATAAATGTTTGCTATCCAAACAATGTTGTGCCTAGATTAAGAAAATTGGTCATTCTTCCCCATGATGGGAGGAATGACCTTATCTTGATTAGAAGAGGCACCTATGTTCGACAATTGTTTGGAAAATATTCTGGTTCTGGATCTCTCCCAATATATTCCAGGTCCTTTTGCGACGATGACGTTGCGTGATCTGGGTGCCGATGTCATTAAGGTGGAACCGCCTGTTGGCGATCCGATGCGTTTTGCCTTTATGGAAGGTGATGACGGAATTTCTCCCCTTTACAAACAATTGAATGCGGGGAAATCCGTTGTTAAAATTGATTTAAAATCGACAGAGGGCAAGGCCGATTTTACTAAGTTGGTGGAAAAGGCCGATGTCCTTTTGGAATCCTTTCGACCCGGTGTGATGGGGCGCTTGGGGTTTGACCATGACACCTTGAAAAAAATGAACCCGAAACTGGTGCATTGTGCGTTGTCCGGTTATGGACAAAACGGACCTTATGCGCAAGTTGCAGGCCATGATATGACATACGTTGCCTTAACAGGGGCCTTGTCACAGACCGGGCACAAAGACTGCGGGCCTGTGCCGATTTTCCCGCCACTGGCGGATCATAGCGGGGCAATGCAGGCTGTGAGTTCTATTCTGGCAGCCTTGTTTAGACGTGAACGTACAGGGCAGGGGGCTTTTATTGACGTAAGCCTGTTTGAGGCCGCCTTAAGCTGGAATTATCTGAGTTTGACACCTGCGGCCCAAGGCAAGGTCGATGCCTGTGGGCAAGGGGAACTGACCGGTGGTGCTGCAGCCTGGTATGGGATTTATGAAACAAAAGACAATCGCCATTTTGCCTTTGCACCGATTGAACCCAAATTCTGGCAAAATTTCTGTAAGGCAGTCGGACGGGAAGATTTGATTGCTCGCCAAAATGAACCGCAGCCCCAAGATGATTTGATTGCCACTTTACGTGATTTGTTTAAGGCGCGTACCTTGGATGAATGGGCGGCTCTGTTATTACCAGCTGACTGTTGTATGGAACCGATCCATACACCGGATGCGGTTTTGGCTCATCCGCATGTTCAGGCCCGCCAAATTGCGTTTGGGGATGAAATACGCTATCCGGCGTGGGTTGATAATCAACCGCCCAAAGCGCGTCCGGCCATGAAAGAAGTCACGATTGAAGACCTTCTTCAGGCCCTTTAAATCTTACGATTGCGGGTTACTTTTATAAGGTGAAAGTTTCATCAATTCTTGCATTTCCATGCGATTGACTCTTTTGTCGTGGGTTAGAAAATCATCAACCGCGTTGCGAAATGAAGGGTTTGCAATCCAATGTGCGCTGTAGGTTTCAACGGGTAGATATCCGCGTTGAATTTTATGTTGGCCTTGGGCACCGGCTTCTACGCGCTTTAACTGATTGGCAATGGCATAATCAATCGCCTGATAGTAGCAGGCTTCGAAATGTAAAAAACGATAATCTTCCTGACAGCCCCAATAACGCCCAAACAAGGTGTCTTTGCCTTTTAAATTTAAGGCACCGGCAACAATATGTTGATCTTGCAGAGCAAGTACCAAAATGGTTTGATCGCCAAGGCGTTGGCCTAAAAGGGAAAAGAAATCCCGATTGAGATAAGGGTGCCCCCATTTACGTCCCGATGTGTCGAGATAAAAATCGTAAAATGCGTCCCAGTGATGTTCCTGAATTTCAGATCCGCTGAGTGTTGTTAGTTTGATGCCATTTTCAAAAACGGATTTTCGTTCCTTGCGGATTGATTTTCGTTTTCGCGATGACAGGGTATTTAGAAAATCATCAAAGTTTTTATGATGATGGTTTGTCCAATGATATTGATGCCCAATTCGGCCTGACATTCCCAAATCCTGCATCATCTCCCATTCATCTTTTTCGGCAAAATTGATGTGAAGGGAGGAGACACCGATTTTTTCAGCATGGCCAAGCAGATGGGTTAGAAGTTGTTTCTTATTTTCCGTGCTGCAATCAGGATGTGTTAACAGGCGTTGACCACTTACCGGTGTGAAAGGAATGGCACAAAGAAGCTTGGGATAATAGCGCCCGCCAGCGCGTTCATAAGCTTCGGCCCATGACCAGTCGAACACATATTCGCCGTAAGAATGGCTTTTTAAATAAAGAGGAGTGCAGGCGTTAATGCGCCCGTTATCATCAGTTAAAACAAGATGTTGTGGCAACCATCCGTTATCGGGGTGGACACAATGACTATCTTCTAATGCGGACAAAAATGCATGTGTGGCGAAGGGGTTATCCTCGCCCACACATGCATCCCACATCTGTGGGTCAATTTGATTTATGCGTTCAAATTGCGTGATGTTAGGCAAATTCGAAGATACCATCAATTTCAACAGAAACACCAAGGGGCAGGGCAGCCACACCCACGGCCGCGCGGGCATGTTGTCCGACAGGTTCGCCAAATACTTCGACCATCAGGTCAGAGGCCCCGTTGATAATTTTAGGCTGGTCTGTAAATTCTGGCATACTGGCGACAAAACCACCCAGCTTGACAACCCGTGTAATCCGATCAAGGTCGCCACCGACGGCTTCTTTAATTTGAGAAATCAGATGAAGGCCGCATAAACGGGATGCTGCCATACCATCCTCCACGCTTAAATTCTCACCATAGCGACCGATATATTTCAATTCACCATCCAACATGGTGATTTGGCCGGAAACGAAAATAAGGTTGCCGGTTATGACATAGGGCACATAGTTAGCAACCGCTTTATTGGCTTTGGGTAAGGTGATCCCTAACTCTTGCAGGCGTGTTTCGATTTTACCAGCCATTTTCAGTCCTTTTATTTGGAATATCAATAATTTGAATTTAGGTGAAGAGGGGGAAAGAACAAGTGAATTTTATAAAAATAAAGGGGAAAGTTACCAAAATGGTACGCTTTCCCCTTTATTCAGTCTTCGCTTCGTCTTATTTGGTAGAGCTTAGGAACAACCAGATGTTGAACCGCAAGTCACGCATTTCAGGCAGGTGCCGTTACGCACCAAGGTGAAGTTGCCACATTCAGGGCATGCATCGCCTTCATAACCTTTCATACGGGCTTCGCGGATTTGTTCCAGCTTTTGGTCGGTTTCTTCAAAAATATCAGGTTCGCCGTCGATAGTTGCTGCGGCTGCCAGATCGGCTGTACCGCTTGCAGCAGAACCGCTGACGGAACCACCACTGGGGGATCCATCAGAACCTTCGCCCGGCGTCCCCTTAAAAACCAGGAAGCGACCACGCATGTAACCTTGGGAGGCAACACGTTCAATCATCTGGTTTGCCTTATCCTTATCTTCCTGCGGAAGTTCGGATTGGGCTTCACCCCCACCAACGGTATCATGATGCAAATCGTCCGGTTTAATGTGGGCAAGGTCGGAACGATCCATATAAGATACCGCAAGCTCGCGGAAGATGTAGTCAAGGACGGAAGATGCCATTTTGATGGTGTCGTTACCTTCCACCATACCGCTTGGCTCAAAGCGTGTGAATGTGAAGGCTTCTACAAACTCATCCAGCGGAACGCCATATTGCAGGCCCAAGGAAATGGCAATGGCGAAGTTGTTCATCAAAGAGCGGAAGGCAGCGCCTTCTTTGTGCATATCGATGAAAAGTTCACCCAATTGGCCGTCTTCATATTCCCCTGTACGCAGGTAAACTTTGTGACCGCCGACAGAAGCCTTTTGTGTATAGCCTTTACGGCGGTTCGGCAGTTTGCGACGTTGGGCAACAACGCGTTCTACGATGCGTTCAGCCACTAGTTCTGCGCGTTTTGCAGCCGGTTGATCTGCAACGGCTTCTGCGAATGTTTCATCCGCATCTTCATCTTCCAGAATTTGTGCCTGTAGCGGTTGGGACAGTTTGGAACCATCACGATAGAGCGCATTGGCTTTCAAACCCAGACGCCATGACAGCAAGTAGGCTTCTTTACAATCCTTAACCGTGGCGTTATGGGCCATATTGATGGTTTTGGAAATGGCACCGGAAATAAAGGACTGGGAAGCCGCCATCATGCGAATGTGGCTTTCAACAGACAAGAAACGTGTCCCTTTACGTCCACAGGGTGTGGCGCAATCAAAGACGGGTAGATGTTCGTCTTTCAGGTGAGGCGCACCTTCCAATGTCATGGAACCGCAAACATATGTATTTGCATTGTCAATTTCAGTTTTGTTGAAACCAAGTTCGACCAACATGTCGAAAGAAGGATCGTTTAGCTTGTTGGTACTGATACCCAGTTTATCGACACAGAACTTTTCACCAAGTGACCATTTGTTGAAGGCAAACTTGATATCAAAAGCATCGGCAAGTGCCTTTTCCAATGCTTCTAAAGATTCGTCATCAAAACCTTTTTCCCGCAGTTGTTCGTGGGTCAGGAAGGTGGAACCTTTTAATGTGCCATGACCGACAGCATAACGGATCATGTCGTTGGCTTGTTGTTCCGTATAGCCCAGTTTGATCAGGGATTGCGGAACAATACGGTTGATGATTTTGAAATACCCACCGCCAGCGAGTTTTTTGAACTTTACAAGGGCGAAGTCTGGTTCAATCCCCGTTGTATCGCAATCCATAACCAGACCGATTGTACCTGTCGGTGCAATCACAGAAACCTGTGCGTTACGGAAACCATGTTCGTTGCCAAGTTCCAAAGCGCGATCCCAGGATTTACGGGCGGCTTCCACAAGGCTGCTTTCCGGGCAATTGGAGGCATCCAGTGGAACCGGCAGAACAGCAAGGTTTTCGTAGTCGTCTTTCAGGCCTTGTGCAGCGCGGCGGTGGTTGCGAATAACGCGCAACATATGATCTGCGTTATTGGCGTATCCCGGGAAAGCACCCAAGCTTTGTGCCATTTCTGCAGAAGTTGCATAGGCTTCACCCGTCATCAAGGCGGTGATCGCGCCACATAAAGCGCGGCCTTCTGCACTGTCATAAGGCAGGCCGGAAGCCATCAGCAAGCCGCCAATATTGGCAAAACCAAGCCCAAGTGTCCGGTAATCGTAAGATCGTTGTGCAATTTCCTTAGATGGGAATTGTGCCATCATAACTGCGATTTCCAATGTCACCGTCCAGATGCGAACCGCATGGGAGAAAGAGGCAACATCAAACGTGCCATCTTCTTTGGTGAATTGCAGCAGGTTCAAGGAGGCAAGGTTACAGGCGGTATCATCAAGGAACATATATTCTGAACAAGGGTTGGACGCGTTGATGCGACCATCGCTTGGGCAGGTGTGCCATTCGTTGATGGTGCTGTCAAACTGGATACCCGGATCGGCACAGGCCCATGCAGCGTAACCGATATTTTCCCAAAGTTCTTTGGCTTTGATGCGTTTGGCAACACTGCCGTCTTTACGATTGATCAGTTCCCATTCGCCACCATCGAGTACTTTTTGCAGGAATTCGTTGGAAACACGGACCGTGTTGTTGGAATTTTGGCCTGCAACTGTTGTGTAGGCTTCTGAATCCCAATCCGTATTGTAGGCCGGAAATTCGATATCGGTATAGCCCTGCTTGGCAAATTCAATGACACGCTGAATATAGTTTTCAGGGATCATGGATTTGCGCGCGGCAATGATGGCTTTTTTCAGCGGCTTGTTCTGCTTGGGATCAAATGCATCTTCGCTGTCGCCTGCCGTGCAGCAAGCTTCCATAATGGCACCCATATGTTTTTGGGCGAGTTTGGAACCTGCAACAAGGGCAGCGACTTTTTGTTCTTCTTTGACTTTCCAAGAGATGAATTCTTCAACGTCGGGGTGATCGACATCGACGACAACCATTTTGGCTGCGCGACGGGTGGTGCCACCGGATTTAATTGCACCAGCTGCGCGATCACCGATTTTCAGGAAGCTCATCAAGCCGGAGGATTTACCACCACCGGACAGAGGCTCACCTTCGCCGCGTACGTTGGAGAAGTTGGAACCGGTACCTGAACCATACTTAAAGAGACGGGCTTCACGTACCCAAAGGTCCATAATGCCGCCTTCATTGACCAGATCATCCTGAATGGACTGAATGAAACAGGCGTGAGGCTGGGGATGTTCATAAGAGGATTTGGAGCGTACCAGTTTACCAGTTTTGAAATCGACGTAATGATGACCTTGGGCCGGACCGTCAATACCATAAGCCCAGTGCAGGCCCGTATTAAACCATTGCGGGGAGTTCGGCGCACCCATTTGGGCACAAAGTTGATAACGCATTTCGTCAAAATAGGCACGTGCGTCGGCTTCGCTATCGAAATAGCCGCCTTTCCAGCCCCAATACGTCCAAGTCCCGGCCAAACGGTCAAAAACCTGTTTGGCAGAATGTTCGCCACCAAATTGGTCTTCAGCAGGCATGGATTTCATCGCGTCTTGATCCGGAACACTTGCCCATAACCACTGTGGGACGTCCTTCTCTTTAATTGCTTTTAAAACAGCGGGAATGCCAGCTTTACGGAAATACTTTTGTGCCAGTACATCGCAGGCAACCTGTGACCAGCTTTCCGGGACTTCCAGATCGCTTGCCTGAAAGACGACAGAACCGTCCGGGTTACGGATTTCGCTACTTGCTTTACGAAAGACAAGACCGTCGTAAGGTGATTTATCTTCGTGCGTGAAATGACGTTGAATACGCATTGATGCCCCTGATGCCTCTTACTTTTAAAAGAATGGCTTAAATCGTTAAACAAAATTTTGTGGTTATCCCGTCCCAGAACGTTGTGCACACCTATATTGTGGGTGCCTTCTTCCGTCATGGGCACAAGATGTAGAACATTTTATGAAATGGATTTCAAGGTACTACCAAAGTATAGTTATTCACCGTTTTGAATTCGTAATAATTGAAACGTTAGTAACACTGCCGATTCTGGATACATTTTCCCTGTGGAAAAAAAAATCCAAAAAAAATCATAAAAAACCTCTTGAATTGTTTCTTTTCTAGTCAAAATCTCGCAACCCCTTGTGTTTGCTTGCGCTCATGTGCACTAGGTATGGTGTGGGGGGGCAGGAATATACAAAAGCTAAGGAAACTCTGGCGAGAATCGAATTTAACTTGCTCGTCTGACAGGAATTCCACTTATTTTTTACTGCAAATGGATAAAAGAATCGCAATTCTTTATAAAAAATACACTTCAAAAGTTGGAATTGTTCCAGAATTCTTTTTAGGCTATAGGTTATAGAAAGATTAAATAAATATTGTGATCATATTCTATATAAAGAGATCAGAAGTCAGGGAAAATCGAGAAACTTGTGCTATGATCCCCAACGAGAATTTTGGGTGGGACCAATTAAATTGACTAAAGAAAACAATAAAACTGCGCTCGAACAAAAAATACAGGCACCCGTCGATGATAAAACTCCGCAGGAATTGAAAGCGGAAATTCGCCAACTTAGTGATGCGTTGCGTGAATCAGAAAATCGTTTGGGGAAAATGATCGGTAATTTACCGGTTACTTTGTTTCGGCTGGAAATGGATGCACAGGGACAAATTTCTTTTCCTTATATCAGTTCAACGATCAGCTCTTTGATGGGCGGTGATGAAAAAGCAATTACGCGAGATTCCAATAATTTTCTGAATTTATTGGATGAGGGGTCGCGTCAAAGGCTTTTTCGGCGTTTACGGCGTTCAGCGCGAAACCATACGCCTTTTGATGAAGAAGTCCGTTTGCAAGATGATACTCTCGGAAAACTGTGCATTCGCGTTTTTGCCAATGTAGCTGTCCATAATAAAGAGGGAACGATCTGGGACGGGGCGGCAATGGATATCACCGGACAGCACCTGTTGGATGAACGGCTACGATATCTCGCTTACCATGATGAGATGACCCAATTGCCCAACAGGATGGCTCTGGAAGAACATCTCAATATTTTGTTTGAGGATAAAGACGAGAATTTTGCCATTTTGGCTTTGGCGATTGATCGGTTGGATCTGGTCAATGATACATTGGGGCAGGAAACGGCAAATCGATTGGTGACAACTGTGGCAAGTCAATTGGCCGAGTTTTTGCCCAAAGGAACCTTTTTAGCCCATCCACGGGCGGAAAGTTTCTCAATTGTCTTGCGTCATATTGAAAGCGATATGAGTGTTGCTGAGATTGCCGAACGTATTTTGGAACGCATGAAAATTCCGTTTGATGTTGGTACACGTCGTCTTGATGTCAGTGTCAGTATGGGGATCAGCTTGGCTCATCGTGATGGTGAAAATGCCGAAAGTCTGATGATGAATGCGGATACGGCTTTGCGTCGTGCCCATTTGACCTCACCAGGTGGTTATCGTTTTTATGTTGAGGAAATGAATACACGGGCTTTACGGGTCTTAGCTTATGAGAATCGATTGCGCAAAGCAATCCTGCGTAAAGAATTCATTCCTTTTTTCCAGCCGCTAATCGATGTGAAAACCGGAGAGATTTCGGCTATGGAGGCCTTGGTGCGTTGGCGTCATCCGCGTCTTGGATTGGTTTGGCCGGGTGAATTTATACCGGTTGCAGAAGAAGCCGGGTTGATCGGTGATATTTGCCATCAAGTTCTTTATGAAACCTGTATGACGGCAAAACGATGGTTGGAGGCCGGTTACGGGGCCATACCAATGGCGGTCAATATATCATGGCGACAATTTGCACAGCCTGAACGTCTTTTACAGTTGATGAGTGATGTTTTAAAAGAAACCGGCACCCCGCCGGAATTGATTGAGCTTGAATTGACAGAAAGTTCTGTGATGGAAGAACCCGATTCTGCCATTCGGACCCTCAATGATCTGCGTGAATTTGGTGTCATGGCATCTATTGATGACTTTGGAACGGGATATTCTTCGTTATCTTATTTAAAACGTTTGCCCATTTCCAAGCTGAAAATTGATCGGGCTTTTATTAATGAGGTGACCCACAATGAACGTGATGCGGCAATTGTGGATGCGATTATCAGGTTGGCGCAAGCCTTGGGGTTAAAGACGGTTGCCGAAGGCATTGAAACGCAAGAGCAGTTTGAGTTCTTGAAAGAAAAAGGCTGTGATTTAGGGCAGGGTTTTTTGTTTAGTCGCCCGGTTCCTGCTGAGGATATGGAAAAAATACTAAAAGAGGGTGGATTTTCTGATTACAGAGTCTTGCAGTAATGTGCTTAATCGACTAAACATGGCCTAGGAATTTTATACGCGTACATCGCGTGATTGACAATGGTACCCCGCTTGGGGCTTCGGAGTTGAATTGATATGACAATCGGAACACGTGTTTACACATGGCTTAACGGCACGTTGGTCGGTACCGACGAATTCGGTAACAAATACTATCGCAACAAAAAGAAGCTTCAGGGCCGTGAGCGCCGCTGGGTCGTTTATCGTGGAGTGACAGAAGCTTCCAAGGTACCAGCAGAATGGCATGCATGGTTGCACCACACTGTTTCTGAACCGCTTACAGAAGAAGCAACTCAAGCCAAGCAATGGCAAAAAGAACACCTGCCGAACTTGACGGGGACGACAAACGCATATTTCCCGCAAGGTGATGCGCGCCAAGGTGGACAGCGCGCGCGCGCGACAGGTGATTACGAAGCGTGGCAACCCGAATAAGTCATTGAATTTATGGCTGTAGACCTCTAAGATTTGCGGGCGCTTTTAGGCGCCCGTTTTCGTGCCGGGGCAGGTGCGAATGGGCTAGGGAGAGATTGACGTGAAGTATTCTGCACGTAGAGAGAAAACCGTTGGTGGCCTGACTTTCTTGGGATTGGTTCTGGCGATCCTCATTTCTTATGGAAAATCCGATGAAACGGGTAATGAGCAGACATATAAAGTGTCTGCGACGTTCAGCCGCATTGATGGGTTGGTAGAAGAGTCGGACGTTCGTATGGGCGGTGTTCGCATCGGTTATGTCTTGGGCGCAGATCTCAATGAAAATTACCGTGCCGTTGTTACAATGGCGATTGAAAAAAATGTACGCTTGCCGCTTGATACTTCGGCTGCCATTCATACGGACGGTTTGTTTGGTAATAAGTTCATTGAGTTGGAACCCGGCGGGGACGAAAATTATCTCAATAACGGTGGTCGTATAGATATGGCGCAAAGCTCTGTTGTTGTTGAAGAACTTTTGGAACTGATTATCGCCGAAGGTAAATCCAAACGCGCACAAAAAGAAGAATAAGAGGAAGGTAACGAAGAAATGATGGGTAAAAATATCGTTGAAACGGTGATGGGTGGCGTGGTGTTGCTGGTTGCTGCGGGCTTCCTTTATATTGCATTGAATGAAGCACAGGTTAAATCCGTTGAAGGGTATACAGTAAAGGCCGCATTCCTAAAAATCGGCGGGTTACAAAAGGGCAGTGATGTGCGCATGAACGGTATTAAGGTCGGTTCTGTGTTAGACAGCACTTTGGATAACGAGACTTACGATGCCGTTATTTCAATGACCATTCGTCCTGATTTGAAATTACCCGCCGATACCGTTGCCTCAATTGTCAGTGGCGGCTTGATAGGTGGCAAATATGTTCGTCTGGAACCAGGTGCCGATCGTGAGAACTTTGTGGAAGCGGGGGGCTCTATCGAGAATACGAAAGATTTTAAATCTCTGGAAGATCAAGTCGGTGAAATTATATTCCTCGCAACCGGCGGGGAGGGGCAACAGTGACTTTATCATGTACCCAATGGGGCGGTATCTTGACACTGTCTGCTTCTATGTTGATCAATCAGCTTGCTTATGCGGAACCCTACGACACGGCAATTTTGCAAGGACTTGATAAGGTAACGGCCAGGGTGTCTCGTTTAGAGGTCCCTGTTGGACAATTTATTAAATTTGGGAGTTTAGAAGTCATTGCGCGCAAATGTGATAAGCGTCCGCCAACAGAAACGCCTGAAAGTGCTGCCTTTTTAGATATTTCAGAAGTCAAACCGGGCGAAGCTGCTTCTTCTGTGTTTCGGGGGTGGATGTTTGCATCCAGTCCAGCTCTAAACCCGATGGAGCATCCGGTTTATGACGTGTGGGTTCTGGATTGCAAGAACATGGTCTCTAATTCCTCAGATAATTCTGTTTCTGTTGGGTCTGAATAAAAGGCTGAAATTGTCTGCATCGCGTTATCCAGCATCAAATGATAACTTTGACGCGGAACTTCGATCGCCCCCATTGACGCGAGATGATCGGTAATAAATTGACTGTCCAGAAGTTGGTAATCCGATAATCGCAGGCGTGCGACCAGATGTACCAAGGCGACTTTTGAGGCATTGGAGCGTCGTGAAAACATACTTTCGCCAAAAAAAGCAGTACCGAGGCTAACGCCATAAAGGCCGCCAACCAATTCCCCGTCTTGCCAACATTCGATACTGTGCGCGCAGTTCATGCGGAAAAGTTCGTTATAAAGGCGAAAAATATCTTCATTCATCCATGTGTCGGGACGATCTTCAGTGCTTTCTGCACATTTTTCCATAACCTTGTCAAAGGCCGTATCGCAGGTAACCTTAAATTTCCCTTGGCGTAATGTTTTGCGTAAAGAGCGTGATATCTTTAATCCGTCCAGTGGGAAAATACCGCGCATTTCCGGATCAACCCAGAACAAATCCCGTGATTCTCGTGTTTCTGCCATTGGAAACACACCGGCGCCATATGCCCGCAGTAATGTTTCGGGCGTAATGACATATCGTTCGCTTCTGTCCATGTGAACTCCTTATCTCATTGATTTATATATAAGGAGATGGAATTTAAATACAAGAAAGCCGTCAGCTTGAATTTTGTTCAAGTGACGGCTTTCTTGTTTTTTTAATCAGTCAGGCCGACGAATTTTTCCAGCCATTTGATATCGTAATCCCCATTAATGAAATCCGGGTTTTCCAGAAGTTTTTGATGGAGAGGAATAGAGGTTTTAATCCCGCCAATGACATATTCACCAAGGGCGCGACGCAAACGCATCAGGCATTCGTTCCGATTATTGCCATGTACAATCAGTTTGGCAATCATACTGTCATAATGCGGCGGCACTCTGTAACCCGAATAAAGGGCAGAATCAACACGGACACTCAGGCCGCCGGGGGCATGATAATCGGTGATTTTGCCAGGGCACGGCATGAAGTTTTCCGGATCTTCCGCATTAATACGGCATTCGATGGAATGCCCCTGAAATTTGATATCGTCCTGTGTGTAACCAAGCGGTGCACCGGAAGCGACACGAATTTGTTCCCGCGCGAGGTCGAGGCCGGAGATCATTTCTGAAATCGGGTGTTCCACCTGTAAACGCGTGTTCATCTCGATAAAGAAGAACTCGCCATTTTCATAGAGGAATTCGACCGTTCCAACGCCACGGTATTTCATTTTGCGCATTGCATCGGCAACGGTTTCACCAATTTCCTTGCGTTGGGCGTCATTTAATGCCGGGGAAGGGGCTTCTTCCAGAACTTTCTGGTTTCGTCGTTGCAATGAACAGTCGCGTTCCCCCACATGAACAGCATTACCGTGCGTATCACACAGAACCTGAATTTCAATATGGCGCGGTTTGGTGAGGAATTTTTCAATGTAAACATCCGCATTGCCAAATGCCGCGAGGGCTTCGGTGCGTGCTGTTTTCCAGTTAACTTCCATCTCACCAGGATTGCGGACCAACTGCATGCCACGTCCACCACCGCCAGCGGTGGCTTTCACGATAACAGGATAACCAAATTCTTCACCAATTGCCAAAGCATCTGCGACGGAATCGACAGAGCCTTTGGAACCGGGAACAACAGGCATACCTGTTTCTTCAGCAATTCGTTTGGCCGTGATTTTATCGCCCATCATACGGATGTGTTCCGGTGTCGGACCGATAAAGGTAAAGCCGTGTTCTTCAACCATTTCGGCGAAGTTGGCATTTTCTGACAGGAAACCATAACCGGGATGGATGGCATCGGCACCTGTAATGGTTGCCGCAGATAAAATAGCTTGAATATTCAAATAGCTATCTTTACTGGGCGGCGGACCGATACAGACAGCCTCGTCGGCGAGACGCACATGCATGGCATCGGCGTCAGCCGTGGAATGAACGGCAACTGTGGAAATACCCATTTCTTTACAGGCGCGATGGATGCGCAGGGCAATTTCGCCACGGTTGGCAATCAGGACTTTTTCAAACATGGGCAAGCCCTATTATTCGATAATGAAAAGCGGATCGCCGAATTCGACGGGTGAACCGGAACTAACCAGCACGCGCGTCACTTTTCCGGCTTTCGGCGCGTGGATGGGGTTGAAGACTTTCATGGCTTCAATCAGACAGAGAGTTTGGCCTTCAGTAACCGTGTCGCCGACAGAGGCAAACTGCGGTGAATCGGGGTCCGGTGAAAGGTATGTAACACCAACCATCGGTGATGTAACTGCACCAGGATGATTTGCCGGGTCACCGGCATCGGCCTCTGGTGTAGCGCCGCCAACAGGGGCAGCAGCGCCAACAGCTGCGACAGGGGCTGCCGCTGCAGTTACGGTAATGTTTTTAGCAACACGAATGTGCCAGTCGTCCTGACCGTATTCGATTTCAGTAAGACCGGTATCGTTCAGCAATTCAGCCAGTTCGCGAACCAGTTCGCTATTGAATTTATCCTTAGCCATTATAATTGATTCTCTTCATCAGCGACTTGAAAGGAGACGTGAGAACGCCTGTAACGCCAGTATGTAACCCTGTGATCCCAACCCGCAGATAACGCCTGTGGCCATCTTGGAAACATAGGATGTGTGACGAAAGGCCTCACGTTTGTGAATGTTGGATAGATGTACTTCGATGACAGGCTTGTCCACCGCTTGCAGCGCATCAAGGATGGCGACAGAGGTATGGGTATAAGCTGCCGGATTAATAACAATGGCGTCAAAGGACTCTTTTGCTTCTTGAATCCAGTCGACAAGATTGCCTTCGTGATTGGATTGACGGAAGTCGATGTCCAAACCAAGATCGGATGCGCAAGTTTTGCACATATCTTCAACATCCTTAAGGGTTTCGTGTCCGTATACGTCCGGTTCACGCGTGCCCAGCATGTTCAGGTTCGGTCCGTTCAGTATGAGAATTCTTTTCGACATTTTTTGCTATTAATGTTGCGAAGTAGTCCTAGCGTTATAGCATGCCTTACACAGCATGCAATCTTTCTTTAATCGCCCCCTTGCACATCTATAAACCCTCGTCCATACTCGGCCCGTTTTTAAAGCCTGAGAGTAATCATGATTGTTATTGTAAACGGTGAAGAAAGAACGCTGGAAACGGCGCAATCTGTGGAAAAACTTCTGCTGGGGATCGGTCTTGACCCTAAAAAAGTTGCGGTTGAACGCAACCGTGAAATCGTGCCTAAATCACAATTCGACACTGTTATGCTGGAAGACGGCGACAAGTTGGAAATCGTACATTTTATTGGCGGAGGATGTTAAGACGTGAGCGACACATTTGAAATTGCCGGACAAAACTTTACTTCCCGATTGTTGGTCGGGACCGGTAAATATAAGGATTTCGAAGAAACCAAGGTGGCGATTGAAGCCAGTGGTGCTGAAATTGTAACCGTTGCGGTGCGTCGTGTGAATGTCAGCGATCCAAGCCAACCGATGCTGGTTGATTATGTCGATCCCAAAAAATACACTTATTTACCCAATACGGCAGGCTGTTTCACTTGTGATGATGCGGTGCGTACCTTGCGTTTGGCCCGCGAAGCCGGTGGCTGGGACTTGGTCAAACTGGAAGTTTTGGGTGATCAGCAAACGCTTTACCCCAATATGCCTGAAACCTTGAAAGCGGCAGAAATGCTGATCAAGGAAGGCTTCAAGGTGATGGTCTATTGTTCAGATGATCCTATTGCCGCCAAGATGTTGGAAGATATGGGATGTGTTGCGATTATGCCGTTGGGCTCGCTCATCGGTTCCGGTCTTGGGATTCTCAATCCTGTAAATATTCAGATCATTAAACAAAATGCAAAAGTCCCTGTTTTGGTTGATGCGGGTGTGGGGACAGCCTCCGATGCTGCCTATGCGATGGAACTGGGTTGTGATGGTGTTTTGATGAATACGGCCATTGCCGGGGCAAAAGATCCGATTGCAATGGCAAAAGCCATGAAACTGGCTGTAGAATCGGGTCGTCTGGCGTTTAAGGCCGGACGTATGCCTAAAAAGCAATATGCTGACCCGAGTTCCCCGACATCCGGTCTGATCGACGCAAAATAGTCTTTATATATAAGTAGGCAATGAATGACGACGCTTGGGCTGCTGGTCTGCGGGGCTTTTTCTGATAAAATTATGCAGAAATACGATGGCCTTTATGAGGATTTCTTCATTCAAGGACTTTCGGAACAAAAAGCGTCGTTATCTTTTCAGACCTATCGCGTATTTGAAAATGATTTTCCCGATAGCGTTGACGCGTGCGATGCGTGGTTAATTACAGGTTCGGTCAGTGGCGTTTATGAAGACTTACCGTGGATTACCCGTTTATTGAATTTTGCACGCAAGGCTTATGAAAACAATATTCCCTTAGTTGGAATTTGTTTCGGCCATCAGTTGATTGCCCAAGCCCTAGGCGGTAAGGTGATTAAATCGCCAAAAGGCTGGGGGCTTGGATTTCAACGATACGAGTTGCAAGGCAATATGAGAGGCGTTGAGGGAGATTGCCTCGACTTGTATGCCATTCATCAGGATCAGGTTGTTGAAGTTCCGCCTGTAGCAACTGTTTTTGCCCGTTCTGAACATTGCCCGGTTGCCGCGTTGCGTTACGAAGGGCGCGCCCTTTCGTTTCAAGCACACCCTGAATTTAGCCGGGAATTTGAAACAGACCTTATTGAAAGTCTGCTGGGGGAAAAACTGGATGTTGCCACCGGGCGGGCGGCAATCGATTCCATGCAATCCACGAACGTTCACAACGCACAGGTTATGCAGACAATTGGTGATTTTATTACAGGTGAAAACTTGTGCGAATGTGACTGATTTTTCATAATTCTCTTCACGAATGGTTAGGGGTTTTTGCCTATTCTGGTAGCAGAAAGAAATGGAATCCGTTTCCAAACCATCATATGAAGAGGCATACATGATTGATAAAAAAAGCTTTTTAAAAGTAGGGGCATTGGCTGCATCTCTTTGGGTCGGTGCCACATTACCGGCGCAGGCCGAAGTGGATTATCAATCATGGCTTAATGATTTCAGAAATACAGCGGCCCGTGCCGGAATTTCTAAAAATACTCTGGATAATACCTTGAATGGTTTGGAACTAAACAAGCGGGTGTTGGAGCTGGATCGTCGCCAACCTGAGTTTTCCTTGACCTTCTGGAAATACCTGAATGGACGAATTTCTGAAAAGCGCATTCAACGCGGACGCGACCTTTTAAAGAAACATGCGGCTTTGTTTAAAAAAGTGCATGATAAATATGGGGTGCAGCCGCGTTTTTTGGTCGCATTTTGGGGATTGGAAACCAATTTTGGCGATTATACCGGGGTCTTTCCTTTGATCCAGTCGTTGACGACTTTGGCACATGATGAACGCCGTTCTGAATTCTTTACCAAACAGTTGATGTCGGCTCTTCAGATTATGGACCGGGGCGATATTCCTTTTGATGTAAAGGCTTCTTGGGCTGGCGCAATGGGATTTTGTCAATTTATGCCGACGACTTATCAGGCCTATGCAGTCGATGGGGATGGGGACGGTAAGCGCGATATGTGGAAAAGCCTGCCAGATGTTTTTTATTCTGCGGCTAACTTTTTGTCACAATCGGGCTGGCAAGCAGGCGAAACATGGGGGCGGGAAGTCAAACTGCCTGATGGATTTAATCTGGATTTAACTGGCTTGGGAACAAAAAAGAATTTGGCAGAATGGGCCAATCTCGGGGTAGTTAAAAATGATGGTGGCGCTTTACCTGTTGCAGATATGCAGGCCTCTTTGATTTTGCCGGGCGGATATCGTGGACCTGCATTTTTGGTTTATGAAAATTTCCGCACTATTTTGGATTGGAACCGATCAAACTTTTATGCGGTTGCCGTTGGTCATTTGGCGGATCGATTAGTCTGGGGCGGCCCGTTACAAACGCCGCAAATCGAGGAAATAGCGCTTAGTCGTGCGCAAATGTTGCAAATTCAAGCACGCTTGAATGATCTGGGACACGATGTTGGTAAGCCTGATGGGATTGCGGGATCACGCACGCGAAAGGCCATTAAAGCCTTTCAAAAGTCTAAAGGTCTTCCGGCAGATGGATATCCCAGTATCGAACTTTTAGACCTTTTGAAATAAGGCGGGGTTGATGGGATGGCAATTGGGCAGTATGGTAGGCACACCAAGGCAAGCAAGGTTTGTAAAATGAAGACATTTTTTGGCCCCGGAAAGATTGCATTGGCCCTGATGGCCGGTGTTCTGCTGAGTGGGTGTGCGGAAACGCAATTTCTATCCAGTTCAGTCAAACATGCGGGTGGTTCATCCGGGGTAAGTGGTAAGTATAAAATCGGTAACCCTTATCAAATTCAAAGCGTTTGGTATTATCCAGCGGAAGATTTTGATTATGAGGAAACGGGCATTGCTTCTTGGTATGGCCCAAAATTTCATGGAAAGCCGACGGCAAACGGTGAAGTTTTTGACATGAACCAAGTCAGTGCGGCACACCGCACGTTGCCATTGCCGTCTTTGGTTCGCGTTACAAACCTTGAAAATGGTCGCTCGTTAGTGGTTCGGGTAAATGATCGAGGTCCTTTTGCGCATGGACGTATATTAGATATGTCGCGGCGTGGGGCTCAGTTATTAGGTTTTGAGAAAGAAGGAACGGCGCGGGTAAAGGTTGAGATTCTAAAGGATCAAAGCCTCGCTCTGAAAAATTCGTTGGTTAATCAGGTTGCAGGGAATCAGGCACCGATTAAATCCGGTGCCATTCAAAAGCCAATGGTCAGTGCGCAAAGTCTGGATGCCCCTAATGGTGCAACCATGGCACCGACACCTCAGCCGGTTCAGACAGCGATGGCAGCACCTCAGCCTGCACAATCGGCTTTAAGTGAGCCGGTTGTAAAAGAAACAGATACTGCCGTTCGTACATATCCGGTTTCACCGACACGTATGTATATACAGGCTGGCGCGTTTTCGCAATTTGACAATGCAAACCGGGTTAAGGCGCAATTGATGGATATCGGTGATGTCCAGATTTCGCAAGTTCTGGTGAATGGACGCGATTTTTATCGTGTTCGGGTTGGTCCATTTGAAAATCTCGATCAAGCTGACCAGCTTTTAAATGATGTTATTAATGCAGGCTTTTCGTCTGCGAAAATTATTATAGAAAAAGGAAAAGGCTAAAATGAGGTTGCGCACTACCTTTCTGTCAACGGCACTTGCCGCTTCACTCTTTGCAACATCATCTTTTGCGATTGATACGATCGCACGCGAAGCCTTCATGGTCGATGTCAAAACCGGTCATGTTTTACTTGAAAAAGAAGCCGATATCAGTATGCCACCGGCTTCTATGAGCAAGCTGATGACGCTTTATCTCGTCTTTGATCGTTTGAAAGACGGACGTTTGTCATTGGACGACCAATTTAGCGTATCTGAAAATGCGTGGCGCAAAGGCGGGGCTGCGTCGGGCAGTTCCACAATGTTTTTGGAGCCACGTCAAAAAGTACGTGTTGAAGACCTGATTAAAGGGATCATTATTCAATCGGGTAATGATGCCTGTATTGTGGTTGCAGAAGCCATATCGGGATCTGAAAAGAATTTTGCCGTGGAAATGACGGAAAAAGCGCTAGAACTTGGCATGACGAATTCGTCTTTTGCCAATGCGACGGGTTGGCCTGATCCCGGTCAACGTATGACGGCACGTGATTTATCCATTTTGGCGCGTGCGTTGATACGCGAATTTCCTGAATATTATAAATTTTTTGCCGAGAAGAATTTCAAATATAACGGTATTCGTCAAAGTAACCGTAATCCATTACTTTACAAAACAATGGGTGCCGATGGCTTGAAAACCGGACATACTTCCGAAGCAGGCTATGGTTTGACATCTTCTGCCATACGTGATGACCGGCGTCTTGTTCTTGTCGTAAACGGCTTGAACAGCGTACGTGCGCGATCCAGTGAAGCTGAACGCTTGATGGAATGGGGTTTCCGCGAATTCAATAATTATGCGCTGTTTAAAAAAGGCGAAGAAGTAACGCAGGCTGAACTTTGGTTATCTGATAAACAAACGATTGGTTTGGTTATTGATCAAGATGTGGAAGTGACGATGCCACGCAAAAGCCGCCGCGAGATGAAAGTCACGGTTAAATACGACGGCCCCATTCCCGCACCAATTAAAAAAGGTCAAGAACTGGCAAAAGTTGTGATTAGCGCACCGGATACAAAAAGCGTAGAAATTCCACTTTATGCAGCAGAGGATGCTGGTCGTCTCGGTTTTGTGGGACGCTTGGGCGCTGCGCTTAAATCAATTATCTGGGGTGTGACCGGCTAATGATAAAAGGGCGTTTCATCACCTTGGAAGGTGGCGAAGGGGCGGGCAAAAGTACACAGGTCCGCCTGCTGAAAGAATCCCTTGAACAAACTGGCCTTGAAGTCGTTTTGACGCGCGAGCCCGGTGGCAGCCAGGGCGCAGAAGAAATCCGAAAGTTACTGGTAACGGGTGATGCGGGACGTTGGGACGGAATGAGTGAGGCCTTGCTTAACTTTGCCGCCCGGCGAGATCACTTATGTAAAACCGTCTGGCCTGCGATTGAACGGGGTGCTTGGGTGATTTCGGATCGTTTTGCAGACTCGACCATTGCCTATCAGGGATACGCACATGGCTTGCCTTTAAAATCGCTTTATGATCTTTGGGATATCGCGATTGACGGGTATCGCCCTGATTTGACATTTATATTGGATCTGCCTGTGAAAACAGGTTTGCAACGTGCCCTTGGGCGTGGGGATGCAGAAGATCGTTATGAAAAAATGGCTTTGGGTTTTCATGAAAAACTGAAAGCTGGTTTTCTGGAAATTGCCAAGGCGGAACAAAACCGCTGTTGTGTTATCGATGCGACACAATCGATCGACGAAATTCAGTCTGATATCCGTCGTAATGTCCAAACGCACCTCGGAGTGACGTTGTCATGAGTGAGCCGGAAAAGCTCATTCCGCGAAACACCTCGGATTTGTTGGGTCATACCGAGGCGGAACAGACGTTGCTTGAAAGTTATAATTCCGGCCGTCTGCATCATGCATGGTTAATGACCGGGCCACGCGGTATTGGCAAGGCAACGTTGGCTTATCGTTTTGCGCGCTTTTTACTGAAATATGGTCGCCCGGGCGGCGATGACCAAGGGGCAGGGCTGTTTGGTGAGGAATTACCGACGACGGAACCTGAAAGCCTGCATGTCGATCCGCAAGATCCGGTTTTTCGCCGAATTGCAGTGGGCGCACATGGCGATGTCATGACGATTGAGCGGGAATTTGATGAAAAGAAAAACCGTTTCAAGGGTGTAATTGGTGTGGATCGTGTGCGTGGTGTGGGCTCATTTTTGGGAAAAACATCTGCAGAAGGCGGCTGGCGTGTTGTGATTGTTGATGCTGCTGATGAAATGAACCGAAATTCCGCCAATGCCGTTTTAAAAGTTTTGGAAGAACCACCGGAACAGGCTGTCTTGTTGTTATTGGCCCATAATCCCGGGCGTTTGTTGCCGACCATTCGTTCACGGTGTCGTACCTTACACCTTAACCCGTTAAGTGATGATATTTTGATTGACCTGTTGGGCAAGCATGCCCCCGATTCGTCACTTGCAGATGCACAAGGTCTGGCAAAATTGGCAGAAGGTAGCTTCGGGCGGGCACTTTCTTTATATGAAGAAGGTGGTTTGGAACTGCATTCAGAGCTGTTGAAATTGCTTTCAACCTTGCCGCAATTGGACGTGGAAGCCTTGCATAAGCTGGGGGATAAGATGGCACGGGCGGGGGCCGATGATGCTTTTCGCACGATGGGGGACTTGTTGTGCTGGTGGTTAGGACGCTTGATCTCGCAAGGGGCACGGGGTAAGACCTCAGGGCTGGGTCTGAGTGACAGCGAAGACGCTTTGATGATCCGTGTCCTGCAAAGTGCGGATTTAACCCAATTGATGGATGTGTGGGAAAAAATATCCACCAATTTCGATCAGGCACAAAGCGGTAATCTGGATCGCAAGCAAGCCCTGTTGACATCTTTTCTTGCTCTTGAAGGGGCAATGAAAAGATAAACGCCTATTCAAACGTTTGACTTTATAATCAGGAGAACCCCATGTCGGGATCTAAACCGTTTTATATCACAACGCCGATTTATTATGTGAATGATAAACCGCATATTGGTCATGCCTATACTTCGTTGGCCTGCGATGTGATGGCTCGTTTCAAACGTTTGGACGGTTTTGATGTGAAGTTTCTGACCGGTACGGACGAACACGGTCAAAAGGTTGAAAAATCAGCCAATGCAAAAGGCGTAGACCCTAAGTCCTTTACGGATGGTGTTTCGCAAAACTTCCGCGATTTGGCGGCCTTTATGGGCTACAGCAACGATGATTTTATCCGCACGACAGAAGAACGCCACAAGAAAGCCTGTCAGGCCCTGTGGACCCGCCTTCAGGAACGCGGGGATATTTATCTCGGCGGTTACGAAGGCTGGTATGCGGTGCGCGATGAAGCATTTTATACCGAAGACGAATTGGAAAAGAAACCAGACGGTACCCGCGTTGCCAAGGCATCCGGTGCAGAAGTGGAATGGGTGGAAGAACCGAGTTATTTCTTCAAATTATCGGCCTATGAAGACAAGCTTCTAAAATTCTATGATGAAAACCCGGATTTTATTCTGCCGAAATCGCGTCGCAACGAAGTGATTAGTTTTGTAAAAGGGGGGCTTCAAGACCTTTCCGTTTCCAGAACGACCTTTAAATGGGGCGTTCCGGTGCCTGGTGATGATGATCATATCATGTATGTCTGGATGGACGCGCTGACCAACTATATGACGGCGGTTGGCTATCCCGATGAAGAAGCGGAACAGTATAAAAAATATTGGCCTGCGGATGTGCATATGGTGGGGAAAGATATCTTGCGCTTCCACGCGGTTTACTGGCCTGCATTCCTGATGGCGGCAGATTTGCCCTTGCCAAAACGGGTGTTTGCCCACGGCTGGTGGACGAATGAAGGTCAGAAAATTTCTAAATCACTTGGTAATGTGATTGATCCGATCGATCTTGTGAATAAGTACGGTTTGGACCAAGTGCGTTATTTCATGCTGCGTGAAGTCCCGTTTGGCAATGATGGGGATTTCGGACATTCTGCGATGGTTACGCGTATGAACAGCGAATTAGCCAATGATCTGGGCAACTTGTCTCAGCGTGTTTTGTCCATGATTGTCAAAAACTGTGATGAGGCTATTCCCGCACCGGGGGCTTATAGCGAAGAGGATCAGGTGATGATTGCTCAGGCTTATAATCTGGTGTCCGGCGTGCGTGAAAAAATCGATGTACAAGCCTTTAACGATGCGATTGAAACCATTTGGCTGGCGATCCGTGCCGCGAATGCTTATGTGGATAAGCAAGCACCGTGGAAGTTGAAAAAAGAAGACCCGGACCGTATGGCGACGGTCTTATATGTCTTGGCGGAAAATATCCGCAACGTCGCGCTTGTTCTACAACCCTTTATGCCGACAAGCATGGATAAAATGCTGGGCTTGTTGGAAATTGCCCCTGAAAACCGCAATTTTGATGCTTGTGGTGAGGCAGGGGCCTTGACGCCCGGCACGAAACTTGAAAAACCCGAAGGTGTATTCCCGCGCTTTATTGATCATGAAGAATTGGAAAAGACCTATGAAGGCAAGGACGGTACGTTCTTTATTAAACGGGCACTTCGTCAGAACCCGAAAAATAAAGAAACCGTTTTTGAAATTGAATTTAAAGACGGCAAGCTGGATGAATTAAATTCTGCCGATCTGGAAAAAGCGAAAGAGAAGGGGGCTTTGACGCAAGTCTGAGCCTGCAAGCGAAAAAGATGTTAGTCGATAGCCATTGTCATTTGGATTTTCCCGAATTTCAGGAAGATTTCGAAGCCGTTTTAACCCGCGCTGAAGAAGCCGGTGTGAAAACCATGATGACGATCTGTACCCATGTGACGAAATTTGATCAGGTCCATGCGATTGCCAAGGCGCACGACAATATCTTTTGCACAGTCGGTATTCACCCTCATAACGCTGATAGCGAACCGGAAGTGACGGTCGATCAGTTGGTTGAATGGGCCTCTGATCCCAAGGTTGTTGGTTTCGGGGAAACCGGGCTGGATTATTTTTATGAACATAGCCCACGCGAGATCCAGCAAAGACAGTTTCGCACGCATATCGAGGCGGCACGAAAGCTGGACCTGCCGGTGATTATTCATACCCGGGATGCCGAAGAAGACACGCTTTCTCTTATTGAAGACGAATACAATAAAGCCCCGTTCCGAGGTTTAATCCATTGTTTTTCAGCGTCGGATGAATTTGCCCAGCGGGTTGTCGCAATGGGGTTTTATATCTCTATTTCCGGCATTGTGACCTTTAAAAAGGCAGAAGAGCTACGAGACGCTATTAAAAACGTTCCTGTGAACCGCTTGTTGGTGGAAACGGATGCACCGTATCTGGCCCCGATCCCCAAGCGGGGAAAACGTAACGAACCTGCCTATACGGCCTTTACGGCGGCCAAGGTTGCCGAGATCAAAGGGCTCAGCGAAGAAGAGTTTGCCAAACAGAGTACAGATAATTACTTCACACTCTTTTCCAAAGCGAAACGAGGCTGATATGCGGGTAACGATCCTTGGATGTGGCCCCTCAGGCGGTGTTCCCGGGATTGGACCCTATTGGGGCAAGTGTGATCCTGATAATCCGAAAAACAGGCGGCTTAGGCCATCCATTTTTGTGGAAAATGAGTCCCTATCTCTACTAGTAGATACATCTCCTGATCTACGCCAGCAGCTTTTAAGTAAGGATTACACGCGTATTGACGGGGTTCTTTATACCCACGGTCACGCGGATCATTTACATGGCATTGATGACCTGCGCAGCGTAAACCGCACGCAGAACGAAGTGCTGGATATCTATCTTAATCAGGAAACGCTGGATCATATTCAACAACGATTTGGCTATGTTCTGGAACCATTGGCACCGGGGGCGGATGTTTTTTATAAGCCGGTCCTGAAGCCGCATGTGGTGGAAAGTGGCGTTGCGTTTGAGATCAACGGACAATCAATCATGCCGATCGTGCAGGATCATGGATATTGCGAGACGATCGGCTATCGGATCGGGGATTTTGCTTATTCGACGGACGTGGTGAATATGCCACCGGAAAGTTTTGATTTACTGCGTGGGATCAAGGTTTGGGTGATTGGGACGCTGGTTGATGCACCACATCCGACCCATGCGGACGTCGAAAAGGCGGTGCGTTGGGTTAAAGACATTGCGCCTGAGAAGGCGTTTTTGACGCATTTAGGCAGCGGGTTGGACTATAACGCGCTGTCAGAGACGTTGCCTAAACATATCCAGCCTTGTTTTGATGGGTTGGTTATCGACGTCTAGATTCAAGGAACTGAATCCGAAATCATTAGAATCAACAAACTGATTCTATTTAACGCCCCTGTGAAAATAGGGGCGTTTTTTGTTGTGTTTTATATCTACGACAGACTCATGAAATTGAGTCAATCTCCCTAAGTTTTATTGAGTGTGTTTGTTTCAAAAGGTGGGGTATTTGTCTTCAGGTCCGTTTGTTTTATCAGCGCCCATGCAAGGCAAGACAGCGTAAGAGTAGAAACCTTAAAGCACGTCCTGACGATAAAATGCCTAAAAATATTAAAAAGATATCCAAGACTTAACTGACGGTAAGAATGCTGCTAATACCAAATAACCATATGAAAAATATTATGTATTAAAATAATACATAATATATATTATGCGACAAAAGATATATTGTAAAAGATGAGGTTTCATGAAATGCGCAGATGGCTCCCCTGCGGATAATTTACTTTAACTTCGCGCTCGTTTGCTGGTTGTGCTGCGACTAGAGTCAATTTCCTGCGCTTAATTCTGTTTTGTTTGCAGTTGAGCTCCGCGCTTGATCTGTTTGCTTTTTGCTATTTTCGACTTTCTTGCGATGGTGTTCTCAGGCATGGTGCCTGTTCAAATATCTTCAGTCTTTTTGTGTCGGGAGCTTAAAAGTGACAAAATTTGATTCCTCTTCTTTTGAGAACGAGATGTCTCGCCTGTTGGCGATCATGGCAAAATTGCGTGACCCAGAAGACGGATGCCCTTGGGATATTGAACAATCCTTTGAAACAATTGCCCCGCACACAATTGAAGAAGCCTATGAAGTTGCGGATGCTATTGAGCATAAAGACTGGCCTCACCTGCAAGAAGAATTGGGTGATCTGCTGTTGCAGGTGGTTTTCCATGCGCAAATGGCAAAAGATGAAAAACTTTTTAATTTCAATGATGTGGCGAAATCCATTGCGGATAAAATGGTATCGCGTCATCCACATGTTTTTGGGGATGAGGTTATTGAAACAGCGGATGCGCAAACGGTTGCGTGGGAGGAGCAAAAAGAACGTGAGCGCAAGGAAAAAGCAATGCGCGCCGGAGATGATATTCCATCTGCCCTTGACGGTGTTGCGGGTGGTTTACCCGCCCTCACCCGTTCCTTGAAATTACAAAAACGTGCCATTCGAGTTGGCTTTGATTGGCCCAATGTGGATGGGGTTCTGGATAAGATCCGGGAAGAATTGCAAGAGGTCGAAGAAGAAGTTCATCACGCACAACCATCCAAAGACCGGATCAAGGACGAGATCGGTGATTTGTTATTTACCGTGGTTAATTTGGCACGCTGGGCGGATGTGGATCCGGACAGCGCGTTGCGGTCCTGTAATGTAAAATTTGAACGTCGCTTTAAGGCGATGGAAGCAGGTGTTCGCGCAGGCGGAAAAGAGATGCAGGATGCAACGCTTGAAGAAATGGAACGCTATTGGCAAATGGCTAAAAAACTTGAATGATAAGTTTAACTTTAAGATTTAAGTATTTAATAAATAAAGTTTATATTCAAATGTTAAAGTGAAAAATCCCCCGGCTGAACCGAGGGATTTTTTGCATAATATGGACGATTTAATCACGTAGTAATTTGATGAGTGCAGAGGTGTCCCAGCGTCCACCACCCATGCGTTGAACCTCTTTGTAATATTGATCAATCAGTCCGGTGACAGGTAAGGCTGAACCGTTTTTGCGGGCTTCATCAAGGGCAAAGCCAAGGTCTTTTCTGACCCAATCGATGGCAAAACCGAAGTCAAACTTATCTTCAACCATCGTGTAGCCACGATTGGACAATTGCCATGATCCGGCGGCCCCTTTGGAAATCACGTCGATGACTTTTTTCGGGTCCAGTCCGGCTTTTTCAGCAAAGGCCAGTCCTTCGGAAATGGATTGAACGGCACCGACAAAAGTGATCTGGTTGACCATCTTGGTCAATTGCCCTGCCCCGACATCTCCCATAAGCGTGACGGCCTGTGCGTAACATTCCTGAACAGGCTTGGTGTGTTCGAAATTTTCAGGATTGCCACCTACCATAATGGTCAGAGTGCCATTTTCTGCTCCGGCTTGACCGCCGGAAACAGGCGCATCCATGAATGAGAGGCCGTGTTTTTCTGCTTCGACGGACATTTCACGGGCGACTTCGGCAGAGGTTGTTGTGTGATCGACGAAGACCGTGCCTTTGTCCATAGTGTTAAAAGCGCCGTTTTCGTCTGTGCAGACGCTTCTAAGGTCGTCATCGTTACCGACACAGGCAAAAACTATTTGTGCCCCCTCAGCGGCCTTTGCAGGCGTTTCTGCAAAAGACCCACCATATTCAGCAACCCATTTTTCAGCTTTGGCGGTCGTGCGGTTATAGACACAGACGTCATGCCCACCTTTTAACAGGTGGCCCGCCATTGGATAGCCCATAACACCAAGACCAAGGAATGCAACCTTCATCTTTTTCTCCCTTTAAAATTCTTAAATGATTGGGGAGCAGTATAAGTTTATGTAATGGAGAAATCAAAGAATAGATTGTCATAGAGACAATGAAATCAATCATCAAACCCGTTGATAACATCCATAAAGATGCTGCTATAACGTTCCAGCTTTGTTTGACCAACGCCGGAAAGGGCCAAAAAACTGTCTGCATCGCATGGGCGTGTTTTGGCCATTTCTATCAAGGTCGCATCGGCAAAAATCACATAGGGGGGCACGTTTTGTTCTTCGGCCAGATCTTTGCGTTTGGCGCGTAAGGCTTCAAACAAAGATTTATCATCTTCGCGTTCCAACACAATGGTGGTGCGCGCCTCACGTTTGGCTTTGGCGGAACGACGGGCATCAGGGTCTTTGCGCATGAGGACATTGCGTTCGCCGCGTAAAACGTCACGCACATCAGGGCCAAGTTTTAAAGCCCCGTACCCTTCAATATCCATACGCACCAAGCCAAGGGCGACGAGTTGACGAATGATGGAACGCCATGTGTCGCGTTTAAGTTCCTTCCCGATCCCATAGGTGCTGAGCTGGTTATGGCGAAAACGCATGATTTTGTCGTTTTCTTCACCAAGTAAGACATCAATGATATGCCCTGCCCCAAATGTTTCTCCGGTTCGATAGATACAGGATAAAATTTTCTGGGCGGGGACTGTGCCGTCAAATGTTTCTACCGGGTTAAGGCAGGTGTCGCAATTGCCGCAAGGCTCGTTTAAGGTTTCACCAAAATATTCTAGCAGAACCTGACGACGACACCGATGAGTTTCGCAGTAGGCCAGCAAGGCATCCAATTTTTGACGTTCAATATGTTTTTGACGTTCCGGCAGATCCGAGCTTTCTGTAAACTGGCGCAGCTTGGTGACATCCTGCAAGCCATAGGCCATCCAAGTTTGCGAGGGTAAACCATCCCGTCCGGCGCGGCCCGTTTCTTGATAATAGGCTTCAAGGCTTTTGGGTGGGTCCATATGGGCAACAAATCGAACGTTAGGTTTATCAATGCCCATACCGAACGCGACGGTGGCGACCATGATGATACCCTCTTCGCGTACGAATTTATCTTGATTGAGGCTGCGGATGTTTTTGTCCATACCGGCGTGATAGGACAAAGCGTCATAGCCTTTGTCGCGTAGCCAGTTTGCCATTTCTTCAACTTTTTTACGGCTCATGCAGTAAACGATGCCACTGTCGTTTTCGTCATATTCCTGCAGGAATTTTAGAAGTTGAGTCTTTGCATTGTTCTTCGATACGATGTTGTAACGAATGTTGGGGCGATCAAATCCGGTGATGAAAACTTCACCTTGCCCCAGATTAAGTCGTTCAATGATATCTAGGCGGGTTGGCCCGTCTGCGGTCGCGGTTAAGGCGATGCGTGGTACATTTGGAAAATGGTCGTGCAGGTTGACCAATTGCCGATATTCGGGCCGAAAATCATGACCCCATTGAGAAACGCAATGGGCCTCGTCAATCGCAAATAAGGAAATATCGCAATGATTTAACAGCGTGAAAAAACGATCGGTCAGCAGACGTTCCGGGGCGACATAAACAAGGTCTAGCTCCCCTGCCCGCATTGCGCGTTCAATTTCATAAGCTTCGTCCGGGGCAATGGTGGAATTGAGTGTTGCGGCCTTAATGCCGACTTGGCACAGAGCAGTGACTTGATCCTGCATCAGGGCAATCAGGGGTGAAATAACGATTGCACAGCCTTTTCGGCACACGGCCGGGATCTGGTAACAAAGGGATTTCCCCCCACCAGTCGGCATAAGAACAAGGGAGTCTCCCCCTGCAATTGTGCGTTTGATGACATCTTGCTGCACGCCACGAAAATCAGAAAAACCAAAAACGTTCTGCAAAATTTCCAATGGTGACTTAGACATGATAACTGTCTGACCCCGGATTAAGGAAACGGCGTGCTTCTTCCCAAACATCTTTATTTGGGGTGATTAAAAGGCAGTCTTGCGCATAAATTTTTGGTTTATAGGGGGTTTGTGATCCCACCATAAAATCATATCCGCCCGCCTCGCGATGAAGTAAGATGCCTGCGGCATGGTCCCATGCGTGCAGGCGGCGATATTGGGCGCAATGAAATTCACCCGCTGCCAGGGAAATATAATCATGGGCAACCGAACCGTAACGAATGGCCATATGGGGAACGGGGCCTAAACCATCAATGGCACGATCTTCCAGCCAGCGCCGATGTTTGGCATTTAAGGAAACGGTCATATGTTCAAGACTGTGAAATTTCTTAACATGAAGGGGACGGCCTGCCAAACGTGCCCCTGCCCCTTTTTCCGCCACTGCTGTGCGTTTGCGGGCAGGGTCATGGATCCAGGAGGCAATTAATTCACCTTGATGGGCCAAGGCGACCATAGAACCAAAAACGCTGTCGCCTTTTGAGAAGTTGCGCGTCCCGTCTACAGGGTCGATAATCCAGACAGGTTCTGCGCTATCCAATGCTTTTAGGATGGATATATCTTTTGCGACCGCTTCTTCGCCAACAACGAGGGAGCCGGGCAAATAGTCGATTAACCGAGCGCTTAATTTTATTTCGGCTTCGATATCAGCCGTTGTAACCAGGTCACCGGGTGATTTTTCCATAATGTCGCTGGCTGCCAGCTTTTGAAAGCGCGGCATGATCTCTTCCTCAGCGACTTCGGAAATAATACGGGTGATATGATCGACATCCAGTTTCATGCGCCAGTTATAGCGATGCTCGAATGTAGAGTCATGCACGAAATGCTAAAAATCATCTTGAGATGACATTCGAAGAACTGATTATGTTTTTTTTTGATGAACATCAAGGTAGGTTTTGGCTTGAATAATTATCACATGCAGAAAATATATAAACAAATCTGAATGTAAAGGATGCCCCCCCAAGATGTTCGTGAAAGCGCTTGCACGTTCTGCTGGATTATCATGTCTGTTGTTTGCTGGTTCCCTGTGGGCGGCGGATGTTCCGGAAGATTATGAATATGACAAATATAATGCTGAAGACATCAATGAACTGTGTGCGGGCTGTCACGGTAGCTTAGGTCAAGGCGGTGGTGGTGGCGTTTATCCACGATTGGCAGGATTGCCGCAAGAATATATGGAAGAGCAAATCAAGAACTTTAAAAATCGCAAACGGGTTAATATTCCAATGCTGCCCTTTGCCAATGACCGTGAATTACCGCCGGGAGATGTTCGCGATATCACCACATACCTTTCTAATATTAAACTGGCAAGCCAACTGCCTGAATTGAATGGTCATATAGATGGATTGGAACGCTTGCAACAGGCCGAAGCTGTTGTACAAATTCCGCGATACGAAGGCGATTTGGAAAATGGCGAAGAATACTATATGGAAATGTGCCGGGGCTGCCATAACAAAGACGGTATGGGCCGTGGCAACAAGCCAGCGATTGCCGGACAGCATATTCAATATCTGAAAAAACAGTTTCAGGATTATAAATCCGGTGAACGCGAGCATGTGGATCAAGCAGAATTATTCGGTGAAATGACCGATAAAGATATCGAAGACGTTCTCGCCTTCTTGTCTGTTCAGGATGATTAAAGAAAACCGTTGTTAGAGGTGGGATGCTTTTGACTTCTGCAAAACCAGCCAGTTCCAGAGGAAAAAGCGATAATCTTTTTGTTCTGATAAATGTTTAGATATGTACGTTTCAATGCTGTCAGGGTTAAGTTGAAACTGGTTTGCGCCTTGTGTATTAAGCGGTATTTCTTTCATCCATGCCATTAAAGGAACGCCGAACCCTTTTTTCCGACGATTGAGAACGCTGTCCGGAACGAGGCGGGAGACGGCTTTCTTCAAAACTTTTTTAGTTGTTTTTCCGTCAAATTTATAATGACAAGGAAGGCGACGGACAAATTCCACGAGATCACAATCCAAAAAGACGGCACGAGCTTCCAGCCCATTCATCATGGAGGCTCTGTCGACTTTTGTTAATATGTCATCTGGCAGATAGAAGTTCGTAAAATATTCTAAGGATTTATCGATTTGTGTTTTATTGGGGTTTTCATTCCATAAATCCAATGTCTCTGAATAGAGTTCTTCTGCGTCTGTCGGTGCATTGAATAGATCACAAATATCATTTTCTTGCAGGGGGGCCATCCAAGTGGGTAGCCAGAGGGCGGGTTGATGATCCATCCCCATTAAAACGCGACGTAATTTGAAATCCAAACTCATATTCTTATTGGACATTGGCAAGAGGTCGATCAAAGATTTTGTGGCTTGATGCATGAATTTTGGAACAAATCGATGGTAAACGTTTGCCGGTTGTAAAGCCTTGAATGGGTCGTAGCCTGCAAAGAGTTCGTCTCCGGCATCTCCGCTCAGCGCGACTTTTACATGCTTGCGTGCAAATTGACAGAGCAGGTAGGTCGGGAGTAATGAGCCGTCAGCCATCGGTTCATCAAGTTGAGTCAGGACATCGGGGATAATGCTGCGCGCTTTTGTCAGATCTAAAATTTCTTCGTGATGTTTGCACCCTAGATATGTGGACATTTCGCGGGCATAAGATGACTCGTCAAATGACTTTTCAGTAAACCCAATGGCAAAGCTTTGCACGGATTGAGCAGGCGAAATACGGCACATTGCCGCAAGTACGGAACTGCTGTCGACACCACCTGATAAGAAGGCACCCAAAGGTACATCACTCATAAGACGTCGTTTGACGGCTTGTACGAATAGAGTTTCCAGTTCTTCAGCAGCTTCTTCAAAGCTTGGTGGTGAAGCGGCTACCTCAATACGAAATTGCCAATAAGGCGTGATCCTATGTGTTTGAGTTCGCACATCGAATGTTAAGCTGTGGCCGGGTTTAAGTTTATAGCAGTTTTCAAATGCGCAGAATGGTGCGGGAATAAATGCATAAGCAAAATATTTTTTTAAGGCTAATTGATTATAGGTTGTGTCAAAACTGTTATGAGCCTGAAAGACACTTAATTCGGATCCAAATACAAAGAGGTCTTTTTGTTGCCCCCAAAATAGTGGTTTTTCACCGAAACGATCACGGGCAAGAAACAAGGTCCCACGGTTTTTGTCCCAGATACAAAAGGCAAACATGCCATTTAGTTTAAGTGGTAATTCTTCCCCCCATTCTTTCCAGCCATGAACAAGAACTTCCGTATCGCTATTTGGGGTGTTGAATTTGTATCCTTTTGTTTCTAAATCGTGTCGTAACTCGCGATGATTATATATTTCACCATTAAACGTAACCCAGATGGACCGATCTGTGTTGGGCATAGGTTGTTGGCCGTGTTCCAAATCCACAATGGAAAGGCGGCGATGGCCTAGAAATACGGGGAAATCGTTATCTTGATATGCCCCTTCCCCGTCGGGTCCCCGGTGGGCGATGGAATTCGTCATTTGTTTTAAATCTTCTTGGGTCCCCTGCCCAAAAAAGCCGGCAATTCCACACATGGTTGTTTTCTAGTCTTTCTTGTTATAGTGTTTTTTGACTTGATAAATCTTTTTATCCTGAGACTCAAAGTAAGTCCGTACGAGAAGTTCGGCGAGTAACCCCATTAAAATACACAGAATACCTGTCGTAAAGAAAGTACCGGTTAGAGTTGGTAATGGAGTTAAAATAAACGAAACGCCATCAAAGATTTTTAAACAGATCGCCCAAATTCCACAAATAAGTGCCAAGAGTAAGGAAGCGAAACCAAACCCGCCAAATATGTAAATTGGTTTTGTCATGTAGCGTTTCAAAAACATGACTAAAAACAAATCCAGAAGCACCTTGAAGATACGGTTTAAGCCATATTTTGATTCCCCATGAATACGAGCGCGGTGGTTGACTTCGATTTCTGCGATTTTGCCACCTTGCCAAACCGTGTAAATGGGAATGAAACGGTGCATTTCACCATAGAGGCGTACTTGTTCAACAACTTCTCTGTGATAGGCTTTCAGGGCGCAGCCGTAATCATGCAGGTGTACACCGGACACTTTGGAGATTAACCAGTTTGCGATACGACTTGGTAAGGTTCGGGTCATCGCATTGTCTTGTCGATCTGCCCGCCAGCCGGAAACAACGCTGTAACCTTCATCAAGCTTGCTTAATAATTTGGGTATTTCGGCAGGATCGTTTTGACCATCTCCATCCATTGAGATGATGATGTCGCCTTGTGCATGATCCAGTCCTGCCATTAAACCGGCGGTCTGTCCGTAATTGCGTAACAAGTCAATCATATGCACATTGGCGTCTTGCTCGGCGATCTCTATGCCGCGCTCTAATGTTTTGTCGCTGGAACCGTCATTTACAAATATGATTTCATATGTTCGCCCTGTTTTTTCCAGTGTCGTTTTTATCTCGCTGTAAAGAGAACCGATATTGTCTTCTTCATTATAAAAAGGAACGATAACAGATAGGTTTGGGCGTATTGCCTTCTGGCTATTTTCTTTTTTATTCACAGTCATTTAAATGAAACTCACCTATTGAAATTGTTTGATCGAATTACTGTTTTCAGCTTGAAGAAGGCTTGGTTCAGCATCAAAATGCCGCCGATTGTCAAGAAAGGTACAACGGGCAATAGATAACGCTGTTCAAGATGTACCATAGCGTAAGCAAATGTGTAACCGAAATAGAGTAACCAATAAAAAGTAATGAGCCAAATTTGATCTGGTAGACTTTGGAGGCGATATTCTGCTTTCTTGAGTGTTCGATAAAACAAAACGGGTGCCCCGATGATAAAAGCCGCTGAAATCAAAATTGAAATAATGCGTTCTATGTGGCGTGCAAGATAGGCAAGTAACAGTTCATACTGTCCTTCGGTTTTAACCTTTTCCATCATATCGCGTCGTTTTTGGAACGGTTTGCTTCCGCGTGCCCATAAATGAGTTTTTACCCATGTTTCAACGGGCATAAAGCTGGAGAAAAACTGTTTCTCGCGGATTTCGGAAAAAGTGCCTGCGACCATTTCAACCGGATATGTTTTCCATAGTCTGAAAAAAGTTGTGAAGGCATAATTAGATATTTCGACAGCATCAAAGTTATGTTGTGTATGAAGGTGTTTGTTGATGGCATAGCTATTAATCATAACCTGCTCGTCCAGAGGATATACGTATTCGGGCAAGCCTTGGAAGAGCGGGTCATCTTTCAAGGCGTCAATTCCTTGTTTTTTCAGTTTAAAAACAGGAAAAAACATGGTCGATTGTCCGGCAGTAGTTATAAAACGTTTATCCGTTCTATGTTCATTCCATGTTTTATATCCGTAAACACCTAGAAATATGGGACTAATAAAAAGCATGAACAAAAAGGCACGCATAGACCACACGTGATGATTTCGAATAATCCAGTAAAGAACAATTGGCCATAATAAGAATTGCAGAAAATTACCGGCCTCCCGAATAGAAAAAGCAATGAGGATAAGAGTGCCCAAGCCAAATACAGTTGCGGTTTTGGGAGGAGACCTGTCGATTATTTTGATCGAAATCGTGCAAAGCACAATGACTATCAAGCTTGTATTTAGGCTGTCGGTCAGAAGGCATTGGTCCATTAATAGTCCCTGACTGAGTGCATGCGCGCTTGCACAGAAGAGAGCCAGAGCTTCATTTTTTAAAAAGCGATCACTTAACTGGTAAACCAGATAACTGGTATATAGGGACAAAGTAATCTGAATACCTATACTACTCCAATCAAACAGCTCGCCGAAAATCAATTTATTTAGAGCGAGAAAGGCTGGGTAACCTATGCTGCGAAATGCGGTTTCAGGTTGCCAGAAAGCATTGTTCAAATTTAAATGGCTGATCCATTCTTTTTCATTGAGAATAAGGCTTGCGAATTTTATATAGCCCGTACTATCGGGTAAAAAAATGGGACCGTAGGTAAACAGATAGAATGATTTCAGTAAAATAAGCGTGGTAAATACAACAAGGAAAATACGAGAGTACCCCTCTTGTCTATTGGACTGAGGGCCAGAGAGAATTATCTTTTCCTGTTTGCCTTTTTTCTCTATTTTTCTCATTGGCTTTCGTATATCTATTTTGAACTTAAGAAACGGAAGTTATAGCTAAACCATTTAATGGTAAAGAGTATTTGACTATATTAAGAGTGAAATACCAGTGTCTGGATAACAAGGATGAAATTAGAAGCTTACGAAGCAGAAGCGGCACTTGAACAAGATCACTGGTGGTTTGTTGCCAGAAGGTCCTTCTTTCGAGCTTATATTTCGCGTCTGAACTTATCGAAAACAGCAAATATTCTGGATATTGGAACCAGCACAGGAACCAATTTGCGTATGTTGGTTGATATGGGGTTCTCTAATATTCAAGGATTAGATTTTAGTGAACATGCTATAGCGTTTTGTCATGAGAAAGGCTTACCAGCAGTCACAAAAGGCGATATTTGCGCCATTCCGTTTGAAGACGATAGTTTTGACCTTGTTGTTGCAACTGATATCCTTGAACATGTAGAAGATGACAAAACGGCTTTGAAAGAAATATACCGTATTTTAAAGCCAGATGGTCATGCGCTGATAACCGTTCCGATGTTTATGTCTTTATGGGGATTGCAAGATGATATTTCCCTTCACAAAAGACGTTATAGCAAGGCAGAAATTGCCAATTTGATCAAGACAGCCCCTTTTTCTGTTCAAACAGAATGTTTTTTTAATTTTCTTCTGTTCATTCCGATCTGGAGTGCACGAAAGCTTATTCGTTTTTTGAATATTCAGGCGAAAAGTGAAAACAATATCAATAATGCTTTTATTAATAGTTGTCTTAAATTGATATTTAAGTTTGATACAAAAATTGCACCGATTATCAAACCACCGTTCGGTGTTTCTTATTTCTATTTACTTCAGAAATAATTACCGATGGAAAAAATCAAACATTATGGACATTTTCTTTTTGCCGGGGGCAGTGCGTTTCTGGTGAATACAGTTATTTTATATGTTTTAAGTAATGTTTTAGGCGTGCATGCATATGTTGGACAAATTGTAGGGTTATGGGGATCAATTACGGCAAGCTGGTGGATTAACCGCACCAAAACATTTAACATAAAGACAGATCCCAGTTGGGCGGAATATCGTGCTTATTGTGCTTCCATGCTCATTGCTTCTTTGACGAATTATGTTTGTTATATTGGCGTTCTCGCCTTTTATCCCGTATTGGAAGAAAATCCGGTTATTGCCCTCTTTCCTGCGACAGCCATTTCCATGTTCGTAAGCTATTTTGGCATGAAATATTTTGTCTTTAAAAAATAGCACTTAAGGTCGGTAAATATCGCGGTCCCGTTTATAGGCATTTTCCAGCAGGTCCATGATCCGCTTGGCTTCCGGGTTATATTCGGCCTGTTGGCGCATGGCTTTGGTGACGAAGGTGGCGAAGGTAACGGCTTCGCCCTTTCCTTTCAGGTCGTAATCGCGTGCGATTTCTTCCAAATCCTCGTGGATCAGATGTTTCGCCATGACATTGAGCTGTTTTTTGACAAGCTGATGTCGGGAGCGCCATCTGGCCTGCGCTTCTCTTGTTGCCATTTTAATCCCTCTTTCTTATCTACTTGTAGATAAGATTGTCTGTGTGATTTTACAAACAGTTTGCGGGAAAGAAGTTAAAGAAAGACAAAAGAGAAGCGCAAAGCCAGTTGGAAAGATAATATTTACGGACGGTTTCCCTAAGTGGGAGACCATCCGGTTGGCTGTTGTGAATCTTCGTCTTTTTCTGCTTGTTCTGTAGCGGGGAAAAGCTGCGGGAATTTTTGCTGAAAACGCGAGGTATTCATATCATTCATTTTGACCGTGATATGAAATCCGTTTTCACCTTCATTGCGCTTTGTCACTTCACCATGCCCATAAATCCAGCTAAGCATTTGGCCGTCGCTGTAAGGAACCTCAACGTCGAAGATTTGGAAACGTGCGCTCAGCAGTTTATTGATATCGTCAAGAAGTTGATCACATCCCTGCCCTGTGACGGCTGAAACCATGCTGACCAGACCGTTTGAGCGATTGACGCGATTTGTAATAATATCGTGATCTTCTTGATCCAGCAGGTCGGCTTTATTATAAACCTCGATCAAACAATCTTCGAGTTTTTCTTCCACACCTAATGTTTTGAGAACCTCCAGAACATCGGCTCTCTGTGCTTCTGTGTCGGGGTGGGAGGCATCTCTAACATGTAAAATGACGTCGGCTTCGTGGACTTCTTCCAGCGTGGCATGGAAGGCCGCGACCAATTCATGCGGAAGTTGGGAAATAAAACCAACCGTATCAGAAATGATGACATCACGCCCGGATGGCAGCGTGATGGAGCGCATGGTCGGGTCCAGCGTGGCAAACAGCAAGTCCTGTGCAAATACTTCCGCTTTTGTCAGTCGGTTGAAAAGCGTTGATTTCCCGGCGTTGGTATAACCGACAAGGGCAACGATCGGGTATGGCGTATTGCGCCGGGCTTTGCGGTGTAATTCACGTGTGCGTTTGACTTCGCCGAGGTCTTTTTTCAATCGAACGATCCGTTCGTCAATTAAACGACGATCAATCTCGATTTGTGATTCACCAGGACCGCCAATAAAGCCCAGTCCACCGCGCTGGCGTTCCAAGTGGGTCCATGATCGCACAAGTCGGGATCGTTGATACGTCAGGGCCGCCAATTCGACCTGCAAGGATCCTTCTGCCGTGCGGGCACGTTCCCCGAAAATTTCAAGGATAAGTCCGGTACGGTCGATGACTTTGCAGTTCCATGCTTTTTCAAGGTTGCGTTGTTGGATGGGAGACAACGCAGCATCAACGATGGCAAGCCCGATATCATCGTCATCCCATTCGTCTTTATGCTTATCAACGCGACCAATTGTGGTTGCAAGTGCCTCAACGACCCCTTGACCAAACAAGGTCGCAGGTTTGGGGCGTGCAATGTTGACGACTTCGCTATGGACCACATCAACGTGAATGGCCAAGGCAAGGCCTACACATTCTTCCAGACGTGCCTGCGGGGAACGTAACGCACCGCGTTCGCTTTTTAAATGCGGGTGAACGACCAAACAAGGAGTTCGGTCGTTATCATCGCTCCAGCCCTTTTTTGATTGGTTCTTGGGCGGATTATGTTCGTTCGTCACGTTTACTCTTCGTCTTCGCCGGACGGATCAAACAATTGTACCGGTGAAGAAGGCATGATTGTTGAAATCGCATGCTTGTACACCAGTTGCGTATGACCATCTCTGCGCAGAAGCACAGAGAAGTTGTCAAACCAAGTTACAATCCCCTGAAGTTTAACGCCGTTTACCAAGAAAATAGTGACGGAGTTTTTTTGTTTACGAATGTGATTTAAAAAAACGTCTTGCACATTCTGAGACTTTTCAGCAGCCATGGGTCTATATTCCCTAATTATCTTTATCGTTGGCATTTATGGTTTGGTCTTTTATAGAGTTTGCTCGACTTGTTGATCAGTCTCCCAAACGTCACATTTATTCAATGTCGAAGCTAACTCCATGCAATTACTGAAATACCAAGAAGGAGGGAACTCGTCAAATTCTCCTTGACTCGGTGCTTGCTCTCTTATCAGTACGGATATACATCCTGAGTTGTGTGCGCACTCCAGATCCACATCTGTATCTCCTACGAACCAGACGGCTGAACCCCTAGGAATTCCGCTGTTTTCCAGCGCTAAATCAACGGGTGCAGGATGTGGTTTATCCAGTTGAGCATCCCCTGCCCCGACCAGCTTTTTGAAATATTTTCCCCATCCTAAATGCTCAACTTCTTGGCGAAGGTATTTTCCTCTCTTGTTGGAGACGATAGCAAGGTAAAACCCCTTGCTATATAAGGCTTTGAGGAGGTTTTCGGCACCGTCAATTGCCTGTAATTGGCTGATATGAGATTTTTCGAATCGGGCATAAAAGATTTTGCCTGCGTCTTCCCAGTGATTCCCAAATAATTCGGGAAAACTATCACGCATAGATTTACGAATGCGTTGGCGTGTTTCGTCATAGGTCCAGGCATCATGACCCATTGCCACCAGGGTGTGATTGATGGCATCGTGAATGGCGGGCCATGTATCGACTAGGGTGTTATCCCAATCAAAAATAACGGCTTTGGGACGGACTGGATGAGGCAAGTTTTTTATTCCTCTAGAAAATCGGCATAGATTTTTGCAATTTGTTGGGTGAAGGGGCCGGGCTTTCCGTCCGCGATGGTTATGTCGTCAATTTGAATGACGGGTTTCACGCAGGCACTCGCACTGGTAACAAAGGCTTCTTTCGCTTTTTTTGCGTCAGCTAGGTTGAAGGCCTCTTCAACAATTTCAATGCCTTTTTGTCCGGCAAGCTTGATAATTGCTTGTCTGGTAATGCCGTTCAGGATGGCATGGGACGGTTTGCGCGTTTGTAATTTTCCATCTTCGCGTAAAATCCAGGCATTGTTTGATGTCCCTTCTGTCACGAACTGGTCTTGAGTAACAAGCCATGCATCGTCAAAACCGGCTTCCAGTGCCTTTTGTTTGCTCATGGATGCAGCCAGTAAGGATGTTGTTTTAATATCGCATCGTGCCCAGCGGATATCAGGCAGGCTCATGACCTTAATCCCTTTAAGGGAAGCATTGGCATCAAAAGGAGCAACCCGTCTTGCTGTCATGACGATAGTTGGTATTGTATTTTCCGGATAGGGAAAATCACGTGCAGCACTGCCACGGGTCACTTGAACATAGATCAGTGCCGTTTTAACGCGATTGCGCCGCACCAACTCTTTGACATTGACCATCAAGGCTGCCCGTGATTTAGGCATCCCCATATCAAGTTCATTCAGGGAATGTTCCAGTCGTTTCAAGTGTGCCTCTGCATCAATCAGTTTACCTTTATAAAGGTAAATGACTTCATAGACACTATCGGCAAATTGAAAACCGCGATCCTCGATATGAACACTGGCATGCTCATGTGGTACATAAGCACCATTAACAAAGGCAATTCTTGACATTTTTTAAAAGAACTCCAGACGAACTGAGAACATTTTTTCTACTTTGCGTACCGCATCTGATGCCGCAAACAGGACGATGCGGTCTTTAGGTTCAATGACTGTACTACCCCGAGGTGAAATCACCTGCCCGTCACGCACAACGGCACCTAAAACAACACCATTGGGCATTTTGACATCACGCAATGGCGCACCGACCAATGGGGAGGTTGCCAAGGCTTCGGCTTCAATCAATTCGCCAAACCCTTCGCGTAAGCTGTGAACGGAATGAATGCGGCCTTTGCGCACTTGTTGTAAAATCTGGGAAACGGTGATGCTGCGTGGGTTCACAACAACATCGATCCCCAAATTGTTTAAAAGGGGTTCATATAATGCTTTGTTGATCAAGGTTACTGTCCGTTGAGATCCCATGCGTTTTGCCAGTAAGGAACCCAAAATATTGGTTTCGTCATCATCGGTTACAGCAACGATTGTTTCAGAAGCAGTGACGTTGGCTTCGATCAATAATTCCTGATCACGGACGTCGCCACATAGCACAGTTGTTTTTGTTAATTGGGAGGCGATTTGGCGGGCCCGCGTTTCGCTTTTCTCAATGATTTTCGCATTGACCCACGGGTATTCTCGTTCCAATTGTTGGGCGAGGAATAGGCCGATATTGCCGCCGCCGAAAATCAACAGGCGGCGTGCTTCTGTTTCGTCATGACCAAATGCTGTCAGAGCACGTACCATATGTTCTTCATCAACAACAAAAAAGGCCTCGTCACCAGGTAGCAATTGATCGTCTGCTGTCGGAATAATGGATTTTCCATCACGAACCAGCCCGATGACGACGATGTTGAGGTCAGGAAAGAGCTGTGTGAGTTGGCGCAAAGGTGTGAAAACAAGGGGGCAGTCTTTTTCACAACGAACCCCGACAAGGCGGACTTTTCCGTCACACAAGGGGATCATATCGGTTGCACCCGGAACGGTCAGACGGCGCATAACGGCGCGTGCAACTTCGATTTCAGGTGAAATAATGACATCAATGGGCAAGTTGTCGCGTGTATACAGGTTTTGCCATTCGGGCGCGAGATAGCTTTGTGAACGGATCCTGGCCACTTTTTTAGGAATCTTGAACAGAGAATGGGCGACTTGTGCGGCAACCATATTGATTTCATCCGTATAGGTTACGGCAATCAACATATCGGCATCTTCAGCGCCTGCTTCTTTTAAAACATCCGGATGACTGGCATGACCTGTTACCCCCCGGCAATCCAATGTGTCGGTAATTTTACCGATTAATGCGGGGGATTGATCGACGACGGTTACGTCGTTATCTTCCAGCGCAAGGTAATGTGCGATGTTTGAACCAACTTGGCCTGCACCGCAAATAATAACTTTCATTTCAAACTCTCCTTACGCTTTTGCTTTTTCATCCATCGTCAAGTTCAGAGATTTTAACTTGCGATGTAAGGCGGAGCGTTCCATGCCGACAAAACTGGCCGTTTTGGAAATATTACCGCCAAAACGACTGATTTGAGTATTAAGATATTCACGTTCGAAGATTTCACGAGCTTCTCGCAGTGGCAAGCTCATAATTTCACTGGTGGGGTCCCAGTTTAGGGTTTCTGAATCGCTGGTTGTAACTTCGCGAGGTAACATATCGACTTTAATGGGCTGATCCGGTGTGCCCGGTGCCATAATCAAAATACGTTCCACGACATTACGCAGTTCCCGCACATTTCCCGGCCAATCATAGGCCTGCATGGCGGCTAAGGCTTCCTCACTGAAGATACGTGGAGAATGTCCCAAAACCTGTGCGGTTTTATTCATAAAATAGTTAGTAAGATAAGGGATATCTTCGCGTCGCTCAAATAAAGCCGGTAGATCAATCGGAACAACGCTGAGACGATAAAAGAGATCTTCACGGAAGCGACCTTCTGCCATTTCCACGTTTAAATCCTTGGAAGATGCGGCGACAACACGGACATCAACTTCAACGGGGGTGCTGCCCCCGACCCGTTGGAAACGCTGTTCTTGCAGGACACGAACGATTTTACCCTGTGTTTCACTTGGCATATCGCTTACTTCGTCCAACAGCAAAGTGCCGTTGTGGGCTTGCTCGAAGAAACCCACTTTGCCGGGATTACCGTTGATGGCTTCAACACCAAACAGCTCACTTTCTACACGGTCTGCTTCCATGGTTGCGCAATTCAGAACGACAAATGGACCCTTGGCTCTGCGTGATTGAAAATGAAGATGCCGGGCGCAGACCTCTTTGCCGGACCCTGCCGGTCCATTAATTAAAACACGACTGTTGGATTGGGCCACCTTTTCAATACTTTGGCGAAGTTGGTTTAAGCGAGAGGAAATACCGATCAATTCACTTTCCACAGCGCCTCGGCTGCGTAATTCTTCATTTTCGCGCCTTAAGGTCGCGATTTCCAATGCACGCTCAACCGCCATTAAAAGGCGATCAGTTTTAAAAGGCTTTTCAATAAAATCATAGGCACCGTCATGTAACGCCTTCACGGCGGTTTCAATGGTACCGTGGCCACTCATCATAATAACAGGCAGGTCGGGATGATCTTTTTTTAGTGCTTTGAGAATACCTAAGCCGTCAAGCCTGCTGCCCTGCAGCCAGATGTCAAGCAAGACAAGACTGGGACGGCGTTTTCGGACACTGTCTAATGCCTGTACATCACTACCGGCTTCACGGGGTTCAAAGCCTTCGTCTTCAAGAATACCCGCCGTTAACATGCGAATGTCGGCTTCATCATCGACAATTAAAATATCATACGCCATCGCTAACCAACCTTATTGCCATATCCATCGGATTGTTTTCTTTCTCTTTTTGCGGGCTGGACCCGTGTTCTTCCAATTCCGGGAAGTACAATTCTACAATTGCGCCGCCCCCTGCTCTATCTTTCAAGGCCATCTTTCCTTGATGTTCTTCTACAATTTTTTTCGCAATCGCTAGTCCCAGTCCGGTTCCTTTGGTGCGGGTTGTGACGTAAGGGTCTGTTAAACGTTCGCGTTCTTCCTGTGGAAAGCCAATGCCGTTATCTTCAATACGAATAACAATTTCCTGATTGATTTCTAGGAGTTCCAAGGAAACCTTGCCCAAGGGGGCGTTATGTTCTGTTGCCTGCTCATCTTCCGGATCAAGATCATATTTTGAAAAGATACCTTCAGCCGCATTTTTTACCAGATTGGTAAGAAGGCGGGCAATCTGTTGACGATCACACAGCAGGTTCATATCAGGGGCCGCCAAATTGATCTCGTATTCCACCATTTCTGTGCGGTTCCGTTCCAAAAAGATGATTTCACCGCATAATTCACTAATATTTTCCGGTTTAAGGACGGGGCGAGGCATTCGGGCGAAGGAGGAAAATTCATCGACCATACGACGCATATCATCAACTTGTCGGATTATGGTGGCGGTACACATTTCAAAAGTATCGGGATCGCTTGTAATTTCTTTGGCATATTTGCGTTTAAGTCGCTCCGCCGATAACTGAATAGGTGTGAGCGGGTTTTTAATTTCGTGGGCAATGCGTCGCGCCACATTTGCCCATGCCGCGCGGCGTTGGGCACTTTGCAATTCGGTGATGTCGTCGAACGTCAGAACATAGCCAATAATATCATTATCAACCCATTCTGCGGCAATGCTTGCATTAATGATACGCAACTGTCCGTCGCGCAAAAGCTTAATTTCACGTTGTGCGACGCGAATGGGCTTTTCTTGAGCTTGCGCCAGTAAGTCTTTCAATTCCGGGATGATTTCTTCTAGGGGCATACCTGAAAGTGTATTGATTTCTTTTTTGAGGAAAAGGCTGGCGAAGCGGTTGGGAAGATGGATTTTGCCTTGTGCATCAAGGCCGATGACACCGGCGCTGACCCCATCCAAAACCGTTTCGGTAAATCGGTTACGTTCTGCCATTTCTCGGTTGGCTTCAATGAGGCTTTCACGTTGATTTTCAAGCTGTTCGGCCATACGGTTAAAGGCGCGACCAAGAAGACCGATTTCATCCCCGCTATGGTCTTTATCAACCCGTGCAGCAAGGTCGCCTTTACGGATCCGTTCGCTGGCGGTAATCAGGTCGATCAAGGGCTGAACCATCTGGTTGGCAAAGGTCATCCCCAGCCACGCTGCAGCCAGCAGAAGCATCAATGCAATGACCATGAAGATCATAACAAAGCTGATGTGAATGCCTTCGCGTTGTTTTTCCAATTCAGAATATTGTTTATAGGCGTTTTCAACCCGGTCAATGGACCCACTGATGTCTGGTGGGATAAAACGACCAATAAACAGATAGGTGTCGATGTAGTTATCCAGTTTAACAATGGCACGTGTTCGATCGTTTTGAGGTTCAAAGGTGACAACAACTTCATTTTGATCGGCTTGATCCAGAACACCGCGTGAAATCTGATCAAAGGCAAGGCTGAGTGTGAGTTCTGTTCGGGCAAGAACGCGGCTTTGGCCATCAATGATCGCGGCTTCAACAAGGTTTTTTTCTTGTGCCAGCTGATTCAATTCACGCTCCAAAACGTAACGGGAGCGCGATAGTTGTGCGGCTTTGCGGTTAAGCGTGTTGGCCATTGCCAGTGCATCAATTTGAATGGACCTGACATGGGCATCGCGATAGGCCTTGGCAACAGTTTGGGAGGAACTCAGCGCGGTGGAAACGCGTTCGCTGAACCAGGATTGCATCCCTAGGTTCAAGTATAATCCGGCAAAAACAGCGACCAGGATTGCGGGAGTTACGGCAAGTAGGCTAAAAAATAAAACAAGACGGGTATGAAGCTTTGAACCCGCAATACCGCGTGAGTGTTGTGTATGTAACTTGAGTATACGTCGAATGATAAGGGCGCCAAGTAGTAAAAGCAGGACGGCATCAACATAAAGCAGGTTGAGGATGTCAGACGGGTCAGCCCCTGAAGGACCGGAACTGGTCATTGCAACGAAAGTTGCGACCCCCGATGTCACCGCGCAGATAACCAGCAGGAAAGCCAGTTTTCGGCTTAACCCCGTTCGACGAACCCAGGTCATTAGTTTGGTCAGTTGATCAGCACTGGATTTGGGAAAAGACGCAGACATGATGGCTTATTATAACTCCCTCGGCTTGCTTGCCCCATCGCATGTTGAGAGGAGTTTAGACATATCTGTTGCAAAGTTGCAACGCCTGTTGCGCATTTACCAAAGATTATTTTACGGCATTTTTGGTTATAGGAATATTCAGTTCCCGAATTTTTTTGCGAAGTGTGTTTCTGTTTAATCCTAAAAGTTGAGCAGATTTTATTTGATTGCCGTTAGTGGCTTCTAAAGTCATGGAAAGCAAAGGGCGTTCCAGTTCTTTTAAGACCCGATCATAAAGGCCGGAAGGCGGTAGGCTGTCACCATGCGCATCGAAATAGGAACGTAAATGCTTTTCAATGGCAGACGAAAGATTATCAGGATCACTATCACTGCCTCCGTTTGCGCTTTGGGCATTCAGTTCGGCCAATTCCTGCTGGATCACTTCTAAGGTGATGGTTTCCTGAGAATATAAGGCCGCGAGACGTCGAATGACGTTTTCCAACTCGCGGACGTTGCCGGGCCAATTATGTTGCTTTAAACGTTCAAGGGCTGGTTTTTCAATGGTTTTCCACGGCAGGCCTTCTTCGGCGACCTGAGAGAGAAAGTGATTGGCAAGTTCAGGAATATCTTCTGTGCGTTCACGCAACGGGGGCAATCGGATTGGTACGACGTTGAGACGGTAATATAAATCTTCACGGAAGAGGCCCTGACGGATCAGGCTGCGTAGATCACGGTGGGTTGCGGCAACAATGCGCACATTGGCTTTGATTGGGGTGGAGCCACCGACCGTCGTAAATTCACCTTCTTGCAGGACGCGCAAAAGACGGGTTTGGGCTTCGGCAGGCATATCTCCGATTTCATCTAGAAACAGGGTGCCGCCTTCGGCCTGTTCGAAACGACCGGATTTCCGGTTGGTTGCGCCGGTGAATGATCCTTTTTCGTGACCGAATAATTCACTTTCAATCAATTCTTTAGGGATTGCCGCCATATTGAGGGCGACAAAGCTGCCATTTCGGCGTTTGCCATAATCATGAAGGGCACGTGCCACAAGTTCCTTACCTGTACCGGACTCCCCTGTAATCATCACAGACAGATCGGTCCCCATCAAACGTGCAAGTGTCCGATAAATATCCTGCATGGCAGGGGAACGCCCGATCAGTGGGAGTTCTTCTTCCATGTCGTTGGTTGGTGCAGTGTTGGATTTACTGGCTTGTGGGGTCTCAAGTGCCCGTTTGACAACGGATGTTAATTCATTGAGATCAAAAGGTTTTGGTAAATATTCGAAGGCACCGCGTTCGGTGGCCCGCACGGCTGTCATCAAGGTGTTTTGGGCACTCATGACAATGCAGCGCAATTCGGGGCGAATTTTTCTGATACGTGGAATGAGATCAAGCCCGTTTTCATCCGGCATGACGACATCGGTGATGACCAGATCCCCTTCTCCATCACTGACCCATCGCCAAAGGGTTGCGGCATTTCCCGTTACGCGGACTTCATAACCAGCGCGCCCCAATGCTTGATTGAGGACGGTACGGATAGCTGCATCGTCGTCTGCAATTAAGATCGTTGCACTCATTTTATTTTCCCTTCTTCTCTAACGGGCCGTTTTGTTTTTCGGAATACATGGGGAGCATTATGCGGAATACGGTTTTTTTTGGTTCGCTTTCGCATTCAATCAGCCCCCCATGATCACCCACCATTTTGGCAACCAAGGCAAGACCAAGGCCGCTACCCTTTTGTTTTGTCGTCACAAAAGGTTCGAACAGATGGGGGCGTAAATCTTCCGGTATGCCGGGGCCGTTGTCCTGTATAGATACCATAAGCGGCAAGTGAACACGGGTATTGGACCCTGGAACCGCCAATCGCACGCCATGTTGATATGCTGTTGTCAAAGTGATTTCCGCATTTTCACCGGTTGTGGCTTCACAGGCATTTTTCACAAGATTGAGAACAATTTGAATCAGGTTGTCTTTATTGCCAAAAACCAAAGGCAACGAGGGATCATAATTTTCAGAAAAACGGACATGGGAACCAAAACCGTTTTGTGCCAATTGGCGAACATGTTCCAAGACTTGGTGAATATTGACACCGTCGCGTTTGATGGGGCGACCATCGGTAAAGGTTTCCATGCGATCCACAAGGGCGCAAATACGATCGGTCTCATCCGTAATCAGTTTGGTAAGGGCTTTATCTTCTTCGCTGGCCGTGCTTTCCAATAGTTGCGCCGCGCCGCGAATGCCAGATAAGGGGTTCTTAATCTCATGAGCCAGCATAGCGGACATTGCGGTAATCGTACGCGCAGCGGAACGATGTTTGAGTTGTCGCGCAATTTGGTCGGCCAAGGACCGTTTGGTCAAGGTCAGAATAATTAAGGATGGATCTTCGATTAAGGGCGAAGCATGCGCGTTGACCAGTTGTTTTCCCAAGCGTGGCGATTCAAGCGTGACGCTGTTTTCCGAAACGGTAGCCTGATCAATACGGGCCTGATGGATCAGGGAAAGGATCGGGCTGTCGTTGGGGATGAATTCTTCCAGATCATGGCCTTTTAGATAAGATGCGCTGGCTTGTAAAAGCTGTTCCCCTGCCGTGTTGACGAATTGGAGAATGCCTTTTGAATTAATGACGAAGACACAAGAGGCAACGGAATTGAGGATAACTTCACCATCAAAAGAGATGCTGGTTTTCGGCATGTTCAGGCAACCTTTCGGGTTATGTTCTCGTTGTAAAATTTTTGAATTAGGTTGCGAACCTCATCGGGTGAGGCAAGTTTCATAATTTGATTGCGAAAATCTGTGGCACCATTCAGGCCTTTGCAGTACCAGCCAATATGTTTGCGGGCATGGCGCACGCCGACATGTTCGCCGTAATGATCCAGCATGGCATCGTAGTGTGATAAAAGAATTTCACATTGTTCTTCCAGTGGCGGTGGCGGCGTTTTTTTACCGTCTTTCAGATAGTCCATAACCTGTCGTAAAAACCACGGGCGACCATAAGCTCCGCGCCCAATCATGACGCCATCCACGCCGGCTTGTTCAATCATTTTCTCAACATCTTCTAGTGTGTTGAGATCGCCATTGCCAATGACGGGTATGTCAAGACCTTGTTTGATGGGGGCAATCGCGTTCCAGTCGGCATGTCCGCTATACATCTGATTTCGGGTACGCCCATGAATGGTGACGCAAGCCAAGCCGATATCTTGGGCCATGCGGGCTAATGACAGGGCATTCAGGTTATCTTCATCCCAGCCAAGGCGCATTTTAACCGTGACAGGAATGGAAACGGCTTCTTTCACGGCGCGCATGATATCGCCTGCGAGTTCTTCGTTGCGCATCAAGGCTGATCCGGCAAATGATTTCACGATTTTTTTAACCGGACATCCCATATTGATGTCGATAATGTCGGCGCCGCGTGCTTCGTTTAATTTTGCCGCTTCTGCCATGATTTGTGGGTCTGTCCCCGCCAGTTGGACAGCTATCGGGCTTTCATCTTCGCAAGACGTAGCCATTTTTTGTGTTTTTTCAGATGCCCGCAGCATTTCCTGGCTGGCAATCATTTCTGACACAACAAGCCCTGCCCCGAAACGTTTGACCAGTTTTCGAAAGGGCATATCCGTTACGCCGGACATAGGGGCGAGCACAACGGGGCTTTCCAGCTTTATAGGGCCAATAGATAATGTCTGTTTTTTAATCATGTTTACTCTCTGCACAAACTATAGGCATTTTATTGCGGCGCGGCAATTGAAAAAAATGATTTTGAACAAAAAAATCACGTCTAAATCTATTTTGTGAACAGCAATAATTAAAGCGCCAACAAAATAGGTGGCGCTTTAATTATGTGATTATTGCAAAAATATGATTCGTCTTGAGTTTTAGGTCATCATAACGTCGGTGACGAACTTGACGCCAAAGAAGCCGAGGCTGAGCAACAGGTAAGCGACCAGTACAATGCGAGTGGCCTTGCGCCCGCGAATGCCACTTTTGTGATGTGCCCACAACAAGCCGGCAATGGCAAGGAAGGTTGCAATGGAGAAAAGCGTCTTATGGTCCGCTGGCAGTAACTTGCCTGTTTCCATCATGGAAACACCCATACCGGATAGCACGCCAAGCCCAAGGATGATTTCACAGGCAATCAATAGATGAACTAATAGTTTTTCGCTATCAAGAACAGAAGGTAAAATGCGGCTGAGTTTCGTGGGGCGTTTCTGTTTAAGGGCTCGTTCCACTAAAAAAGCACTGAGTGCGGCAATGGCGGCAATTGTCGCCAGAGCATAGGTGAAGATTGAAATGAGAATATGGAACGCAATCCAGTGGCTTAAAGGCCCATCGCTATTTTCAATCACATGCCCGGGGAAAGCGGACCAGAGAATCGCCCAAAGTCCCATTGCAGCCATATAAGGCATTAAAAGTGGTGTTAAGCGCCATGCCAATTGGTAGAATCCACAAAGTATAGTGTGGCTAATGACAGTTGCGGATATTGTAACCCAGATTGCCAAGGACAGCGATGTGCGCCATTCCCCGGAAAGCTGGGCAAGAGTCCAGCTTACTGAACCTGCTAATGCAACGGCCATCAGGGACCAGAAAGATCCCCCCTGCCCTTTGGGTTCTTTTAGAAAATAGAGCGCTGGGACAGCCAGAGCCAATACCGCGCTTAAACTGAAGATCATTGACTGTATCATCATGGCAGTATCTAGCCTTATGTGAGCAAAGGATGCAATAGCTATTGTCTGAAAACCTTTCGCTGGGTATGAAGATTATATGAAAAATATTTATGCCATCATTGTTGCCGCAGGGCGTGGAAGACGCTTTGGCGGGGATTTGCCCAAGCAATACTGTCTCCTTGGCGACCAAGTAGTGTTACGCAGGACTGTTTCAGCCTTTTTATCTCACCCGGATGTAACGGGCGTTCGGGTTATTATTCATCCGGATGATCTGGGTTTGTATCGCCACGCTGTAGAAGGTTTAAAGTTATTGGAACCTGTTTTTGGTGGTGATACGCGACAAGAATCGGTTTATCGCGGTTTGGAAAGCTTGAAGGAATTTAATCCGGATGGGGTCTTGATCCATGATGCCGCCCGCCCCTTTGTAAGCGCAGATGTGATTGAGCGTGTGATTGCGAATGTTGAAACAGGTGTGGGGGTAATTCCGGCTGTTGCGGTTTCTGATACGTTAAAGCGTGAACAAGAGGAAGGCGAATGCCCGGAAACAGTGGATCGCACCGGATTGTGGCGGGCGCAAACACCGCAGGGGTTTTTGTTTGATGAGATTTTTCAGGCACATCAAAGACACCGGGGACAAGAGTTAACGGATGACGCTGCCTTGATGGAGGTTGATGGTCGCCATATCGTTTTGTCGTTGGGCAGTGAAGATAACTTTAAAATTACAACGCCAGATGATTTGCGCCGGGCGGAAAGGATGTTGCAAATGGATGTGGAATTTCGAACCGGGACAGGGTTTGACGTACACCGTTTTGATAAAGGTGATTTTGTCACCTTGTGTGGTGTTCAAGTGCCTCATGCACAGGCTTTGTCTGGGCATTCTGATGCGGACGTTGCTTTACATGCGTTGACAGATGCGATTATGGGCGCAATTGGTGCCGGTGACATTGGCAGTCATTTCCCCCCCAGTGAAGCGCAATGGAAAGGTGCTTCATCGGATCGTTTTTTGAAAAAAGCATGCGATTTGGTAACAGAGCGTGGCGGGCAGATTGTCAATTTGGATGTGACGATTATTTGTGAGTATCCCAAAATTGGGCCTTATCGTGAAATTATGCGCCAATCGGTTGCTGAAATTGCAAATATCGACTTGGATCGCGTAAGTGTTAAGGGCACGACGACAGAGAAGTTGGGCTTTACCGGTCGTGGAGAAGGCATTGCCGCACAGGCGAGTGCGAGTGTGAAAATTTACCGATAAAAATGTAACGATGACGGAATGGAAACATCAATCATTACTGCGTGATTTTGTTGTTTGTTGTTTAATCCATTGCAGAAAATCCGTATTGCCGTTTTCGATGGGTAGAGCCACGATACAGGGGCAATCGTAGCTGTGAGAATCTTTGATCAGGGCGATTGCAGCATCAGCATTTTCAACAGTTGTTTTTGCAAAAAAGGCCGTTTCCGAATCATCTTGAATTTCATCGTTCCACCAATACAAGGATTGTATGGTCGGCAAAATATTGATGCAGGCCACGAGGCGCTCTTTCAATAATTTGTGTCCGATGGATCGTGCTTCCTGTTCGTTTGAACAGGTTACATACAGAAACATTGATCTCATGTTACCCTCCTTTACCCAAGGATTTGTGCCTGCCGTTGCCGGGGCGATACGTATAAGACTTGGTTATTTTTGCCAGACGGATTACCATACGGCAATCCTTCACGAATGCAAAATGAGATTGCCATGATAAAGGACGATACCAAACTTCACGATGAAGACCTGCTCTTAAAACCAAGTGAAGCACAACGGAAATGGTTGTCTCGCGGATTGGAACAGGCCGGTGGAAAACTCCCTCTGTTTGACGAATTTGGTCAAGAGATCAATTCCCAGACGGTTCAAAGCTGTATCCGAAATGGTTGGGCCGAACCTTGGTTTTCAAATCCGTTAAAACCGGACTGGTTGGTTTGTAAATTAACCGATGTGGGACGAGAGGTTTTAAAGGGAGATTAGTAAGTTTGTACAAATTTAATTGTGTTCAATTAATGCAAACAACATAATTAGCTTGTTTTAATTTTAGTTTTCTTTAATTCGAAGGCGGCTCGTTCATTTTTCTTTTTTCAAATTGCTACTGCAAATGAAGTTTTTTAGGCGTGATTTGTCGAAGATTAATAAAAAAATGCCCTGCTCTTCTTTAAAATAACTGCGTGCGCAGATTTTTGAAAGGCATGAGGGGGTGGAAATGAAGTAATCTGGAAAAAATATCTCCCAAGGATTATATTTAACCCTATGAAAAAATTATACATTTGTACCAATAAAGCTGTTGCCTTGGGCCGTCCGTCTTGTGGTCTGCGTGGGAGCGAAAAAATAATGGCGGCCTTGCAAGATGAAGTGACGCAGCGTTCCATTGCCATTGAATTAGAGGCAATTACCTGTTTGGGACAGTGCAATGATGGCCCTAGCATGCGTATTGCTGGGGGTAATTTTTATTTGGGTGGTGCGGCAAATAAAGTTTCAGAGATTGCCGATTGGTTGGAGCAGGAATTGAAAAATAAACCCGATTAATCTTTATCCGGCCAACGTAAACCGTTTTTTAAATGGCGTTCAAATGTTGCGGCCGGTTCCGGGCGTGACAAAAGATAGCCTTGCAGCAATGAACAGCCGCCTTGACTGAGAAAATCAGCTTGAACCTGATCCTCCACACCTTCTGCAATACTATGCATGCCAAGGTTTTCGCTCATTGCAATCATTGTTGAGATGAGTTGGCGATTGCCCTCTTCCTGAAACATGCCACGAATAAAGCTTTGATCGATCTTCAGGTGATCAATCGGCAGGTTTCGTAAGTAGCCCAGATTGGAATATCCGGTTCCAAAATCATCAATCGCAATGCGTACGCCGATTTCCTTGAGTGCAAAAAGGTTGGTTTTCACCTGCTCGGGGTCATCAATAAAAGACCCTTCGGTGATTTCAATTTCCAGACATCGACCGGAGAGCTCGAATTGTTCTAGTATATTTTCAACAAATAACGGGAAAGTGTTATCTTTAATCTGTTCGGGCGCAATGTTAACCGCAACGGTGAGAGCCGGATATCCCTTATCCTGCCATTCTCGAATTTGGCAACATGCCTTTGTCAGAACCCATTCGCCGATTTTGGAGATAATGCCGATTTCTTCGGCAATGGGGATAAACTCTGCGGGACCAATTTCACCTATTTTTTCGTTGTGCCAGCGCAGCAGAGCTTCAGCGGCAACAATTGTACCATCACCTGCTGCTGCTTGAGGCTGGAAGTAGAGTTCAAATTCATCATGTGCGATTGCGCCGCGTAATGCTGTTTCGATTTCCAATTGGCGCAAACTTTGATCTGTAAAGGATGCGTTGAAGAGATTAAATGTGCTGCGCCCGGCATCTTTTGAACGATACATGGCGACATCGGCATTTTTAATAATCGTTTCCGTATCTTCGCCATCGTCGGGGAAAACACTGATGCCAAGGCTGGCTGTTACAAACAGATTTTGCTGATCAACGATAAATGGATCGGAAAATGCTTCGACAATACGTTGAGCAACCTTTGTCACTTCATCGACACTTTCAATATCGGGGAAGAGCAAGATAAATTCATCTCCGCCCATCCGGGCAACGGTATCTTCGTCACGTGTGCAATGTTTCAGGCGTTCTGCGGCCTCAACCAGCAGCGCATCACCTGTATTGTGGCCCAAGGTATCGTTGATCTTCTTGAAATGGTCCAGATCGACAAACATAATTGCAAGGCGTTCATGGTGGCGTTTGGAACGGGCAACAGCCATATTCAAGCGATCAGAAAACAGTCGGCGGTTTGGCAGTTTAGTCAGTTCATCAAAATAGGCCAGCCTGCGAATTTGGTTTTCCTGATTTTTGCGTTCGGAGATATCGCAGAAAATACCCGCATACTGATAAATGTCACCGGCATCATTACGAATAGCGGTGATGGTCAGCCATTCTGGATAAACTTCCCCGTTTTTTCGACGGTTCCAGATTTCACCCTGCCAATAGCCATCGATCTGAAGCTGTTGCCACATCTCTGTATAATAGTTTTCTTCATGCCTGCCTGATTTGAGGAGGGCTGGTGTCTGCCCTACCGCTTCATCACTGCTGTATCCCGTCACATGGGTAAAGGTCGGATTGACATAATCGATTTTGCCTTGCGAGTTGACGATAATAATGCCGTCCAATGAGGCTTCGATAATTTTATGGGCAAGATGCAGACTGTTTTGTGAAGCGCGCAAAGCTTGAGAGCGTTCTTCTAAAATAGAATTGATACGCCGGACATATTCAAACTGCAGGCTGGATAAAATGCCGGAAAAACTGATTAGGCCAATGATATTATCGTGGTCGTCGGCAACACCGAGGTGACGAAAACCCGTTTTAACGAGCATATTGCGAGCTTCCAGCAGGTTTGCATCTTTAGAAATGGTTTTCAGCGGGCGTGAGGCAGCTTCCCCGATTGTTTCTGGAAAGCTGCGTTGCGACAGAAAACGTGTGACGTCTTTTTCGGTCACAATGCCGTAACTATTATCGTTGAAGAGAACGCAAACAGCAGCTTGTGGGGCGTTTTGAATGATTTTTAACGCTTCGCTAAAACTGATGTGTTCAGGGGCGATGGGGGCGGCAACAGTGATGGTTTGTTCCACTGTTTTTACCGTCAGATAATACTCTTCCCCATGTTTTAGGATGACGTCCGTTTGTGTAATGATGCCGCAAGGGGTGTTGTCTTTACTTAAGACCAATAAATGGCGAACTTTTTCTTCCTTGAACCGAACCGCAGCAGCGCCAATGGAAATTTCTTCGCGGATGGATTTAACAGGGGCGTTCATGAGATCGCGCACCGGTCGGTCAAAAACGGCTAGATTGGATACATCAAGACGCAAGCTGTCGCGCTCTGTCCAAATCCCGATAGGAACGCCCTTCTCTTCGACAAGGATAGAGCTGACCCCGGCTTCTTGCATTGCTGCAGCGCATTTGGCAATCGTGTCGTCGGGTTTGCAGGTGAGCAAAGTCCGGTTTACGATGCTGCTGATCTCTTCGTTTATGGGATTCATGTTCAGAGGCGTTCACATTTGTCATATTATAATTGGAGCTAAACTATCACGTTCGGTAAGTAAAAATACAGTTACCTTTACGTATTCGTCCAAAAGTATGATTATTTAATTGTGCAAACTTCATCAAATGCAGGTCTTGGCCCACGATCATAAAGACCAGCTTTATCACCATAGCCAATATTACATAAAAAGTTAGACTTTAAACTAGAACCTTTAAAGAAAATGCCATCAAGTTTCTCAGAATCAAAACCGGACATTGGCCCGCAATCTAGTCCCAAAGTGCGACATGCTATGATTAAATAAGCGCCTTGCAAATCGCAATTTCTGATTGCGGTTTCTTCGGCAAGCTCTGGATTTTGATCGAACATATCAGCGGCACCGGGGAAGGTGGGGAAAAGACGTGGCATATTGGTAAAAAATTGCATATCTGTCGCAATAATGGCTGTAACCGGGGCGGCCATTGTTTTGGCAATATTACCTTCGGATAAACAGTCTTTTAGCTTTTCTTTGGCTTCAGGGCTTTTGATAAATGTAATCCGCGCAGGGCAGCAGTTCATGCTTGTTGGTCCCCAGCGTGCCAAATCCCAAACCTGATTGAGAATATCATCGCTCACGTCTTTATCCTGCCAAAGATTATGTGTGCGGGCTTCTAAGAAAAGCTGATTCAAGGCTTCTGCTGGTAAAGGTGCTGACATTCTATTTCCCTATTCGATCTAAAATTATTTTTGTTATTTAAGTTAAGATAGGCTGAGTTTTCTTATCCTTCAATAGATTAGGTTGGCTTTTTAGGATTAGATTTATCTTGTCTCATTAGGGTTTTCGAATTTAAAATCATCTTTGCTTTTAAAGTCGGAGGATGAAATGAAACGTTTATTGGTGATGGGAGCATGCTGTCTCTTTCTGTTCGGGGCGTCCACGGCTTATGGGGATGAGCGCAATGTCATTGTGGTTCCGCAAGAAGTAAAGTCGGTTTTTCTGGAAGAAATGCGCACACACCTTGATAATTTGAATGAAATTACTTTGGCCTTGTCAGCCGGTGACTTTAAGACGGCGGCTTATATTGCGGAAAATAAAATGGGGTTTGGGTCTTCGGTTCGCGCGGTGATGCAACAACAAGGGCGAACTGACGAAGAAATCGAAGAGATGTTGATGAAGCTGCGGGAAAGCAAATCACGTATTGATCACCCGGGTCGTGGGATGGGACGTTTCATGCCGGATGAAGTCCGCGAAATGGGACGTGTTTTTCATGATGCTGCGGCTAATTTTGCGAAAATTGCAAAAAATGTCGGCACACCGCCAACGACTGATGATTATCAACGCGTCTTTACAGCACTTAGTGAAATAATTGACGTTTGTAGTGCCTGTCATTCATCTTACCGTGTGGAATAAATTATGATGCAAACCAAAAAGAACGCTGATGTTTTAAAAGAAAATATTGAATTAAAAGGGAAAAATGTTCTTGATGTTGGCAGCGGTGAAGGTCACCTCAGTCGTATGATGGCCAAGCAAGGGGCATATGTTATCGGTATTGAATGTTCACCCCGTCAGATGAAAAAGGCTTTGTCCTATGATTGCGTCAGTGATGAAAAATTCATCGATGCCGTTGGGCAGGATTTACCGTTTGAAGAGGCTAGTATGGATGTGGTCGTCTTTTTCAACAGCTTGCACCATATCCCGGTTGATGAACAGTTCAATGCCTTAAAAGAAGCTGTCCGTGTTTTACGCTCCGGCGGGTTTGTCTATGTCTCCGAACCCATAGCAGAAGGCCCCCATTTTGAACTGCTTAAACCCATTGATGACGAAACATATGTTCGTGCGAAAGCTTATGAAACCTTGAAGCGATACGAGGAATTGGGGCTTAAATGGGTGAAAGAGGAAACGTACAACCACCCTGTGCGTCGTCAAAGTTTTGAAGAACTGCGCGATAAATTGACGGGCCCGAACCCGGAACGCGATGCTATTTTTGAAGAACAAAACGCAGAGCTTCGCGCTGCCTTTGCCCATTATGGCGTTCAAAAAGAAGATGGCTGTACCTATTTCGACCAACCCACCCGTATGAACTTGCTGCAAAAAACAGCTTAAAAAAAGAGAGGCTTAAAAGCCCCTCTCCTTCTTTAATTTTAACGAAAGCTTTTGTTGATCCCGGCCAAGGCGTGATTGCCGGGGCACAGGGTTTTTTCATCCAGCGTATTAAGCGGTGTTTCCGTTGTTCCCAAGAAATCGTGCATATCGCGCAAGGTTGGGTCGCAATAGAGCAAGCCTGTCAGGATTTCACCTTTGACGCGGTGTTGTTCAATCGCGTTAATTGCTGCAAAACGATCTGTTGGATCATAGCCATCTTTTCCTTTGTGCAGGCGGATCAGGGATCCGTCATGCAGGCAGATGTCTTTGCTTTCACCTTCTGCATATTTTGTGGTGATTTCTTCACGTGATGGGACAAAATCGGCAATATTACCGGCTTCCACATGTTCACGCACATAATCATAGCTGCGTGTGGATGTCGCATGGTTGTTGAAGGTCACGCAAGGCGACAATACGTCGATAAAGGCAAATCCTTCATGGCATAGGGCCGCTTTTAACAAGGGGACCAATTGATCCTTATCACCGGAAAAACTGCGCGCAACGAAGGTTGCCCCCAATTGCAGGGCCATTGTCGGCAGGTCAATCGCAGACCACAGGATTTCTTCCCCTTTTTTGGTGTGGGAACCTTTGTCTGCTGTGGCGGCTGTTTGCCCTTTTGTCAGGCCATACACACCGTTATTGGCGACGATATAGGTCATATCAAGGCGGCGACGGACCACATGGGCAAATTGCCCCATACCGATAGAGGCCGTATCCCCATCCCCGGACATCCCAACATATTTCAAACTGCGGTTCGCCATGCTGGCACCGGTTGCAACAGACGGCATACGTCCATGAACCGTGTTGAAACCATGCGATTTACCAAGGAAATAAGTCGGTGCCTTGGACGAACAGCCAATGCCGGACAGCTTGGCAACCTTGTGTGGTTCCAGCGACAGTTCAAAACAGGCTTGAACGAGGGCTGCCCCGACTGCATCATGGCCGCACCCGGCGCATAACGTAGACAAGGCCCCTTCATAATCACGATATGTCAGGCCCAGATCGTTTTTTGCAAGTTTCGGGTGGTGAAATTTGGATTTCAAGTAACTCATGTTCTTACCCTCTTGCCACTTTTTTTGCCGGTGCAACGGCGATATGATCGAGAATGGTTGCGCTGATGAAATCGGCCGTAATCGGTAAACCGTCGTAGTTACAAACCTTGACTAGTTTTGCCGGGTCAATGTCCAGTTCATTCATCAACAGGGTTCGCATTTGGGCATCGCGGTTTTGTTCAACAACAAAGACCTGATCGTGTTGTTCGATAAAATCTTCCACAGCCTTGGCAAAGGGGAACGCCTTGAGGCGCATCCCGTCGACGTTTTGGCCTTGTGTGCGCAGAAGATCAAACGTTTCATCCATCGCAGCATTGGTTGTGCCGAAATAAACCACGCCGATCTTGCTACCTTTGTTTTGGCTGTGCATTTCCGGCTGTGGCAGGATTTCGGCTGCGGTACGGAATTTTTTATTCAAACGTTCCATATTGCGTACGTAATCTTCGCCACGTTCTGTGTAAGCGGCATATTCGTTGCGTGATGTTCCCCGCGTGAAATAAATACCTTTTTCCGGGTGCGTGCCGGGGTATGTGCGATAACAAATGCCATCATCGTCCACGTCCAGATAACGCCCGAATTCTTCAACTTCTTCAAGCTGTTGGGCATTTAATACCTTGCCACGATCATAAGCGCGGCTGTCATCCCAGCTGAGTTCGTCGCTCATATGATCATTCATACCGAGGTCAAGATCCGTCATGACCATGATCGGGGTTTGAATGCGTTCGGCATAATCAAATGCATCTGCCGTCATATGGAAACATTCTGTCGGGGTGGACGGGAAAACCAAGACCTGCTTCGTATCCCCATGAGAGGCATAGGCACAGGCAAGGATGTCGGATTGTTGTGTCCGTGTTGGCATCCCTGTTGAGGGCCCCGCACGTTGTACATCAATTAAAACAACCGGTATTTCGGCAAAGTAAGCAAGGCCGAGGAATTCTGTCATCAGGGAGACACCGGGACCGGACGTTGCGGTAAAGGAGCGTGCCCCATTCCATCCCCCGCCAATGGCGATACCGATGGCGGCAAGTTCGTCTTCTGCCTGCATAACAGCGAAGTTCTTTTTGCCCGAGGCCGGATCAATACGCAGGCGGTTACAATATTTTTCGTAATTTTCCACAACCGATGTTGACGGTGTGATGGGATACCAGCCCGCAACCGTTGCCCCACCGTAAACGGCACCCAGACCGGCAGCGGTGTTACCGTCGATCAAAATGCGGTTGCCAACTTTGTCGGATTTTTGTACCCGAATGCTTAACGGACAATCAAAGTTGGATTTGGCATATTGATAGCCAAGTTCCAAAGCATGAACGTTGGGCGAAACCAGCTTTTCCTTACCTTTAAACTGGTCGGCGATTAAACCTTTCAGGACATCAAAATCCATGTCAAGTAAGGCTGCTAAAGCACCGACATAAAACACGTTTTTAAACAGCTGACGTTGACGCGGATCGTTATATTCACGCAGGCAGATAGCTGAGATGGGCATCCCTAAGAATGTTATGTCTTTGCGCATCAATTGTGGGTCGATTTCCTTGGTTGAGTCATAGAGGAAATAACCACCTGCCTCGACACTTTGTACATCATCAACCATGCTTTGTGCGTTCATGGCGACCACAATGTCGGCCCCACCAGCACGGCGACCGAGATAGCCTTTTTCACTGACGCGCACGTCATACCATGTCGGCATCCCCTGAATATTTGACGGGAAGACGTTGCGTGGGCTAACGGGAACGCCCATGCGGAAAATTGCTTTGGCGAACATGTTGTTGGCACTGGCAGAACCGGTGCCGTTTGTGTTGGCAAAGCGAATGACGAATTCGTTGACTGAATTAATGGTTTTCATCTTTATGCCGCCTCAATCTGTGTCGCTTTGAAAAGGAATTTCTGCATATCCCATGCCCCTGTCGGACATCGTTCGGCACAAAGACCGCAATGCAGGCAAACATCTTCGTCCTTAACCATAATTTTGCGGCTTTTCAACTCGCCGGAAACATAAATATCCCGGTCATTCCCAACCGCCGGGACACGTAAGCGCGAACGCAAGTCGTCTTCATCCCCATTGGTTATGAAGTTGATGCAATCCATCGGGCAAATATCTTCACAGGCGACACATTCAATGCAGCGTTCCCCTAGAAAGACGGTCTGAACATCACAGCTTAGACAGCGTGCAGCTTCGCTTAGCGCGAGTTTTTCATCAAAACCAAGTTCGACTTCGGCATCAAGGCTTGCCAGCGCTTCTTCCAAATTCATAACCGGCACCGTGTTGCGCGGGTCATTGGAAACAGCACTTTGATAGGACCATTCGTGAATGCCCATTTTCTGTGATGTCAGGCCGTATTCCCCAACAGGAACAGCATTGACGTCTTTTTCCTTATTGAGAAAACGATCAATGGACCCGGCTGCGATATGTCCGTGGGCAACGGCGGTAATGATATTTTCAGGGCCAAAGGCCGCATCCCCGCCAAAGAAGACTTTTTCATTACTGGATTGCAGGGTGTCTTTATTTAAAACAGGCATGCCCCAGTCATCAAAATCAATGCCGAGGTTGCGTTCAATCCACGGGAAGCTGGCATCTTGACCGATTGCGACCAGAACAAGATCACATTCGACCAGAACAGGTGCCTCCCCTGTTGAAATCAGTTTGCGTTTGCCTTTTTCCCAATGTGTTTCCACTCGGTCAAATTCAACGCCAATAAATTTCCCATCCTCCACCACATAACGCAAAGGTGTGTGATTGGGAAGGATTTCGACATTTTCGGCCATGGCATCTTCGCGTTCCCATTCGGAAGATTTCATTTCTTCATAGGAAGAACGCACGATGGCTTTGACCTCTTGTGCACCCAATCGGCGGGCTGTCCGTGTACAGTCCATTGCCGTGTTTCCGCCACCAAGGACGACAACGCGTTTTGGGGCTTCTTTAATGTGACCGAAAGTGACACCGGCTAGCCAGTTAATGCCAATCTCTACATGATCACCGGCCTCTTCCAATCCATCCATTTTTAGCGGACGGCCACTGGGGGCACCTGTGCCGACAAAGACGGCGTCGAAACCTTCATCAATAACGGCTTTCATAGAGGTAACTTCGCCATTAAATCGACGTTCAACACCCATATCCAGAACCACATCGACTTCGCTGTCCAATGTTGTCAATGGCAGACGGAAAGATGGGATTTGGGTTCGCATCATGCCGCCAGCCTGGGCGTCGCGTTCAAAAATCGTACATTCGTACCCCAAAGGCATCAAGTCGCGTGCAACGGTTAGAGATGCCGGTCCGCCACCAAGCAAAGCAATCTTTTTGCCATTTTTCTTGGTCGGGATGATGGGAAGACGATCTTTGATCTCTTCCTTATTGTCAGCGGCAACCCGTTTGAGGCGACAGATCGCCACGGGTTTTTCTTCAACGCGCTGACGTCGACAAGCCGGTTCGCACGGACGGTCGCACACACGGCCCAAGACACCCGGGAACACATTGGCTTCCCAGTTGACCATGTAGGAGTCCGTATAACGGCGTGCTAAAATAAGGCGAATATATTCCGGAACCGGCGTATGTGCCGGACAGGCATACTGGCAATCCACCACTTTATGAAAGTGGGACGGATCAGATGTGTTGGTGGGTTTCACGGTAAACCTATCTCACAAACTGTCATAAAAAAGTCAAAACGACTATAACTTCTTTACGGGCATTCTGCCTAATCTTCAAGCATGACTTTGTAAATTATTGTCGTTTTTCTGTGCATGTTGATAATAATAATTCGCAAATTAGATGGCTGAAATATAGATATTTTTTGTTTAACTGGTCTTACCAGCCTATGAAAAAAATAAGCTGGACCTAATTTTATAAATATTCTAAATTAAATTTAAGGCAGACCTACAATTCCTTGGCAACAAACTTTCTTTTTTGAGGAGAAAAAGAAGATGGAACAGCTATTGAAAATTGGGGTATCCGCCTGCCTGTTGGGACAAGAAGTTCGATTTAACGGCGGTCATTGCAATCATCGTTTTGTAACTCACTATTTATCCAAGTATGCGGTGTTTGAACCGGTTTGCCCGGAAGTGGCAATCGGCATGGGGATCCCGCGCAAATCTGTGCGTCTGGAACGTGAAGATGCAACGAACGATGTTGTGCGCATGATTGAACCCAAAAGTGGCCATGATTACACTGATGATATGGTTGCCTACAGTGCTGAAAAAGCGGCTGAATTACATGACTTGGACGGATTTGTTTTTAAGAAAAATTCACCAAGTTGTGGCGTGTTCCGTGTGAAAATTTATCAAAATGATCAACCGAGCGAGCGTCGTGGTACAGGCTTATTTGCCCAAGCTATGATGGAACGTTATCCCGAATTACCGGTTGAAGAAGAAGGTCGCCTGTCCGACCCTTTCCTGCGGGAAAATTTTGTGGAACGGGTCTTTGCCCATCGGCGGGTTAAAGATTTGTTTGATCGCAAATGGAGCCGCCGCGACGTGATTGAATTTCAAGCCCGCGAAAAGCTGCTGTTGATGGCACATGCACCGCATAAGGCAAAGATGCTGGGCCAATTGGTCGGACGGATTAAACAACATCAGCGTGATGATTTTGCGACGATGTATATTCAGGCTTATATGGACTGTATGAATACAAATCCCAGTAAAGGTCGCCATACGAACGCAATGATGCATATGGCGGGATATTTAAAAAACAAGCTCAGTCAATCTGGTCGTGCAGAACTTGCAAATGTTATTTCGGATTATCGCAATGGCTATGTTCCTATGACGGTGCCAATGGCTTTGATGCAACATATGATCCGTCGTTTGGAAGAAGGGTATTTGTCCGAACAGACTTATCTTTCCCCTCACCCACGTGACCTTGCCTTACGTAACCATGTTTAAGGATGGCTACGTGATGAAACGTTTATTTTTACTGATCTCTTTAATCATGGGATTTACAATGACACAGGCCACAGCTGAGACAACTGCTTTTGATTTTACCTTCGAAGATATTGATGGTAAAGAACTGCCCTTGTCTAAATTTACAGGTAAGACAGTGATGGTGGTCAACACGGCCTCTTACTGCGGTTTTACTAAACAGTATGATGCTTTGCAGGCTGTCTGGTCGAAATACCAGGAACGAGGACTGGTGGTGTTGGGGGTGCCATCCAATGATTTTGGACAGCAGGAACCGGGAACTGAAAAAGAAATCAAAGAATTCTGTGAAGTGAACTTCAATATTGATTTTCCCATGACGCAAAAAGCAGTCGTGAGCGGTAAAAATGCCCATCCATTTTATCAATGGGCGCGCAAAGAACTGGGTTTTGTTGCGGCCCCTAGGTCCTGTTGACAAAGTATTTTACCCATACCCGAATTGATGTGACCTGCACGAAGCCAAGGAAACTGAGCATCGTCTTGTCATACCGAGTTGCAACCCGGCGAGCATTTTTGAGTTTGTTGAAGCAGCGTTCAACCTGATTTCTCAAGCCATATACGAAATCATCAACGGGAGTGATTTCCTTTCGGTTTTTCCGCATTGGGATCATGGCGTATCCACCGCGTTTCTCCATATCGTCCCGAATGGAGTTTGCATCGTAGCCTTTGTCTGCCAATAGAACCTTGGCATCTGGACCACCCCATTCCATCAATGGAGCATACCCTTTGTAATCTGATGTTTGGCCTTCGCTGATTTCCAGAGCTATTGGCAAGCCTTCGGCATTTGTTCGAAGGTGTATTTTGGACGTAAAGCCACCTTTTGAACGGCCGAGACCCTCTTTTTGAGTCCCCCTTTTGCCCCAGCAGCCTGATGATGGGCTCTGATGATTGTGCTATCTATCATTTGCACTGTATCTGGAACGGCTTTGGCATCGTTCAAGGCATCCAGTAGAACATCCCAAACGCCGAGCAATGTCCAGCGGCGGAATTGACGATAAACAGAGGACCATTTACCGAAGTAATTGGGGAGGTCACGCCAAGGTGCTCCTGTCCGGGCAATCCAAAAAATACCATCAAGAGTGAGGCGGTGATTTGAGGGAGGACGGCCAGATTTTGGCCCTTGGGCATGAAGGAATGGCTCGAAGAATAACCATTCATCGTCGCTCATCAAATTCCGCATAGACTTCTCCTCATAAAAAGAAGTCTTGAATCACATTCTAAGCAATTTGTGAACCCACTTTGTCAACAGGACCTAAATGGAATTTTCACAAGTATCTGATTGATGGCAATGGCAGGCTTGTAGATTGGTTTGCGACAACTACAAAACCCAATGATCCCAAGGTAATTACGGTTATTGAAAAGAGTTTGGGGCGCTGAAACGCCCCCTTCTCTGTTGTTATTTCATGCCGCTGATATATGTGGCGAGGGCTTGAATTTCCATTTCAGTTAATTTAGATGCGATGGAATGCATAACCGCGTTATCGTTGGTTCGATTGCGGTTATGGAACTCGGTAAGCTGGTCGGCAAGGTAGCGTTTGTGTTGACCTGCCAGTCGCGGTAATTTTTGTGTCCCTTTACCCTCGTTCCCATGACAGGTTTTACACGCCGTTACACCTGAATATTTGTTGCCGTTCATGTATAGATATTGACCAACAGCGGCGAATTCTTCATCACGCACGCGATGGGAAAGAGGCGGTTTCGCGGCAAAATATTTGCCAAGTGCAACCATTTCATCCGGTGTCAGGTCTTGTGCCATTTCATTCATGGTGCCTGTACGTCGCCCGGCTTGAAAATCAGCCAGTTGTTTGGCGATATATTCTTCATGTTGGGCGGCAAGCCGGGGATAAATCGCACTGGAACTTTCCCCTTCTGTGCCGTGGCACAAGTGGCATTTTTCTTCGACGATCTCGATGGCACGATCCAGATTATCAGCCAAGGCCGATTGTGTACCAATAAAAAGGGTGCAAATCAAAAAGGCACGTTTAAGCATATGTTCTTTATCCCCTGTGAAGCGATTTTTTAGTTTATAGCAGAAAATAAAGAAGTTTGTCCTAATGATTAAGGTTAAAATATTTGGATTTAAATATATTTTTCATTCAACACAGTGTATGTAAAGTGTTTGATTATTCTATGATTATTTATTATCACACTACTTTTTTGCTTGCATTAATCTCCACGCAAGTAAATTTTTTTCTCCACAGAATTCACAATTGAAACGAAGAGATTGTTCTGTCCGCAGCCGTTCTATTATTTTTTTTGGGATATCAGTTTTATTGTCGCAGTTTTGGCATATGACATCAATAGTTCTACGTTCAAAAGACTTATCATTAGAATTGTAGGTATAAGTTTCATTACATTCAGGGTTGATGCAGCTAATCACTTGACCATTTTTAAGTAATTCTAACCTGCGTTGATTTTTAGATTTACAGATACATTCAAATGATACCTGCTCTCCAATTCCGGATATCATTAAAGTTCCTTTATCAATTTGTTTAATTTCGTGAAGAACCTCAATGACTTTCATTCGAATTTTTTCGATATCTCCATAATGTGTAACACTATCGTTTTTGTTAACTGGAAGACTAATATGGAGTGCAAGTTTTGCTAAAGCGTTCCAGAATTTACCCAGCTTTTTGGGATTGAAACCTATTTGAGTTCCAATTGACACAAATTCCGTTGCTTGATATTCCTCAAGCGTTGGTGATTTTGAAGTATCAGCAAGTGGCTCCTTTGATATTGATAATGTGAAAGTTTCAGCCGTATTCGCGTCTACCTCTTGAATAAGAGTCCTCACAATGTCCTGAGGTTGCCACTTTTTTAGATCATCATGTGAAATATAGTCATGATTTAACCGAAGGCGCTCATAACAAATACGTTCAATGGCAAGTCGACATTCTAATGCAGCATAAGTGAGACTTGCGTTGGTGTTTTTTTGAAGAAGCTCTTCAATAGCTGATATTGATGTTTTTAAGTTTATCATTTGATCACTTAATTTCTTAGAAAATATACGAAATATTTCGGTGAATTTGTCATCTGTTATTAAAATTATTGATGAAGATCTAACTTTGCAATTTCTTGATCATCCAGTTCTCGCAAAACACGAAATCCGGTATCGTCGCTGCGCCGTGTCGGAAAATCGCGCCATCGGTTGGTGACACGGATTTCTTTGGGCGGGAAGCTCCAGCCACCGCCGCGAATAACGCGTTTGCCGCACCCTGCGGGATTTTGATAGGCGGTGCCGTCCAGCCCGATCCCTTCAAATTGATCGTTCCAGCAATCTTCCACCCATTCAAATACATTGCCGCTGGTATCGAATAGGCCTAGCTGATTGGGGGCAAATCGTCCCACTGGTGCGGTTTTTTCACTATCCCAAATGCTGCCGCATCCTGCGCAATTGGCAAGGCCTTTGCCCAGTTTATCCCCCCAGGGATAAGCTGTTGTGGTTCCCGCGCGCGATATATATTCCCATTCGGCATCGCTGGGTAAGCGGTAGGTATGTCCGGTTTTTTCACTGAGCCAGCGGGTGTAGGCTTTGGCCTCTTCCCACGCGACATTTATGACGGGACGTCGCCCCCTGCCCCATGCGGAATCTTCTGGTGGGGTGCAATTTGTTTCCTGGCAATATTGGGCATATTCGGCAAAAGTAATCTCAAAAACCCCAATGGCAAAAGGTTTGGTCAAGGTGACGGGCTGGATGGGTTTTTCGTCAAAGTCGCCATTGGCATCACCACGCAGATAGCTGCCCGGTGAGATAAGGCGTAAAAGAGGTCCGCTGCTGCCATCAACAAAATAATCGCGTAAAGTATTCTGCTCTATTTGAGATTTGAATCCAGATATCAATAACTTCTCAGGTCGATCTCTACGGATATAACTGCTTTTAAATTCAATCGCTTGTATAGATTTTAAATTCAGTTGCAGGGTGTGCCCGCTTAAATCAGTGAGTGTAAAGTTTGTTTCAGCATGTAGACCGCTCAGCCATGATTGATCGTTTCGTCGGCGCAAACGAATTTTAAGAACCTCTTCATCCTCGGAATAGGTCAGGTCCAGTAGGTCGGCCTCTGTGCTGGGTAAAATAGCGGTTTGTCCATCTTGCTCGACCCGGAACAAGGTGGCTGTATGGTAGCCTAAAAAGACATCGCCATTGTTCATTTCGATAATATCAGGGGCGGCTTCTAACGGTTTTCTTTGGGCGCGTTCTTTTCGGCTGTGTTCAAATTCAATCAATTGAATTTCGGTTTTATCCAAGGGCAGGTCGGGACCCAAGGCACGGGTGGTGACAAATGTATTTTCTTTTATCTGCCCACTGAAAACTTCGCCATCTATTGTGGTGACGCGATCATTCGCCTGTGGTGTGGGGGCAAAGAAAATATGTGTCAGCCTGTCGCGTGTTAGTGTTATGTCGCCATAGTCGGTGGCAAGCTGAATTGTCTTTTGTGCGATAATCCCGTTATGGAATTCGCCGCGTCGTGTCTGAATGACATCGGCCCAAACAGTGTGGGCGAATGTGATGGCGGATAGAACAGAAGTTGCAATCAGGTAACGTTTTTTTGTTTTCATTAACCTTCCTCCCCACGTGTATAATACGCATTAATTACACAAGTGCAAAGTGTGCTTTTTTCAGAAAACAAAACGGCCTTGCACAGGATGGTGCAAAGCCGTTTAGGAATGTCCGTATAAATCCGCCGTTTAAGAGGATTTGGACTGAATGTAGTTTTTGAGACCCATTTTATCGATCAGGCCAAGCTGTTTTTCCAGCCAATAGGTGTGATCGTCTTCTGTGTCTTTCAGCAGGTCAATCAGCATTTGACGAGAAACGTAATCTTGTTCCTTTTCACATAGGGCAATAACCTTTTTCAGCTCTTTACCGACCATGAGTTCATATTCAAGATCGTTTTGCAGCATGGAGGGAACGTCTTTGCCGATTTTCAGCGCATCGCGTGCTGCGACATCCGGTGTACCTTCCAAAAACAGGATACGTTCCACGATGCGGGCTGCGTGCTCCAGTTCTTCTTCCTGTTCGTGTTTCAGGCGTTCGAACAATTCACTCATGCCCCAATCGTCATACATGCGTGAATGGATGAAATATTGATCCGCAGCACTCATTTCGTGGGCAAGAAGGCCGTTCAGAGCCTCAATAACCTTTTTGTTGCCTTTCATTTGATAGGCTCCTTATCTTACGTCTGTGATTGAATGTAGTTTTGCAGACCTTGTTCTTTGATCTGCCATTGCTGGGTTTCCAGCCAATCGAGGAATTCTTCTTCGTCTTCGATGATGTCATCAAGAAGATCGCGCGAAACGAAATCGCTTTCCGCTTCACAAAGGGCGATAGCTGCGCGTAAGTCCTGTAACATCGGGTCCAAAAGATCCATTTCGCATTGGATAATTTCTTCGGTATTTTCACCAATGCGCAATTTACCGAGGCTTTGCAGGTTGGGCAGACCTTCTAAAAACAGAATGCGTTCAATCAGTTTGTCCGCTTGTTTCATGTCCTTGATGGATTTTTTGTATTCCTTGCCACCGATCTCGCTCATTCCCCAGTCGTTAAACATGCGTGAATGTAAGAATGTCTGGTTAATGGAAACCAATTCGTTGCCCAGAATTTTATTGAGTTGGGCAATGACTTTTGGACTGCCTTTCATTTTGTTTTCCTTTCAGGGATCGCGATATATTGTTGAACCCATCATATGTGCATTTGTTGAGAATAGACAAGGGTGAAATATAAAAAAGTTAAATAAATTCAATGAGTTGGTTAATAATGATTATTAATTCTAATCGCGTTTCAGGTCTTGCTTATGTATGTAAAAGCTCTGTTCTCCCATCATGCGAGCCGGAAAAACTTTTATTTCAGAAAGACTTGAAGGCTCAGTGGTGCTGACATCCCATATTGGTAAATCCAGTTGGTAAGGATAATATTTGTCAAAGACATGACTGTCGGGAAGTCGGTCATGCAGGTAATGGACACCATGATGGGTTATCACCTTATCGGCACTTTCCTTTAGCAGGTGTTGCCGTGTCAGTTCTAAAGGTGCTGGTTGGGGGGGATTAAAGTTTATTTGATTCGAAATGAACACCTGTAAAACGACAAGGCCATAGAGGATGATTTTATTTATAAGATAATCGGTTTTTGCGATGAGGATGAGACTTAAAATTAAAGGTAAAGCCAAGTGACGCAGGTTTTCGGGGTTCTGGAAAAGTAAAACCCACGTCCAACCGGCTACAACGACAAAGGCCAAAATGCTTTTGCGATGGGGATAGAGGCTGAAGGCCAAGCCAAGACTGAGAGCTAAAAAATAAACCAGTCCGCCGGGGATACGTGAAAAGCTGTCGAACCAGGATAGGTCACTGGTCCCGAGCGTGGTATTCCCCCATAAAAGGAAATGTCCTTCGATAAAGCGCCACCCTTCCCACACAAGTGGCATTTGTTCGATCGCGAGCAGGCCGAAGAAAAACAATAAACAGAGTGTGGCGCAGGCAAAAACAAAAGGAAGGGCAGCTTTTTTGTCTTTGAAGATTGCTGCACATATGAAAACTGCCGCAAAAATAACAAAGGAAGGACGACAAGCCAAAGCCGTACCGAGTAACAGGCCGCTGATTGTGAAATTACCTTTTCGATATTGCCATAGGGCGGCAAGGAAAAATGCAATACCCGCACCGTCAGACATGAGGCTTAGCCCCAAATATGGCAAAAGCGGCATGCCGAGTGCGCATAAAAATACGGCAAGACGGTTTTTGTCTACACACAAGAAGCAAAGCAGCGGAATGGCAAGTGCCATTGAGAGGGAGAGAATAGACAGGGCGTTTAGCGAACTAAGACCAAGGCTATATAAAGCTTTGCCGAGCAGGATAAATCCGGGATAACCGGGGAAATGCGGTCTGAATTCCAGAATGCTGAACCGTTCAATGCCGCGCAAGAAAAAATAAGCATCATCGTTTGAAAGAGAGGGCGCAAATGAAAACAGCCAAACAGCCAAAGTGCCATAAAGGCCGCAGGCGATAATCCAGCCCCCTATCTTAAAGCTTGGCAAATTCTTTCACCAGTTGATCAAGTGCCTTTTGATATGCATCCGGGTCGGCAGGTGTTTGCCCTGCCCCGAATACGCCGGGCTTACCAATTGCGTTCAGGCAGTTTTGCAAAGATTTTGCGATATTGTCGGCTTGTTTTTTTGGTAATTCCGGCTCAATCACGTCGAAGAAACGTTTGGATTTCATCACCATGACTTTGGTGCTTTGATAATTATCGAGATTACGCGCGGCAATCATGAGGCGTCGTTGAATTTCAGCTGCAAACAAGCGATGAATATTATGAAGGACAGCTTTTTGGTCTTTTTGTTCCACAGCCTTTTCAAAATCGCTGAGCAACGGTTTATCGAATTTATGAGATAGAAACTCGATATCATCTTTCATCAGGTTGAAATATTTAGCAACTTTATCGAAATCATTTTTCTGAAATCCGCTGACGATCCCGTTACGCCCATCGATCAGGGGTTCTTTGCCCGCAGCAGAATAGGAATAGGCGCTGGCGTGCCCTGAAATGGTAAAACTCAGCAGAAGAACGAGAAGGAAGCGCATGAAATTCTCCTAAGCGACACTTTGGGTCTCAATGACCGTGCGTTCGTTGCGATGATCAAAAATGGCACGGCGGCAGTCTTGGCCGTTCAGAACAGCGCGTGCCGCCATTTGCCCCATTTCCATTGCTGTATCTGTGAAGATATAGCGAAATGTTGCCTGTCGTCCACATTGAATAAGGTTGTTAAATGGATTGAGATAGGCAATGGCTTTTTCCCGTTCGATTTCGTATCCCACAGACATCAATGGATAGGCCTGCGCCCCGAAGGTGGAAAAATATTCCCCTGTCGCTTGTCGGGACGGAACGCCAAGGCGATCCAAATCTGTGCAGGCGCGTTTAAACAGGTCGGCATCCTCCATTGTCCAGAGGTCACTGCCCGGATCACAAGGAATTTCCAGCATGAGCGAGCTATGCCCGTTTGGTGCCATATAGGGGGAACGTCGTTTGGGTTCTTGCAGACGGGTCGCCATGATGTGTGGATCGGATAGATATTGCCATGTGTTATCCGAAATATTATCCGCTTCCATTGGCATGCAGAAAAAACGCACACCACGAAATTTTAAGGTGCTGGTCCCGCCACATAACCTTACCATGTCGGGTAAAGATATTGTTGAAACGTATTGATCTGCAATAATTTTCTCGCCATTGGCAAAGATAGCGGTAATTTGATCCTGTCCACATTCAATCCCGTCTATTTGCGTTCCATAACGGATTGTTCCGCCAAGGCGTTCAAATTCACGGGCGATTTTTTCAAAGATAACACCAAAGCCATATTTGGGATAGCGGTACGAATGAGCATAGGTGCGCGGTGTCGCATCGCGTGTGGGCAGCAGGCGTCGTGCAACATCTTTTAAATCCAGCAGGCTGATGCGTTGGGAGGCCCAATCGGCAGACAGGTTTTTAGGATCAATCCCCCAAAGTTTTGCCGTATAACCTTCGAAGAAATTGCGGTAAAGTGTTTTGCCAAAACGGCTTTCAATCCATGTGGCAAAGCTGGTGTTGTCGGGTTTCTGAAAGGGCAAGGTCGCCAAATCCAGCCCCGCGCCAGCCAATAACGCAGTTGGGGCTGTCTTTAACAAATTTCCAAGCGCAAGCGGATAGGCATAGGTGCGCCCCCGAAAGCGAATAACGCTTTTGCGATAGGCGGTTAAAAGATCGTCTCCGACCAAATCTTCGACCAGTTGCAGCAAGTCGGGATCATGGGTGATAAAACGGTGGCCACCAAAATCAAAACGATAGGTACCGTGTTTGCCTTTAAAGGTCGTTGTACCGCACAATCCGCCTTCAACCTTGCGTTTTTCATACAAGGTTACTGTCTTACCAGCTTTTGCAAGTTCATAGGCCGCCATAAGACCCGCAGGCCCCGCACCCAATACGGCAATGGTTTCAACCATATCAGGGGTGCTCCAGCATGGTGGTAGACTGGGTCATCAGAACTGCTTTTGGGTTGGGGAGTTCAGGATAGGTTTGACGCACCGCATCCGTCACCCATTGTGGGTAGATACGGAACATAAGTTTAGTGTCGACTTGCAAGGGATAAGCGGCATCTGTCGGGATGTCAAAACGTTCATCGCGGTATCCGTTTGCTGGGATTTTGGTATCTTTTAACATTTTCTCATACCGCCAGAAGGCAAGACCAACAGGTTTACCATCTTTATCACCAAAGACCTTTTGGAAGAAACGGGCCTCTTTTGCCACATTGCCTTTGTCATCCATTTTACCTTCGGACAAAACGATATTGCCCTTGGCATCTTTAACGGTGATATCCAGCCACAATTGACGGAAATCGGCAACTCCAGTGGGTAAGGCATGCCCTGCCCCGATGTTTTTTACACGCACGTTTAACTTTCCATCCGGGGTGATGCTGTTTTCCATTTTGGCCGCCGTTTGCAACAGATCAATACTCATGTTCGCCAGTTTTTCGTTGCGCAATCCGACAAGGTGGTGATTGGCCCCGGTAAACTGATGCGTGACCACATTGTCTTTTACCCGCCCGCCATCGGTGGAAATACCGGGAACATTTTCCCCGATCCGTTTGACATCGGCGTGCATATGGCAATCAATACAACCACGGTGCTTGCTGGGATCTTCCGGGTTGTTGTAGTCGGATTTTTCCCACTCCCCATAAGTATCCACAATAACGGCACCTGTACCGGGGGCAAATTCGTTATGGCATGTACTACAGAGTTCCGAGTCTTTATAGAACGGTTGGCTATAGGATTTTGCATGGACTTCCGGTTTTGCGTTGATCTGGTGGTTCCCTGCCCAATTTAATAAATCGTTTTTGCTGTTTTCAAAGATATAAAGCTCACGGTCTTTAACATTGACTGAGAAACTGGCATTCCCACCTGCTTTTTTGCCACGGGCATCTTCCAATTTGGTGATGCGGTGACAGAAGAGACAGCCCGTGCCCTCATCCAGATCAGGTTTCTTTTCTTCCAAGGCTTTAAACAGGGTTTCACCGCCTTTTTCGAACATATGGCCTTTTTCGATCGTCGCGGTTAAACCTGTCAACAATCCTTGGGGATGGTGACAGCCCATACACCATTTACGGAATTCTTCGCCTTCGGTTTGGGCGGCGACTTCTTCCACAACCTTGTAATAAGGGTTGGAATCCCCCATCAAACGGTGCAATGAGTCTGCCCATTGATCAAACATATCGGAATGACATTCTGCACAGGCTGCGGAATTGACCCATTCTTCGGCGTGTACGGTTTTGCGTTCATCATCCAGTCGTAACCATGTGGACAGAAGCGGCAGGTTACCTTTTGCCAGAACAAAGCTATGGAGATCATCCATTTTGTTTTTGACTTTTTCAGGTAGGTTCGCCGGGTCTACTTTTTTGGCACCGTCACGTTCATCAAATCCCATACCGCCTTGTGTTTCCTGAATGATACGAACGTAATCACCCGCAAAATCACCGGCAACCATATTGCCCAGTTTTTGGTGACCGATCAGGGCATTATCATATTTATCGGTTGGCGTATCACGGAACATATAGCCAGTGGTAAAATTAAACCCGTCCAGATGGCAGCTTTGGCAACTCATCCAAAAATCGCCTGCCATTGGATAATCGGTATCATCGTTGGTATTGCCTGACATAAACAAGGTTTTGCCGCGTCTGAGTTGGGGGTCCAATGGATCGTTTGCCACCAGCTTGGCGAAAACAGGTTTGACCAGCTTGGCGCGTGCAAACGGTCCTTCCCCGCCACGGGTCATTTGGGTGATATCAAGGCTCATGGCATTCTGGATGAAGATATCTTGCCCGGATACGACAATTCCGCGTGGTGTATCGCCGGGGAGATGACGATAAATTTGTTGAACTTTTGCTCCCCCTTGATTGAGCTTGCCTACACGGCGTGCGCGGCGTTTTTTCTTTTTCTTGATTTCAGTCCGGCGCGACAGGTCAAAGACCATCAGGTCTTCACTGCCACTGAGTGTGATATAAACTTTTTTACCGTCAGCGCTGAAGGTCGCATCATGCGGGTTGGATACAATACGTGTGCGTTTGGTTGTTTCCACAATGTTGATTTGCTTGAACAAATGTTTGCGGCGATCAACCAATTCCTTTTCTTTTCCTTTGTTCAAACTGAGTAAGGAGACAGAAGGGAAAACAGTGGATTGAAACTGGAACGGGTGATCAAAGTTCCAGAGAACATGCGGTAACCAAGCTTCCGTTTCATCCGGGCTGATAGCAATGTCGTCCAGCAGGCGCGGTACCCCTTGCGAGATAAACTCGTCTTCCGGTTCCTGTGTTTCATGTAATTTCAAGGTGACATTAAGTGCAGGCGGTAAAACGGTTGTATCGTAAATGGAGACTTCACCGATCATGGAATGGGTAACGAGTAAGCGCCCATCTGATAACAGGGCCAAGCCACGTGGCGTTTCACGGGTTTTTAAATTGTAAACAACGCCCTTATCCGGGTGAAGTCCCAAAAGGCGGTGCCCTTCAAAAGCCGCAACCCAAAACAGTTTGTTTCGTGGGTCATAGACAATCCCGAAGGGACGGTACGCAACTTTATACTCGCTGAGAATTTTGTCTTGGTTGAAGAAAATAACACGATGACCTGTGTAATCTGTCGCGGCCATCAATCTGTTTTCACCAAGGGCCAAACGACGAATATCACCACCGAGCGTAATCTCGCCAAGCCGTTTTGCGCTATCTTTATCAATCCAAGATACGCTGCCGGTATCACCATTGGCACTATACAGGATTTTTGTATCGGGACCTAGTGTGAAACCCGTAGTTTCAACGGCTGCAAATGCGGTGGTGGAAAGAGCTGCGATGGCAAGACCAAAGGCAAGAAGCCATTTTAAGGCTTTAAGCATGCTCCAGCGTTTTGCATGCATATAGACAATGATGGCAAGGGGGATGCTGGGTAATAAATGCATCCAGTACACAGCCTGCCCCATCAGGTCACCCCGGTTGCCGAAAAAGGATAAATACAGACCGCTCAGAAACAGTAAGATTAAAATATATTCGATAAGGGTACCGGACTTACGCAGGAAAGGTTTGGTTGATGATTTCATTAAATCACGATGCGATAACCAAAACGGCAGAACGAAAATAGGAAAAAGAATTAAGGAAACAAGGAAATGAATTCCCAATGCCGGTCGTGTCACTTGCCACGGCAGACTAAATCCATCCCATAATAAAAGGCCGCTAATCACCAGAATATAAAGGATAAATTCGGCAGGCTTGGATTGATACGAAAGTTTGCGCCAAAGGGACGCCGCCGCAATAACTTCTTTATGTGTTTTTCTTGTTTGCGTACTCATGTTCGCTCATTCTGCTCTGAAGTAAAGTAAGAATAAATATTAATCTCAGAAGGTCTACATAATTGCAAATGCGTCTTAATTGATATACGTCAAAAATCTATGATAGAACGCAAAAAAACCGGGAAAACCTTTTGAGAAAGGCCTCCCCGGTTTTTGAATGAAAAAGGTTTATCGTTTTGAAACAATTGCCTTATTTGCCATTGTCATGGCGGTGCCGTATTTTCCACCTGCATAAACAACTTGGGCCACACCGTCTTTATCTGTGTCACCATTGTTGTTTTCGCTGAGCAGGTTCTCACCGGAGTCGCCGACCCATTCAGCCAACTGCATACCTTCATTGGTTTTTTCACCGTTAATGACGGTACGGAACCACGTGGTGTAACGTTTTGTCAGGTGTGCCAAATTCAGATTGGGATTGTTCTCACCTTCTTCGTTACGCAGATCCAGCATCAAGGAACGTAAACCGGCACTGACAGCTGCCACTGTGTACGGTGTATATTGCGTTGGTTGCCCGATAACATTGGCATAAGTGCCCGTATCTTTGTCAAACATCAGGGCTTCGACTTGGTTGTAAACGTTACGTGCAGCTTCTTTGTAACGCATATCGCCTGTGGCGGTTGTTGCGGCTGCGAGACCGCGGATCACGGCAAACTGAGTGCCAACGGTTTGGTTTTTGCCTGCGCCATCTTTCAGGTTATAGCTATCAACAGCCAAGCCATTTTTTGCAATCAGTTTATCAACGATAAAATCAGCTTGCGCCTTGATCATTTCCAAGGCCCGTTGACCACGCTCTGTATTCAGGCTTTCACCGGCATCAGCTGACGCATAACCAACCGGCAGCGCATCTTGTGAACGTTGGAAGATCGTTAGGGCTTGCAAGGCGTAAGCGGCATCAAAAGTGGTCACGTTTTGACCAATAACATCATCAACCAATGTGCCTGCTTTGGCATCAAAATGCAGGGCATCCAAGTTTTTGAAAGCGGCATTTGCCAAGACACTAACGACGGAGAACGGATCATCGCTTTCTACATCGTTATTCAGGTCTGTATCTGTGTTGGCCGCCGGGGCACTGGGGAATGGCGCCCCATCAAATACAGAAAGGAAAGCCGGGTTTTGGTTCGTGTTAGCACTGCGTTGGTCACTAAAGGCGTAAACTTCGCTGAGGGGCCACAACAGCATCCATGTGTCGCGTAATGTGGAACGACCATCTGTCACTTTCAGGTCCCCAATGGCTTTGGTGCCATTGACCATTTTTTCGCTAACCGCAACATTGGCCGGGAACCAGACCGGACCGTTTGCCGGATCATAGGTACTGGTGATTTTTGTGCCCAGTTGTTTACCGTCATAGCCGAACTGGTTTTTCAAGGTAAGGAGCTTGTCCCATGTGATTTCTGTCAGGATAACACCGTTAAAACCGTCTGCTGAAGACACACCCAACGCATGTTTGCCGTCCGCATCCATATCGGATGAGGTGGCTTCCACTTCTTCATCACCTTCAACTGTATGCATGCCGCCAAGGAAATCTTGTGACCACATAACGTCTTTTAACATCTGTCCGCCGACGGCGGCGGGATTGAAGGATTTGTCCATACCGGACTCAATCCATGCAAGGGAGGCATAATCACGGAAATAAGCCGGGATATCGATTTTGACTTTCGATGATTTACCCTGTGCATCCAGCATGTCAACTTCGTCTGTATTGACGGTCGCAGTATCCACCTGCCCCGCAAATTCAGGCATACCGTTTTGATACGGGAACGTGATCGGATACATATTCAACGGAATTTCTTCTGTTGGGAAAGCAACGGATGCAGACAATTCAATAAAACGCTTGCCTAAGCTTTCCGGTGTGCCACCACGTTTTGTGTTAAGCGGGCCGTTGGCAAGGTGCGGTCCCATTTTTGATTGATAATTAACCGCATACATCGCTTCTTCGGAATACTCATAAGACTCGATCCCGGCTGTGTAATCGAAGGCTGTCGGTTTGTTCAGAGCCACAGGATCAAGTACATCAAGATCAAGCCCCAGACTTTCAGCCAAGGGTTCGCCGGAAAGTTCAAATTCCGTATATGCCAGAAAACCGCCACCGGGGTTAAAGGATTTATCGACAACTTCTACCTTTACGCCGTCTGCAAAGGCAGCACTGGAAATGGCCAGTGCGGAAGTTAAGCTCAGGAATTTAAGTGTTTTAGACATTTGTATTCCAATTGGTTTGTTGCGAGTAATTATCAATATCTATTCTTTTTGCATAAAAAAAACCTATTTGCAAATGATTTTCATTAATTGTTGATGGTATTTTAAATGAAGTATATTAGCGAGTTTATAAAAAAACGGGACAGATAATCTGCCCCGTTTAATAGACTGTAAAACTGTAAATTTAGCGGCGATAGCCTAGAAGTTAAATGTGACGTTTGCTGTAAGTGTATGTGCTTTCATATCGTCAAAACCGTTTTGACCAGTGTTTGCCCATAGATAACGGTATTTTGCGCCGACATATGTATTCTTGTTGATTGCGTAATCCAACCCAACAATTGCGTTTGCAATAAGGTTTGTATCGCTTTCGCTGCCATTGACTTGCAATGTTCCGATAGAATCAATTGTATCTTTGCTATAAACCGCACCAATCCCAAGGCCAACGAAGGGCGAAAGTCTGCTTTTTTTGTTCCCCAGAGGCGTGAAAATAGCATTGGCAATTGCTGTCACGGTTTGAATGGAACCATCAATATCTGCACTGCCGTTGACAACATAGTTTGTCCCCCCAGCGCTTGCCGTCAGGTTCCCTGTGACTTTGTCGTAATCAAACTTGCTGTATCCGGCTTCAAGTTCAAGGGCAACAAGGTTGTTCATATGGCGACCTACTGCACCGGATATGGTGTAGCCAGCTTTCTTTTCGATGTTACCTGTGGCGTTTACAGTCACCCCGTATTGGGTGGCGGAAGAAGAAAAGGAGGTATCTTCAGCGATCACGATGCCCCCATCAACCCGACCATAATAAGGTGAGTTACCGCCAGCTTGCGCAACGCATGCGACAGACATAGAGGCCATTAAAGACAGCGCAAATTTTTTAATCATTTTAAATTTCCTTTTATGTAATTTTTACACCTTTAAATTGTTCGCTGTCGGAGCTGTCAAGTTTTGTTTATTTTTTTTAAACAATCATTGCACAACAAGGCTTTAAAATGTTTCCATAGAATGCGAAAGACTAGAGTGAATTATGAAAAATACAGTTAGGGTGAATAAGAGTATGAGCAGAGCAATCTCACCGTTTATCGCGTTGTTAGCGAGTATTTGGTTGATCAACCTCGGTGGTGGGTTGCAAGGCACATTGCTGGGCTTACGTGCAGAGATGGAGTCCTTTGAGTTGACATCCACCGGCTTTATCCTGTCTTCTTACTTCTTGGGCTATATTGTCAGCTTTTTTGTTATTCCCTCTTTTATTAACAGTGTTGGGCATATCCGGTCTTTTGCAGCTTTTGCGTCTCTTTCTTCTGCGGCGACGTTGTTGCATGCGGTCTTTGTTGATCCTTATGTCTGGTTTTGTTTGCGCCTCTTAACGGGCTTGTGCTTTGGCGGATTGATTTTGGTTGGAGAAAGCTGGTTAAATGCATCTACAGGCAATGATAATCGTGGGACGGTGTTTTCTGTTTACATGCTGATTGTCCTGAGTGCCTCAGCAATCAGCCAAATTCTCCTGAATTTGACTTCAGTTTCCGGTTACAATCTGTTTGTGTTGGTCTCTGTTGCCTTGTCGGTTGCCCTTCTTCCTCTCACTTTGGGGAAAAAGATTGTTGCACCTGAAATTCAGGAAAGTTCGACAATGGCGTTTGGCAAGCTGGCAAAGCGGTTTCCACTTGGCATGCTGGGGATTGCAGTGTCCGGTTTGGTCAGCGGTGCATTATGGACAATGCTGGCTGTTTATGTTTTGCGGATCGGGCTGGATACATCCGATGTCTCTCAAGTCATGTTTTTCCTGATGGTTGGTGGGATGGTTGCTCTTTGGCCGATTGGGAAGCTTTCAGACCGTATAGATCGACGTAAAATTATCCTCGGATTGGGACTTGGGACATCTTTGGTTTGCACACTCTTTTTAATTCCTGCTTTCCTGAATGCCGATACCATCAAATATATGGCGGCTCTTTTAGGCTTTATGGCCTTCCCGCTTTATGCCATTTCATCCAGCCATATTAGTGATTATCTTGAACAAGATGAATTTGTCCCGGTTTGCGGATCGATGGTTTTATTTTATGGATTGGGTGCGTTGATTGCTCCGTTGGTCTCTGCTCAGGCGATGCAAATTATTGGGCCAAAGGGGTTGTTTATCTTTATGTTTGTTATTCAAATTCCGTTGATTGTGGTGGCAGCGGTTCGTATCTTTAAGAAAGAAACTTTGTCGAACGATGAAAAAACAGATTTTGTGTTCGAAATGCTTGCTGTTACACCTTCTGTCAGTCCGCTTGATCCTCGAAATCAGGAAGCCGAGGAATTAGCGGATGAAGCACAAAGAGAAATGGAAGAACGAGAAATTGCAGATCAAGAAGCCCTTGATGATGACGATACAATTCGGATGACGGACTGATAATGTTTTATAGTTGAAAATCAACGTTACTAGCTATATTTTTTATATATAAACGGGGATGTTCATTCATATGTATAAATTTTTAACAGTTGCTTTAATTGCTCTTATCAGTAGTTTTAGTGTAAATGCACAGTCTAATAGTAGTTATTGCCCCCAAAAAATCGGAATGATGCAGGGGGATCCTTTGGCAATTCCGGCTAAAGAAATTTTAGTGAAAATTTATAAGAAATTAGGCTGTAACATAAAGGTCGTCCCTTTACCCGGTACAAGAGGAATCTTGCACTTCAATAAAAAGCTGGTGGATGGTGAGCTTTACCGTTTGTCTCTTGCTGAAAAAGCTTATGAGCAGACCTTTGTGCGCTCCCTTGTTCCTCTTTTTAAACTCACAAATGCCATTTGGGAAAACTCTGATTATAATATCTCGAATAAAAAACCCTTGGGATACGTTAAGGGCATTAAATGGCACGAAGAATATATTCTAAAACATTTTTTGGACATGCAGAATATTGCCCAGTTTTATTCGGAAGATAAAATGTATGAAGCGTTTAATCGTGGGGCAATTGGCGGTTTTTTAAGTGAAAAACAAACGGTTAAACTGTTGATGGATGATGGACGCTTAAGTGTCTCCCCCCGCCTTAAATTCACTGTGGAAAGCAAACCGCTCTATCATTATTTAAGCAGCAAATATTCAACTTTTATGGCCGATTTTTCTAAAGTTATTGAAGCGGAGCATCCGTTTTCTATTTTAGAATAAAAAAAACCTTGCTCAAGCGAACAAGGTTTTTTTTGTATTAGATTTTCTTTGGCTTACGCTTGCGTTTTATCGGGCCCATGCCAGCCTTACTGTCCCCGTCTTTTTTGGGTTTATAAGACTTTTTGCTTTTTGCAGGCTTGTCTGTTCTTGGGGCACTGTCATCATTTGACTTGCCTTCAAACTTTTTATGTTCACCAGATTTCCCACGATGGGCAGCTTTGCGCGGACGACGCTCTCCTCGATCTTCGCGATCATTTCTGCTGCGTCCTTTGCGGTTGTTATCACGTGCGCTGCGTTTGCCCCGTGTATCAGAACTAAATTCAGGGACTTCTTTTAAACGATCAATGGTGACGCCGTTTTCGACCTTGCGGCTTGGCCCGACAGCGGCGAGGAATTTATCAATGCTATCAGGGTGGAATTCAACAAAGGTGGTATCATCCTGAATTTTAATCGCGCCAATTTCCCCTTTGGTGATATGGCCTGCCCGACAGAGCATGGGCAAAATCCAACGAGGTTCCGCATTGTGTGTGCGCCCGACAGAGAGACTGACCCAGACGCCGTTTTCAAAATCGACCCTTGGGCCTTTTTCGGGGCGTTCCCGGTCTTTGCCTTGCGGGGCATCCAGCAATTCTTCAGGGGCTGGTTGTTCGGTATTTTGCAGACGGATCAAGGCCAGTGCAATTTGTTCAGGGCTGAATTTCGCCATGACGTCCTGCAGAAAGTCCTTTTCATTTTCGTCAATTTCCTGATCGAACACAGGGTTGGTCAGGAAACGTTCGCGATCACGTTGCAGGACCTCTTCGACAGAGGGCGGCTTGGTCCAATCTGCAGTGATTTTGGCATGGTTCAAGACTTGTTCTGTGCGGCGGCGTTGATTGTAAGGCACAACCAGTGCGCTGACCCCTTTTCGCCCTGCCCGTCCTGTTCGTCCGCTTCGGTGCAGCAAGGCTTCGCTGTTGCGGGGAATGTCTGCGTGGATCACCAGTTCCAGATTGGGCAGATCAATACCGCGCGCGGCAACATCGGTTGCGACACAAACGCGGGCACGTCCATCACGCATGGCTTGCAAGGCATGAGAACGCTCATTCTGGCTCAGTTCACCGGACAATGCGACAACAGAAAAGCCCCGGTTGTTCAGGCGACTGTGCAAATGATTGACGGTCGCACGGGTCGCGCAGAAAATAATGGCATTTTTGGCTTCATGGAAACGCAAGATATTGATGATGGCATTTTCGCGGTCACTCGGGGCGACTTGAAAGGCCTTATATGTAATATCGCGGTGTTGCTTTTCCGCTGCCTTGGTTTCAAGGCGAACAGCGTCCCGTTGATAGCGTTTCGCCAAGGTGGCAATCCCGCGCCCGACAGTTGCGGAAAACATCAGGGTGCGGCGCTCAACCGGTGTGGTATCCAGGATACATTCCAGTTCTTCTCGGAACCCCAGATCCAGCATTTCATCAGCTTCATCCAGAACAACACAACGCAGCGCCGACGGCTCTAAAGACCCGCGCTCGATATGGTCGCGCAAACGTCCGGGCGTACCGACGACGATATGTGCGCCGCGTGACAGGTTGTTGCGTTCGGTTCGCATATCCATACCACCGACACAAGACGCGATTTTGGCCCCGGTGAATTCATAAAGCCATTCAAGCTCCAGCTTCACTTGCAGGGCGAGTTCGCGTGTCGGTGCAATGACCAGCGCCAAGGGCTTTTCCGCACGGGAAAAATTTGTCGCTTCGCCTAAAATTGTGGGGGCAAAGTTCAAACCAAAGGCAACGGTTTTTCCGGAACCGGTTTGTGCAGAAACAAGCGCATCTACATCAAGCATCTCAGGGGCAATCACAGCCTCCTGAACAGGTGTTAACGTTTCATAGCCTCGTTTTACCAATGCCTGTTCGAGTGATGAAACAACACCTTCAAATTTTGTCATACTGTATCTTTCAAAAGAGAAGATATTATTATACTTCTCTTGTTTTCATGTGCCCTGAGTATGACCGCAATGTCCGGTCATGGCACGCTCTTTATCTATTTTCGAGAATAGTTCCCGTCAGGTTTGGGCGGATCCGGTCCGTTGAAAAAAACTTCGCTTAAAAGAGCAAAACTTTCCAATGATTAAGATTATGAGAAAACAAACGATAACCAAAACTGAAAAATAAGCTTTAAATCAATAATTTACGCGTATCCAAAATAAGCGCAAATAGACCGAAACCCTTACCTACACTTCCGCCTGCCAGAATGCAAGCACTTTCCTTTTGGGGCATTCAATATGGCGTTAGAGTAAAGCCTGCTTCATCTATTGCGGTAGGTCTGTGCTATTGAGGTTTAGTTGCAGTGGTAAATGATCACTCACTTCAAGCCATTTTCCTTCTTGGAAGATCTGAAAGTTAATGATTGTTTCGTAGAACATTTCTGAACCGAACATATAGTCGATATGATAGGGTCTCTCTTGTTTCCTGTACATGTAAAATGTAGGCTGGAGTTCGCTGCCTTGCGCTTGACCTATATGATTATGATACAAGCTTTTTATGTGTAGCTCTTCCAGTTCTCTAACCACATCGCTGTGGTTCCACCATCGGTCCCACTTGTCCCATTGGGTATTACTGTTAAAATCCCCAGCGATCAGTATTTCATCTTCAGCCAGGCGTTGCTTGTGCCTTTGAAGATATTTCCAAAACTGGCCGATATATTTAAAAGTTGGGGAATTTGCTTGTTTGGTCCAAACGCCTAGGTCCTGTTGACAAAGTGGGTTCACAAATTGCTTAGAATGTGATTCAAGACTTCTTTTTATGAGGAGAAGTCTATGCGGAATTTGATGAGCGACGATGAATGGTTATTCTTCGAGCCATTCCTTCATGCCCAAGGGCCAAAATCTGGCCGTCCTCCCTCAAATCACCGCCTCACTCTTGATGGTATTTTTTGGATTGCCCGGACAGGAGCACCTTGGCGTGACCTCCCCAATTACTTCGGTAAATGGTCCTCTGTTTATCGTCAATTCCGCCGCTGGACATTGCTCGGCGTTTGGGATGTTCTACTGGATGCCTTGAACGATGCCAAAGCCGTTCCAGATACAGTGCAAATGATAGATAGCACAATCATCAGAGCCCATCATCAGGCTGCTGGGGCAAAAGGGGGACTCAAAAAGAGGATCTCGGCCGTTCAAAAGGTGGCTTTACGTCCAAAATACACCTTCGAACAAATGCCGAAGGCTTGCCAATAGCTCTGGAAATCAGCGAAGGCCAAACATCAGATTACAAAGGGTATGCTCCATTGATGGAATGGGGTGGTCCAGATGCCAAGGTTCTATTGGCAGACAAAGGCTACGATGCAAACTCCATTCGGGACGATATGGAGAAACGCGGTGGATACGCCATGATCCCAATGCGGAAAAACCGAAAGGAAATCACTCCCGTTGATGATTTCGTATATGGCTTGAGAAATCAGGTTGAACGCTGCTTCAACAAACTCAAAAATGCTCGCCGGGTTGCAACTCGGTATGACAAGACGATGCTCAGTTTCCTTGGCTTCGTGCAGGTCACATCAATTCGGGTATGGGTAAAATACTTTGTCAACAGGACCTAGTCTTGCAGTTTCATTGTCATCTGTCCTTTGTGCCTCGTCACGTTCAGATTCAAGACTTGTGAGACCTGGCATAATCATCTCATTAATTAAACGATAGCGATTCTGGTCCCGTCCCTATAAAGTGGAGAGTACTTTCTGTTAGATTAAGATCAACAGGAGGGACTTATGAATCTCAAAAAATCAGATGCGTTTAAATCGGAAGCCATCCAGCTTGCCTTAACCAGTGGCCTGACTCGCAAGGAAGTGGCTGCGGATCTTGGTATCGGCATGTCTACTCTTAACAAATGGGTTGCCCAGCATAAACATGATGACCTGATGTCAGGCCCGCACGATGACATTCACAAGGAACTGGCGCGTCTTCGTAAAGAGAACCGTATTTTGAAGGAGGAGCGGGAGATTTTAAAAAAGGCGACGGTCTTCTTTGCCAGCCAAAAACGGTGAGATATGAATTTATCAATGCAAAGAAGACAGAACATTCCATTACCTTGATGTGCAAAGCCTTCAACGTCAGTCAAAGTGGTTTTCATGCTTGGCAACGTCGTTCAATATCGCCCAGACAACGTGAAGACATGGTTTTGTTGGCTTACATTCGCAGTATTCATCAAGAGAATTATCAATCTTATGGTCGTGAACGCATGACTGCTGAACTGCGTGATTTGGGTTTTGCTGTCAGCCAACGTCGTGTTGCCCGTTTGATGAAGGATAATAACATTTACATAAAGCGGACACACAAGTTTAAACGCACGACTGATAGTGACCACACTCATAATGTTGCCCCTAATTTGCTTGAAGGTGACTTTGCAACAACGGGTCCAAATCAAAAATGGGCAGGCGATATTACATACATTCCAACACAAGAAGGCTGGCTCTACTTGGCTGTTATCATTGATTTATATTCCCGCCGTGTTATTGGGTGGGCTGTCAGTAAACGTTTAAAACGTGATCTTGTGATACAAGCTTTACAGCGGGCTATCGCTTTGCGAAAACCACCAAAAGGCGTAATCCACCATTCAGATCGCGGATCGCAATATTGCTCCCGTGATTATCAAAAACTACTCAAAAAGCATAGCTTCGAAGCTTCAATGTCGGGCAAAGGGAATTGTTACGATAACCGCACTGCTTACCAAACCTGTTTAATCAAGGTACTTCTTATAGCGGATAGCGGATAATTTACTGTCGGTTGCCAACTGTCCTTTCAACCCCTGTCCGTATTGTTTGAAATTGGTGTAGAAGTGGTCGGCAATGTCCCATGCCAGTAATTGAATACGGGCATCGGATTTATAGACAGCACCTTTTTTGCTCCACTTGCGTTTAAGGTCTGCCTTCTGTTCGTCTGAAAGTGTGACGGTAATACAGTTCGACGAAAAGAGTTGGTGGCTGCTAAACCGCGTAAGTGGTGGTTTAGGGATTCTGAGGGCGTATATTTCACAGAAATTCGTTATGGCTCTTCATATCTTGTCGAGTTGAAGGCAGGGCATCCGTCGATTGAGTGCGGCAAGAGTAAGCAGTCTGTCATTGATCAGTTGTTATATGTGCGCAGTTTGATTGATGAGGGTGAGCTTGATGATTTACTCGCAGCTATCAAGAAAAAGGCACAACGGCGTGAACCTGCTTGAAATGACCGCTATTTAGAGTCGACGAGGGATAGATGTGAGCTTGTCGAATTAGATGCAGAAAAGGCGGCCCAAAATGAGCCGCCTTTTCCTATGCTACTTTATGCTACTTTACTATGCTACCTTAGAAAAATAGATAACTCATAACATGTTGATTTTATTGACTTAACTGTCATTTGGTCGGGACAGCGGGATTCGAACCCACGACCCCTACACCCCCAGTGTAGTGCGCTACCAGACTGCGCTATGTCCCGACGATGTTTGTGGCGGCAATATATAGAGGGCTTTCAGGCGATGCAATGGTTAGTTTGCAAAAGTTTTCACTTTTTATGCCGCGCTCTCAATTTTGTCTTTTAAGGCTTTCAGCTCACTTAAGACATCTTCCAGTTTGCTGCGCTGTGTGGGGCTGAGGGCGCGTTTGACAATGATCTGAGGTTCCGGGGCATCCGGGGCGAGAATGGGTTCCGGTTCGGGCAGGTCGTTCAGTTCTTCGTAATCATGTGTCGCAAGCGGTTGAAAGTAGGAAGCCCCGCCTGTGCTTTCCTCAATCTCATCCTCAGAAATAGCTTCAAGGTTTTGTTCTGCTTCCTGTTCGTCTGGTATTTGCCCCATATTTTCTGATGGGCTATCGAACAGGCTGGCTTGCTGGACCGCCGGGGCGACTTGTGCGCGCAACTGTACGGAGACGGTTGTTCTTTCCCCTTCCTGTGGTGGAGTTTGTGGTTCCGCTGTTTCTGTATCCTCTTCAGAAACAGTCACGCTGCCTTCGTTGATAAAGCTGCGGGCGCCTTCTTCGCGCATAAGTTTTTGGACACCTTTAATGGTGTAGCCTTCGTCATGGAGCAATGTCTGTAAACGGCGCAGCAATGCGACATCGTCGGGGCGGTAATAACGTCGACCGCCCGCGCGTTTCAGCGGTTTGATTTGTGGAAACTTGCTTTCCCAAAAACGCAACACATGGGTTGCCAATCCGAGTTCCTTGGCGACTTCGCTAATCGTGCGGAACGCATCGTTCGATTTGGTCATCTCTCAACTATGCGCTTTCGGCGGCATTATTGGTTTTCGTTAATACGGGCCTTGAGCACCTGAGAGGGGCGGAAGACGAGTACTTTGCGTGGCAGGATCGGAACTTCTTCACCTGTTTTCGGGTTGCGTCCGATACGTTCGCCTTTGGAACGGACGGAAAAGCTGCCGAAAGAGGAGATTTTTACCGTTTCATCGTTCGCCAATGTATCTGCGATCATATCCAGAACAGATTCAAGCAGGTCCGCAGATTCATTACGAGACAAACCAACTTCTTGATAAACAGCCTCGGTCAATTGGGCGCGGGTAATGGTCTTTTCACTCATTGGGGGTCCTCGCAAAGTTGGAATAGACAGACTTAAACGGTACCTTAGGACGATTAATCCGTCAATATCAAAGGTTTGCGTAGTTGATTTTAATTTATGCTGCTTACCAGCGAATAAGGGCGGAACCCCAGGTCAAACCACCGCCCATTGCTTCGATAATCAGCAGATCTCCGCGCTTTATGCGGCCATCGCGCACGGCTTCGTCCAGTGCCAGCGGGATGGATGCGGCGGAGGTATTGGCGTGCTTATCAACCGTGACAACCACCTTGTTTGGATCCACTTTCAGCTTTTTCGCCGTGCCGTCCAAAATACGCTTGTTGGCCTGATGAGGGACAATCCAGTCAATATCATCCGCCGTCAGGTCATTGGCAGCCAGTGCTTCTTTGACGACTTCGGCCAGATTAACAACGGCATGACGAAAGACTTCTTTGCCTGCCATGCGCACATGCCCCGTGGTCTGGGTGCTGGACGGTCCGCCATCGACCATCAAAATATCTTGGTAACGTCCGTCAGAATGCAGGTGTGTGGATAAAATACCTGCAGATTCGGCTGTTTCTTCTTCGGCGCGCAGGATGACAGCCCCTGCCCCGTCGCCAAATAAAACGCAGGTGGTGCGGTCTTCCCAATCCAGCAGGCGTGTGAAACTTTCAGCCCCAATGACCAGTGCCGTTTTGGCCTGTCCGGTTTTCAGGAAGCTGTCAGCGGTTGCCAAAGCATACATAAAGCCGGAACAAACCGCCTGTACATCCATTGCAAATCCGTGGGTCAAGCCAAGCTGAGCCTGTACCTTGGTTGCGGTCGAAGGAAAGGTATTATCCGGCGTGGTTGTTCCCAAGACAATCAGATCAATGTCCTGAACATCAATTTCGGCATGCTCAATAGCCTTCAACGAGGCTTTGCGGGCAAGGTCGGAGGTCAGTTCACCATCCGTAACCATGTGGCGTTGTTTTATGCCTGTACGTGCGGTAATCCATTCGTCGCTTGTATCAACAAATTTTGCAAGATCATCGTTTGTTACGATTTTTTCCGGAAGGTAAGAACCGCATCCGAGGATTCTAGAACGTAAAGCCATGTGATAGTCGCCACCAAATGTTATGAATTGTTGCCGCTATGGGCATCCATGAGACGCTCCAGATCTTCCTTTATCAGGTCGTTGAAGCCGTGATGCACCAGATCATGTGCGACTTGGACGGCATTTGCAAACCCTAAAGCGTCTGTACCGCCATGACTTTTCACGCAAATTCCATTCAAGCCGAGGAACATTGCACCATTATAGCGGCGCGGGTCCATCTTTTTCTTGAAGTTCATAAGTGCAGGTTTTGCAATGGTTGCTCCCAATTTACCAAGGAAACTACCAGTAAGCGCGTCTTTCAGGAAAAAACCGAGAAGTTGGGCGGTGCCCTCAATGGTTTTTAAGGCAACGTTTCCCGTAAAACCGTCTGTGACGATAACGTCGACCGTACCCAGACCAATGTCGTCACCTTCTACAAAACCGTAGAAATCGATGTTTAATTCGGTGTTTTTTAAAATAGCGTGGGCTTGCTTGACCGAATCATTGCCTTTGAGGTCTTCTTCCCCAATGTTAAGGATACCGACCTTTGGTTTGGGTAATCCAAGTACGTTACGTGCATAGACTTCGCCCATCACAGCAAATTGGGTCAGGTTGTCTGCGTCGCATTCAACGTTTGCGCCCAAGTCAAGCATAACCGACCCGCCGGTGCGATGTGGCAGGTACGTTGCAATTGCAGGACGATCAATACCGGGAAGTGTGCGCAGGACAAATTTTGCCATTGCCATAAGCGCACCGGTGTTTCCGGCAGAAACAATTCCGGCAGCTTCCCCCTTTTTGACGGCATTAATTGCCAGACGCATAGACGAATTGCGGCGGTTACGAAGGGCAACGGCCGGTTTATCATCATTCGTCACGACTTCGTCAGTATGGATAACTGTCGAAATTGCTTTGACGTCAGGGTATTGAGTCAACAAAGGCTCCAACTGACGTTCATCACCTACGAGCAGGAAACGAACACCAGGGAGCTTTGTCTTGCAGATGCTTAAGCCTTTGACGACCATATCGGGCGCATCATCGCCGCCCATGGCGTCAATGGCTAGCGTCATTACGTTTGACAAGAGGGTAATCCTTCCTTCGAAGCGTATTATACGGCTTCGACGTCAGTAACCTCACGGCCATCATACTGGCCGCATTCAGAACAAACGTGGTGTGGGCGTTTCAATTCACCGCAGTTCGGACATTCGTTATACACAGATGCTTTAAGTGAATCGTGTGAACGACGCATGTTGCGACGGGATGTGGAAACTTTCTTCTTAGGAACAGCCATTATTCTGTACTCTTTAATATAAGCTCGACAACGAGGGAGCGGTTATTTAAACGAAAGTGTCATATAGAGCAAGCCTAAATGGCGCTATTTGTCACTTTTATTTTTCAATTCGGCCAAAACGGCAAAAGGATTGTTCGATTCAATCTCTTCTTCCGTGATTTCAGGCCCGACACCTAATTCGGTATAGGCCGTACCATCTGCGCGGGGAAAGGGATCGATTTCCAAACCCAGTTCCTCTGCCATCGCCGCGCCGAGGTCTATCACACCATCGATGATGGGATCAAGCTCCTCTGTTGCATCAATTTCAATTTCCACCTCTTTTTCTTTGTCCAGCGGCGTAATTGAGCTATCGTAGATACGTTGAAAGTCAAGATTAATAAGGGTTTCAATCGGTGCGAAGGTTGCAACGCATTCTTGCGTAATTTTTGCCTGTGCTTGAAAATTACAGGCAATTTTCTTTCCGCTTAAGCGTTTTAAAGTTGCGGTCCCTTTGAAAAACGTAATGTTTTTCAAATCGAAACGTTCTTTAAGGCCTGATAATTCATCCGCATTGGCTTCAATGTGAATTTTTTTGGGATTTGGCCCCAATTTGTCAGCCTGAAAGATATAGGTGAAATCTGGCGTATTCATGCGTTTTTATCTCCTACGGGAGCGGGACCGAACAAAACATTCCCTTCTAAGAGGTCGTCAATAGAGGTGCCTTCGAGGTTTTTCGCTTCACGGCGCAGGTATTGCGCCATTTTTTCGAGCGATTCGTCACTAACTGGCGTTTTGCGATAAAGGTTACGGTCCAATGCGGCTTTTAGTATGGCGTTATCTTTTTCTGCCAGCCCCTCTTCATATACCGTAATGCGCCCGTAGAGAGCCTCCGCCATCTTGGGAACGCGTCTTGCCAGCCCCATGTCACCAATGCCTAATTCACGCAGGTTCTGGTCCATATCGGCAAACATAAGGTCATAGAGGGATTGTAGGAATTTTTCGGTTCGTTCCTGTTCGGTTTTTAATCGACGCATCACAACGAAAGTATGCAGGACGATCATGTCATAGCGCCCTTCTACGGTATCGGCCACTTCTAGGTGCAGATAAAAGTCGGGATTGCGCGATTGATTGATAATCGAGACATAAAGCTTTTGTACTTCTTCGGCAAAAGCGGGCTTGGTTTTAAACAGTTTGGAAAAGATCACGATGCGCCGGGCTCCAATAAAACTTGATCATCGGGTTTTATAAGATATTGTAGGGGCTCTTATCAAAGTGAAAATCAAGGTTTGTGAGTTGCAATGTTGAAAAAGGTTCGCTCAAATACTGTTTTTGGTCTAGGTGCCTTGCTGGGGGCAGCGCTTATGCTCAATGCCTGTGGGGCGCAATATGCAACGCGGGGCAACCTTCCGACAGAGCAGCGCTTGTCTGAGGTCATCCCCGGAGAAGTGCATGCGCGTGATGTTGCTGAAATTCTTGGTACACCGTCAACCTTTTCCACATTCGGTGGTGAATCCTGGTATTATATCAGTGAACGCGTCGAATATTTCGCCTTTTTAGAACCGAAGATCCTTGATCGAAAGGTGATTCGCATTCAGTTCAGTAAAGACGGGACTGTTGAAAAAGTTGAAGAACGCGACAATCAGCACACGCGCGACATTCAATTTGTTGAGCGTACCACCCCGACAGCCGGTAATGAATTGTCTTTCTTTGAACAGATTTTCGGCAATTTGGGTCGTTTCAATAAAGGTGAATAAAAAGCGGTATTAACCGGGGTTATCTGCGACGGACTGGATCAGGACGTCGGAGACAACTTTGCTGTCTTCTTCCCCCAAAACTTTATACGTGATGCGTTTAAGGCGCTTTTTTAGGGCCGCGATATCCAATTTGTCTTTGTTGCGTAAAAGACGGGGCATAAACACATAGAGGTCACGCAGATAAGCGTCTTCCAGACGGACCATCTTCGCTTTGACAACTTCTTCCTGACCCAGTGCGACTTCAAGGGCGAATTGCACTTGAATGCTGCCTGCAACACGCTCTCCTTGGAACATGGGAATGGTAAACGGTTTAATCGCGACTGTGGTGGTGGTTGTCTTTTTTTCTAGCTCGATCTGTTCTGGTGTTTTTTGTGGGGCTTCCTTGGGTTCAAATGGACCAAGTTTGAGGAAATAGAGCGCCCCAACGGTGGCCCCGGCCACAACAACTAATAAGACCAAGAAGAGAATAGCTTTTTTCATTCATTTTGCCCAAAGTACCCGATTACGAGATTGTCATTATCGTCATCCGACATGCAGATTGCAAGTTCGGCGCTTAGAAATGACGATATCCTTTTTTCAAATCAGTAAGTTGCGTGCCGTCTTCTGTGATAAGACGGGTTTCATTTTTGTCTGTTATTCTGCCGATCACACTGATTTTTGTGGCACTGTCTTGCGCAATTTTCAGCAACTCGTTCTGTCTGTTGTGTGCGATAGAAAAAAGCAGTTCATAATCATCACCACCATTTAATATGGATGAAAGTAAGGCAGAATCCTTTTGCAAGGCATGTTGTGCCGCTGTGCTCAGCGGGATATCTTTGATATGAATATCGGCGCTGACGTTCATATGTTCAAAATCTGTGACCAGACCGTCAGATATATCGAGACAGGTGTGGGCCAACCCGACAAGTTTTTGGCCGAGTTCTACACGCGGCGTTGGGCGCAGGTATCGTTTGTGGAGTGTTCCTGTTGTGTCCGCGAGCTTACCCTGGGCAACCAAAAGACCAAGGGCACAATCGCCAATTGTCCCGCTGACGCATAGTAAATCACCGATGTTTGCGCCTTGTCTGGTGAGTGATTTCCCCTGCCCTATCTCGCCAATTGCGCTGAGGCTAAGGGTCAGGGGGCCTGTTGTCCGTGTTGTGTCCCCGCCCAGCAGGTAAATGCTATAACGATCTTGCATATCGCCAAGACCGCTTGCAAATGTACGGATCCAATTGTTGTCTATATTGTCAGGATAGGACGCATTAAGCGTATAATAACGTGGTGTTGCGCCCATTGCAGCAAGGTCGGATAAATTCACCGCCATCAGTTTATGGGCGATATCACGCGGATCATCATCGGCAAAAAAATGAACACCTGCAATCAAGGTGTCCGTTGTAATGACATTTTCATATCCGGCTCGATGAGAAAAGACGGCGGCGTCATTTTTTAACGCAAAAGCTCCTTCGACCTTTTCAGCCAAAGGAGCCATAATTTGCGCAATCTGTTCGAATTCACCCAGCACTCTTTAGGCTTTCTTGAAGTCGTCCGGGCGCAATGTTTTTGCCAGACGGTCCAAAACGCCATTTACAAAGCCCGGTTCCGGCCCTTCAAAGAAGGCATGGGCGACATCGACATATTGTGTAATGACAACGCGTGGCGGAACATCAAGGCGAATGTAAAGCTCGTAAATGCCGCTCATTAGGATGATGCGGACAATAGCTTCCAGTCGGTCAATCGTCCATTCCTGAGACAAAGCGCCTGAAAGCATTTCTTCCAGTTCGTCACGGCGTTTGGAGACACCGCGCACGAGATCACTAAACAATTGTTTGTCCGGTTCTGCCAAGGGGCTGGAATCGCGATCTTCATCACCGTCTTCTTGTGGTGTATCCCAGCGGGTGCGCATAAACGAGATGAGGACATCATCGACATTACTGTCGGATAGTTCCACTTCGTAAAGGGCCTGAACGGCAGCCAGTCGTGCAGCACTTCTTTTGACGGATTTATTCTTTTTCATCGGGGACGATGTCCTTATCTGGGCAACAGGTGAAGTTGTTTTTTCAATTCGATCATTTGCAGGCAGGCCCGTGCCGCTTTACCGCCAACATCTTTTTGGTCGCGATAGGCGCGTGCAAGGGCTTGATCCCGGTTTTCACAAGTAATCATGCCGAAACCATGTGCAAGGTTATGTTTAACGCTTAAATCCATCAGGGCGCGTGATGTTTCATCTACCACCACGTCATAATGGGTTGTTTCGCCACGGATGACACAGCCCAAGCTAATGAAACCGGTGTAACGGGCACCTGCGGCCCCCATTTCCATTGCACGAATAGCATAGGAAAATGCGGAAGGAAGTTCGAAAACGCCGGGAACCTGATAACGTTTTAGTTCATACCCTTTCCCTTCGAATTCTTTTTCGACGGAGGCATAAAGAGCATCTGCGATATCATCATAGAAACGTGCTTCAGCGACAAAAATACGCGGGGTTTCCATTTAATCCTCCAATTGCGGGATAGGTTGTTGATCAACGATGGACAGGCCGTAACCTTCCAGTCCGATGATGTTTTTACGGGCAGAGTTACTTAAGAGAATCATATCTCTAATTCCGAGATCGAGCAAGATTTGTGCACCTGTCCCGTAATCGCGCAATTGTCCGGCGGATTTACTGCCTGTTGCGTGGGCTTCGACCCGTTCAGAAAGTGAGGCCCGTTGGGGTTCACGTAACAAGACAATAACACCGCGCCCAACGTCCGCAATATGACGCATCGCGTTATGCAGTTCTTTTGCTTTGTTCGCAGCGCAATCGCCAAGTACATCATCCAAAACATTAAGGGCGTGCATACGAACAAGAACCGGTTCATCGGTTGTAATGTCCCCTTTAATCAGGGCGACATGTTCGGCATATTCAACGTTGTTTGTGTAAACGCGCATATCGAACTCGCCACCATAGATGCTGTTGAGCTTGGTTTCGGTTTTCTTTTCAATAATGCGATCATGTTTGCGACGATAGGCAATCAGGTCGGCAATTGTCGCGATTTTTAAGTCCAGTTTTTTGGCATATTCGACCAAATCCGGCATACGCGCCATTGTGCCGTCGTCGTTCATGATTTCACAAATGACACCGGATGGGTTGAGACCTGCCAGACGGGCCACATCGACGGAGGCCTCAGTATGCCCTGCACGGACCAGAACACCGCCGTCACGCGCGCGTAACGGAAAGACATGGCCCGGTGTGGCAATATCAGCGCGAGATGATTGTTCGGCAATGGCAACGCCAATGGTTAACGCACGGTCAGCAGCGGAAATACCGGTGGAAACGCCTTCGCGGGCTTCGATCGAAATGGTAAAGGCTGTTTCGTGACGTGAGGCATTGTGCGTGGTCATCAACGGCAGGCCGAGATGATCAATCCGTTCGCCTGTCATGGCAAGGCAGATCAGGCCACGACCATGCTTGGCCATAAAATTAATGGCATCTGCATCGGCTTTTTCTGCCGGAATGACGAGGTCACCTTCATTTTCGCGATCTTCATCATCAACGAGAATGAACATACGTCCATTTTTGGCATCTTCGATAATTTCTTCGATGCTGGACAGGTATTGGCTATATTCGCTCACTGTATTAATCGTCCTTTTCGAGCAAGCGCGCCACGTAGCGAGCCAGCATATCTATTTCCAAATTGACAAAGTCACCGACTTTGGATTTGCCAAAGGTTGTCACTTGCAGGGTATGGGGAATAATATTGATGCCGAAGACGTCATCTTCAACCTCATTTACCGTCAAAGATACGCCGTTTAGCGTAACTGAACCCTTGGGCGCAATGAAATTCTTTAATTCTTTGGGTGCTTTGAATTTAAAACGGTGTGAATCACCTTCTTGTTCAATGGCGATAATCTCAGCAATACCATCAACATGACCAGAGACAATATGCCCCCCCAATTCGTCGCCAACCTTGCAAGCGCGTTCAAAATTGACTGCCATATTGACTTCCCAGGATCCCATCGTGGTTTTTGAAACGGATTCAGCCGAGGCCGTAATCGCAAACCAGTTTGTTCCCTTTTCAATTACCGTCATGCAAGCGCCATTGCATGCAATTGATGCGCCGATATCAACCGTGTTCAGGTCATAAGCCGTTTCAAATTCAAATCGGGTATCGCCGTTTTTTTCAATGGTCTTTACGCGACCGAGATCGGTAATAATGCCAGTAAACATGACGTTTAATCTTTCTTTCTTTTTTCAAGTAATATCTAAATCGCGACGGCGATACAGTTCAACAAGATCTCCACCGGAGGAAAAGCTGTGGGTACGATCAAAAAAGGGCGTATCTTCAAGGTGATCCACCCCAAACGCCTGTGCTGCTGGAATACCATCATGGCCCATAATACGCGGGGCATGCATCCATGACAGACGGTCAATCAGGCGGCGGCGCAACATGGCGGCGGCCAGATGGCTCCCACCTTCGACCAAGACACGGGTTAGGCCGCGTTTTGCCAGTTCTTTGGCAACCCATGACAAGGTAATGCCCCCATCCATTTCGGTCACGTCGTCTGGCGTAATCATTTGGATCCCAGCTTCGCGGTAGGCTTCGGCACGAATGTCGTCCTGGTCCCCCAGTGTAATCATCCATGTGGGAATGTCCTGAGCCTGTATCACCATATTACTGGTCAAAGGCAGGCGCATGCGTCGATCCACCACGATACGCACCGGAGAATGATTTTCCAGACCGGGTAAGCGACAGGTCAGTTGCGGGTTATCTTCTGTTGCCGTTCCAATGCCAACCATAATGGCATCGTGATTGGCGCGTAAAAGATGGCCTTGCTGGCGTGTCGGCGCTTCGGTAATCCACTGACTTTCCCCGGTATGAACGGCGATGCGACCATCCAGTGAAGTTGCCATTTTCATAGTGAAAAGTGGACGATTTTTAAGGATGCGCAGGAAGAAGCCTTCGTTAATTTCCAGTGCTTCTTCGCGGCAGATATTTTGTGTAACTTCAATACCTGCTTTTTTAAGCATCTTTATACCGTTACCAGATACCCGTTCGTCCGGGTCTTCAACAGCAATGACAACGCGGGCGACACCTGCATTGATTAAGGCCAGTGCACAAGGCGGGGTCTGTCCATGGTGGGCGCAGGGCTCCAGCGTGACATATGCGGTTGCGCCTTGTGCAGCTGCACCCGCACGGGCCAGTGCTTCTGTTTCGGCGTGGGGGCGACCACCAGGTTGAGTCCAGCCACGCCCGATAACTGTATTGTCTTTAACAATGACGCACCCGACAGCCGGGTTTGGCCAAACATTGCCGAGCCCGCGGGTTGCGAGATTCAGAGCGGATTTCATAAAGGTTTCATCATCACAACGTGCGATGGGACCTTTATTTTTTATGTGTTCCCAAATTTTCGACAAAGTCCTCGAAGTCCTTTGCTTCACGGAAATCTTTATAAACAGATGCAAATCTAACGTAGGCTACTTTATCCAATTCCAGCAAAACGTCCATCACCTTTTCACCAATGGCGTTGGATTGGATTTCTGTCTCGCCGGATGTTTCCAACTGACGTTGGATGGAGCTGACAATACGTTCAATTTGATCTTCTTCGACCGGACGTTTGCGCAATGAAATTCTGATGGAGCTGAGAATTTTCTCGCGATCGAATGGCGTTTTACTGCCATCGCGTTTCACGATCATCAGTTCGCGCAGTTGCACCCGTTCAAAGGTGGTAAAGCGCGACGCACATTCCGGGCAATAACGACGACGACGGATGGCTGCGCTGTCCTCGGTGGGACGCGAGTCTTTGACTTGAGTATCCTGATTACCGCAAAAAGGACAGCGCATGATCCGTTTTCCTTAGAAGTCTTTGTAGACCGGGAATTTGGCGCAAAGTTCACCGACTTTGACGCGAACTTCCTGTTCAACAGTTTGATTGTTATCTTCACCGTTGGCGGCAAGGCCGTCAAGAACGTCGCTGATCAGGTTACCGATCTGCTTGAATTCTTCTTCCTTGAAGCCGCGAGTGGTACCAGCAGGTGTGCCCAGACGAACGCCGGATGTCACCATCGGTTTTTCTGGATCAAACGGAATGCCGTTTTTGTTACAGGTGATACCTGCGCGTTCCAGTGCAGCATCCGCCATTTTACCTGTGACACCTTTGGGGCGCAGGTCAACCAGCATCAAGTGGGTATCTGTGCCACCTGTGACGATATCACAGCCGCGTTCAACCAATGTTGCCGCCAGCACTTTGGCATTGGCAACCACTTGGGCAGCATAGTCTTTAAATTCGGGACGCAGAGCTTCGCCAAAGGCAACGGCCTTGGCTGCAATTACGTGCATCAACGGGCCGCCTTGCAAGCCGGGGAAAACAGCGGAATTGATCTTTTTGCCCAGATCGACATTGTTGGACAGGATCATGCCGCCACGCGGGCCGCGCAAGGTTTTGTGAGTTGTCGTGGTCACAACATCAGCAAACGGAAGCGGGCTTGGGTGAACGCCACCAGCAACCAGACCGGCAAAGTGTGCCATATCGACCATCAACAATGCACCGACTTTATCGGCAATTTCACGGAAACGGGCAAAATTGATTTGGCGCGGAATGGCGGAACCGCCGGCGATAATCAGTTTTGGGTTATTTTCAATCGCGATTTTTTCAACAGCATCGTAATCGATATCTTGTGTTTCGCGAGAGACATCATATTGAACCGCATTGAACCATTTACCGGATTGTGCAGGTGGTGCACCGTGTGTCAAGTGACCGCCGGACGCCAATGTCATGCCCATAATGGTGTCGCCCGGTTGCAGCAATGCCTGGAATACGGCACCGTTTGCTTGCGCACCGGAGTGCGGCTGAACGTTCACATATTCGCAATTAAACAGTTTTTTCGCCCGTTCGATGGCGAGGTCTTCGGAAATATCCACATATTCGCAACCGCCGTAGTAGCGACGTCCCGGATAACCTTCAGCATATTTGTTTGTCAAAACTGTACCCTGAGCCTCGATCACAGCGCGTGACACGATGTTCTCAGAAGCGATCAATTCGATCTGGTCCTGTTGACGACCCAGCTCTTTACGCATGGAAGCGTAGATTTCAGGGTCCGATTCAGCCAATGTGGCCGTAAAGAAGTTTTCAAAAGACATGGGCATGAGCCTTTCTTGGGAGGGGGCCGTTGTTAAACGGGCGGGTTGGATAATTTCTCGACGCGCCGCGCGTGGCGGCCGCCTTCAAATTCGGTATTCAGGAAGACGTTCATCGCATCCAGTGCGGTTGCAACACCGATCATTCGGTCACCAAAGGCAATGACGTTCGCATTATTATGTTCGCGGCACATACGCGCACCTAAGGCATCATGGATCAAGGCGCAGCGGACTTCGGGGAAACGATTGACGGCAATTGAAATACCGATGCCGGATCCACACACGACAATACCACGTTCGGCTTGTCCATCCTTGATAGCTTGAGCCAATTTGTAGGCATAATCAGGATAATCGACAGAATCGGTCGTGTTGCAACCGAGGTCCAAGACATCATAGTCCTGTTTTTTCAGCTCTTCCACAAGGGTGGACTTCAGTCCAAAACCGCCGTGATCACAAGCGATTGCAATTATTTTCGATGCCATGATCCGTCATCCTCATCAATGGTCGATAGTTGGGCGACTATGTAGCACAGCCGGTATAGCTTAGACAATGAAAAAGCCCAGAGAATTTCAGCTGTTTGTTATGGGCTGGTGCTTTGTTTTCGACCTTCAGGAAGGACCTTCTTGACGTTTTTTGGTTAGGATATATTCCAGTTTGCGCTTGGCATTGTTTTTAAGGGTGGCTTCGCCCATCGAAAGCAGACCAGTTGCCATTGCCTCTTGCCCGCTATCGGGGTCTATGGCGTGAACACGCAGATATTTGCCGTAAACGCGCATTTCGTAATACACATGGGAAAGCGTAACGCGGTTGTTCATTATGTAGATACCATCATCGAACTGAAAAAATGTTATCCATAATGTAATGATGTTCTGTTTTTAGACAATCCCCTTTTATCTTCAAGCCTGCCTTAAGGTTTGAGAAGAAAGATGCGCGCCCTGCCCTAAGGGGATGTTTTCGCAGAGTTGTTTATAAAACAACGTCATGTCAGCCAGTTTTTCAATCCGTTGTGTGCTGTCTTCGCGTATGGTGTCGATTAGATGATGCATGTTTTTGCAAATGCTATTGGCTGATTGGGCATGGTCTTGATTGATGCGTATGGATAAGTCCTGTAGGGAATTTTCGATGCAATCCAACAGGTAGTTGGGATCATAACCTTCCGGGTTATCCGGGGTCAGGCGATCCATGAGCCACGCCAGTTGCACAAGGTGGCGTTCCAGCTTGATTTCGTTGAACTTGCAAAGACTGTCATGAATGGCGTGTTCCAGATCTTCTGGTTTTTCTCCATTTAAAACCTTGGCAGCAAGGGTGTTAGGCACTTCAAAAACAGGGGCGCTTTCCCCATTTGGGTTTTGATAATTCATTCGGTCCGGCCCGACATAATCATGCGTGACAATAAATTTACGCCCATAATGACACAGGGCCTTGATGGCGCTAGAGATTTTTTCAATAGAAATTGGTTTTAAAAGCACATGATCGCATCCGGCGTGTAACAAGGCCTCCCGATTTTGCGGGGATTTATTTTGTGTTAAAACGACAATGGATAAAAATGGATTTTTACAATCAATTCCATGTCGTATGTCATGAATGAAGCTTGTGACTTCACGGCCACCAAAAGCGGCATCAAGGATCAGAAGATCATATCTGTTCTTTTTAATCTGTTCGCGCAATTGAAATAATGTGCTGACATCACAGATTTCTTTGAAACCCAAGCCAAAAAGACCACCGCGCAAGCTGTTCCGGGTTTGTGGATTAGGGTCTGCGAAAATGAAATTTACATTGGCAAATTTTTGCTGCGTCAACTCATTTTTAGGGGATGTGTTTTGTATAGATTTCCCCTGTATTTTCTTGATTTTTTCATAAAGATTAACCGTATGATCGGATGTTTGTCGCAAGCGTGCAATGACGGTTTTAATCAAAGAATAAAGGAAAGGATCAATGGACTGGAGCTTGTTTTCAAAGGAGGTTTTACTAATTGCAAGGACAACTGTTTTTTCCTGTGCCGTAACGGTTGCTGAACGTGGTGCCTCTGACACAATTGCCATTTCACCGATGATGCCCCCCTTCTTAACCAAGGCAATGGGGATATCGGTTCCACTTGGGCCGCGTTTTGAAACTTTTACGCTACCGTCTCGAATAATATAGGCAAAGTCAGCATGCTCGCCTTCCCGAAACAAGGTGGTGTTGGGTTTGAATGTTATGGTTTTAAATGCTTCTGTACTCATTGACCTATTCCTGTATGCCAATGTGAGAGAAACGTCATTTCTAAGCGTCGTTATTTATTAGTATTAATTGTATATATGATTTATTTTAATCTTTTTAAACACCCCTATATGGGTGATATGGACATCATATTTGAAGGTTTGAACAAAAATTTCACGAGGGTGCATACATGGGTGTGGAAATAAGAAAAGGGAGTGTCAAATAAACGCTCCCTTTTTAGTCGTTATGCAAAGTCTGTTTTACATGTTGCGGCGATATTGGCCACCCACTTCAAACAGGGCTTCTGAAATTTGCCCCATAGAGCAATAACGTACTGCCTCCATGAGAACTTCAAACATATTGCCGTTGGCACGTGCCGTGTCTTTCAATTTTTCCAGCACTTTTTGACCTTGTTCGGCATTACGTGTCTGGAAGTCTTTCAGACGTGTAATCTGACTTTCTTTCTCTTCCGTTGTTGAACGGGCCAGATCAGGTGTGACCGGGTCTTGTTCTTGCGGATTAAGGAAGGTGTTCACACCGATGATCGGTAAGGAACCATCATGTTTTTTCATTTCATAATGCAAAGACTCATCTTGGATTTTACCACGTTGATAACCGGTTTCCATTGCACCCAGAACACCGCCACGTTCGGAAATACGTTCGAATTCACGCAGAACGGCTTCTTCGACCAGGTCGGTTAATTCTTCGATAATGAAGGCACCCTGGTTCGGGTTCTCGTTTTTTGCAAGACCGAATTCCTGGTTGATGATCATCTGAATGGCCAAGGCACGACGCACAAACTCTTCCGTCGGTGTTGTGAAGGCTTCGTCATAGGCGTTGGTGTGCAGGCTGTTACAGTTATCATAAGTCGCCAGCAAAGCTTGCAAGGTTGTGCGGATATCGTTGAAATCCATTTCCTGTGCATGAAGCGAACGACCAGATGTTTGAATGTGGTATTTCAGTTTCTGTGAACGTTCATTTGCCCCGTATTTGAAACGCATGGCTGTTGACCAGATACGACGTGCCACACGGCCCAGAACGGTATATTCCGGGTCCATCCCATTGGAGAAGAAGTAAGACAGGTTCGGTGCGAAATCATCAATGTTCATCCCGCGTGCCAGATAGCTTTCTGCAAAGGTAAAGCCATTGGACAGCGTAAAGGCCAATTGTGAAATCGGGTTCGCGCCTGCTTCGGCAATGTGATAGCCGGAGATAGAGACGGAGTAGAAGTTACGGACATTGTGATCCACAAAGTACTGTTGGATATCGCCCATCATTTTCAAGGCAAATTCAGTCGAGAAGATACAGGTGTTCTGTCCTTGGTCTTCTTTCAAAATATCGGCCTGAACGGTTCCGCGTGTGTTTGCCAGTGCCCATGCTTTGATCTTTTCGATCTCTTCATCGGTCGGGATGCGACCATTGTCTTTCTCGAATTTTTCAAGTTGTTGATCAATGGCCGTGTTCAGGAACATCGCCAAAATCATCGGGGCCGGACCGTTGATGGTCATGGAAACAGACGTGCTTGGTGCTGTCAAATCAAAGCCGCCATAAAGGACTTTCATGTCGTCCAGTGTGGCAACGGAAACACCGGAGTTACCGATTTTACCATAAATGTCGGGGCGGTGATCCGGGTCCTGACCATACAGGGTAACAGAGTCAAAAGCCGTAGAAAGTCGTTTTGCATCAGAATGTTGTGAGAGATACTTAAAGCGACGGTTCGTGCGGAAAGGATCCCCCTCACCCGCGAACATACGGGTCGGGTCTTCGCCTTCACGTTTGAAAGCAAACACACCGGCAGTGTAAGGGAAACTACCCGGAACGTTTTCTTTCAACAGCCATTTCAGGATTTCGCCTTCGTCTTCAAACTGCGGTAAAGAAACCTTTGGTACTTTCAAACCGGACAGACTTTCGTATTTCAACGCTGTACGGATTTCCTTGTCACGAATTTTGACAACATATTCATCACCAGAATAGTTTTCTTTAACAGTCGGCCAGATTTCCAACAGTTTATGGCAGCGGCCATCCAGGGATTGATCACGTTCTTTAATCAGCTTGCGAATGGCTTTTTTGCCTTTTTCGCCAGCTTCATCCAGCATGCGTACGGTTTCGCGTAATTGTTGGCGTTCCCGTGCGATTTTGGACTGTTTAGCAATTTCACTGTGATACCCACGTACGGTATCGGCAATCTCTGCCAGATAACGACGGCGTTCCGGCGGAACGATGGCTGTTTTCGGGGAAGAGTGGCGAATACCCGGGGCTTCTTTCAGTGTGGTTTTCAACTTGCCAAGTTTTTTGGCCTGCAACTGGGTGACCAGTTCATAATAAAGGGCGGTAACACCTTCGTCGTTAAAACGTGATGCGATGGTCCCGATAACCGGCATATCTTCGGGTTTGGAATGGAATTGTTCGCGGTTACGCATAACTTGTTTTGCGACATCGCGCAGTGCATCCATTGCACCGTTGCGGTCAAACTTGTTGATGGCAATGATTTCAGCAAAATCAAGCATGTCGATTTTTTCAAGCTGAGATGCGGCACCGAATTCAGGTGTCATAACATACATGGGGAAATCAACATAAGGTACGATACCCGCATCGCCCTGCCCGATCCCCGGTGTTTCAACGATTACAATGTCAAAACCTGCCATTTTACAAGCATTGACGATGGAGGTCATGCTCGGCGGGACTTCTGCTTTGTTGTCGCGTGTGGCGATAGAACGCACATAAATATTGTCGGCGTTGTTTGCGTTCATACGGATACGGTCACCCAACAAGGCGCCACCTGTTTTACGGCGTGTCGGGTCGATGGCGAGAACGGCAATTTTAGGTTCGCTAGAGTACATGCGGAAGCGACGGATCAATTCATCGGTCAAGGATGATTTACCGGCACCACCTGTCCCTGTAATACCCAGAACGGGAACTTTACCGGAAAGCTTTTCACCGCCTTCGTCGATATCTTTTTTCAGTTTTGCGTCAAGTTGATCGTTCTCCAACGCGGTAATGACACGCGCGAGATCCAGTTTGTCGCCTTTTTTCAGTTTTGCGAGGCTGCTTGGGCAGGAAATATCTTTGGCCGGTGCATAATCTGCACGCTTGACCATATCTTGGATCATACCCTCGAGGCCCATTTTGCGGCCATCTTCCGGCGAATAGATTTTTTCAACGCCGTGGCTCATCAAATCTTTGATCTCGTCAGTGACGATAACACCGCCGCCACCGCCAAAGACTTTAATGTGACCGGCACCGCGTTCTTTCAGCAAGTCGATCATATATTTGAAATATTCAACATGCCCGCCTTGATAAGAACTAACAGCGATACCTTGAACATCTTCCTGAATAGCCGCTGTAACGATTTCGTCTACAGAACGGTTATGCCCCAGGTGAATAACCTCTGCACCGCAAGATTGCAGGATACGGCGCATAATGTTGATTGATGCATCGTGTCCGTCAAACAGACTTGCAGCTGTTACAAAACGGACCGGGTTTTTCAATTTATAAGCCTTCTTGTTTGTTTTAGCGTTACCGTCTGGCATGCCGTCCTCCAAAATTTGTCGTGAAATAAATCGGTACTCGAATGCCGATTTATTTGTTTTTAAAACGCCCTAACTTCATAAAGGTAGGACGTTGCAAAAAGCCAACAGGTTTTTGCCTGCAGGCCTTAATAATCTAATGACGTTTACGTAAACGTAAAGCAAAAATCACCGTAGGTAAAGAAATAATTTCATTGGAAATAGATGAAAACGGCCTGCGCCTATGAAATGTACGTATAAATCCCTAAGTTTTTTACAGGAATTGACACACGTCATGTTTAAGGACTGGGAGCAACTATAGAGTTATACGTGGAAAATATTATATGGGGGTTGAAATATGCGGCTATCGGCTAAACTGCCTAGTGTTATTGTGGGCTTGTCGGTTATTGCGGTCTGCATTGCTGGGGTTATTTCGTTTGTACGCTCTGAAGAGGCGCTGGAAACAGCTGCATTTGAAAAATTGGAGGCTGTACAGCATGGGCGTTTTGATGAACTGGAATCATTTTTAAAATCAGTAGAAGATGATGTGCATATTACGACATCCAGCGATATGACCATTAAAGGGCTCAATAACCTACAACGTGGTTTTTACGGTTTTGATAACCCTGAAGTCGCAGCAAAAGAATTATCAAAATTCTATGTAACGGAAAATCCACAAGACGACAAAAGTATGCTGGATGATGCCGGTGACGGGTCCAGTTATAGCCGCGCCCATGAACATTATCATCCTTGGTTCCGTGAATTTCAGAAATCACGTGGTTATGAAGATGTTCTTTTGTTAAATGATGAGGGAAGCGTTGTTTACAGCGTCAAAAAAGGCAAAGAGTTTGCAACTAACGTTGTTACAGGCCCGTGGAAAGATACCGATCTTGGCAAAGCTTTCAATGTTGTAAAAGATAAAGAACGTGGTGCGATTTATTTTTCGGACATTCGTGCATATGACGCTGCTGATATGACACCGGCCAGTTTCTTAGCCAGCCCCATGTTTGATAAACGTGATAACTTTATGGGCGTTATGGTTTTACGCCTGCCAATTTCACGCATTAACGATATTATGCAAGCATCTGCCGGTATGGGCAAAACGGGTGAAGCCTATCTGGTCGGGAAAGACAAGATGATGCGCAGTGATTCTCGTTTTTCCAAAGAAGCAACCATTTTGAAGAAAAAGGTTGATACGGAGGCGGTGAACAGCGCGTTGGCAGGCAAAACGGGTTTAACGCTGGTCACTTATGACGATGGACGCGAGGCGTTGTCAGCCTATGGCCCAATTGATTTTCAAGGGGTGCGCTGGGCGGCCTTGGCTGAAATCACAATGGCAGAAGTGGATGAACCTGTTGATGAATTACGCAATATCCTGATGTTGATGGTTTTAGGGTTAATCGTCGTAATCGGCGTGGTTGGTGTTTTGATTGCCCGCACAATTACCCGCCCGGTGGGGGCAATGACATCAGTGATGCATGAATTGGCCAACGATAATTTGAAAATAGATGTACCTTTTACCGATAAAACCGATGAAATCGGTGAAATGGCAACATCGGTTAATCATTTTAAAGAACAAATGATCCGGGTCCGCGAACTGGAACAGGAACAGGAAGAACAGAAAAAACAGGCCGAAGCCCAGCGACGCGCTGCCATGATCCAGATGGCAAACAGTTTTGAAGACAGTGTCGGTTCCATCGTTGAAACTGTTACGGCAGCAGCAACGCAATTACAAGCTTCTGCCAGTCAGATGTCGGCCACCGCAAGTGAAACAAGTGCGCAAGCAACAGCTGTTGCCAGTGCATCAGAAGAAGCCGCTGCCAATGTAGAAACAGTCGCTGCCGCTGCAGAAGAGCTGGCAGCATCCGAAGGTGAAATTTCCAGACACGTTCACCGATCTTCTGAAGTGGCTGATTTTGCGGCCTCTCAAGCTGAGCAAACCAAGAAAACCGTTGAAGATATGGTTGAGGAAGTCGGCAAGATCGGGGCAGTTGTTAAATTGATCTCCGATATTGCCGAGCAAACCAATATGTTGGCCCTGAACGCAACGATTGAGGCCGCTCGTGCAGGTGATGCGGGTAAGGGATTTGCTGTGGTTGCGCAAGAAGTAAAAACACTTGCAAATCAAACCGGGCAAGCCACCGAAGAAATTGCAAAGCAAATTGGTGAAATTCAAAACGTAACCCATAAGGCGGCAGAAGCGATTGAACAAATTAGCACGACCATTACTGAAATCGATGAAATTGCCAGTGCGATTGAAACTTCTGTAGAAGAGCAAAACCGTGCAACTGCTGAAATTGCAGAGAATGTTGATCAGGCTTCGCGTGGGACGCAAGAGGTATCCTGTAATATCCAGTCTGTACAGCAGGCGGCCAGTGAAACAGGTATGGCAGCAACGCAAATTTCAGACTCTTCATCCGATCTTTCACGACAGGCGGAGTTCTTACGTGAAGAAGTGAACAAGTTCCTGAGTGAAGTTCGTAGTGAAAAAGATGAACGAAAGTTGCTTCAATGGGATGAAAATTTACGCACTGGAGATGAGGAAATAGATAATGAACACATCGCCTTCGTCAACTTGTTGAACGACTATTATTCAAAAATGATGACGGGGGACGGTACACGTGTGGTTGAAGAGACAATGGAACGTTTTGCCGCCCTGTCGCGCGATCATATGGAACATGAAGAGGCCATGATGGATAAATATGAATTCCCAAAAGCGGATCAGCATAAAAAATCGCACCGGGATTTCTTAAACAAATTCTTGGAGATTAAAGAAGGTCATGAGTCCGGTAAGGATATTAGTATTGATTTCCTCGAATATCTGTCCGGCTGGTTGAAAGATCATTTCTTGAATGCAGATAAGGAATTGGTTCGCTACGTTCAAAGTCATAGCTAAGGATGCGAATCAGCATTTCTCAATGAGAGAGTAACAAAATCAAGGCTTTCTTTTTATCGTGTCATGTGGTTTGGGCACGTTGGAGGGAAAGTCTTATTTCTTTGAACTGTCTTGTATATTCAATAAGTCTAAAACTTATAAAATTGCGTCTTCGTGGTTGTTTTGCATTCCGGTCTTGACGCTTGATATGTGAAATGGTCTGTTGTTGCCCAATATTGTACTAATTCAAAGGGGAATAACACCAATGACTGATAAGAAACTTCACCCGGAAACACTGGCACTGCATGCCGGCTATCGTAATGATCCGACTGCTAAATCCGTTGCCGTTCCGATCCATCAAACAACGTCTTATCAGTTTGACAGTGCAGAACATGCCGCCAACCTGTTCGCTTTGAAAGAGTTTGGCAATATCTACACGCGAATTATGAACCCGACAACGGATGTGCTTGAACAACGTCTTGCTGCCCTTGAAGGCGGTGTTGCGGCTTTGTGTCTGGCATCTGGGCAGTCTGCTGCCACATTCTCAATCTTTAACCTATGTCAGGCTGGCGATAACTTTGTGACCTCTACCGACCTTTATGGGGGGACATGGAACCTGTTTGCCAATACGTTCAAGCAAATGGGCATTGAAGCCCGTTTTGTGGACCCGAGTGACCCTGAAGCTTTCCGTAAAGCAACAGATGAAAAAACACGTTGTTATTTTGCTGAAACCTTGCCGAACCCGAAACTGAATGTATTCCCGATTAAGGAAGTGGCTGATATCGGTCGTGAATTGGGTGTGCCGTTGATTGTTGACAATACGGCTGCCCCGATGATTTGCCGTCCGCTGGATCATGGTGCGGCGATTGTGATGTATTCCACCACAAAATATATTGCGGGTCATGGTACGTCCGTTGGCGGTGCGATTATTGATGGGGGTAATTTTGATTGGGAAGCACAAGGTGATCGCTTCCCTACCCTTAACCAACCGGATGCATCCTATCACGGTGCAATTTGGACAGAGGCGGTTAAGCCGTTGGGGCCGATTGCCTATATCATCCGTGCCCGTGTGACGTTGTTGCGTGATCTTGGTTCTGCTGCTAGCCCGTTCAACGCATGGCAAACTATTCAAGGTTTGGAAACCATGCCGCTGCGTATGCGCCAACATTGTGAAAATGCGTTGAAGGTCGTGGATTTCCTGAAAAAGCACCCGAAGGTCGCAAGCGTCAACCACCCATCCGTTCAGGAAGGTGAAGCGAAACGCCGTGCAGATACTTATCTGCAAGGCGGTTATAGTTCCCTGATTGGTTTTGAATTGAAAGATGGTCTGGATGCCGGTCGTAACTTCATCGATTCATTGGAACTTTTGTATCATGTGGCCAATATCGGGGATGCGCGTTCACTTGCCATTCATCCGGCCTCAACAACGCATAGCCAAATGACAGCAGATGAGCAAGCAAGTGCGGGTGTAACACCAGGGTATGTGCGTTTGTCTATTGGTATTGAACATGCTGACGATATTATTGCCGATATCGCACAAGCGTTGGATAAAGTGTAACAAAGAGTAACTCTTTGCCATAATTTAAGCATAAACGCCGGGCTATATAGCGTCCGGCGTTTATGTTATCTGCACAATCTATAAAAAGGATTGGATTGCGCAGACTTTGTTTTAGGGGGAAACCGTTTTGTCACGTCCGCAATTTCTCACTTCTGAATCTTTGCCGCGCACGCGTATGCGCCGCAATCGTCAGTTCGATTGGTCACGTCGCCTCGTGCGTGAAAACACGTTGAGTGTCGATGATCTGGTTTGGCCTGTATTCGTTCTGGATGGTGAAAACCGCCGTGAGACAGTGGCTTCCATGCCCGGTGTGGAACGTTTGTCGGTTGATCTGTTGGTTGATGCGGTTGGTGAGGCTTATGAACTGGGTATTCCCGCCGTGGAACTCTTTCCCTACACGGATGAGAGTTTGAAAACACCCGATGGTAAGGAAGCCGTTAATCCAAATAACCTCGTCTGTCGTGCGGTACGCGCCATTAAAGCGAAATATCCCGATCTCGGCATTTATACAGATATCGCGCTGGACCCATACAATAGTGACGGACATGACGGCCTGGTCAAAGACGGTTGTGTATTGAATGACGAAACCGTTGAAATTCTGTGTCAGCAGGCGATCAATCAGGCGATGGCGGGATGTGATGTTGTTGCCCCGTCTGATATGATGGATGGACGTATGGGGGCGATCCGTGACGCACTTGATGCGGCAGGTTTCCAAAATGTTATGATGATGTCTTATGCAGCCAAGTATGCTTCTGCCTTTTATGGGCCTTTCCGTGATGCCGTTGGGTCATCCGGTGCGCTGGGTAAAGGGGATAAAAAAACCTATCAGATGGACCCTGCTAATACGGATGAAGCCATTCGGGAAACCGCGCTGGATATTGCCGAAGGGTCCGATATGGTGATGGTTAAGCCGGGGATGCCTTATCTGGATATCGTACACCGCATTAAGGAAGCGTTTGGTGTGCCTGTTTCTGTTTACCATGTCAGTGGCGAATATTCGATGATGAAAGCGGCGGTTCAGAATGGCTGGTTGGATAATGACCGTGCGGTTTTGGAAAGTCTGATGTGTTTTAAACGTGCCGGTGCGGATGTTATTTTTACTTATTGCGCGGTCGAGGCTGCAAAGCTTTTGGCAAAATAAATATCTATATAATCAATAAAAAAACGCCGTATCTCACACAGATACGGCGTTTTTTTATTAGTCTAAGGAATGTGCTTAGGATGCTTTGTGTTCGGATGTCTGAATATCCAGCATGCGATCCACATCAAGAACGACCATCAATTGACCGTCAAGGCGATAAACGCCTGAGGCAAATTCGCGCCAGATCGGGTCCAGCGTAGATGGGTTGCGTTCATAATTCTTTTCATCAAGGCTGAGGACTTCGCCCACATTATCAACCAGCAAGCTGTAAAGCTCGTTGACGTGTTCAACAGTCACACCCATGCTTTGTCCTTTGTCGGCGCGCTTGGGCAGGCCGAGGCGAACGCGCACATCAATGACAGTAACGATACGGCCACGCAGGTTGATCGATCCTGCAACCTCTTTTGGGGCCAATGGGATAAAGGCGATATGGTCAGGCATTAAAATGTCCTGAACTTTCAAAACAGGAATGCCGAACAATTGATCAGCAATTTTAAATGTTACGTAATCTTCCAAACCATCCCCTTTGATAAGATCTGTGGATTGCGCATCGTTTGTCGTCACAAGCTGATTCATATTTTGTCTCCGGCCACTAAAGCATTACGGCGTTGGGATGGATTTTTATCCAAACCTTTATTCCAAAGCGATTTAACGATCAATTTACACGAAAGTCTACCTTGGAGTTAAGCCAAATAATTGATTTTTTCGAGTTATTTTTAAAATTAAGCTGCCAACCACTGTTTTACAAGGTCGATTTGACTGTCTTCCATTAAGGTTGGAGCATGCCCAACCTGAGGAATTTCAACGAGTTCAGCCTCTGGCCCGCGCCTCAACATTTCTTCTGCGGTCTCTTTTGAAAGCAGGTCAGAATTTTCACCCCGTAAAATTAAAACCGGACATTGAATTGCCTCCCAAATAGGCCAAAGGTCGACATCAATGGGTTCTGCGGCTTTGAAAGGAACGGAAATAGCCGGGTCGTAATGCAGAACAAACTGGCCTTCTTCGTTCTTTCTGGAACTATGCTGTGCCAAATGATGCCACATGGAATCGGCAAGTTTTCCAAAAGGTTCGTGGATTTGGCGCAAATGTTCTTCGACACTTTCCAGAGTGGGAAAACTCGTATCAAGCCCCAGATAGCTGCCGAGGAAGGAGATCGATTCCTTTGTGATAAAAGGACCAACATCATTTACAATCAGGCGTTGGATAGGGCTGTTGATTTGGGCCGCCAGCATCATGCCGATCAATCCCCCCATCGAAGTCCCGATCCAGTCGACTTGTTCTTCGCCGATTTTTGCCATTAAGGCAGACATATCACTGAGGTAGGTTGGAAAACCGTAATCGTTCGGGTTCACTAACCAATCACTTTGACCACGTCCTGCCATATCTGGGCAGATGACTGGATGACTGTCACACAGGCTTTGTGCCAGAAAATCAAAGTCACGGCTGTTGCGTGTTAAGCCGTGGACGCAAAAGACCGTTTGACCGGCTTCTGCAAACCCCCATTGAGTATAGGCGATGCGGTGAAAACCGTGTGGACCGAGGCTAAGAAAGCTGTTTTGTTGCATGCGAGTTCATCCTTATGTGCAAACAATTTGCCTTATCTTGCAAACTTGATAGTTTGTTCGTCAAACAATTTTGGAACGTGCGGAGGAAATAAAGAAAATGATCGACCCGATTTTAGTCCAACGTGATGACGAAACCGTAACCATTACATTGAATAATCCTGAAAAACGCAATGCCTTAACCAAACCTGCATGGCAGAAATTAGGGGATGTGATCGAAGATTTATCGGCAGATGATGCATTGCGCTGTATTATTTTGCGTGGTGCGGGGGATGAAGCATTTGCTGCGGGTGCTGATATTTCAGAATTCCCTGAACAAAGATCCAGTGCAGCTGAGGCGAAGGCATATGGGGAAGTTGTCACACGTACTGTTCAGGCGATTGAAGAATGCCAGCACCCAACCATTGCTATGATCAAGGGGGCTTGCACCGGTGGTGGCTTGGAAATCGCCTGTGCTTGCGATATGCGCATTGCCGGGGAAAGTGCGCGGTTTGGTGTGCCAATCAATCGATTGGGGCACACACTGGCCTATCCTGAACTGGATGCGATCTTACGCCTTGTCAGCCCGGCGGTGATGCTGGAATTATTGTTGGAAGGTCGCGTTATTGATGCCCCCCATGCCTTGCGGGTTGGTTTGATTAACCGGATTGTGGAAGATTGGGAAGTCGAAGAGGAAACCCGTCTTTGTGCCGAACGAATTTCTAAAGGGGCGCCGTTGGCAGCACGTTTACATAAAAAGATGGTGCGTCGGTTGAAACAACCGCAACCGTTGAGCCAAGAAGAACTGGATGAGGCTTTTTCAACATGTGATTCTGAAGATTATCAGAACGGATTCAGAGCCTTTATGGACAAAACCAAACCTGTTTTTAAGGCACGCTGATTAAAAGGTTTTATAACCACCTTTATAATACAATAACGGTCCGCCGTTTTCTTCTGTCTCAAGGCGGGTGACTTCACCAACGAAAATGGTGTGGTCGCCCCCGATATGGGCTTCGGCCCGTTTGCATTCTAAAACGGCGAGTGTCCCTTTCAGGTGGGGGCAACCGTTTTTACCCGCACTCCATTCAACTTGATCGAATTTATTTTCGTCACGACCAGCAAACAGGTTGGAGACTTTTTCTTGTGTCTCGGCCAAAATGCAGATGTTGAAATGATCTTGTGTGAGGAAAAAGTCACTCAAAGGGCTGTCGGTTTTCAAGGAAAAGAGTACCAGCGGTGGTTCCAGAGAAACAGAGGCAAAGGAATTGATGGTCACGCCAATCGGGTTTCCTTCGGGGCACAAAGTGGTAACAACTGTAATCCCGGTTGCAAAATTTCCCAACGCATCTCTAAATTCTCTTGGATCAATACTCATTTCTTTATACTTCTTTATCGTGTAAGTGTCACTTGGAAGCATTCAATAGAGATTGAAGGAACTTCCGTCAATAACTTGTTTATTTATCTCCTTCGGCCTAATTGTATATATATGAGTACGAAATGTCGAAAACGAAGGAAAAAGAATGACTGAAATTCGATCCGTAACACCGTCTGCGCGATGGCAAGAGACAACCGCCAATCGAAAAGCGGAAGGCCCAGATCCGATTGAACGTCCCGAATATTATGAGGGCATTTCAGTCAAGCGTATTATCGCATATGTAATTGATTTCATTATATGTGCAAGCCTGGGGTTGGTCGGGGCCGTTGTTGCGAGTATCGCCGGGATTATGACGTTCGGCTTGCTTTTCGGACCCTTAATGGCGATTTTGGCGCTGATTCCCATCCTTTATCACACATTTTTAATTGCTTCTCCCCACAGTGCGACATACGGCATGCGCTTTGTTGGTATACGTGTCTATCGTCTTGATGGTGGGCAACCAGAATTATTGCAGGCGTTTATTCAAACGGCAGTTTTCTTCTTTACAGCGCCACCAACTTCGTTTTTGATTCTGATCGTCAGTCTTTTCAATACCAAAAGACGCTGCTTACATGATATGTTAGCAGGAACGTTGGTGTTGAATAACGTTGATAGTAATTAAACAGTAAAGCTGGATATCATGCGCCAGGATCGGGTAAAACCCAAAGTCTTTTTCTATACGACCTCTCCCCTTACCTGTCCTTATCTGGATGGGCAGGTAGAACGGCGTATTGTGACAGAACTTAGCGGTAAAGACGCCGATTCCTTGCATAACGCCTTGTCCAAAGGTGGTTTTCGGCGCAGTCATTTTATGGCTTATTCGCCGGTATGTCCCAACTGTTCAGCCTGTATTCCGGTACGTGTTGATGCCGCGCAATTTACCTTTTCTAAAAATCAGCGTCGTAGTGTCAAACGGTTTGCTCATTTACAGGCTCAATTTTGTGAACCGATTGCGACTCAGGAACAATTCCAACTGTTTGAAAAATACCAACATGGGCGTCATACCGATGGGGATATGGCGTCTATGGATTTTTTTGATTATCGATCAATGGTCGAAGAAACACCTGTAGAAACATCGATTGTCGAGTTTCGGGATCAGGGAAAGTTGGTTGCCGCTTTATTGCTGGATCATCTGGATGATGGTGTTTCCGCTGTTTATAGCTTTTTCGCCAACGACAGCACCTATAGCGGAGTCGGAAACTATATGGTGCTTTGGTGCATTCAACATGTTCGGGAAAATGCCCTCCCCTATGTTTATCTCGGTTACTTGATTAAAGAGTGCCGGAAAATGTCGTACAAGCAGCGTTATGCACCTCTGGAAGGTTGCGTTGACGGACTTTGGGTACCGTTGGATACCGACTAATACCTAGAAAAAATTAATTAATGCAACGGACTAAGTAATACTTGGTAGCGGCTTTTCATTGCATCTTATTTGCATCTCCCGTAACATTATTTCTCATTGGTTTGATAATACCGATGTTCGGGATTGATCCCGAGCTATTATTTGTAATGTGATTAGGGAGGTTTTCACATGAAGCGTCGTGATTTTCTCGCCGGAGCTGCTTCCGGCGTCGCGGTTGGTGCAGCGGCTGCAGTTTCTTCGCCTGCAATCGCCAGCGGTAAACGTACACTGAAAATGGTTACAACCTGGCCGAAGAATTTCCCCGGCTTAGGTACAGGTGCTGCACGTGCTGCGAAACGTATCACGGACATGACAGATGGTCAGTTGACCGTTAAATTGTTTGCAGCTGGCGAATTGGTGCCGGCTCTTGAAGCGTTTGATGCTGTTTCTAGTGGTACAGCGGATATGTACCATGGTGCAGAATACTATTGGCAAGGTAAACACAAGGCATTCAACTTCTTCACTGCAGTACCGTTTGGTCTGACAGCGGGTGAAATGGATGCATGGATTCACCATGCTGGCGGTCAGGAACTGTGGGACGAACTGGCAGCTGGCTTTAACGTAAAACCGTTTGCTTGTGGTAACACAGGCGTTCAGATGGGCGGTTGGTTTAATAAAGAAATCAATACAGTAGAAGACCTGAAAGGTCTGAAAATCCGTATGCCGGGTCTGGGTGGTGAAGTTCTGCGTAAATTGGGCGCGGCTGCAATTACTCTGCCGGGCGGCGAAATTTTCCCGTCTCTGCAATCTGGTGCGATTGACGCAACAGAATGGGTTGGTCCGTGGAACGATTTGGCCTTTGGTTTCTATAAGACAACCAAATTCTACTACTACCCGGGCTTCCATGAGCCGGGTTCCACACTGTCTTGCGGTGTAAACCTGGATGTATGGAAATCTTTGTCTCCGGCGCATCAAGAAGTTGTTCGTAATGCAACAATGGCTGAAAACAACTACATGATGGCTGAATTTAATGCCCGTAACGGTGACAGCCTTGACGTTCTGTTGAACAAACATGGTGTGCAACTGCGTAAATTCTCTGATGATGTTATGACCAAAATTGGTGAAGCGTCTGGTGAAGTTATGCGTGAAGTTGCTGCCAGCGATGACATGACAGGCAAGGTCTTCAAGCATTTTGCTGACTTCCGTAAGAAAGCAATGCGTTGGTCTGATATGTCTGAAAACGCGTACTGGGATGCACGTCGTTTGCCGTTCAAATACGACTGATGATGAACAAAATGGTGGATCAGATTTATTTCGATCCACCATTTTTCATCCAATAATCAAGAAAAATCATAAATTTTTATGATGATACACACTCTCTTTTTAAAAGGAGAAAAGCCTTGGGTTTTCTTGTGGCTTTAATGCGTTTCATCGATGGATTGAATCAGACGATCGGTAAGACTGTCGCTTGGTTGGCCGTGATTATGGTAATCACCCAGTTTTCTGTCGTAGTGTTACGTTACGTTTTCGGCTTTGGTTCCATTATGATGCAGGAATCAGTCGTTTATATGCATTCCTTCCTTTTTATGATCGGCGCCGGTTATACCCTCTTGCACAATGGGCACGTCAGGGTCGATGTTTTTTACCGTGAAGCCAGCATTCATAAAAAGGCCGTGATTGATATTTTCGGCGTTGTCTTCCTGCTTCTGCCGGTTTGTGTTTTGATCGCAGATTCTTCATGGAAATATGTCTACCAGTCATGGTCGATTATGGAAGGTTCTGTTGAGACAAGCGGTATTCAGGCTTTGTTTATCTTAAAATCTGTTATTTTGGTATTCTGTTTTCTGCTTGCCCTACAAGGAATTGGGCTGGCATTGCGCTCGTTCCTGATTTTAAAGGGCGTTGTGGTACCGGAAGAAGACCATGAACTACACGAGGTGCCCTGATTATGGAAATCGCTGAAATTTTATGCCTCGCCATGTTTGTTGTGACATGCGGCTTTTTGATGTTGGGTTTTCCGGTTGCCTTTACGTTGGCGGGGACCAGTATTTTCTTTGCCGCTATGGGTGTGGCTACGGATGTTTTTACGTGGTCCTTATTTGGCGCCCTGCCCTCGCGTATTTTTGGAAATGCGATGACCAACGAGGTGTTGATCGCCGTTCCCTTATTTATTTTCATGGGGGTTATGCTAGAACGTTCCAAGGTTGCTGAAGAACTGCTGGACAGCATGGGGATGCTGTTTGGAACTCTGCGCGGTGGTCTTGGTGTCTCTGTTTCTATCGTTGGCGCCTTGTTGGCAGCATCGACGGGGATTGTGGGCGCAACAGTTGTGACGATGGGCTTGCTCTCTTTGCCGACCATGTTGAAACGCGGTTATAATCCATCACTGGCCTGTGGCTCCATTTGTGCTGCGGGAACTTTGGGGCAAATTATCCCACCTTCTATTGTTTTGGTCTTGTTGGGTGACCAGATTTCAAATGCCTATTCCGATGCCCAACGTGCTATGGGGAATTTTTCACCGGAACCTGTTTCTGTTGGTGATTTGTTTGCCGGTGCCTTGATCCCGGGGTTGGGCTTGGTTGGCATGTACATCCTGTATCAGCTATTGGTGGCATGGTTAAAACCTGAAACTTCACCGGCTATCCCGGAAGAAGAACTGAATGTTGATGGCTTAGGTAAACGTATTGCTCATGCCTTGATCCCGCCAATCATTTTGATTGTGGCTGTGTTGGGCTCTATTTTAGCTGGTGTTGCAACGCCAACTGAAGCCGCTGCGGTTGGTTCTATCGGTGCTTTGCTTCTGGCTGGATTACGCATTGATGAAAACCACGGCATTCCCTTTTATGCGGCGGGTTTGTCCTTGGTCGTGATGCTTATTTTGACCAACACAATGGATTTACGCGTTGGTATGAACGAAATCAATGTGGCAAATTTGTTCGGTATTGGACTGTCGATCATTTGCTGTCTGGTTTTGGTTTATGGCCTTATCATGGCGTTGAAACGGGTCTGGGATGCAGAAATCCTGCAAACAGTTTGCCGTTCAACGATGGATATCACCTCAATGGTGTTTGTGATCCTAATCGGCGCATCTGTCTTTTCCTTGGTCTTCCGTGGCCTTGGTGGCGATGATATGGTTCATGAGATGCTGCACGACCTGCCCGGTGGTGTTGTTGGTGCCATGTTGGTCGTGATGGCCGTTATGTTTGTTCTGGGCTTCTTCCTCGACTTTATCGAGATCACATTCGTGGTTGTTCCGATTGTGGCTCCAGTTCTGTTGATGATGGATTTGAACCCGGTCTGGTTGGGGGTAATGATGGCAATGAACCTGCAAACATCGTTCCTGACACCACCTTTCGGCTTTGCCTTGTTCTATTTGCGTGGTGTTGCCCCGAAAGAAGTGTCAACGATGCAAATCTACAAAGGTGTCGTGCCCTTTATTATCATTCAGATGATCGGCCTTGGCCTACTGGCCATGTTCCCAGGGTTGGCAACTTGGTTGCCGACGGTGATCTTCGGATAAGGTCACAATCATTTAAAAAAAGGGGCTCTCGAATAATTTCGGGGGCCCCTTTTCTTTGTCTTAAAAATAAAAAAGGCTGTCGAATAAGAGACAGCCTTTTTAACATGTATGAAGTTTGTTGCCTTAGCTGGCTGCTTCCAGAATGGGTTTGCCTTCACGATGTTCTTCTGGCTGGATGCCAAGTCGGTCAAACATGTTGCGGTCGCTAGAAACGCTTTGGTTACCAGCAGTGAGCAACTTATCGCCATAGAACATGGAGTTTGCCCCAGCAAAGAAGCACAAGGCTTGTAATTCTTCGCTCATTTCCTCACGGCCCGCAGACAGACGAACGTAGGAGGCCGGCATAACTAGACGGGCAACGGCGATAGTTTTAACAAAATCAAAATCGTCGATTTTAGCTTTGGCTTCAAATGGTGTGCCTTCAATCGGGATCAGCATGTTGATCGGCACACTTTCTGGATGCTTGGGCAGGTTTGCCAAGGTTACCATCATGGACGCGCGGTCTGTGCGCGTCTCGCCCATGCCGATGATCCCGCCTGTGCACAATTTAATGCCATTGTCGCGGCAGCGGTCCAGTGTTGCCAGACGGTCATCAAAGGTACGTGTGCTGACAACCTTGTCGTAATATTCGCGCGATGTATCAATATTGTGGTTATAATAATCCAGACCGGCTTCTTTCAGCTGTTCTGTTTGTTGATCAGACAGCATGCCCAATGTCATACAGGTGTCCATGCCCAGATCTTTAACGGATTTAACCATATTCAGGATTTCCGGCATGTCGCGATCTTTGGGGGAACTCCAGGCTGCGCCCATACAAAAACGGGTTGCCCCGCCTTCTTTGGCTGCTTTGGCTGCTTCGATAACATCCGCAGACGGGATCATCTTCTCAGCTTTTAATTCCGCTTCATGATGGGCAGATTGAGAACAGTAATTGCAATCTTCCGCACAACCGCCTGTTTTGATGTTTAACAGCGTACTAAGCTGTACACGGTTTGGGTCGAAATTTTGGCGATGAACACTCTGCGCATGAAAGAGAAGATCATTGAAAGGAAGGGCAAAAAGCGCTTCGACTTCTTCCAAGGTCCAGTCATTGCGCGGCGTAGCAGAAATAGTGGGGGTCATGTTCTTTTTTCCATAATACCTGAGTGGCGCACCACGTTATTTGAATACCTAGATATACCAGCCGAAAACAGTTTTCAAGATAAATCGGTATTCTAATGCCGATTTATTTTTTGTGGGTATATCAGGCTTTGGCGTCTCTGTTTTACCAGAGACGCCATTTTTTATTGGTGATCAAAACCTTAGGTGAATTTGTTGTTACGGGGGAAACCGGTGGGGGCCAATCGCCCTGCCCCGGCACGTTTCCCAATCCAGGGTAACAGGTCGGTTACAGTGCGGGTGCGTTCACTATCCCCGCCCATTTGCCAACTGAGGCCATCTTCGAGGTTAAAGGTTGTGATATCGGACATACCGCCATCGCGATATTTTTGTAAGATGACACCACGCCCACGGGCCATATTGGGTAATTCCTCAGTTTTAAAGATCAGGATTTTGCGGTTATCCCCAACCACGGCAATAGCATTACCGGTAAGGGGCAAGCATATTTTGGCTTTCTCACCATCTTGTAGGTTGAGAATTTGTTTTCCGTTTTTGGTTTGGGCGGCAACATCTTTTTCCTGAATGGCAAAACCGCGCCCAGCACTTGAGGCCAACAGGACTTGGCGTTCCGGTTGGTGAATGAACATATCAACAATTTCGTTTTCATTGCCCATATCAACCATCAGGCGGATGGGTTCCCCCTGCCCGCGCCCTGGTGGCAGTTTGTCACAGCCAATGGTAAAGAAACGCCCATTTGTTGCAAAGACCAAAAGCTTATCCGTTGTGTAGCCTTTCAGAACAAAACGTTCTTTGTCGCCATCTTTATATTTCATGGTGGTTTCGTCGTTGTTATGTCCTTTAAAAGCACGGATCCAGCCTTTTTGTGAACAGACGATGGTGACGGGTTCGCGTTCAATGAAGGCTTCAAAATTGACAACATCTGCACTGGGGGCATCACCAAAATTGGTGCGCCGTTTTCCCAGTTCTGTTTTTTGTCCGAATTTTTTCTTGGTTTCGCGAATTTCATCGGAAATACGCGCCCATTGCAATGTCTCGTCGGCGAGCAATGTTTGTAAACCGTCGCGTTCTGCACTGAGTTGATCGTGCTCGGTCTTGATTTCCATTTCTTCAAGCTTACGAAGGGAACGCAGGCGCATGTTTAAAATGGCTTCGGCTTGCACATCTGTCAGCTTGAAGGTCGACATAAGGTCTTCTTTGGGATGGTCTTCTTCGCGGATAATACGAATGACTTCATCCAGATTGAGGAAAGCAATCAAGTAGCCTTCCAAAATTTCCAACCGGTGTTCGATCTTTTGCAAACGATAATTGGAGCGACGAATTAGAACAACACGACGATGATCCAGAAATGCCTGTAAGACTTCACGCAAATCCATGACACGTGGGGTCTGGTCTGCGTCGAGAACGTTCATATTCAAACCGAAACGAACCTCAAAATCTGTGAGTTTGAAGAGTTGTTCCATCAGAATTTCGGCTTCAACGGTCCGGTTACGCGGTTCCAGAACAACGCGAACTTCTTCGGTGGACTCGTCGCGAATATCAGCCAGCAAAGGCAGTTTTTTTGCGATCAGAAGCTCAGCAACTTTTTCAATCAGTTTGGATTTTTGGACCTGATATGGAATATCGGTAATGACGATTTGATACATGCCGTGGGAAAGTTCTTCTTTTTCCCACTTGGCCCGAATGCGAAATGAGCCTTTCCCCTTGGTATAGGTTTCAATAATGCTGGCACGTTCTTCGACCAGCACGCCACCGGTCGGGAAATCCGGGCCGGGGATAAGGTCGACCAGTTTTTCGATACTGGCATTGGGGGATTTGATCAAATGTAACAGGCCATCACAAAGTTCACCTGCGTTGTGCGGGGGAATATTTGTGGCCATACCAACCGCAATCCCGCTGGACCCGTTTGCCAGCAAGTTTGGAAAAGCCGCCGGCAGGACACAGGGTTCTTCTTCTTCCCCGTCATAGGTATCGCGAAAATCAACAGAATCTTCGTCAATACCGCTGAGCAAGGCCATGGCAACTTCGGTCAGGCGGGCTTCGGTATAACGCATGGCGGCGGCATTATCGCCGTCGATGTTGCCGAAGTTCCCTTGACCATCGACCAAGGGATAACGCACGGCAAAGTCCTGTGCGAGGCGAACCATCGCATCATAAACGGCACTGTCGCCATGTGGGTGATATTTACCGATGACGTCCCCGACCACGCGGGCGCATTTTTTGAAGCCTTTTTGTGGATCCAGTTTGAGTTGGCGCATGGCAAATAACAAGCGCCGGTGAACGGGTTTGAGACCGTCACGCACGTCGGGCAGAGAGCGCGACATAATAGTGGACATGGCATAGGCGAGATAACGCTCGCCTAAGGCGTCGGCTAATCGCGTTTCGCGAATGTCGCCTGCTGGGTTTGTATCGGTCATTGGTCCTCGAAAATTAAGGAAAAAATTTGATCAAATAGATTTGGCCCTAGTTTAACCATCTATTTCATTCGGTCAATAAATCGCGTACGTGCCGATGGAATCTTCTTGTTCATGGGGGCCAGAACACAGCGTTCTAAAAAGTGTCCAGTGATGACAAAAGCGCTGAGAAGGTCTTTTTTGGTTGGTTTTACTTCATCTACAAGTAGATGATGAGGTAAAGGGAAAAGCTTGGTTTTATAAGGTTCACCAGCATTACGACTGACGGCCCGTCCGGTTTTTGGGGAAATGTAGATTAAATCTCCGGTTTGGCCTGTGGCTGCACATGAAGTTAAGTCCAACCCAAAGCCAAGCTCATTTAAAAGACCTAATTCCCATCGTTGGTAGATTTCAGGCCACAAACGGGGCTGGTCCAGCATATCCAGTAAGATCAATGTGGCACCAAACAGGCCTTCAACGGGGTGGCGATCAGCAAGGCAAGTTTCGCACATGGCGCAGACAACATTGAGATATGTCAGCTTTTCACGTGAATGCATGGCTTTGGTGCTATAGGATTCTTCCAGTTCGAGGGTGAATTGACCCAGATGTTCGTCCAATCGCCCTTTCCATTCCAGATGTAATAGGTTGCCGGGCTGGGTGATTGCGGATAACCGTTTTCCTGCCCCACCGCGCACCAGTCCGCTATGACGGCCATGTTGACGCGTTAAAACAGAGAGAATAATGCTGTTTTCGCCATGTTTGCGCGTGGAAAGAACGATGCCGAGGTCAGACCAGATCATTGTCGTAAGGCCAAAAAAGAAAAAAAGTTAAAAAACACTATGGGAACATGGCCTATGATTTCATATGATGGAAGCTTAAAGTGATGAAATTCAGTAAACGGGGTGAAGAACGTGTCTGCATTTTCCGGCTTGACCGATCAAGCGCAAGAAAATGATCATGCCACAAACGGCGTTGATTCCAATGAGGATAAATCAACGCACGCCCCTATTCCCATTGCTGTTTCCTTGTCTTTGGCCGCTGCGATTCGCGCCCATAAAAAAGGGAAAATGGAAAAAGCGGTTCAGGTATATAGTGATATTCTGCGCAAATATCCCGATCATGCGGATGCAAATTACCTGTTGGGCGTTGCTGCGTTTGAACGGGGATTAAAGATGGATGCGGTTGCCATGATCGAACGTGCGATTGAGGCTGATCCCCATAATGCAGCTTATTTTGGTAAACTCGGTGAAATTCTCACTCTGTTGGGACGGTCTGAGCGGGCAAATGCGGCATATGAGCGCGCCGCTGACCTTGCGCCGGATGACGTGCGTTTCCATGTTGGACGGGCGCAATTGTTGGAACGCAATGGTGACATTCAAGGGGCTGTTCAACAATACCGCTATATTTTGGAAAAATGGCCAGATTCGTTTGAAGCATTTTATCGTTGTGCCGCCATTGAAGCCCGTCTTGGAAACCGCGATCAAGCCCGCGAGCATGTTAAAAAAGCCATTGAAATTAAAGCAGATTACGCCGAGGCACATTTGCTTTATGCTTTGCTGGTCTTGGCAGTTGGGGAAACGCAACGTGCGCGCAAACATTTCCTGCTGGCTTCGGAACATAGTAAAGGGCGAAATGATATTCATATGAAATCAGCTGCAAAACTAATGCAGTTGAAGGATTGGAACGCGGCCCTTGTTGTTTTGCGTCGTGAAACCACGTTGGACGGAAATCATGCTGAAGCCTATCTTATGATGGGAGATTGCCTGTCCAGCAAAGAAGAATATGACGGTGCGATTTTAAGTTATGAACGCGCCCTTGAAAACCGTCCTATGTTGGCCAAAGCACATGCACGGCGCGGCTTGGCCCTGCTTAATCTCGCGCAGATACAGGAAGCGCGCCAAGCCTGCCAAAAAGCCGTCCAGATTGATGCCGGTGATTGGGAAAGTCTATGTGCGCTTGGCGTTGTTATGCGTGAAGATAACGATATTCTGGATGCGATTGATTATTTGGGGAAGGCCGCCAAACTCGCCCCGACGGAGGTTCGCCCGTGTCTGGAGCTGGCGTTGGCCTATCAGGATGACTTAAACGTCAAACGTGCCTTGAAATATATCTTAAAGGCACAGGACTTAGCCCCTAAAGATGCGGAAGTGAATTTTCGCAAAGCACAGGTTTTGTTGCAAAACGGGGATTGGGCCGAAGGTTGGACAGCCTATGAAAGTCGCATTCAACTACCCAATTATCATTGTGTCTTACCCAAAGGGAGTGATGATGCGCCTTTATGGAATGGGCAAGTGGCTGAAAACAAAAGAATAGTCTTGTATACCGAAGGCGGGTTTAGCGAGGCAATCCAATTTGCCCGCTTTGTTCCTTTGGTGAAAAAATATGTGGGGGAAGTCTATCTCGCCTGTCCAAAAGATTTGGCCCGGTTGTTTGCATCATTGAATGGTTTGGATGGTATTGTAGCGCAAGATACACCCTTGCCACGTCATGATATGCGGGCACCTTTAAATAGCTTGCCCGGCCTGCTTAGGCTTCATTCCCCCGATGATTTACCTGCCTTTACACCTTACCTGAAGGCCGTGGAGCGCGATGTTGTCCAATGGCAGGATCGCTTGAAAAAAGATGCGGACGGCACAAAGGCTGGGCTTGTGTGGCAAGGTGACCGAAATTACCGCAAGGATACGCGCCGTTCCCCCGGAATTTGGCCGTTTTCACGCCTTTTTTACATGCGCAATATTGATTTTTTCAGCTTGCAGGTTGGTGATGGTGCAGATGTTCTGACGGATCCACAGCTTTCTAAAGTCGTGCGCAATTACGGTTTGGATTTGCTGGATTTTGCCGATACAGCGGCCCTAATCGAAGCATTAGACCTTGTGATAACTTGTGATACGGCCGTTGGGCATCTGGCGGGGGCAATGGGGAAACCTGTCTGGATGGTTTTACCTTATGCGGTTGATTGGCGTTGGGGCTTGCCTGTTGCGGGCGAAGCTGTCACAAGTCTGTGGTATCCATCTATGAAACTATTTCGCCAATCGGCACATGGGGATTGGGCGGATGTTTTTGCCCGTTTGGGCCTGGAACTGGATCGTTTTACTACTCAACAATAAGACAACATAAGGAATAAGGCTGTGGGACGTCAGACACCTGTCGATATGGTCATCAAAAAACTACGCAAAAAACTGGGACCGGATCCGCTTCTTTGTAACGAGGAGCACCGCATTCAAGTAACTGACGAAGACAACGGTTGTCTTTTTGCCAGTGTAGAACACGATCTTGAACCCAATTGTACGTGGTTGGGCCTCTATTCAGAAGAGTTGGAAATGGATTTTGATGTCAAGATCGATGAAAGATCAGGCAAAATTCTTAAAGACAAGAAGATCAAAGCAGTGAACGAAATGATTAAGTTCACTGGTGTAGACGTATTTGTCGATACGCTTGCTGAAAAGATTCTTGCCTTTAATGAGGAGCTGCGCAGCAGCCGCTAATAACCTGTCAGGCCTGTGACTGAGGCAAGGATCAATAAACCAGACGTGAGAATGGGGAAGAAGACATATCCCCAACTCAACGCCATTGTTATTTTAAACAGGCGGCTCTCCGTACATTTTTTATGGAGAAAAATGCCAAGGGTGCCGATAAGTACAGCTAATATGGGAAGTTCAAAAAAAGTACTGGTGTAGATCGCAAACAACCCATAATCCCACCGCATTTGTTCGGGGATAAGCCACAAGGTCAGGCTTAACAGCCAAACAGCGGACATTAAAACAGCGGAAATAGGAAAGAAAATCATAGGCTTAATATGGTTTACGCGTTGTAATCCAGTCCCCAGTAATTGAAACGTTCCGGATCATCGCCCCATTTGTCACGCACTTTAACAAACAAGAACAGGTGAACACGACAATCAAGGATTTCTTCAAGCTGTTTTCGGGCATTGGCACCGATCGCTTTAATCTGTTGACCGCCTTTACCGAGAATAATTTTCTTCTGACCATCACGGGCAACGTAGATGATTTGTTCTATTTTGACGCTGCCGTCTTTCTTTTCTTCCCATGTCTCTGTTTCAACAGTGGTTGAATAGGGAAGTTCCTGACGCAGTTTAAGATATAGCTGTTCTCGGGTGATCTCAGCTGCCAAAAGACGTTCCGGCATATCAGAAACTTGATCTTCTGGGAAAAGCCACGGACTTTTTGGAAGCTTCTTTGCAATAAAATCAACAAAATGATCCAAGCCGTCCCCTTTGATGGCAGAAACCATAAAGGTATCTGTGAAGATGCCTTCATCATTCAATTTCTGCGTCAATTCTAGTAAGGCAGCTTTGTCCACCAGATCAATCTTGTTGATAATCAGGATGGCTGTGCGTTTCTGTTCTTTCAGGGTATCGATGATGCTTTGTGTTTCGTGGCTGATGCCACGTTTCGCGTCGATTAATAAAACGATATGATCGGCATCGGCTGCCCCTCCCCATGCGGCGGCAACCATGGCGCGGTCTAGGCGGCGTTTGGGGGCAAAAATCCCAGGTGTATCCACAAAAATGATCTGGCTATCGCCATGCATCATAATGCCCAATACGCGGGTACGTGTGGTCTGTACCTTGGGGGAGACGATGGAGACTTTTGTGCCGACCATATGGTTGATTGCAGTGGATTTACCGGCATTAGGTGCGCCAACAAAGGCGACAAAACCGGCACGTTGATTGGCAAAATCGTTTTGCTCTGTCATTTATTTTGATCCAAAAGTACATCTAAAAGGGTACCGGCAGCAGCCTGTTCAGCTTTGCGTTTTGAGGTACCCCGTGCGCGTTGCGGTGTATGGTTTAAAACCCTGACTTCAATTTCAAAAACAGGGGCATGTGCAGGACCTGTTTGTTCAACAATCTTGTAGGCAGGCAGAGGTAAACCGCGACCTTGCGCCCATTCTTGCAAGGCAGTTTTATTGTCTTGGGGCGGTGTTAGGTCTTCTTCGACCAGTTCGGCCCAAAAACGTGAAATAAAGGTCTGCGCGGCATTAAATCCGCCATCCGTGAAAATAGCACCAATGACGGCTTCGCATGTGTTGGCGAGTATAGCGGGGTTTTCACGCCCCCCACTTGCTGCTTCCGCCGGGAGCATATCAATATATTCACCAAGTGAGATGGTCTCGGCAACGCGAGCCAAGGCTTCGCGGCGAACCAAGGCGGTGTGACGGCGTGCCAAATCCCCTTCCCTGTCTTTAGGGAAGCGGTTGAAAAGCATATCGGCGACGACGAGGCCGACAACGCGATCCCCTAGAAATTCGAGACGTTCGTTATCGACGCTTTGGCCGTCTTTTTTACGACGATGTGTGCTGGAATGAACAAGGGCCAGTTTTAAAGTGGCCCTGTTGGTAAAGGCGTAGCCTATCGTGTCTTCAAGCTGTGCCGGGTCAAGCATATGTTATTCAATACCTGTAAAGAGGCGGGAAAAGCGAATAGCAGACAAATCCCAGATCGGTTCCAATGTGTCTTTAGAATAAAAGAGAAATTCTGCGCGACCAACCAGATTTTTCGCCGGGATAAAGCCAACATCGGAAATCCAGCGGCTATCTTGTGAATGATCACGGTTATCACCCATTGCAAAATAATGTTGCGGCGGAACGGTATAGACGGGCGTGTTGTCATTCCAGCGCCAGTTATCGCTGACTTCTGCAATGAGGTGCTTTACCCCATTGGGAAGCGTTTCCATATATTTGGTCGTACGTTGTACGCTGCCATATTGGTCACGGGAAACAAATTCGCCCAGTTTCTCACGTTTGACAGCTTCGCCATTAATATGGAGAATACCATTGGTGACCTGAATTTTATCACCCGGCAAACCGACAATGCGTTTGATATAGTCTTTAGACGTGTTGGTCGGCAATTTGAAAACGGCGACATCACCGCGTTTCGGTTGGCTTTCAAAAATGCGTCCATCAAACAAATTAACGCCGAAGGGCAAGGAATAGGTGCTATATCCATAAGAAAACTTGGATACGAACAAGTAGTCCCCGATCAAAAGTGTCGGTTTCATTGAGCCGGATGGGATGTTGAAAGGTTCATAAGCGATGGTGCGGATGCCCAAGGCAAGAACAATTGCCCAAAAGACTGTTTTAATCGTATCCATGAATAAGCTTTAATTTCTCGTTAAATTTGAGGGAAGATGAATCCAACCTTATGAGCATCTTGTCAAGCATCATCTGCCTTTGCAACGGCAGAAATAATGACAATAGCGTGGGCCATAGGGTATTCATCCGTTAAGGAAATATCGATTTGTGCTGTCATACCTTCGGGAACTAAGCTATCCAGACGATCTTTTGCCCCACCGCGCAATGTTAGGGTTGGCTTACCGGAAGGTAGGTTATCGTTTATAAGGTCGCGCCAAAAAACCCCTTCGCGGAACCCTGTGCCCAAGGCCTTGGAAGCTGCTTCTTTTGCGGCGTAGCGCATGGCAAAACCATTTGCTGTATGGGCGCGCTTTTTTACTTTTTCAATTTCTGAAGGGGCATAGATCCGTTCGATAAAGCGGTCTCCGAATTTTTCCAAAGTCTTTTCTATGCGCCGGATATCAATAAGATCCGTCCCTATGCCGATGATCATTTTTGAATGCTCATACGTGCTTCGTTCATCAGACTGCGCATTTTTTCCATTGCTTCGGCCAGTCCACAGAAAATAGCTTCCCCAATCAGGAAATGTCCGATGTTAAGTTCAACAATATTGGGAATTTCGGCAATGGGTTTAACAGTATCAAAAGTCAAGCCATGGCCGGCGTGACATTCCAGCCCCAATTCATCGGCATAGGCGGCCGCCTTGATAATACGGTTTAATTCACGATCACGTGTAGTCCCTGTTTCATCGCAATAAGCCCCTGTATGGAGCTCAATAACCGGGGCACCAAGTTCTTTGGCGGCTTCCAGCTGCGCCGGGTCTGCCTCAATGAAAAGAGAGACCCGCATGCCAGCATCAGATAGTTTGGCGACAATCGGTTTCAGATGTTCGAATTGCCCCTTTGCATCCAAACCGCCTTCTGTGGTGCGCTCTTCGCGTTTTTCAGGCACAATACAAGCTGCGTGCGGACGGTGGCGCAACGCAATGGAAACCATTTCGTCGGTTGCAGCCATTTCAAAATTAAGGGGTAGATTAATTTCGTTCGTCAGTCGGGTAATGTCGTTATCGGAAATATGGCGACGATCTTCACGCAAATGTGCCGTAATACCGTCAGCACCCGCACTTGCGGCCAATTGGGCTGCGCGTACAGGATCGGGAAAAGACCCGCCACGTGCATTTCGAATAGTCGCGACATGATCGATATTGACGCCTAGGCGCAGTTTATTGGTCATCATGGGAATGTCCTTTGAACGTAGATTTTTGCGCAATGGCGTGTTTTTTTACACGACGGGCATGATAACGCTGAACCATGATTTTAATCGGAAAGAAAAATAAAATCCAGACCACAACAAAACAGGGGAGACCGCCGATAAACATGGGCCAGAGCACAGGCCATGCAATTTCACCAATATAGGCGAGATCAAGGCTTTTGACCGCTGTAAGCAGATTTTCGAAGAAGCTGATAAAATCCAAATCACTTGCGGCATGAACGTCCCCTGCCCCCATCCATAACCCTAATCGATAAATACCAATCCAGATGAAGGGAAAAGTCCAAGGGTTGCCAACCAATGTGCCGATCCATGAGGCCAATAGATTACCGCGCATCAACCATGCAAATAAAGCCCCACCAGCCAGATGAAGGCCGACAAAGGGGGTAAAGGAAATGGCAGCCCCGCAGGCAAAACCTGCTGCGATGCTATAAGGTGTTCCGGGCAAGCGGGCAACGCGATGTCCAACATACTTTGAAGATCGTTTCCATCCGATAGAAGGCCAAAAGAAACCAGATATCCGCTGCAAAAATGAAGGTTTGTTGCGACGTCGAAACATATCCGCTCCTAGCTTCTGGAACGTTCAACGGAATTGATTTCCGGTGTCGCGCGCAAAGCCGCAATGATATTGGTTAGATGGCGGACATCGTCCACTTCTACATCAATGATCATTTCAAAAAATTCTTGGGTACGGTTCATGATTTTAAGGTTGTGGATATTACCGTTGTTTTTGGCAATGACCATAGAAAGTGCACCCAGTGCCCCTTTGTCGTTGATAACCATCAGCTTCATGCGTCCTACGTGTTTGGCCGAGATATCGTGCTGTGACATATCCCAGGATACATCCAGCCAACGTTCCGGCTCGTTTTGGAATTGCATGAGGCTATCACAATCAATTGTATGAATTGTGACACCGCGCCCGGTTGTTACGATACCGACGATCCGGTCCCCGGGTAAGGGATGACAGCAACCGGCAAAATGCATCGCCATGCCGGGAATCAGTCCGCGAATAGGGACAGAGTCTGCAGACGGTTTGTCTTTATGAGACTTAACCGGAATTTTTGTCGATGTTGTGGTTTTCTTGGCCTTAATGCCAGGGAAAACGGCCTCAACGACTTCGCGTGCCGGTGTGTGGCCACTGCCAACTTCTGCGATCAAGTCTTCTGCGTCTGTAACGTTAAACTTTTTAAGAACGCCGTTCAGTGCTTTTTCGGAATACTGGTAATCTTCCTGTTTAAAGGCGCGTTGCAGCATGATTTTGCCGAGGGCAAGATATTCGTCGCGTTGTTGCAGGCGGATATATCGCCGAATACAGGCGCGCGCCTTGCCGGTAACGACAAAACGTTCCCATGTTGGGGATGGTTGCGGGACTTTGGACGTAATAATTTCGACTTGGTCACCGTTTTGTAATTCTGTGCGCAAGGGAACAATGCGACGATTGATTTTTGCACCAACACAACGGTTGCCGATTTCAGTATGAACAGCATAGGCAAAATCGACTGGTGTTGCCCCGCGCGGCAAGTTAATCAAGTCACCTTTTGGTGAAAAACAGAAGACTTGATCTTGAAACATACTCAGTTTTGTATGTTCCAAAAATTCTTCGGGATCATCTGCACTGTCCAGAATATCTAATAACTCGCGCAGCCAACGATACTGGCGCCCTTCGGTCATTTGGCTGTTTGAGCCACCCTGTGCCTTGTAGTGCCAATGTGCAGCCACACCGTATTCGGCAATTTCATGCATTTCACGAGTGCGAATTTGAATTTCGATACGATGATGGTCCGGTCCGAAAACACCAGTGTGCAGAGATTGATATCCATTTGGTTTTGGTGTGGACAGATAATCTTTAAAACGACCCGGAACAACCGAATATTTACCGTGGATAATACCAAGCGTGCGATAACAATCTTCAACGCTATCGACAATGATGCGAAAGGCCATGATATCGCAAAGCTGTTCAAAACCAACATCTTGGCGCTGCATTTTGCGCCAGATAGAATATGGGGCTTTTTCCCGCCCGGTAATATCGGCCTCTATATCCTGTTCTTTTACCGTATCGCGCAATTCTTTGAGAATGCGCCCGACCAAGCCGCCACCTTGTTCGCGCAGGAACTCCAGCCGCGTGATAATGGAATCGCGTGCTTCCGGGTTCAACTGGGCAAAGGACATATCCTGTAGTTCGTCCTTTATTTCATGCATACCGATCCGTTCCGCCAATGGGGCGTAAATTTCCATTGTTTCGGCAGCGATACGATGGCGTTTTTCCTCTTTTTTAATAAAGTGGATCGTGCGCATGTTGTGCAGGCGATCTGCCAGTTTGACCAACAGGACGCGAATATCATCAGACATGGCAATAACCAGCTTACGCAGGTTTTCTGCCTGTTTGGTATGTGAAGATTGTAATTCGATCTGTGTTAGCTTGGTAACGCCAGACACCAATCTTGAAACACGTTCACCGAAGGCATTTTCAATATCTTTTTGTGTGACTTCGGTGTCTTCAACAGTGTCGTGCAGCAACGCTGTAATGATGGTGTCCGTATCCATTCGGTAATCGGTCAGGATACCGGCAACTTCCAGCGGGTGCATGAAATAAGGGTCGCCTGAGGCACGTTTCTGCGAGCCGTGTGCCTTCATGGCAAAAACATAAGCGCGGTTGAGGGCATCCTCATCCGCGCTTGGATCATAGGCCTTGACCCGCTCAACCAGCTCATATTGACGGATCATGGGGTCTTTTCCTTAGTCTTCGTCGTCGATTTCAACTTCGTCTTGGAAAGCAAAGGCGCCAGCAGCATCCAATGTGGCGCTGTCGTCTTGTGCATTTAAGGCATCAGCCAGCGCATCTGCGCTTTCTTCGATTTCATTTGCATTATCTTCGGCGTCGTCATCTTCGTCACGAGACGGTGCCATGCGTTGTGAGCCACGGATCAAGGACTCTTTCAATTCAGGGATTGCAATGGTCTCATCAGCGATTTCACGCAAGGAGACGACCGGGTTTTTATCGTTGTCACGATCCACAGTCAGTTCAGCACCAGCGGAAATATCGCGTGTGCGCTGCGCTGCAGACATCACCAGCTCAAAGCGGTTTGGGATCTTAACGATACAATCTTCTACGGTAACGCGAGCCATTAAGTCGTCACTCCAAAATATATAAAAATGCGAAGGGCGCAAAATATAGCGCCGATACCTGTTTAATCAAGCCTATTCTTGCATGATCGGGCGAATAATCTGATCTTTTGGCAATTGTTGCACCAAATCTGAAAGGTTTGATTTCAGTTTTGGGTGTATCCATTGCGGGTTGAGGTCTGTCAATGGTAGAAGAACAAAGGCCCGTTCATGCATGCGCGGGTGTGGCACGCAAAACGGTTTGTCTTCAATTCTCCCCTCATCCTCAATGATTTGGGTGTGGTAGGCGATCAGGTCAAGGTCTAGAACACGTGGTGCATTGGCTTCTGAGCGAACACGACCAAACTCGTGTTCAACTTTCAGAAGCTGCTTTAATACATCACGGGCACTTAAGTCCGTTTCAATCGCAGCAACGCCGTTTACGTACCAAGGCTGGTCTGACATGGGAACCGGTGCGCTTTCATACCAAGATGAAACTTTTACAACATGTAAATCAAAGTCGCAAAGACGCTTTATACAGGCATTTAATGTTTCGACCGGGCTACCGTGAACAGGGGATGGCAAGTTTGCGCCAAGTCCGATGTAAATCATGTGATAAATCCTTGCGAAAAAAGAGATTTCGCGTAATATGTTAGTCGTTTTTATAGTGTTGCCGCCGTATTTTGGCAATGAATTTATACTTTAACAATTGGAAATAAAGATGATTTTTTATCCTCAAGAACGTATGGGTTTATTTATTGATGGTTCCAACCTTTATGCCGCCGCCCGCGCCCTGAATTTCGATATTGACTATAAACGTCTCTTGGAAGTGTTTGCCAGCAAAGGGCATCTCATACGTGCGTTTTACTATACAGCTTTGGTTGAAGATCAGGAATATTCCCCGATTCGACCGCTTGTCGATTGGCTCGATTATAATGGCTATACCATGGTCACAAAACCGACCAAGGAATTTACCGATGCACAAGGGCGTCGTAAAATTAAAGGCAACATGGACATTGAACTGGCTATTGACGTTATGGAAATGGCTGAGCACCTCGATCATATTGTTATTTTCTCCGGTGATGGTGATTTTCGACGTCTTGTTGATGCTGTTCAGCGCAAAGGGGTGCGGGTTACTGTGGTCAGTACGGTTCGATCCAACCCGCCAATGGTTGCCGACGAATTGCGCCGCCAAGCCGATAACTTTATTGAACTGAGTGATTTGGAAGATACGATTACGCGGCCACTTGGAGGCGGCTCTTCTCAACCGACCTTTGATGACGATTATATCGATGACGAGGAAGAAGAAGACTACGACGAGTAAGTTGCAATGACTTTCAGTGCCCCTTCTACACCGGAACACGATTGTGGACTTTGTCCGCGTTTGGTTGAATTCCGTGAAAATAATCGTGAAAAATTCCCGGATTTCTTCAACGGTCCTGTGCCTTCATTTGGTCCGCTTGAGGCACAGTTATTAGTCGTTGGGTTGGCACCCGGATTGAAGGGGGCCAATTGTACAGGGCGTCCCTTTACGGGTGATTATGCAGGGGATTTGCTTTATCCCACGCTGAAAACATTTAATTTTGCGTGTGGTGATTATGGGGCAAGTCCGGATGATGGTTTTGAACTGCACAATTGTCGAATTACCAATGCGGTACGTTGTGTTCCGCCGCAGAACAAGACTATTGCATCAGAAGAACGCGCATGCCGTCCCTTTTTGATTGATGAAATGGCTGCCATGAAGAATTTGCGCGTTCTGGTCGCCTTGGGTGCTGTGGCGCACAATGCGGTGATCCAGACATTGGGGCTTAAAAAAGCACAATGGAAATTCGGTCATAATATACGCCATGACCTTGGGAATGATTTACCTGTTCTGTTCAACAGCTATCACTGTTCGCGTTACAACACGAACACAGGTCGTTTAACGGAAGAGATGTTTCACGATGTATTTCGTTCCGTCTGTGCAGAATTAAATGTTTAATTTAAGGGGAAAATAAATGGAAATCGTATGTCTTGATCTCGAAGGGGTTTTGATCCCTGAAATCTGGGTCAATTTTGCAGAAAAAACCGGAATTGAAGCCCTGAAACGGACCACGCGGGATGAACCGGATTACGATGTTCTCATGCGGTATCGTTTGGATATTCTTGATCAAAACGGTTTGAAGATGAAAGACATTCAGGATGTCATCGACAGTCTCGGCCCTTTGGAAGGGGCGCGCGATTTTTTGGGTAAATTGCGTGAAGACTTTCAAGTGGTCATTCTTTCCGACACATTCTATGAATTTGCGGAACCTTTGATGCGCCAGTTGGATTTGCCGACCCTATTCTGTCATCGCCTGATTGTGGATGAAAATGACCGTGTTGCTGATTATAAATTGCGCCTGAGCGACCATAAACGCAAAGCGGTTGAGGCCTTTAAAAAGCTGAACTTTTATACGATTGCAGCCGGTGATTCCTATAACGATACAACGATGTTAGGCGAAGCCGATACCGGCATCCTGTTTAGCGCACCGGATAATGTGATTGCTGAATTTCCGCAATTTAAAACAGCCTTTAAATATGATGAATTGATGGCTCATATTCGTACAGCGAGCCCGCGTTTTGGCTGATATTATCAATTTACGGCAAAAGCGAAAGCAAAAGGCGCGTACCGATAAAGAAAAACAGGCCGAAGAAAATCGCGTGAAATTTGGACGCACAAAAGAGCAGAAGAAAAAAGAAGCATTTGAAGCAGATAAGCTGCGTAAAAATGTAGATGATGCAAAGCGCGAGGACGAATAGGCCTCATATGATCAGTTAAAAAAACGCTCCCTCAAATATGGGGAGCGTTTTTTTGTGTCTGATGTTTTTTCGACTTATTCGGATTTGTCCGGGTCGAGCATCTTGTGCATATGGACGATCACATATTTTGTGTGTGCTTCGTCTACGCGCGCCTGACTGGCACCGCGCCATGCATTCAATGCAGATTCGTAGCTGGGGAAAATACCGACGATATCAAGATTGTCAGGGTCGACAAAATCATTGGTTTGCGGATCGGCAACTTCACCGCCAAAAACCAAATGAAGCAGAGGCTTCTCCATAGAGCTTTCCTTTTCAAGTAAAAGTAACAAACAGCGAAATTTTTAATAAATATACGCATGCAATATGTGTATTTCAATCAGTTATTTTAATAAATATTTGGTATTACCAAGAAAAAGGTAATACCGGACAGTTATTACATGTATTTATCGTTTATTTTTATTTTTTATATTTAAAAATTTTGAATGTGTACAAATATAGGCAGGTAATCACGTTCTTGTGATCCGTTGTGATTCCCCTTCTACATCAGAAATGTGAGACAAACTATTTATCGGCATTGTTCAACACGCCGCTTTTATATGTTTCTATTTCAATCTGGAGGTTTCCAATATGTCCGTCATTAGCAAAAAACAAATGATCAATGGTGTGGCCTGTGCTGTTTTGGTTGGTGCGATGAGCGCCGCTGTCGTTCCGTCTGTGCAAGCCGCTTCTGTAAGTGGTGCGTTTGAAGTTGCCGGTAATCCGTGCGCAGCGAACCCCTGTGCTGCAAAAAATCCCTGTGCAGCGAACCCTTGCGCGGCTAAAAACCCGTGTGCTGCGAAAAACCCGTGCGCAGCAAAGAATCCTTGTGCAGCCAATCCTTGTGCGGCTAAGAACCCTTGCGCTGCTAAAAAGAAAATGTAATCCACCTGCCTTTATTGCGCAGATTACTCTGTATAAATTAAAAATGCCCCAGCTTGACTATGCCGGGGCATTTTTCTTTTTAGGGGAGGCATGGTCTAATATTTCTCACGCATGAGGCGTGCTTTATCACGTTTCCAGTCGCGATCCTTGATGCTGTCGCGTTTGTCGTGACTTTGTTTCCCTTTGCCGATTCCAATAGCGACCTTGGCGATACCGCGATCATTAAAATGAATGTGTAAAGGAACCAATGTATAGCCCTTCTGTGTCGACATACCGAGGAGCTTATCCAATTCCCGTCTATGAACCAGCAATTTGCGCATACGCTTGGGTTCGTGATTGAACCGGTTGCCACCTTCATATTCCGGGATATTGGCGTTAATGAGATAGAGCTCACCATTTTTTTCGGCAGCATACGATTCTTGAATACTGGCACGACCATTGCGCAAGGATTTAACTTCCGTACCAGTCAGAACCATGCCGCATTCAATAATATCTTCGATAAAATAGTTATGGCGCGCCTTGCGGTTTTGTGCCGCAATGCGCGCCGAAAAGTCGTCTTTTTTGTTTTTAGAAGCCATCTTCTTAGATCATATCAAGATCGGCCAATACCTTGCGGACGCGTTCTTTGCTGGTTTCGGAAATTTCGACCAGCGGTAAACGTGTTTCAGAAGAACAACGGCCCATCAGTTCGGCAGCATATTTGACCGGACCGGGGCTGCTTTCACAGAACATGGCATTGTGCAGCGGCAACAGTTTGAACTGAATGTCCATTGCTGTTTTTGTGTCGCCATCACGCCATGCGCGTTGCATATCAGCACAGAGTTTCGGGGCAATGTTAGCGGTAACAGAGATGCAGCCTGAACCACCTGCGGACAGGAACTGAACCGCTGTTGCATCTTCGCCGGACAATTGGCAAAAATCCGCGCCACAGCCCAGATAGGTGTTAAGCGGACGCGTTAAATCGCCTGTTGCATCTTTGACGCCAACGATATTGGGCAGCTTTGACAATTCAGCCATTGTTTCCACGGCCATATCAATAATCGAACGACCAGGGATATTATAAATGATGATTGGCAGATCAACAGCGTCATGAATTGCTTTGTAATGGGCAATTAAACCGGCCTGTGTCGGCTTGTTATAATAGGGTGTTACAACGAGACCGGCTGCGGCCCCTGCTTCCTTCGCATGTTTCTGCAAGCTGATGGCTTCGGCTGTGTTGTTTGAACCGGTACCGGCAATCACCGGTACACGTCCCTTGGCCGCTTCAAGACACAGTTCGACAACGCGATGGTGTTCTTGGTGGCTGAGAGTCGGTGATTCACCTGTGGTGCCGACCGGGACGAGTGCATCAGACCCTTGCTCGATCTGCCATTCAACGTGATCTTGGAACGCTTGTTCATCGATCTGACCGTTTTTGAACGGCGTGATCAGGGCAGGAATAGAACCCTGAAACATGATTATCTCCTTGGAATGTGCGAGAAATTTCTCGGCACACAAAATTATATTACTTTAAGAACTGGGGAACATAGCTCTTTCATTGTCAATGGGCAAGAATTCTAAATGAAAAAAGTATGTCACAACCCTTGCTAGGCGGATTGCAGGCTTTTAAAGTGTGTTTTCAAGTAACGAACATTAGAAGGTATCGTTGCAGGAAATAACATGGAATAGGAAGGCTCGTGGCTGTGCATCGACTAGACCGATTAAGCAGAACAATTTTTGTTTGTGCATTTGTTTTATGGGGGCTTGGATCATTGCATACGGCAATGGCAAAGCCTTTGTCTGAGCGCGATTACAAGATTGCGAAGGACGCTTTTGCACAAGCGAAAAACAAAAAATGGAAAGCGGCATTGGACCGCGCGGTAAAAGCCGATAATCCGTTACCTGCGAAACTTATTCGCTGGATGCAAATTGTGGATCCGGTGAAGGATGTGCCATTTCAGGAAATTGCAGCTTTTATTGCGCATAATTCAGATTGGCCGCGTCAGTCAGCATTGCAACGTCGTGCCGAAGAAGCTATGTCGGAAGCCATTCCACCAGAATCCGTCATTCAATGGTTTAACGGTCGTCAACCGCTTAGTGCAAACGGTCATATTCGATTGTCTGCGGCTCTGTCTCAATTGGGACGTGAACAAGAGGCACGTGAACAAATTCGTAAATCGTGGCGGGAAGTAAACTTTGGCCGTCACCAGCAAAAAGATTTTTATAAACGCTATAAATCCGAATTACGTTATGAAGATCATATTGCACGTCTGGACCGTTTATTATGGCAGGGGCGATATTATACCGCACGCCGTATGTTGGGGTATGTCAAAAAAGATTGGCAACATTTGGCAGAGGCACGGCTGGCCTTGCGTAAAATGCGTGGCGGTGTGGACCGGGCTATTGCCCGTGTGCCAGAGGAATTGAAAGATCATCCGGGCTTGTTGTTTGAACGTATGCGTTGGCGCCGGATTAAAGGACGTGAGGAAGATGCACGTACGTTGTTGTTTGAGGCCCCCGATGTGGTCCCCTACCCTGAAATTTGGTGGAAACAGCGATCCATTATGGCCCGCAGTGCTGTGCGCGATGGTTATTACAGCGAAGCCTACCGAATGGTAAAAAATCACGGTTTAACCGAAGGCGCCGATTATGCAGATGCAGAATGGATTGCCGGTTGGATTAAGTTGCGTTTTCTACAAGAACCCGAAGTGGCGCTTACTCATTTTCAAAATTTGTACGAGGCCGTGCAATACCCGATTAGTAAAGCACGAGGTGCCTATTGGATTGCACGTACGATGGAAAGCTTGAAACGCACAGAAGAAGCCAAAAAATGGTATGAGACGGCGGCGCTGTATCCTACGGCCTATTATGGTCAATTGGCCGGTGAGCGTATGAACAAGCGTATTCAGGTCGAATTGAATGAAAAAGCCAAGCCGAACCGTCAGGAACGGATTTTCTTCCATCAAAGTGATTTGGTTGATGTTGTAAGCTTCCTAAAACGTATGGGGGAACGTGACCTTATGCGCCACTTCATCTATCAACTGAATACCATGAGTACGACGGCGGGTTGGCGCACGCTGGTTGCTGAGTTGGCGATTGATGCCGGACGACCTGATTTAGCGGTGTACGTAGGGAAGAAAGCCTTGCGTGAAGGCCATGGTGTTATCGAAGCCGCTTACCCTTTGCTTGATCAGAAGCTCATTAGAAAAACGCCAGAATCTGCTTTGGTGCATAGTGTAGTGCGTCAGGAAAGTGCCTTTTATGAACGTGCAACCAGCCGTGCCGGTGCGCGTGGTTTGATGCAATTGATGCCGCGCACAGCACATCGTCTGGCGAAACAGAAAAATTACAAGTACTCTCGCGATAAGTTAACAAAGAATCCAAAGTTGAATGTATGGCTAGGTAGTGAATATCTGGATGATCTTTTAAAGAAATTTAAAGGATCCTATGTGCTGACTTTATCTTCTTACAATGCTGGTCCGCATCGTACGCGGCAATGGATCCGTGAATTTGGTGATCCACGTACCGATGATCATGATTATGTGATAGACTGGGTTGAGCAAATACCTTTTAATGAAACGCGAAATTATGTACAACGTGTGCTGGAAAATTTGCAGGTATATCGCTATCGATTAAAGTCCGAAGAAGTTGCGACTTCTTTAGAGGGGGATCTTCAGCGCAAGCAATGATTTGAGAGACGTGGGATGACGCAACAGTTTAGAAATATTGAAGTTTGTATATTCGATGCTTATGGCACTTTATTTGATGTTGCAGCTTCTGCGCGTCGATGTGCAAGTGATATAGGGGATAATTGGCTGGATTTTTCCGCGTTATGGCGAAAGAAACAAGTCGAGTACACTTGGTTACGTACTTTGATGGGCAATTTTCAGGATTTCTGGCATGTGACGGGTGATGCGTTGGATTTCACAATGGAAACCTTTAACATGTCTGACCCGGCTTTACGTGCAAAACTGATGGAATTGTATTTGAAGCTCGATGCCTATCCCGAAGTCGGCACAATGCTGAAAAATCTCAAAGATAGAAATATTAAAACGGTTATTCTTTCGAATGGCTCACGCACAATGTTAACCAGTGCGGTGCGAAAGTCCGGGCTTTATCATTTGTTGGATGGTGTTTATTCTGCTGATGATGTTGGGGTTTTTAAGGTTCATCCGAATATTTATGAATATGTGTGTAGCCAATTGGATATTGACCCGTCACAAGGGTGTTTTTTATCGGCAAATTCATGGGATGCTGCTGGGGCCTCTGTATTTGGTTTTCAAGTGATATGGGTTAATCGATTTGGACAAAAACAGGAAAAACTAGGCCCAAATGCTGTTCCACAAAATATCATTCGATCTTTAGATCAATTACCAGCATTGGTTTTGAGCGCTGATGAATAAATATGTTGAAAAAGAAATCAGTGCGGCTGATGGGTTGCGATTATATGTACGTGATTACCATGGAACAGATCAGGCAAAACGTCCGGTCCTATGTCTGTCTGGTCTGACACGGAATTCGCAAGATTTTGAAAATATAGCAGATCATTTAAACAACTTGGGTCATCGGGTTGTGGCGTTTGATTATCGCGGACGTGGAAAATCTGAATATGATACCAATTGGGGAAATTATAATCCCAGTGTTTATGTATCTGATATTTTTAATGTCGCGTCTGCCCTAGGGCTTCATGGATGCCTCTTGATCGGGACTTCACTTGGTGGTCTGTTGAGTATGGCGATGTGTGTCGTGTCTCCCGGTTTGGTGCATAGCGTGATTTTAAATGATGTTGGCCCGGATCTTGATGCAACAGGTGTGGAAAAAATTATTGCCTATACAGGGGATGGAGCAAGTGTGGCAGATCTGGAAGGTGCCGTGCATAAATTGAAAAAACACTACAAAGATGAACATGGCTTTGTAGATGTTGACTGGCATCGGATTGCTCAAAAAACCTATAAATTGGAAAAAGGCCGCTATGTCCCAAGCTGGGATGTGAAAATTGCCGATAGCCTCCGCCATAGTACGGCAAATGATCAAAAACAGGATTTATGGCCTTATTTTTATGCCTTGGCTGATCGTCCGGTTTTATTGATCCGAGGGGAGGCTTCCAGTGTTTTTAAACGGGAAACGTATCAGCGGATGCTTGAAAGCCTGCCTGATATCAGCGGGGTTGAGGTGAAAGATGTTGGTCATGCCCCGACTTTGGATGAAAAAGATGTTCGACAGGCCGTTTTGGATTTTGTCTCCAGATAAAAATAAAGACCGCTTTATTTCAAAAGCGGTCTTTAACAATAAAATCCAAAAATAAAATTTAGGCAGATGCCTTGGCTTTTGTGTCAACAGGTGCGGGTTTTACCGTATTTGGTGTTGCAGGCTCTACTTTTACACTCAGCTTAAACTCACCTTCGGCCAATCGTTTGCAATGGCCTTCAAGGAATGCACCTGTCTCGATTGACAAGTTGTCATGTAAAATATCACCGACCACGTGGGCGCTTTTAGCGAGGCTGACATTGCGTGCTTTTATTTGCCCGACGACTTTACCGTGTACACGAATGGACTCTGCAACAATTTCGCCCGTGATATGGGCTGTGTCACCGACAAGTAAATCATCGCTTTGAATATCACCAATAACCTTACCGTCAATTTGGATTTCACCATCACTTTTCAGGTTGCCGGTAATGGTCAAATCTTCACTGATAATGGACGGCGGAATACGTTTGTTTGGCGCGGAGCCCGCTGTGGATGTGGACCTTTTTTTACTAGCCTTGGAAAACATTGCGTCCTGCCTTTATAAATTTAAACGGGTCAACGTTTGTGCCATTTACACGTACTTCATAATGTAAATGCGCCCCCGTACTGCGACCAGTATTGCCAACCAGTCCAATTTTGGTTCTATAATCGACCGTATCACCTTTTTTAACGAGTGTCTTGTGAAGGTGACCATATCGTGTTTCTATGCCGTTCCCGTGATCAACCATGATGAAATTACCATAGTTCCCTTTCCAGCCAACAAAGGTCACTTTGCCGGGTGCGGTCACATAAACGGGCGATTTCTTCGATGCAGCCATATCAAGACCGTAATGAACAGCCCATCTTTTGTTCACAGGGTCGCGGCGTTTGCCATAACGGCTGCTGATATAATAATAATCCAGAGGCTGTGCCAAAGGCAAGGATTGTCGAATTCCTTGTAAGCCCTGCCAGCGGGCAAGATGTCGATCAATTGCGTTCAACTGAATTTCTTCAGGTGCGGGCATTTCGTCCGTTGATTTGCCTGTTGCAGCAATAAAGGGCCCACCAGATGCCGTCGTGTCTTGATCAATGTTGTTGAGCATTTTATCGGGATCAAGGCCTGCAATCGTCAGGATGTTTTCAATATCTGCGATTTCTTCACTGGCCTGATCGCTGACACGTTTGATCAACTCTTCCTGGCTTTGATTGAGGTGCGCCATTTTGATTTCGGCGGCACGGAGTTTTTCTTCAATGCGTTGTTTTTGAAGACGTGCTGTATTGCGTTCAGCCAGGGCCGTTTGCAAATCCATTTCCTTAAGGGAGAGATCACCTTTCAGGGAATAGTTGCGATTGGCAAGTTCACGCATGGATTCTTCAATCGAATGAAGTTGTGAATTCAATTGACGGCGCGCAACCTGTGCCTCTTTCCGTGCCGTTTCTGCCGATACCAAACGATCTTTATTTTCAAGAATATTTTGATCAAGGCTTGCCACCAATTTGGAATGGTTGGCTTCCAATTCATTGCTGATATTTGTAAATTTGCTTTGATATTCTGTCACTTCGCTCAGAAGGCTGCGATAGGCAACCTGAACACTAAGGATTTCCTTATCCTTGGCGAGGAGCTCGGAATCATGCAGAAAATGGGTTGCGCTCGTAAAGGCCGACCATGAAAGGAAGGCCAAAATTCCGGCGCTAACACTCATTTGAAAGCGTTTGGAGATACAGAAGTATTTGACGTCACCATCGGTGCGCAAGACCAATTGACGTTCGGGGAAATGTTTGTCAGTAAACTCTTTCGTTTTCTCTACAAAACTTCTGTGCCGTGTTTCAGAATTGCTCATGTGCCCCTAGGTATTGTTAGACAGCCCTGAATGTAACGTAATATTTTTAAACCATTAACAGGCTTTTATCTCAAATATTTGTCGGTGACATGATCGGAAATCTCCAACCAATCCACCGCTTTTATACAGTGGTTTGAGATGTAACGCTACGCCAATAATAAAAAAAATGTAATTTCTTTCCAATATCATTTGGTGTTCCTATGATACGTAAAGACTCTTAAAAAGATGTTATTTTTTAAACTCGGTATAAGATTGTGACTAACAATAAGAAATTAAATAAAAAATTTATCTTCTCTCCTGCGGGTATCTTGGCGACATGGTTTTTCTCGGGCCTTTTGCCCAAGGCTCCGGGGACATGGGGTTCTTTAGCTGCCCTACCTTTTGCATGGGGGATCCAATATTGGGGCGGTTGGCAGGCTTTGGCAGTAGCCACCGTTGTTGTTTTTCTTATTGGCTGGTGGGCCGCCCATGTGTTTGAGGCTGAATCCGGTGTCAAAGACCCCGGTGCCGTTGTGATTGACGAGGTCGCCGGGCAATGGTTGGTGCTTTTACCAGCTGGCTTGGATCCGTTGCTTTATCTGGTTGGTTTTGCCTTATTCCGCTTGGTTGATATTTTTAAACCTTGGCCGGCTTGTTGGTTTGATAAAAACGTACATGGTGGGCTTGGCATCATGCTGGATGATGTCGTTGCGGCCATTTACGGATTGATTGTCCTGTATTTCCTGAATATCCAGCTTACTGGGATGTAACTTTATGAAACTGGATCAATTGGCGACACAAACATTGCAAGCCTGCCGAGACCATCATTTAATGGTTGCGACGGCAGAATCTTGTACTGGTGGCATGATCGGGGCGGCCTTAACTGCGATTGCAGGTTCATCCGATGTGGTGGATCGTGGTTTTATTACTTATTCAAACCAGGCGAAAATGGATCTGCTATCCGTGGAAGCGGACGCATTGGACCAACAGGGGGCAGTCAGTGAACTGGTTGCCTTACAAATGGCACAAGGTGGATTGAGAGCGGCAAAAACGGATTTATGTGTTGCGGTAACAGGAATCGCTGGTCCTGGTGGTGGGAATGATGAAAAGCCAGTTGGTCTGGTTTTTCTGGCCTGCGCCAAAAAGGACAGCGCCCCGATTGTGGAGCGTCATGTTTTTGAAGGGGATCGTGATCAGGTACGTTTTCAGACAGCCAAGCGTGCGTTGGAACTGTTGAAAATTCAGGCGTTGGTGCCGTAAAGTTCGATGGCGCGTTTTTGAAAAGCCGACATCATCAATTGAACTGCTTCATTAAAAACAGCCCCCATGACCTTTTGCAATAAGGCGGAGCGAAATTCAAAATCGACAAAAAAGTCAATTTCACATCCGCCTTCCGGCTTGTCTGTAAATTTCCAGTGACTGTTCAGATACTTAAATGGACCGTTCTTATAGACGATCTTGACTTCTTTGTTGGAATCAAGGGTCACTTCGGATGTATATTTTTCACGGATCATTTTAAAACCGATAACCATATCGGCAATCATCACGTTATTTTCAACAGACCTTATACGGGTTGCCAGACACCAAGGCAGAAAATCCGGATAGGAGGCCACATCGGCGACGAGTGCATACATCTGCGCCGCCGAATAAGGGCTATGTTTTATTTCTGCATGTGTCGGCATGAATTCGATTTAAAGCTATTTCTGTTTCGCCAAAAGTTCTTCACGGGCGGCGCGCAGCTTTGCAAAATCGTGATCTGCGTGATAGCTCGATCTGGTCAGCGGGGTTGAAGAAACCAGCAAAAACCCCTTACGTTTGGCGATTTTTGCATATTCCTCAAACTCTTCCGGCGTCACAAAACGATCAATCGCTGCGTGCTTCGGTGTGGGTGCTAAGTACTGCCCAATGGTGAGAAAGTCAACATCGGCGCATCGCATATCGTCCATTACCTGAATGACTTCTTCTTTTGTTTCACCCAAACCAACCATAATGCCGGACTTGGTAAAGATATGTGGATCAATCTCTTTTGCTTGCTGTAAGACGCGCAAAGAGTAGAAATAACGTGATCCCAATTGAACAGATGGGAACAGGCGTGGCACGGTTTCAAGGTTATGGTTGAACACATCGGGCTTGGCTGCGACGACCTGTTCCAACGCCCCTTTTTTGCCCCGGAAATCCGGTGTTAGGATTTCAATCGTGGTGCCGGGTGATTTTTCGCGGATACGATCAATGCATTGTACAAACTGGTTCGCCCCGCCGTCATCGAGGTCGTCGCGATCAACAGAAGTGATAACCACATGTTTTGCCCCCATTGTGGCAACGGAAATAGAAACGTTTTCGGGTTCCATCGGGTCTGGCGCATTAGGTTTGCCAGTAATGACGTTACAGAAAGTGCAAGCACGCGTACAAATTTCGCCAAGGATCATGAAGGTCGCATGTTTGCGTTCCCAGCATTCCCCGATATTAGGGCAGGAAGCTTCTTCGCAAACCGTATGCAGTTTTTTATCGCGCATCAGGTCGCGTGTTTCTTTGTAACCTTTGGAAACAGGGGCTTTTACACGAATCCAAGCCGGTTTACGCTGGATCGGGTTGTCCGGGTTCTTCTGTTTCTCGGGGTGACGCAATTTTTGTGCTTCACTCATGCTTTTTGATCCTTTTAATGCTTCAGGTGTTCCTACCCACAGCAAGTCTTTGATGGCTTTATAGCTTCGATTGTAGCCGATGCCACATATTTTTCGATACCGCGTCCCGGTGCCCAGTCTTTGATATAGTCGCGGCTTTCTTCTTTCACGTCGATTTTAATCTGTTCAAATCCGGCTGTTTTCAACCATTTCGTCAAATCTTGTACCGAGGCCGCACCGGAAACGCAACCACATAGAAGTTCGGTATCTTTTTGAATGTCTTCAGGCATATCGTGTGTCTGAACAACATCGGAGATCGCAACACGTCCGCCGGGCTTTAATATACGATATGATTCTTCAATAACGCGGTCTTTACGCGGGGATAAGTTCACCACGCAGTTGGAAATGATGACATCAACCGTATTGTCTGCAATGGGCAGATTTTCAATTTCACCCAATCGGAAATCAACATTTGTTGCTCCGATTTTGTGTGCGTTGTCGCGGGCTTTGCGCAACATATCAGGTGTCATATCCACCCCGATCACCTGCCCGTTCTCACCGACCTGACGCGCAGCAAGGAAACAATCAAAACCGCCACCGGAACCAAGGTCCACAACGGTTTCACCCTGTTTCATCGCTGCAATCGCAGATGGGTTACCACATCCCAGTCCCATGTTTGCCCCATCTGGAACGGCGGCAAGTTCTTCATCGCTATAGCCGAAATTTTTGGCGAATTCTTCCGCACTCGGCACATCGGCGCCACCCGTTGCAGGCAGACAGCACCCGGCGTTGCCACCGGAATTGGCGATAGATGCATAGCTTTCAGAAACAGCTTTGCGCACATCGTCTTCGGACTGAATTTCTGTTTGTGGGCCGCAGCAACTGGACATGGAAAACCTCTTAAAATAATTGTGAAGACAAAGACAGGGAAGAAACTAAAGCCCCCTCCCCGTCTTGATCAACTCACAAAAGCGTGTGCCCTTCATTTTTTTTGAAAGACACGACATGAACTAGAAATGGATGGCTTTACCGTAGGCATCCAAAACAGATTCATGCATCATTTCCGACAAGGTCGGATGCGGGAAGACCGTATGCATCAGGTCGGCTTCCGTTGTTTCCAGTGTTTTGGCAACACCAAAGCCCTGGATCAGTTCGGTTACCTCAGCCCCGACCATATGGGCCCCCAGCAATTCGCCGGTCTTTTCATCAAATACGGTTTTAACCAGCCCTTCCGGTGCGCCCAAGGCAATGGCCTTCCCATTCCCCATGAACGGGAATCGACCGACTTTCACCTTATAGCCTTTGTCTTTAGCCGCTTTTTCCGTCAAGCCGACGGAGGCCACTTGCGGTTCGCAATATGTACAACCCGGAATAAGGGATTTATCCAACGGGTGAACGTCTTTAACGCCTGCAATTTTTTCAACGCAGATGATGGCTTCGTGGGATGCTTTGTGGGCCAAACACGGCGCACCTGCCACATCACCGATTGCGTAAACACCGTCAGCCGATGTTTTACAATAACCGTCAATAGCGACAAAACCGCGTTCGTCCAGTTTTACACCTGCAGCTTCCAGACCGATGTTTTCCACGTTCGGAACCACACCGACAGCCGTAATAACCTTATCAACCTTGATTGTTTCGGTCTTGCCACCTTTTTCCAAGGTTGCGGTTACACCGTCAGCCGCTTTGTCGAGTTTTTTAACGAGTGTTCCCGTCTTGAACTTCATGCCGCGTTTTTCCATTGCTTTTTTTGCAAATGCGGAAATTTCGGCATCTTCGACGGGCATAATGCTGTCTAAAGCTTCGACAACGGTGACATCTGCGCCAAAAGTATGGAAGAAGTTGGCAAATTCAATCCCGATGGCACCACTGCCGATGACCAACAAGGATTTGGGAACTTCATTGGGCACCAAGGCTTCCATATAGGTCCAGACCTGTTTGCCGTCGGGCTCCAATCCGGGGAAGGATTTCGCACGTGCGCCTGTGGCCATGATGATGTTTTTGGAAGACAACGTGGTAAAGACTTTACCGTCTTTTTCGACTGAAAGCTTACCACCGCCAAGCAACTTGCCGTAACCGTCAAACACCTGCACCTTGTTTTTCTTTAACAAGTGGCCCACGCCACCGGACAGTTGTTTGGACACACCGCGAGAACGTTCAACGATCTTGGCGAGATCAAAGGAGACATCCTTGGCGCCCAGACCAAAATTGGCGGCATGTTTCATATGTTCGTAGATTTCTGCAGAACGCAGAAGTGCCTTGGTTGGGATGCAGCCCCAGTTCAGGCAAATCCCACCCAGATGCTTGGCTTCAACGAGGGCTGTTTTCAGCCCCAGTTGTGCCGCGCGAATTGCACCGACGTAGCCACCCGGGCCTGCGCCGACGACAATGACGTCAAAATTTGTATCGGACATCTTTTCTCTCTTTCCCGGGTTAAAGCATCAATGCGATCGGATCTTCGATCAAGGTTTTGAGTTCCTTGATAAAGGCCGCGCCTGTGGACCCGTCAATGCAACGGTGATCAACGGCCAGTGTCAGGGTGACAACGGTTGCAACAGCAAGTGCCCCATCCTTAACAACAGGGCGCTGCTCTCCCGCACCAACGGACAGGATGCCACCTTGGGGTGGGTTGATGATGGAGTTAAAGCTTTTGATCCCAAACATGCCAAGGTTGGAGATAGTAAATGTCCCGCCTTGATATTCTTCCGGTGCCAGTTTGCCGTCACGGGCACGTGCGGCCAGATCTTTGGCCTCATTTGCCAATGTCGCTAGGCCTTTGGAAGCGGCATCTTTGATGATCGGTGTGATCAGGCCACCTTCAACGGCAACGGCGATTGCCATATCGACCCGTTTAAATTTCAAAATCGCCCCATCAGTGAAAGCCACATTGCAATCCGGGACACGTGTCAGGGCCAAAGAGGTGGCCTTAACCAGAAAATCGTTAACTGAGATCTTGTAATCGGCACCATCACGGCTGTTGAGTTCTTTACGCAAAGCCATCAACTTGTCGATTTCCACGTCCACTTGCAGGTTAAAGTGCGGGATATCACGGGCTGATTCCGTCAAACGTTTGGCAATGGTTTTGCGCATGTTTGAATTTGGAACTGCGTCGTAGTCCGGCAGCAATTTAAAGATCGGATCATCAATGCTAATGGTTTTGCTTTCGCTTGCCACTGCTTTGGGTGCAGCTTTCGCTTCCGGTGCGGCTGGTGTCGCTTTGCCGGTTCCGGCAGCCAAGGCTGCATCAATGTCGCGTTTGACGATACGACCGCGCGGGCCTGTACCAGACAGGGCTTTCAGGTCCAAACCTTCTTGGGCAGCAATTCGGCGTGCCAAGGGGCTTGAGAAAATTCGACCGCCTTTATTGGTAACGGGGGCTGCCGGTGCTGGGGTTGGGGCTGCATCGGGTTTTGCCGGTGCGTCGGTCTGCGCCGGGGCACTGGGGGCCGGTGCTGCTGTCTCTGCCCCTTCAAGGGCACTTGCGTCTTCGCCGTCTTCCAGCAACAGAGCGATCAGTTCGTTGACTTTCACGCCTTGTGTGCCTTCGGCAACGAGGATTTTACCGATAACGCCTTCGTCAACGGCTTCGACTTCCATCGTGGCTTTGTCTGTTTCAATCTCGGCGATTACGTCGCCGGACTCAACGGTGTCGCCTTCTTTAACGCACCATTTTGCCAGATTACCTTCTTCCATCGTCGGAGAAAGTGCAGGCATCAAAATTTGAATAGGCATAATGCTGTTCCTTTATCCGAGGTTACTTGTAACAAACCGCTTTGGCGGCATTGACGATATCATCAATACGCGGCAAGGCGAGCTTTTCAAGATTGGCGGCATATGGCATTGGCACATCGGCACCGGCAATACGGGTGACAGGTGCATCCAGATAATCAAATGCATGTTCCATTACCTGTGCTGCGATTTCTGAACCGATGTTGGCGTAAGCCCAGCCTTCTTCAACCGTAACCAGACGGTTTGTCTTTTTCACAGACTCAACGATGGTATGTGTATCTAACGGACGCAAGGAACGCAGGTTGATCACTTCGGCTGAAATGCCTTGTTCTGCAAGCTTCTCAGCTGCTTCCAATGCCCAACCAACGGTGATGGAATAAGCCACCAGTGTCACGTCGCTACCGCTGCGTTCAATTTTGGCTTTGCCGAAGGGCACAACGAAATCTTCGTCTGTCGGGCAATCAAATGTTTTGCCGTACAGAACTTCGTTTTCCAGTACGATCACTGGGTTAGGGTCGCGAATGGCGGCTTTAAGCAACCCTTTCGCATCTTCAGCGGAATAAGGGACAACAACCTTAAGGCCCGGACAGTGTGCATACCAGGACGCATAACATTGTGAATGTTGTGCTGCAACGCGTGACGCGGCCCCGTTACATCCACGGAATACGATCGGACAGGAAATTTCCCCACCGGACATATAAAGCGTTTTGGCAGCGGAGTTGATGATGTGGTCAATCGCTTGCATGGCAAAGTTAAAGGTCATGAATTCGACAACGGGTTTTAAACCGGACCATGCTGCGCCAACGCCCAAGCCGGTAAAGCCGATTTCAGTAATCGGTGTATCGACAACACGTTTGTCGCCAAATTCTTCCAGCAAACCTTGAGAAATTTTGTAAGCGCCTTGGTATTGGGCCACTTCTTCACCCATGATGAAAACGTTTTCATCACGGCGGAATTCTTCAAACAAAGCGGTGTTTAGGGCTTGACGAACTGTCATGGCCTCCGTCGGGCCTGTGTAGGCGTCTTCTGCAACGGCAACCGGGGCGGCTGATGCGGTCGGTGCCGCACTTGCTTCACTTTGTGCCGGGGTACTTTCCTGCACCGCCGGGTCAGCGGCGCCACCTGCTGAATAATTGTCGGCTGCTGTGGCATCTTCGCCATCTTCCAGCAACAAGGCAATCAGTTCATTGACTTTAACGTTTTGTGTACCTTCTGGGATGACGATTTTGCCGAGAATACCTTCATCGACGGCTTCGACTTCCATTGTGGCTTTGTCGGTTTCGATCTCAGCAATCACATCACCGGATTCAACTTTATCACCTTCTGACTTGCACCATTTTGCAAGATTGCCTTCTTCCATGGTCGGAGAAAGCGCAGGCATAAGAATTTCAATAGGCATATTTTTTCCTCTATCTCTTAAACGCTTAGGCTTCGACCAACACGTCGGTCCATAGCTCGCTTTCTGCTGGTTCCGGGCTGGTTTGGGCAAATTCGGCGGACTTTGTCACAATGGCTTTAATTTCTTTGTCGATCTCTTTGAGACCGGCTTCGTCCATGTGATTGCCTTCGATCAAGAGATTGCGAACGAAATCAATCGGGTCGCTTTCTGAACGGACTTTCTGGACTTCTTCCTTCGGGCGATATTTCGCCGGGTCGGACATAGAGTGCCCGCGATAACGGTATGTCTTCATTTCCAAAATGACCGGACCTTCGCCCCGGCGACATTTTTCAGCGGCTTCACGTGCGGCTTCACGCACTTCAAGAACGCTCATGCCGTTGACCTGAATGCCGGGAATACCATGTGCGGCCCCGCGTTGAGACAGGTTTGTGTTGCTGGACGCACGTTCCAGGCTCGTACCCATGCCGTACTGGTTATTTTCAATGACATAAACGACTGGCAATTTCCATAGGGCCGCCATGTTGAAAGCTTCGTAAACTTGGCCCTGATTGACCGCGCCATCACCCATATAGGCAAAGTTGACGCCGCCATCTTCTTTATATTTGTGACCAAAGGCAAGACCAGTTCCCAACGGAATTTGTGCCCCAACGATCCCGTGGCCGCCGTAAAAGCCACTTTCCTTTGAGAACATATGCATCGAGCCGCCCTTCCCTTTGGAATAGCCGCCCTCGCGCCCTGTCAATTCGGCCATAACGCCGTCCGGGTCCATGCCGCAGGCCAGCATATGACCGTGGTCGCGATAGGATGTGATCAATGTATCTTGTGGATTGGCGATGGATTGAATGCCGACAACAACGGCTTCCTGTCCAATGTAAAGGTGGCAGAAACCACCGATAAGGCCCATGCCATACAGTTGACCGGCTTTTTCTTCAAAGCGGCGGATCAACAACATGTCCTTATAGAATTTGATAAGTTCTTCAGGTGTGGACTCAGGTGACTTTTTCTTACCCCGAGTTGTACGTTTTGTTTGTGTTGCCATAAGGGCTCCCCTTGGCTGTCCATGATCGGCAATAGATACGAAGCAAATTTATATCTTCTTAAAACCTAAAAAGGGACTGAGATGCAAGTTTTTCAAGGGGTGTAACTGTTTGTATTGCAGTGCAAAAATATAAATAAACTGCATAGTGGTTAATTTAAGCCTTAACCTTATGCTCTGTTTTGGATTTGCTTTGATTGTTAGTGCCACCATCAAGAACCAAGTAAAACCTGCGTATTAACTAAATAGCAGTTTATTTTATTGAGGTGTATATTGTTTGTAATGGGAACAATAAGTGTACTTTTTAGAAGGATTGCACTTATTGCGGTGCAAAAAATTCAAATAAGCAAGGTGGCGGTATTTGAATACCGGGTAAACATCCAGATTCGGGGAGGTGTGATTTTATTTTGTAAAAATCAAAGGGGGGCTTGTCCGGGCTTGGTTTTTGCGTAAACCACACAGTTACGCCCTTTAGATTTTGCCGTATAGAGGGCCGAGTCTGCGCTGAGAGTCAACTCTTCGCGTGAATGCGCATTTTCTGGATAGGTTGAAAGGCCAAAACTGGCCGTAATGGAAATGGGGATGTTTTTGTAATGTGTAATGTGTTTTTCGATCACATCGCGCACTTTTTCAGCCAAAATACAGGCTTCCTCACGCGATGTTGAGGGGCAAATCAGCATGAATTCTTCCCCACCCCAGCGAAACAGATAATCCGATTTTCGTACATGTTGCTTTAGAAGTTGGGCAATGTCTCTTAACACTTGGTCGCCGGCCAGATGACCATATTTATCATTTACGGTCTTGAAAAAATCGAGATCAAATATCAGTACGCTAAGTTGGTGCTTGTTGCGTGAGGCAAATTCCAACTGCTTGTCAAAAATACGAATACATTCCCGTCTATTTCTAAGGTCGGTCAATTCATCATATGCTGCCATTTCCATCAAGCGTAGTTCATGTGCTTTGTAATCGGTAATATCGCGCACAATCCCTGTTAAACTGAGCGGCTCACCATTCTTTAAACGTTCAGTAATGCATCCGACATCATGAACCCATAAATAATGCCCGTTTCGGTTTTTTAGTCGATAGACGGATTCAAATTTTTCGCGTGTCCCTTGAATGTGTTCTTCAAGAGCTTGCATGACCCGAGATAAATCATGGGGGTGAATATTGTTTGTCCACGTGTCGACTTTTGCTTCCATCTCATCAGGACCATATCCCAACATTCTTTTTAAGCTGGGGGAAAAATAGACACTATTATCTATAATATTCCAATCCCAAACCCCATCAGAACTGGAATTTATGGCGGTCCATATATTCTTTTCGCGGCCAATAAGGTCGGTTTCTTGCAGCTGTCGATTGGTAATATCGCGGGCAATAGAAAGAAAAAGTTCCTTATCCTGATATTGAATAACTGAAGTGATAACTTCAACAGGGAAAATTGTGCCATCTTTTCGTTTATGGCTTCCAATGAAGGTGAAGCATTTTGTATCACGTATGACTTGCGCAATTGAGGACCATTGTTGAGGGCCAATCACATCTTTTTGCAAGCTGAGTACGGATTGATGAAGAACATCTTCTTCGTCCATCAGTAAGTCCTTATAGCCTGCTGGATTTACCCATAAAATTTTTGAACTGTCTGGTTCTATCAAATAGACAGCGTCAGAAATATGCGCACATAAGTTTTTGTAGAATTCGAGATTGGGAACAATATTATTGCATTCCATTTACCTGACGTCCCCTTTCTTCTGCAAAAAATACAATTGTATGAATGAGTAAGAGAAATATCTAATGGAATCAAGGGGTAATTAATCAGATAAGACTAACTTTTAATCCAACGGTAGCCGTGTTCAATTTTCGCGACCTGTAATTGATAATCTTCGTACCACTTTTCCTTACCTAGTTTGCGCGCTTCAATATGTTCAAGGTTTTGTTTCCAGTCTTGAATAGAATCCAGATCTTGCCAATAAGAAACGGTGATTCCCTTGCCGGCGGGTTCACGCACGCTCTCCATGCCTAAGAAACCGGGTTGGCATTGTGCCAGTTCAACCATGCGATCCGCCATCTGGCCATATCCTTCGTTATCATCAGGGGTGCGTTGATTAACGAAAATGACTGCATAATATGGCGGATTTGGTAAATTTTTTGCAGTCATAACTGTGTCTGTCCTATTCAATAACAATAGCAAACTCGCTTGGAGCGGCAAAATTGAGAACGGCACGCGCACGTTCTTCCAGCATATCGGGATCTAAACTATCAGAGCGTAGTAAATAAACGCGATGTTCAAGCTGTTGGCGTTCTGCACGGATTTGATCTAATTGCAGCCGGGTTTTCTCAATGCGATTTTGGTAATCAAGCAAGGCACGGATACCACCATCGCCTTGTACAAAATGATAGGCAAAATTGAGAACCACGCACACACCAAGAACCGGGAGAAAAATTCCCGGTTGAAACTTGGTTCTGATGGTGCGCCAAGCTTTCATTTCACCCTATCCAAAAGAAGTATCGATCTTCTTTTTATGCACACAATTGGTAAACAAATTCTATATGGATTGTGATTGTTCGACAAAATAAATAGAAAAAGGCCGCCTCCGGTTCATCAGAGACGGCCTTTTTAAAAAACGAGAAACGTTTCTTTTATTTACGCAGAACCGAACGACCTGCATAAACAGCAGAAGAACCAAGCTCTTCTTCGATGCGAATCAATTGGTTGTATTTTGCAATACGGTCAGAACGGCTGAGGGAGCCTGTTTTGATTTGACCGGCATTTGTTGCAACTGCAATGTCGGCAATTGTCGAATCTTCAGTTTCACCGGAACGATGTGAAATAACGGCTGTATATTCTGCTTTCTGTGCCATTTCGACAGCTTCCAGCGTTTCAGACAGGGTGCCGATTTGGTTAACTTTGACTAAGATTGAGTTGGCAACGCCTTGGTTGATCCCATCAGCCAGACGTTTTGGGTTGGTTACAAACAGATCATCCCCGACCAATTGGCATTTATCACCAATTTTATCGGTCAGGATTTTCCAACCTTCCCAATCGTCTTCGTCCATGCCGTCTTCGATGGAAACGATGGGGAATTTTTCGACCAGATCAGCCAGATAATCAGCCATTTCAGCAGAAGACAGAGATTTACCCTCGCCCGCCAATTCGTATTTACCGTCTTTGTAGAATTCAGAAGAGGCAACATCCAGGGCCAGAACGATGTCGTCGCCGGCTGTATAGCCTGCATTTTCAATAGCTGTCATGATGAAGCTCAACGCTTCTTCAGAAGAGCCAACAGCCGGTGCAAAACCACCTTCATCACCAACGTTGGTGTTATGACCCGCAGCTTTCAGCGCAGCTTTCAAGGCATGGAATACTTCGGCACCCATGCGAATGGCTTCGCGGATGGAAGACGCACCAACCGGCATGATCATGAATTCCTGAATATCAACCGGGTTATCGGCATGTGCACCACCGTTGATGATATTCATCAAAGGAACCGGCAATTCGCGGGCAAAGACACCACCGAGGTATTTATAAAGCGGCAAGCCAGCTTCTTCGGCCGCAGCGCGTGCAACTGCCATTGAAACGCCCAACATGGCGTTTGCGCCCAGACGGCCTTTGTTTTCTGTGCCATCCAGATCGATCATGATTTGGTCGATCAATAATTGTTCGTCAGCTTCCATACCCAGCAGTGCATCAAAGATTTCACCGTTGATGGATTCAACAGCTTTTTCAACCCCTTTGCCAAGGTAACGTTCTTTGTCGCCATCGCGCAGTTCAACGGCTTCGTGGACACCGGTGGACGCACCGGACGGAACAGCAGCGCGACCAAACGCACCGGATTCCAGCAAAACGTCAACTTCAACAGTAGGATTGCCACGGCTGTCGAGAATTTCGCGACCGTGAATATCGATAATGGCGCTCATTAAAAAAGCCCTCTCGGAAGATCAGAATACAAAATGGAAAATAGTGCCCGTTTGATACTGTGTTGAGCGCAGAAATGCAAGCATTATGGGCTTAAGGTAGGAAAAGGGAATGAAAACAAATTTTTCTAATAATTAGATGTGCGAAATATTTAATAGAAAAAAAGGGTGACACCCTTAGCTTGAGAGGGCCACCCTTAAAATTAAGATGTTGCATTGTGCCTGAATTAATTTTCTGAAAGGCTTTTTAATTGTGTCAATGTTTCCACAATGCCTTGCATATCTTGCCCCTGCGCATTTTGTATGGCGGGTATTACATTGAATACACTCGGTGCGTTGTGGATTGTTTTCACGTAATTATTGGTTGGTAATTCATGCGCACAGGCTGCCGCAATCAGGACATTAAGACCCAAGGGATGGTTGTTATCTTTTTTGATTGAATAGGTCATGTCAAACAATTTTACATTATGCCCATACTGTTGCACTTTGTAAGTGTAAATGCCAACAGATTCAACAGTTTCTCCGGTTCCGACTTGATCGTGAAGCAGGATAATCTGGCGGTTTTTGTTGGTCGGGATCTGGTCAACGTGTAACGCGGGATCATATGCCATTTGGATACCGCTTTCACGAACGGCATGGGCATTAAATTTTTGATCAAGATAATCAAGATTAGACCCGCGATAATTGCTTAAGACAGCACAACTGATGTCATTGCGCCATGTCAATAAAGAGGCCGCCACATTTGATCCGGATCCTTGTGATGCTATCACCAGTTTTTCAATTCCGTGTTTGGCTTTAATTTGATTCAAGGCAGCATTAATTAAACGGTGGTTTCCTTCGCCAAATTGCTCACCGTGATAGCCGGAGGATCCAAAGGTTCCCGGTCGTCCAATAAAGATAAAGGGCATATCTGCGCGAGAAGCATTGGAATAGGCAACCGCCTGCATGAAACCAGGGGTGAAAGTGTTATAAACTTCAGATACATCAGTGACATATTGTCCAACCAGTTCAAGGCTGGCAAAACTGGGGTGAAGATAGACCATCGCCTGTTTGGTATTGTCCTTCAAGCCATGCGAAAAATATTTAAGACATTCGGATTGTTTTTGCCAGCTTACCCAGACTGATTGTTTGTCACGAAGGCAGATTTCTTTTTGGGATGTTGCCCCGTCGATCATAACATCCGGCCTAAAAGTATTACCGTTTTTCACACGTTCTGCGACACAGCCGCTCAAGATAATGATCGTGAAGAAATAAGCGGAAAATCGCAGGAAAGACATACCATACACCCTTATTTTAAACTGGCTTTATTTGTATACTTTGCCTGTTTAACGTGTTTTTATGAGACTCGCAAATTTTTTGTTGATTTAAGTGTTTGCTTTTTCACGAACAACTTAATAAGTCGCCATACCAACCAGATCGACCGGGTTGGCTTTTGCAACTTCATCCAAGGCTTTCAGTGTTTCCAGAACGCCTTTCAGCTTGTGGACCGGGATCATGTTCGGGCCATCTGAAATGGCTTTGTCCGGGTCGTTGTGGGTTTCGGCAAAAACCCCTGCAATACCTAGGGCAATGGCAGAACGTGCAATGACCGGGGCCAGTTCGCGACGGCCACCAGAACTATTGCCCTGTCCGCCCGGTTGCTGAACGGAATGTGTGCAATCAATGATGACCGGATAGCCGGTATCATGGGCCATTTGCGGCAAACCGCGCATATCTGTCACAAGGGTGTTGTAACCAAAGCTGGAACCGCGTTCGGTAATTAAGATGTTCTCATTACCGGTTGATGCGACTTTCTTACAGACATTGGGCATATCCCATGGGGCAAGGAATTGGCCTTTTTTAACATTTACTGCCTTGCCTGTTTGACCTGCTGCCAAAAGGAGATCGGTCTGACGGCATAAAAAGGCCGGAATTTGCATCATGTCGCAAACTTCAGACACAACCGCGCATTGGTCTTCGGTATGGACATCGGTGATAACGGGGCAACCGTATGTGTCTTTCACTTCCTGAAAGATGGAAAGGGCTGGCATAATGCCAATACCACGATTGCCTGCCACCGATGTACGATTGGCTTTATCAAAAGAAGATTTATAAATAAGACCGATACCGAGATCAGAACACATTTCTGTTAAGGCATGGGCCATTTCCAAGGCGTGGTTGCGCCCTTCCATAGAACAAGGGCCGGCGATCAGGCAAAAAGGCAGATCATTGCCAAAGGTGACATTGCCGACTTGAACGTGTTTTTGCGCAACCATGATTATTTCCCTTGATTATACCAAACGGTTCTGTTCGATCGCCGCCTTGATGAAGGCTTTAAAGATCGGGTGCGGGTTTGTCGGGCGCGACTTCAGTTCGGGGTGGAACTGAACACCGATAAAGAACGGATGTCCCGGCAATTCGACGATTTCAGGTAAAATACCGTCCGGTGACAGGCCTGAGAATTTCATGCCGGCCTCTTCGAGTTTTTGCTTGAAATCGACATTGACTTCGTAACGGTGACGATGACGTTCTGAAATTTCATTTACACCGTTATAAATATTGTAGGCCAAGGTATCCGGCACAAGTGTACAAGGATAAGCACCCAAGCGCATTGTGCCGCCAAGGTCGCCGTCTTCACTGCGTTTTTCCTTGCTGCCGTCTTCTTTTGCCCATTCGGTCATCAAGCCAACGATCGGTGTTTTACAAGCCCCGAACTCGGAAGACCCTGCCCCGTCAATGCCGGCCATATTGCGGGCTGTTTCCACAACAGCCATTTGCATACCGAGACAGATCCCAAAATAAGGGACTTTTTCTTCACGGGCGTATTTGATGGCAGCAATTTTGCCTTCTGCGCCGCGTTCACCAAAACCGCCGGGAACCAAAATAGCGTCTTTATCTTCCAATTGCGCCAAACCACCTTCTTCGAGAAGGCTTTCCGCATCAATCCAGTGCTGGTTGACTTTGACATTGTTGGCTATACCGCCGTGGGTCATGGCTTCGGCCAATGATTTATAGGCTTCCAGCAGTTCTGTATATTTACCGACAATGCCGATGTTGACTTCACCTTCCGGTTCCAAAACACGGTGAACGATTTCTTCCCATTGGGAAAGATCCGGTTCCGGTGCAGCCATGCCAAAATGTTTAAGGACGACCGTATCCAAGCCTTCTTCATGATAAGAAAGTGGTACGCGGTAGATGGTATCCACATCCAGTGCCGGAATAACAGCATCTTCGGCCACGTTACAGAACAGGGCAATTTTGCGTCGTTCGCCTGCCGGGATTTCACGATCACAGCGACAGAGCAAAGCATCCGGGCTGATGCCGAGGCCAAGCAATTCCTTGACCGAGTGCTGGGTCGGTTTGGTTTTTAATTCACCAGCCGCCGGGATATAAGGGACCAAAGTTGTGTGCAGGTACATGGTACGTCCCCGTCCCAACTCGTTCCCCATTTGGCGGATAGCTTCTAAAAACGGTAAGGATTCGATGTCACCGACTGTGCCGCCGACTTCAACAAGGATAAAATCTTCGTCTGTTACATTGGCTCTGGTAAATTCTTTAATCGCTTCGGTTACATGCGGGATGACTTGTACTGTTGCCCCCAGATATTCACCGGCGCGTTCTTTTTGAATAACGGTGGAATAGATTCGCCCAGACGTTACGTTATCGCTTTGCATGGCATTGACCGATGTAAAACGTTCGTAGTGTCCAAGGTCCAAATCGGTTTCCGCCCCATCATCGGTGACGAAAACTTCGCCATGTTGATACGGGCTCATGGTGCCCGGGTCGACGTTAAGATAAGGGTCCAGTTTACGCAGTCTAACTTTAAAGCCGCGCGCTTGGAGGCAGGCACCCAGCGCAGCTGAACCCAGACCTTTACCCAAGGATGAAACCACACCGCCAGTGATAAAAATATAACGTGTCATATCAAACAACCTAAACGTCGATCAAATTCATTAAAAGAAGAAGAGGCAGCCATTTGACCGCCTCTTTCATCCAATTTCAAGCTTGCTTTTTAAACCAAAAGCAAAAACTTATTTTGCTAGAGGCGCACCCGGCTCATTGGACTTTTCCGGTGCCGGTGCAGATTGTTCTACTGCCGCCGGTGCACCTGTGTCCGTATCTAAAATAGAGGTCGTGTTGCGCTCTGCATTGGCAAGCAATGACAGGATTAAGCTTGTCAGCATAAAGCCACCTGCAAGCAACCCTGTTGCCCGTGTCAGCAAGTTTGCTGTGGAACGCCCTGTCATAAGACCGCTCATACCACCGCCACCGCCGCCACCAAGGCCGCTTAAAGCACCGCCTTCAGAGCGTTGGATCAAAACCAAAATGATCAGGCCGAGGCACAAGATCAAATGAATAACGAGAAGTACGTTTGTCATCGCTTCTCTTCCATCCTTACATTCAAACAAATCGAGCGAGCGTAAAATTTACGCCCGCGAAAAAATCTTGGCGCTTCTTTTAGCGCGAAGTTTAACTAAAGGCTAGGACAACTTTGCGCAATTGCCCAAAAATCTTCTGCTTTTAAGGCAGCACCACCGATCAACCCGCCATCTACGTCAGGGAGAGCCAGTAATTCCTTGGCATTTTCAGGTTTCATCGAGCCGCCATAAAGAATACGAATGTCATCAGCCGCTTCTTGACCAAGTTTGGCGGCCAAATTTTTTCGAATATCGCTATGTACGTTTTGGACATCATTAGGAGTCGCGACCTTACCAGTGCCAATTGCCCAAACAGGTTCGTAGGCAATGACCGTATTGTCAGCATTTGCTCCTTGCGGAACAGAATCTTTAATTTGCGCGGTGACCACATCCAATGTTTTGCCGTTTTCACGTTCAGCTTCGGTTTCACCAACACATATAATAGCAATTAAGCCTTCAGAATGTGCTGCGACGGCTTTTTGTTCTACCAGTTCGTCGGTTTCTTTATGGTTGGTGCGACGTTCAGAATGACCTAGAATAACGTGGCTGCATCCGGCATCTTTTAACATGGCGGCGCTAATATCACCCGTATGTGCGCCTTTTTCTGCGGTATGGCAATCTTGTGCCCCTAAAAAGACACCGGTTCCATCAATGACATGGCCGACGGTCTCAATGACGCTGAAGGGGGGGCAGATTAACAAATCAAATGCGCCGTGCGATTTGTTTTTGCGCAAAGTACCAACTTCATCGGCCAGGGCGCGTGCATCAGAACGCAGGCCATTCATTTTCCAGTTACCGGCAATTAATGGACGTCGTGTACTCATAATGTCCAACCCTCATTCATTTTGTCATGGGAAATGATGTTTAAAATGTGTCCTGCTTTTACACAATTTGACTATTGAGAGCTAGAAGATAATCGAAAAAATGATCAATATCGCGGTGTTGTTACGTCAAATTTCTGTGTTCTGTGGATGAAAAGAGGTCCTTTGTCACAATATTGGCAAAATTTGGGTGTTTAAGCTGTTGCGAGGTCGTGTTTCCTTACTTATGATGCGCACCAAATTTATAACTCCTCTTAATCGTTGGATTGTCTTCATCATGCTCGATGGTTTTCGCAAACACTCTAATTCTATAGTCGTTAAAACCCTTTTATTCCTGTTGATCGCGAGTTTCGCGGCATGGGGGATTGGGGATATGTTGCGCCCCGCTGCAACCGGTAATTCAGTCGCTACAGTTGGTGGCAAGGAAATCGCGGCACAGGAAGTCTTTAATGATTTTCAACGTGAAATGGCCCGTATGCGTCAGTTGACCGGCGACCAAGGGGTTGATGAAAACTTGTCCAAGGCCATTGGCGGCAGTGTGGTCGATCGTGCAATCAACCGTACCCTTTTGGCAGTAAATGCGGACGATCTTGATGTTGCGATTAGTGATGAACAAGTCGCTCAAGAAATCAGATCGACAGAAATGTTTTTGGACGAGGGTAAATTCAGCCGGGCACGGTTTGAACAAGTTATGTTTTCCAACCGTTTAAACGAAGCACAATATATTGAGCTTGTGCGTGGTGATCTTGCACGTGAGCAAGTCATCAGTGTTTTAAACAGTGGTGTTTATATGCCGGAAAGTGCAGCGAAAGACTTGTATGTCTATTTACAGGAAAAACGTTCTGCAGAGGTTTTGAATGTTGGTCTGGATACTGTTGGCGATGTCCCTGCCCCGACCGAAGAAGAAATTCGTAAATATTACGAAGATAATATCGATTCATTTATGGCCCCTGAATATCGCGGCTTGACCCTGCTGCATATTACACCTGCTGCGATTGCCAAAACAATCGACGTTCCCCTTGAAAAGATCGAAGATGCGTTCAGTGCCCGCCATGCTGAATTTAAAAAGCCGGCGCGCCGTACCGTTGAACAAATTGTTTTCGCAAATGAAGAAGATGCCAAGAAAGCCGCACAAGAACTGGCTGAGGGTAAAGCCTTTGCTGAATTAGGTGGCGAGGTGCTGGAACTTGGTGATGTGACAAAAGAAGAATTGCCGGAAGACCTGCGCGAAGTCACCTTTGCCCTGTCTAAAGGCGAAGCCAGTGCGCCGGTTCAATCCCTGCTGGGTTGGCACATTGTACATGTCAGCGATGCAGTGGAAGCGGTTGATCCGACATTTGACGATTTGAAAGATGAATTACGTGATGCAGTCGCCCTTGAAATGGCAACTGAAGAAGTGTTTGCAATTTCAAATCAAATTGAAGATGCCTTGGGCGGCGGTGCGACAATTGAAGAAGCGGCAAAGGCCGTCGGTTTCGATGTTGTGATTGTTGAATCAACAGATGATCGCGCCAACAGCAAAGATTATAAGAAGGTCGACGCGTTAAAAGGGCAGCAAGCCATTTTGGATGAGGCCTTCCAACTGGATATGAATGCTGAACCGGTCATGAAAGATGATGGCCTAGGCGGTTATTTCATGGTCCGTGTCAACAATATTACCAGCAGTAAAGCGCGTCCGTTTGAGGATGTGAAACTGGCTGTTGAATCTTTTGTTCTTGATTTGAAAAAATTTGATGCTGCGAAGAAAAAGGCAGAAGATGTTGTTGCCAAGATCAAATCAGGGACACCGATTGCACAAGTGGCAGAAGAAGCGCAATTGGTATTGACCAGCGAAATGAACTTTACCCGTATGGATGCAAAATTGCCGAAAGATGTCGTTAAAACTTTGTTTGAAAGCAAAGTTGGCGAGACAGCGATTGGCGCAACACAAAACGGTCAAGTCATTGCCGTTCTAAGCGAAATTAAATCCACAGACGGTGATGCCGATAAATCTCAGATCGAAGTATTGCGTGGTGAAATGGTGAATGCGGTTTCTAACGATATGCAGACCCAATTCATAAATGCCCTGCGCAGCCGCTACAGCGTTAATATCGATCGTGCCATGGTCAATCGTCTCTTTGTGTCAGAGTCTCAATAATATGATTGCTTTCCCCGAATTTTCTGCTTTTGAAAAACTTTATCAAAATGGAATGGCACAGGTTGTATGGACCAAGCAGGTTGCCGATCTGGAAACGCCTGTTTCTGCGATGATGAAGTTGGCGCAAGGTGAGCCTGATAGTTTCCTGTTGGAATCTGTTGAAGGCGGTGCCAAGCGTGGTCGTTATTCATTTTTGGGTTTGAAACCCGACGTGACATGGCGGTGTTTCGGGGAAAAGGCAGAGATCAACCGCAATGCCGGATTGACACGTGATACCTTTGAAGCTTGTGATAAAACATCGCTGGATTCCTTGCGGGCCTTGATTGACGAAAGTGCGATTGAGCTACCAGATCCCCTGCCCCCGATGGCTGCCGGCCTTGTGGGGTATATGGGGTATGACACGGTGCGCTTGATGGAAAAGTTGCCGGATAATAACCCTGATCCGCTTGGTATTCCTGATGGGGTGTTTATGCGCCCGACGATCATTGCCGCCTTTGATAATATCGAAGACGTGGTCACGATTGTCACGCCTGTGCGCCCACAGACGGGATTAAGCGCAAAGGATGCCTATGATGCAGCACTGGATCGTTTGCAGGAAATTGTAGATGGTCTGCAATCCAGTTTGCGTATCAGCCGTGATTTTAATGAAAATATTGGCGAATTACCGGAACCTGTGTCGAATATGAGCCGTGAAGATTTTCACGGCATGGTTCATAAGGCACAAGAATACATTCTGGCCGGTGATATTTTTCAGGCCGTTTTGTCGCAACGCTTTACCCTACCCTTTGAATTGCCACCTTTCGCGCTTTATCGATCATTGCGTCGATTGAACCCGTCTCCGTTCTTGTTCTTCCTTAATTTTGGGGAATTTTCATTGGTGGGGTCCAGTCCTGAAATTTTAGTACGTCAACGCGATGGTGAAGTGACTATTCGTCCGATTGCTGGAACGCGTATTCGCGGCAAAGATGCCGCTGAAGATAAAGCCCTGATGGAAGATCTTTTGTCTGACCCTAAAGAATTGGCCGAACATTTAATGTTGCTGGATCTGGGGCGCAACGATGTTGGACGTGTTGCGAAAATCGGGACGGTTAAAGTTACCGATAAAATGATTGTCGAGCTTTATTCCCATGTGATGCATATCGTCTCCAATGTGGTCGGTGAGCTGGATACAGATCGGTTTGATAATATGGATGCGTTGATCGGTGGTTTCCCCGCAGGGACCGTTTCCGGGGCGCCTAAAGTCCGGGCGATGGAAATTATTGATGAACTGGAACCAGAACGTCGCAGTTTTTATGCCGGATGTATTGGATATTTCGGGGCCAATGGCGATATGGATACCGCCATTGCCTTGCGCACAGCCTTAGTCAAAGATGGAAAAATGTATGTTCAAGCCGGTGGTGGTGTCGTCGCTGATAGCAGCCCGGAAGGTGAATATCAGGAAAGTATCAACAAGGCACGGGCCTTGGTGCGCGCAGCAGAAGAAGCTTATAAATTTGCATCTGATGATAAGGTGCGGAACTGATTTTGTTCTGATTATTAAAAAATATAATAGCGTCAATCCTGATAACATATTGGATCGACGCTATTTTTATGCTTTGAAATGATCAAAGACCGTCCATGCCCCGATGGCAATAAAGCCAATGCCGGCGATTAGTTTCAACGGGATATTGTCGAGATATTTCCCCGCAGCAGCCCCTAAAATGACAGCAATTGCCGTAGAGGCAACCAAAGCGGCAGCAGCGGCAATAAAGACGAATAAGGGGCTGTGGTTTTTATCTGAAGCGAACAAAACCGTTGCCAATTGGGTCTTATCCCCCAGTTCAGCCAGAAAGACGGTGACAAAAACGGGAAGCAGGTAACCAAAGTTCATTCTGATTTTCCTTTAAAATCAAAGCCGGCGTCTTCGATAGCCTCTGAAATTGCCGCTTCATCGTCAATACCGCTGACCTGTACGGTTTTCTTTTCCAGATCAACCTGAATGTCGGCTGTATCATTTAAGGATTTAAGGGCATTTGTAACAGCTTGTGCGCAATGACCACATGTCATGCCGTCAACGATATATGTATTTGTCATCATGGAACTCCTTAACTCAATTCTTGTTTCTTTAATACGATTTGCGAGATGGGCACAAGGCTAAACCCCTTGCTGTGTGCCAAGGGGAGCCATTCTTTTAAGGCAGCAATGGTACCGTCGCGCGGATGCCCGATACCGACGGCAAAGCCTGTTTTTCGTGAAACACTTTCTAATAAGCTTAATTGTTTGAGCACGGCTGTTTTGTCGTTCACGTTATCCAGAAAGACATTGCGTTCTGCAAAAGGAACCCCTTCCTGCGCGGCCATTTCACCGCCAACAGATTTTGCGTTGGTACGGGAATCTAAAAATAACATTTCGCGATTACGCAATTCCGCCATGAGGGCGCTCATTACTGTCTTATCAGTTGTTGCGCGACTGCCCATATGGTTGTTAACACCGACATAGCCGCCAAAACGTTCCAAATTCCAATGAATACGGTCTTGCAGGTCTTCATGGGCAAGATGGGTGTTTAAATGGTTTGGACCAGCATCTAATTTCTCATTCAAAGGTTCCATTGGCAGGTGAACCAAAAGTTCGTGTCCGTTGTTGCGCGCTGTTGCGGTTTGTTTATCCAGACTTTTGGCATAAGGGATAAAAGCCATCGTCAATGGGGCGGGTAACGCCAATGTGCGTGCCGTACGTTTACGATCCAATCCTAAATCATCAATAACAACGGCAATCATGGGTTTATTGGTCGGCATGTCCACTTTTAAAGCATATTGCATCCAGCGCGGTTGTAAGTGTTGCGGGGCAATGATGACGGGGGCGCGTTCTGTATTTGGAACAATTGCAGGCGTATACACGTCCTGAGGCAAAGCTTCTTCATAAACAGCGGCAGGCGGCTGGGGTTTTGCCGTCATATCGACACTGTTGATGCGCGGCTTCGCTTCGGAAGGGATCTGTTTTCTTAAGGGGCGTTTGGGGGGTAACTCACGCACATGGGGGTCGATCTCGGCGTCTTTTGCAGCCAAAATAAGCGGCGCATCAGGCAGCCGGATCATTTCCGGTGCTTGGGCATGTTCCTTGTACCATGCCTGATCCTGAGTTTTTTTTGGCGGATTATGGTTGAATATCCGATCTTTAAAATAGACAGCACCATAAACCAGTGGTCCGCCAATCAGCAATGCGCCGATCAGCGGTCCCAGATTTGTTTTTTTCTTTTTTTTAGTCCGTGGTTTCGGCGCAGCCACAGCTGTCTTCCTTTAAAAAGCTGTTTAGGATCGGGCAATCCGGGCGATCATCCCCGTGGCAGCAATCCACCAGATTTTTTAGGGTGTTGCGTATGCCTTCCAGTTCCTTGATGCGGCTTTCGACTTCTTCAATATGACGTTTGGCAAGTTCGCGCACGTCGCGAGAGGCACGATTTTTATCTTGCCAAAGTTCCAGAAGATTACCGACATCTTTCAAAGGAAACCCCATTTTGCGGGCGCTTTGGATAAAGCGCAGGATTTCAACATCGCGTTCGCAATAATCGCGATAGCCATTATCGGCGCGTGCCGGTTCTGGCATCAGATCGATGCTTTCATAATAACGAATGGTCTTGGCACTGATGCCGGTTAATTTGGAGACCTTACTTATATTCATGGCTTCCACCGTTTCAATAACAAGGAGTTAGTGACCACACTTACACTACTGAGCGCCATTGCACCACCGGCAATTACCGGATTAAGCAAACCGAGCGCCGCAGCCGGTAAGGCAACGACATTGTAGAAAAAGGCCCAGAACAGGTTCTGACGTATTTTGTTGTAGGTTGCATTTGAAATATCAATGGCTTGTGCCACCAATGCAGGGTCGGCACGCATCAACGTTATGCCTGCACTGTGAATGGCAACGTCCGATCCGGTGCCCATTGCAAAGCTGACATCGGCAGCAGCCAAGGCGGGGGCATCGTTGACGCCATCACCGACCATTGCAACCGTGGCGCCCTTTGCCTTCAATTGATTGACTTGATCAGCTTTATCCGCGGGCAGAACTTCGGCAATAACGGTTTCGATGCCAACTTGTTGAGCAACGCTTTGCGCCGTTTTTTTATTGTCCCCACTCAGGAGCACTGGTGTAATTCCTTTTTCTTTCAAGGTGGCAATGGCTTGTTTGGCACTGGCTTTGATTTGATCGCCAATGGCAAAAATACCGAGGACGCTTTCATCATTTTCCAACCAAACAACCGTGTGGCCGCATTCTTCCCATTTTTGGGCCTGACTTTCAAAGGGGGCAAGCGCGTTTTGCATATGTTTGCGATTGCCCAAGCGATAGACAACATTGTCGATTTGTCCGCTGATCCCCTGCCCTGTGGTCGCCTGAAAATCTTGAACTTTTGATAATTTCGTATCGGTGATAAAGGCTTTTGCCAAGGGGTGTTCACTGCCTTGTTGCAAGCTGGCAGAGACAAAAAGAAAATCACCGCTTTGGTCAATCAGTTCGGGCTTGCCTTCGGTCAACGTTCCTGTTTTGTCGAAAATAACAGTGTCGATCTTGTGGGCAAGTTCCAGTGATTGCGCATCCTTGATCAAAATGCCATGACGTGCACCGACCCCGGTCCCGGACATGATCGCAGTTGGCGTGGCCAAGCCAAGGGCGCAAGGACATGCGATAACAAGCACTGTTACGGCGTTAATGATGGCAATATCGCTGCTGACCCCATAAATCAGCCAGCCAACCAAGGTAAACGCGGCGATAATACAGACAATGGGGACAAAAATGGCGGCAATACGGTCTGCGAGTTTCTGCACAGGGGCTTTACTGGCTTGGGCGCCTTGGATCATCTCGATAATCTTGGATAGCACTGTTTCTTTGCCGATTGCAGTCGTTACAATGACCAGCAATCCGGATCCGTTAATCGCCCCGCCTGTAACCTCATCATCCACAGTTTTTGTGACTGGCATACTTTCCCCGGTGAGCATGGATTCATCCAGTTCACTGCGGCCTTTGATAATCTTTCCATCGACCGGGATATTTTCACCGGGTTTGACAATGATAATGTCGCCAAGGCGAATGTCGCTGACAGAAACGGTCTTTTCCATATCACCTTCTTGTCTGCGGGCTGTTTCCGGGCGCAAATGCATCAAGGCACGAATGGCCTGTGTAACCCCGTGCTTGGCACGATTTTCCAACCATTTTCCCAACAGGATTAAGCTGGTCACTGCTGCCGCCGCTTCGAAATACAGGGCTTGATGATTGCCGGATGGGGCAAATAACTCATAGAGACTGAGGCCAAAGGCCGCTGTTGTCCCAAGGGAAACAAGCAAATCCATATTTCCCGTCAATGCTTTAAGTGCGGCCCAGGCAGAACCATAAAAGCGATAAACGGCAACCAGTTGAACCGGGGTTGCGAGTAAAAGCTGAACATAGCCGTTTAAATGCCATGTGACCCCAAAGGGCATCAAGATCATCGGAGCAACCAAGGGAATGGTTAAGAGCAAGCAGAAGGTTAAAATCCCTTTTTCGCGATTATCGGGCTTTTCTTCCGGCTCAATCGTATCGTCACGTATTTCAGTGGCACCAAATCCGGCTTTTTCGACCATGGTAATCAAATCACCAACGGATACGCCGTCATCGCTTACGTTGATATGAGCCTGTTCTATGGCGAGATTAACCGTTGCCTCTTTGACACCGTCCATGCGGTTGAGAACTTTCTCAATGCGGCTGGAGCAAGACGCGCACGTCATTCCGATGATGTTCAGTTTATACTCTGTCATGGCTTTACCTTCCATCTAACTGTAATGTTATATGGTCTTTCCAGTAAGGGCAAGGTCAAGGGATAAATTATTCGAATTTGGTGACATTTTATGGCTATATTCACCTTGACCTTACGGCAGTCTGCTTGCATTCTGCGTCCATAAAGAATTTTGTTTGGGGTATCTGCTTTGTGTGACACCTGAACTTTTACATGTAAGTTGCTGATATGTTTCTGTTAATTGATAATTATGATAGCTTCACCTATAACCTCGTTCACTATTTTGGGGAACTGGGGGCGGAGATGGTCGTGCGGCGAAATGACGTGCTCAGTGCGGATGAGGCGATGGCCTTAAATCCGCAAGGGATCATTTTATCCCCCGGCCCTTGTGACCCGGATCAGGCTGGCATTTGCCTGGAATTGATTGAAAAAGCATCTGGCAAGTTGCCGATTTTCGGGGTTTGTCTGGGGCATCAATCCATTGGTCAGGCTTTTGGGGCAAAGATTGTGCGTGCCCCTGAACCCATGCATGGAAAAATCAGCCCGATCCACCATGAAGGCAAAGGTGTTTTTGCTAATATTCCTTCGCCGCTGGCTGTAACGCGCTATCACTCCTTGACCATAGATCCGGCAAGCATGCCTGATTGTCTGGAGGTGACATCACAAACGGACGATGGTGTGATTATGGGGGTGCAGCATAAAGAATTGCCCATTCACGGTGTGCAGTTCCACCCAGAAAGCATTGCTTCTGAACATGGGCATCAGCTTTTGAAAAACTTTTTAGAACTCGCAGAAAAACAGGGATAAGCCAGATGAGTGACGCGATGAAACCCCTTATTGCCAAGGTTGCCGATGGTTTGACCTTGACGCAGGAAGAAGCCAAAGCCGCCTTTGATATTATTATGACAGGTGAAGCAAGCGCGGCACAAATTGGCGGTTTTTTGATGGCGTTACGTGTGCGTGGTGAAACTGTAGATGAAATCACAGGCGCTGTGACGACGATGCGCGAACAAATGCGCCCGATCAAGGCACCGGCCGATGCGATTGATATTGTTGGTACTGGCGGGGATGCCAAAGGAACGCTGAACATTTCAACAGCGACGGCTTTTGTGGTGGCGGGTTGTGGTGTGACGGTTGCAAAACACGGTAACAAGGCTTTGTCTTCAAAATCCGGGGCCGCAGATGTTCTCTCCAGTCTTGGGTTGAATATGGAAGCCCCTGTACCCACAGTGGAAAAAGCCATTGCCGAAGTCGGGATCGGTTTTTTAATGGCCCCGCTTTATCATACAGCCATGCGTTTTGTCGGTCCGCACCGGGTGGAACTCGGCACGCGTACGATTTTCAACCTTGTCGGGCCGTTGTCTAATCCGGCAGGAGTGAAACGCCAAATGACCGGGGTTTTCGATAAACGCTGGGTGCGCCCAATGGCAGAGGTGCTGGGGCGTTTGGGCAGTGAGAAAGTCTGGATCGTGCATGGCAGTGACGGCATGGATGAAATCACGACAACGGGTCCGTCTTATGTGGCGGAGTTTGCAAACGGTCAAGTCCGTGAATTTGAAATTAATCCCGGTGATCTTGGATTATCGTTGGTCGGTGAAGAAGATCTTAAAGGCGGTGATGCAGCTTATAATGCGGCCGCGATCCATCGCTTGTTTGATGGTGAAACCGGCCCGTACCGCGATGTTGTGTTGTTAAATGCTGCTGCCTCTTTGATGGTTGCAGATAAAGTGACAAGTCTGGCTGATGGTATGGCGATGGCAGCAAAGGCGATTGATCAAGGTAAGGCAAAGATGGCTTTGCAGAATTTGGTCAAGGCCACTAACGGAGAATAAGTCAGTGAGTGATATTCTGGCAAAAATTTGTGCTGATAAGCGGGACTACGTTGAACATTGTAAAAAACGCAAAAGCCTGAACATTTTGGAAGTTGCAGCCAAGCAAGCATCCAGACCGCGCGGGTTTATCAGTGCGCTGAAATCACGGGTGCGTGCAAAACAATATGGTTTAATTGCGGAAATCAAGAAAGCATCTCCGTCCAAAGGTCTGATCCGTCCGGATTTTGATCCGGTTGAAATTGCCAAGGCCTATGAAGCAGGTGGTGCGGCTTGTATGTCTGTTTTAACAGATGTTCCCTATTTTCAAGGGGCTGACGAATATCTGGTTGTGGCGCGCAATGCTGTATCCCTGCCGGTTTTACGTAAAGACTTTATGATTGATCCCTATCAGGTCACGGAAGCCCGTGCCTTGGGTGCTGATTGTATCTTACTGATCATGGCCGCGTTATCAGATGATTTGGCAGCAGAGTTGGAAGAAAAAGCCCTGTCTTACGGGATGGATTGCTTGATTGAAGTGCACGATGAAGAAGAAATGGAACGTGCACTGAAATTGAAATCCAAATTAATCGGCGTGAACAACCGAAACCTGAAGACGATGGAAATCAGCCTGACGACAACGGAACGTCTGGCCCCGATGGCACCTAAAGACCGATTGCTGGTTTGCGAAAGTGGGATTTTTAACCCGGAAGACTTGGCCCGCATGTCCAAAGTCAATGCCAACTGTTTCCTTGTTGGGGAATCTTTGATGCGACAGGATGATGTGGAAGCCGCGACACAAGCACTTTTGGCCCGCTAACATCTAATACGATATTTCAAGAGGAACCATATGGGCGATCAGTTCACGCATTTCGATCAGGACGGGAACGCCGTGATGGTCGACGTATCGGAAAAAGACATTACAGAACGCAGCGCAACTGCAAAAGGCAGTGTCGTTATGCAGCCTGAAACGCTGGCCCGCATTATGGACGGCACCATGAAGAAAGGTGATGTTCTTAGTGTTGCGCAGTTGGCGGGGATTATGGGGGCGAAAAAGACGCCTGATTTAATACCGTTATGTCACCCACTGGCGCTGACGTCTGTAAAAGTGGAACTGATCTGTGTACCCGAACGTAATGCCGTGGATGTCGAGGCAACTTGTAAACTTAAGGGTCGTACCGGCGTCGAAATGGAAGCCTTAACAGCGGTCTCCGTCGCCTGTCTCACCGTTTATGACATGTGTAAGGCCGTTGATAAGGCAATGACGATCACGGATGTGCGTCTTACCTATAAGGAAGGCGGCAAATCAGGAAAGTTCGTCGCACAATGAGTTTAATTCCCTTAAACGATGCCTTTGCCAAAGTTGAAGAAGGTATTCGCACCCTGCCTGCTGAAATGGTTTCTGTTGCCGATGCCTTGGGCCGTGTGGTGGCTGAAGATGTGGCCGCACGCTTAACCCAGCCCCCTGCCCCGGTTTCTGCAATGGATGGCTATGCGGTGGTTTCATCTGATATCCCTCAACATCCTGTGACGCTTAAACGCGTTGGGGAGTCACAAGCCGGTGGTCCGTTTATGGGGACGCTGCAATCCGGGCAATGTGTGCGTATCTTTACAGGTGCGCCGTTACCTGCGGGGGCAGACGCGGTCATCATGCAGGAAGATACCGAGGTCGATGGCGATCTGATCACCTTTAAGGAAGTTGCGTTTGAAGGTAAGTTCGTACGCCGCGCCGGGCTGGACTTTTCTAAAGGCGATATCCTGATCAAGAAAGGCCAAATTCTGTCCGCGCGTGACATTGGATTACTTTGTGCAATGAATGTGCCGTGGGTCCATGTCTATCGCAAACCGCGTGTCGCGATTTTGGCAACGGGTGATGAACTGGTTATGCCCGGTGAAGCGTTGCGCGATAGCCAGATTATTTCGTCCAATTCCTTGATGGTTGGTGCAATGGTAACCGCGATGGGCGGGGAAGCCATCAATTTGGGGATTGCAGGAGATAGCGAAAGTTCCCTACGATCCATGCTTGCCGGTGTGGAGGGGGCAGATTTGCTGGTGACATCCGGTGGTGTCTCGGTTGGTGAATATGACCTTGTTCGCAATGTCTTGGGTGAAGAAGGTCTGGATATTGATGTTTACCGGATTGCGATCAAACCCGGTAAGCCGTTTATGTTTGGCCGCATAAAAGATAAACCTGCAATGGGGTTGCCTGGTAATCCGGTATCGGCTTATGTGACTGCCTTTATTTTCCTGCGTGCTGCTTTGAAGAAAATGCAAGGCTTGCCGTTTGAACAGGATAAACCTATTCGGGCCATTCTGGGCGGTGCTGTGAAAGCCAATGGGGCGCGACAGGAATTTATGCGCGCGGTCTTTGCTCATAACGAAAACGGACAACTGGTTGCAACGCCTTATGATAAGCAAGACAGTGCCATGCTGGCGAACCTTGCTCATTGTGAAGGTTTCATCATTCGCCCGGTTAATGCCCCCGCCTTGAATGAAGGCGATGAAACAAACGTGATTTACGTTCGGGACTCTTTGCTTTCTGTCTGATGTTTGTTCTCTAAGAGCTTGTTTTGTTCTTGACCTGTTTTGGGAACTAAAGTAGAACATAATGTGTGTTTTACTTTTGTTCCACTTTGGGAGGGTGAACAGCTATGTTGACGAAAAAACAATACGACCTGCTTTTGTTCCTTGAGAAACGCCTTAAGGATACAGGTGTTTCCCCTTCTTATGATGAAATGAAAGAAGCACTGGATCTAAAATCCAAATCAGGCATTCATCGTCTGATTACCGGATTGGAAGAGCGTGGCTTTATCCGTCGTCTTCCCCACCGCGCCCGTGCGGTTGAGGTTTTGCGTGTCCCAGAAAATCAGGATCAGCTTGAAGGGCCGTTGCGTTCTGATAGTTCCAAGATTCATGACTTGCAGGAAATGCGTAATCAGGTTGGGGGTGTAGACGGTAATAAACGTGCAAATACCGATATTTTACCGGACTCCGAAGCTGTGCAGCTTGCCCTTGTCGGCAAAATCGCTGCCGGTACACCGATTGAAGCCTTGCAAGACGAAAGCAATCATGTGGATGTGCCTGCCAGCTTGTTGGGATTGGGCAATCACTATGCGTTGGAAGTCGAAGGCGATTCCATGATTGAAGCCGGGATCAATGATGGAGACACGGTGATTATTCAACGCTGTAATACCGCAGAAAATGGGGCGATTATCGTTGCGTTGGTTGATCAGGAAGAGGCAACGTTGAAAAAATTGCGCCGCAAAGGTGGCTCAATTGCACTGGAACCGGCCAACCCGGCTTATGAAACCCGCATTTTGCCGCCGGATCGTGTAAAAATACAGGGTCGCCTTGTTGGTTTGATCCGCAAGTATTGATCCCTTCGCTTTTTTAGTTGGTTCCGTAAATGGTCCATGGACGCTGCCCTCTGACATCGCGGGTGGTTTCAATTTCGATCCTCCCCGTTGTGTCGATATGGATGGCATGTGCGCCGTTTTGTTTCAGACTGTGCTGATCAATAATAAATTTGGGTTCTGTGCAAACCGCCGGACTATATTGAGGCGTGATTAAGATATCTGCGCGCTGGCAATCTTCGCCCAAGGCCATAGAGTGACGGTTAAAGATAATTTGATAACCATTTCGGTTTCGTAACAGGCAACCTTGACGGTCACAGGCCAGTTGTTGTTCGAATGAATTTAGCTGTTTTTCATCCTTTCCCCAACGACGTAACCAGTTTTCACGCGTATAGGCAGCACGCCGTAATTGCGAGACAACAACTTCCCCGCTTTCTGTTTGAATGGCAGAAATCCGGCCGTCTCCACTGATTAAAATATCGGGTTGTTTGTTGTTATAAGTGACGATAAACGCAATTAAGCTTACGATAGCAAATGCAGGAAAGCGGATTTTTGATCTTAATAAACAAAGGCATAAACCAGCAAGTGTCAGCAAAACCAGGGAAAGGTCATTTAGGGCTGATATATTGATTTGTGCAAAAGGTAAGGCAGCTGTTTCGTTTGCAACCCATAATAAAGCAGAAATACCACCGCCCATGATCCAGAGGGGGAAAGCTTCCAGGTGAAAAGGCATCAGGATTAGGGCAGCCAATCCAAACGGCATGATCAAAAATACGGTCAGCGGGATTGCCAATAGGTTTGCACCAATCCCCCACAGGGCCACCCGGTTGAAATGGTAAGCAGCAAATGGTGTGGTTGCACAGGTGGCGATGAAGCTGGATGAAATAATATCGCGGATATAGCCAATTACTTTGGGGAAATTTGGGTTAGGTTTACGATGTTCATAAAACGCAATTAAGGCGGTAACGGCAGCAAAAGAAAGCTGGAAGCTTGCGCCCATCAGGCTTTCCGGGAACAAAATCAAAATGAAAATGGCCGCCCATGCCACACTTCGCAGGGAAATAGCTTTGCGGTCCAGTAAAACGCCAACTAAAACAATGGTGCTCATAATAAAAGCGCGCATGGTGGGCACACTTGCTCCGGTTAAAAGGGTAAAGAACAAGGTTGCCGCAATGGCAAAGACAGCGGCCCATTTTTTCGTGGGATAGCGCAAGGACAAAGATGGGGTAAGGCTTAACAAGAAACGGATACAAAAGAAAAATAAGGCGCAAACCAAGCCAATATGAAGACCTGAAATCGCAAGAAGATGTGCCAGTCCGGCTTTGCGGACATTTTCCATTGTTTCGTCGTCAATCAATCCTTTGCTTCCGGTCAGAAAAGTGGTGGCGAGACTTAAGATATCTTTGTCTTTTGGTTTATGAAAGAAGCTGGTTAAACGATTTTGAACAGATTGCCTCAGTTCTGCAAAAAAATCATACTGTCCAACTTCTGTATTTTTTAAGATTTCAAGGTCGCCATAGATAAAACCGATGGCACCAATGCCTTTAAAATAGGCGTATCGCTGAAAATCGAAGGCATGCGGGCTTACAGGCTGTGGAAGTGGTTTTAAGACCGCCCGTGTCTTAATCCATTGACCTGTTTTCAAGGTTGAAATGGGGCTGTTTACATGTAATCGCACGCGACTGGGAATATGGTCGGCGCGTAATCGACTGATTTGCAAGTTATCGAGGATCAGTTTTATTCCCTTTTCTTCGGGAAGAATTTTAGCGATTCGTCCTTGAATTTGTGTGGCGCCAACACTGTATGGCAGTACTTTGGTATCAACAGAGAGTGTTCTCAATTGTGCTGATGAAAAACCAACGAATATTATAGTCAGTGCCAAAGTACTTAAGAATACAATGTAATAATCACGTAAATAATACGTGGTCAGACCACTTATAAATAGGCAAGTTAAGCCTATCCAAGTAGGGAGTTCTCTGGTGATACCAAAATAAAAAGCAATTCCAACGGCAAGTAGAACTGGAATCCACAAGAAAAAATGATCTTTTTCTTGAGTTAAAAAGAGCTTAAAAGGCTTTGAAAAATATAGCTTTTGGTGTTTGTGTCGAATTTTTGACAGTATTTTTTCAAAAGCAACTAATGCACATCTCATTTTTATATGGTACACAACCGCCAACTAAAGAAACAACAAAGATTTTGGCTACATGACTGTCGTAACACGATTTGCTCCTTCTCCGACCGGCTACCTCCACATTGGTGGGGCGCGCACGGCTCTTTTCAACTGGCTGTTCGCCCGCCATCATAACGGAAAATTCCTTCTCCGTATCGAAGATACTGACCGTGAACGTTCAACGGACGATGCGGTGGATAAAATTTTTGACGGCTTGAACTGGCTCGGCCTTGATTGGGATGGCGATGTCGTTTCTCAATTCGAACGCCGGGATCGTCATGCAGAGGTTGCGCAGCAACTTCTTACGGAAGGTAAAGCGTACTATTGTTATTGCACGCCGGATGAATTGACCGAAATGCGCGAAAAAGCCCGCGCAGAAGGCCGTACGGTGGCTTATGATCGTCGCTGGCGTGATTCAGATGCGACCCCGCCAGAAGGCATTAAACCCGTTGTTCGTTTGAAAGCCCCGCTGGAAGGTGAAACAACAGTTGTTGATGCCGTACAGGGCGAAGTGAAAGTCGCAAATGACAAGATCGATGATATGATCCTGTTACGTGGCGATGGTACACCAACTTATATGTTGGCTGTGGTTGTCGATGATCACGATATGGGGGTTACCCATGCTATTCGTGGCGATGACCATTTGACCAATACTTTCCGCCAAAAAGTGATTTATGATGCAATGGGGTGGGAAACACCGACTTTTGCTCATATTCCATTGATCCACGGTTCTGATGGCAAAAAACTGTCCAAGCGTCATGGGGCCTTGGCCGCATCCAGTTACCGCGAAGATGGTTTCCTGCCTGAAGCCATGTGCAATTATCTGCTGCGCTTGGGTTGGGGGCATGGTGATGATGAATTTATACCGCGTGAAAAAGCGATTGAATGGTTTGATCTGGACGGCATTGGGAAATCCCCTGCCCGTTTTGACACCGTCAAGCTGACCGCGTTGAATTTTGAATATATGCGCCAAGCAGATGACGCTTATTTAACAAACCTTGTTTTACCCTTGATTGAAGCCAATCTTGGGGATGACTACAATAAAGAAGGGGCTGCTTGGCTTCAGGCTGGCATGCCCGGATTAAAAGAACGTGCCAAAACTTTGTTGGAACTGGCAGACAGCAGCGCTTTTTATCTGCGCAGCCTGCCGTTCACTTATGATGACAAAGCTTTGAAACTTATCAATAAAGGCAACGCAAAAGAATTGCTCGCGCAGTTTGTTGCAAGCCTTGAAACTGTGTCTGAATGGACGCAGGAAAACCTTGAAAATGCGGCTAAATCCTTGGCAGAAAGTCAAGAAGTTGGTCTTGGCAAAATTGCCCAGCCAATCCGCGTTGCATTGACAGGATCCACCGTTTCGCCATCCGTTTTCGAAATTATGGCTGTTTTAGGCCGTGATGAAACTGTGAAGCGATTAACGTGTGAGCCTGCCAATCAAGGAGAATAATTGTTTTTTTGACTAACAAGCAGTAAAGTCTGCACCAATATTATGTTAAGTCAGTTCACCTTGCCTTGGACAATTAGGTCCGAGCAACATTTATAAGGGGATGTCTCTATGAGTTCTAAGAAGTCCTTTACTCTTACAGATAATCAGTCTGGGAAAAGTTACGAATTGCCGGTTATGGATGCGTCCGTTGGACCGAGCGTTGTTGACGTTCGCAAGTTCTACGCAGATACCGATCATTTCACATATGACCCGGGGTTCACCTCTACAGGTTCCTGTGAGTCTAAAATCTCTTTCATCGACGGTGACAAAGGTATTTTGCAACACCGTGGTTACTCTATCGAAGACCTGGCTGAAAACTGTGACTTCATGGAAGTTGCTTATTTGCTGTTGAAAGGCGAATTGCCGAATATCGACGAAAAAGCCAAATTCGAAAATGACATCACCATGCATACAATGGTGCATGAACAACTGCACAAATTCTTTGATGGTTTCCGTCGCGATGCACACCCGATGGCGATTATGGTGGGTGTTGTTGGTGCGTTGTCTGCATTCTATCACGACTCATTGGATATTAACGATCCGCACCAGCGTATGGTTGCCTCTTATCGTTTGATTGCTAAAATGCCGACAATTGCGGCATGGGCTTATAAGTATTCTGTTGGCCAGCCGTTCATGTATCCGCGCAATGACATGCGTTATGCAGAAGACTTCCTGCATATGATGTTTTCTGTACCGTGCGAAGATTACAAAGTAAGCCCGGTATTGGCAAAAGCAATGGATCGTATTTTGATCTTGCATGCTGACCATGAACAGAACGCGTCTACATCAACTGTTCGTTTGGCGGGTTCTTCTGGTGCCAATCCGTTTGCTTGTATCGCTGCAGGTATCGCGTCCTTGTGGGGCCCGGCACACGGTGGTGCGAACGAAGCGGTTCTCAACATGTTGACTGAAATCGGTACACCGGATCGTGTGGGTGAATTTGTTGCGAAAGCGAAAGATAAGAACGATCCGTTCCGTCTTATGGGCTTTGGCCACCGCGTTTACAAAAACTTCGACCCACGTGCGAAAATCATGGCAAAAACGTGTCACGAAGTTCTCGGCGAATTGGGCATTAAGGATGAGCCGTTGCTTGATATCGCAATGCAGCTTGAAAAGATCGCTTTGGAAGACGAGTACTTCATTGAGAAGAAACTCTACCCGAACGTTGATTTCTATTCCGGCATTATCTTAAAAGCGATGGGTATTCCGACATCTATGTTCACTGTATTGTTTGCACTGGCCCGTACAACAGGCTGGATTGCACAGTGGAACGAAATGATCGAAGATCCGTCTCAGCGTATTGGTCGTCCGCGTCAGCTTTATACAGGTGAAGTGGATCGCGAATTCTTGCCGTTGCATAAACGCTAAGATACGGACAACTTTATATTCTAATAAAAAGCCGCTCGAATCTTCGAGCGGCTTTTTTTGTTTATTACCAGCTTGCTGTCCAGAAATATAATTTCCGATCTGTGCAAAGGTAGTGGCCTTTAGCCGTTCTTTTACTGATTTCACCTTGATATGTACAAGTTTTGCTGTCGTTAATATCCACGCGCCTTAGGATGATTTTTTTACCGTCATTTTTGGTTATTTCGCCGTTAAATCTCGTCATTCCTTGTATGCCTTGTATTTTTCCGTCCGGCATGACGTTCCAGATACCTTTTGTCGTTACACCGCTTCGAGATTCCTTATCAGATACCATCCACCGAACAGGCTGCTTGAGAATAATCTCACTTGCTTGTGCTAAACTTGGGGCTAGAACAAGAATTATAGTTAAAATCAAATGTCTCATATTATTGTACCCTCAATTGATTGAGGTTTTACTTATAAGGGTTTATTTATTAATTAAACATCTTAAAGTTCGTTATATAACTAATGAAAGGGCAATGCTCCACATCATTAATCCCGTTACTGCATCGATGATTTTCCAGGTGATCGGGCGTTGCAGGTAAGGTGATGCCCACGCCGCCCCTAGGGAGATGAGGGAAAACCAGAGAATGCTTGCGCAAGCCGCACCAAAACCGAAATAGAGGCGATCTTGGGCACTATATTGTGCGGCGATACCTCCCAAGAGTACAACGGTGTCCAGATATACATGTGGATTTAGCAGAGTGATGGCGATGGTATAGAGAAAGACCTCTCGCCGCGATTTACCGTGGGATTTATCTTGTTTGAGATTGTGGTCACTGAAAAGGCTTTTGAAACTTTGAAAGCCATACCATCCTAGAAAGAGCGCCCCACCCCACGCCATGATATCTGTCAGAACGGGACTTGCCGATATTAAGCCGCCTACCCCAGCAACACCGGCGGAAATCAAAAGAATGTCGCAGATTGCACAAATGGTGGCGACCATAATATGGTATTGGCGACGTAAACCTTGGCCCAGCACAAAGGCATTTTGCGCACCGATGGCAATAATCAACCCAGCACCGATACCCAACCCAGAAATAAAAGGCGTAATCATTCTTAACCCTTTGGTTTACTTAATTTGTAGATAGATTTTTAACCAATTGTCTCTATAAATAGAAATGAATAGTGCTTAATGTCGATAAGATGAGCTTATTATATGCTGGATTATAAATTGGTTGAGGCCGTGTCTGCGGTCATTCGTTTGGGGTCTTTTGAAAAAGCGGCTCAAGAATTGGGGATGACGCAATCCGCTGTCTCTCAACGTATCAAATTGTTGGAAGAACGAATTGCGCAGCCACTCGTCGTGCGCTCCAAACCGATTAAAGCAACAGATGCGGGGTTACGTTTGTATCGCCATTTTCAGCATGTGAATTTATTGGAACAGGAAATCCTGACAGATTTACCGGATAGTTTGGAAAAGACACATTTTAGAGGCGTTTCTCTAGCGGTTAATGCCGATAGCCTCGCAACCTGGTTCGTTCGTGTTGCTGAAGTTCTATTCCTGGATTATAACCTCCTTGTTGACCTATCTGTTTCTGATGAAACCAATACCTTGGACCTTCTAAAACAAGGGACTGTTATGGCATCGGTCAGCACGCAGGATAAACGTATTCAAGGCTGTAAAATCAAGACGCTGGGGGCAATGCGATATGTACCTGTTGCCCGTCTGGATTTTATCCAGCGATATTTTCCAGATGGGGTCACGCCAAGTGCCCTTCGAAAAGCCCCTGCTGTTATTTTTGGGCGTGATGATGATTTGCATCAACGTTTTTTGAAAAAGAATTATCGAATTTCCGCCGGAGAATTTCCAACGCATGTCGTTCCGTCATCGGAAGGATTTGTGAATGTGACCCGCACAGGGATGGCTTATGCATTGGTGCCAGAAAACCAGGTAAAACCTTATTTGGAAAATGGCGAGTTAATTAAAATTTGTGATAAATTGGAAACGCGTCCCCTTTATTTACATTACCATAATATTGATAGCCAGATGTTAAAAGCGGTTGTGAATGTGACCCAAGCAATTGCGATGATGGAATTGGCAAAAATAAAAGAGTAATAAAATTTCTATATTTGTAACACTTTGAAAAATGGGAAATTTATATACTGACCATGGAATACCTAATAAGCCTTATCAGCGACCCTGTTGCTTGGACAGCCTTGGCAACACTTATTATTTTAGAAATCGTATTGGGCATTGATAATCTGATATTTATAGCTGTCATTTCCAATAAGTTGCCTGAAGGACAACGTGATAAGGCACGAAAGATTGGTATTGGTCTTGCCTTGATTATACGGCTGGCCCTTTTAAGTTTAATCAGTGTTATTGTTACTTTAACTGATCCAATAATAGAAGTGTTCGGAAAGGGGTTTTCTTGGCGCGATATTATTTTAATTTTGGGTGGTTTTTTTCTGGTTTGGAAAGCGACAAAAGAAATTCATCATAAAATTTCACCTGAAGATGGTGAGGGTAGTATAGGGACTAATGTTATAGAGAAAAACTTTACCTTAGCAGTAAGTCAAATTATCCTTTTAGATTTTGTTTTTTCTATCGATAGTATCATTACGGCAGTTGGGATGACGCAACATATACCTATTATGTTTATTGCCGTTATTTTTGCTGTTGGCGTTATGTTCTTTGCTGCGAATCCTATTTCCAGATTTATAGAATCAAACCCCACAATTGTTATGCTTGCGCTCGGTTTCTTATTATTAATCGGGACAACGCTTATAGCAGAAGGGTTTGGTGTGCATATGCCAAAGGGTTATATATATACAGCCATGGCATTTGCAGCCCTTGTGGAGGCCTTAAATATTTTATCTCGAAAGTCAAAAGATCGTAAAAAACGACAAAGGATCTGATTGAAAAGCCCGTCTCAATTTTGAGAGGGCTTTTTCATTTATTTATTTGTCTCAATAAGTTCTATTTTGTACCCGTCCGGATCTTCGATGAAAGCAATGACCGTTGTGCCGTGTTGCATCGGGCCGGGTTCACGAACGATTTTTGCACCGACTTTACGTAAATCTTCGCATGTTTTATAAATGTCAGGAACGCCTAAAGCCATGTGCCCAAATGCGTTGCCAAGATCATAAGGCTCCGTTTGATCCCAGTTATGGGTCAGTTCAATAACGGTATGGTCTTTTTCATCACCGTACCCGACAAAGGCGAGTGTGAATTTACCATCAGGGTAGTCATTTTTGCGCAAAAGCTTCATGCCAAGGATATCGGTATAAAACTGAATGGATTTGTCCAAGTCAAAAACACGGATCATTGTGTGAAGAAAACGGAAATCGGACATTGATTATCTTTCCTTATTGATAATGTTCAGGATGCACTCTGCTGCCCGTTCACTCGGTTTTTGATCATTCCCAAGTCCTAACATCTTCATTGCGGTATCCAATTCATTTGATTGCGTCTTGCTGGTGTCGTGATTGGATAGAATGTGACTGACTTCGCGCACGATGTTTTCCGGTGTGCAATCATCTTGCAACAATTCCGGCATGACATACTTATTATGCAACAGGTTTACGATACTGGCGTATTTTACCTTGATAAGACGTTTAGCAACAAAATGTGTGATTTTTTTCAGACGATATGTAATCACACTCGGTGTTTTTGCAAGGGCCAGTTCCAGACTGACGGTTCCCGATGCGGCTAATGCGACATCTGCTGCTTTGAAAGCACCAAATTTTTCATGGTTTCCTTCAACAATAAGTATGGGTATTCCCCACTCTGATGTGGTTTCTTTCACATACCGTGCAACGGTGGAGACTGTCGGCAATATAATGCGTAAAGTCGGGAACTTTTCCTTCAGCTGATTCAATGCAATTTTATAAACAGGCAAAAGTTGACTGGTCTCACTCATTCGACTTCCGGGCAGAAGGCAAAGTAAGGGAACGTCTTTTGGTATGCCGTGGCGTTCTTTAAAAGCATTTCCATCAATGTTTTCAAGGCCGCTTTCAATCACACTGTGCCCGACAAATGTTGTTGCAAGCCCTTCTTTTTCAAAATAAGGGGGCTCGAACGGAAGCAAGACCATTAAATGATCCAGAAATTGTGCAATTTTTTTGGCACGCCCCGGTTTCCAAGCCCATACGGTCGGGGCAACGTAATGGATAAGCGGTATCCCCTTGCCTTTTAATTGTTTGGCAACACGAAATGTAAAACCGGGCGCATCAATTGTAATAAGGCAATCTGGTTTTTGTGCTTCAACATCATGAACGGTTTGTTTAATACGGTTTAGAAGTTTGGGAATATGAGGGAGAATTTCTGCCAATCCCATGACACTGAGTTCGGACATATCAAACAGGCTTTCCATGCCTTCAGCACACATATTTGGGCCGCCAACACCGCAAAACCGCACATTTCCACCTGTTTTATTTTTAAGGGCGCGCATCAGACGTGCCCCCAGCAAATCGCCGGATGGCTCACCTGCAATGAGATAGATTAGCGGAGCTGTCATTATTTGACACCTATAAGAAATAGCCCTAACTCATCTGCTTTGGCGCTCACGCCTTGCAAATCGACGATAATAGTTGCCTTGGCCTCGACTGCGATGCCGCGCAATCCAGCGTGATGCGCGTTTACGACCGTTTTAACTCCGATCGTAGGTAAATCGGCACGGTTTTCCTGATTGGGTTTTTTGGCTTTAATCAGGACACCACCAAGTCCTTCGCGTCTGAGCTCAGAACAACGTGAAAGCATGGCATCCGTTCCTTCGATTGCCTCTACCGCCAAGACAAGACCGTCTTGCAAAACAACAGCTTGCCCGATATCTAAATCACCAAGGCTGTGTGCGATGGTAAAACCTTTTTCAATATCACGTTTGGCTTGGTCGTCGGGTTCTATATGCCCAAGGGTACCCACAGGTGCCAAAAGGTCATCTAACAACTCATGCGCCCCAACAACACGAAAACCTTCGAACTCTAGGGCGGAGATCAATTTACTGAGTAAGCCGTCGTCACCAAATGCCCCTGCCCCGGTTTTTGCAAGGAATTTCAAAGTCCATGCATCTGGTCGCAATGCAGCGATAGAGGGACGCTTGATACGCCCGGCCATAACGATGTCTTTGGCACCCATTTCTTTTAAAACAGACAGTGTTTTACCAGCAGCGCCAAGGCGCACCCACGTATGGGGATAGCTTTCAACCAGTTCCGGTTCTGTTTGTCCCTTGAAAGCCACAATATGAAAAGGGCGACCTTCTTTAAGGCATTGTTGAATAATGCGTTTAGGAAGGTCGCCGCGACCGGCTAGTAATCCAAGCTTTTCCGCCATGGTTATTTCGGCGTACAAACGCCCCTCGAAGAGTCCTGACGGATAAATTTCACGATTTCCATAACGGGTTCGATGTCTTTATACATGCCATAGACATCTTCGACACGCTCTGCCATCGTTCCTTCTTGGGCAAACAGCAAGCGATAAGCGGTGCGCATGGAATGGATAACATCGCGATCAAAGTTGCGACGTTTTAATCCAACAATATTTAGCCCGCCTAATCTTGCTCGGTTACCAGTGACGGAACCATAAGGAATGACATCATTTTCTACACCTGACATACCACCGATCATGGCATGTTGACCGATCCGGCAGAATTGATGAACTGCAGATAATCCCCCGATAATGGCCCAATTTTCAATAATCACATGTCCGGCCAACGTGGCATTGTTTACCAAAATAACATGATCACCAATCTGGCAGTCATGACCGACATGAGCCCCAACCATAATCAGGCAATTACTGCCGATTTTGGTCAGCATACCGCCACCTTCAGTTCCAGGATTGATGGTTACATGTTCCCGAATGGTGTTGTTATCGCCAATTTCCAATCGGGATGGTTCGCCATTATATTTCAAGTCCTGTGGGCAATGTCCGATTGAAGCGAAGGGAAAAATCTTGTTGTTTTTCCCAATGGTTGTTCGGCCTTCAATCACTACATGGGAGAGCAATTCAACGTTTTCGCCAAGTTGAACATTTGGCCCCACAATACAAAATGGACCAATTTTTACACCATCGGCGAGTTTTGCCTCTGGGGCGACAACGGCGCTTGGGTGGATTTCAGCCATTATTCGTTCACGATCATTGCTGTGATGGTTGCTTCAGCCATCAGGTTTCCTGCGCTGTAGGCTTCGCCTTTAAACTTCCAGATATTGCCACGCTGCCGTTCTTTTTGCACTTTGATATTTAACGTATCGCCCGGACCAACGGGTTTGCGGAAACGACAGCCATCAATTGACATAAAGTAGACAAGTTTACCTTCGATATCTTTGCCTTCAGTATGAACCACCAAAACCGCAGCGGTTTGGGCCATTGCTTCAACAATCAAAACGCCGGGCATAACAGGTTTTGACGGGAAATGACCGGGGAAAAACGGTTCATTAATGGTAACATTTTTGATACCGGTTGCACTTTCACCCGAAATGATATCTTCGACCCGGTCAACCAGAAGAAAAGGATAACGGTGTGGGATCATTTCCATGATACGCATGATATCGACGGATGTGACTTCTTGCTCAGACATAAGTGGTGCCCTCTTTATTTTTTACCTTTTGTCAATCGGGCAATCATTGCCTGTTGACGTAACCATTCTTTTTGTGGAATTGCAGGGAAACCACCAACGGTTTGTCCTGCTTCGATATTTCTCATAACGCCGGCACAGGCGGCAACGGTAACTCCGTCACCTATTGTCAAATGACCGCCGATCCCGGCTTTACCTGCGATGACGACAAAATTTCCGACCTTTGTGCTGCCAGAAACACCAGCTTGGGATACGATAACGCATCCCATACCAAGTTGAACATTGTGACCAATTTGTACCAGATTATCAATTTGGGTACCGGCACCAATAATTGTGTCCGGTCCGGCACCACGGTCAATTGTGCAGTTGGCTCCGATATTTACGTGATCCTGAATGATAACACGACCAAGTTGAGGAATGCGGACATGTCCCTGTGGTCCACTGGCAAACCCGAATCCATCCTGTCCGATTTGACAGCCAGGGTGAATCGTAACGGCGCTGCCAATGATGGTATGACTAATTGTTACATTGGACGAAATAACGCAATCACTGCCAATTTCAACCCCTTCATGGATAGCCGCATTTGCTTTAATCCAGCTATTTGCTGCGATTTTTACATTTTCACCAATATAGGCACCCGCATCAATGCGTACACTTTCCCCAATTTCTGCATTTGATGCGATACTTGCCTGTTCAGATATGTATCCATCGACATGTGGAGCCGGATAAAAAGTGGATGCGATTTTTGCGTAACCCATATAAGGTTCTGGTGTGATCAGAAGTGCCATCCCCGCTGGTGCTTTATCGACAAGATCTGGATGAACAAGGCAAAGGCCTGCTTGGCTACTTGTAAAAGTTTCCAGATACTTTCTATTATCCAAAAAAGAAAGTTGGTCTGAACCAGCCTGATCCAATGCAGCAACGTCATTTATGAGCAAATCTGCAGCACCGCGTAACTCCGCAGTTGCAATTTCTGCAAGATATTGTGCCTTAAAAGGGCCTTGTTTTTTAAAAAATCGCTTGTCAGCCATTGGATTACTTCGGCGACACAATGACTTTAGGGAGCTTTTTGTCAAGTGCAGCAATGACTTGATCCGTAATGTCAAGCGGATCTGCGACAATTACTGTTTGAGCACGTCGCAAGACCAAAGTGTATCCTTTTTCTTTTGAAATCGCGAGTACAACATCGCGCAAGGCGTTTTGAACCTGATTTTGTGCATCTTGTTGCGCGTTCTGTAAGCTCAGATTTTTTTGCTGCACCTTTTTCTGTACAGCCAGTACATTTTGTTCAAACTTGCGACGCTCTTCTTTAAAGGCTTCTGGGCTTAATAAGCTTTGTTTTTGTGCAAGCTCTTGATTTGCCTGGCGAAGTTCTTCTTCTTCTTTTTGTACTTCTTGACGGTAAGTATTACGAATTTGCTTAATCTGTTCAAGAATGCTTTTGGGCGCTGCAGCTGTTCCCAAAATTTTATCAATATTCACAATGGCGATATTCAATGGGACTTGTTGTTGCGCTTGCGCACTTGAAAAGACGCCTGAAATAAAGACAAAGAAAAGAATAAAAACGGGTAGTTGCCGTAGAAAAGTCATATATCAGATCCTAGAAACGGGTTCCAAAAGAGAAACGGAAAGATTCGGTTTTATCGTGGTCTTCTTTAAGCACGGGAAATGCCCAGTCCAGACCAATTGGCCCCATCGGAGAGACCCAGGATATCCCAACGCCAACTGAAGCGCGCAAGGCATTTTTATCAACTGTATTGGCATCTTTGGGGCTTAATTCTGTTAGTATCCCATAGTCACTAAAGAGCGTCCCTGCGATTTGGTATTCGCTGGGCAAACCTAGGGGGAAACGCATTTCTGACGTACCGTTGAACATAAATTCACCACCTAAAGAGTCATAAGAAGCCAAATCTCTGGGGCCAACACCATTGTCTTCAAAACCGCGTAAATTTTGCCCGCCAAGGAAGAAACGGTCTTGCATATTTACATCTTCGCCAAGACCAAAAACATGCGCAAGGTTTGCTTTGGTACTCAAAGTCCATTGGTCACCAAGAGGATAATAATATGCGCCGCTAACTTGGTTTTTTATGTAGTGAGACGAACCACCTAATCCAGCTAGCTTATTGGAAACCGAAATTTTATATCCTTCGGTGGGAAGTATTTTACTGTCACGAAGATCATATGTCAGTCCATGAGAAATTGATGAGGTAATTTGACTACCTGCCTGACTTTTTACAAGACGAGATGCGCCAGATGGAACGTTCTCAATTTCAGTTTGATCCAACCCATAACTCCAGCTTTGAGTTAAATATTCCCCGATTGGATATCCGGCGCGAAGCGCAAATCCGACACTGGAAGCGTCATAGGAGCTTGTATCTTTACGTTTCGTTGTCGTCTTATAAAGGTCAAACCCGGCAGCAACTTCACGGTCTAGAAAATAAGGTTCTGTAAAACCGATGTTAAAACGTGTTTTTTCTTTAGCAATACTTGCATTAAAAGCTAAGCGTTGCCCTTTCCCAAGTAAATTGTTTTCGGCAATCCCAAAGTCAGCAAGTGGGCCATCGGAGCTTGAAAAACCAGCACCAATGGATAAGGAACCTGTTGATTTTTCAGCAACGGTAACGTCAATAACCGTTTGATCCGGGGCGCTTCCCGGCGATCGTGCAACTTCAACTTTTTCGAAAAAGTTTAAGTCATTAATGCGTTTTTCTGAGCGTTTTAACTTGGCTGTATTGAGGGCATCACCTTCAACAAGTTGGAATTCGCGGCGAATAACTTCATCGAGGGTGCGGAAGTTTCCTTTAATATCAATGCGTTCAACGAAAACGCGAGGACCTTCCTCGACGTTAAAGGTTAGATTAATTTTTCTGTTTTCAACATCACGATCAATAGACGGTGTTACGCGAACAAAGGGAAACCCTTGAAAGCCGATCGAATCAATCAAATCTTCAATTGAGCGGTCGACTGCATCTGCATTATACCAATCTCCGTTTTCCAAGCTGGGGATATCAGTAACAGTTTTTTCATCAAAACCTTCGAGCGAGTTGTTGATACTTACCTGATCAATTTCATAACGAATACCTTCATCAATGGTATAAGTAATGAAGAATTCTTCTCGTGACGGACTAAGTTCAGCAACTGCAGAAGTGACCTGAAAATCAGCAAATCCGCGGGCAAGATAATAACGACGTAAAAGTTCTTTATCGTAATTTAAACGGTCCGGATCATAATTGTCATCCGCGGTTAGAAAGTTATACCATCGGGTTTCTTTTGTCCGGACGACTTCACCAAGTTTACCATCACTATATTCATGGTTACCAACAAAGCGGATTTTTTCAATTCCTGTCGGGAGGCCTTCTTTAATCTCAAAGACAAGATCAACCCGGTTTTGGTCAAGTTGAATGACTTTGGGTTCAACGGTTGCGGCAAAGCGACCACTGCGACGATAAAGCGTGAGAATACGTTCAACATCCTGTTGAACTCGCGTCCGTGTATAGACAATGCGGGGACGTAAAGTGACTTCTGTTTCTAAGGTGTCATTCTTGATTTTACGGTTGCCTTCAAATGCAATTCGGTTGATGACGGGGTTCTCAACCAAATTGATAACAAGGTTCCCGCCTTCACGCTTGAAGGTGACATCGGCAAAGAGACCAGTATCAAACAGTTTTTTCAAAGAACGGTTTAACTGACGAGAGTTAAACGTATCGCCTTGCTGAAAAGTTAGATAGGTTTTTACTGTTTCCGGCTCAACACGTTGTGTACCGACGATCGTGATTTCTTCGATCAGACCAGCAGCAATTGCTGGCGCACTTACAAGCGCTGCCGTTACACCAAATGCCAGTCCTGCACCAATTGATGCCATACGTTGACGATATTTCACCTTTGTCCCCCGTTATTGAGTTTTTTGCTCAGGTGAAGAGCTGTTTGATAAAATCGAATACTTTCAACTGTACAAGGTCGTTCCAAGTTGCAAAGACCATTAAACCCAATACCAGAGTTAGCCCCAAACGAAAACCATATTCTTGTGCCTTTTCACTTAAAGGTTTACCACGAATGGCTTCAAGAGCATAAAACACGAGGTGACCACCATCAAGCATTGGAATTGGAAACAAGTTTATCAGACCAAGGTTAACAGAAAGTACCGCCATCAAATATATTAGATTATCGAAACCGGATTTTGCCGCATCACCGGAAACCTGAGCAATGCGTAAGGGCCCACCAAGGTCTTTCATGCTGCCCCCTCCACTGATTAAAGTGCCGAGGTGTGAAAGAATTTGAGCAGACATGGAATAGGTACGCTCGACCCCCATCCAGATGGCTGTAACAGGGTTGTAGCGAATATATTCAGCTTGATCCGGGTCAGGACGTACACCAAGCAATCCGATTGTTTTATCACCGTTTTCTTTTGCTTTGGGTGTGATTGTAAGTGATAATTCTTTCCCATCACGCAAGACAACAGCCCCTAATTGCGTCGATGGATTTTCCATAATAATAGTACGCAATTCATCAAAGCTATCTAATTGCTTTCCTGCCAAGCTGACAACTAAATCGCCTTTTTGAAGGCCAGCTTCTTCAGCTGCACTGCCTGTGACGACTTCGCCAATGCCCGCATGGAATTTTTCAGGAACGCCGACAGCCATATAAAGTAAGGCGAACAAGACGGCTGCCAAGATAAAGTTTGCAATCGGACCTGCCGCAACGATCGCGGCGCGTGCACCTAAAGATTTATAGTGAAATGAAACGGCTTTTTCTTCATCTGTGAAAGGGCGGGTTTCGTCTTCGTTTACGCCACTGCTGGCGGCATCGCTATCCCCGAACATTTTGACATATCCGCCAAAAGGCATTGCGCAGATTTTCCAACGTGTTTCAGCTTTATCATTCCAGCCAAAAAGTTCTGGTCCAAAACCGATTGAAAAGACTTCAACCTTTACACCATTACGGCGTGCGACCCAGTAGTGACCAAGTTCATGGAAGAAAACAAGTACGCTAAGCGCAAAAATAAAAGAGACAATCGGATTAGCAAAAAGGAGATCATACATATGGGAAAAACCAATAATTTAAAAGTATGCGTTAAAATAGGCCTATCGGCTTCTTTTTTCAATGGCTTGCAGCGCACAAAGGCGTGCTTTTTTATCTGTGGTTAGGATATCATCAATATGTGTGATTTCTTGGTGGTCAAAGTCGGATAAAACGTCTTCAACAATAGCAGTGATATCACAGAAACCAATTTTTTCTTTCAGGAAGGCACTGACAAACTCTTCGTTTGCTGCATTTAGGACAGCCGGTGCAGTTTTTCCGAATTTCAAGGCCTCACGTGCAAGGCGTAATGCAGGAAAACGCACCGGGTCCGGTTGTTCAAAACTGAGTTGTGAAATTTCAGCTAAATTGAGTTTTTCTGATGGTGCTATCATTCGTTCAGGCCAGGCCAAGGCATAGGCAATAGGGGTGCGCATGTCTGGTGTCCCCATTTGGGCAAGAACGGAGCCATCAATATAGGAAACCATAGAATGTATGACAGATTGAGGATGAACCAGAATGTCTATTTGGGGTTCATCTACAGGGAAAAGATGGTAAGCTTCAATCAGTTCCAGACCTTTATTCATCATACTGGCTGAATCAACAGAAATTTTTGCACCCATTGACCAATTAGGATGGGCAACCGCTTCTTTGGGGCTCACTTTACACATATCTTCGATGCTGAATGTGCGAAAGGGGCCGCCAGATGCGGTTAAGATTATTTTGTCGACAGCTTTGGCATTTTCCCGATCCAAGACTTGAAAAATAGCATTATGTTCAGAATCAACAGGAAGTAATGTTGCATTATGAGTTGCCACGGCTTCCATCATTAGTTCGCCAGCGCAAACAAGGCTTTCTTTGTTCGCTAAACCGATGGTTGCCCCACGTTCAATTGCGGCTAATGTGGGGGCCAGTCCAGCTGAGCCAACGATTGAAGCCATGACCCATTCAGCATCACGAAGGGCAGCTTCGATGATCGCGTTTTCCCCTGCCCCAACTTCTATATCCGTGTCAGCCAGTGTCTCTTTGAGAGCTTGATAGTTTGCTTCATTGGCAACGGCGACAAATTCGGGATTCAGTTCACGTGCCTGTTCTGCCAATAATTGGATATTGCTGTTTCCTGTTAAGGCAACTGTTCGGAATTGGTTGGGATTGCGACGGATTAGATCAATGGTACTTGTACCGATTGATCCCGTAGAGCCGAGAATTGAAACGGATTTTTTTAAAACCATGATAAAATATGTCCGTTGCTCATCAAGATGATGCCTGCAAAGGCTGCACCGGCAGTCAGCATGCCATCCATTCGGTCTAGAACACCGCCATGTCCAGGGATGATATTGCTGGAATCTTTGACATTAAATGTTCTTTTAACATGGGATTCAAATAAATCACCAATTTGTGCAATAATAGCAAGGATTGCGCTGAAGACACCGACAAAAAATGGCTCATTCCAATCAAAAATATGGGAGATGGCAATCCCCATGATAAAGGCACACAACATACCACCAAGGAGACCTGCCCATGTCTTTTTAGGACTGATGCGCGGGGCCATTTTGGGACCGCCTATTGTGAGACCGAAACCATAACCGCCTGTATCTGTTGCGACAACAACCAATGCCAACCAGTAGACAAACTCAACACCGTTTTCCAGATGATTTCGCAGAAAAATAAAGGCACAGATGGGGAGTGCCAAATAAAGCACCCCTACAGAAAACAAAACTCGCCCGTTTTCGCGTTGAGCCAAGGCAAAGAGTAAGGCGCAGATGACAGGAGCAATTAAAATAGCTTCCTGCAAGGCCAAGCCAACGATTGGCAAAAAGGGGATTAAGCCGATAAACAGGGCCAGTACAATCCCGCCACTCTGTAGCTTGCCTTGACAAAGGCGCGACCATTCCCAAGCCATTAAAACGCCTAAAATGGCGATAAAAATATTAAAAAAAGGCTCTCCATATTGGATTGAAGCCAGTGCCGGAAGAGCAAGAGCAATCGCAGAAATCACGCGTTGTAGCAAGTTTTTTGGAAGCGATTTAGTCACTGATCATTCCGTATCGTCTGTCACGTTTTGACAATTCCCCCAATGCTTCTTTCAAATGTGTTTTATTGAAATCCGGCCAGAGGACATCGGTAAAAAAGAATTCTGTATAAGCGAGTTGCCAGAGCAAAAAGTTGCTGACGCGTTGCTCACCACTTGTGCGGATGAGTAAATCCGGTTCAGGTAAATCAGGAGCATACAATTCATTCGTCAATTGATCTTCATCGATTTGATCAATGTCGAGAGTGCCATCCTTGATTTTTTGTGCAATTCGCTTCGTGGCTTGCAATAACTCAGCACGCGCGCCATAGCTCAAAGCGATCGTTAAAACCAGTTGCTTGTTATTTCCTGTCAGACTTTCCGCTTCTTCAATCGCGCGCACAATATCATCTGAAAGCGTATCGCGTTCACCGATAAAACGAATGCGAACCCCTTCTTTATGAAGGCGTTTGATTTCATTTTTCAGATAAAAGCGCAACAATCCCATGAGAGCGTCAACTTCTTCCTTTGGTCGCTGCCAATTTTCTGACGAAAAACCAAAGAGGGTCAAATGAGTGACACCTAATTCTACAGACGCTTCAATAACCCGACGTACGGCATCGGCCCCCTTTTTATGACCGGCGGTCCGTGGCAGCATACGCTTTTTAGCCCAGCGCCCGTTGCCATCCATAATAATGGCAACGTGCACGGGGATTATGTCGGTTTGGATGTGTAAAGAAACTTGGCTCATGCGGTTTATACTTGCATGATTTCTTCTTCTTTATGCGCCAAAGTTTCATCAACTTTCTTAATGGCGACATCGGTTTCATCCTGAATTTCTTTCCCAAAATCACGGTGCTGATCTTCAGTAATAGCGTTGTCTTTTTCCAGTTTTTTCAGCTCGTCATTGCCGTTACGGCGAATGTTGCGAATGGCAATGCGGGTATCTTCTGCATATTTACCAGCCACTTTAACCAGCTCTTTACGACGTTCTTCGTTAAGTGGCGGGATCGGAATACGCACCAATGTACCGTCTGCTTGTGGGTTCAGGCCAAGACCTGCATCACGAATGGCTTTTTCAACCATTTTAACATTGGTTTTATCCCAGACCTGTACGGAAAGCATGCGTGCTTCCGGTACACTGACTGTACCAACCTGATTGATTGGCATTTTAGCACCATAAACATCAACCATAATGGGATCAAGCAAGCTTGTAGAAGCCCGCCCTGTGCGCAGACCGGCAAATTCATTGTGAAGCACTTCGATTGCCTTGTCCATTTTGGCGTGAAGCTCTTTTTTGATGGCTTTGAAATCAACGTCAGACACGTGTTTTCCCCTCTGTTAATCTTTGATAACCGTAAAGAGCCCTTGCGCATTGACAACATTCGCAAAGGACCCTGGTTCATGCATAGAAAATACAACGATCGGCAGGCTGTTTTCACGTGCAAGCGTAATGGCGGCAGCGTCCATAACCTTCAGATCTTTTGTCAAAACTTCTTTATAATTTAGCTTGTCATAGCGTTGTGCATTGGGATCTTTTTTCGGATCTGCACTATAAACGCCGTCAACTTGTGTACCTTTTAAGATGGCATCGCAGTTCATTTCTACAGCGCGCAAAGCCGCAGCCGTATCCGTTGTAAAGAACGGGTTGCCTGTACCGGCAGCAAAAATAACGATACGTCCTTTTTCCATATGGCGGATAGCCCGCCGACGAATATAGGGCTCGCAAACACTTTGCATGGGAATGGCGGATTGAACGCGTGTTTGCACACCTTGGCGTTCCAGGGCACTTTGCATGGCCAATGCATTCATGACGGTAGCCAGCATTCCCATGTGATCCGCACTGGTGCGGTCGATACCCGAAGCGGCATCTGAAATACCACGAAAAATATTGCCGCCACCGATAACCAGACAAATTTGAGTACCAAGCTCGTGTACTTTTACAACTTCACTGGCGATTTGATCAACATATTCAGTATCTAAACCGAATTGTTTTTTCCCCATGAGGCCTTCACCCGAAAGCTTTAAGAGAACACGTTTAAAAACGGGAGTATCCGACATTATTATTCGTCCATATGAAGTATATTTGAATGGAGTGCTAGACATACCCTGCCCGGCTTGATTAATCAACGCCTCTTTGACTTGTTATACAAAAAAAACAAAGACGGCATGGAATGTTCCATACCGTCTCTGTTTTACTTTAAAAGTAAGATTTTACCAATGAGTCAATTGCCTGCAGCAGCAGCAACTTCAGCAGCAAAGTCTTCTTCTTTTTTCTCTAGACCAGCACCGAGTTCAAAGCGAACATAACCTGTCAATTTGATCTCTGAACCAATTTCTTTGGCGAGATTTTCAACTGTTTTACCGACAGAGTTGTCCGGGTCGATAACAAAAGCTTGTTCGATGAGGCAGTTTTCTTCATAGAACTTACGCATACGGCCTTCGACCATTTTGATTGCGATTTCTTCCGGTTTACCAGCTTCTTTCGCTTGTTCGATCAAGACAGTGCGCTCACGTTCGATTTCAGAAGCGTCAACAGAGTCACGATCCAAAGAAATCGGGTTGGTCGCAGCAACGTGCATGGCAATTTGTTTGCCCAGTGCATTCAGCTTGTCTTTGTCACCTTCGGATTCCAGTGCAACCAGAACGCCGATTTTACCAAGACCTTCGCTTGCCGCATTGTGCATGTAAGAAGCAACAACACCGTTAGATACAGAAAGTTTTTCCATACGGCGCAGGTTCATGTTTTCACCGATTGTGCCAATCAGTTCTTTCAGTGCATCTTCGCAGGACTTATCAGAACCGGGGAAGTTTGCAGCTTTCAAAGCATCGAAATCACCAGCTTCAAGAGCAACGCCAGCAACAGCTTTTACAAAAGACTGGAATTGATCGTTTTTGGCAACGAAATCAGTTTCAGAGTTTACTTCAACAACGGCAGCGACATTGTCGCCAGACGCAACAGCAACCAAGCCGTCAGCCGCGATACGGCCCGCTTTTTTCGCAGCAGAGGCGAGACCTTTTTGACGCAACCAGTCTTGTGCAGCCTGAATGTCGCCATCTGTTTCGTTCAATGCTTTTTTGCAATCCATCATGCCTGCGCCGGAAGTTTCGCGCAGTTCCTTTACGAGCGCAGCAGTAATCTGTGCCATAGGGAAATCCTCTTGTTCAGTAGAGCTAAAATTCAAATACTTTTACACATCTAGTGTGTCAAAGCGATGACAGCGGGAGAAATCATTCTTCCGCTGTCACAGTGCGATTAAGCTTCGGCAGCAACCGCTGCTTCGTCAGAAACTTCAGCTTCCGGCAGGTTTTCTACCGGTGCTTCGGCTTGTGCGCCAACGTCAATGCCGGCAGCAGACATTTGGCTTTGAATACCGTCAAGAACGGAACCAGCCAACAAGTCGCAGTAAAGTTTCAAAGCACGAATTGAATCATCGTTACCCGGAACCGGGTGCGTGATGTTCAACGGGCTGCTGTTGGAGTCGAGAACCGCTACAACCGGAATGCCAAGGTTTTTGGCTTCGTTGATTGCAATGGCTTCTTTTTGAGTGTCGAACACAACCATGATGTCCGGCAGGCCGCCCATTTCTTTAATACCACCAAGAGTACGTTCCAGCTTTTCGCACTCGCGTGTCAGATTGAGTTGCTCTTTCTTAGTCAAACCTTGCATGCCGCTTTCAAGCTGCGCTTCCAATGTTTTCAGGCGCTTGATAGAACCGGAAACAGTTTTCCAGTTTGTCAGCATGCCGCCGAGCCAACGGTGGTTTACGTAGTACTGACCACATTTTTTTGCAGATTCTGCAACAATGTCAGATGCTTGACGTTTCGTACCAACAAACAAAACGCGACCGCCACTGGCAACTTTATCACGCACTTGAACCATTGCTTGGTGCAAAAGCGGAACAGTTTGACCGAGGTCGATGATGTGAATGCCGTTACGTGCCCCAAAGAGATATTGATCCATCTTGGGGTTCCAGCGACGAGTGTTGTGGCCGAAGTGAACACCAGCTTCCAAGAGCTGACGCATGGTAAAGGTTGGCAATGCCATTATTTCATTTCCTTTTCCGGTTGATCCTCCGTGGAATGATAGAGTTCGAAAATCGAACACCGGATCGAAGGTATGGGATGTCTCCCCACACTTCCGTGAATTCCACGTGTGAAGTTAAGGCGCGCTTGATATGCCTTTTTTAAAGCAAAAGCAAGACTTTTTTAGTTTTTGGGAATAATTCCACCGCATTCGTTCAATAAACGGTAGGTTTCCATCAAATGACGGACATCGTTTCCTGCACGATGGGGACGCAAACCAATGTTTTCCCACGCTTGTAATCCCAACGTATCTATAATGGTGTCAAAACGTTTTTGAACATGTTCTGTGGAACGGCCTTCAAGTTTTTGGCCGTCATCAATTTTAAGATCAAATAGATCCATGACCGAACCAAGTTTAAAGGTTGGGCGAAGGCCCACTTGTTCGTACAGGCGTGCGAGCCAAAAACCATCGAACTGCGGTGCATCACTATAAAGAACCTGACCTGCGAGACTTTCATTCATCCGTAAAGCAATGGTTTTGGGAGGGACACCGAGTTGTGATAAATACTCGCGGCTTATTCTATGCGCGTCGATCTCGGCATGTTTATCCCAATAAGTCCAATCGTCAATATTATCCGGGTTGATAAGGTGACTTTCCACAGTGCCGCCCGCACCATTCCATGCAACCTCGATAGGATATGAGTCTTCGCCAAATCCGCTTGCTTCAAAGTCAATAAAATGGGGGTAAGATACGCCTGACATAATTATATTTCCTGTACTTCTGCAATTCCGGGAATGGCTTTGACAGCCTGCAACAACCCCGGTGTGATCCGATATCCCTGGTTTAAATGTATTTCAGCTTCTGTTGTTGCATCGATACGGGCCATGATGACAACGTTGCCTCGCCCTTTTCCTTCACGATCTAACAATTCTTTCGTAAGTGGAACGGCTGTTTGATCTTCAATGAATATTTTTAAACCCGCTGTTGCTTTGGCTGCCTTGACGTCAAGCAATTCGATTGTGTTTGCAATAAAGCGAAGGCTTTCTTCTTCAAATTGTGCAGAAGCCATAATGAAAACGGATTGTCCTGGTTCAAGATAGTCGCGGCTGACAGACAGGGCTTCGCTGAAAACGGCGATTTCAAAGGCAGCTGATGAATCTGAAAGCTGAACGAAGGCGAAACGATTGCCTTTTTGTGATATTTTTTCACGCTTGCTGATCACGGTTCCTGCAATTTTAACAGGACCGGAAATTCCATTTTGAAAGATATCGACGTAGGATTTAACGCCAATGCGTTTCAGGGTTGTTTTATAAGCGTCCAACGGGTGGGCAGATAGATAAAAGCCAATGGCAGAGGCTTCCTCTCGCAGGCGGTCCATCAAGGGCCAATCGGGTACGTTTGGCAGTTGTGCCGCTTTTTTTATTGCATTGTCATCGGCACCGAAAAACCCCATTTGATCTGAATTGCGTTCTGAGGCGGCAAGGTTTGAATGCTTAATCAAGGTTTCGATGCCGTCAAAAACCTGTCTGCGATTGCTGTTAATACTGTCAAAAGCACCGCCACGGACAAGATTCTCTAAAATGCGTTTATTCATGCCCCGGCTATCTACACGGTTTGCCATGTCAAACGGATCTTTAAACGGGCCATTGGTTTCGCGTTCTGCAACAAGGGCTGCCATTGCAGCATCTCCTACATTGCGTACGGCAGATAAGGCGTAACGCACAGCTTTGATGGTGCCGCCTGTTTCTTCATTCGGGTTTGATATTTCTTCAACGCTGAAAATGACATTGGATTTATTGATGTCGGGTTGAAGTAATGGAATTTTCATTCGGTCAAGTTCTTGGCGGAAAAGATTAAGTTTGTCGGTGTTGTTTAAATCCAACGACATAATACCCGCCATAAATTCAGCTGGGAAATTAGCTTTAAGATAAGCAGTTTGATACGCAACGTAGGCATAGGCGGCAGCGTGAGATTTGTTGAAACCGTACGAGGCAAATTTTGCCATAATGTCAAAAATTTCACTGGCCTTTTTATTGGGTACGCCGCGTTCAACAGACCCATCAACAAACAATTTACGTTGTTTTTCCATTTCTTCGGCGATTTTTTTACCCATCGCACGGCGTAATAAATCTGCTTCACCCAGGCTGTAGCCAGCCATGACCTGAGCAATTTGCATAACCTGTTCCTGATAGATCATAATCCCGTAGGTTTCTTTCAGGATCGGTTCAATCGTTGGGTACAGGTAATCGGGTTCTTCCTGACCGTGTTTGCGTTTAATGTAGCTGGGGATGTTATCCATCGGCCCCGGTCGATACAGGGCGACAACCGCGATCAGGTCTTCAAGTCGGTTTGGCTTCATGGAACGCAGAACGCCCCGCATTCCTTCTGATTCCAGCTGGAAAACGCCACCACCTTCGCCACGCCCCAGCATTTCGTATGTTCGTTTATCATCCAGTGGAATTTTTGTTATATCCAGTGGGACATCACGTTTTTCATTAATGAATTTCAGGGCCGTTGCGATAACGGTCAGCGTTTTCAAGCCCAAAAAGTCAAATTTGACAAGGCCGGCCTGTTCAACGAATTTCATATTGAACTGGGTGACGGGCATGTCTGATTTTGGATCACGATACAGCGGAACCAGTTTATCCAGTGGCCGATCCCCGATCACCACGCCGGCTGCGTGGGTTGAGGCATGACGAAACAGGCCTTCCAGTTGCTTGGCGATACCAACCATCCGGGCAACGGTTTCATCTTCTTCGACTTCTTGTCGAAATTCACGAATTTGTTCTAATGCTTCACTGACGCTCAGGGCTTTGCCAGGATCGTTGGGGACGTATTTACAAATGCGATCGACCTGACCAAAAGGCATTTGCAGGACGCGCCCTGTGTCACGTAAAACCGCACGGGCTTGTAATTTACCAAAGGTAATGATCTGGGCAACATGGTCGTAGCCGTACTTGTCCTGAACGTATTTAATAACCTCTTCTCGGCGGTCCTGACAGAAATCGATATCAAAATCAGGCATGGACACACGTTCGGGGTTAAGGAAACGTTCAAACAGCAAGGCATATTTCAGCGGATCCAAGTCGGTAATGGTCAGGGCATAGGCCACCAGTGACCCTGCCCCGGACCCCCTGCCCGGCCCAACAGGAATATCGTGTTCTTTTGCCCATTGGATAAAGTCCGCAACGATCAGGAAATAACCGGGGAAACCCATTTTATTAATGATACCAAGCTCGTAATCCAGACGTTCCCAGTATGGTTTTGCAATTGAATCACGTTCTTCCGGGGACATTCCTTCTTCAAAAACACCTGATTGAAGGCGTAGTTTCAGACCCTCTTCCGACATTTTACGCAGTTCATCTTCTTCGTTATGTCCCTCGCCACAATCAAAGGGGGGCAAAATGGGGTCTATGTTTTCGACCTTGATGGCGCATCGTTTGGCAATGACCAAGGTGTTGTCGCAAGCTTCGGGAATGTCTGCAAAAAGTTCGCGCATTTCTGCGGCAGATTTCAGATAATGCTCGGGGGTAAGTTTTCGCCGGTCTGATTGATCGACGTAGCTGCCTGCAGCGATGCAAATCAAGGCATCATGGGCGGCATGCATCTTGCGATCTGGAAAAAAGGCTTCATTTGTGGCAACGAGCGGAATGTCTAATTTATAGGCAAGGTCAATAAAATCATCTTCAATTTGGCCTTGCTCTGGCAGATTGTGACGTTGAAGTTCAACGTAAACTCTGCCTTTTAATACGTTGTTAATTAATGATAATAATGATTCAGCCTTTTCTTTTTTACCATCAAGAAGAAGCTGCCCGATTGGTCCGAGGTGCCCACCTGTGAGAAGGATCAAGCCTTCATGAAACTTCAACACATCATCTAAGGGAACTTGTGGATCATGGCCTTCTGGTGAATTTAGAAAGGCACGACTAACCAGATGCATTAGGTTGCGATAGCCTTGATCGTTCTGGGCAATCAGAACAATAGGTTCAGGCGCGGCAGGGCCAACGCTACGCCCTTTTAATCCGCCAGACTGCTCATCTTTATCCTGTGGTGTCAATGAGAGCTGACATCCGATAATAGGCTGGATTCCCGCCCCGGACATGGTTTGGGAAAATTCCAACCCGCCAAACATATTGTTTGTGTCCGTCATTGCGATCGCAGGCATACGTTCAGATTCAACCCACTTGGGAAGCTCTTTGATACGAATTGCGCCTTCTGATAGAGAGTAAGCGGTATGAATGCGCAAGTGGACGAAATCTGCGTGTGACATGACTATTAAAACTTGTGAAGAGAGGAACTTTATGCTCAGACTCCTTATCCTAAACATGTTTTTTACGCAGGCCAATAGTTTGTTTTTATGAATTTGCCTTAAAGGGTAACTGTAAGTTTATGAAATTATGGAAAAAAATAACTTTTCCAAGGCAGCCGATCAGAAGCGTTTTATTCTTCGCTTTTGGCGGTTTGATTCTTTTTGCGGTCGCTCATGTTTTATATCTGGGTCTAAATTTCACCACAAAACTGACAAAAGATTATAATCACCTTTTGATCGAAACGGCGCTCAACAGACTAACGGATGAGGTGGAAAAACTATTATTTCCTGTAGAAAACCAAGCGCGTTGGATAAGTGATCAAGTCAAGATCGGGAATCTGAATGTAGAAGACCATACCCAAGTTCAGACGTTTCTTCGTGGTGTGATCAGTGCCACCCCAAATGTGACCGGTGTGGGGATTCAATATCCTGATGGTGTTGCCAGATACTTGCTGCGCGATGAAAATGTTTGGCGGGAAGATCTTGAGGCAACACCGGAAGAAACCGTCAAGCTTTTCCAACTGATGGATAAGGTGAAAACAAATGTTTGGGGGCGCTTTTTCTGGTACGAAGAGTACAAACAAACGGTTGTGAATATGCGCGCGCCCCTTTATCAAAATGGGGAACTAAAAGGCGTTTTATTTATCGGTGTTACGGTTGCGGATCTATCAAAGACCATTCTTACGACGTCCACAGACCAATTTCTGACCCCATTTATTTTGTACGGTACGAAGCATTTATTGGCGCACCCGCTGTTAACACATGGCAGTACAGTCTCTGATGAAATAGGGCGTAATACAGACTGGTTGGAAGGTAAAAGCGAAGTTCCGCTTCCTCGCTTGATTGATTTTCAGGATGTGAAGCTAAATCGATTGATTGCAGGACCGGTTATCAAAGCGGGATTGATTACACCTATTCGGGATGTAGAGGTAAACCGGGCACGTATTGAGGATGATCTCTATATCGTTGCAACGCGGAAACTCGAACGTTTTGGGGAAATACCTTGGATTACAGGTGTTTATATCAATACTGAAAAATCAGATCGAAATGCAGGGACGCAGTTGTTTGAAATGGCCGGGGCCGGTTTTCTTATCCTTGTGATTTCTATTGTTCTGTCGCTGAAGGTGGGTAAGAAACTGGCACGTCCCATTATCCGACTGGCAGATACGGCGAAAAAGGTTCGCTCCGGTAGATTTGAAGATATCGAACCTTTACCGCGCAGCCGTTTGCGTGAACTCGACCAAGCGGCCTTGGCGTTTAATGAAATGGTCGAAGGAATGCGTGAACGCGATATGATACGAGAAGTTTTCGGTCGTTACGTTCCTGAATCGGTTGCAGCCTCCTTGATGCAGGAAAGTGGTGAGCTGAAACCGATTTCAACGCAGGCGACAATCCTGTTTTCAGATTTAGAAGGTTTTACTCAACTCACCGAAGAAGTCGGGCCGGAACGTATTGTAGGCATCCTGAATGAATATTTTTCGCAAGTGGTTGAAATTCTGGAACGTTACGGCGGTGTTGTAACGCAGTTTCAGGGCGATGCCGTGCTTGCAACCTTCAATGTGCCGATTAAGGCACCTGACCATGCCGAATGTGCCTTGCGTGCGGCTTTGGAAATTTGTAACACATTGAAGACAAAAACATTCGACGGCATTTATTTAAAAAGCCGAATTGGATTGAATACGGGAACTGTGGTGGCTGGGGCCGTAGGGGCGCAAGGTCGACTTAATTATACCGTCCATGGGGATGCTGTAAATCTGGCATCAAGAATTGAAAACCTGAATAAGGAATTTGGGACGAATATCCTTATTTCTGAAGCGACTGCCAAGAATGTGAAAAATATTGAACTTCGCTCGATTGGAACAACCACCGTACGAGGTTTAAACGGTCGTGTTCGTCTGTATGTTCCAAAAACGTAACTTGTTCTTTGTCGTTGAATACATTAAGACATATGTAAAGATAAAAACAGGGGGCGCGAAATAGATTTATGAATCCTGGACTAAAAAGATTTTTAGGCTTGTTTGTGGGTGCTTTGCGTGATTTAGCACCGATTATTCTGGTTATCGCCTTTTTCCAAATTATCGTACTACAACAACCTTTCCCAAATTTGGAAAAAGTTATTCCAGGTTTGCTATTTGTTGTTTTAGGGTTGGCTCTTTTTATTCAGGGGCTTGAGATGGGGTTGTTCCCTCTCGGTGAATCGATGGCAAATGCCTTTGCTCGTAAAGGCAGTTTAATCGCGTTGCTGTCTTTTGCCTTCTGTTTGGGATTTGGAACGACTGTGGCGGAACCGGCCTTAATTGCAGTTGCGGCAGAAGCGGCTGAGATTGCTGCAAAAGGTGGGCAGATACCATTATCAGCCGAAGCGCAAGACGCTTACGCTTTTAATTTGCGCATGGTTGTAGCCTTATCTGTGGGCTGTGCCATTATTCTTGGTGTCTATCGTATCTTAAAAGGTTGGCCTATTCAGTACTTTATTATTGGCGGTTATATTCTTGTTATTGTAATTACCAATTTTGCGCCTCCTGAAATTGTCGGCATTGCTTATGATAGTGGTGGGGTAACAACCTCGACTGTGACGGTGCCTTTGGTAACCGCACTTGGCGTTGGGCTGGCTTCAACCATTAAGGGGCGTAATCCGATGATTGATGGATTTGGCTTGATTGCGTTCGCTAGCCTGACCCCCATGATTTTTGTTCTTTTGTTCGGGATGGTCATGTAATGCTGGATTGGATTATAAATATTGCTCATGCCGCTATATCGACAGGGCGCGATGTGTTGCCAATCCTTGTTATTTTGCTGGGTTTTCAGTTTCTGGTCATTCGTAAGAAAGTTCCTAACTTCAAGAAAATCGTTATTGGGTTTGTCTATGTTTTGCTTGGTTTAACTTTGTTCCTTGTTGGATTGGAACAAGCGTTATTCCCACTGGGGGAAACAATGGCAATCCAATTGTCGGACCCCGATTTTTTGGGGGCAGAAGGTAAGCCTGAAACATTACAATGGCATGATTATTACTGGGTTTATATTTTTGCAGCAGCCATTGGCTTTTCCACGACAGTTGCAGAACCTTCGTTAATCGCAGTAGCAATTAAAGCTGAGGAAATTTCAGGTGGGAGTATCAGTGCCTGGGGGTTACGTGCAGCTGTTGCAATTGGGGTCGCAATTGGTGTTTCACTCGGGGCATATCGTATCGTTTCAGGAACACCGTTGCCCATCTATATCATGGTTGGATATGTAATCGTTATTATCCAGACATTTTTTGCTGCTAAAACAATTATTCCGCTGGCCTATGACAGTGGCGGGGTGACAACCTCGACCGTGACGGTCCCTGTGGTTGCTGCCCTTGGCCTTGGGTTGGCCTCGACTGTACCAGGGCGCAGCCCGTTACTGGACGGTTTTGGTTTAATTGCGTTTGCGAGTGTTTTTCCAATTATGTCCGTTTTGGCCTATGCGTTGATTGCCGAAAAAATGGCAAAGCGTGCTAAGGTTGAAAAGGTCGCGTCTTCATCAGGGAGTGAAGCATGAATTTAAAACTTATTGTTGCGATGGTGGCTGATGAGATCACAAGCACCGTGATTGATGCGGCCCGTGAAGCGGGTGCAACAGGTGCTACAACCATCAGTTCGGTGCGTGGCGAAGGTCTGACACCAGAAAAAGGATTTATGGGATTGGAATTAACCGCCCAACGTGACGTTATCCTGTTTTTAGTAGCCGGAACACAAGCACGTAAAATCTTGGAAGCCATTTGTTCTGCTGGTAAATTTGATGAGGAACCGGGAACAGGATTGGCTTTTCAAATTGATCTTGAAGATGCCGTCGGATTGACGACACAGTTGCCTAAAATCATGGAAGAAATTGCAGGTGAAGTATGACTGAGAAACCTTATGTCAGCGTAAGCGATATTATGACCCCGAATGTAAAAACAATCGGGCGTGTTGCAACTATTGCCGAGGCCATTGATATCATCAAGGATGAAGGCGTAAGTTCCTTGATCGTAGAACGACATGATGAAAGTGATGAATTCGGAATGTTGACCATTCGCGATATTGCCCGTGAAGTTGTGGCAACAGATCGTCCCGCAACGCGAACCAGTGTGTATGAAATTATGACAAAGCCGGTTTTGACCGTTGCATCGGAAATGAATATCAAATACGCCGTTCGTCTGTTGGTGCGATATTCTGTATCACGGGCTGTTGTTGTTGACCATGAACGCAATCCAATTGGGATTGTTACTTTGCGTGACATGGTGCTTGGCTATAAAGAAGATTAGCTTTTAGATATAAATAAACAAAAAGGCGGCATTTTTTTGAAAGCCGCCTTTTTGTTTATCTGAGACTATTGGGTAATAAGATTACCATTTTCAAGTTTTACAATCCGGTCCATGCGTTGTGCCAAAGTCGGATTGTGTGTTGCGATCAGGGCAGCAAGGCCTTCTTTGCGAACTTCATCCAGCAACAGGTTAAAGACATGATCAGATGTCGCCGGATCAAGGTTACCTGTTGGTTCATCCGCCAATAAAAGCTTTGGCTTATTGGCAAGGGCGCGGGCAATCGCGATACGCTGTTGTTCCCCACCAGAGAGTTCTGCAGGGCGATGTTCCCCTCTTTTCGCCAAGGAAACAGCTTCCAGAAGTTCTTGCGCACGGATCTCTGCTTCTTTCTTCGTTTTCCCATTAATCATCTGCGGAATCACAATATTTTCTTTGGCTGAAAATTCAGGCAAAAGGTGATGGTATTGATATACAAACCCCAAATGATTGCGGCGCAGACGGGTTTTTTCCCGATCATTGAGTTTGCTGGTTTCCACACCATCAATCAAAATTTCGCCACTGTCCGGGCGTTCTAGTAAGCCTGCTGTTTGCAACAGGGTGGATTTCCCTGCCCCGCTTGGACCAACTAATGCCACAATTTCACCGGGATGGATCGTAAGACTGGCTTCTTTCAGGATATCAAGTTGATCCTGGCCTTGTGAGAAACTGCGATTCAGGTCTTGGAGTTCAAGAATAGTCTTATTCATAGCGCAGCGCCTCCACGGGGTCGAGACGGGCAGCCCGCCAAGAGGGATAAAGGGTTGCCAGGAAAGACAAGCCTAATCCCATTGCGACGACTAAACTGACTTCGCTATAGTCAACAATTGCGGGTAGCTTGGACAGGAAATAAATCTCGGCGGCAAATAAATCATTGCCGCTTAGGGTTTCAATCCAACGCCGGATTGTTTCGATATTTTCTGCAAAGGCGAGACCTAAAATAAAGCCAAGGATCGTGCCAAAGACACCAACACTGGCCCCGGCAATCAGGAAAATACGCATAATGCTGCCCCGGCTTGCTCCCATTGTGCGCAGGATGGCGATATCCTTGCCTTTGTCTTTAACCAGCATAATCAGGCCGGAAATAATATTGAAGGCCGCAACGATAATAATGAGGGTCAGGATCATAAACATGACGTTGCGCTCAACCTGCAACGCATTGAAGAAACTAGAGTTCGTGCGTTTCCAGTCAATCGGATTGACACCGAAACGACCCAGTTCCGTCATAATGTTGTAGGTCACCTGATCCGTACTGTCGGCATTTTTGGCCATGACTTCAAGGTAATTGATACCTTTCATACGGAAATAGTTTTGTGCGGCGCTTAATGGCATAAATATAAAACTACTGTCATATTCATACATGCCAACATCAAAGGTTGCTGCAATCGTAAAACTGCGCATACGCGGTACGGTTCCAAATGCGGTTATATTTCCTTTTGGGGAAATAAGGGTGATTTTATCACCGACCCATAACCCTAATTTTTGGGCTAATCTGGCCCCGACAATAACGCCTTGATCTTGATTGAATAAATCCATTGATCCGGCTTTGAGACTGTCAAACATGAGTTTGCGTTTTTTGAAATCGTCGCCGGTTATCCCACGGACCATTGCACCGCTGGATGCGCCCTGCCCGGTTGCCATGACCTGCCCTTCGATCGTAGGTGTCACACTGATTACACCGTCGATTTGAGAAAGGCGATCACTGAGTGATGTGTAATCCGTCAAGTCACGCGCCTGTCCATAGACATTGATATGACCGTTGATACCAAGAATACGGCTCAGTAATTCTTCGCGAAATCCGTTCATCACGGACATGACGATAATCAGGGTTGCAACCCCCAAGGCAATACCCAACAGGGAAAACCATGCGATGACGGAAACGAAACCTTCGCGTCGTCGCGCTCTGAGATAGCGCGCCGCCATCATCCATTCAAATGCTTTGAACATACAGTTTTCCCTGTGTGTATTTTATCGGCTTTCGTGATATGCGCTTAGGCGGAAAATTTCGCAACCAGTTGATCAATTGCGATTTCTTCTTTTTCACCTGTTTTACGGTTTTTAACTTCCGCAACACCGTTTTTCAAACCACGCGGACCGATGACGACCTGCCACGGCAACCCGATCAAATCCATATTGTTGAATTTGGCACCGGCGCGTTCATTTGTATCATCCAGCAATGTGTCAATACCAGCTGCGTTTAATTCAGCATACAGTTTGGCACAAGTTTCATCACAATCGGGATCACCGGATTTCAGGTTGATCAAACCAACGCTAAAGGGAGCAACACTTTCCGGCCAGATAATACCGCTGTCATCGTGACTGGCTTCGATAATCGCCCCGATCAAGCGAGAAACTCCGATACCGTAAGACCCCATTTGCAAGGCAACTTCATTGCCGTCTTTATCGGTAACAGTAGCCCCCATCGGTTTGGAATATTTTGTACCGAAGTGGAAAATATGACCGACTTCAATCCCGCGTGCGGCCAACAATTTATCACCAAGTTCGGCTTCGGCGCTTTCTTCGTGTTTTTCATCGGTTGCAGCGTATAGGGATGTCCACTTATCGACAATCGGCTGTAAATCGGCGTTGTAATCGACATCTTCGCCGGGAATATCAAATTCCAGAACATCTTTATGAACGAAAACGCCGGACTCGCCTGTTTCAGCTAGAACAAGGAATTCATGGGACAAATCGCCACCGATTGGACCAGTATCAGCGCGCATGGGAATAGCTTTAATCCCGAGGCGTTCAAACGTACGCAGGTATGCGACAAACATTTTGTTATAGGCACGTTTAGAGGATTCATAATCCATATCGAAAGAATATGAATCTTTCATCAAAAACTCGCGACCACGCATAATGCCAAAGCGTGGGCGAACCTCGTCGCGGAACTTCCACTGGATATGGTAAAGCATTTTGGGCATGTCTTTGTAGCTTTGACATTCCATTTTCACGATATCGGTGATTTGTTCTTCGTTTGTCGGCCCATACAGCATATCGCGGTCATGGCGATCTTTGATACGCAGCATTTCTTTACCGTAATCGTCATAACGACCACTGCGTTGCCAAAGTTCAGCAGGTTGGATGGTTGGCATCAGGACTTCCTGACAACCGGCACGGTCCTGTTCTTCACGAACGATCTGTTCGATTTTGCGCAAGACGCGCAACCCCATCGGCAGCCATGAATAAATACCGGCAGAAGACTGGCGGATCATACCGGCGCGCAACATCAAACGGTGCGAAACGATTTGGGCTTCGGAAGGGTTTTCTTTTAGTGTAGGCAGAAAATATTGCGAAAGGCGCATAGTCGTCCTCAAAACAGGTTAAATTATGTTGGACTGACTTTAGTTAATGCACCGCACAAACGCAACGAAATCGTTATTCTTTTTGTCCATATTGCGCCAAACAGGCATCCAGAACGGCTTGATTTTCGTCTTTATGGAGTTTTTTGTCGTTCCAATAGACATCCCGGCCCTTTACTTTGACCTCTCCCAATTTGGCTTTGCCATGAAACCCGGAGCCAAAATTGTATTTTTCCGCCAGATCGATTCCGAGATCAAAGGTAATTTCTTCGGGGAGGTCCAGTTTACTGTCTTCATTGACATCAGCGCCGACAACTTTGTTGCCATGCGCATCAACCCCGGCCACATAATCTGCCCCATTAACGGTATTCATGCGAATAAGTTTCATACATTCTTTTTGCGTAATGCTGAGCGCACTTTCGACATCCTGTGCCATCACCGGACCGGAGATCAAGAGAAGGGTAAAGAAAAACAAGCGCATGAAACTTTCCTTTCAATAGAGAGTACAAAACCCCAAGTAAGAAAAAAGTAATGTTCTTTAGTATATAGTCATTCTTGATTTTTTAGGGAGGAAAAGATGACAAAATTGCTCGTATCGAAAGACAATCCCAACGGTCATACCTTGGAAGCGGTTTTCCGCATGATCCGTGGTGATATTTTAAAACGCTGCAACGATATGCAGGATGATCATAACCCTGAAATTCAGGAAGTTATGGCAAATAACATGTATATTTTGGGCCTCATGGAACAAATCATTGCCCATGCCGAGGCATCTTCTGCGGTGATGCAGCGCATTTATGGGAAAAATCAAGGATGATTATTCTTCATAAACCTTTGGATCAACCTGCATCCAAGGGGGACTGATTTCGGCAATCTTTTCATAAACCGGGCAATCTGTGCGATGGGTGCCCGGCAGGTAGCCGATACTCATTAAAAATTCACCAGTGATTTCGCCACCAGTAAACTTAAAGGTCTTTTTAAACAGTTTCACCCAATCGGATTTGGGCTTTGGGTGCTGTTTGGAAATCCAGTTGGCGAAACTGCCGTATTCGGCCTGCAACTTTTGAATACGGCGTGCATTTTCAATAATGGCATTAATTTTCAGCTTGTTGCGGATAATCCCCGCATCATCAAGTAAACGGATAATATCCCTATCATCATAAGCTGCCACGATATCCAGATTAAAGTCGTCAAATGCTTTGATGAAATTATCTTTTTTCTTCAGAATTGTGAGCCACGAAAGCCCTGCCTGCATGATTTCAAGGCAAAGCCGTTCAAACAGCTTGTTGTCGTTATCAATAGGAAAACCATATTCGTTTTTATGATAAGGGCCGTGAAATTCATGTCCCGGTGCAACGTCGCAATACCAGTTCATTGCTTAATCCCGATCCAGTCCATTAAAATCGCCCCATAGATAATGGCGAGTGTAGCCGCAGCCATCATGGCCGATTGGGTGATTATACAGCCCTGACAAGGACGCATATCTTCAGCAAGATCGCTTTGAAGATATTTTTGATCGGCGCGCATTTTGACGCCAAAGTAGAAAAGCCACCATAAGACGAGATAGGCAACCAGTAAAATTGATTCTGTTTGGCCGAAAGTCATTTCATTCCCCTTAAGGAAATGCCCCTGCTCTCACAGGGGCGCCTTTATGTCTTAGGCTTGTTCCAGCTCAACCAAGGCCCCGTTGAAATCTTTCGGGTGGAGGAACAGAACCGGATTGCCGTGGGCACCGATTTTGGGTTCACCAGTACCCAGAACGCGCGCACCGTCGGCTTTCAGCTTGTCGCGTGCGGCGATGATATCTTCCACTTCATAACAGATATGATGGATACCACCGGCCGGGTTTTTATCCAAAAAGCCTTGGATCGGGGAATTTTCACCCAACGGGTACAGCAATTCGACCTTTGTATTTGGAAGTTCCACGAAAACAACGGTCACACCGTGATCAGGTTCGTCCTGTGGCGGGTTGACCTTTGCCCCCAATGTCTGGGAATAGGTTTTCGCAGCAGCTTCCAAATCGGGAACGGCGATTGCAATGTGATTAAGACGACCAATCATGTTTCTTGAACTCCTTTTGTTTATTTTATTCTCATAAGGTGAATATGGGTGATAGCACGTTTTGCGAAAGTGTTTCTAAACCAGCGACGTACGTTCAGACGCAAGGCTTCTTCCAAAACCGCATCATCTTTACGGTCACGTTTAGGCATACTTTCGACAGTATTATAGATAATATCGAACAAGGCATCCCATAAATCATCATCCCCATCGGGATCAAGCAAGCCCTCGGTGGTGACGATCGGCTCACTCAGGATATGTCCGTCTTTGTTGACGGCAATTGAGACGACGGCAGAGCCGTTGAATAAGGCGCGTTTGCGGCTTTGAACGACTTCGGATTTCATCGGGACAGCGCGGCGTCCCTCCCAAGCCAGGCGTCCCGTTTCAACTTCGTCGATAATGCAGGGCATTTCTTTTTCAAGTTTAACCACATGACCGTTTTCAATGACAAAGGCTTTTTGTACACCGCATTCTTCAGCCAAAGCCGCATGGGCTTGCAGATGACGAAATTCGCCATGAACCGGGACAGCATATTGCGGGCGGACCCGACGGAAAAGTTCGCGCAGTTCATCACGTGCCGGGTGACCAGACACATGGACGAAATGATCATGCGAGGTGACAATCTCAATACCTTTGCGGGCCAATTCGTTTTGGATGCGGTAAATGGATTTTTCGTTGCCCGGAATGGTGCGGGAAGAAAAAATCACCACATCGCCATCGCCAAGCGAGATGTTTTTATGTTGACCACTGGCAATACGAGCAAGGGCTGCGCGTGGTTCACCTTGTGATCCTGTACAGATAATCAGTAATTCATTATCAGGAATATGATGGGCTTCGTCTTCCGGTAAAAAATCCGGTGTATCCAGCATATATCCATTGGCATGTGCCGCTTCCATCATGCGTCCAAAAGATCGACCCGATACAACGATTTGACGGCCACATTCTTTGGCAGCAACGGCAATGGTGTGCAACCGTGCAAGGTTGGAGGCAAAACAGGTGACGCAGACTTTCCCTTCATAACGGCTGATCAGTTCTGTCAGGCTAGGTTCAAGGTCTTCTTCCGATCCGGTCTTACCCTCGCTGAAGACGTTGGTTGAATCGCAAATCATTGCTAGAACACCTTCTTTACCCAGACGATCAAGCGCATCCGTATCTGTTGTGCGCCCAACAACGGGACCGTCATCCAGTTTCCAGTCCCCTGTGTGAACGATGGTACCTTCGGGTGTGCGAATGGCAAGGGCGTTGGGTTCTAGAATGGAATGGGTAAAGGTGATGAATTCGACATCAAACGGGCCGAGTTCGAAACGACCACCCAAAGGAATTTCCTTGACGATTTCAAGGTGGCCGAAACCGGCTTCTTTTAATTTTTCACGGGCAATATGGGCGGTGAACGGTGTGCAATAGACTGGGCACTGAACACGGTCCCACATATAGGCAAGCGCGCCGACGTGGTCTTCGTGTGCGTGGGTGATGACCATCCCTTTCAGGCGGTCACGGCGTTGTTCAATAAAGGTTGGATCGGGGAGGATGACATCGACACCCGGTGCCATATCGTCACCGAATGTAATGCCGAAATCGACAATGATCCAGTCTTCCTGTTCCGGCTTTCCATAGCCATAAAGGTTGAGGTTCATACCGATTTCCCCTGCCCCGCCTAGCGGAACGAAGATAAGCTCTTCTTTATTCTTCATACGTTTTGATTTCTTTTGTAAATGGCAAGCAAACCACGCAGGGTCAGGTCGGTGTCGTTATGTTGAATAACATCAGTTGATTCTGCAAACAGGGCTGCCAGACCACCTGTTGCAATAACGGTCATGTCTGAGCCGAATTCTTTTTTCATACGATGGGTCAATCCTTCAATCATGCCGATATATCCCCAGAAGATACCTGATTGCATCGCTGTTGTCGTGCCTTTCCCGATTGCTTTATCCGGTTTTCCTATCGCAACACGCGGTAACTTTGCGGCTGCCATGTGCAAGGCTTCTAGTGAAAGGTTAATTCCGGGGGCAATTGCGCCTCCACAATAATTACCATCTTTATCGACAACATCAAAGGTGGTCGCTGTTCCAAAATCGATAACAATCATCGGGCCACTGAACATTTCATGGGCGGCAATTGCATTGACAAGACGGTCTGCCCCGACTTCTTCGGGACGGTCCAAAAAGACTTTGATGCCCAGATCGACGTTTTCGTCGCCAACAATTAAGGGATCGACTTTAAAATACTTGCGGCAAAGTGTTTTTAAATTAAACAACATAGCCGGAACAACGGTTGCGATGATTGCATTTGTAATGTCGGCAGGTTTGATGTCTTCAAAGCTCATGAGCTGAGACAGCCAAACGGCATATTCATCGGCGGTACGGTTTGGGTTGGTGGAACTGCGCCATTCGCCGAGGACTTTGCCCTCATTATCAAAAACGGCAAAGACCGTATTGGTGTTTCCTGAATCAATTGCCAGCAGCATGGACTGAAACCTTTATTATTTTCTCATTTAAAAAAGACATCGCCTGCTGTGATATGGCGTTGTCCTTCTGTGGTTCGTAAGACAAGGGCCCCATCCTGGTCAAGGCTTTCAAAGATTCCACTCAGACGCTCGTTACTTAAATTGACGATTATTTCTTCGCCAACACCTTTTGCACGATCCAACCACGCATTGCGAATAGCCTGAAAGCCCAATGTTTCCCAGCGTTCCCACCAAATTTGGAAATGTCGAAGCAGGATTTCAAGCATTTCAGGGGCTTTGATCACCTGATCACGGTATGCATTGATATATCCGCTTGGATAAGGTGTGTCAGCGGGGGAATGTGCGAGATTTATTCCGATTCCAATAATAAGCCAATCCGGTTCGACCGACTTGGGCCGTGCTTGTGTTTCCAGCAAGATACCTGAGACTTTATAACCGTCGACCAACACATCATTGGGCCATTTGCAGGCAACATTACAATCAAAACTTTGGACGGCTTCTTGGATTGCATCGTGAATAGCCAGTGCGCTGACAAAGCTTGATTTAGATGCTTCTGCAATGGGCACGCGTGGTTTCATCAAGATTGAACAAAACAGATTCCCCGGTTGGGAAACCCATGTGCGACCACGTCGGCCCCTGCCTTTGGTTTGTTCCAACGCGCAAACAACATTATAGGCATCAGCCCCATTTATAGCGCGACGGCGTAATTCATCATTGGTGCTGTCCAGAGACTCAAAAGCCGCCAGCGTAAACGCTGACGGCTTTTTGAGTTCGAAAAAGTTCGACGTCTTCATTATCCGGCAAACAGGCTAGCCGCAGCCGCAGCTGCACCGTCTGTAATCAAAGACGGATAGATGAAGAAAGCCAAGATCACGATTGCAGCCGCAGCGACAACCATATTGATCTCTGTGCCAACCTTGCGGTCCAATGTTTCTTCTGCGTCATCAAAATACATGATTTTAATGAGACGGATATAATAGAAACAACCAACAACGGACGTTAAGACACCTAAAACAGCCAGCGTAACCAATCCGGCTTCTAAGGCAGACAGGAAGACGTACAGCTTACCAAAGAAACCGGCAAGCGGCGGAATACCAGCCATTGAGAACATAAAGATCGCCAAAGCAGCAGCCATCAAAGGATTGGATTTGGACAGACCGGCCAAGTCGCTGATGTTTTCAACGTTTTGACCATTGCGTTTCATGGACAAAATGCAGCCGAATGTGCCCAAGGTCATGATCACATAAATGGTCAGATAGACCAGCATGCTTTCAATACCGCTTTGCTGCGTTTCTGTACCGCTGGCAACCGAACCGGCAACCGCCAGACCGATCAACATATACCCCACGTTACCGATGGATGAATAAGCCATCAGGCGTTTGATATTGTTTTGTGCAACGGCAGCAAACGCGCCCAACGCCATAGAGGCAACGGAAACAAAAATAATGATTTGTTGCCATTGTCCAGCCAGTTCGCCAAACGCACCAACCATCACAGAGATGAACAGGGAAAGCGCAGCGACTTTCGGTGCAGCCGCAAAAAAGGCTGTGACCGGTGTCGGGGCACCTTCGTAAACGTCCGGTGTCCACATGTGGAACGGCACGGCTGAGACTTTAAATGCCAAAGCGACCATCACAAAGACGATACCGAAAATCAGACCTGTGCTGGGGCCATGAACGCCGTGTTGATTGGCGAAAATGTCCGCCATAACTTCAAAGTTTGTTGTACCGGCAAAGCCATAAACAAGGCTAGACCCGTAAAGCAACATACCAGAAGCCAAAGCGCCAAGGACGAAGTATTTCAAGCCGGATTCTGTAGAACGCAGGTCGTTGCGCATAATGGAAGCCATTACATACAAAGACAGGGATTGCAGTTCCAGTCCCATATAAAGGGCAATCAGGTCGTTGGCAGAAACCATCATCATCATACCCAAAGTCGCAAGGATTGCGAGGATCGGGTATTCAAAGCGGCTGACGTTCACGCGATCAAAGAAATCGCGTGACATCAACAATGTCAGGGCACTGGCACCAAGGATCAACACCTTGGCAAAGGCACTGAAGGTACCTGTTATAAACAGACCGTTAAACGTTGTCCCCGCTTGTGTGCTGAAAGTCGTCACCAACAACAACGTCAGGATCATGGCACCTGTTGCAAGGTAAGAAACCGTACGGGTAACCGTTTTGGCTTCGCCCTTCATAAAGACGCCCACCATCAAAAGGGCCATAGCAACGGCTGCCATGAAAATTTCCGGCAAGGCCGGGGTGAGATTTGGAAGCTCACTCATGGATGCCTACTCCTATTGGGTGGCCACTTGAACGCCTGCAGCGTCCAAAGCAGCGTGGTAGTTGTTGACGAGGTTTTCGACAGATGCATGCATCACATCCAGGAACGGTTGCGGGTAAACACCTGCATAAATCGTCAGAATGATCAGCGGTGCGAAAACCAGAACTTCGCGGCGGTTCATATCCAAAATCGCCTTAAGGCTTTCTTTGGTCAATGTACCGAAAACAATCCGGCGATAGAGGTACAGCGAGTATGCCGCACCAAGGATTGCACCGGTTGCGGCCAAGGCAGCAACCCATTGATCAACCTGGAAGACACCAACCAGAACCAAAACCTCACCGACGAAACCGGATGTTCCCGGCAGACCGACAGAGGCCATCATGAACAGCATGAAGATCAGTGCGTATTTCGGCATGCGGTCGACGAGACCACCATAAGCAGAAATTTCACGTGTGTGAATACGGTCATAGATAACGCCAACGATCAAGAAGAGCGCGGCAGAAACCACACCGTGTGACAACATGGTGAAGATACCACCTTCAATACCCTGTACCGTCCCTGTGAAAGAACCGATCGTTACAAAACCCATGTGGGCGATAGAGGAATAAGCGATTAGCTTTTTCATATCTTCCTGCACGAGAGCAACCAGAGAGGTATAGATCACCGCAATGATAGACAAAGTATAGATCAACGGTGTGAAGTCAGCACTTGCCAGCGGCATCATCGGGATAGAGAAACGCAGGAAACCGTAACCACCCATTTTCAACAGTACGCCCGCCAGAATAACGGAACCAGCTGTCGGGGCTTGTACGTGTGCGTCCGGCAACCATGTGTGAACCGGCCACATTGGTACTTTCACCGCAAAAGACGCGAAGAAAGCCAGCCAGATCCATGTTTGCATTTGCGCCGGGAAGTTATAAGCCATCAACGTCGGGATGTCGAAAGAACCGGCTTCCCAATACATCGCCATCATGGCAACCAGCATCAAAACAGACCCTAACAAGGTGTAGAGGAACAGTTTAAATGCAGCATAGATACGGTTCTGACCACCCCAAACACCAATGATGATAAACATCGGGATCAGGACGCCTTCGAAGAAGATATAGAACAGCATCATATCCAAGGCACAGAACATACCGATCATCATTGTCTCAAGAATGAGGAAGGAGATCATATATTCTTTGGCACGTTTGGTAACAGCTTCCCAAGCTGACAGGATACAAATCGGTGTCAGCAAAGTGGAAAGCAGGACAAACAGCATGGAAATGCCGTCAATACCCATGTGGTAGTTTACACCGACACCGGGCAGCCATTCGGCTTTTTCAACGAACTGGAAATCCGCTGTTGAATTGTCGAAACCTGTCCAGACCCCTAATGAGATCAGGAACGTTGCGACTGTGGTCAGAAGCGCAATTTGTTTTGCGCTTTTGCTATCATCTTTCACGTCACCGCGAACCAGTAACAGGATCAGCGCGACGCCTACGAGAGGCAGAAAGGTGATAACACTGAGAAGAGGAATATTGCTCATCTTACTTTCAGCCCTTCGTAAACAGATACCAGGTGATCAGGATAGCAACGCCTGCCAGCATGACAAATGCATAGTGGTAGAGGTAGCCGGTTTGCAGTCGGGATGCCTTACCTGCAATCGCCTTGGTCGCACGGGCAAAGCCGTTGGGACCGACGCCATCGATAAGTTCTTCATCACCGGCCTTCCAGAATCCGCGACCCAGATAAAAGGCCGGACGGACAAACAGGAAGTCATACAATTCGTCCCAGTACCATTTGTTGAGCAGGAACTTGTACAGGCCTGAGAAAACACTGGCCAATTTGCCCGGAATGCCCGGTGCAGCCAGATACAGGACATATGCCAAACTGATACCGATCACACCCACAACCAGCGGCAGGTATTTAACCCAAGCAGCCACATGGTGTGCATTTTCAAGCCCAGGGTGAGTCGGCAAGATCAGGATAGCGTTGTTCCAGAACTCGGTCGCATTATGACCCACGAAGTTCTCGTAACCCAACCAACCGGCAAAAATTGCACCGGCAGCCAGCGGGATCAATGGCAGGATCATGATTTTCGGGCTTTCATGAACGTGGGCCAAAACAACCTCGTCTGCACGGGATTTGCCGTGGAAGGTCATAAAGAGCAGACGCCATGAATAGAAAGCCGTCATAAAGGCCGCGCCAATCCCCATCCAGTAAGCGAAGACGCCAACAGACGTATGGGAGGCATAAGCCGCTTCGAGCACGATATCTTTGGAGAAGTAACCGGCAAAGGGCGGAATACCAGCCAAAGCAAGGTTACCGATCCACATCAATGCGTAAGTCACCGGGATCATTTTCCAGATACCGCCCATTTTACGCATATCCTGTTCGTCGGACATGGCGTGAATGACGGAACCTGCACCCAAGAACAACAGTGCCTTGAAGAAACCGTGTGTCATCAAGTGGAACACACCAGCAGAGTAAGCAGAAACACCACAGGCGAAGAACATGTAACCCAACTGCGAACAGGTGGAATAGGCAATCACGCGTTTGATGTCGTTCTGCACACAACCGATTGTAGCTGCGAAGAACGCGGTTGAAGCGCCAACGATGGTTACCACGTTCAGTGCCGTGTCTGAATATTCAAACATCGGTGACAGACGCGCTACCATGAAGACACCGGCCGTAACCATTGTCGCCGCGTGGATCAAGGCAGACACAGGTGTCGGACCTTCCATCGCATCCGGCAGCCACGTGTGCAAGCCTAGCTGGGCTGATTTACCCATAGCACCGACGAACAACAACAGACAGATGATTGTCATGGCGTGCCATTCGGTACCAAACAGAGTGATAACCGTATCGGCATGTTCAGGAACAGCTGCAAAGATCGTGTCGAAATCGGCAGAACCGAATAACAGGAAGGTTGCAAAAATACCCAAAGAGAAACCAAAGTCACCCACACGGTTGACGAGGAAGGCTTTCATCGCCGCCGCGTTTGCAGACGGTTTATGATACCAGAAACCGATCAACAGGTAAGAAGCCAGACCTACACCTTCCCAACCGAAGAACAATTGCAGCAGGTTGTCGGCTGTGATCAGCATCAACATGCAGAAGGTAAAGAGGGACAGATACCCCATGAAACGTGGGATGTTCGGGTCATGCGACATATAGCCACAAGAATAAACATGCACCATGGAGGAAACACCCGTGACAACGATCATCATAACAGCTGTCAGCGTATCGAAACGCAGAGCCCATGAAACGTCGAAAGTACCGGATTGAATCCATGTGAAAAGATGAACCGTCTTCGCGTTACCGTGAAGGCCAACGTCGAAGAAGATAGCAATAGACAGTGCGGCAGAGATCAACATACCTGAACAGGTCACAATCTGTGCCAAACGGTCATTTGCCTTTCGCTTTTTCTCGTCTTCCGGCGTAAAGAGCGCAAGCGTGCCTGCGATCAAAAAGCCGACGAGAGGCAGGAAAATAGCTGCTGTATACATACCCTAGCCCTACCCTTTCATCGCGTTGATATCTTCGACCGCGATAGAACCACGGTTACGGAAGAAGACTACAAGGATCGCCAGACCAATTGCAGCTTCAGCAGCGGCAACGGTCAGAACGAAAATTGAGAAGACCTGTCCAACCAGATCCCCAAGGAATGAGGAGAAGGAAACCAGGTTGATGTTCACGGCCAAGAGGATCAATTCCACGGACATCAGGATAACGATCATGTTCTTCCGGTTCAGGAAGATACCAAGTACCCCAAGCGTGAAAAGAATAGCTGCAAGGCTGAGATAATGTGCGAGACCAATTTCAAACATTATACACCCTTTCCAGTTTCGACCTTTTTGAACTCGGCCACATCAGCAACATTAATGTTCACCTGATCGGCAATAACCTGACGGCGAACGCCTGTGCGTTTGCGGTGTGTCAGTACGATTGCACCGATCATCCCAACCAGCAGGATTAAACCAGCAGATTGGAAGAGATAGACATAGTCCGTATAAATGATCGCACCCAACGCATGTGTGTTGGTCATGGTTTCAATCGCCGGTATCGGCGCAGCTGCGACCTTTGCAGCCTCGGGTGCAAAATGCCAGCCCCCGGCAACAACGGCGATTTCAGCCAACAGGATAATACCGATGGTTGCCCCTAATGGCATATATTGCAAGAAGCCTTGGCGCAGTTCCACGAAGTTGATGTCGAGCATCATAACCACGAAGAGGAACAGAACTGTAACCGCGCCGCAATAAACGACAACCAGCAACATAGCGAGGAATTCAGCGCCTAAGAGGACGAACAGGCCGGCCACGTTGAAAAAGGCGAGAACGAGGAACAAAACCGAGTGAACCGGGTTTTTCGCAGTGATAACCATTACGGCGCTTGCCACGGTCATCGCCGCAAAAAGATAGAAAGCGAGTGCTTGTACTACCATGCGACCCCCTGGCCGGTTTCCCGGCTATTCAGGATATTTACAAATAAAATCATATTTCTTTTCCCAACCCCCTTCTTAGCGATACGGCGCATCAAGGGAAATGCGGGCTGCAAGTTCAGTTTCCCAACGCTCACCGTTCAAAAGAAGCTTGTCTTTATTGTACATCAGCTCCTCACGTGTTTCGGTGGCGAATTCGAAGTTCGGACCTTCGACAATGGCATCTACAGGACAGGCTTCTTCACAGAAACCACAGTAGATACATTTTGTCATGTCGATGTCGTAACGCGTTGTACGGCGTGAACCATCGTCACGCGGTTCAACTTCGATGGTGATGGCTTGTGCCGGGCAAATCGCTTCACACAATTTACAGGCAATGCAGCGTTCTTCACCATTTGGGTAACGACGAAGGGCGTGTTCCCCGCGAAAACGCGGTGATAACGGACCTTTTTCAAACGGATAGTTCAGCGTCACTTTCTGCTTAAACATATAGCGAAAAGTGATCCACAGACCTTCGAGCAGTTCTTTCATGAAGAACGCGCGAGCTGTACGAGACATTAAACTCATCTTTCAGTTCTCCTTACTGCATACCCGGTGCGAAACCGCCATAGAAGGCAACGCCGGCATAAAAGATGACACCGATCAACGAGGTCGGGAGGAAGACTTTCCAACCCAGACGCATCAGTTGGTCGTAACGATAACGCGGATAAGCCGCACGAACCCAGATGAAGATGAACAGCAAGAAGCAGACCTTCAGGATCAACCAGATCGGACCGGGGATGAAATCCATCCCGAACGGTGCAAGCCAACCACCCATAAACAGAACGGCTGTGAAACCGGCCATCATGATCATGTTTGCGTATTCACCCAAGAAAAACAGGGCAAATGCCATCCCGCCGTATTCAACGTTATACCCACCGACCAATTCGGCTTCCGCTTCAGGAAGGTCAAACGGGTGACGGTTGGTTTCCGCCAGAACGGAGATAAAGAAGATGACAGCCATCGGCAGCAGCGGGAACATGTACCACATGCCACGCTGTGCTTCGACGATGTCGTTCAGGTTCAAAGAACCGGTGAAGACCAACACGGTGATGATAATAAAGCCCATAGAGACTTCGTAAGATACCATCTGCGCTGCTGAACGAAGCGAACCGAGGAATGCGTATTTGGAGTTAGAAGCCCAACCCGCCATGAGGATGCCATAGACACCCAGACCGGAAACCGCAAACAGGTAAAGGACACCCACGTTGATATTTGACAGGACCAAAGTATCGCTGAACGGAATAACCGCCCAGGCAATCAAGGCCAAAATCAAGGTCAACATCGGTGCGATGATAAAGACGCCACGGCTGGCGCCGGTCGGAATAACGATTTCCTTAAGGAAAAGTTTCAGACCATCGGCCAACGGTTGCAGCAAGCCCCACAGGCCGACAACGTTCGGACCGCGACGCAGGTGCATGGAGCCAATGACTTTACGTTCGGCCAAAGTCAGGTAAGCAACGCCACCCAACAGCGGAAGAACGATGGCCAGGACCTTAATAACTGTCCAGACCGTCGGCCAAAGATAACCGTCCCAGAACTCAGCCATTTGTACCAGTCCTTTGTTTCGGGTTGATCAGGGCCTCGGTACATTCTGCCATCGTTTTGGAAACGCGGCTTACCGGGTCCGTCATGTAATAGTTATGAATGGGTGAAGTCAGCGGTGTTGCAGCGACATCACCTTTGACACCGAAGTTTTCCCACGTTGCGGGCTGAACTTCATCCGGGTTTGCAAATGTCGGGCTGACTTCTGCCAGCTTGGCGCGAAGCTGTACCAGATTATCAAACGGCAGTTTTTTGCCGATGACTTCGGACAGTGCTCGCAGGATCGTCCAGTCTTCTTTCGCCTCACCCGGTGCAAAGACGGCCTTGTAACCGTATTGCATGCGGCCTTCGGTATTGACGTAAGTTCCGTCTTTTTCCGTATAGGCGCAGCCTGGCAGGATAACGTCGGCACATTGTGCGCCGGCATCCCCGTTGTGGCCTTGATAGATAACGAAAGAATTGCCAAGTTTGGTTGTGTCGATTTCATCGCCACCCAACAGGTAAACCACTTCCGCACCGCCATTGACGATTGCAGCTGTATCCAGTCCACCTTCTGCAGGCACAAAGCCCATTTCCAAACCACCGACACGGGCTGCGGCAGTGTGCAGAACGTTAAAGCCGTTCCACTCATCACTGACAAAGCCATATTTGTCTGCAATTTCCTTAACCAAGGCGAGGATTGCAGCGCCGTCTTCACGGGCTAACGCGCCTTGACCGAGGATCAACATTGGCTTGGATGCGTTTTTCAAGGTTTCCGCATACGGGTTGGATCCGTCAAGGATGGCTTGAAGAACGTTGGCTGTTTCACCCAGATAATCTGTTTTGTATGTCAGATCGAAGTTCGGGCCAACAACGGCCGGTTTGAAACCGTGGTTGATGTAACGTTTACGAAGACGTGCATTGATGATCGGCGCTTCCCAACGCGGGTTGGACCCGATAATCAGGCAGGCGTCTGCTTCGTCAATCCCGGCGATTGTAGTGTTGAACAGATAGCTTGCGCGAACGCTTGCATCCAGTTTCGCACCATCTTGACGACAATCGATGTTTTTAGAACCCAGTGCTTCGGCCAAAAGTTTCAGCGCGAACATGGATTCTGCATCGACCATATCCCCGGCCAATGCTGCAAACTTGGATCCATCCAGACCGTTCAGTTTATCAGCGATAACCGCAAAGGCTTCTTCCCATGTCGCGGGCTGAAGCTTACCGTCTTTGCGTACATACGGACGATCAAGGCGTTGTTTGGTCAAACCGTCAATAGCGTAACGGCCTTTATCAGCCAGCCATTCTTCGTTGACGTCCTCGTTCAGGCGCGGCAGAACGCGTAGAACTTCGTTGCTGCGGGCATCCAGTCGGATGTTTGTCCCAACAGCGTCGAACACGTCAACACTTTCGGTTTTCTTCAATTCCCACGGACGCGCGGTGTAAGAGTAAGGCTTGCTGGTCAATGCCCCAACCGGGCACAGGTCAACAAGGTTACCGGCCAATTCCGTTTCAATTGCTTTTTCAACATACGTTCCGATTTCGGTGTAATCACCACGGTAGGTGCCGCACATATCGGATGTACCGGCGACTTCTTCGGTGAAACGCACGCAACGTGTGCAGTGAATGCAACGGGTCATAAACGGACGGATGATCGGACCGAAGTCTTTATCCGTAACTGCACGCTTGGCTTCTGTGTAGCGACTTTTATCGCCACCGTAAGCCATGGCTTGATCCTGCAGGTCGCATTCACCGCCCTGATCACAGATCGGACAGTCTAGCGGGTGGTTGATCAACAGGAATTCCATCACACCTTCACGCGCTTTTTTAACACGTTCGTTGTCGGTGTTGATGACCATCCCCTCGCCTGCCGGCATCGCGCAGGAGGCAATCAGTTTCGGCGCTTTTTCCATTTCAACCAGGCACATACGACAGTTACCTGCAATGGAGAGACGCTCGTGGTAACAGAAACGCGGAACTTCGATACCGGCTTGTTCACATGCTTGCAGCACGCTCAAACCGTTTTCGACTTCGATTTCGTTACCGTTAATTGTCAGCTTGGGCATTCATTAATCTCCTAAGCTGCTGCGTTCTTTGCCGCCTGATAGGCAGCAATACGAGCTTCCATTTCCGGACGGAAATGCTTGATAAGACCTTGGATCGGCCAGGCAGCGGCATCGCCGAGGGCGCAAATCGTGTTGCCTTCAACCTGTCTTGTGACAGCTTCAAGCAAATCGATTTCTTCCACTGAGGCATTGCCAACGACCATACGATGCATCATACGCTGCATCCAGCCGGTACCTTCACGACACGGTGTACATTGACCGCAGCTTTCGTGGTGATAGAAGTCGGATAAACGAGTGATCGCCTTGATCACGTCGGTGTCTTTCTTCATCACGATGACAGCCGCAGTTCCCAGACCTGAACCATGCTCACGCAGACCATCGAAATCCATGATTGCGTTATCGCATTGTTCTTTGTTCATTACCGGAACGGATGACCCACCCGGAATAACAGCCATCAGGTTGTCCCAACCACCGATGACGCCGCCGCAATGTTTTTCGAGAAGTTCACGAAGGGTGATCCCCATCGCATCTTCAACAACACAGGGGCGTTCAACATGACCGGAAATACCATAAAGCTTGGTTCCGGAGTTGTTGGGGCGACCAATGCCGGCAAACCAGGACGCACCGCGTCGCAGGATTTCCGGGGCAACCGCGATAGATTCAACGTTATTTACCGTCGTCGGACAACCATAAAGACCGGAACCTGCCGGGAACGGCGGTTTCAGGCGCGGTTGACCTTTTTTACCTTCAAGGCTTTCGATCAGGGCAGTTTCTTCACCACAGACGTAAGCACCGGCACCACGGTGTACGTAGAAATCGAAATCCCATCCGTGCACGTTGTTTTTGCCGATCATCTTGTTTTCATAACATTCGTCGATCGCAGCCTGTAAAGCTTCGGCTTCACGGACAAATTCACCACGAATATAAATATAACAAGCATGTGCCTGCATGGCGAAGGAAGCAATCAAGGCCCCTTCAATCAGAGTGTGCGGATCATTACGCATGATCTCGCGGTCTTTACAGGTACCGGGTTCACCTTCGTCGGCATTAATCACCAGATAATGCGGGCGATCACCGACTTCTTTCGGCATGAAGCTCCATTTAATACCAGTTGAAAAGCCCGCGCCACCACGACCACGAAGACCGGAAGCCTTCATTTCGTCGATGATCCAGTCTTTACCTTTTTCAAGAATACCTTTTGTGCCATCCCAACAACCGCGGGATTGCGCACCTTTAAGACTTTTGTCTTTCAGGCCGTAGATATTCGTGAAAATGCGATCCTTATCACTAAGCATTAAGCATCTCCCGTCAAGCTGGTCGGCTCACCAAGCGGTGCAGCCCCGTTACGACCATTTTGCGGGCCCGGCTTCGGTGTTTTGCCGGAACGCAGATCGTTAATGATCCGGGCAGCATCTTCACCTGTCAGGTCTTCGTAATAGTCGTCGTTGATTTGCATCATCGGTGCGTTCGAACATGCGCCCAGACATTCCACTTCCGCCAGTGTGATCAGTCCATCGACCGATGTTTCACCCGTTTGGATTTCTGCCGTTTCCTGAATGGCCTTGACGATGTCGTCAGATCCACGCAGCCAGCATGAAATGTTGGTGCAAACCTGTACGTGATGTTTCCCGACAGGTTCTTTGTTGAACATGGTGTAAAAGGTTGCAACCTCATAGACGCGCACCGGTGCCATGCCCAGCATGTCGGCAACGACATCCATTGCGGCAGTTGGCAACCAGCCGTACTGGCGTTGCGCCAGATCCAGCAGCGGCATACAGGCGCTTTGTTGTTTACCTTCCGGATACTTGGCAATGTGTTGCTTGGCAAGTTCCAGATTTTCCGGCGTAAACTCGAAACTGTCCGGTTGTTGAATATTCATATTACTCATCGATCAATCTCACCGAAAACGATATCCAGAGAACCGATGTTAGCCGTGATATCAGCCAGCATGTGTCCTTTGGAAAGGAAATCCATAGCCTGAAGGTGAGCAAACCCCGGTGCCCGAATGTGGCAACGATAAGGTTTGTTGGTTCCATCAGAAACGAGATATACGGCAAATTCGCCTTTGGGCGCTTCAACGGCACAATATGTCTCGCCTGCAGGCACTTTGAAGCCTTCGGTGAACAGTTTGAAGTGGTGAATCAACGCTTCCATAGACGTTTTCATTTCCGCGCGTTTCGGCGGTGTGAACTTATTGTCTGTGCATTTGATCGGCTCACCGACACAAGTATCCAGTTTGTCACAGGCTTGCTTGATGATTTTGCAGGTTTCGTACATTTCCAGCATACGCAGGTAGTAACGGGCAAAACAGTCGTTTTTACCTTTGCCGACCGGAATGTCGAAATCAAACTCTTCATAAGAATCGTAAGGCTGGCTTTTACGCAAGTCCCACGGAACACCACAGCCGCGCAGGTTCGGGCCAGAGAAAGCCCAGTCCTGTGCATCTTCCAACGAAATTTCGCCGATATCAACGGTACGCTGGCGGAAAATACGGTTTTCCGTCAACAGTGTCTCGATATCTTTGACCACTTGCGGGAAACGGTCTACCCATGCACGAACGTCATCCGTCAGGCCAGCTGGAATGTCTTGTGCGACACCGCCGGGACGGAAGTAGTTCATATGCATACGGGCACCACAGGCGCGTTCGCAGAATTCATAAAGAATTTCACGCTCTTCGAAGCCCCACAGGAACGGGGTCATCGCACCAACGTCCATCGCGTAAGAACAGATGTTCATCAGGTGGTTCTGGATACGACCGATTTCAGCATAAAGAACGCGGATATATTGTGCACGTTTGGGCACTTCCATACCGGTCAGCTTTTCAATCGCCAGACAGAACGCATGTTCCTGGTTTTGCGGCGCAACGTAATCGAGACGATCGAAATACGGCGTGCCCTGAACGTAGATTTTATTTTCGAGCAGTTTTTCCGTACCTCGGTGCAAAAGACCGATATGCGGGTCTGCGCGGTCAATAACCTCGCCGTCCAGTTCGAGAACAAGACGTAAAACCCCGTGTGCCGCAGGGTGTTGCGGACCGAAGTTCAGGTTATAGTTTTTAATCTGATTGTTAGACATTAGGCGTTGCCCTCCGCTTTTTCATCACCCGGCAGTTGGCCTTGCATGCCTTCCCACGGTGACAGGAAGTCGAAGCTGCGGAAATCCTGTGTCAGTTTAACTGGTTCATAGACAACACGCTTTTGTTCGTCATCGTAGCGCAATTCCACATAACCGGTCAGCGGGAAATCTTTGCGTAGCGGATGACCCTCAAAACCATAGTCGGTCATGATGCGGCGTAAATCCGGATGTCCGTCAAAATAAATGCCGAACAAATCCCATGTTTCACGCTCGAACCAACCAGCGGCACTGAAAACACCTGTAACACTGGGAACAGCGGTATCTTCATCCGTGGTGACTTTCACGCGAACACGCAGGTTATATCTGATGCTGAGGAGGTTGTAGACCACATCAAAACGTTCATCACGTGTCGGATAATCCGCACCGCAAACATCCATCAACAGTTTGAATTGACAGTTTGCATCGTCGCGCAAGAAAGTCAGAACCTTACAAACGACATCACGGCGTGCGTTGAGGATCAACTCGCCGTTTTGAATTTCCGTAGATGTAATTTCCTGTGCCAGTTTTGCCGATATGATTTCGGCAAGTTCTTTTAAGGCTTCACTCATAACGTTTACCCCCTTCCCTTAACGGAACAGCGTGCCGGTACGGCGGATTTTCTTCTGTAATTGAAGAAGACCGTAGAGCAGCGCTTCAGCGGTTGGAGGACAGCCCGGTACATAAATATCGACCGGAACAACGCGGTCACAACCGCGCACGACGGAATAGGAATAGTGGTAGTAACCACCACCGTTAGCACAAGACCCCATAGAAACCACATAACGCGGTTCTGCCATTTGGTCATATACACGGCGGAATGCCGGGGCCATTTTATTGGTCAAAGTACCGGCAACGATGATCACATCAGACTGACGCGGGCTTGGTCGGAAAACCATGCCAAAACGGTCAAGGTCATAACGTGACATACCAGCGTGCATCATTTCAACCGCACAGCAGGCCAAACCGAAGGTCAACGGCCAAAGTGAACCGGTACGGGCCCAGTTCACCACTTTGTCCAATTGCGCAACGACGAAACCACGATCCTGGATTTCGTCGCTTACCGCTTTCAAAAGTACGTCTTGTTCCGTCCCTTGCGGGATGGGGGCAAGAGCTTGAGAACCGGGCTTGGAATTTACTCCCATTCCAAAGCTCCTTTCTTCCATTCATAAACGAAACCGATGGTGAGAACACCGAGGAACACCATCATGGACCAGAAGCCAAAAACGCCAACAGATCCCAGCGAGATAGCCCACGGGAATAAAAAGGCGACTTCAAGGTCGAAGATGATGAAAAGGATGGCAACCAAATAAAAACGAACGTCGAATTTCGTACGTGCGTCTTCAAAGGCTTCAAAGCCGCATTCGAAGGCGGCGTTCTTTTCCGTATCCGGGCGCTGTGGCACCACGAGATAGGAACCGCCGATACATACCGCGCTAAGCCCAATGGCAATAACGAGGAAAATGATAATCGGCATATATTCTTGCAGGAGTGCTTCCATTGTAGCGTTCCTTTAATGCCTTGACAGACCGATCTTTTAAACTAAGTCCCCTCATATGGGAACCCGTTCAAAGGGGGGCAACCGTGCAAGGCCGTTTAACAAACAAATAAATTTCTAAAGAGAAATCCGGTGATCAAACGTCGCAACAAGCAAATTTTGAAAAGTAAGAACCTCCCCTTTCTACTTCAACGCAAGACATGCGTTCTCGTTGCGCCGTTACCTCAAATATAAAAAGGCAAACCGGCAATAATAAACTGGCGAGAGTGACGGGACTCGAACCCGCGGCCTTCGGCGTGACAGGCCGACGCTCTAACCAACTGAGCTACACCCCCGCATACGCAGTGATTTGGGGTTTTAGATGAACCCATAACCACTGTCAAGTAAATGGAAAATGTAGGTTTTTGGTGTGACCAATTGTCCTTTCCTAGGAAAAATGCGGGATGTTGGGAAAAGCGTTGATACCGTTACTATAAAAGAAAATTCTAATGTTTAATTTTGTTTTATATGAAGGTTTTAGGAAAAATATTTTTTAAATATCGTTGGGAGATGACGTCAAAATGACGGGATTGAGCGTTTGTCGATTAAAATGCGAGTCCTTAGGAATGGTTCGCAAAAGCCAGTTAAGCTTTTTATCAGGCATAAAAAAACCGCCGAATTGGCGGTTTGGATCCTGAGTGGTGGGCGACGAGAGATTCGAACTCCCGACCCCCTCGGTGTAAACGAGGTGCTCTAACCAGCTGAGCTAGTCGCCCTCTCAGGTATATATTTTACATCTTGCGATGATGGTGGGCGACGAGAGATTCGAACTCCCGACCCCCTCGGTGTAAACGAGGTGCTCTAACCAGCTGAGCTAGTCGCCCTAAGAAGTTGACGTGTTTATAATCGAAATTTTTAGTGATGCAACAGTTATTTTCATAAAAATGATATGTTTTTCAAAAAGTAAAACCGGCTGCCAACAGGCAACCGGTTTTACAGGATTCCAGAACTAAAAAATTCTTAGTTCACAGCGTCTTTCAAGCCTTTACCAGCCTTGAATTTCGGCTGCTTAGAAGCCGGAATCTGGATCTTTTCACCTGTACGCGGGTTACGACCTTCAGATGCTGCACGTTGTGCAACAGAGAAAGTGCCGAAACCGACGAGGCGAACTTCATCGCCAGATTTTAGTGCATCAGTGATAGCGCCGAAAACGCCGTCAACTGCTTTTGATGCATCAGCCTTTGACAGACCGGTGCCAGAAGCAACTGCAGCCACAAGATCGTTCTTGTTCACCTGGGCCCCCTATAAAAGTTGGTTATTATTTAAAAAGCGAAGACTCTTAGATGTTTCCATCCAATTGTCGAAGACGGGCAAAGTTTACTGACGCATATTCCTACAGTCAATCGGAGATGCGCAGAAAATCGCAGTTTTTTCACTTTTTTGCGTTGTTGCAATGCACGATGTTGCCTAGGAGTCACAACCAAGGGGCTAATTCATCATGCAGGGGTTGAATTCTAGGCTAAAACGTAAAGAAGCCGCCCATCAAAGGCGGCTTCTGTTTAAGAATCACAGTTAGAATTTCAGTGAGTTACAACACCATTGGCATCTTCATCCTGTTTTGACGCTGCAATTTCAGCTTGATTCTCTTTTTCTTCATCCCATTCGATGGGAACCAAGGGCGCGACAAGGGCCTTTTCAAGCACTTCATCGACCCATTGAACCGGCACAATTTCAAGACCGCGTTTTACGTTATCAGGGATTTCCTTAAGATCTTTTTCATTATCTTTAGGAATGAGGACCAATTTAATACCAGCCCGGTGTGCAGCCAAAAGTTTTTCTTTCAATCCACCAATGGGAAGAACACGACCCCGCAAGGTCACCTCCCCCGTCATCGCGACATCTTTGCGAACCGCAATACCGGTTAAGGCGGATACGACAGATGTGACCATGCCGACACCTGCACTGGGCCCATCTTTCGGGGTAGCGCCTTCCGGCACGTGTACGTGAATATCTTTTTTACGAAAGACAGTTGGCTCAATCCCAAAGGAAACACAGCGCGATTGAACATATGTTGTCGCTGCCTGAATAGATTCTTTCATCACATCGCCAAGCTTACCGGTAAAAAGGGCGGCCCCTTTACCTGGCGTTACAACGGCTTCAATCGACAAGATCTCGCCGCCAACTTCGGTCCATGCAAGTCCGGTAACCACGCCGACGAGGTCTTGTTCTTCGACTTCGCCATAACGGAATTTCTTGATACCAGCATATTTTTCAAGATTTCGGGTTGTTAAGGCGACTTTATCAGATTTTTTAAGAAGAATATCACGCGTTGCTTTGCGGCAAAGCATGGCGATTTCACGTTCTAAATTCCGCACACCGGCTTCGCGGGTGTAATAACGGATCAGATCACGGACCGCTGATTCAGAAATAGACCATTCGTCATCTTTTAAACCTGCCGCTTTCATTTGCTTTGTAATCAGGTGGCGTTTGGCAATTTCGACTTTTTCGTCTTCTGTATAACCAGATAAACGCAAAATCTCCATACGGTCTAAAAGCGGTTGCGGCATATTTAATGAGTTTGCTGTTGTTACGAACATAACATCAGACAAATCATAGTCCACTTCCATATAATGATCCTGGAACTTGTTATTTTGCTCTGGGTCTAAAACCTCCAACAGGGCGGATGCGGGATCACCTCGGAAGTCGTTGCCCATTTTTTCGATTTCATCAAGCAGGAAAAGCGGGTTGGATGCCTTGGCTTTTTTCATACCTTGGACGATTTTACCAGGCATAGAGCCGATATAAGTTCGACGGTGTCCACGGATTTCAAACTCATCACGCACACCACCAAGCGCCATGCGTACATATTTACGCCCTGTTGCGCGTGCGATGGATTTACCAAGGGATGTTTTACCAACACCGGGTGGGCCGACCAAACACATGATCGGGCCTTTCATTTTCTTGGTGCGTTGTTGGACTGCCAAATATTCCAGAATGCGTTCTTTGACTTTTTCGAGACCATAGTGATCTTCATCCAAAATCTTTTCAGCAAGTTCCAGATCATTTTTAATTTTTGAACGTTTTTTCCACGGAATAGACAACATCCAGTCGAGGTAATTTCGTACAACGGTTGCTTCTGCAGACATAGGGCTCATGGATTTGAGCTTTTTCAACTCACCCATAGCCTTGTCGCGGGCTTCTTTCGTTAATTTTGTTTTCTTGATTTTTTCTTCAATTTCAGAACTTTCATCCTTGCCGTCGTCACCCTCACCCAACTCATTTTGAATGGCTTTTAGTTGCTCATTTAAATAGTATTCGCGTTGGGATTTTTCCATTTGGCGTTTGACACGGTTACGGATTTTTTTCTCGACTTGCAGGACACCGATTTCAGTTTCCATAAAGGAGAAGACACGTTCCAAACGATCAACAACAGCCGGCATTTCAAGAAGTTCTTGTTTTTCAGAAATCTTCAAAGCCAAGTGAGAGGCAACCGTGTCGGCCAGTTTTCCTGATCCTTCTATCTGATTGATAGAGACCATAACTTCCGGCGGCACTTTTTTATTCAGATTTACGTATTGTTCAAATTGCGTCACCACAGAACGCCCCAAGGCTTCTACCTCTTCGGTGATACCTTCGTCTTCCTCGACTTCGCTGACACGTGCCTGAAAGAAATCTTCTGTTTGTGTGTATTCGTCAATACGTGCGCGTCTGCCACCTTCAACAAGAACTTTGACCGTACCGTCAGGGAGTTTGAGAAGTTGCAGGACGGTGGAAACTGTACCTACTTCGTAAATGTCATCTGCGTTTGGATCGTCGTCTGTTGCGTTTTTCTGAGCGACGAGGAGGATTTGCTTATCTTCCTTCATGACATCTTCCAAAGCACGCACTGACTTTTCGCGCCCTACGAATAGCGGCACGATCATGTGCGGGAAGACAACAATGTCACGAAGTGGCAGGACGGGATAAGTGCCGTCAGAATTATTTTCGAACATATGACCCTTTTTCAAAACTGTCTGTTCAGTTTGCAATCCCGTACAATCGGCAATCGCTTGTTACGTTCATATTAGACCATAAAGAATTTAGCTCCCAAGAAGAAAACTTCAAGGGAGCTAAAAAATTGATTATTTTTGCTGTTACAGGCTTATTTTAGGCACTTGTCTCAGCTTCTTCTTTTTTATCAGCATAAATCAGCAGCGGTGGCGCATCACCTTCAACCGCTTCGCTATTGACCACGACTTCTTCTACGTTTTCCTGACTTGGCAGTTCGAACATCGTATCAAGAAGGATTCCTTCCATGATCGAGCGTAAACCACGGGCCCCAGTTTTACGTAGAATCGCTTTTTGGGCAATGGATTCCAAGGCCCCTTCGGTGAAGGATAGATCGGTCTCTTCCATTTCAAATAAGCGTTGATATTGTTTCACAAGCGCATTTTTGGGTTCTGTCAAAATCCGAACCAGTGCTTCATTATCCAAATCTTCAAGGGTCGCCAGAACAGGTAGTCGACCAACGAATTCAGGGATAAGACCAAATTTTAATAGGTCTTCGGGTTCCATATCGTGCAGGATTTTACCTGTGCCGCGTTCATCTTCGCTGCGTACATCCGCCCCAAAACCAATGGATGTATCACGCCCACGTTGTGAAATAATTTTGTCGATTCCGGCAAAGGCACCACCGCAGATGAACAGGATATTTGTCGTATCAACTTGCAAAAATTCTTGTTGCGGATGTTTCCGCCCGCCTTGCGGTGGGACGGAGGCAACGGTGCCTTCCATAATTTTCAGCAAGGCTTGTTGAACACCCTCACCCGATACATCGCGTGTAATGGATGGGTTGTCGCTTTTGCGAGAGATTTTATCCACTTCATCAATATAAACGATGCCTCTCTGGGCCCGTTCTACATTGTAGTCAGCCGCTTGCAGAAGTTTGAGAATGATATTCTCTACATCCTCACCCACATAACCAGCTTCGGTCAATGTGGTTGCGTCCGCCATTGTAAAGGGAACGTCCAGTATGCGTGCAAGTGTCTGCGCCAATAAGGTCTTACCGCAACCTGTTGGGCCAACCAACAAGATGTTGGATTTTGCCAATTCCACTTCGCCAGTTTTACCAATATGGTTCAATCGCTTGTAATGGTTATGGACCGCAACAGATAGCACACGTTTTGCATGAGCCTGACCGATTACATAATCTTCAAGAACATCAAAAATTTCTTGCGGGGAAGGAACGCCTTCTTCCGATTTGGACAGTCCGGTTTTATTTTCTTCACGGATAATATCCATGCAGAGTTCAACGCATTCGTCACAAATGAAGACGGTAGGCCCGGCGATCAGCTTGCGGACTTCATGTTGGCTTTTGCCGCAGAAGGAGCAGTATAATGTGTTTTTTGAGTCGTCACCGGAAGACTTAGTCATGTTTTCTCCGTATTCTTGGCGATTGGTCGCCACCTTGGTTTTTTCTCTTTCCCTAGCTTAGCCCGACTTTAGTTCGGACTACAATGCCTAAAATGACCTTTTTGTTAATTTCAGCCCATCTATTTGCCTTCGTGCGTGAACAGGCCTTTTGTTGAAATTACAAAAAAGCAAAACGCCCGCTTATGAAGCGGGCGTGCTGCAATGAGTAGGGAAATATCGAATTAATCTTCAGAATCGCCTTCACCTTTCGGACGGGATGCGACCACCTGATCAATAAGACCAAAAGATTTTGCTTCTTCGGGCTGCATGAAACGGTCACGTTCCAGTGCTGCTTCGATTTCTTCGAGTTTTTGCCCTGTGTGGTGAACGTAAATTTCGTTCAGGCGACGTTTAAGGGCCAGAATCTCACGCGCTTGAATTTCAATATCAGTTGCTTGACCTTGTGCACCGCCGGAAGGCTGGTGAACCATAATGCGGGAGTTTGGCAAGGCGTAACGCTTACCAGCAGTCCCAGCGGCCAATAAAAGTGAACCCATAGAGCAAGCTTGTCCCAAACAAACGGTGGAAACGTCCGGGCGGATATATTGCATGGTGTCATAGATGGACAGGCCACTTGTGACAACACCGCCGGGAGAGTTGATGTACATGGCAATATCTTTGTCCGGATTTTCCGATTCTAGGAACAGAAGCTGTGCGCAGATCAGACTCGCCATATGGTCTTCTACCTGCCCTGTTACGAAGATAATACGTTCTTTTAACAGTCGGGAATAGATGTCGTAGGCGCGTTCCCCGCGATTTGTCGTTTCCACGACCATGGGGACCAGGTTGCTCATGACGCTAAGAGGATCGTGCATTATAAATTCGTTCCTTGAATTGCATTAAAAAAACCCACCCTGCATTTTGCAAGGTGGGTTTAAATTACGAAGCCTTTTCAATTCCCGCAAGGGGGAACATCAGAAAAGTGCTAAAAAGCTTATTCTTCGTCTTCGTCTTCTTCTTTTTTCTTAGCTGCAGCCTTTTTCTTAGCCGGAGCTTTCTTTTTTGAATCTGCTTCTTCTTCTGCGTTCAAGGAATTCAGAAGGTCTTCCGCTGTAACTTCTTTATCCTTTACGTCAGCCAATTCAAGAATGAAGTCGACGACTTTTTCTTCAAAAAGCGGTGCGCGCAGAGATTCGATTGCTTGCGGGTTGTTTTTGAAATATTCGAAAACAGCCTGCTCTTGACCCGGGTAACGACGGGCTTCGTTCAGGATCGCACCGTTCAGATCATCCGGGGACAGTTCCAGCTTGTTGACACGGCCCACTTCAGCCAAGACCAAGCCCAGACGAACGCGACGTTCTGCAATTTTCGCGTAATCGGCTTTCAGTTCTTCATCAGACTTGTCTTTGTCTTCTGCGTCGATCTGATCCGGGTTGTTTTTACGTGTTTCTTCAAACTGAGACCAAATTTGGTTGCTTTCACCTTCAACCAGTGAAGCCGGCAGTTCAAAAGAATGAGCTTCGTCCAATGCGTCAAGCAAATGCTTTTTGACGTGCTGGCGTGTCATTTGTTCGAATTCTTTGGAACGTTCTTCACGAATCGCTTCTTTCAGGGCGTCCAAAGATTCCATACCGATTTTCTTTGCCAGATCGTCATTGATCTCAGCCGGAACAACAGTACGGATTTCGTTGATTTTACATTTGAAGACAGCGTCTTTACCTGCAAGGTTTTCTGCGCCGTATTCTTCCGGGAACTTCACTTCAACGTCTCTTTCGTCGTCAACTTTTAAGCCAATCAGCTGGTCTTCAAAGCCCGGGATAAATGTGTTGGAACCGATTTCCAAGCTGTAGTTTTCACCTTTGCCACCATCGAATTCAACGCCATCAACACTGCCGACAAAATCGATAACAGCGATGTTGCCTTTAGCAATTTTCTTTGCTTTGGACTTAGCTGGCTCAGAATCTTTATTGGCATCAGCAATACGTTGTAGTGTCTCGTCGATTTCTTCGTCTTTAACCGGAACAACCAAGCGCTCAAGTTTGACTTTTTTGAAATCCATGAGATCGAACTCAGGGAACAATTCAACAGCCATAGTGAATTCCAGATCGGCACCTTCTTCAAATTTGGTGATTTCGATCTTGGGCTGTGCCGCCGGACGAAGTTCGTTTTCTTCCAGTGTTTTGGCAGAAGCTTCGTTCACAGCGCCTTCCAGTACTTCGCCCATTACGGACTGGCCATATTTCTGGCGCAAGATTTTGGAAGGAACTTTACCGGGGCGGAAACCCGGAATTTTAACAGTTTTGGAAATCTCACCGAGGCGAGTTGTTACTTTAGTTTCAATGTCGGAAGCAGCAACAACGACGGTGTATTCACGATTGAGGCCTTCGGCCTTGGTTTCAGTAACCTGCATATGGGAAATCTCTATAAGGATTGGGTTTACGAATTCGCGTGTTTCTGAACTCGGTGCGGCAGCCTGTCTCTGAGGTTGATATTTTGGTGCGGGTGGAGGGACTTGAACCCCCACGGCTTGCGCCACCAGAACCTAAATCTGGCGTGTCTACCAATTTCACCACACCCGCATTGTCCAAAAATCGTACTCAATAGCGCCAAGCGCTCGAATCCAATTGCGGGCACACTCTATACATTCCGCTTGGCAAGTCAACAATAAGAATACTTATTTTTGCAATGTTTTGAAAACTTCGGGTAAAAGTGTACTTATATCCTCGGAAATCAGGCCCGCTCCGCCTAATTCAGCACACTTTCCATGCAGCCAGGTTCCTAAACAGGCACCATCATATGAATTTAACCCCTGACAGAGCAGCCCAAGACAGATACCTGCCAAAGAATCCCCACTTCCTGCCGTTGCCAGCCAGGGGGTGCCCGTTGCATTTATGGTGCAACGACCATCCGGTGCGGCAATGACGGTATCTGGTCCTTTCAGCAAAACAGTTGCGTTAGACTGGTTTGCGGCTTGGCGTGCGCGTTCCAGTTTGGATCCCTTAACATCGGGAAAAAGCCGTTTAAATTCACCTTCATGTGGGGTGAGTAAGGTTTCACCTTTACGATTTGACCACCTATACCCGGCGAGCATGGTTAAGGCATCGGCATCCAGAATAAGATTCTTATCGGTGTTAAGAAGACCTTCAACCAAGGCCTTTCGTCCCTCCCCTATACCGAGGCCGGGGCCAATCAGAACTGTATTTTTACGTGGATCGGCGAGAATCTCGTTTAAGTCATCATTTGAAACTAAATTTCCCGGTTCACATTTACGATAGACCATGTAAGAAGTGCCACGCGCAGCAATAGTGATTAAGCCTGCCCCGACCCGTCGCGCACAAAGGGCTGCCAGTCGGGTTGCCCCGGTCATTTGCTGCCCGCCGATAAGAACGCCATGCCCGCGATCAAATTTATGCCCCTCTGTTTTCGGCCAAGGGAATAGATCCGCCGGTGCGTTTTTACTGTTCTCAGGGGCAATCTGTTCAATAATTTGATCCGGGATACCGATATCTGCAATAACCAATTCACCGCACATTGTACGTCCGGGCAGAAGGTAATGCCCGGTTTTGGCCCGGCAAAATGTGACGGTCACGTCGGCTTGTATCGCCATCCCCAAAATATGTCCGCTATCGCCATGAACACCGCTGGGCATATCGATAGCAACGATCGGGACGTCTTGTTGTTGGGCGGCCTTTAATGTCAGGGCAACAATGCCGTCCACATCACGCACCAAACCTGCACCAAAAACTGCATCAACAATCAGATCTGCATCTTGGACACCGTCTGGTGAGAAAGGCTGTATTTCAAACGGCCAACGATCCGCATTGATTTTTGCATCCCCTTTTAGGTTATCACGTTCCCCCAAAAGCAAAATACGCACATACCACCCTTTTCTATGCAAAAGGCGGGCAACGACAAAACCGTCCCCCCCATTATTCCCCGGTCCACATAGAATAACCGTTTTGCGCGGAGACCAGCGGGTTGTAATCTCACGTGCAATCGCACTTCCGGCAGCTTCCATAAGTCGTATGCCCGAGATACCGCTGTCTATAGTGCGTTGGTCTGCCTCATACATCTGTGCGACACTAAGAAGATGGTTTTTTGTGTTTTTTGCCATCGCTTCCTTGCCTTTAAGGTTCTCTGCTTTTAAATACGGTTCCAGTAATACAAGAAAAAGAGAGTGTTGTCGTGCGGGTATTGGTCCTTGGCGCAGGTGTAGTCGGTACAACGACGGCTTTTTATTTACAAAAAGCCGGACATAACGTTGTGGTACTGGACCGCCAAGAGACATCTGCAATGGAAACGAGTTTTGCAAACGGCGGGCAGATTGCTGCCGCCCACGCTGTCCCGTGGGCGAGCCCCGCAACCCCGTGGAAAGCCTTAAAATGGCTTGGAAAAAAAGATGCACCACTTCTGTTTCATTATTTACACCTCGACCCGGCCCTGTGGTCATGGTGTTTTCAGTTTTTAAAGAACTGCACGTCACGTAAGACTGAAATCAATACCGAACGCACATTGCGTATCGCGTTGCATAGCCGCAACTGTTTAAAAGAACTGCGCCGCGAATTGAATTTATCATATGATCAACGCGAAGAAGGTATCCTGCATTTCTATCGGGATTCGAAAGAGTTTGATCAAGCCGTTCACGCAGCAAGTATCATGCGCAAATATGGATTGGATCGTCGTGTTTTGTCCCCATCCCAATGCGTCACATGTGAACCAGCCTTGAACCATGTCCGCGAGGAATTGGTCGGCGGGATTTATTCGCAAGATGATGAAAGTGGCGATGCCCATAAATTTACCCAAGCCATTGAACGCAGTGCGAAGGTCAAAGGGGTTGATTTTCGATTTAATCACGACATTCAACGCTTAATCGTGGAAAACGGTAAAGTTCAAGGCGTTTCAACCAATCACGGAACTATAAAAGCGGATGCCTATGTGGTTTGCATGGGCAGTTTCAGCCGTTTTTTGGTGAAAGAACACGGGATAAAGTTACCGATCTATCCCGCCAAGGGATATTCCATCACCCTGCCCTTGTTAAAACCGGAAAGCGCACCAACGGTCAGTTTAACCGACGATGAATTTAAATTGGTTATCAGCCGCTTCGGCGACCACTTGCGGGTAGCAGGCACGGCAGAGCTTGGTGGATATAGTACGGCATTAAATGATGTTCGTACGGATTTTATCCTGAAGAAAACGATGGAACTGTTTCCGGGATGTGCCAATCCTAATGATGCGGAACTCTGGGCAGGTTTGCGTCCAAAAACACCAGATAGTGTACCCATCATCGGTAAAACATCTATCGATTCCTTATATTTAAACACCGGACATGGGACGTTGGGCTGGACAATGTCTTGCGGGTCCGCACAAGTCATTACAGACATAATTGGCGAGAAAACACCGGAAATCAGTCTATCGGGCCTGTCTTACAACCGTTTTTAATTGGTGCGATGCAGCAATTCCTTGCTATTGCGACATACTCAAGCAACAATTGAGTGTTCAAGACGCACATTTTATGCAGGAGGCTTGCAATGTCTGCCAAGATCATCACCATTGCCCAACAAAAAGGCGGTGCCGGTAAAACAACCGTTGTGGCCCAACTCTCAGCTGTTTATGCCGCACAAAAGAAGAATGTCGCCTTGGTCGATATTGATCCGCAGGCAAGTCTAACTTCATGGTTTGCAGAACGAAAAAGAACGTTGGGTGAAAAAAACCGGATTGTTTTGTCAAGTGTGGGCGGTTGGCGCTTAAAAAATGAATTGGATAGATTAAAACAAGACTTCGATGTGATTTTGGTTGATGCGCCCCCTCATGCGCAAACCGAGGCAAATATTGCCATTCGTTATGCAGATTTATTGGTCATCCCGGTTCAACCCAGCCCAATGGATGTCTGGGCGACCGAACCGACGTTTAAGCAAGCCAAAAAAGAGAAAACAGAAGCCATTGTTCTTTTAAACCGCATTCCTCCGCGTGGAAAACTGCTGGAAAAGATTAAAACCATGCTGGAAGAAGATGAGCGCCCGATGTTGAGCGCGACATTAGGCAATCGGGTTGCCTTTGCTTCCAGTATGATTGACGGACTTGGGGTTGTTGAATCTGATAAAAGCAGTGCAGCTGCCCGCGAAATTAAAGCATTGGCAAAAGAAATCTGGGGACGATAAATGGCAAAGAGCCGGGCAGATTACGCACAATTTAGCCAAGACGATGTGAAGCTTGTCAAGAAAGAGACCCCTTTTAAGGGATACTTCCAGATTGATGTCTATACGATACAGCATCGTATTCACGAAGGCGGTTGGACAAAACCAATTACGCGTGAAGTTTTTGAACGTGGTCATGCCTCCGCCATGCTGCCTTACGACCCGGTTAAAGATATCGTTATTTTAATTGAACAATTCCGCCCCGGCGCTTATGCCGCCGGAAATAACCCGTGGCTGCTGGAAATCCCGGCCGGAATTATTGAAGACGGACAAACACCCAAAGAGGTTGCTATTCGCGAAACAACAGAAGAAACCGGCTGTGAAGCCAAGCGGACCGAATTTATTGCTGATTATATTGTGACACCGGGGGGATCATCTGAAACCATCCATTTATATTGTGTGGAAGTTGATAGCGATGAAGCCCTTGATCATGCGGGTTTGGAAGAAGAAGGCGAACATATTCGTGTTTTAAAAATGTCGAGTGCAGAAGCTTTTGAATTATTGAACAATGGTCATATGCATAATTCGACAGGGATAATTGCCTTACAATGGCTGAAATTACACCACAATAATATACGTGAAAAATGGTGTAAAAATAAATAAACAACAATAATATTAGATTAAATATTGAAAAATTCTAAACGAGTGACTATTTTCCCTTCAACGCACAATCATGTTTGAAGAGATGACATATGGACATTCGAAACGGTTTTGTTGGAACCATCGGTAACACGCCCCTTATCCGGCTAAAAAACGCATCGGAAGAAACCGGCTGTGAAATTTTGGCAAAAGCTGAATTTCTAAATCCTGGTGGATCAATCAAAGATCGCGCCGCCTTGGCTATTATCAAAGATGCAGAAGCAAAAGGTCTGTTGCGCCCCGGTGGTGTTATTGTGGAAGGCACAGCGGGAAATACAGGGATTGGCATTGCCTTAGTCGGACGCGCTTTGGGCTATCGCAGCGTGATTGTTATGCCGGAAACGCAAAGTCAGGAAAAAAAGGATATGTTGCGCCTGTGCGGGGCTGATCTTCGTCTTGTCCCGGCAGTGCCGTATAAAGATCCCAATAATTATGTGCATTATTCACGCCGTTTAGCCGAAGAACTTGCAAAAGCCGAGAAAAATGGGGCGATTTGGGCGAACCAGTTTGACAATGTGGCAAACCGTCAAGGGCATATGGAGACAACTGCACAAGAAATCTGGCAGCAAACAGACGGAAAAGTGGACGGTTTTGTCTGTGCCGTGGGAACAGGTGGTACATTGGCCGGGATTTCAATGGGCTTAAAGGCACATAATCCAGAAGTCCAGATTGCGATTGCCGACCCGATGGGTGCCGCGCTCTATCATTATTATAAACACGGTGAATTAAAGGCCGAAGGTTCTTCCATCACAGAAGGGATTGGACAAGGGCGCATTACGGCCAACCTTGAAGGGGCCGTTATTGATCACGCCTACCAAATCCACGATGAAGAGGCCGTCTTACTTGTTTTTGAATTGTTGAAAAACGAGGGGATTTGCGTGGGTGGCTCTTCTGGCGTTAATGTTGCCGGTGCTATTCGTTTAGCAAAAGAAATGGGACCGGGCCATACCATCGTTACGGTTTTGTGTGATAGTGGAACCCGATATCAAAGTAAGTTGTTTAATCCTGAATTTTTGCGAGAACAAAATTTACCGACACCGGACTGGATGTAGGGTCCTTATTAAAAAGCCGTCACCTTTTGAGCGTACGGCTTTTTTGTTGGATAATGGATGAGAAAGTTCAAATTTCACTTGCCTAATCTTTGTCAAAAGTGCCCAATAGGTACAGGAGAAAAAGAGATATAAGGGGGGCGAAATGACCTTTAAAAACCCAAATGCACTTGTCGATACCCAATGGCTTGCAGATCATATGGACGCACCGGACGTTCGTGTGATTGATGCAACTTATTTTTTGCCTGTTGAAGGTAAAACGGCACGCGATTCCTATATGGAAGCACGCATTCCCGGTGCACAGTTTTTTGATGTAGACGATATCGCGGACGAGAAAAGCCCCCTCCCCCATATGGTGCCATCGGCTGAGAAGTTTTCCTCACGGGTTCGCAAACTCGGCCTTGGCGATGGCGTGCGTATGGTTGTTTATGATTCCAGAAATAGTTGCTGCGCGGCAACACGTGTTTGGTGGACGTTTAGATATTTCGGTTATGAAGATATCGCTGTTCTCGATGGTGGCCTTGGTAAATGGATTGCAGACGGTAACCCAATTGAAGAAGGGCCGGTCGAACCCGTACAAGAACGCCATTTCACCCCACGGATTAATCATTTTATCATTCGCGATAAGCAGAAGATGTTGAACAACATTGAACGCAAACGTGAACAAGTGGTGGATGCGCGTTCTGCTGAACGTTATCGCGGGGAAGGTACGGAACCGTGGAATGTTCATAAAGTGGGGCGTATCCCCAATTCTCATAACGTTCCCTTTGACAGTCTTATTGATGTCGAAAATGGTGGGACGTTTAAAACAGCAAAAGAAATGCTGTCTATTTTCGAAAAAGCCGGCATTGACCCACGTAAACCGATGGTTGCCAGTTGTGGCTCTGGTGTTACGGCGTCCGTTCTTGCTTTTGCGGCCTACCTGTTGGGCAATAAAGATGCTGCCGTTTATGATGGTTCGTGGGCCGAATGGGGCTCCAGCGATGATACGCCTGTTGAATAGAAAATATTGGAATAGCTTTAAAAACCCCGCATGTGACATTGCGGGGTTTTGTTTTTCTGTGTAGTTTGTCCTGATCCGAATACAAACAAGGTCTATTCGCCATGAAAAAAGAAACCCGTATTCTCCATGCCGGGCGCAATCCCAAAGATAATTTTGGCATTGTGAATCCGCCAGTGTACCATGCTTCCACTGTGACATTCCCAAGTGTCGCCGCAATGCATAAGGCCGGTGAGAACCCGACAGAAGGTATTTATTACGGGCGCATGGCAACCCCCACATCGCAAGCCTTGGAAGAAGCCGTTGCAAGCCTTGAAGGGGCCGATCGTGCCATTGCTGTACAATCAGGCCTAGCGGCAATTACAGGGGCTATTTTACCCTTTGTGAAAACGGGTGATCATATTTTGGTAACGGACTCGGCCTATTTCCCGACAAAAAAGTTTTGCGATACGGTACTTAAAGGTTTTGGTGTTGAAACAACCTATTATGATCCGATGATTGGTTCAGGCATCTCTGCACTTATTCAGGATAATACCAAAATCGTCTTTACCGAAGCCCCCGGTTCCTTAACATTTGAAGTTCAGGATATCCCTGCAATTGCCAAGGCAGCCCATGATCGTGATGTGCTTGTGATTATTGATAATACTTGGGGTGCGGGCTATTTCTTCAATGCATTTGAAAACGGATGTGATATCTCCGTTCAGGCGGCGACAAAATATATTGGCGGTCATTCTGACGTTATGCTAGGTACCATTGCCTTACACGAAGACCTTTATAAAAAGGTCAAAACATATGTTTACGGTATGGGGTATTGTGCGGCACCTGATGATTGTTATCTGGCACAACGCGGTATTCGTACCCTGCCCGCCCGTCTTGCCATTCATCAGGATAATGGGATCAAAATGGCAAGCTGGCTGAAAGAGCGTCCCGAAGTAACCCGTATTCTCCATCCTGCCTTTGAAGATTGTCCTGGACATGAAATCTGGAAACGTGATTTCAGCGGTGCATGTGGACTGTTTTCAGTTGTTCTTGATGAAAAGTATAATAATACGGCTGTTGCTGCCATGTTGGACGGTATGGAACTTTTCCCTATGGGCTATAGCTGGGGTGGTTATGAAAGTTTGATTATTCCGTTCAATCCGCAAGGTGCACGCCAAGCGACCGGATGGCCTGATAAGGGTCCGTGTTTGCGCATTCATGCCGGGCAGGAAAACATAGAAGACTTGCTTGCAGACCTTGAAAAGGGCTTTGTACGGTTGAATAACGCGTAAGTTATCCTTATAAGAACCTAAAGATTAATAATTTTCGAAAGTACGATGCGATGGGTGAAGTAACCAAATATAATGAGGATACCAAAGCGCAAGCCATTGGGAAAACAGTCTTAAAGTTGGCTGTTGTATCTTTGATTGTTGGGTTGGCGATGTCCTGGTTTGATATCACACCGCAATCCATTTTGGAAAATTTTGGCGAAACGGTTACTAAAGCCTATGCGACACTTACAGGCTGGCTGCGCTGGATGGTTCCTTATATTTTACTCGGCGCAACAATTGTTATTCCAATTTGGGCTATTTTGGCATTGTTGCGCTTAGGTGGTCGAAAAAAGAGCGACTGATATTTATTTTTTCAGGAACTTCCTAAACTCTTCACCCGACAGGGGTTTTGAACAATGAAACCCCTGAATGAAGGAACAGTCACGTTCTTTCAAAAAGTCCTGCTGGTGCGCGTTTTCAACCCCTTCAGCAACAACGTTTAATTTAAGACTTTCCGCCATTGAAAGAATTGCTTCCACCAATGCACCTTCATCCTCTTGTGCGTTTACATCGGAAATGAAGGATCGGTCAATTTTCAGCGTTGAAATCGGAAACCGTTTAAGATAGCTCAAAGAAGAATATCCGGTGCCGAAATCATCAATACTGAGCGCAACGCCCATCTCATTTAGTCTTTCAAGTTGGCGTTGTATGCCGTCATCATCGTCTTTGATAATCAGGCTTTCTGTAATTTCCAGACAAAGTTTATCTGCCGGCAATCCAGTTTCTTCTAAAACTTGTGCGACAAGGTCTGCCATATCGACGCGCTGAAATTGACGTGTTGAGCAATTGACAGATATTTTTGGGGAATTTTCACTGAGTTTCATCCAACTTGCAGCTTCTGTACAGGACTCTCGTAAAACCCATTCCCCGATGGGGACGATCAAGCCGGCTTCTTCTGCCAGTGGTATAAATTCGGATGGAGCGATTAAGCCCTTACTGGGATGTTGCCAGCGAATAAGGGCTTCACAATTGATGGTGCCGGGGTCGGATAAAGAAACAATCGGCTGGTAATTCACGATAAATTCGTTACGCTCTAGCGCCAAATGCAGGGCGTTTTCCAGTTCTAAAAGACGTTGAGCCTCCAAATCAATCGCTTCTGTGAAGAATTGAAAGTTATTACGCCCCTTGTCTTTTGCCCGATACATTGCACTTTCTGCATTCTTCAGCAATGTCAGGGCATCTTTACCGTCATTTGGATAAAGTGCCACACCAATACTCGCAGAAATAAAAGCCTCTTGTTTTTCCAGCTTATAAGGTTTGGCAATATCCTGAAGTATTTTAACAAGGATTTCTTCTATACTGTAAAGATCGGTTATATCGGTGAGCACAATACCAAACTCATCGCCACCGAGACGAGCACAGGTATCCACTTTTTTAGTTTGATCGCGCAAACGGTTACCAACCAGTTTTAATAATTCATCTGCGATGGGATGGCCAAAAGTATCATTAACGATTTTAAAGCGATCCAGATCAATAAGTAAAAAAGCGACTTCGCTGGCCTCCCCTTCTGCACGGTAAACGGCGCGGGTTAAACGATCAATGAGAAGATTTCGGTTTGCCAGTTCGGTTAAAGGATCATAATTCGCTTGATGTTTAATGCGTGCTTCTGCTTCTTTGCGCTTTGTAATATCGGTGAAAAGGGCCACATAACCTTCTTGTGCACCTTTGTGGTTTTGCAGTGTCGTAATTGTTAGATGTTCCGGGTAAACACTGGCATCTTTGCGCCGGTTCCAAATCTCGCCTTCCCATTCTCCACTGGTTTGGAGGCTTTCATACATTTCATCATAGAAACTTTTATCGTGATAACCGGAATTTAAAATTCCCATCGGTTGCCCGGTGGCTTCTTCACGGCTAAAGCCTGTAATGTCGCTAAAGGCTTTGTTGACGGTTTGGATGACGGCGCGGGTATCAGTGACGACAACGGCTTCAATGGCATTTTCAAATACGGATGATGCGAGCCTCAATTGTTTCTCATCATTGTGGCGTCTTCTTAAAAGATAAAAGAGATATGCAATTACCAGACTCATACTGAGAAAACCGCCTATAGCGATAAAATAAATTTGACGCGTTTGTTCTGCAATTGTTGCCTTTTGTAGGATGATAACAGACTGTAAATCATCAATATTTTTTACATCTTGTGCAAAAGAAAAATGATCAGAAAATATGATTAATGAGATAAATATAGAAACACTAAATATAAAGGTGTTGATAAGGCTAATATGTTTTTTCATTGTTTTTTAAACCTTTAATTGTTTTTTTAAGCGCCGTTTATGTTGTAGATACAGGATATCCTGAATGATTTAGTCCTGATAAAGAATGTCGTATTCGTCTTGCTTAAGTTTTTTTTGTGCGTCTTGGAGACGGTCAAATTTACCCATCAACTCATTTGTGGGGCCTTCCGTTTTCAAGCGTTCCTGTAGATGAATGGCTTTTTCCGTCAATATTTCTCGCCGTTGCACCAGTTCCTCATGGGTTAATTTGGGTTTCATGCTGTGAAGTTCAGCAATCTCACGCGGTGCAGCCGGTTCTAGCGGGCGTGCTTTTTTTAAAAACTCCTTAGTGACGAGAATAGAGATGGAGGCAATGTGAGCATTATTGTGACAACTGAGCACCACAACACTATGGCGGTCTCCATCCATAATCCCCAACATGCAAGGGTGGGCAGAGATATCTTTTACGTCAATAATTGCATTGATCATATGCAGTTGATGGCCTTGGCGATCAAGCTTATCCAAGCTCTTGCGAGTTCGGTTTAAAATGGCTTCTCGCCCCAATATTGTTGGTTCGGCCTGCCGGACGAAACATACATCACGTTCATCCAGCATTTCTTCAATAGTTTTAAGATCACGTCGGTTAAATGCTTCTATATATTTTTTTGTGATCTCGATGGTTTTTAATCTGTTTTTCATCGATAATCGCCAATTTCTCGCGCCAAGGGAGCATTGTCGATTACTATCTGGAAGAGTTCAAATAAAAACGCTTTATGATTCAGATAAGATCATAAAAAAAACCTAAGATGGTATACCCTACTCATCTTAGGTTTTTTTGTTGCTGGCGCGCCCAGAAGGATTCGAACCCTCGACCGTCCGCTTAGAAGGCGGATGCTCTATCCAGCTGAGCTATGGGCGCTGGTTTTATTTAGTGCTGAATTTAATAAACAACGCGGTTAAGTGCGAAGTTATCAGCATAATTTTTAATCTGCAATTTGCGGGCTTTGGGTTCTTTCACTGTAAAAGAAAGGCCTTTTTTCTTAGCAAAGGCAATTGCTTGCTCTTTGCTTTCAAATTTCATTTGCAGCTGTTTACGGGTGTCGCCGCCGCCAGTCCAGCCCATAAGGTCATCGGCGCGTTCCGCAGCGATAGGCATGAATTCCAAAATCCAGATCTTTGTTTTCGCGCGACCAGATTGCATGGCATTCTTGGCGGGTTGGTAAATACGAACGTCCATAGTCAAACACCTTCCATATCTTTTCAGCCAATTGTATCAGCAGTCTTGGGTGAATGCCCCAATCTTGCCACTGCGTCAAATGAAAATTGCTTTAATTTCCTAAAAATTTGTTTTTATCAGGTATGTACCTTATATGAATTTAGTGACATTTGTGATTTTAATGATCAGAATATTCTCAATAATTCATTTAATTTAGTGATGGCTAAAACAGTGTGTAGATTAACAAAAATATATGATTTTTCTCAGGCTGCTATTTTTGTTGATCTGACAGGAAAAATTTTAGAAATCAATCAGAAAGCCAAATCCCTATTTGGGTATGTGTCAATGGAACTACCCGGCCATGATTTGGGTGTGTTTTTTTCTGATGAAGTGGTTCAGCTTTTAAAAACTGGATTGGTTAAGGCGACAACAAAAGAAAATGAAGTCATCAAAAAACTATGCTTACGACAAATTGAAACACTGACAAGTAAATCCAGCTTTCTATTTGTTGGCCTAAATATTTGCTTTTTACCTGACATTGATGACGCTGAGAATATCATTGCAGCTATTCTTGTGCGGGAAATGACACAGGAAATTCGTGTGCAACAAGAGAAAACTCTTGTTGAAGAAGTTTTAAATGAGGCGATTGAAACGATAACAGATGGTTTTGTCATTTATGACTGGCATGATCGTCTTTTTATATGCAATCAAGCCTATCTTGATACCTACAAAACATCGGCACCGGCCATTAAGAAAGGCGCCTCCTTTGAAAGTATTATTCGTTATGGGATTGATAATGGACAATATCCCCATGCGGGAAGGACAGCTGAAGAAAATGAAAAATGGCTGCAAGAACGTCTTGAGAGACACCGAAATCCATCAAAAACGGTTGTTCAAAAAACGGATAAAGGGGCTTGGTTGAAAATTGATGAACGTGTCACCAAATCCGGCATGATTGTTGGGGTAAGAACAGATATTACCGATTTGAAAATCGCCGAAGAGAAATTATTAATTAATCAAAAAGAACTCGAGCGCCAAAAACAGGATTTGGAACAACTCGCACAAAGATACTTATTAGAGAAAGAGCGAGCCGAAGCCGCATCTAAAGCAAAAAGTGAATTTTCTGCCATTATCAGCCATGAGTTACGCACTCCCCTGACCGGTATTATGGGTATTGCGGACCTATTGCTTTCTTCTGATATGTCTTTAGAGCACAAAAAATTTGTTGAAGGCCTGAAATCCTCCTCAAATAACTTATTATTATTGCTGAATGATATTCTTGATTATTCCAAATTCGAAGCAGAACAGATTGAATTGGAATATACAACTTTTGATCTTGATCAGTTGATTGAGGCGCTGATCGTCTCTTTAACACCGACGGTTGAGGATAAAGGGATCTCGCTACGTTATGAAAAGGCGCAACCAAACCTTTGTCCAATTGTGCAGGCAGATAAAACGCGTTTGCGACAAGTTTTATTAAATTTTATGACAAATGCGATTAAATTTACACAAGAAGGCGAGGTTATTGTCCATTTGACCCAATTTGCCGATGCTGACAATAAGATACAATTAATATTTGCCGTGAAAGATACTGGAATTGGCATTTCAGACGGACAAAAAGAACGTTTGTTTAAACCTTTTAGTCAAGGGGATAGCTCAACAACCCGCAAATATGGCGGAACAGGATTGGGATTGGCAATTTCAAAAAAACTAGTTGATGCTATGAACGGTGAAATTGGCTTTGATAGTAAGGTGGGGAAAGGGAGTACTTTCTGGTTTGAAGCCGTTTTTCAAGAAGGTAAGCCTACTGAAATATCAGAGGATTCCTTATCTTCTTTGCATGTTGGCCAAGAAGATAAGGAAACAAATGGGGTAAAACTTCTTCTTGCGGAAGACAATGATGTGAACAGGAAGGTAATTACAACAGTTCTCCGTAAGATGGGCTACGATATAGAAACAGCCGTCAACGGTCGTGAAGCATATGAGATGGCTAAAAGCGGAAAATTCGATCTCATTTTAACCGATATGCAAATGCCTGAAATGGACGGTTGTGATGCGACTATTAAAATTCGTCAATTACCGGGAGATAAAGGGAAAGTGCCCATTATTGCATTAACAGCAGATGTTAAAGCTGAACAAAATGAACGTTATCTTAAGGCAGGTATAAATGCCTTCATTTCCAAACCCGTTGAATGGGTTCAGTTAGATGAAGTTATACAAAAATATAGTAACTGGAAAAAATAAGCTTTTCTAAAAAAAGCTGGTCGGGGAGACAGGAATTGAACCTGCGACCCCATGCACCCAAAGCACGTGCGCTACCAGGCTGCGCTACTCCCCGACGGGCCGAAACTTATGAAGTTTCTGATCACATTGCAAGATAAAAAAATAAAAAAAATCAATTTGGTAAAATCACCAGATCGCCAACTTTAATTCCATGGTTTTCTGCAGAACCCGCCGGGAGCTCTAAAACGGCTGAAACTTGCCCTCCTGAATGAATTTGGCGCGTTGAATTAGGCTGTGTTTTTTCTTCGATAAATCGAATACGCCCCATTCGATTTATAAAAAACATATCCAGCGATATCGGGGTGTTTTTCATCCACATAGTGACCAATGTCGGTTTTTGATAGATAAAGAGCATGCCGGTGTTTTGTGGAAGCGACGTTCGATGCATAAGGCCTTTTGCTTTTTCAGCCGGTGTAATTGCGTAATCCACCTTGAATTGAACAGTGCCGGTTTGTGTTTGTATTTTCAATAAGCCACTTCCTGCAGCCCGAGTAGCCGAGGACACGAAAACAAGACACAGTGCCATTAAGAGGCAGCAAAGGAAAAGACCGCATTTTTTCAAGGGAGATACTCCGAATCCATTGGAATTTCGATTGCATTTAAACAAACATGGGCAGGGATTAGCAAGTTGAATAATAAGCTAGATCCTTCGTATTACGTAAAATCCGGTAGAATCACCTTCAAAAAGCAAAGAAAATGACGGAACGACATGTTCTTGCATTCAACGGTGCGTTTTAGATATTGATATCCCTTAACGAATTGTTATCTTTTAAGAACTGATGCATCGGTCTGATTTCTATTCAGACTAACGAACCATAATAACACAGTCAGGGGAAATCCTGTGGCAAGCTCTATTAGCCTTTGGGTCTTTTTGTATGCGTTCTGGTTTTTGCTTTCCGGACACACCGAGCCTTTGTTGCTCGGGTTCGGGGCGCTTTCCTGTACGCTTGTCGTCTACATCGCTCATCGAATGGATGTAATCGATCATGAAGGGCACCCGTCTCATCTGTCTCTCAAAATCCTGCCCTATTGGGCTTGGTTGTCTTGGGAAATTATTAAAGCGAACATTGATGTCGCGAAAATCATTCTGTCACCCAAGCTGCCGATCAGTCCGGTGATGTTCAAAACCAAAGCCAATCAAAAACGTGAATTGGGTCAGGTCATCTATGCTAATTCGATTACGCTGACACCAGGCACCGTTACGGTAAATCTGGAAGATGGCATTCTTGAGATTCACGCCTTGAGCATTCAAGGAGCAAAGGATGTATTGAGTGGCGAGATGGACCGTCGCGTCTGCCAGGTTAAAGGTGAGATGGAGGGCAAATATTGATGTATATCGCAGCTGTTATTGCAATTTTAGTTGCAATCACCCTCGGTTTGATTCGCGCTTTTCTTGGTCCGACGATCTATGACCGTATTCTGGCAGTAAACAAAATTGGAACATTGACTGTTCTTTTAATTTCTGTTCACGGCTTTTTGGCTGGTCGACCTGAATTCCTTGATATCGCATTAGTCTATGCCTTGATCAATTTTATTGGGACTATTGCCGTTTTGAAGTATTTTGGTTTCAAGGATTTAGGGCATGATGGTCGTGATCAGGATTCAGCAACCAAGGGGGATGCATGATGCTTGATATGATCCTTAATGGTTTAAGCTGGTTTTTCATTCTTTTAGGCAGTGCCATTATATTGATCGGTGCGATCGGTGTTATACGCTTGCCTGATGTATTCACCCGTTCCCACGCTGCAGGCATGATTGATACGATGGGGGCCGGTATGCTCCTGCTCGGTCTTATGTTTCAGGCGGAAGGGTTTAATTTGGTTTTGGTCAAACTTGTCATGATCGGGCTTGCCCTGTTTTTTACAAGTCCGGTTTCAAGCCATGCACTGGTTCGTGCGGCAATCGTTGATGGCGCCAAACCACTTCTTAAAGAAGGTGTCGAACTTGAAGGCGCCCTGAAAGATGAAGGAGACAAGTCATCTTAGAGATAATTGACATAGTCTTGCTGTTTTTTATGGCAGTGGCAGCAATTGCCATTCTGCGCATAAAGAACCTGTTTGCGGTTGTCATGCTGGGCGGAATTTACAGTCTGCTGTCTGCACAGATGTTCGTAAACCTTGACGCCGTGGATGTTGCCTTTACAGAAGCTGCTGTTGGTGCGGGTATTTCAACCGTACTGATGCTGGGCACGCTTGCGTTGACATCACGGGAAGAAAAACGAGAAAAAAAATCTAACCATACCTTCTGGCTTCCCCTTGTTGTGGTTGTGGCAACAGGTATTGCCTTGATTTACGGAACATTGGATATGCCTGATTATGGTGATCCAAATGCAGCCGTTCACCATCATGTCGCTCCACGCTATCTCTTGGATTCAGAAGGCGAAGTTGGTATGCCCAACATTGTCACATCTGTTCTCGCCTCTTATCGAGGGTTTGATACGCTGGGCGAAACGACCGTGGTCTTTACCGCACTGGTTGGTGTGCTGATTTTGTTGACAACACGCCGTCGACGCAAGGACGAAGATGCCCCCACTCTGGCAGAGTTGGAAGAACAGGAGGATGACAGATGATGAAACGTAAACCCATTTTGCGGGTTACATCAAAAGTCTTTATGCCGTTTATTCTGCTTTTTGCCCTTTATGTGCAATTCCATGGGGATTTTGGGCCAGGTGGCGGTTTTCAGGCCGGGGTTATTTTTGGCTCCAGTTTTATTCTTTACGCGCTGATTTTTGGTTTACATGATGCCAAACTTGTAATGCCATCCACAGTTTTGGAAGTACTGGCCGCCCTTGGCGTTTTGCTTTATGCGGGTGTAGGTGTTATCAGCTTCTTCAAGGGAGATAATTTCCTTAACTACAACTCGTTGGCGCACGACCCTTTACATGGTCAGCATTATGGGATTTTGCTGGTTGAACTGGGTGTTGGTGTTACCGTTTTCTCCGCGATGACGCTTATATTTTACATCTTTGCGGGACGGGAGAGTTAGGCTATGGAATATCAAGAATTTATAAATCCTGGCCTTTATAACTACTGGATCGTTATTTTCCTGATGATGGTCGGTTTTTATATTGTTATTGCGCGAGGTAACCTCGTTAAGAAGCTGGTTGGTTTGAACATTTTTCAAACTTCAGTTTTTGTCCTGTATATCAGTATGGGCAAAGTTGTGGGTGGAACCGCACCAATTTTTGGTGAAGGTTTCGACACGTTTTCCAACCCCCTTCCACATGTTTTGATTCTGACGGCAATCGTTGTAGGTGTCGCGACAACAGCCTTGGGCCTCTCCCTGGTGATCCGTATTCGCGAAGCTTATGGCACGATTGAAGAAGAAGATATTCACGCGCAGGAGGAAGAGTTTTAATGATTGCCCATCTTCCTATTTTGCAAATTTTGATCCCGTTGATGGCCGCACCGCTTTGTGTGGTTTTACGCCATCGTGATATTGCGTGGATCATTGTTTTGTTGGTCAGTCTGGTTTCGTTTGTCATCTCCGTGATGATTTTGGATCAGGTTCTTACACAAGGTGTCCTTTCTTACTTTATGGGCGATTGGCCTGCTCCGTGGGGAATTGAATTCAGAATTGACGCCGTTAACGCTTACGTTCTGCTGATCGTCTCTGCTGTTGGTGCCATTGTTTCTTTTTATGGACGCCACAGCGTAAACCGTGAAATTCCGCGCGACCAGATCTATCTGTTTTACACAGCTTACCTATTGTGCCTGACAGGGTTGTTGGGTATGGCGGCGACGGGTGATGCGTTCAACCTGTTTGTCTTCCTCGAAATTTCATCCCTATCTACCTATGCCATGATCTCGTTAGGAAAAGACCGTCGTGCTTTAACGGCTTCTTACCAATATTTGATAATGGGTACATTAGGTGCAACATTTTATGTGATTGGTCTTGGTCTTCTATATATGATGACCGGTACCCTGAATATTAATGACTTACACACCAAACTTTTGGATATGGACGGTTCTATCCGTACATTACAAGCGGCATTAGCTTTTTTGACCGTTGGTATCAGCTTGAAGTTGGCGTTGTTCCCCTTACATTTATGGCTCCCAAATGCCTATACCTATGCGCCGAGCACTGTTACGGCGTTTTTGGCTGCTACGGCAACCAAAGTAGCTGTCTATGTGATGCTACGGGTGTTTTTCACCATATTCGGCGTGGATATGTTCGAAGAAACCGGGCTGGCTCCGGCAATCATGACTTTGGCAATTGCCGGCATGTTTGTCGCATCAACGGTTGCGATTTTCCAAAATAATATGAAACGTCTGCTGGCCTATTCTTCGGTTGCGCAAATCGGTTACATCATGTTGGGGATTAGTTTCCTGAGTGTAACAGGGGTATCTGCGGGTATTGTCCACCTGTTGAACCATGCCGTTATGAAATGTGCAGCTTTCCTTGCAATGGGATGCTTTATGTATCGCGTCGGATCGGTTCATATTGAAGATTTGCATGGTATCGGTAAAAGAATGCCCTGGACAATGGCTGCCTTTGTGGTTGCGGGCCTTAGTTTGATTGGCGTTCCTTTAACCGTTGGTTTTGTTTCCAAATGGTATTTAATTCAAGCGGCTATGGAAGCAGAGATGATGCCGATTGCCCTGTTGATCTTGCTGAGTTCTTTATTAGCTGTCGTTTATGTCTGGCGCTTTATTGAGGTTGCTTACTTCAAAGAACCTGCAAATCCGTCTCTTAAGATTAAAGAAGCTCCGCTTTCTATGTTAATCCCTTTGTGGATCATGGCGGGTGCTTCCATCTATTTCGGAGTTGATACCGATATGACACTTGGTGTTGCACAACTTGCCGCAGAAATGTTGGTTGGAGGTGCGCCATGAGTATGGAACTTTCAATCATTCTCGCGATGGTCATCCCGGCTGTTGGCGCGATTTTGATTGCTTTGAGCGGACGTAGTCCCAATTTGCGGGAAACCATTACCCTATTTACCGCGATTGCTCTTTTCCTGAACGTTTTGAATCTGCTTGGTCCGGTTCTGGATGGGGAACGCCCAGAAGTCCATTTGCTGGATATGTTCCCGGGATTAGCGATTGCCTTTAAGGTTGAACCTTTAGGGATGATGTTTTCCTTAATCGCTTCCGGCTTGTGGATTTTAAACTCTATCTATTCCATTGGTTATATGCGGGGCAATAAAGAGAAACATCAAACGCGTTTCTATATCTGTTTTGCGATTGCTATTTCGGCAACATTGGGGCTGGCTTATTCCGCCAACCTTTTGACATTGTTCATTTTCTACGAAGTATTGACCTTCTCCACCTACCCGCTTGTTTCCCACAAAGGAAACGAAACGGCGGTTAAAGGGGCCCGTACCTATTTGGGTATTCTGGTCACAACTTCCGTTGCTTTTCTGTTCTTTGCAATCGCATGGACGTACAGTGCAACGGGGACGTTGGATTTTGTTGAAGGCGGGATCTTGGGTGGTAAGGTTGAAGGTCCATTAATGGGCTTGCTTCTGATGCTGTTTATCTACGGGATTGGTAAGGCTGCGGTCATGCCGGTTCACCGTTGGTTGCCAGCGGCAATGGTGGCACCAACACCGGTTTCTGCCTTGCTGCATGCTGTTGCCGTTGTGAAGTCTGGTGTTTTTACTGTCGTAAAAGTCATTGTCTACACATTCGGCATTGATAATCTGGTCAATTCTGGTTCGGCGGATTGGCTGGTTTATGTATCGGGCTTTACCATTATTGCCGCATCTATGGTTGCGTTGCGTCAGGATAACCTGAAACGACGATTGGCTTATTCAACAATTTCTCAGTTGTCATATGTCGTTTTGGCCGCTGCAATCTTAACCCCCATTTCTGCTGTTGGGGCGGCGTTGCATATTGCCGCCCATGCTTTTGGAAAAATCACTTTGTTCTTTGCGGCCGGTTCGATTTATACGGCAGCCCATAAAACGGAAGTGAGCCAACTAAACGGTATCGGATGGAAAATGCCGATTACGATGACAGCCTTTTCCATTGGTGCACTATCCATGATCGGATTGCCGCCAACGGCTGGCTTTGTTTCGAAATGGTATATCATTCAAGGGGCCATGAGTTCGGAAAATTTTGTGGCATTAAGCGTTGTTATTCTGAGTACTTTGCTGAATGCAGGCTATTTCTTGCCAATTATTTATGCCGCTTTCTTTAAACAGCCTGAAACGAAAGGGGCAAATAATCATGGTGGGCATCATGATAATCATGGTGAAGCACCGTTGCCGATTGTCATTGCCATTGCATCGACAGCAACATTGACAATTTTGATGTTCTTCTTCCCGGATGTTGCCTTGGAATTGGCACAACAAATGATTGGGGGTATCCAATGAGCGACCAACAAGACGTTCACTGGCTTTGCCGTCCGGCAACCATAAAAAAACTATGGATCGTTGGTATTGCCATTTTGGTTATAACCGTTGCATTAGAACTGACGATCCATCCACATCCTTATTTCGGGATTGATGGCTGGTTTGGGTTTAATGCTTGGTTCGGTTTTTTCTCCTGCGCAGCAATGGTTTTGTTTGCCAAATTGTTGGGCATTTTCCTAAAACGGAAGGACACCTACTATGATGATTAACAGTGCCCTTCCCCCTGGGCTGATCTTAATTCTCGGTTCATTGTTTTTACCGGCCTTGGTTGGCAATGCGCGCAAAACCTTAATGTTGCTTTTGCCTGTTCTGACCATGTATTTTATTTGGGCTGTTCCGGACGGTGTCCAATTGACTGTACCGTTTCTGGATTACACGCTTGAACCCCTTCAAGGTGATAAACTATCACGTTTGTTTGCAACCATCTTTACGTTGATGGCGTTTGTTGGTGGTATTTTTGCAATCAATCAAAAAAGCCAAATTGAACTTATGTCAGCTTATGCCTATGCCGGTGGTGCGGTTGGTGTCGCAATGTCTGGCGATTTAGTCAGTGTTTTCATCTTTTGGGAATTTATGGCCATTGCCTCCACATTGGTGATTTGGTCTGCCCGGACAAAGGAAAGCTATGGCGCTTCCATGCGCTATGCCATTGTCCACCTGTTTGGCGGTGTAATTTTGATGATCGGGGTGATCGGTCAAATCTATCATTCAGGTTCTGTTGAATTTGGCGCGATGAAGGCTGATAGCTGGTGGACATGGATGTTATTGGCCGGTTTCCTAATCAATGCAGGTGCCCCGCCCTTTTCAGCATGGCTCCCGGATGCCTATCCCAGTGCTTCCTGGTCTGGCAGTGTCTTTTTGTCGGCCTTTACAACCAAGACAGCCGTTTACGTTTTGATCCGTAGCTTCCCCGGCGAAAACATTTTGATTTTTGTCGGTCTGTATATGGTTTTTTACGGCATTATTTATGCGCTGTTGGAAAATGATATGCGCCGTATTCTCGCCTACTCCATCATCAACCAGGTTGGTTTTATGGTGACAGGCATCGGGATCGGTACAGATTTAGCTATTAATGGGGCAGCCGCGCATGCCTTTGCCCATATCATCTATAAGGCATTGTTGCTGATGTCAGCCGGTGCTGTGTTGTACGAGATCAACAAGCGTAAATGTACGGACCTTGGCGGGCTTTATAAGGCCATGCCTCTAACTATGGTTTGTGGGACCATTGGGGCACTTGCGATCTCTGGCTTTCCTCTTACGTCCGGTTTTACGACAAAGACCATGATTGCGTCTGCGGCGGCTGATCAACATATCGCCTATGCATGGTTCCTGCTGGAAGCTGCTTCCGCCGGTGTTTTCCTGCATGCCGGTATTAAATTCCCGTGGTTTGTTTTCTTCCAACGCGCACCGGGATATGTGGAGCGTGAATTTGGTGCAAAACCAAAAGACCCGCCGTTTAACATGCGTTTGGCGATGGTTATCTTTGCCGTTATGTGTGTGGGACTTGGTGTTTATCCGGACCCGCTTTATGCACTCTTACCGAACCCAGTTGATTTTGTCCCTTATACATCGACCAAAGTCATTCATATGCTGGAATTGCTGCTCTTTTCCGGCTTTGCGTTCTTCGTCTTGTTAAAGATGATGAAGCGGACGTTGACGATTACGTTGGATTTCGACTGGTTTTACCGCAAGTTCTTCAACCTGATACACGAAGAATTTGTGGTTCGTCACGGTGGGGCCGCTTTTACCAAATTCCGTCAGGCTTGTTTGAAACGCGTTGATGCGATCATCAATCAAATTTTCAAACATCATGGCCCGCACGGCATTTTGGCCCGGACATGGCCAACCGGTAGTATGGTTCTGTGGGTTGCAATCCTGCTCGGTCTTTATTTGCTGGTCTATTATATTTAAAATCCAGCTTAAACGAAGAAAGCCCTTGGACTGTTTCCAAGGGCTTTTTTTATATAAGAAAAGAGAGACCGTTTATTTTTTCGCTTTTTTCTGGGATGGCAGTGGTGTTGCCTCTGCAACTTTGCGAAGTCCCGGGGCCCAGGATTTAACTTGAACGGGGCGACCTGTTTGGGAACGCAAAACGCGTGGTTTTAAAACCTTATCGATGCTGGGTGCTTCCTTATGTTTGCTAAAGCTTGCAACCATGTCTTTAAATTCAATCTCGGTTCGCCTGCCCTTTTTAATAGCCTTCTGATAGGCGGGTGTTTTTTTTGTGATATCAGATATTTTGTCAGCCGAGTAAGACCCAAAACGGCGCCAGATACTTTCTAAAAAAGTCTCAATATGTGCCGGGAGATTTGTATTTAAATAAAATGAAGGTCGTCCCTGTTCAAAGGCCCGAAAAACATGGGGTTCGATTGGCCCCATATCATCGGCAACAAATACGCCGGGGGCAAGTTTGCGACCGTGATAGGCAATCGCAAAATAGCTTTGCGACAAAAACAATAAACGATGCATTTTCATCGGTTGAAGATATTCATTGTCATTTAAGGCATGGTCCATAAACCATGCGGCAACGTCATACATTGTCTCAACAGCGGCAGCCATAGAATATCCTTAGCCTTAGTCCTTAATCTAATAATCAGAATATAGCTTACCCATACAATCCTTTCCACCAGCTTAATCGTGGATCGGTGTATATGAGTTTATTTACATTGCAAGATTAATAGAACCGCCGCGATTCTTGAGCTCACCCTTAACGGCACGTGTGCTAAGCTCATATGTAGAGGTTGCCCGTTCCATATAGGCTTGGAAAGCAGGTTTTCCCGGACGAGCAAAAGGATCACCGTTATAGGAAGAATCACCAACATTTCCGGAGTCGAAATCAGACTGGGCATCTTCAAATAACATTGCAAAGGTTCGTGATGTCCCATGCAATTTTAAAGTATGAGGCTGCTGTTGGCTTTGGTTTTGCTGACCTTGCCCTTGGCTATAATTTTCAAAACTACGGCTTTCGTCTTCGCCTCTAACGCCTGCTTGTGCATAAAGTTCGGAAACGGAATTATACTGAGAAGATGAAATTTGACGCGCACTACCACCCGCCGGTCTGCTTGAAGGGACCGACGTGTTACCTGAAGCTATTGGCTTGGTAACGCTGGACATGTCAAAATCTTTCAACAGTTTCGAAACAATAGGCAGAAATATCGAGCTATAAATTAAACGTACGTAACTTATAATCTACTGGAGTAGCTTAGTCTCGTCAAGGTATCGCCCGTAAAAGTTCCAGGTTTAAAAGGTTATTACATTAACCCTTTGTATTACTGTGGTTTTAAATCTTCAGGAAGTTCCGGTGGTAATTCAATGTCTTGTGCAGGAATGGGGGTTGATGTGGCGCTCCGTGCCGAATCCGTTGCATTTGGATCATAAATACATCTAAATTTAATGCGATGTGGGGTCGCGATTGGGCATTCCCAAATATCATTTTTTAGATACCCTAATTGAATAGTTGCAAGGATAGCTTTCAATTTGCGCTGATGCTCTACGGGGCCGGCAAACAGTTCTCCTTCTGCTTGATCCAGATATTTAATCTGACCTAGCTCTTTGTATTGAACAAGGTTTTGCACCTCTGTTACACGAGCTTTACACTCTTTTTTTGCTAAATCGAGAACCTGTTTGCGGCTATGGATCGTTTTGTCAAAGCAAATGGCAACATCAACCCCGTTTTCTGGGATCTCGGTTATACGGTCTCTATTCCAATCCTCTACATGAGGGGAAGACGAACAGGCCTGTAAAAGGAAAAAAGCGGCTAGCGGGAACACTATTTTGCAGGATTTAAAAAGATACACAGGTGAAAGTCCCATTAATCAAGAAGGTCTGTTTCTTCTATAACAAATTCTTCATCACCTAAAGCAGGTTGTTGATTTTCTTCTTCATAAGGTAACAAACCCGATAATAATCCGCGCTCTCCCACCAGTGACACTTTTTTTCCTTTTGACGTTTCCAGTGATAAATCATCTAACGGACCATCAATCTGAATATAACCGTTAGAAGGCCCTTCTTTTGTTTGTGTAACGCTATTGAGCGTAAGTTTGAGGGCATTATTAATGAAATCATAATTCATACGGCCGTTCACGTTCACCGAAGGGGCAACAAAGGAAAGGTTTTCACTGATCAATTGTCCACGATTTCCCTGGACACGACCTTTTAGTTCTGCAAAGTCAAATTGTTCTGATTGCCGCGCATTTAAGGCACTGGCAATTTTGTTGTTGATAATTGACCCGTCAAGAACGGAAAAATCGCCGCGAATGGTTGCGGTCTCCATTAAGGCAACAAGTGTGGAACCTTCGGACTGGATTTCAATAGAGGTATTGAGAACACCGAGAATGTTTGTCTTTTGACCAAGTTCTTGTTGCAGTTTTTCCAAATTTATACTGCTTAGGTCAATGCGGGCATCCATATAGCCATTTTCCAAACCTTTATGCCAACGGACCCGTGCATTTGCAAGACCGCCTAAGAGATGTAACTGATCCACTGACAGGCTCAGTCGTCCATCTTCATGGCGGATTTTAAGTTTTGGTTTTAATATGTCACCGGTTGATAATTTATATCCACCATAAAGAACATCAACATTTGCCCTGAAAGTATCCAGGAAAAATTGATTAAGATCGATTGTGCGCAGATGATCAAAATCTGGCTCTATACCTGACAGCGCATGTCCCGGTATTGTAATAGTCCCGCTGATTTCAGGTTTGCTTGTTTTAAAATCAATCACACCACGGGCCTTTGCGGAAAATGGGGATTGAGTATAGCTGGCATCTTCGATTTGAAGACGTTGATCCCGAATTTTGAGATCAGATAAAATCAACAGGTTTCCCTGCTTGTCCGTGCATTTATCTTTGTCAGTAAACCAGTTGCAGAAATCGAATAAAGACGGAATATCAACACGAAGATTACCTTGAGAAACAAACGTCTGCCGTTTTGCCGCACTGCCGTTATAATCGATGCGAATAGGTGCAGAATCGATGGCAAGGTCCATTTTGCTTCGATATCCTCGCAAGAAATCGTCTGGACGCTCCAAGCGTATTTTTATATCCAGCGTCCTTTTATTTACATAAGCATTTCCATTGATCGAAAAGTCCTTGTTATGAGCTGGTTTTGAGATATCAAGCGTTGCTTTTTCAATATCAATCGTTGTGCTTTGTGTCTTCTTCCATAGAAAACGTGCTTCTTCAACTCTTGCAGTTTTAAAAATAGAATCTTCAATAAAGTGCTGCAAAATTTCTATGTAACGAATTTCATTTTTGCGCGAAGCACTGAGATTCTTGCGCAACCAGTCCGGAATATAAGGGGTAAAATCCCCTTCGACAGTGATTTTGGGTTCTACAATTAAAAAGCTATCAACATTTACATCACCCCTGAGAAACTTCCACAGTTGCATATCAAGGTGAAGGCGCTGAATTGTGCCGACGATTTGTACATCCTGTCCGATTTTCCCGTTAAACAAGACATCTTTTGCATCCAATCGGATGGCAGGGAGTAAAGAAAATGAAAACCCGTTATCGAAATTAAAATCCAGACCTGTGGTTTCTTCAAGTTTGCTTTCAAAAAGATTTTTATAAACGGAAGAAGGTAATAAAAAAGGAACTGCAATCAAAATCAACAAGATACCGATGATAAGAACCGGTACCTTTGTTTTCATGCCTTTGTTTCCAACACCGTTGACTTTAAACATTTAAAACCTTAACAAATTGCGCAATTTTGGCATTCTCTCGTGCGATTTAGCATTACTTTACATAGAGATAAGGCCTTTCACAACCGTTCAATGATGCTTAGGCGACAGGAAGTTTACGTTTCTTCCAGAGGTTGAGGCCGCCTTTAACGACGCTAACATTTGTAAAGCCCAGATTTTTAAGGTTTTTAGCCGACATTGCTGCCCGTTGGGACGACAAACAAATAACATATACTTTATGATCTAGGAAAGCGCGTTTTGCCTCTAAATCATCCCCAAGTTGATGAGGTTGCACATTGATACTGTCTAAAGCATGCGCGGCTGAAAATTCTTCAGGAGTCCGCACATCTATCAGAACGGCATTTTCATCCTGTTGCATATGTTCATAAACTTTATCTGGATCAACGAATGGTACACCAGCCACAAGGCGCGGGATCATGCGTAGTGAAAAGAACGAAACCACGATAACAACAGCAACCGCAATCAATGGAGAGTCCATTTTAAAATCCTCAATATATCAGTTTGTGCTGTTTTACTTTGACTGTTCCTTTCATGCAAGAGGCTTGCTAATTGGGGCAACAATCTATATCTGGTTCTTATGACACAGACACTACATATCATTGGCGGCGGATTGGCAGGTAGCGAAGCAGCCTGGCAAGCTGCACAGCGCGGCGTAAAAGTCGTCTTACACGAAATGCGCCCGACACGACCGACTGAGGCCCACCATACAGACACGTTAGCGGAATTGGTTTGTTCCAATTCCTTACGTTCTGATGATGCGCAGTATAATGCGGTTGGTTTGATGCATGAAGAAATGCGTCGTTGCGGTTCCCTTATTATGAAATGTGCCGATGAAAACGCCGTCCCGGCAGGTGGGGCTTTGGCCGTTGATCGCGAAGGCTTTGCCCTTGCCGTACAAGGCGCGCTTGAGGCGCATGACAATGTAGAGATTGTGCGTGAAGAAATTACCGCATTGCCTTCAAAAGACTGGGAACATGTGATCATTGCAACTGGTCCCTTGACGTCAGAACCCCTCGCCCAATCCATCCGGGAATTAAGTGGTGAGAAATCTTTGCACTTCTTCGATGCTATTGCCCCGATTATTGATAAGGACAGCATTGATTTTTCTAAAGCATGGCTCCAGTCGCGTTATGACAAAGGTGATGGCAGCGATTACATTAATCTGGGTCTAACCCGCGAACAATATGATCAATTTATTGATGATTTAATTGCTGGCGAAAAAATGGAATTCAAAGAATGGGAAAAAAATACCCCTTATTTTGAAGCCTGCCTACCCATTGAAGTCATGGCAGAACGTGGTCGGGAGACTTTGGCGTTTGGGCCGATGAAACCCGTTGGCCTGCAAAACCCGAATGAACCGGATGCACGATATGCTGCGGTCGTTCAGCTTCGCCAAGATAATAAACTAGGGACGCTTTACAACATGGTCGGTTTTCAGACCAAGCTAAAGCACGGGGAACAGGTTCGGATTTTCAAGACCCTGCCCGGCTTGGAAAATGCGACTTTTTCTCGCCTGGGCGGCATTCACCGCAATACATTCATTAATTCCCCTCGCCTGCTGGAGGGTACGTTGAAATTAAAAGCGCGTGACAATATCCGTTTTGCCGGACAAGTCACTGGTTGCGAAGGTTATGTGGAAAGTACAGCTGTCGGCCTGATGGCCGGACGTTTCGTTGCAGCAGAAATTTTAGGACAAGACATTGTAACCCCACCGGATGTGACGGCCCTTGGCGGCATTTTAAATCATATCACAGGTGGGGCGGATGCCATGACATTCCAGCCGATGAATATTACCTTCGGCCTTTTACCGCCGATGGATGTGCGCAACGAACGTGGCAAACGCGTTAAAGGCAAAGAGAAAAAGGCTGCTGTTTCTGCCCGCGCTTTAAAGGCACTGGATGAATGGCTGGATAAAACCGACAGAGTATAAGCTAGAAAGAGTATTTGAGATGATTTCCCTGGAAGTTCTAAAGCGTGCACAAGAAACCCTTGCGGGTAAAGTCAACGTAACACCTATGATTTACTCTCAAACTCTTTCTAGCATGTCGGGTGCTGAAGTTTATTTAAAGCTTGAAAACCTGCAAATTACAGGGTCCTTCAAATCACGCGGGGCTTTGGTTCGCCTTGCGAGTTTATCAAAGGAAGAAGCGGCAAAAGGTGTTGTGGCTGCCTCTGCCGGGAATCACGCGCAAGGTGTTGCCTATCACGCCCAAAATATGGGCATCCCGGCGACAATTGTTATGCCGAAAGGCACCCCGTTTAACAAAATTTCCAAGACGGAAAAACTCGGGGCAAAGGTTATTGTCAGCGGAGAAACCTTTATTCAAGCCCGCAATGCTGCCCTTGATTTGGTGAAAAGTGATGGCCTGACCTATGTCAGCCCTTATGATCATGAAGATATCATGGCAGGCCAAGGTGTTGTCGGTCTGGAAATGATTGATCAGGTTGAAAAACCACTGGATGCCATTCTTGTTCCAATCGGCGGCGGCGGATTATTGGCGGGTGTTGCCTCTGCCTTTAAACATCTTTCACCCAACACAGAAATTTTCGGTGTGCAATGTGATGCGTTTCCCTCAATGGCAGATAGTTTTTATAATCAGAATAATACCAAGGGCGGCTATACCTTGGCAGAAGGCATTGCAGTTAAAGAACCGGGCGATTTAACGGCACCAATCATAAAAGAAACAACGACCGATATTTTTGTGGTCAATGAAATCCAGATTGAAGAAGCTGTTTTAAGCCTTGCAGAAAATCAACGTTTAACAGTTGAAGGGGCTGGCGCTGTTGGTTTAGCAGCCCTTCTGCAAAACAAAGAACGTTTTGCAGGTAAACGCGTTGGATTGGTTTTATCTGGCGGGAACATCGATTCACGCATTTTATCATCTGTGCTGTTGCGCGGCCTGTACCGCGATGGTCGGATGGCGGTATTGCGCATTGCCGTGCCGGACCAACCCGGCCATCTTGCCAAGATTACAAAAATTATGAGTGACAATGGGGCCAACATTGTCGAGATTTACCATCAGCGCATGTTCTTTGATCTATCAGTAAAGCTAACCGAGGTGGATGTGGTTGTTGAAACGCTGGATAAAGGACACGTTCAGCGTTTGATTGAACAGTTTGTGGGTGAAAACTACAGCTGTCGTGAAATCAGCGAGAAGAACGCTTAATAACGGTTGCGCCACGCTTTGAAGGCCAGTTTGATTTGTTTGGATAGACGGCCCTGCCCGATATTAGGGTTAAACGGATCACAATCGACTTTCTTAAGCCGTTTCAGATAATCTTCGAGGCTGACGGTATTAAGTAAAACGGCATTCGACGTTGCGCCTTGTGTGCGGGATTCTGCGATTAAGCGTTCAATTTCGCCAACAAGTTCTGCGACAATATTCTTAAGCTCTGCGCTGCTTTCAAATTTATAAAAGCCGTTCAAATCCAGATTATGCTTTTTAATCAGGGAAAGCGGTAATTTGCAGCGAGCAACACGCGATTGATGGGCCAAGGTGCGAATAATGTGACAAAGGACATTTGCTGTCCCGACATTAAGAGCTGCAACACTGATTTGGCAACCGATTGCTGCTTCTTTGATCTGCGCACTTAGCCCCCCGGTTGCCTCGCAATAACGCAAAAGCGCCGACATATCGTCGTGGGCGCGGTCTTCCATATCAAAAGAACGGGCGTTGAAATAACGATCAAACAAGGTCTTGTCGATTGATCCTTTTGCTAATGTTTGTGCAATTTCCTGATGGGTACCGTTTTCTGCTTCCGCATTTCGTTCCCCGCTATAAATTCCATCCACTAGATCGCGCCACCATTGCAGGCGGATCAAACCGAGGTGCGGTTCGCTGACAGCATCCCGGATACGCAAAGTTTCCATATGGAAAAGCTGCATTGCGAAAAAATCATTTTGACAATCTTCTGGGGCAAACAGGCCACAGAGAAATTGATCATGTTCATTTTTACGGATTTCTTGCGCGCACAGGCTGAGTGAAGTGGTCATAAAGCGTATTCATTTTTTGAATTGGAAAAAGACATGTGTCATATAAGGGGTAGAAAAGGAAAAGGCAAAGTGTCAAAAACGGCAAATCAAGAAAACTTTCCCGTCGCCAGTCTGTTATTGGCCCCAAACGTGCGCCAACAGGTGATGGAATTTTATCATTTGGCACGGGGCTGGGATGATATTGCGGACTCCCCGACCCTAAGTTCAGAAGAAAAACACGCCCTATTGCCAAGCCAGTGGCAAAATCCCTTTTTAAATGATCTCTTGATTGCTTTTCATCAGGATGCAGATCAAAACCGTTATGAAAACTGGCAAGATTTAATGAATTACTGCCGATTTTCTGCCAATCCGGTTGGACGCTTTTTGCTGAACGTTCATGGTGAAAGCGGATGTGAGGCGTTAAGCGATTCCCTTTGTAGTGTTCTGCAAATCCTTAATCACCTGCAAGATTGTCAAAAAGATTTTCAGGTGATGAACCGGGTTTACCTTCCTCAAATATTTTTACCAGAAGGGGAAAGCTATGAAAATTTACTTTCACAGCCTAATTGCCCCCCCCTTTTACGAAATATTCTGAATATCTGTCTGGATCGGGTTGATGAAATGTTGAAACCTGCTTTTCTTCTACCTAGCCAGATTAAAAACAAACGGTTACGTTATCAATGCAAGGTTACCCTTCTCTGTGCCGTGGCGTTGGCGGGCCGATTGCGTCGCCAAGATCCGTTGGCAAGACGGGTTGAGCTTGGCACACTTGATAAAATTTTGATCGCCTACAAAGGTTTTTACTCTCTATGACACGCCCAAGTTCAACCGATTTTGAATATGTCGAAAATGTCGTGCGCGAGGCAAAAAGCTCCTTTGCAATGGGGATGAAAGCTTTGCCTAAAGATCGACGCGGTTACCTTTTTGCCATTTATGCCTATTGCCGCATATTGGATGATATTGCCGATAACGCCCTTCCCCGTGAAGAAAAATTAAAGCAATTAAATGAATGGCGAATAAAAGTCACCCAATTGATTGACGGGAAACCATCTTGTGCGATTACACGTATTTTGTACGAGGCCATTAATCGATTTAAGATTCCACAAGATGAACTCTATCAATTAATTGAGGGGATGGAGGCAGACGTACGGGGGCCAATTTACGCACCTTGTTGGGATGACTTGTATGATTATTGCCGTAAAGTTGCCGTGAGTGTCGGCTTGCTGTCCCTTCCCATTTTCGGACGCAAAGATCAAGGCGCGCAAGATTTCGCCTTAGAATTGGGATACGCCCTGCAATTTACCAATATCTTGCGTGATGTTGCTGAAGACGATCAAGTTGGACGATTGTATTTGCCCCAAGAATCTTTGCAAAAACATAATGTGAATGGGATTGCTTCTCAGAACCTTAATCTTGTTCTTGGCGATGTGGCTGAAAAAACAGAACATCATTATAAAAATGCGGAAAAACTGCTGAAACAAATCGGAAGTGCTAATTTAAAACCTGCTCTTTTGATGAAAGATGCTTACAAAAAAATATTTAGAAAAATGCAACGCCGGGGCTGGCGTAAGATTACGCCGCGTATGGGCCTTAGTAAGACGGAAAAAGCATTTCTTGTTATGGAATTTCTAACCCGCCATGGTTGAACACCTTCACATAGTAGGGGGCGGTTTAGCCGGACTAAGTGCGGCAGTTGAAGCCCGAAAAAACAGTATCTCTTGCACAATATACGAAGCCACAAAAAAAGCAGGCGGACGTATCCGTCAAGCCGGAAACCATGACAATGGGACTCATTTAATCGTTAAAGGATATGAAGCAACCTTTGACTATTTAAACCAAATTGGCATGAGTGACAGTGTCTATCCTTTTGGGGATGGGACCTATTCTTTCATCGAACCTGCAAGTAATTTAAGCTGGAAAGTCAAAGCCAACCATTTTGTATGGCAAGTGGCAAAAGGCAGTATTCCAGGAGTTAGTGCGATAAATATCGTAGGAGAAACAGCACAAAGACGGTTATGGGAGCCTTTTTTTCTTGCTGTTTTTAATACGCACCTTAAAGACATCCCTGCACAACTGCGGAAGAATATGTTCTTTGAAATGTTAAAACAGGGACCAAGCGGATTGATCCCTTATTTCTGCCACACCACGCTTGAAGATACATTTGTACGCCCCCTTTTGAATCAGATTGATATCAAGTTTGGAAAAAGACTAACGGCGATAGATGAAAATCACATTACATTTAAAGACGAGCAAATCTCTTTTAGCAAATCAGACACGGTAATTTTAGCCCTGCCGCCTCAGGCTTATATTCACATTTCATCACCTTTTGATTTTTCAGCTATAACATGCAACCCAATCAGCAACTTTCATTTTGATCTGGTGGCGGATGTTGAAGAATGTTTTATCGGTCTGATCGGGACACAAAGCCAATGGCTTTATGCCAAAGGTCGACATGCATGTGTCACCATCAGCAATCAAAAATTCGAATCGTCTGATGTGGTTGAGTATGTCTGGATGGAAATTCGCTCGCTTTTAGGGTTTGATGATTGCCCGACACCGCCTTGTCGTATTATTTGCGAAAAACATGCAACACCTGCACAAAATATGGATTTTACTACCTATCGCCCCCAAACCAGAACGCACTTTGCAAATATTTTTCTTGCAGGTGACTGGATTGATACCGGACTTCCCGCTACCATCGAAAGCGCGATTAGGTCAGGCAAAGAGGCTGTAAAAGCGGCTATTGAAAATAAAAGATGATTTTTTAAATCTTTTTTTATAAAAGCCTTCATTTTTACAATCATTCTGCCTATTTTTTAGAAGTATTCAAATTTACCAAACTCAAAAGAGGTCACCAAATGGCATTCGAACTACCTGCCCTGCCTTATGCTCAAGACGCACTCGAGCCACATATCTCCGCTAACACTTTGAGCTTCCACTACGGCAAGCACCATAACACCTATGTTGTGAACCTTAACAATCTACTTGGTGATGCGGCTGGTTCTTCACAAGCCGACCTCGAAGCAGTAATCAAAGATGCTGCCGGTGATGCGTCTAAGGCTGGCGTATTCAACAACGCGGCTCAAGTCTGGAACCACACATTTTATTGGAACTGTATGAAGCCGAACGGCGGCGGCGCACCGAGCGGTGAACTGGCTGCAAAAATTGATGCGGCTTTCGGTTCTTTTGACAAATTCAAAGAAGAATTTTCTCAGGCTTGTATTACTGCTTTCGGTTCCGGCTGGGGTTGGCTGGTCGTTGAAAATGGCGAACTGAAAATCACTAAAACAATCGGTGCAGATACACCGGTGGCACATGGTCAAACCGCGCTTTTGACATGTGATGTATGGGAACATGCCTATTATCTTGATTACCAAAACCTGCGCCCCAAATATGTTGAAACTTTCCTCAACGAATTGGTCAACTGGGATTTCGTTGCTGAACAATTGGCAAACGCATAATTGCAGATCAACCAGATCAAAGAAAAAGGCCCGGTACAATTAAATGTACTGGGCCTTTTTACATGAGGGTTTAAGTGTTTAAACCGCAATAATCGCAGCCAATGTTCTACGGTCTTCAATTTGAAGGGCACAAAACGTGCGTGCTGCCGCGCCTGAGTTCATCCATTCCAGAATGAGGCCTTTTTCTTTTACGGCCTCACGCAAGCCTTTAGGGGGCATTTTGGATGTTTCCCCGCAACCAACCAGTAAAATATCATATTTTTCTGCATGATCGAGAAGCGGTTTCAGGCTATCCAACGTAATATCAGATGGTTCTGTCGCATCCCATGGGTCCACCCTGCCTTCATATAACAAGATGGATCCAGCGACGATATGGCCGTTTACATCGAAACGACCATCGCCATAGGATACGATCATTAAGCGATTGTCGGTAACGATGGGGGTGATGTCCAAAGACATTAAACAGCTCCCTCGCCTTCGACTTTTTCAATTTCACTATCTTCTTCATCTTCGTCATCACTGCGACGAAGTACGAAGTAAGTCAAAATCGGAACAGCAAGACAGATAGATGAGTATGTCCCGATCACAATGCCCCAGATCATGGCAAAACTGAAACCGCGAATGACCTCACCACCCAAAATATAAAGGGCAAGCAAGGCAACCAACGTGGTCACAGATGTCATAACTGTACGGGTCAGTGTTTCGTTAACAGACTTGTTCAACAGTTCTGGTAAATCCATCTTTTTGTACTTGCGCAAGTTTTCACGCACGCGGTCATAGACAACCACGGTATCGTTGATGGAATACCCGGCAATTGTTAGGACAGCGGCAACTGTGGAAAGATTAAATTCCATCCCCAGCAGGGCAAAGATACCAATGGTCGAAATAACGTCATGGATCAAGGCAATAACAGCCCCCATCCCGAATTGCCATTCGAAACGGAACCAGATGTAGACCAAAATCGCACCGATTGCCAGTGTAACAGCCATGACTCCGTCCATGAAGAGTTCTTCGGAAACCTTCGGTCCAACGAACTCTGTTCGGCGGTATTCAACCGTATCTTTTAATTCCGATTTAACGGCTTCTACGGCGGCCTGTTGCGCTTTCTCATCCCCATCTTGGCGTTGAATTCGGATAAGAACCTCTTCTGGTTCGCCAAATTCCTGGATGGAAATTTCACCCAAGCCGAGTTTTGAAAGCTGAGTCCGCAAGGCCCCTATATCTGCTGGGCCGCTATTGGAACGAACCTCCATCATGATACCGCCTTTAAAGTCGATACCATAATTCAAGCCATTGGTGCCAAAAATACCGATAGAGGCCACGATCAAACAGATCGAAAAGGCAAAGAAAGCAATTTTCTTGCCGATGAAGTCTAGTTTTGTCCCTGTCGGGATCATATGCAAACGACGCATGTGTAATCCCTCCTCTTACAGTTCAAGTGTTTTGGGTTTGGTACGACGTAACCACACAACAACTTGCAAACGGGTCAACATGATCGCCGTAAACATGGATGTCAGGATACCGATAGCCAATGTCACGGCAAAACCGCGCACCGGACCAGAACCAAATTGATAAAGCAAAATTGCTGCAATCAATGTGGTGACGTTCGCATCCACAATGGTTTTAATCGCCCGCTTATACCCGGAATCAACCGCCGAAATCGGGCCAAGCCCATTACGGGTTTCTTCACGGATCCGTTCGAAAATCAAAACGTTGGCATCCACCGCCATACCAATGGTCAGGACAATCCCTGCAATACCGGGCAAGGTCAATGTGGCTTGCAAAACAGAAAGGGATGCACCGATGAGAATAATATTAAACATCAATGCAATATCTGCATAAATCCCAAAACGTCCATAACTTGCAACCATAAAGATGATAACACCCAGCAAACCGATGACCGAGGCAATTTTACCCGCCTCAATAGAATCAGCCCCCAAGCCCGGACCAACGGTCCGTTCTTCAAGAATAACCAAAGGTGCAGGTAGAGCACCTGCACGTAATAAAAGCGACAGATCATTGGCTTCCTGAACGCTGAAACGTCCGGTAATGATACCGCTGCCACCCAAGATTGGACCTTGAATATTCGGTGCACTGATGACTTTGCCATCCAAAACAATCGCAAGGCGGCGATTGACGTTTTTAGATGTGACCTGCCCGAATTTCTTTCCACCTAATGCATTGAATGTAAAGGAAACAACAGGCTGAGCATCTTGGAATGTCGGTTGACTGTCAATCAGCATATCGCCACTGACTTCGACCTTACGGCGAACGGCGATTTTAGCGCTTTCATTTTCCGCATCCGGTAAAGCAATCGTTCCTGGGGGAATGCGTCCTGCCAGTATATCTTCCGGTGTTACCGTATGGTTCACCAGATGAAAGGTCATTTTTGCGGTTTTACCCAACAGACGTTTGACATCCTCAGGATTATCAATGCCCGGTAACTGGATCAAAATACGGTCATCACCTTGGCGTTGAATATTCGGTTCTTTTGTACCCGTTTCATCAATTCGGCGACGTACGATCTCAATTGATTGTTCTACTGCGGAACGTTTTGCCTTTAAAACGGCTTCTTCCGTCATAGTGATACTGATTTTACCATTTTCATTGACGGTTTCAGTACCTGTATCAATTTTACGAAGCAGATCATAGGCTTGTTGAACCTGATCTGGTTTTTTAATCTGGACGGTAACTTTGGAATCTTGGATCCCAAGACCGGTGTAACGAATACGTTCACTGCGCAGTGTTTGACGAATTGAATCAACAATCGATTCTAATCGTTCATTAATAACTGTCTGAGCTTCAACTTCCAAAAGAAGGTGTGAACCACCGCGTAAGTCAAGTCCTAGACTGATCTGTTGATTGGGGAGCCAACCCGGTAGATTTTCCGTCGTCTTGCGATCAAGCAGGTTGGGCGCAGCAAATGCCACGCCCAACAAGCAAACAGCGATCACGACGGCAATTTTCCATTTGGCGAAGTAGACCATGATATAAGGTCCCTTCCATTAACGTTCGTGATTAGTCTTTTTTACCGCCGAAGAGTTTTTTCAAACCACCGGCCTGTTCGGTTTTTTCTTCACCCTTGTCGGCTTCTTCACCTTTTGCGGGTTCTGTTTTGCTTGTGACTTGCGCGAGCATATCGCGGCGCACCTTAACAACAATGTCTTTGGCAATTTCGACAGATAGTTCGGTATCGTTTTCGACTTTCGTTACTTTACCGATAATACCGCCGTTAGTCACAATGTTGTCGCCGCGACGAACGGCTTCCAACATGGCTTTATGTTCTTTCGCACGTTTTTGCTGCGGACGGATCATCAAGAAATAAAAGACGATGAAGATCAGAATAAGCGGCAAAAAGGCCTCGATGCCGCCACCGGCACCACCAGCAGCTTGAGCATAAGCCGGAGAAATGAGCATTGAAAACTCCTTGGTTGAAACAGAAATATCGTTGGGTATTCCCCAAACTTGGCCGGGACTATACAATGCAGTGTTTACATTTTCTATATGAATCCTTAGCTTTCAGAGACTTTTTTCACCGATATGAGAGTAATATGAGCGAGCAACAAATCCTTTCCGTTCTTTTGCGAATTGCAGATGCATTGGAACGCCAATCCCCCAAGCCTGTTGCAAACAACGATCTTGATCATGCCGATGCCTTTGTATGGCATTCTGAAACCCATGCATTAAATGCCATACATCAGGTTAATCATGTGCCGCTTGATATGCTGCAAGGTATTGAATTACAAAAGAAATTACTCCTTCAGAACACGCAGCAGTTTGCAAATGGCTATTCGGCAAACAATGCGTTGTTATGGGGCGCGCGCGGTACGGGCAAGAGTTCGATTGTTAAGGCAGTACATGCCCATATTAACGCACAAAAAGCACATAGCCTGATGATTGTCGAAATTCACCGTGAAGACCTTTCGACCTTGCCTGACTTATTGAAAGTGTTGAAACAAACCAAGCGTCGTTGTCTTGTTTATTGTGATGATTTGTCTTTTGACGGTGATGATACATCTTATAAATCACTGAAAGCCGTACTTGAGGGCGGAATCGAAGGCCGACCGGAAAATGTTATTTTTTATGCCACATCAAACCGTCGCCATTTAATGCCACGCGATATGATTGAAAATGAACGTTCAACAGCTATCAATCCTGCGGAAACTGTAGAGGAAAAAGTTTCCTTGTCTGATCGTTTCGGCATGTGGCTTGGTTTTCACAATATGGATCAAAACACCTATTTCGCGGCAATTGCCGGATATATCGAACAATATAAATTGGATATATCCGAGGAAAACTGGAAAGCAGAGGCCATCGAATGGACGGTCACGCGTGGATCAAGGTCCGGGCGTGTCGCATGGCAATATATTCAGGATTTGGCCGGACGATTGGGGAAAAAGCTTTCCTAAGTCTCAGACCAAACGGCGAGTTCATATCCGTCTAAGTCCTTAAACTGAAAACGTCGACCACCGGGGAAATCGAAAATCTCTTTGCTGATTTCCCCACCTGCGGCTGTTACGGCCTCTTGCATCGCATTCAGGTCCGAGCCATAAAGCACAACTAAAGGCCCACCGGAAACCGGTGTGCCGTGGGCAAACCCACCCGTCATATGGCCATCATTAAATTCACAATAATCCGGCCCATAATCGGTAAAGGTCCAGCCGAAAACATCACCGTAAAATTTCTTTGATTGCGAAATATCCTGCACGAGAAATTCAATGTAATTGATTGTCTTATCTTTTGGGGGACAGAGCGTCATCTACTTAAATCTCCAATTCACACCAAACCGGCGTGTGGTCTGATGCTTTTTCCCAACCGCGTGGCGTTTTATCAATACCGGCATTGCTCAACAGGTCCGCCGCATGCGGGGATAACAACAGGTGATCAATCAGAACACCATGATCTTTAGTCCAGCCGCCTGCGCGATAATCCCACCATGAAAATTGACCCGATTCAGGATGATAAAGTTTAAAGGCATTGGTTAATCCAAGGTGAAGGTGCTGACGATATAGGCGGCGTCCTTCTTCACGACAGATGGCATCATTTGCCATTTTTTGAATGTCGTACACATCGCCATTATCGGGGGCGACATTGTAGTCTCCGCCCAAAACAAAGGGAATTTCCTGACTTAATAAGTCTTTTGTGCGTTCGATAACACGTTCCATGAAATTCAGTTTGTAATCAAATTTTTCCGAGTCGACCGGATTACCGTTGGGAAAGTAAATGGAGGCCACACGCACGTCGCCTGTATCAACTTCCAGATAGCGTGCTTGTTCATCGTCATCATTTCCGGGTAAAGCGCGCAAAACAACCTCAATCGGTGATTTTGATAACACAGCAACACCATTGAAAGATTTTTGCCCAACATATTCAATATGATAGCCAAATTCTTTCAATTCCAGTGCCGGAACAGCATCACCCGGTGTCTTTAATTCCTGTAAAAGCGCGACATCAGGATTGAAATCTTTTAACCAGCGCAGCAAATGTTCTGTGCGTGCATTAATCCCGTTTACGTTCCATGTTGCGATTTTCACAGGTCATTTCTCCATTGAGCCAACAGTCATCCATAACATATACTGTCCTTATGAAGTTTCCAGTATTCCTTTTCCTTTTTTTTGCCGGGCTGTTGCTGTGTGGCGCAGGGCAAAAAGCGTGGGCCAAAAACGGTTGGCCAACCTGCCCCGAAGATGGTCGCCGTGTAGAAATTTACATGGAGACCTCTATGGGAAACCTGCATTATCAAAACGGTTTTAATCCCGCACAATTATCGCAAATAAAAAACAAGGTGCGCCGTCAAATGGGGCCACTTTGGGTGCCAAATGGTCTGACAGTTGCCGATGAAAACTATAATCTTGAAATGCAGACCCAAATTTATCAGCTTGGTCGAGACCGTTATTGCGCTGTTATTAAATCAGCAAAGCTTTTTATCGGGTATCGTAATATCAATGTTTATGTCAGTTCAAAATACCGACAAGGGACTTGCGAATATGAATCGATCTTAAATCATGAAAATACTCATGTGCAGATCTTTCGTGATACACTTTATCGCCATGCAAATTCTATTGAAAGTGCCATTCGTAAAAAAGCCCCTAGAATAGGTCCCGTCTATTTACGTTCACCTGACGCCGCCAGTAAAAAGTTACGAGACCTGCTTGATGCGCAGATCAGACCACTTTTTAAACGCATGTCATCGGCGATAAGTCGCAAAAATGCCCGCATCGACACAAAAGCCAACTATCGCCGCGAACAGGCGATGTGTTCTAATTGGTAAATATTTGAATTAAACGGAAAAAGAAGACCCGCAACCGCATTCCGATGTTGCATTCGGATTGGTCATTTGAAAGCTGGACCCCATCAAATCGGTGACGTAATCCAGTTGTGCACCTTCCACAAACGGTAAGGAGGCTTCATCCACCAGCACATCAACATCGTCAAAGCTAAAGACTTGATCATCGGCTTTGACTTGATCATCAAGGCTGAAGTTATAGGAGAAGCCCGAACAACCGCCGCTGGAAATCATAATTCGAAGCTTGAGGTTCGGATTACCTTCCTGCGCAATAAGTTTTTTAACTTGCTCGTTTGCGCTTTGTGTCAAACCAACTTGTGCAGTCATAATCGAACTCCGTCCTATAAAATATCTTTGGCCTTTTATGTAATCTATCTTTTGCATTTGTCAAACCCATTGCATATCAAGGCCCGCGAGGTTACCTTTCCTTTCATGAACCAACATATCTCACTTGCCCCATTTGCCAGCCTGCCGGAACAAAGCAAAGGCCGCTGTTTTCCTGAACCGGAAAGTGCGACACGAAGCTGTCATCAACGTGATCGTGACCGCATTATCCATTCTGCCGCCTTTCGTCGTTTGCAGTATAAAACGCAGGTTTTCGTCAACCATGAAGGCGATTTTTTCCGAACGCGATTGACGCATTCCCTTGAAGTCGCGCAAATCGCCCGAACAGCATGTCGTTATCTCAATTTAAATCAGGAATTAGCGGAATCGCTTGCCCTTGCCCATGATCTTGGCCATCCCCCTTTTGGACACGCGGGTGAAGACGCCTTGGACGAAGCCCTCGCGCCTTATGGCGGGTTTGATCATAATGCGCAATCACTTCGTGTTGTCAGTGAGCTGGAGCAACGCTACGCCGAATTTGACGGGCTGAACCTGACGTGGGAATGTGTGGAAGGTGTTGTCAAACATAACGGTCCCTTGTTGGGCTCTAAAGTTTCCTCACCCAAACCGGTTCCGCAGGCGATTTTGGACTATAATGAACATGTTATGGATCTGGATTTAGAAAATTATTCCAGTCTGGAGGCACAAATCGCTGCCCTTTCCGATGACATCGCCTATAACAATCACGATATTGACGATGCCTTGCGCGCTGAAATTATTCGAATCGACGACTTAAGTGATATTCCGGTTGTGGGCGAAACATTTGCACAAGTTGCCAAACAATACCCCGGCTTGGATGAATCTCGCCTGATTTACGAGGCTGTACGCAGACTAATTGGCGATATGGTCAACGATCTCTTGCAGGAAACGCAACAGCGCATTAAAGATGCGTCACCAAAAGATATTGATGATATCCGTCATTCAAACGGACCGATTGCTTCTTTCTCCGAACGCATTCAACAATGTGATCGGGAATTGAAGGCCTTTATGTTTGAAAACGTTTATCGTCATTATAAGATCAATCGGATGACCAGCAAGGCCCGCCGGGTGGTACAGAACTTGTTCACCTTGTTTATGGCAGAACCTAACTGTTTACCGACTGAATGGTACAAACTCACCGATGGCAAGCCGTCGGAACGCACCGCAAAGGTCGTTGCCGATTATATTGCCGGAATTACAGATCGTTACGCGTTGGATGAACATGCCCGTTTATTTGACGTACAGGCCAGAAACTCATGAATTTTTTTAAAGCATTTCATTCCGAAATTTCTTCTATCGTTGAAAAATTATCTACTGAAGGCAAATTGCCCGATGGCATGGATCCATCCCGCCTGACGTGTGAACCACCGCGTGATGCCTCGCACGGTGATGTTGCCACCAATGCCGCAATGGTTCTGTGTAAGCAGGCCAAAATGAAACCGCGTGATTTGGCAGAACTGCTGGCAATGAAAATTGCCAAAATTGATCACGTCACATCAGTTGATGTTGCGGGCCCCGGTTTTATCAATATCCGTCTGGCGCAAGAATTTTGGCATGCCAAATTATGTGACGTACTTGCAGCAGGCACCGATTGGGGGAATTCCGATATCGGAACCGGTCAAACGGTGAATGTGGAATATGTGTCGGCAAACCCGACAGGCCCAATGCATGTCGGACATGGTCGTGGAGCCGTGGTTGGTGATGCCCTCGCCTTATTGTTAGCCAAGGCAGGTTATAAAGTTACCAAGGAATATTATATCAACGATGCCGGTGCACAGGTTGATGTCTTGGCCCGTTCTGCTTACTTGCGTTACCGCGAAGCCTTTGGTGAAACGATTGAAATTCCTGAAGGCCTTTACCCCGGTGATTATCTGGTTCCAGTCGGTGAAAAACTGAAGGAAACATTCGGTGATAAATGGCTAAATGCCGAAGAAGGTGATTATCTGGAAGAGATTAAAGCCTTTTCAATCAATGCTATGATGGATTTAATCCGTGAAGATTTGGCCGTTCTTGGTGTAACCCATGATGTCTTTTCTTCTGAAAAAGAATTGGTTGAAAATGGCGGCGTTGACAAGGCAATCACTTATTTAGAAGAACGTGGCTTGATCTATACGGGCGTACTTGAACCGCCGAAAGGCAAAAAGCCCGAAGATTGGGAACCGCGTCCGCAATTGCTGTTTAAAGCATCCGAATTTGGTGACGATGTTGATCGCCCACTTAAAAAATCCGATGGTTCCGGGACTTACTTTGCCTCTGATATCGCCTACCATTTTGATAAATTCCAACGGGGATCAGATCAATTGATTGATGTCATGGGCGCAGATCACGGCGGATACGTTAAACGGATGAAAGCCGCTGTTAAGGCCATGTCCGAAGGTAAAGCCGAACTTGATATCAAGCTTGCCCAAATGGTCAACCTGATGGACAATGGCGAACCTGTTAAAATGTCAAAACGGGCCGGCACCTTTATTACCTTGCGCGAAGTCATCGATAAAGTCGGCAAAGATGTTGTACGCTTTATTATGCTGACACGTAAGAATGACGCGCAACTGGAATTTGATTTTACAAAAGTAACCGAACAATCCAAAGATAACCCGGTTTTTTATGTTCAGTATGCACATGCGCGTTGTCATTCGGTATTCCGTAAGGCGGATGAAGAATTCACCGATCTGGACCGGACAGAAACCGCATTGGCAAAAGCGGATTTATCCTTGTTAAATGATGAATCAGAGCTAACTTTAATGAGATTGATGGCAGAATGGCCGCGTTTGATTGAAGCCGCAGCCGAAAGCCACGAACCACATCGTATTACCTACTATCTGTACGATTTGGCGTCCGAGTTCCATTCTCTTTGGAACAAGGGCACTGGGGACGTTAGTTTGCGTTTCCTGCATGCCGACAATCTGGAATTGACCAAAGCGCGTCTGGCTTTGTTAAAAGCGGTCTCTTTGGTGATTGCATCCGGTTTGCTGGTTTTGGGTGTTGAACCACGTGAGGAGTTGCGTTAATGCCGCATAGGGATGATTTCGACGACGATTTAATGGACCCGTCTTCGGATGCCTATGATTACAAGCCCGTTTCGTCAAACGAAGGCGGCGGCGGTAAAGCTGTAAAGCTATTGGTCGCTGCCACGGTCATTGCCGGTTTGGCAGGTGGTGCCTGGTATTTCGTAGGAAGCGGGCCAAAAAACCATGATGACGTGCCGCTTGTGCGCGCAACAGACAGCCCAACCAAAGAAAAACCGGATGATCCCGGTGGAATGGCTGTTCCAAATCGCGATAAAACGGTTTATGACCGTGTGGCTGGTGATAATACAGAACCCAAATTGGAACGTTTGTTGCCTCGGGCAGAGCAACCATTGGATAAACCTGTTCAAAGCATCCCCCTGCCCGAAATGGAAACAACGCCCCCGCCAAGTGAAAATGCGGCTATAACACCGGGTATAGCAGAGCAAGCAACGCAATCAGAAACGCCAGCACCTGCCTTACCGGAAGTGCCGTCGGAAGATCTAGCAAAAAATATATCTGAACCAGAGCCCGCACCAGTACAAATTGAAGATCCAAACTCACCTCGACCCTTGGTTAAACGCGATGTAGAAGATGCTGCAACACCTGTTGATCAACAGGACAATGCGGAGCATGCACCGACGCAACAGGATAAAGAAGATCTGAATGCAAAAATTGCAGAAGCTCTTGGTGAAACGCCTGCAGGGCAAGTTGAACAATCGATAACAGCCCCTGCCCCAAAAACGGCGATGGCGAAGATCGAAGAAAAGCCAAAAATCATCCCAAGCGAAGTCAAACCGCTGGATCAGGCCGGATATATTTTGCAATTACTGTCTTCTAAAAGCGAAAACGGTGTGCAATCAACCTGGGACAAGATCAAGGCAAAAAACACCGATATTATTGGTGATCTTCCCGCCAATATCGTCAAGGCGGATTTAGGGCCTGAAAAAGGTATCTATTACCGTTTACGCTTGGGGCCGGTTCAAACTGCGGATAAAGCGAAATCTTTATGTGCGCAATTTAAAAAACGTAAAGTGGGGTGCTTCATTGTCAAAGTACGATAATGACAATCCAAATGCCGTCATCTTTGGCTGTGAGGGATTGGAACTGAATGACTGGGAACGTGATTTCTTTCGCGATGTAAATCCGCTTGGTTTTATTCTTTTTGCCCGCAATATCGATAATCCCTATCAGGTGCGTGAACTTTGTGATGACTTACGAAGTTGTGTGTCACACCCGGATGTACCAATCCTGATTGATCAGGAAGGCGGACGAGTTGCTCGCTTAAAACCAACGCATTGGCGTGCAGCCCCGACAGCGGCCAAGATCGGTGAACTGGCGGCTTTTAGTCTGGAAATGGGATTGGAAGCGACACACTTGAACGCACGCCTGTTTGCCTCAGAACTGATGGACCTTGGTATTAACGTGGATTGCGCACCTGTACTGGATATCCCCACAGAAGATGCCGACCCGATTATTAGTGACCGTGCTTATTCCACCCACCCGGAAATGGTGGCTGTTTTGGGCCGGGCGGCCTGTCGTGGCTTTATGGCAGGTGGGGTTTTGCCTATTATAAAACATATACCCGGTCATGGACGCGCAACTGTGGACAGCCATAAGGCTTTGCCCGTTGTCGATACCACCCTTGATATTCTGGAAAGTGTAGATTTCCGCCCCTTTATTGATCTGGCGGATATGCCGTGGGCGATGACAGCACATATCGTCTACAGCGATATTGATCCATATGCACCGGCAACTATGTCGCCCCGCCTGATCGAAGATGTTATTCGCCGCCAAATCGGTTTTAACGGTATTTTGATTTCTGATGATCTTTCCATGCATGCACTGGAAGGTGATTTTACAAATCGGGCTGAAAGCGCCTTGGAAGCCGGATGTGACCTTGTCCTTCATTGTAACGGGGAACGCGAAGAAATGCTGGCAGTTGCTGAAGGTCTGCGACCGATTAACGATCAAACCGATGATCGCCTGGAAGAAGGCTGGAAAATGTGCCGTGAAAATCTGGAAGAGATTGATTTCGACCAAGCCGAACACCGTTTCAACACCCTGATGGAATTGGTCTTGTAATATGGATTTTGCCAACATCGGTTTTATGATTTCAGTCTGGATCATTCCGATCATCATTGCCGTGACCTTACATGAAGCCGCACATGGCTGGGTGGCTTGGCGTCTTGGCGATCATACGGCCTACATGATGGGGCGCGTCACATTCAATCCCATTAAACATGTTGATCCGTTCGGCACGCTTTTGATGCCGGGGTTAATGCTGTTGCTGTCCGGCGGGAAAATGATGTTTGGCTATGCCAAGCCGGTTCCGGTCGATATGCGCAATTTTTCCAATATCCGGCGAGATATGGTACTGGTTGCAGCGGCTGGACCGGGGGCAAATATCCTGATTGCCATTATCTCTGCCTTATTATTTTACACCTTACCTTTAATGCCTTCCGATGTCGCCAACTGGCTAGGTCACAACCTTAAAAACTCTATATATATCAATGTAATATTATGTGTTTTTAACTTGATACCTTTACCGCCACTTGATGGTGGACGGATTGCTGTTGGGCTTTTGCCTCATCCTCTAGCTATGCGTTTAGCAAGCCTTGAACGTTATGGCATGTTCATTCTATTAGGTATGATTTTTTTAGTACCTTACTTGGGAAATATAATCGGCTTAAACTTAAATATTTTTTGGTGGTTAGTTAAAGTTCCTGCCGACTATATTACTTATGGAATTGCCTATATGGTCGGTATCGCGGGGTAAAGCGTGATGGCCAATCTCATCGACCTTGACCAGCACGAAGACGACGACCTACGTCCGAAACGTAAAAAAGCATCCCTGATTATTGATCTCGATGGATTTGAGGGACCGCTTGATATCTTGCTGGAATTGGCCCGCGATCAAAAGGTTGATTTGATCCATCTGTCTATTTTGGAACTGGCCGATCAATATTTGTTATGGGTGGCGGAAGCGCGTCGCCAAAACTTAGAACTAGCGGCTGATTATCTTGTTATGGCCGCCTGGTTGGCTTATCTGAAAAGCCGTTTGTTGATCCCGGCACAGGCCAGCGAAGAGGAACCGAGCGCCGAAGAAATGGCAGCCGCCCTCGCCTTTCAATTGCAACGACTGGAAGCCATGCGTAATGCCGGACAGACCTTGCTGGAACGTAATGCCTTAAACTTGATAACCTTTCGCCGAGGTGAGCCTGAAAATTTCGGCAAGCTTGATGACGTGACCTATGATGTTACCTTATATGACCTGATGAAGGCTTATGGGGATCAAATGAACAAGCATGTGGATCAAACCCTTCATATAGAACCCACAGACCTTTATTCTATGGATATGGCGATTGAACGGTTACGGTCTTTCCTTGGTAAAATACCGGAATGGACAACGTTAATTCACTTCTTGCCCAAAAATTTGAAAAATAGCCTTCATACCCGTTCCGCTATTGCCTCAACCTTTGCCGCTGCCTTGGAAATGGCACGCGATGGAAAAGTAAAAATCAGACAATCCGATACCTTCGGCCCGATATATATCCAAAGCCCGGATATGGAGATCAAGTAAATGAGCGACGAACAGTTCACAGAAAACCTCCGCCTTTTGGAAGCCGTTCTTTTTGCAACTAAGGAACCCTTGGGCGAACGCAAGCTTTCCAATTATTTTGAAGATGAAATTGACCTGAAAGCCATGTTGAAAACCCTTCAGGAAGAGTATGCGAATAAGGGGGTCAATCTGGTTCGACGCGGTAATGCATGGGCATTTCGCACAGCACCGGATTTGGCGGAAAAGTTAAGTGAATATCGTGAAAACGTAAAAACCTTATCGCGCGCTGCTATCGAAACCTTAGCCATTATTGCCTATCATCAACCTGTTACGCGTGCTGAGATTGAAGAAATTCGTGGTGTTTCCCTTTCAAAAGGGACGCTAGATGTTTTGTTTGAAGCCGATTGGATCAAACCACGCGGGCGCAGACGGACACCGGGTCGCCCCATGACATGGGGCACCACGATTGATTTTCTGGATCAATTCGGATTGGAACGGGTTGAAGACCTGCCGGGCATAGAAGAATTGAAATCAGCAGGTCTGTTGGATGCCCGCCCTGCCATCAATGCCTATACCGTACGCGGGGAGATGGAACTGCCGTTTGACCACCCCGACCAGCCGGAAGACGATGACGAACTGGCCGAACCCCTCAAAGAAGAATAATCATAGAAAAATTGCCAGTATTTCTGCTGGACGGATCAACTTCTTTTGTATATTTGTTATTGCAAGTCATTTTCAAAAACAACAACCCTATCAATAAAAACGCGTGGCCATGAAACAATACGGATTGCAAAATCTCTTTAACGGCTGGACTCTCTTCACCGTTATAACCGCGCTGATTATTGCCTCACCTGTTTTCATTGTTGTTTCTTATGTGTTTGTTCCCACAGGTGAAATCTGGTCTCATTTGGCCGATACAGTGCTTGGGAACTATATCTATAATTCCGTTCTTTTATTGGTTGGTGTCGGCATGGGTACACTTGTGGTCGGCACAGGTTGCGCGTGGATTGTCACCATGTGCCGTTTTCCGGGACAAAAGGTCTTTGAATGGGCGCTTTTGCTGCCCTTGGCGGTTCCGGCTTATGTGATTGCCTATACCTACACCGGGCTCATGGATTTTGCAGGTCCCGTACAAACCGTCTTGCGCGAGGTTTTCGGCTGGACCTCACGGCGTGATTACTGGTTCCCTGAAATCCGTTCGGTTTGGGGGGCGATGACCATGTTCACATTGGTGCTTTACCCCTATGTCTATATGTTGTCACGTGCGGCATTCCTTGAACAATCCATTTGTGTACTGGAAGTCAGCCGCACCCTTGGGCGCACCCCCTGGCAGGCTTTTAAAGATGTTGCCTTTCCCTTGGCGCGCCCCGCAATTGCGGCAGGGAGCGCCCTTGCCCTGATGGAAACCTTGAACGATTTTGGCACCGTTCATTTCTTTGCGGTCGATACCTTTACGACAGGCATATACCGAACGTGGTTTGGTATGGGGGAACCGGCGGCAGCGGCACAATTGGGGGCATGTCTTCTTATTTTTATTGTCAGCTTAATCGCCCTTGAGCGTTATTCACGTGGTAAAGCGGCGTATCATCACACGACCGTGCGGTATCGGGCGTTAAGCAAGTTGGAAATGTCGCCCCTGAAGCAAGTGATTTGCATTCTAGCTTGTTTTATCCCCGTTTTATTGGGTTTTTTACTGCCCGCAGGCATCTTATTAAATTGGGCTTTTCAAACAACCGAATGGTGGATGAACCTACAATTTGTCGAATTTGCCTTTAACAGTTTCATCCTTGCCTGTGTCGCCGCATTATTGGCCGTAATCTTGGCTGTTTTAATGGCCTATGGCGCCAGACTACGCCCGTCATTTTTTACCAAATTCGGTGTGCGCGCCGCATCTATCGGCTATGCCGTGCCAGGATCAGTTCTGGCGGTTGGCATTATGCTGCCGTTTGCCTGGACCGATAACCTGGTGGATAGCTGGGCGCGCGAACATCTGGGTTTTTCAACCGGATTGATTCTGTCTGGAACAATCGTTGCCGTTGTTTTTGCCTATATTGTCCGATTTTTGTCGGTTTCCTTTAATGGCATTGAGGCCGGGCTGGGTAAAATTACACAAAATATGGATTGTGCGTCACGTACGCTTGGACACAATCCGTCAGAAACCCTTAAAAAAGTACATCTCCCGCTTATTCGTGCCAGTATGTTTAGTGCCGGGATTTTAGTCTTTGTCGATGTGATTAAAGAACTTCCAGCAACCATGATTATGCGCCCGTTCAATTTTACTACATTAGCCGTTCGCACGTTCGAGCTGGCAAGTGATGAACAATTGGCCGAAGCTTCCAGTGCAGCGCTTGCAATGGTACTTGTTGGTATTATTCCGGTGATTATGATCAGTCGTACCATTGCGAAATCACGCCCAGGTCAAGAAAATTAGGACAGAACGAATATGGTTTTAAAACTTGAAGATATAAGACTTTCTTTTGATGGTTTTTGCGTTCTGGATAATCTCAGCCTCCATGTGAAAGCCGGTGAATTTGTCTGTTTGCTTGGCCCCAGCGGCTGTGGCAAGACATCAACTTTGCGGGTTTGCGCAGGCTTGGAAAGCCCGCTAAGTGGTCGTGTCATGTTGGGTGATAAAATCGTAACAGATGGTACAAAAGTCTTACCACCGGAAAAACGTCATATCGGTTTTCTTTTTCAAGATTTCGCCCTTTTTCCACATTTAAATATTTTTCAAAATGTTGCCTTTGGACTTAAAGGGTATTCTAAACCTGAAACTGAAAGTCGTGTTCTTGAAGTTTTAAAACAGGTGCGTATGGATAAATATGCCTATGCCCTGCCCCATACATTATCAGGGGGTCAACAACAACGTGTCGCGCTCGCACGTGCCTTGGCCCCAAAACCGGGGATCATGTTGCTGGATGAGCCTTTTTCCGGTCTGGACTCAGGCTTACGTGCTGATATTCGCGATGAAACCTTGCATGTTTTAAAATCAACAAATGTCGCTGCCGTGATGGTCACTCATGACCCGGAAGAAGCTATGTTTATGGCGGACCGTATTGTCTTGATGAAGGGCGGTTCTATTATTCAGGATGGTGCCCCGCACGAACTTTATACAAATCCAATTGACCATTTTGCAGCCTCTTTCTTTGGCGAGATCAATATCATTAAAGGTATCATCAAAGAGAACACCGCCCAGACTATTCTAGGCAATGTGCAAACATCCGGCTTTAACGAAGGTGAAATCGTTGATGTCCTCATTCGACCGGAGAACGTGATTGTCCGGCCCAGAAACGATGTTGATCAGCATTTCCATACAACAAAAATTGAAGCCGCCCGCTACTTGGGGCGAGACAGCTTGCTGCATCTCTGTGTCGAAGATGAAACAGGAACGTGCACACATTTGCATGCACGTATTGATAGTCAGCTAAAACCTATCGTAGATCAGAATATTGTTGTAACAATGGACCCCACACGCGCCTTTGTGTTTCGCGCCTGTTAAATGTAAAAAATTGTGCCTTTAGCATTGCCGGGCTTCCATCTTTCTGCTTATATGCTTGTCAACAATTGTATAACTAAAATCTTGGAGACCACGCATGGGTATTGGTGTTTGGCAAGTTGTTCTTGTCCTTGTCATTGTTTTGATCATTTTTGGTGCAGGTAAATTGCCTAAAGTCATGGGTGATGTTGCAAAAGGCGTCAAAAATTTCAAATCCGGCCTGAAAGAAGGCGAAGAAGAAGCCAAAGCAGACGAGCAACCTGCAATCTCTACCAAAGAAGAAACGGAAGTTCCGGCGTCTTCCGAGAAAAAAGACGTTTCTTAAGCCCTTCCCTTTCCCTGAATCTGGATAGAATCGATGTTCGATATCGGTTGGACGGAAATCGTCACCATTGTGATTCTTGCTGTTCTCATCATCGGTCCGCGCGACTTGCCCAAAGCAATGCGCGCAATGGCAAAGATGATTGGAAAGGCCAAGCATATGATGCGTGAATTTCAAAATAACGTCGATGATATGATCCGGGATACGGAATTGGAAGAAGTAAAGAAATCTATTCAATCCGCCCGTAATTTTGACGTAAAAAGCCAAGTTGCCAAGGCTATTGACTCAGATGGATCAATTGAAAAAGGAATGGATCTTTCAAAAGAATCTGCTGCTTTCAACAATTCCATGAAAGAGCCATCTCCCTCGCAAGACGAACAAGTTGCTGCGCCCAAAGCGGAAGCAGTATCGGATCAATCAGAAAAGAAATAACGAGTTAGGCCGTGCAAGAACCTCAAGCCGTTGAAAATACGATGCCCTTAATGGAGCATCTGATTGAACTGAAAAATCGCCTGACTGTCGCGGTTATTGCTCTATTCATCGCTTTTTTGGGGTGCTACTACTTTGCAAACGAAATTTATGGATTTCTGGTTCAGCCGCTAGCAACTATTCTTTCCGAACTTGGCGGCAATCGCCGTATGATCTATACGGCGCTACATGAAGCCTTTTTCACACAGATCAAGGTCTCTTTCTTTGCAGCCTTGTTTCTTGCCTTTCCAGTCATTGCCACACAATTTTGGAAGTTTTTAGCACCAGGGCTTTACAAAAATGAGAAAGCTGCACTTGCGCCTTATTTAGTTTTATCCCCTATCCTGTTCGCGCTAGGCGGGGCACTGGTCTATTATTTCATTATGCCATTGGCATGGAAATTCTTCCTCAGCTTTGAGACTTTAGGTACAGATGGCACTTTACCCATTCAGTTGGAAGCCAAGGTAAACGAGTATCTGGCCCTCGTTATGAAATTGATTTTTGCCTTTGGTATCAGTTTCCAACTGCCATTGGTTTTAACTTTAATGGCGCGTATCGGGGCCGCAACCTCACGCGGCCTTGCCGCAAAACGTAAATATGCTGTTGTTGTGACCTTTATCGCCGCAGCCCTTATGACCCCACCCGATATTATTTCGCAAGTAGGGCTGGCAATTCCCATTCTGTTTTTGTATGAAATCTCTATCATTTCGGTGCGTAGCGTAGAAAAGAAACGCGGCGACATCGAAGATGAAGAAGATGACGATGAATTCGAAGAAACAGACTTCAATATGACTTAAGGCTTTGTAGCTATGTTCGATATTAAATGGATACGAGATAACCCTGATCAATTCGATACAGGGCTGGAGCGACGTGGGCAAGAAGCACAGGCAGAAGGTCTGATTGCCCTTGATACAGAACGCCGTGATATTTTAACGCGCGCCCAAGAAGTTCAGGCAGAGCGTAATAAGCTTTCCAAAGAAATTGGACTGGCAAAACGCGAAGGGCGTGACGCTTCTGATATTATGGAACAGGTCTCCCAATCTAAAAATTTACAAGCAGAGTTGGAAGAACAAGCCAAAGCCAAGGAAGCTGAGCTCGAAAATGCGCTTATGTCCTTGCCGAACCTGCCCTATGATGATGTGCCGGATGGCAAGGATGAAGATGATAACGTCGAAGTCCGCAAGTGGGGTGACGTTCCGTCTTTTGATTTTGAAGCCAAAGAACATTTCGATATCGGCGAGAAACTCGGCCTGATGGATTTCGAGACTGCCGCCAAATTGTCTGGCTCTCGGTTCGTCTTGTTGTCCGGTGCGCTTGCCCGTATGGAACGCGCTTTAGCGTCTTACATGCTGGACCTCCACACCATGCAACACGGTTTTACCGAAGTAAACCCGCCTGCCTTGGTGAAAGACGCAGCCCTTTATGGTACGGGCCAACTCCCAAAATTTTCCGAAGACCTCTTTCGTACGGAAGAAGGGTTCTGGATGATCCCGACGGCAGAAGTTCCGCTGACCAATATTGTCGCCGGTGAAATTATCGCTGAGAATTATTTACCGCGTCGTTATACGGCCATGACATGGTGTTTCCGTTCCGAAGCCGGGTCTGCGGGCAAGGATACACGCGGTATGATCCGCCAACATCAGTTCAGCAAGGTTGAGATGGTCTGTATCACCAAACCCGAAGAATCAGACGCGGAACTGGAACGCATGACAGGATGCGCCGAAGCGGTTTTGCAAGGCTTGAAACTGCCTTATCGCGTCATTACGCTTTGTACAGGCGATATGGGCTTTAGCGCCCGACGCACCTATGACATCGAAGTCTGGTTGCCGGGTCAGAACCGTTATCGCGAAATTTCGTCTTGTTCCACAACAGGGGATTTCCAAGCACGGCGTATGAAAGCCCGTTACCGTGCCGAAGGTGAGAAAAAACCGCAGTTTGTGCATACCTTAAACGGGTCCGGCCTGGCAGTCGGTCGATGCTTAGTTGCCGTTCTTGAAAATTATCAACAAGCCGATGGCAGTATCATTGTGCCGGATGTTTTGCGTCCCTACATGGGTGGCCTTGAGGTTATCGAGCCAAATAAATGATAGACCTATCCCAAGCCCGAATTTTGATATCAAATGACGACGGTATCCATGCACCGGGCTTGAAGGTACTGGAACATATTGCCAAAGAAGTGGCGAAAGAGGTCTGGGTGGTTGCACCGGAAACGGAACAAAGTGCAACCGGGCATTCCCTGACCCTTCGCCGCCCTTTACGCATTCATAAGCATTCAGATCAACGTTTCAGCGTGGACGGAACCCCGACCGACAGTGTTTTGTTGGCTTTGAATGAAATTATGAGAGATAACCCACCCGATTTGGTTCTTTCCGGTGTAAACCGTGGCGGAAACTTGGGTGAAGATATCACTTATTCAGGCACAGTTGCAGCGGCGATGGAAGCAACCTTGTTAGGGGTACCCGCAATCGCCTTATCACAATTTTATAGTGATCCTGATCGGGTTAAATGGGCAACCGCACAAACGCATGGCCCGGATATTTTGCAAAAGCTCACTTCAATTGGTTGGCCAAAAAATACATTAATGAATGTAAACTTCCCCGATGTGGTCGCAAAATCTGTAAAAGGAATTGAAATTACCCAACAAGGCCGACGTAAAATTGGGGATGATCTGGCCAAAGGAATTGATCCGCGCGGAGAAGAATATTTTTGGGTCGGTGCTTTACGGTCCCAAGAAACTTTCCATGAAGGAACCGATTTGCACGCTGTTACACATGGGAAAATTTCCATAACACCCATCTCGCTGGATTTTACAGATTATTCGACACTCCATGACTTACGTGGGGAAATGTTATGAGTATCGAAGCTCAGAAAATTCGCCTTCTTATGGAGTTACGCCGACAAGGCATAACAGACACGAATGTTTTAGCCGCATTGGAACGTATTCCACGCGAAAGTTTCGTTGCAGCAAGCTTTTTCGATCAAGCTTATGATAATATCGCTTTGCCGATTGGGTATAACCAGACCCTTAGTCAGCCATATATTGTTGCCTATATGACGGAAAAGCTTCGGGTCAATGACCGTATGAAAGTCTTGGAAATAGGCACAGGGTCCGGCTATCAAGCTTTGGTCTTGGCAAAACTATGCCGACGTCTTTATACGGTTGAACGTTTCAAGCCATTGTTGGAACAAGCGGAAAAACGTTTTCATGACCTCAGACAAACCAACATAACAACGCATTGCGGGGATGGTACATTAGGCTGGCCCAAACAAGCCCCGTTTGATCGCATCATGGTTACTGCGGCAGCGGCTGATGTCCCCCCTGCCCTTGCCGATCAGTTATCTGTTGGTGGTATTATGGTTTTACCGATTGGGGAAGATACCTCTGCACAATGGCTTATTCGTGTCACCCGGACCGAAGATGGTTTTGATGTTGAAGAATTGGAAAAGGTTCGTTTTGTCCCCCTTCTGCCCGGTTTGCCAGAATAAGTTTGAAACCCCGCTTAAGCTTGGGCATAATCCGCATCATGTTTAGAACATCACGACATATTGGCGTTTTCGCCGTGCTTTTCAGCCTTGCTGCTTGTGGTTGGGTGGAAGTCCCGTTTGAAGGACAAGGAAGGTATCGCCCGCCTGCCGAACAATCCGTTGAAAAGAAAAACATCGAAAAGCCAAAAGAAATTCCGGGAACGGTTGTCGTACAAAAAGGTGATACCGTTTATGCTATTTCGCGCAAACACGATGTTTCTGTTCGCGGGCTTATCGAAAGAAACGCCCTGAAACCGCCCTTTCATTTAAACATCGGACAACGGCTTTACCTGCCACAAGGCCCGGTTCATATTGTCCAGCCCGGTGATACACTTTATTCTGTCTCCAGACACTACCGCACCGACCTTTACACATTGGCAAAAACCAATAATTTAAACTCCCCGTTTACCTTAACTCCGGGACAACGCTTAAAGCTCCCCAATTCAGGGAATTTGACGACAGCATCTAAAAATCTGGATGTACCCCCACGGGTTAATGCCGAGGTCACAACCAAGCCAAAAAATAAATCCACAACACAGGCAAAAGCGGAACCACGCATTAATCGCAAAGCGATACCAAAACCACCCCCACGTTCCAGTAGCCGTTTTGCATGGCCCATCAAGGGACGAATTATTTCCAATTTTGGCGCTAAACGCGATGGGTTACGCAATGACGGGATCAATATTTCTGCAAAACGTGGTACCCCTGTAAAAGCTGCTGAAAACGGTGTTGTTGCTTACAGTGGCAATGAACTGCGCGGGTTTGGCAATATGATCCTCGTTAAACATAGTGGCGGTTGGATTACCGCTTATGCTCATGTTGAGAAAATATTGGTTAAACGCGGCCAAAAAATAACGCGTGGTCAATCCATCGCAAGTGTCGGCAGCAGTGGTGGTGTGGTGACCCCTCAACTCCATTTCGAAATCCGCCGGGGTATGAACCCGGTTAATCCAAACGGGTTTTTAAAAGGATAAAAAAAAAGCCCACTCAATGGCGGGCTTTCTTTTTGCTTTAGCTAATTTGTCTTAACGTTCAAGCTTGCTTACATCGCGAACCGCACCTTTATCTGCACTGGTTGCCATTGCAGCATAGGCACGCAAGGCAGCACTTACATGACGTTGACGTGGTTTTACCGGCTTCCATGCATCCGCGCCTTTAGCTTCCATTGCTTCGCGCCGTTTTGCAAGTTCCGCATCAGAAACCTTTAGGTTAATTGAACGGTTTGGAATATCGATTTCGATCGTATCACCTTCTTCGATCAAGCCAATTGCTCCACCGTTAGCGGCTTCAGGTGATGCATGGCCAATGGACAGGCCTGCCGTACCACCAGAAAAACGACCATCGGTTAACAAAGCGCATTCTTTGCCAAGACCCATAGATTTCAGATAACTGGTCGGATAAAGCATTTCCTGCATACCCGGTCCGCCTTTCGGCCCTTCATAACGGATAATGACAACATCACCAGCACCGACTTCGCCCCCCAGAATACGGGAAATTCCTTCGTCCTGACTTTCGCAAACACGGGCTGTCCCTGTGAAAGTCCAGATACTTTCATCAACCCCTGCGGTTTTTACAACACAACCGTCTTCGGCAATATTGCCATAAAGAACAGCCAAGCCACCATCTTTTGTAAAGGCGTCTTCAACACTGCGGATGACACCCTTGGAACGATCACGATCCAGATCACGATAACGCGCCGCCTGTGAAAAGGCTGTTTGTGACGGGACACCCCCCGGTGCGGCCTTATAGAACTTATGGATTTCAGCATCCGAAGTCCGGCTGATATCCCACGTATCGATTGCCTCGCCCAATGTTTTGGCATGAACGGTAGAGACATCGCGTTTTAACAAGCCTGCATCATCCAGACGTCCTAACAGAGACATAATGCCGCCTGCACGATGGACATCTTCAATATGAACATCGGGAACGGACGGTGCAATTTTAGACAGGCAAGGCACCTTGCGTGATAAACGGTCCATGTCTTTCATCGTGAAGTCAACGCCGGCTTCTTGTGCAACAGCCAACAGATGAAGAACCGTGTTTGTAGACCCACCCATTGCGATATCCAATGTCATCGCATTTTCAAAGGCATCAAACGTCGCAATCCCGCGCGGTGTAACGCTAACATCATCATTTTCATAATATTGCTTGCACAACTCAACCGCCAAACGTCCGGCGCGCAGGAATAATTCCTTGCGGTCTTCGTGCGTGGCAACAACGGTTCCGTTCCCCGGCAAAGACAGGCCCAAGGCTTCGGTCAGGCAATTCATGGAGTTTGCGGTAAACATACCAGAACATGACCCGCAAGTCGGGCATGCACTACGCTCAATCGCATCAATTTCTTCATCAGATACATTGGGATCAGCCGCCTTAACCATCGCATCGACCAGATCGAGAGAATGTTCAACGTCATCGATAGTGACTTTCCCGGCTTCCATCGGACCACCAGATACAAAAACCGTTGGGATATTCAAACGCATAGAAGCCATCAACATGCCGGGGGTGATTTTATCGCAGTTTGAAATGCACACCATTGCATCGGCGCAATGCGCGTTCACCATATATTCAACACTATCTGCAATCAAATCACGCGACGGCAAGCTATAAAGCATACCATCATGGCCCATTGCGATCCCATCATCCACAGCAATGGTGTTAAATTCTTTGGCAACACCACCAGCTTTTTCGATTTCACGTGCAACCATTTGACCAAGATCTTTAAGATGGACGTGGCCCGGGACAAACTGGGTGAAAGAGTTCACAACGGCAATAATGGGTTTTTCAAAGTCAGCATCTTTCATACCTGTCGCGCGCCAAAGGCTGCGCGCACCTGCCATGTTGCGGCCTGCTGTCGATGTACGTGAACGATATTCGGGCATAATCCAATCCTTTTGGTATTATAATCAGAACACTTCCCTAAGAAGTGCGGCAACTAACATAAACATATCGTTTGGATTTGGAAAGGTTTATACACTGTCAGCAACAAAGTCTGGCATAAGCTCAAATGGTTTTTGAACAAGCGTACTATTTCCATCTATCAATAAGGATTTGAGCCCTATGATTTTTGCTTGGGCAACTTCAGTTAAAACATTACTGCAAATCATGAGAATGCGTTCAGAACTTGCAAAAGGAAACGGCTGTTCCAAATTATCAAAATCATCACACAAAAGAACGCGATTATTGGTAATAGAATAACCGCATCTATTCAGTTGAGCCGTCATATCATCCCGGCAGGCATCGCCGTTTAAACAAAAGACGCCTACCCGTTTATCCAGTTTACGTAATTGTGGAACGAGAGATGCACCCGATGGAACCGTCATCCCATTTCGGATCAAAGTTGCATGAATGCTAAAAAGAAAAACATCATAATCGCGTACAAGATCCATCACCCCATCGACCTTAACGGTGAGGGCATTGTCATCTTGAAGAAAAGCAACTTCTTCTATGCCTAAGTCGTTTCTTAGGCCAAATCGATCATGCATATAGATATCGCCTCCCCTTCTTAAGCGTACCCCTTAAGTAAGAAGATTTAGATCATATTTCAATATGCAAGGCTTGTTTATTTTTTGTCAGATGGTTGCGGGACAGCCCGTCCCATTGCCCCTAAGGTTTTTTCCAATTCTTTGGCTTTGTTTTTTAATTCTTTTTCCATTTGTTTAATCTGTCGATCCAAAGAAACGGCATTGTTATAGGCACGTTCCCTTTTTTTTGCCTGTGCTTTTTTCCACATGGACCGGGTCACCCATTCCCCGGCATGGGCAATGACGATAATCCCGGCAATCAGACAAATCATACCGGCCAGCATATAATCAATTCGACCAAAGGCAGCGGCGACTCCCCAAAAACCGATGGTGGCAATGGATGAGCCGATAATAAAAAGCATCCGCCTTGTCACTTGGTTTTGGTCATATTGTGATTTTTCGTAATCGCGCAAGGAATTGGAAATTTCACTACGGGCAAGTTGTTGCCACTTGTTAAAATTCATTCCTTTAAAAGGTTCGCGGTTTTCCCGAATAAACAATTCAAGGCGCTTTACAATATATTCCGCACGTTCATCGGGGGTCGGATCGTTTTTTGCCATCTTAATTTTCGTTCACTCAACATGAAAAAGCCCCACCAAATTTCGGTGAGGCTTCTATCATAAGTGTGAACTTGCAAACAATCGGTTAAAGCGCCGATGTCAAACGTTCCAAGGCTTCTTTGAACTTGGTATTTTTCTCGCTCAGTTCTTGGACTTTTTGGCGTTCTGTTGCAACGACATCAGCCGGTGCATTGGCAACAAATTTTTCGTTTGCCAGTTTTTTCTCTTTGCCACCGATGATTTTATCCAGATTGGCGATTTCTTTTTCCAACCGGGCTTTTTCCGCCGCTACATCCATATGATCAACCACATTGATAAAGACAGTAGATTCGCCAACGACTTCCTGAACACAGCCGTGTGCAACAGCTTCATCAACCAAGTCGATAGATCCCAGGCGAGCCATGCGCTTGATCAGGTTTTCATTGCGCGCCAAACGTTGGGCCGTCTTTTCATTGGCACCTTGCAAATAAACGGAAAGGGGAACACTTCCCGGTACATTCAATTCTGAACGCGTTGTACGGATCGTGGAAATAAGTTGAACCAACCAATCCATTTCCTCGTTGGCATCGTTATCATCTAATAATTTTTCCGGCCATGCGGCACTAATTAACTGCATATCACGTTCATCAGCCATCGATTCCCATAGTTCTTCGGTAATAAACGGCATCATTGGGTGCAGGATGTGGAGAATTTGATCAAAAACCCATGCGGTTGTGGCCCGCGTTTCTTCAATCGCGCTTTCGTCATCCCCATTTAAGATGGGTTTGGTGAATTCCAGATACCAGTCACAGAATGTGCCCCAGGCAAACCCATAAATCGCATTGGCCGACTCGTTGAAACGATAGCCGTCAATTGCCGTGCCAACTTCGCCGGCAACTTCACCGACCTTGCCAACAATCCAACGGTTAACGGGGTGCTTAACACTTGCTGCATTAAAGTCTTTAGCCGGTTTACACCCGTTTATTTGACAGAAACGTGCGGCATTCCAAAGTTTCGTCGCAAAATTGCGGTATCCTTCGACACGGCTGGTGGCAAGTTTGATATCACGCCCCTGTGCAGCCATTGCGGTCAGTGTAAAGCGCATCGCATCGGCACCATACTGATCAATCAATTCCAACGGATCGATAACGTTACCTTTGGATTTCGACATTTTTGCCCCTTGCTCATCACGAACAAGCGCGTGGATGTAAATATCCTTGAACGGAACTTCACCCATGAAATGAATACCCATCATCATCATCCGGGCAACCCAGAAGAAAATGATATCAAACCCGGTAACCAGCACATCTGTGGTGTAATAATGATCCAATTGAGGTGTTTTTTCCGGCCAGCCTAATGTCGAAAATGGCCAAAGAGCAGAAGAGAACCATGTATCAAGCACATCGGTTTCACGGGTGAGTTTAACACCCTCACCTGCTGCTTTTTGCGCTGCTTCTTCGGTCATTTCAACATAGACGTTACCATCTTCGTCAAACCATGCCGGAATTTGATGTCCCCACCAAATTTGTCGGGAAATACACCAAGGCTGAATATTGCGCATCCACTCAAAATAAGTATTTTCCCATTGTTTCGGGACAAACCGCGTTTTACCTGTTTCAACCGCTTCCAAGGCTGGTTTTGCCAACACGTCGGCTTTTACAAACCATTGATCCGTCAACCAAGGTTCGATCACAACCCCGGAACGATCCCCATAAGGAACTGTCATCGGATTTTCTTCGATCTTCACCAAAAGGCCCAGTTCTTCCATTTCGGCGACAACTTTTGTGCGGGCTTCGAAGCGTTCCATACCTTGATATTTTTCAGGCACGTTTTCATTTAAATGCGCGTTAAGGTCCAGAACGTTAATAATTTCCAGATTGCAACGTTTACCGACTTCGTAGTCATTAAAATCGTGACCCGGTGTAATTTTTACAGCACCTGAACCTTTTTCAGGATCGGCATATTCATCGGCAACAATCGGGATCGCACGATTTACGATTGGCAAAATAACATTTTTACCAATCAAATCTTTATAACGCTCATCATCGGGATGAACCGCAACGCCTGTATCACCGAGCATGGTTTCCGGGCGTGTGGTCCCAACGGTAACAAATTTACCGTCCTCACCTTCTAATGGATAGTTGAAGTACCACATTTTACCGTTGACTTCGCGTTGTTCCACTTCCAGATCTGAAATGGCGGTATGCAACTTCGGATCCCAGTTGACGAGCTTTTTATCGCGATAAATCAGATCTTGTTTGTAAAGTTCGACGAAAACTTTACGGACGGCTTCTGATAAGCCTTCATCCATGGTAAAGCGCTCTTTAGCCCAATCGGCAGAAGCACCAAGACGACGCAATTGATTAACAATTGTCCCACCTGATTCTGCTTTCCATTCCCAGATTTTATCAATGAATTTATCGCGGCCCAAATCATGGCGGGTCACACCTTCAGCTTCCAAACGGCGTTCTACCACCATTTGTGTGGCAATGCCTGCGTGGTCTGTGCCGGGTTGCCAAAGGGCATCTTTACCCTTCATCCTGTTATAACGGATTAGAATATCTTGCAAAGTAAATGTCAGGGCGTGTCCCATATGCAAGCTGCCTGTCACATTAGGCGGCGGCATCATGATCGTATAGGGTTCTTTGCCAGCTTCATGATTGGCGGCAAATGCGTTTTTCTCTTCCCAAAGCGTGTAGTGTTTTTCTTCAACAGTAGCCGGGTTGAACGTCTTGTCGAGCATTTTAAGACACAGCCTCTTATCTAAATGAAAATTTATAGCTTTAATAAACGCGAAAACGCCCGAGGACAAGCCCGGGCGCTGTAATTTCGCAAGATTAATCGTGTTTTAGTCTTCCAGACGTTCCGCACGGTTAATCATGATATCGATTTCTTTTTTGACCAATCGTTCAATCAAGTAAGGCAAATTACGATCGAGCCATTCTTTCAGCAATGGTCGCAACATTTCGCGGGTTAGGCCTTCCAACGTAATGTCGCGGGTCCCAACAGCGATATCGCGTTGATCCAGAATTGCTTTTGCCAGTTCGGACAAGACATCTGTCGATGCATCTGCTGTTGGCGGAGAGACAATCCGATTGGCAACATCGGATGCCAAAATGGGTTGCGGCTCAAAAACAGGTTCCGGTTCCGGCTCTGGTTCTTCTTCCTCAATCATCATATCAGATGTTAAATCCAGGATATCATCATCAATATCGATTTCTTCAATCTCTTCAATGATTGGTTCGGGGTCTTCCAATTCAATCACAGGCTCAAGTTCCGGTTCCGGCTCAGGCATTGGTTCTGGTTCCGGTTCAGGCATGGGCTCCGGTTCGGGTTCCGGCATTGGTTCCGGTTCGGGTTCCGGCTCAGGCATTGGCTCCGGTTCAGGTTCCGGCATTGGTTCTGGCTCAGGTTCCGGCATTGGTTCCGGTTCTGGCTCGGGTGTTGCTTCTTCAGTCGGAGCAGCCTCGGCACCTTCTTCATCATCCTCAGAAAGAATACGCCGGATAGAGGCTAAAATATCCTCCATCGACGGCTCTGCGCCGTCACCTGCTTCTGTATTTTCGTCACTCATCTCAACTTCACCCGATTATATTTTGCGTATGTATTTATGAAAAAAAGTTTCCAATGTAAATATTATACGCGTCCTCACCTTAATGAATTGTTATCTACTTATTCTTTTTCGTCAACATCGCCGACAGACGATGTACCGATCCATGCGTCGCGAACTTCATCATAATGGACTTTCGGGTCATAAATCCCGGTGTCCAGCCCTAATTTTTCTGCCGTCAATTCCCCAATGGCCTGCTTTAATTCATAAACTGCAACCAATTCATCACGTTGTGCACGTACCAAACTTACTTTAGCATCCAATAATTCTTGTTCCGCATCAAGGACATCAAGAACGGTACGTGACCCAACAGCGGCTTCGCGTTGAACACCATCCAGTGCAACCTCAGCAGAACGAATTTGTGCTAAGAAAGACTGAATACGCGCTCTCGCGGTGACCAGACCTTCCCAACCGGTGCGGCCACTTTCCACAGCACTGCGACGGGCCTCTTCCATGTCCATGCGTTTTTCAGCAGCTGTTTGCTTAGCCTGACGAACTTGCGAGTACACAGTCCCTTTTTGATAGAACGGAACTTTTAAAGACAGACCGATGCTTGCCGACTCGGACCGGCTGTTACGCGAAGACGATTCCAGTGCTGTGTCCGTAGACGCGGTTAAATTCAGTTCCGGTAACAATTTACCGGCCATTTCCTCGATATTTTCCATTGCAGCTTTTTCATCAGCAATAGCCGCTAAGAAAGTCGGATTACTTTGTTGTGCCCGTTCGATGACTTCTTCCACCGTTGTCGGGATATCGCTTGGCAAAGGAGAGGGAATCGGTTTGGTCGGAATTTCACCAATTATTTTTTGATAAGTTGCACGTGAGGATTCGAGGTCCCCTTCTGACTGAATACGGTCTGCCGTTGCTTTGGCAAAACGCGCTTCGGCTTGGCTCACGTCCGTACGGGTTAATTCCCCGACTTCGAAACGATCATTTGTTGCTTCAAATTGGCGACGTAAAACCTGTTCGTTATTACGGTTCAGTTCAAGAACGGCCTCATCTCGAACAATATTTGAATAGGCCAATACCGCATCCATTAAGATTTCTTGTTCTTTTTCCAGCAAGCGGGCACGTGCAGCATCGACCTTTGCTTCTGCTTCAGCAGTTGCTGCTTCGGTTTGGAAACCACGGAATAAAGGCTGGGTTACAGCAAAAGAGCTCGTCATTGGTGTCAATGTCTGCTCACGATTTGAACCTGTTCGGGAATTATTGTCATTACGTTCCTTGGCAACCGTTCCCGTCCATATGACTTCCGGGCGCCAATTGGCTAACGCCTGAGAAACACCTTCGTCCGTCGCCCGGACCGTTGCGCGTTCAGAGTTAAGCGCGGGATTGTTCATATATGCTTTAACGAGAGCCTCTCTAAGTGTTTCGGCATTCGCTTGCGAACTAAAAGCCATCGCGCCTAAGGCAACGCCGATTAGAAAGTTTTTTCTCAGGTTCATTTCATTACCCATAATACTTATATTAAGTTTCGCACAGTCTAACCATCTGCAACATGAAAGGCAAAGGATTCAGACACTTGTAAATTAATGTTTTTTAACAGAATTTTCTAAACTAATTCTTTACAACCGATTACAAGGCTAAAAAAGTGAATTACCTCACATACAGGTAAATCTTTTTTCAAAAAAAATGCCTTGCCCGATCACTGTCGAACAAGGCATTTTAATTATTATTTTCAAACACTTAAAAAGTGAAAGCGGCTTTATTCTCAAAACCTGGCAAGCTTGCAACGCCCGCTTCCATGATATCGTGTTTTGAAAAAATATCATTGTTGCGTGTATATACGCAAACATTGGACATTGTTGATTTGCCTTGCTCAATCACCAACAATCGCCCGCCATCTGCCAATTGATTTTTAATGGAATCCGGAACATTTGAAACTGCGCCGTTAAAGAGAATAACATTATAAGGCGCCTGCTTTTCAACGCCTGCTTCCATGTCTCCGGTGACGACCACAGCGTTATCAATCCCGATTTGGCTTAAATTGTTTGTTGCAGTTGTCGCAAGTTCTTCATCGCTTTCGATAGCAACCACCATGCTAACGATTTTTGCGAGAACAGCTGTTGAATAACCAGTGTTGCAGCCAATATCGAGAACAATATCGTTTTCATCCAACTCGGCAGTTTCCAACATTCTGGCAAGAACCATTGGTTCCAGCACAAAACGACCGTTACCAACCTCAAGTGCGTCATCAACATAAGCGACACCTTTTTTGGATGTCGGTACAAACACCTCACGGGGAACCGCACCCATGGCATCCAAAACATAAGGGTCGGCGACCCGGTTGGTTTTTATCTGACCTTCAATCATATTCGAACGGGAAAGCGCATAATCCATAGTGGCACCGTAAAAAGTGTTAAATCAATAAACTCGTCGATTACGAACAGGATGACTTAAATTTTGAGCAACCTGCGCATCTCATGTGCCGTTTTATAATCCGCATTCGCTTCTATGACAATGGTGTAGAACGAATAAATCCCAGTTTTTTAGCCATAATTCATAAAAAATGAAAAAAAATGAAAAAAATGGATTGACCGCGAGAGGTCATCCGACTAATTTCCGCTCCGCCGATGGTTACAGCCAAACCGAAGTGATTGGATCTGGCGCGGTGGTAGAGTGGTTATGCAGCGGATTGCAAATCCGTGAACAGCGGTTCGAATCCGCTCCGCGCCTCCACGATCTCCGATCCGCCTTAGTTCAGTTGGTAGAACGGTGGACTGTTAATCCATATGTCGCTGGTTCGAGCCCAGCAGGCGGAGCCAATTTGGTTCTGGATGTAATCATCGGCTATAGCTCTGATCCGCCTTAGTTCAGTTGGTAGAACGGTGGACTGTTAATCCATATGTCGCTGGTTCGAGCCCAGCAGGCGGAGCCAATTTAAAAAGCACTCTCAGCATTATGCGGGAGTGCTTTTTTATTACCCTTATCAATGGTACTTTTAATAATTTTGAGCGTAAAATACTACGTATATAGACCTAGCGCAGTATTAACGCCCAAAAAAATAGGTAATAAACCACTTGTGATTGCGTTTTCTGCGAGACAAACGAATAATGTCTCGTTATAATACAACCGAACCCAAGTTGATAGAGGTTGTCACTTACTATCGTATGGGGATAGAAAACTGAAAAAGCCGAGTAACTAAAGGAAAATAAAATGGTAAAAACTGCTACAAATGATATTTTACCGGGCACACGTGGAAGCGACACCCCACATCCGGTCGATGTGCATGTTGGTCAACGTGTTAAATTGCGCCGTACACTGATGGGTATGACCCAAGGTAAGCTGGGTGAAAGCATTGGTCTGACATTCCAACAAATTCAGAAATATGAGCGTGGCGCAAACCGCGTAAGCGCCAGCAAGCTTTGGCAACTTGGTAATGTGTTAGATGTTCCCGTATCTTTCTTTTTTGAAGATATGCCGGAAAGCGTGCGCGAATCATTCCCAGGGTATCAAGGCGAAACCGCAGAAAGTGATATTCCAGAAGAACACCTGACACTACACCGTCGTCAGACTTTGGAATTGGTTCGTACATTCTCACGTCTACAGGATCCAGTTATCCGTAAACGTGTGATCGATGTTGTACGCGCCATTGCTGAAAGTGAAACCGTTAACGGTTAGTCACAATAAAAACATAAGGAACGGCCTTAGAAAAGCCGTTCCTTTGTTTTTTATTTTTTTAATAAATCTGTAGTCGCTATATTCGCCAGCGCTAAAAGGTCTGAAACTTCACTAAAACCAGATTTACGAGCCTCTTTTTGAAGGTAACCGATGCATTGGATAAGTTCATCTGCTGAAATACGCTCAAAAGGCGTGTAATCCCGGTAATCATCAATATTTACAACTGTCATCTATCCGCTCCCCATATTCATAAATTTTGAGGGAAATTAGATAGTATTTTGAAATAAAAATCATCCTGTAGAATCCTACAGGTTTTTTTATGGATAAATAATATGGTGTGCAATCGCTTTGACAGTGGCCTGAAAACGACCATTCACACCTAACTTTGTACAAGCATTTCCGATATGAAAAGTCACCGTACGCTCAGCTACATTTAGGATATTTGCGATTTCCCAATTACTTTTCCCCCGCGCCGTCCACAACAGGCATTCTCGTTCCCTTGTGGTTAATTTAATATTTTCACTCTCCCCCGATTCTTCAGTGAATTTCTCCATAAAAGAGTCATGGCAATAATCGGCCATAAAACGAACCACAGGAACACTGTAATTCATCAGGTCGTTCCATTGATCACGATTTGCATTTGCACAGACGCTGACAAGCGCCAACTCATTATTTGCGCGACGAATGGGAATTGTCATACCACGATTTGAAATACCGAAATCTTGTGCACGGTCCATAAATATTTGTTCTGTCTTACTTTTTTTTAACTTCTCCCAAATGTAGGGCGTATGCGAGTTTTGCGCAGCCCGAACAATCGGGTCACAATTTATACAATCTTCGGAGAAATAATAATCCAACCATTCGCTTTGGTAACTGCACGTAACCAAGGGGTCGCTAATTTTAACATTCGGAGAATTAAAAATCGCATAGGTAAAATGGTCAAACCCCAGACGATCTTTTAGCGCCAGAAGAAAGGTGCTAAAATCCTGTAAGTTATCGATTTCGTCTAGTTGAGTAACAGAATCTTCAATGGAAGTGGTAAGCATCTTTAGGTCCTATCAATATCCCAATTATTCCATTTAACATTGATAGAGGCAATTAAAAATTGTTCACCCTCCAATTTCAGATTGAGGGATTTTACGTGACATAGATCAATTTTCTATTTCATTTCGCTAAATTGTTAGTAAGATGTAATTCACCAATAAAGAGAATGACTAAAAGAAGTCATTCAAGGCATTGAAAAAATTAGCTGAGCGTCGTTGAGAGGCAAAGTGGGTATAGAAGGCAAACCGATCACCGTGACAAAATGCGGTACCTGTGGGGGAGGAAAAGACGATTCCTCTTTATGCGGACTCGCCCGTTCCGGCCTTGAATCTGATCGCTTGCAACGCACTCATCGTACTTATGATATCGGACAAAATATTTACCTTGAAGGTGATCGATGTGAAGGTGTTTATTGCCTGAAATCTGGCTTGATTGCCATTCGTAAAACCGATGTCAATGGTAACTCTGCCGTCGTTCGCTTGGTTCAGCCAGGTGAAGCCTTTGGGCATCGGTCATTCTTGGCCAACGAGAGGCATGCCGGAACGGCTGAGGTTTTAGTAAAAAGCAAACTCTGTTTCATTCCACGCGCCAGCCTTGAACACTTGTTATCTCAATCGCCTGATGTTGCTATACGCTTTACTCGACGTGTTGCACGTGATTTACGTGAAATTGAAGAATTATACCTTCTGACGACCACGCAGCCTGTTCGTAAAAGACTGGCACACCTGCTTCTCAGCCTTAAAACACGTTATTCAAGTAACGAAAGCGATGATGACGAAGTTGTAATTGAGCTTCCCTTATCACGACAGGAATTAGCTGCCGCCATCGGCACACGTCCGGAAACAATTGCACGTACAATTAAAAAACTGGAAGAAGATCAATTGGCTATCTTTAAAGGTCGCCAAGTGACAATTCCAAGCTTAGAACTTCTGCAAGAAGATTTTGAATCTGAATCATAGATAGATTGACAATAGCCATGCGCTTTTTGCGCAGCACTGTCCCATCTTTGTAACTTGTTTTTACTCTGATATTAGATACCCTGCCGAATCACGAATATATATCTGTAAATATTTGCTTTTTCAAATGGGGGAAAAGGGCAATGGGAATCCGTAATCTCGATAAAATGTTTGCCGCCAAATCTATTTGTGTTATTGGCGCAACAAACGAGGAAGGACAATGCGGTAACGTCGTTATTCGAAATTTGATAACAGGTGGCTTTCAGGGCCCCATCATGCCGGTAAGTACTGATTATAAGGCCATTGGCGGCATCTTAACCTATCGTGATATCCCTGCCCTACCAGAAACACCTGACCTTGCCATCGTCTGTACGGAAGTTGCAACACTTGAAGCGACAATGCAAACCCTTGGGGAACAGGGGGTGAAAGCGGCTATTCTCGTGAGCCATCAAACCAGTTGCATTGACGAAGAAACACCGGCTTTTTTAGGTGAACTTCATAAAAAGTACGGCATGCGCATTTTGGGACCAAACAGTATGGGAGCGGTTGTTCCCGGTAAAAATTTAAATGCAAGCACGCATCACCTTCCCATTAAAGGGGGGAAAATCGCATACGTCTCCCAATCCTCCACGATGTCGAGCACGGTTCTGGATTGGGCCAATGCACATGGTGTGGGGTTCTCCCACTTTATTTCAATTGGGAAATGTACAGGACTCGATTTCGGCGATATTATTGACTATCTCGGCAGTGATCCTTTTACCCGTGCAATCCTTCTATATATGGAATCCATTCAGGATCATCGAAATTTTATGTCTGCTGCACGCTCTGCTGCGCGCAACAAACCTATTCTTGTTATGAAATCAGGCCGTCATGATATTTCAAACCTGACAACGCAATCTCATTCTGGGGCAATGGCTGCCAGTGATTTGGTCTATGATGCGGCCTTTAAACGTGCCGGTATGTTACGGGTAAACAGCATTGCGGAACTCTTTGCAGGTGCGGAAACCCTGTCGGTTACAAAACCCTTTAAAGGCAATAAGCTTGCGATTGTTTCAAACGGTGTGGGACTTAATCTCATTGCGGCAGATCATCTACTGGAAAGCAATGGCAAACTTGCGACCCTTTCAGAAGAAACACATCAAAAACTAAATGATATCATCGGTAAATGTGATGTTTTATCGAAAACCAACCATACCGGTATTCGATGTCGCGCGCAGGATTTCCCACAAGTTTATGAAATCTTGAAAAAAAGCAAGGAAGCAGATTGTATCTTATTTCTGTATTCGCCCAATATTCAGGAAAACAGCACAGAAAGTGCGCGTCAGTTAGTTGCAATGCATAAAAAACTAAAAGGAAATATTTTAACCTGTTGGGTTGGCGAAAAAACGGTTCAAGAGGCCCATCAGATTTTTGAAGAAAATGCTATTCCAGCTTATTCCTCTCCCCGAATGGCCATTACTGCTTTTATGCATATTGTTGAATATCTGAAAAACCAGACGACATTGATGGAAATACCAGAGCGTGTCCCCGCTGATATTAAGCCAGCCCGTGCAGAAGTTCGCCAAATCATTAATGAAGCCCTTGAAAACGGTGAAACATGGCTAAAAGAAACAGATACTAAAAAAATACTACGGGCCTATGGCATTGATACTGTTGAATCACGACTTGCAAAAGACGTAAGCGAAGCCAAAAAAGTCGCAGCTGAAATTGGTTTTCCCGTTGTTGTTAAAATCCTATCTCCTGACATTGTGCATAAATCAGATGTGGGCGGGGTTGTTTTGTCCCTTGAAAATGAACGCGCTGTCGAAGAGGCTGTTAAAGCCATTAGTAGCCGCGTCCAAAAGTTCAACAAAAAAGCACAAATTACAGGCTTTATCATTCAAAAGATGGTTCATCAGCCCCGTTGTCATGAATTGATTGCAGGTATGGCGCATCACCCTGTTTTCGGCCCTGTTTTACTCTGCGGTGAAGGCGGAACAGCAACAGAAATCATTGCTGATCGTGCCATTGCCTTACCACCTTTAAACATGAGATTGGCTGACGATCTTATTTCCAGAACTAAAATCAATAAACTGTTGAAAGGCTATCGGGATACGCCGCCAATTGATCGCAATGCCCTCTGTCAGGCGTTAATCGAACTTTCTGAAATCTGCATTGATTTCCCTGAAATACAAGAATTTGATGTGAACCCCATTTTTGCATCCAAGTCTGGCGCATTGGCGGTCGATTCCCGGATGCGGATCAAAAAAATAACCCATAAGCATCCAAACCGCCGACTGGCAATACGGTCCTACCCTGCATCTCTGGAAGAAGAGTTTACGATGCGCAACGGGCGCAAAGTTTTGATCCGGCCGATTAAACCGGAAGATGAACCCGCCCACAAAGAATTTATGACCCATGTTTCACCAGAAGACATTCGTTTCCGTTTCTTTGGTTCTGTTCGTGAATTGCCACATTCAGAAATGGCTCGCCTAACCCAAATTGATTATGATCGGGAAATGGCCTTTATTGCACAAGCCCCGAACGAAAAAGATGGCCATCTGGAAACACTTGGTGTTGTGCGAACGGGGACTGACCCAAATAACGAAGATGCTGAATATGCCATTTTGGTTCGTTCAGACCTGAAAGGTCAAAAACTGGGGTGGAAACTGCTCAATAAAATGATTGATTATTGTCGTTCACGCGGTACGATTTACTTTACTGGACAAATCTTACGAGAAAATAGGACCATGCTCGAAATGGTGAAAGCAATGGGGTTTGAAGCGAAAACAATCATCGAAGAAGACATTGTTGAAGTGAAACTGAAACTATAAACCCTTTTTTAAACATGAAACCATAACCTATTACACCAATAAGGTTTGACGGATTGACTGTATCGCACTAAAATCCGCGTTAAAGTATACTTATTGGCTGGAGGGAAGTCCTGTGAGGGCTCATTATTTCTTAGGGACATGTTTAGGGGCATTGCTCTGTGTTGCAAACGTAACGACATCGCACGCAGCGAGTTTGGAATCTGAACTCAGCAATATGTTGGTTGAACACCCGCAGTTAAAAGCTGCAACAAAAACCACAAAGGGCGCTGAAGAAGAAATAGAAGTTCAACAGTCTGCTAATCTGCCCTCCGTCGCCTTCACTGGTGATTATGGGTATGAGTGGATCACAAATCCATCCGAGCGAGCCAACTCTGACGGAAAAGATGATTCCTCGCTCATGCGATCTGTAGCTGGCGTGAAAGTAACCCAAAACTTATTTGATGGTTATGCAACCGATTCAGCCATTCGTAGCGCAACCTTGACCAAGGAAGAAACGCAAAAAGGTGAAGAATCAACACGGCAAAATCTTTTGATTGAAGGTATTACGGTTTATCTGGAAGTCCTTAAACAAGCTCGCCGTATTGAATATGCACGTGAAAATGAAGCCAATATTAAAACCCAAATGGAATTGGAAGATGAACGCGTCCGACGTGGTTCTGGTATTGGTATTGATGTCTTAAACGCCAAATCTCGCTTACAAACAGCTAAAGACACACGTGTCGGCTATGAAGGTGATCTGGCGCGTGCCGCAGACCAGTTCATGCAAGTGTTCGGTCATGCCCCGGATATTGCCGCCATGCTGGATCCAAATCCACCGATGAATTTATTGCCGACAAGCCTGGATGAAGCCGTCCAATTGGCATTGAAGCAAAACCCAAATCTGCAAAAAGCCGATTTAACATCTGAAATCGCAAATGAAAATAAACGGGGCATTTATGCTGAATATATGCCCAGCGTTGATCTGGTTGGATCGATGAATTTTGAAGAAAATAAAAATGCGACCATTGGTGTTCGTCGTGACTATTCAGTCCTAGTTGAGGCAAATTGGGACCTTTTCAGTGGTTTTTCAACTGAATACGCGATGAAGAAGGCAACATTTGATTACGCTGCCAGCAAAAGCACTTATGATTATACTTCACGTAAAACCATAGAAGCTGCCAGACAGGCATGGCATACGCTGGAAACCAATCAAGAACGTCTGGCACTTAAAGAAAACGATGTAATCCTTAAGGAAGAAATTTTCTTGGATACACGGAAACAACGCGAGAACGGCGCCGAAGGCGTGGATGTTTTGAACGTACTAGACCGTGAAAAAGAAGTTTACGAAACCAAGATTAAATATGCCGAGCTGTTTTACGATCACCGCCTTGCCATTTACACGGTGCTTTATACCACAGGTCAGCTTACATCAGATGTTTTAGGGCTTGGTTCCTAAAGAACTTATAAAAAAACCGCCTCCTCTCTGGCGGTTTTTTTTACGTTTGCACCGCTTTGATATTACTCGTTACGTCGGACAGTGGACAAGAAATCAACAACCTCTGCTTTCAAAAGATTTGATAAAGAAAGCATTTCATTTGATGCCGTCAATAAACTATTCGCTTCTTCGCGCAAGGCATTGGATGCTTCAGAAACAGCCGTGACATTACTGGAAACTTCCTGCGTACCGGATGCCGCACGTTGAACACTGTCTGATATTTCTTGTGTCGCAGCCCCTTGCTGTTCTACAGCTGCAGCAATTGCACTGGCATACTCACTGATTTGCCCCATAATTTGGCTGATAGCTGAGATTGCACTAACAGAGTCCGAGCTGCTGATTTGAATACCGCTAACTTGGGACTGAATGTCACCAGTTGCACGGTCTGTCTGTGTTGCCAAGTTTTTGACTTCACTGGCGACCACGGCAAACCCTTTACCGGCTTCCCCTGCCCGTGCGGCTTCGATTGTTGCATTCAACGCCAATAAATTCGTTTGTCCTGCAATATTTTGAATAAGACTTACAACTTCACCAATTTTGTCCGCAGCTCCCGCTAGTTCCGTAATGGTCAAATTGGTATTTTCCACATCTTCAACAGCTTGGCGAGCAATTTCAATTGACTGTGTCACTTGTCCGCCGATTTCACGAATTGCTGCAGACAGTTGCTCTGTTGCTGCTGCGACAGTTTGCACACTTTGTGTTGTTTCCTCTGCTGCATTGGTCACAACATTGGCCCTTTGACTGGACTCTTCTGCACTTTCTTGAACGCGACGAGCAACATCTTGTGTTTGTTCAGATGACCTTGCGACATTTTCAACAATGGAAAGGACTTTTCTTTCAAAAGAATCAGCCATGTCATTTAATGTTCTACGACGCTCTTCTGCCATTCGGACGCTGGCTTGTTCATTTTCACGAGACAATTCTTCCATCTTTATGGCGTTTTCCTTAAAGACACCGAGTGCGTCCGACATTTGACTTAATTCATCTTTAAAAGAACTTTGGGGGATAGATATATCAAGGTTACGATTGGCAAGCTCGCTCATAGCACCTGCCATTTTCAAAACCGGGCGTGATACCCATGTTTTAACCAAAACCCCCATCAGACCGATAATGGCACCAACAGCAATTAAAGTGACAATAATAGCTGTTCTGCGGAATGAAGATAGAGCTGCAAAGGCTTTATCTCGATCTATGGCAAAGCCAAGATACCAATTGACACTGGGCAAACCGGTTACTTTTTTAAACAAATAAAGCTCTTTTTGATCACTATCCAGAATATGCTCGTTCCCTTCCTCTACCTTCGGCGTATTTTCAGGAAAGACTTCGGTCACAGGTTTTAGGGTGTTTTTAACATCCGGATGGATCAGAACGGTTCCTTTGTCATTGGCAAGAAAAGCATATCCCATACCGCCAAGATCAACACTGCGAATTAAATCACCCAAATCGGTAATATCAATATCACCACCCACAACACCTAAAACCTTACCGTTTTTTTCGATTGGGTATGCAGTCGTTACAATTAAGCTTCCCGAAGAAGCATCAACATAAGGCTCTGTCAGAGTGGCGTTTTGTGCTGCAATTGCATCTTTATACCATGGACGTTGGCGTGGGTCGTAGCCTTCCGGCAATTCGTCCGGCGGTGCCATCGTCATGACTCCTTGTGCATCACCAAAATATGCATATTTGAATGTGCGGGCCATAACGGGACGGTTTGCCAAGTTCGCCACCAAATCAACACTATCCCCTTCATTAATGACTTGTCCAAAATTTTCAATAAGACGGCGCCTGATATCAATCCAATTTGAAATGGTATTGGTTGCCAATTCTGATGTCTCTGCCAAATCGGATGTCAAAGTACTGCGGATAGCCTGACGCTGATTAAAATCAAAATAAAGAATAAATGCCGTAAACGTCACGATAACAATCAATGCTGCGACCGTTAACAATCGGCTGCCAATATTCACAAACATAACATACCCTCACACATCATTTCTTAGGGTAGTGAGTTGACCTGCAGATAGTTTATTTATTCACTTGATCATCTACCCCTAATTTAAAATATGTAGGGAAGGAAAAACCATATTCAATATGAGCTTATTAAATAAAAAAAAGCTCTGGTAAATAACAGAGCCTTTTTTACTTATTTTGTTGTTGCAACAAAAACACCATCCCAGTCCGGTCCTGGTGGTTCGGTTTCATAAGCGATCATACGTTCTTGGTAAAGATCATAAAGGCCGTGATGTGCCATACCCAATTTATCAATCATTTCATTTGCTGTTTTGATATCTTGGCGTACTTTTTCCCAATTTTGTAGACGATAATCTTTTAACAAGGTCGCATGATGTTTGGCATATGCAATAAATTCAGGTGTCTGGGCAATTTTGTCATCGCCCAGAACTGAATAAATACGAACAGCTTCCGTCTTGCCTTTTACTTTAATCAAATCCAGTTCAATACAGGCCAAGTCCTGCACATTCACATAGGTGTTTTCGCCAATAACAATTGTTACACCGTATGTTTTAGATTGACCTTCTAGGCGTGAAGCTAAATTTACACTATCGCCCAGAACAGAATAATCAAAACGTTGATCTGATCCCATATTCCCCACACAACAGGTTCCTGTATTCAAACCAATGCCGATTTTTAGGGGAATATGGGGGCGACCTTCTTCTTCGGCTTCTTTTTCCAGACGTTCGTTTACAGCAACAAGCGAGTCAATCATTTCAAGGGCAGAGAGGCAGCCATTGCGTTGATGATTAGGATCATCCAATGGAGCATTCCAGAACGCCATGATGCAATCACCCATATATTTATCAATCGTCCCCTGTCGTTGCAAAATAACGTTTGTCAGCGGAGTTAAGAACTTGTTGATCAATTTGGTGAGACCCTCGGCATCAAATAGTTCTGAAATGGAGGTAAAGCCGCGAACATCACAGAACAAAAGCGTCATTTCACGATTTTCACCCCCTAATTTCAATTGACCGGGGTCTTCTGCCAATCGTTCGACCAATGCTGGTGACATATAGTGTGAAAACGCTGATCGGACTTGTTTTTTCTGCGCTTCCTCTGCTGCATATCCCATATAGGTCAATTGTATATAAATGCCGAGTGTCGAGAGCATAGCAAAGCCTGCATCAAATAGTAACTTTTTCTCACTAAACAGATACCATGACGATGCCCCAGAGCCGCCCGCAATAAAGAGGAAGAGGATCAATGTCCATTTTGCCCCAATCATCGGGACGAGAAGAATCATCACCAAGCCTGCAAACAGGGTCAGCAGAAATTCTGCACCATCCATATTGGGCGGACGACTAAGAAAAGCATTATCGACCACAGCCTCAATCACATTGGCATGAACTTCCACCCCAGGCAGCGTTTCTTCCACAGGTGTTGAACGAATATCAAGTAAGCCAACGGCAGATGTCCCGACAATGATGAGCTTACCGCGCACCAGTGCCGGATCAACGACACCACTTAAAACATCGCGTGCCGAAACATATTTTTCTTTATCGCGTTTGGAAAAATGCGGCCAAACCCGCCCCTTTTTATCTGTTGGTAAAATTAAACCTTTGGCAATGGCAACTTTTTCAACGCCTAATTCATTGGAAGTTACGAGAATTGTACGCCGACCTGTTGCGACACGCAGCATTTCCACCGCCAAGCCTGTATAGATCTCATTTTCATATTGAAAAAGCGTAGGAACACGTCGCACAACCCCATCAGGTTCCGGGAATAATGAAAAGAAACCATGGCCAGCCGCAACTTCTTCAATTTCAGGAATATTACGCACAAGTGAAGGCAGAGACGGTACAAATGCGTGTGGTTTTTCACCGCGAAAAGCAATTGATTTCTTAACCGGCGGGCGATGAACCTGATCTTCGATTTTACGATCAAAGCCTGCCTGCCCCAATACAACACGTGTTTGTTTAATAATATTGGCAAAATAGGCATCATTACTTGGCAACTGGCGAATGGTTTCTTCAATCGTCGGATCCAATCCACTGACGTTATCAGCAATCATATTGGGTGAAAGACGATCTGGTTCAGGGAATGCAATATCGAAGGCAACAACCCCCGCCCCCATTCGAAATAGATTGGCCACCATATCTGCAATGATTGTGCGCGGCCACGGCCACTGCCCGACGGTTGCAAGACTTTCTTCGTCCAAGTCTACAATCGTTACCGGGCGGGTTTTGACCTCACGCGGTTGGGCACGTTGATACATGTCAAAGATTTTAACTCGTAAAAAATCAACGGGATAAGGATTAACGACCTGAACACCCAATAATCCGAGGAGAAGGAGAAAACCGACCAACCGGGCCATTGAGAAAAACTTACGTATTCTGCCCGGTTTCTTTTGTTTTTTAGAAACATCATCAGCCACGTGACAATCCCCTCGTAATTGTGCCAACCTCTAATCATGACACCAGCTAAGCTGTCACAGGTCAAGAAAACATGGCATTTATTTGAAATAATGCTACAAAAAACAGATATATACAGTCGTTTTTCAGACAAAATTAAGTTAGTTTCTAGTTTATAAATTAACAGGGTTAATGGAATCGCAAATGCTGCCGCAGAGTTTCAACTGGTTAAAACCCATCATAAAGCCACTTCTGAAGACTTTTCGAGAAGTCATGGGCATGTCATTCTTTATCAACATGTTAGCCTTGGCTGTCCCGGTTTTCGTCTTACAAGTCTATGACCGCGTGGTTTTTAACGGAGGTCTTGAAACCTTAAAAGGCTTACTGATCGGTATTGTCCTTGTCTTAGTATTTGATTATTCATTGCGCCAAGCCCGATCAAAGGTCATGCAGCGCGTTGCCCTCAAAATTGACGTGGATGTTGGCAGGAAACTTTTTAAACAATTTACGCAAGTCCCTTTGCATACATTGGAAAGCAAACCGGCAGCCTATTGGCAAACGATGTTTCGTGATGTGGACACCGTTCGCAACACACTAAGCGGCGGCACGGCAATTCTATTGGTTGACCTTCCCTTTGTTTTTCTTTTCCTCGGTCTTATTCTTGTTCTTGCTCTCCCAATTGCCTGGGTTTTCCTTATTATTTTACCTTTATTCTTGCTGGTTGCCTGGCGTTCAGGAAAAGTGATCGGCAATGCCAGTCAGGAAGAAAAAAAGACGGCACTTAGCCGGGATGACCTCATCGCAGGTGTTATTGCCGGACGGACTACGATCAAAGCCTTGGCAATGGACAAGACGTTAGAAAAAACATGGGAAGACCGCCATGCCGACAATATTGAAAATTCCATTATTCGCGGGGGGAAAGCCGACGCATACACAAACCTGGGCATGACCTTGACATTAATGACGACAATCGCCCTCACCACAGTTGGTGCCATTGCCATCATTAATCAGGAACTGACAATGGGTGCCCTTATTGCGACCAATATGTTATCTGGGCGCTTGCTGGGACCGATGAACCAGTTGGTCGGGTCATGGCGAACCTTTGGCGGTTTCAAACAGTCTGTTGAACGATTAGGAGCGCTTTTTGAACTCCCTGTCGAACGTCAGGAAAGTTCCGTTGAAATGGGTCGCCCTCAGGGCTTGATCACTCTGGATAAAGTTTCATTCGCTTATGGGCAAGATTTGGCACCTGTCGTTGCGGAAGTCAGCTTCACCCTAAAACCCGGTGGTTTAACAGCACTTGTTGGTCGAAACGGCAGTGGTAAAACCACCTTGGTTAAATTAATACAAGGTCTTTACATCCCGCAAAGTGGGCGGGTGCTTCTGGATAAAGCGGATATTAAACAATTTACACGCAGCCAACTCGCAAGCTGGATTGGATATGTCCCACAAGAATGTGCGCTTTTGCATGGCAGTGTGCGTGATAACCTTGCTTTTTCCCGCCCCGAAGCAAGCGATGACGAAATTATTGATGCCTGTAAGGCAACCGGCGTCCACGACACCATTATTGATTTACCCGATGGCTATGCGAGTGATATCGGCGAAGCAGGACGGCGCCTTTCCGGTGGACAACGTCAACGTCTGACCATCTCACGTGCACTTCTTGGTGATCCTCCTGTTCTTTTACTGGATGAACCATCCGGCAGTCTGGACCGTCAAGCCGAAGAAGAATTGCGCGACCTTCTTGTGACACTCGCCAAAGATCATACCATCATTCTTGTCACCCACAGTCCAATCCTGTTGGGGGCATGTGCAAATATGATCGTGATGGATCAGGGACGGATTGCCCTTGCCGGGGCAACCAAAGATGTCTTGCCCAAACTGGCACAAAACACACAGCAGAAAAGAAACACGCCCAATGCGGCACAACCGCCTATCCCTCAATCCAATCCTTCCCCTACTCCCGCAGCTACCGATAAAAAGGGAGAACCGCAACCATGACCCGCCTTGATCAATTAGTGACAGAAAATCCGGTTCAAACGTTTAAACCCGTTGCTTATGGTATCATGTTCGCCCTTGTTGTATTCATTTCATGGGCTGTCTTTACCGAGTTGGAAGAAGTTTCCGTCGCCATCGGTGAAGTCGTTCCTCAAGGAAAGGTCAAAGTCGTTCAACACCTTGAAGGCGGGATTATCACTGATATTTACGTTCAAGAAGGTGATATTGTCAGAACCGGGACTGAACTGGTCCAGCTTGATCTCGGTACAGGTGGGGTTAACAAAGAAGAATTAGAAGTTCGCCTTGATGGATTATTGTTGAACCGTGCCCGCCTCCTTGCCGAAGCAAATGGCAGTGAAGTCGATTTTCCACAAGATATCGTTGCTGCCCGACCGCAAATGGCCGCTGCAGCCAAACAATCTTATCAAGCCCGCCTTCGGGATTTGAACTCTCGCTTAAATGTGCTCAATGACAAGTTACGCCAAAAAGAACTGAGCGTTGACGAGCTGGAAGATAAGCTTGAAAGTGCAAAACGTAACCTCAGACTTGCCCGGCAACGTTTTGCCATGTCTACCGATTTGCTGAAAGACAAGCTGACGTCTAAAATGGATCATCTGAAATTGGAAGCAGAAGCGCAAAAACTGGAAGGTGAAAGAAGCAGCTTATTAAACTCAATCCCCAAAGCGAAAGCGGCGATTAGAGAAGCGCAAAGCACCATAAACGAAGAAAAAACAGCTTTTCAACGTGAAGCGATTGAAGAACTTGGGACCGTCGAACAAAATATCGCACAAACGCGTGAATTATTAAGCAAAGCAACCGATCAAGGCTTACGCGCCCTGATCAGAAGCCCGATTGACGGCGTGGTTAAAAATATGACGTACAATACCATCGGTGGGGTGGTCACAGGTGGTGAGCCGATCATGGAAATTGTTCCCGTTGGTGAAAATTTGGTAATCGAAGCCCGCTTGAAACCCATTGACCGTGGTTATGTAGAAGAAAATCAGGATGCTGTTGTGAAAATCAACACCTATGATTTCATTCGATACGGCAGCCTTGATGGCAAGGTTATCCATGTTGCCCCGGATTCCACAACTTCACCCGAAGGTGAAACATATTTTCGTGTTATCGTTCAAACAGAAAAAACTTATTTAGGCGAAAAAGAAGGCTTGTACGAAATTACACCGGGCATGGAAGCAACCGTTGACATTCATACCGGAACAAAATCTGTTATCGAATATATGGTCAAACCCGTCCTAAAAATGAAACATGAGGCGTTTCGAGAAAGATAAATAACAATTTGTTATGATTCTATTAGGATTTTTACGCCAGAATGAGGTTTAATAGCTTATTCTATTGATAAGTTAAACACGACTAACAAACGAAATAGGGCAGAGGCTAAAAAATGTCGTTTGCAACAATAATCGGGATCCTTGGGGGGATTGGTCTTTTCGTCGGAGCGATTTTGCTCAGTACGGACAATTTCTTGATGTTCCTGGATTTACCAAGTTTCATCATGGTTATCGGTGGTACATTCGCAGCAACTTTTGTTTCTTATGAACCTCGCTATGTAATGCTGGCACTCAAGCTCATCGGTCGACTGGTCTTTGCACCAAAAGTTGCCCGTAATATTTTGACTGCCGAAGTGGGCCGCATCATTAAATGGGGCTACACCGTTCAAAAAAACGGCATTCCCGCTTTGGAGCAAGAGTCAAAAAAAGCCGCTCGCGCTGATAGATTTATCGGATTTGGTATGGACATGGTGATCAGTGGGTATACCGGACAGGAAGTTCGTGAAATTCTGACCAACACAATTGAAACCACTTTCGTTCGAAACACTATTCAGGCAAAAATCCTGCGCGAAATCGCTGCTACCTGCCCGGCTTTCGGTATGATTGGGACCTTGATTGGTCTGATTATTATGCTGGATAACATGGGGGGCGACCCAACCCAGTTGGGTGCTGGTCTCGCAGTTGCATTGTTGACCACACTTTATGGTGTGATCTTTGCCCGTATGATCTTTTTACCCGCTGCGAACAAAATTCAACAACGCGAAGAAATTGTGCGTTTTAGAAATTATCTTGTAGCGGAAGGATTGTGCTTACTCGCTGACAGAAAAAGCCCGCGCTACATTCAAGATCGTATGAACAGCTTCCTTGATCCGGCTATTCATTACAATCTTGATAAGATGATGAGAAAATAACTTCATTGAACTGAGGGAAGCGAAATGGCACCTCCACCACCGCCAAAAGAAGAACCCGCTGATGAATCTTGGCTCGCCACATATGCGGATGCGATTACCCTGCTCATGGCGTTTTTCGTTCTTATGGTTGCCGTTTCCAAAGTTGACCTTGCCCTTTATGAACAAGTTGCCGAAGGGATCAACGAACAGGTTAATAAAAAGGAACGCAAGGCCCCGATTAAGGATTTCAAGGAAGATGCTGCCGAAGTTGTTCAGGAATTAACCGACGGGAAGGTTTTAAAACTCGGCGTTGATGACAGCGGTATTGTACTGGAATTTGACAGTTCAACATTCTTCCTTCCCGGCACTGCGCAAATCGTGGATGCTGCCTACCCGGTTTTGACAGCCGTTGCAGAACTGGTAAATGCACCGCAATACGAAATTTTTAACCTTGATCTGGAAGGCCATACAGATGATGACCCGATCAGCACTGTTCAATTCCCGTCCAACTGGGAACTTGGTGCGGCACGGGCGGCTTCTGTTTTACGGGTTATGAATGAAAACGGAACCAAGATCGAACGTATGCGCGTTTTATCTTATGCTTCTACCCGCCCGAAGGCCCCAAACCGGATGGAAGACGGCACACCGATAGCCGAAAACAAATCAAAAAACCGTCGTGTTGTTATGCGTATTCACCAAAAACCATTTGAATACTCCCCTCCCAAATATGTTCCGGTCACCTCTATTGCCCGTGAAGGCACACAAGTAGAGCCAACAGGCGATCAACCTGCTGCTGCCCCAACAGAAACACCCACGGAAGCCCCGGCAGCACAAAACCAATAAGAGAAATACCGGATTACAAAACCGGATTACAAAAAAAGCCTCTCTCCAATTGGATCAGAGGCTTTTTCTTATGGATTAGAGATTTATCTAAATCTCAACAACCATGCGTTCTTTTGCAACAAAACAGGATGACCATTGCCCTTTGGCCGCTTCTTCAACATCATGCATGATATCATCGGTATGTTCCGGGTCATGATGGAAAATAGCCAACCTCTTCACCTGTGCCGTACGGCATAACCGAATGCCTTCTTGCCAGGTTGAATGCCCCCACCCTATTTTACTTTCGAATATTTCATCACTGTAGGTGCTGTCATAGATAACAAGATCAGTCCCTTTAATCAGGTTTAAAACATTTTGATCGGGCTTGCCGACAACATGTTCCGTATCTGTCACATAACAAATAGATTTTCCATCAAATTCAATACGGTAACCTGTCGCACCGTTCGGGTGGTTGAGAGGTGCTGTCACAATTTTAATTTGATCGTTCAACATAAAACTATCGCCAGCACGAAAATCTTCAAATGTCAAATTCGCCTGCATAACTTCCAAAGGAACAGGAAATGTTGGATTTGCCATCTGGCTGGCGAGGACCTGGCGAATACCACCGACATCCATTAAATGTCCGGCCATCACATGAAAGCTATTACCCGGTACATATGCCGGTGCAAAAAAAGGAAAACCGTTAATATGATCCCAATGCGTATGGGTTAAAAGAAGATGCGCTTCCTTAACGCCGGATTTAAGAAATTCTTGTCCCAAACTACGAATGCCAGTACCTGCATCCAGAATAAAACGATAATCCCCCGCACATACTTCAATGCAGCTTGTATTGCCGCCATATTCAATATGTTCAGGTGAAGGACAAGCGATTGACCCACGTACGCCCCAAAATTTGACTGCGAAAGACATCGTTCTCTAGCTCAATTTATTTCAACATTTAAATGATAAAGGGAAAATATTTAAACAAAAGTGAAATATTCTCATTCTTACTTAGTTTCTCTTTATCTGACTTCCAAGCATCAAACCAAAAAAATGTGCCGCATTTCCTTGATTTACAGCGATTTCAACAAAGCCTGATGAATTAAAATACCAAAAAGCATGCCCGACTTCTGTGTCACAGAACACATCTGCATATTTTAACGCCGATGTTCCTATCATTAAAGCTTCATCTGTGGTTATGTCATCATGACGTATATCGGTCCAACAATTACCATAAACATCAATATAGATAACTTCTCTCACCTGTATTTCAGGCAAAGTTACAAGTTCGTCAATCTTCAAAGTGGATTTATCAAAATCTATATTCTGTGCCAGCATGGCGGCAATTGGCGCAAAAAGATCACGACCATGAAAAGACTTTGAAAGAGTTTCTCCCCGCCAAAGGATTTCAAAAGCCTGCACATTCTGGCTAGACTGAATGATATAATGAAACAGGCCATTGTCAGGACCAACAAGCCAACGTCCATCACATTGCAGGCAAATCGGTTTGCGCTGCCCGCCAACCCCAGGATCAACAACACATAAATAGACCGCCTGTTTCGGCATATTTTCAAGAAGGCCTGCAAGCAATTTTGCCCCATACGAGATTTGAAAAGGCGGGACATCGATCATCAAATCAACGATCTGTTCGCAAGGCGCATATTCCAGCAAACGAGCCTTCATTTGCCCCATATAGGGACCTGTTATGCCAAAATCCGTAAAGGTAACAATCATGGTTCTTTTTTACAAAAAGGTTGAATAATCATTTTTTCCAAACGCAATTGGCTGGGATCACGAAAATATTCCAGCCCGATTTGCATAGTTTCATGTCCGCCTTGGGGTTGTGGGGTATATGTTCGGCAAAGGCGGTCCCATAAACTGATATTGAAACCGTAATTGCTGTTTGTCTCAGACGGTATGGAAGAATGATGAACCCGGTGAAAATCAGGTGTCACGATAAACAATCGTAAAACCGCATCCAGTTTTAACGGCAATTTGAAATTGGCATGATTAAACATCGCCATTGCATTTAGGGTCACTTCAAAAATAATCACCGATAAGGGGTCTATCGCAAAGATCAAAATAAGCGCCATTTTAAATAACAAGGACAATACGATTTCAATGGGATGAAACCGGATACCTGTTGTTACATCATAATCAAGGTCACCATGATGCAAACGATGCAAACGCCATAAAATCGGAATTTTATGCATCGCAACATGTTGTAAGTAAATGCAGAAATCCAGAAGAAGCACACCAACAACAACGGGAAGAACAGGTTCAAACAGAATTGGGTTTTCCTGTGCGTAAAACGCGACACTTACCGGAACCCAAGGCAATAAGAGACGAGCACAAATGGCCCCGATAGCCAGAATTGCAAAATTGGAGAACCAGCGTTTTTGTCGAGGGAAAGACCGTTTTCTGCGTGGACGTATCGCTTCTAAAACCGCCATAAGACAAAACAGTCCCACAAAAGCAGAAAGTCGTATTACCCCTTCATTCTCCAAAATAAACTGCATTATGTCTTATGCCTTCTTATTTGCCTGAACTGAATAATGGCAACACCTGCAATCGTCATCAGACCGCCTAGTAGCTTATATATAGTAAAGCTTTCCCCTAAAAGAACCACACCTGCCCCCACACCGATGACCGGTGCAATCAAGGTAAAAGGAACGACCTGATTTACATCCAAACGATCAATGAGGCGATACCACAGATGATAAGCAAAAATAGAGGATCCAATGATCGTATAAGAGAGCAACATCCATGCTGTATTTGAGGCCTCTTTAATAGCTAAAATTTGATTTTCTTCCCAAAACCAGGACATAATGCCAAGAACAGGCATGGCAAACAAACTCATCCATCCCATAATCGCCAACGGTGGGATGCCTTTCAGTTTTTTAATAAGAATATTCGCCCATGCCCAGCAGAAGGCACAGGCAATAACAGACACCACGCTTAGGACCGTTCCACCTTGTGGTTCCCCTGCCAGAAAAGCAGCCCCGACAAAGGCCATTGTCAGACCTTTTATGCGTTTAGGGCCGAGTTTATCCTTAAAAAAGATTGCCGCTAAAATACAACTGAAGGGAACACCCAATTGCAATAACAACGCGACTGTCGCGGCATCTGCCCCGCGAAAACCAACAAAAAACAAACCAAAATGCCCCACGCCAAGAACAAGGGCGACAGGGACAACTTGTTTTAATTGAACGAAAGACAGTCTGAAAAACGGCAATAATAAAACTGCTGTTATGCCAAATCGTATTATGGTTAGGGTTAAAGGTGGAATTTCCCCTACCGTAACCTTGATGGCGGCAAAATTAAACCCCCAGATAATTACGACGCATAACGCCTGCAATGTATCACGGAGGTTCATTTTTTATATCCTTAGCCTGCAAATAAGACGCAGACTATGGCACGATTTAAACCGTTGAGTCTAATGAATAACCTGCCGCTCGAACGGTCCGAATAAAATCTGGACGCTCATTAATGCTCAGTGCTTTACGAAGGCGTCGGATATGAACGTCAACGGTACGAACTTCCACATGAATGTCACGTCCCCAGACTTTATCTAACAATTGTTCGCGTGAAAAAACACGACCTGGGCGTTCCATCAAAACACGTAACAAACGATATTCTGTAGGTCCAAGGTGAACAGGCGTTTCATCGCGCAGCACTTTATGTTCTGTCAGATCCATTGAGATATCTTCATAGCTCAGTTTGTCTTGCGCTAAAGCCGGACTCGCACGACGTAAAACAGCTTTTGCACGGGCAATTAATTCGTTAGGAGAAAATGGTTTTACGATATAATCATCTGCCCCACTATCCAAACCACGAATACGGTCACTTTCTTCACCACGTGCAGTCAACATGATGATTGGCAAAGACTTTGTGCTTTTGCGTTCACGTAAACGGCGACAAACTTCAATGCCGCTTAATCCCGGCAGCATCCAATCCAAAATCACCAGATCGGGTTCTTCTTCCTCAACCAATAACATGGCTTCTTCGCCATCACCGACACAAAGGGCACGAAAGCCTTCTTTTTCGATATTATAACGGACCAACTCAGCCAATGGCGGTTCGTCTTCAACGATTAAAACTAGTGGTTCCATCGTTTTTATCCTTCAAGACCTGTAAAGCTGGTTTCATCATCCTTGCGACGTTCGTCTTCTGGATGCGTTCCCGTAACAAGGAAATAAACATTTTCAGCAATATTTGTTGCATGATCACCCGCACGTTCAACATTTTTGGCAATAAACAACAAGTGTGTGCAAGACGTAATATTGCGCGGATCTTCCATCATATAGGTCAGAAGCTCCCGAAACAGGCTGGTATGTAATTGATCGACCACTTCGTCTTGTTGGCGGATGTCCAATGCTTTGCGTTCATCCCGTTCCAGATAAGCATCCAGAACATTATGCACCATAGACTGAACCAACGAGGCCATACGAGCAATTGTATGAACCGCACCAATTGGCGTACCACTGGATAATGTAATGGTCCGTTTTGCAATATTTTTAGACAAATCACCGATACGTTCCAGATCGGAAGATGTTTTTAAGGCAGAAATCACCGCACGCAGGTCATCCGCAACAGGTTGACGTAAAGCTAAAATGCGGGTTGCCTCAATATTGATTTCGGTTTCCAGTTCATCCACTTTTACATCATTATGAATGACATCTGCAGCCAAGGCTGTATCACGTTTTACCAATGCCTCGGAAGCCTGACCAAGAAGAGATTCCGCCATACCGCCCATGCGGGCAATCGCGTTGTCCAGTTTGGTTAATTCGCTGTCGTAGGATTTTACAGTATGTTCTACGTTGTTCATTTTTTACACTCGCCTTAACCAAAACGCCCTGTGATATAGCCCTTAGTGCGCTCATCTACCGGTGAAGTGAAGATTTTTTCAGTTTCACCATACTCCACCAAATTACCAAGATGGAAAAACGCTGTTTGTTGTGATACCCGTGCGGCTTGTTGCATCGAATGTGTCACGATTACAATGGTATAAGAACCACGTAATTCATCAATCAATTCTTCGATTTTTGCCGTTGCAATCGGATCAAGCGCTGAACAGGGTTCGTCCATCAACAGGATTTCAGGATCAACCGCAATGGCGCGTGCAATACACAAACGTTGCTGTTGTCCACCGGATAACCCTGTTCCTGGTTCTAACAAACGATCTTTGACTTCTTTCAACAAGCCGACTTTTTCAAGACTGATTTCAACAATCTCGTCCAGTTCGTTTTTATCGGTTGCCAAGCCGTGAAGACGTGGGCCGTAGGCAACGTTATCATAAATTGATTTGGGGAACGGATTCGGTTTCTGAAAAACCATGCCGATTTTGGCCCGTAACAAAACAGTATCCACCTGTTTTGAAAGGATATCTACATCATCCACCATAATTTGCCCCGTAACGGAACAACCATCAATCGTATCATTCATACGGTTTAAGCAACGCAAAAACGTTGACTTACCACAACCTGACGGGCCAATGAAGGATGTGACCTTACCCTTTGGCATATCAAGGTTAATACCGAACAAGGCTTCTTTTTCGCCGTACTTGACGCGAACGTCTTTGGCTGAGATTTTGACTTCGTCTTGCGACAGTTTCACGGAATTGACACCTTTCGAGACATTTCCATTGCTGATATTGAGTTCCTTCTCAATATCAACTGCATTATCTTTTGTCATTGGTTTCATAGCTTTCATTTCCATTTTTACCAACGTCGTTCCAACTTTTTACGCAAGAGGACGGCCAAAGCATTCATTGTAATCAAGAACCCCAAGAGGACCATGATTGCGGCGGAAGTTTTTTCAACAAAGGCTCGTTCAGGGCTATCTGCCCACAAATAAACCTGTACAGGTAAGACAGTTGCGGGATCAAACGGTGTGCTTGGTACATCGGCGATAAAGGCAACCATGCCAATCATCAGCAAGGGGGCGGTTTCACCCAAGGCCTGCGCCATACCGATAATCGTACCCGTCAGAATACCCGGCAGCGCCAATGGCAACTGATGGTGGAAGACCGCTTGCATTTTCGAAGCCCCGACCCCAATCGCCGCTTCCATAATAGACGGTGGGATGGATTTAAGGGCTGCACGTGCCGCGATAATGATGGTCGGCAGGGTCATCAGGGCCAGAACCATACCACCTGCCACAGGGGCAGAACGTGGCATACCAAACAGGTTCAAGAAAATCGCAAGCCCCAACAAACCAAATACAATCGATGGAACAGCCGCCAGATTGTTGATATTGACCTCAACAAGATAGGTAAACTTGTTTTTCGGTGCAAATTCTTCAAGGTAAATCGCTGCCATAACCCCCAATGGGAAAGACAAGGCCAACGTGACCAGCATAGTCAAGGCAGACCCGACAAGTGCACCTTGGATACCGGCTTGTTCCGGTTCGCGGGAATCACCTGCGGTAAAGAAATTGGTATTGAAACGTTTTTCAACACGATTTTCTTTTTCCAGAGTTTCTACCCATGCAATTTCATCATTGGTGATCGGGCGTGTACTTTCGGGCTGTGTGCGATCAAAAACGCCTTTGATCAGCATATCAACCTCATCAGAAGCCATCACCCAAACAGTTTGGGTTGTCCCAATAATCGCAGGATCAGCCAAAACCATATCACGAAGATCAAAGCCGGCACTTGAACTGATCAAGCCATATAATTTGCGTTTTTCACGGCGGTTGTTTACATCCGGGAATTTGGTTTTCAATGCCGTTTTCACCAAGGCATTATAATTTGAAAACCTCAGCTTCGCAGGGTCGCGGGATCCATCTGGGTCGATAACAGCTTCATCCATAGCGATATCAAGCTGAATATAACTTTGCTTAAACCCTGTGTAACCATTGGAAATAATACTGCTAAACAACATCAGAACGCACAGAAAAGCAAATGCGAGAGCGCCGACACCAAACATTTTGAAACGTTTTTCTGCCGCCCGACGTTTTTTCAAACGAGCATGGGCCTTTTGCATAGATTCTTTTAACTCAGTCATATTTTTCTCGGTATTTTGCAACAACGCGAAGCGCGATGACATTCAAACAGAGGGTGACGCAGAACAGGACCAAACCAAGAGCGAAAGCCGCTAAAGTCTTGGGGCTGTCAAATTCCTGGTCACCAACAAGAAGGGTAACCATCTGCACCGTCGCAGTCGTAACAGCCTGTAGCGGGTTGGCCGTTAAATTTGCCGATAACCCAGCAGCCATCACCACAATCATTGTTTCCCCGATTGCGCGTGAAATCGCCAACATGATACCGCCGACAATCCCCGGCAAAGCAGCAGGAAGGATCACTTGTAAAACCGTTTCTGATTTTGTCCCGCCCAACGCGTAGGACCCATCCCGCAATGCCTGAGGAACAGCACGAATAACATCATCGGATAAAGAGGACACAAACGGGATAATCATAATACCCATAACAAGGCCGGCGGCCAAAGCGCTTTCCGAAGCAACTTCAAGTCCCCAGCCTTCACCAATATTGCGGATCGTCGGAGCGACAGCGAGTGCAGCAAAAAAGCCATACACAACCGTCGGAATGCCCGCTAAAATTTCCAAGATTGGCTTGCCAAGTCCACGTACTTTCGGCGTTGCATATTCAGACATATAAATTGCAGATAACAACCCCACCGGAACTGCCACGCACATTGCAATAAAGGAAATCAGCATCGTGCCTGCAAAAATCGGAACAGCACCAAAGGACCCTTCGCTTGCTACTTGATCTTTGCGCATGGCAATTTGCGGGCTCCATTCCAATCCGAACAAAAACTCGTTTAACGGAACTTTGCCAAAGAAACGAATGGCTTCAAATAACAAGGAGGACACAATCCCGATTGTCGTCAAAATAGCAACAATCGAACTGGCCAACAGTAAAATGCGAATGGCTTTTTCAACCTGATCACGCGCTTTTAATTTTTCACCAATGTTTTTATTGCCAATCACCAAACCAACAATAGCAAAGGCCAAAACCGCAACACCCAGGCAGGCGATACCGATCTTTTTCAGTTCAAGGTAATGGTCTGCAGCGGCAATCATTTCCGGTGTAGCAGATTTAACATTGGTGCCATTGGCAGCGATAAATTTGATATCGCTAAGAATACGGGCGACCATCGCGCTTGATGTCTCGTCATTGATAGCTGCGACATTATGAAGCACCAGACTATTAATGATCTGCGGTTCAAAAATAAACCAAAGAATAAATAAAAATAATGTAGGGAGGCCGCACCATAAAGAGACGTAATATCCGTAATGGCGGGGCAGAGAGTGCAACTGACGGATATTCCCCCCAACGGAAGAAACCGCACGGGCACGCCCCATATAGAAGCCGATTAAAGCCAGAAGCAGAACGGTAAATGTGAAAATCGTGGTTTGCATATCTCAGCGATCACAATCAATTAAAGTGAATAGAAAAAGGAAAGGCGACGTTCAAACACCGCCGCCTTTCACAAGGAACGGTAGATTAGCTGCCTGCACCCAGTGCTTGAACAGCGGCTTTGTATTTCGCACGCTCTTCAGTCGGCATCGGGATCAGACCTTTATCAGTCAGGTAACCTTCATCACCCCAAGCTTTATCGTTGGTGAATTCAGCCAGATATTCAAGAATGCCTGGTACAGAACCGATGTGTGCGTTCTTAACGTAGAAGAACAACGGACGTGAAACCGGATAAGAACCATCAGCGATCGCTTCAAACAGCGGCTCTTTACCATCAATCAAAGAACCCTGAACAGTGTCGGAGTTTTGATCAAGGAAGGAGAAACCAAATACACCGAAAGCATTCGGATTTGCATTCAATTTCTGGATAATCAGGTTATCATTTTCACCGGCATCAATATAGGCACCATCTTCACGAACTGAATGACAAATAGCTTTATATTTCTTTTTGTCTTTCGCGATCCCCATCTTTTCATCGCCTTTTTTCAAAGCTTTGATTTGGGGGAATTGCTTACAACCACCTTCGAGGGCCAGTTCTGCGAAAGCATCACGTGTACCGGAGGTCGGCGGCGGGCCAAGAACTTCAATTTTCACGTCCGGTAAAGACGGGTCAACATCAGACCATTTCTGGTTCGGGTTCGGGACCAGCTTGCCTTCCGCATTCGGAACATCCTTGGCCAAAGCCAAGAAGATCTGCTTGCGGTTAATTTCCATGCGTTTACCTTTTTTGGAGTTCGCCATAACGATACCGTCATAACCAACTTTAACTTCGGTAATTTTTTCAACACCGTTTTTCGCGCAACGTTCGATTTCGGACTTTTTCACAGCGCGGGACGCATTTGTGATATCCGGGTGTTCTTCACCAATACCGGCGCAGAACAGTTTGAAACCACCGCCAGAACCAGTGGACTCGATAACAGGTGTTTTGAAACTTGTTGTTTTACCGAATGTTTCAGCAACAGATGTTGCAAACGGATAAACAGTAGAAGAACCAACGATACGGATTTGATCGCGTGCTTCAGCAGCGCCAGCGGCAACAACAGAAGCTAAAGCTGCGACAGCAAGAGTCTTCTTAAGTGACATAAGGAATTCTCCAAACAAAGTAAGTGAACTGAAATTCAGTTTGTAAACGCGTTTTCGTTTACATCAGTGACCCCACAGTATTTTCACTTGGATACGATTTTATTACGTTAGTATTACGCTTTTGTGACACCGCCAAAATTTCAGACTTTTTGTGGCAATATAACTGTAAAGGTGGATCCAATTCCGATCTTACTTTCAACATTCAAGCGGCCACGATGGCGTACAATGATATGTTTCACAATCGCGAGTCCCAATCCAGTTCCGCCTAAAGTACGCGAACGCGCCTTATCAATACGATAAAAACGTTCAGTCAAACGTGGGAGATGTTCCTCTTCGATGCCCTCTCCCTGATCTTTGATTTTCACAGTAATAGCCGGAACGGCTCTATCCGGCATTCGATCCAGAAAATTACAGGTAATTTCAACAGGTGTACCGGATCGACCATATTTAATCGCATTATCAATCAAATTCTGAAAAACTTGCGTAATCTGATCAGAATCTCCGGCGACCCAATATGCACGATCCACCGCATTTAAAATGAGTGGCATATTGCGTGCCTCTGCCTTAAGGCTAAGAATATCCACAATATTTTGTAATATCAGTGTTAGATTGACAGCCTCATCAGGAACCACGTGTTCTTGTATCTGCACACGTGACAAAGACAGCAAATCATCGATTAATCGCGCCATTCGATTGGCTTCTTGAATCATAATGTCTAAAAAGCGTACGCGAGCCTCTTTATCATCTTGTGCCGGCCCCTGTAAGGTTTCGATAAACCCTAACAAGGCAGACAAGGGCGAACGCAACTCGTGGCTGACATTGGCGACAAAATCGGAATGCATTTCTTCCGTGCGCTTTTCTAAAGTCGTATCGCGCACAGTAATCGTCACACCGTCGCCATCACCAATTAAAGCAACACGCAAACTTAAATGACGTTCCACAGGTGCAGGGAATTTAGCATCCCCTACCCATGTCTTTTTATCATTAAAAACATGTTCGACGGCCTCCACCACATGAGGTTGACGTAAACATTGCACAATATTACGCCCGACCAAAACACGACCAAATAAGTCCATTGCAGCTTTGTTGACATATTTAACAACACGCTCACTATCTAAAACAATAATTGGCTCTGCAAGCGAGGCTAAAATAGCTGCTGTTTCATCAACGCGCTTTTTTTCTTCAATTTCAGGTAGCCGAACCTGTACAATCGGCTTTTTTTTACGAAAAAGCACAATATCCTCTTGTGAAAAATGGACGAAAACAAACGAATTCGCCATAATATATGTAATTCTTATTACACTTTTGTGACGCAAAGTGCTTTATTCTTCAAATTCCTCAATCATTCGGTGCCATACAAGGGGGACCTCCCCACCTGCACAAGGTTTTGCATATAGAAAACCTTGAACCACATTACAGTTTACAGATCGCAAGAAATCAACCTGTTCTTGTGTTTCGACCCCTTCTGCCACTACGTTTATTTCCAGTTTTTGTGCCATTGATACAATCGCAGAAACAATCGCGGCATCATCATTATCAACACTTAAATCCCGAATAAACGTTCTATCAATTTTTAAAGTATCTACGGGAAAACGTTTCAAATAACTGAGTGAGGAATACCCGGTTCCAAAATCATCAATTGAAATTTTAAGTCCCATTTCTTTAATATCATGCAAAATGCGAATTGCCTCTTCGACATCATCCATAACCATATTTTCCGTCACTTCTACCTCAAGAGACATCGGATCTATGCGGTTATCTTCAATGGCTTCTTTGATATCGTTCAGCAAGTTGGCATCCCTAAACTGTTGTGCTGACAGGTTTACGGCAACACTTCCAAATTCAACCCCCATATCCTGCCACATCCTGATTTGAATACAGACTTGATTAAGAATGGATTTCCCTAACCTTCCGATTAAGCCATGTTCTTCAGCCACTGGAATAAACTTAACAGGCGAAATGGGTTTTCCTCTTTCGTCATTCCAACGGGCTAAAGCTTCCAAACCTATTGGCTTCCCAAGTTGCGTATCGACTTTTAATTGATAGTGAGGATGAATAAGCTTTCGATTGAGGGCAACGCGTAATTTATTTGCTAAAGATAATTGCGATTGCGCTTTCTCATTCATCTCAGCATTGAAGAATTGGTAATTGTTACGCCCTTTCTCTTTTGCATGATACATGGCAACATCGGCATGGCGTAATAAATCTACACTATTTTCGCCATCGGTCGGATAGATTGCGATGCCGACACTTGCTGAAACAAACAGTTCGTGTCCTTCAAAGAAATATGGGGCTCCCAATGATTTCACGATACGAGAAGCGATCATTTCCACGGCTTCAATCGAAGAAATATCTGTCAAAATTACAGTAAACTCATCCCCCGATAACCGCGCAACCGTATCAATTTCACGTACACTATATAACAAACGTTTGGAAACTTCTTTCAGGAGTAAATCACCAACGCGATGTCCTAAACTGTCATTGATCTGTTTAAAACGATCGAGATCAACGAACAAAACGGCAAGATGGGCTTTTTCACGACGTGAGCGCGCAAGTGCTGTGTGCAATCGATCTTGGAATAAAATACGGTTCGGCAGGCCTGTTAAGTGATCAAAATGGGCCAGTTGCTCCAATTTTTCTTCATCTGCTTTTTTATCTGTAATATCGGAAAAAACCGCAACGTAATGTGTTAATTTCCCCTTTTCATTACGACAGGCATTAATAGATAACCATTTAGGAAACTCTTCGCCATTTTTGCGTCGATCCCAAATTTCACCCCGCCAAAAACCGTTGTTATTTAGTTTACGCCACATATCATTATAAAATTTCTCAGAATGGCGCCCAGATTTCATAAGGCGCGGGTTTTGTCCTATAACTTCCTCGCGGCTAAACCCGGTAATCTCGCTAAAAGCAGTATTAACATCAATAATTTCTGCATTATGATCAGTAATAATAATCCCTTCGGCTGTATTATCGAAGACCGTAGATGATAAACGTAAATTACCTTCGGCAACACGACGTTCAGTAACATCCTGTCCCATACAAATCACACCGGATACATTGTCTTGCGTATCTCTGACAGGAGTAACGCTCCAAACAATATAGTAGGTACGATCATTTATCTTTGAGATTGTTTCAAGCGCCGATGTTGTTTTACCTATAAGGGCATCTTGGCAGGCCGTGCGTGCTTCGCTATTTGGATAACATTTAAAAAAATCATCGATATTTTTTATCTGCCCGACAGATTGTAAATCAAAAATACGTTGCATCGCATTATTTACAACGCGTATTGAACCATCTTTATCCCAAGAAATGATAGGAGAGTTTCCAGCTTCAAATATATCGGTGATATATTTAGACTGTTCAGATAATTCTCCAACCATCTCTTCAATAACTTTACCGACACTATTAAATTCATAAATAGTACCCGGCTTATAGTGAATATCTTGCCGCCCCATTCGCACACCTGCCGCATAATCCAAAAGTTTGCGGAGTGAGTGATGTGTCCAAAAATGTAAAAAATAAGTTCCGCACACGCAGATAAGTAACGAAAAAAACAAACCTAATAAAATGGTTTGCTTAAAGCTTTCCTGCCAGTTCTGGCTTCCTTGCGTTCTTGCAATCGTTACTAGATATAGACTATTTTTCCCATCCTCCAATCGCAAAGGTAGAATATCACCGCTAAAGAATTCTCCCAATTTTGCGAATACTGGACTTTTATTTTTCAAAACCAAATTTGCGGTTTCTTCAACCCCTTCTTCCATGGACACGGATGATACAAGAACCTTGTCCTTCAAAACAATAGAGTGTCCATATGCATGGCTGGCTGAACGCAGTCCATGCGCCAGAACAAAATTATTTTTGAGATATATACCACCTTTTATCAGGCTGTTTAGCTTTTTACCGTTTTCATTTTCTGTAAAAACATGAGTTTGAATAACAAGGGCAGGTCCCTTTGGTGTTTGTTCAATTTCCCAATGTTCATTTTTAAATAAAAGAGTTTGCGCCTCTTCTGAAGGCGAACCTAATTTTTCAATTAAGACAGGTACTTCACCTTGTTCTAATTCATATATTAGAGCATAATCAAGGACACTGTTTTTAAAAATATTTCGTGAATAATTCAATGTGGTCCCATCATTGGGAACAGAACCAATCGTTACCAAGGATTGCCATGCTTCTTTCAATCTGAAATTTAAATATTGCTGTGCAATTTCATGTGTCCGGGCAAGTTGTTCAATCTGTTCAAACTGCAAAGCTTCCTTGGCATTTTTATAGGAAACCTGTAACAGCAAAACGCTCACCCCAAAAAGAGCGCTAAAAAATAAAAACAAAACAACCGGAGTAAACCGGAAAATCATTGTGTTCCCCTTTTATCAAACAGATTGATAAGCTACACTACTTCCCCAAAGAATAATTCGCAGATGAACTATTCAATCTCTATTAATATGTGGGAACAATGAATTCTACAAACAATAATGCGATATTAAAAAAAGAAAAATCATCCTATATATTGGATAGAGAAATATCACGCCGCAAGCAAATCGAAGATTGTGCAAAAATTGCAGGATTGGAGTGGGACATTGAAACAGGTGAGTTTTGGTGGTCTCAAAACCTTTATAAAATTGTAAATCTCGACATTCAAACCTTGCCGCCTTCTTTAAACGCATTAATCGGTCTTTTTCATCCCGGCGATCAGGCAAAGGTCCAAAAACATTTTGAAACCTTGTCTCAGCAAGGCGGTAGTTTCCGTTTTTATACACATACCTTATCGCGACAAGGCCAAGAAACTCCTGTTCTTCTTATGGCAAAAATGGATGCACAAACGCATAAAATGATTGGGTTTGTACAAGATGTCGGGACTGACTTTGAAGAACGGGAATCCTTACTCGAAACACTTGCAAAATATCGCGGAGTTATGTCTGGTGCAGGGGATGCCATCATTTTATTATCTCACGAAGGCAATATCATTGAAGGGAACCCAAAAGCCGCCGAGCTTTTTGAAGTTTTACCTGACAACCTTTCGCAACTGAGTGTCGACGATATCCATGATCAGCAAGAACTTGATATCATGATGGGATATTATCAGGGGTTCTTATGGGGACAAGACCAGTCGGTACGCAGTACTATTATCGGCAAAAAAGGTAAAAGAACACCTGTTGAAATTTCAGGGCGTTCAATCGAAATCGGCTCTCAGCAAATGCTTGTGGTTATCATGCGGGACATTACGGCCCAACAACAGGCCCAAAACGCCCTGATCCGCAGCGAGCAACGATATCGCAGTCTTGTTGATGAAGCCCGCGAAGGTATTATGTTGTTAACATCCGACGGTAATATTCTTGCTGTTAATCCCAAGCTTTGTGAAAGTACAGGATTGAAACGGTCTGTCCTGCTGCAAAGTAATTTTCGCGACATAACCGATTTCGATATGGAGATCAGCCCGACCGAAATCCTCATGGAAGCCAACACCCGATCCTCAGTTCATATGGAAGGCAATTTGCAGACCGCAGATGGCAGGCTGTTGCCAACAGGATTTAATGTCGCACGATATAAAGACCAAGGACAAATTCAGTTTATTGTAACGGCATACGACCTGACCAATGTGCGTTCAAGTGAAGAAGATCGACTGGAACTGCAAAAACAATTATTTCAGGCACAAAAACAAGAACTACTGGGTCAAGTCGCCGGCAGCCTCGCCCATGATTTTAACAACCTGCTTTCCCCTATTCTTCTGGTCAGCGAAATGCTGATGGAAGATGCACAGGAGGACCCCTTCCTTCATGGCAATTTGCGAAATATTCATCTGGCCGCAGAACGTGCACGCCGTCTTGTTCATCGTATTCTTACCTACACACGACCAGAAGAGAGCGAACCAACACGCATTGAACTTCGCCATGAAATGGAAGAGACACTCGCCCTCTTGCGTTCCTCAATTCCACAAACGATAAAAATTGAAGAAATCTGTGATCAGGAGAATTATTACAGCTTTGCCGACCCTGACCAAATTCATCAAGTCATTATGAATACGGGCATGAATGCCGCACAAGCCATCGGCGAAGAAAAAGGCGTTATCACCTTTGAAATGAGAAAAATCTATATTGATGAAAATTCGGAATTAATCAGTCGATTTGAAATCCCGGAAGGCGACTATGTCACCCTTTGCATCAGCGACACAGGTCCCGGCATTCCACAACATATTCTCGATGAAATTTTTGATCCTTTCTTTACGACAAAAACGCAAACAGATGGATCTGGACTTGGCCTTTCGGTTGTTCGCCAAATTGTTGAAAATCATGGTGGTGCCGTCGAAGCTATTCCTTGTGGAGGCTGCCTCTATACAAGTCAAAGCGATGACCGGAATATAGGTGCATGTATTTGCATATACCTTCCCCTGTTAAAGGAATAACCACCCGTGACACATACTTTTTCCCTTAAAGCTTTAATCGTGGATGATGAAGATCTGGTCCGCAATGCCGTTGCGATGGTATTAAGGCGTAATCAATTTGAAGCAACTGCCGTTCCTTCAGGAGAAAAAGGGCTAGAAGCCTGTAAAGAAAATGCCTTCGACATTATTTTGACGGATCTATTTATGCCTCAAATGGACGGCGTAGAATTCATTCAGGCATTACGTGCAGACGGGATTACAACTCCGATTATTACGTTTACCGGAGGGGCACGCGTCGGACATCAAAATTTGTCAAATGAGGCAATGAAAGCCGGTGCCTGCCTTACCTTGCGCAAACCCGTCAATAAACAACAACTACTTGATGCAATCACAACAGCTTTAGAACTTAGCCGGTAAAACCACTTCTCAAAGCCAGACCAACCGCTTGCGTACGACTGGATACGCCTAATTTTCTAAACACGCCTTTTAAGTGCGCCCGAACGGTAACTTCCTGCAATTCCAGAATGCTGGCAATCACTTTGTTGGAATGACCTTCGACCAAATACTTCAAGACTTCACGTTCTCGGGTCGTTAATTCGTCAAAAATATGCGAATCGGTATCATCTTCAATTAATTCTTCTTCGGTCGAACAGATCACAGACGGGATAAATTTTTCACCGTGCAAGACCAGATTAATCGCATTAATCATGGCCTGCCCACCGAGTGTTTTTGGAATAAAACCCGAAGCGCCTTTGTCTATACAAGCTAAAACGTCCACCCGACGATAAGCCCCGGACATCACCACAACGGGCTGTTTCCCTGCAAGGCTCACAATCTTTTGTACGCTATCCAAACCAGAAACACCTGGCATCTTCAAATCAAGTAAAATCAAGTCAAAATCATTGCCTGCACGCAATTTTGCTTCCGTTTCTGGAAGGGTTTCTGCCTCAACAACTTGAATGTCCGGTTGCAGTTTATTGAAGATCAACTTAATCCCTTCTCGAAAGAGACCATGGTCGTCTGCCAATAAAAATTTCATCTATCCCATCCTTCTAAGCCGGATATGCTGTTCGTTATCCTGATACGTCAGATATCGAAGATCGGTTTTTCTATTTCTGAAAAATTCAGTTCTTCAATATACGGAATTTCCCCTAGAATACGCACCTTGCCAAATTGTTCAATGGCATTTTTATTGTCTGGATTTAATGGACCGTTCAACACAACCCCCTTTACGGGTATTTCGCAATCTCGCAACGCATGCAGCGTTAACATCGTATGATTAATCGTTCCTAATCCACTACGGGCAACGACAATGACTTCACAGTTCATTTGCTTGATCAAATCAATCATTAAATCCTGATCATTGAGCGGAACAAATACACCACCGGCCCCTTCAATGACAAGCGGCGCATTAACCTGCGGCTTGATAATTTTTGCCAGATCAATTTCCACACCATCGCGCCGCGCGGCCTCATGCGGTGAAAGCGGTTCACGTAATTCATAAGCGCATGGCAAAATTCGTTCGGGGGCAATATTCCCGATATTCTGCACCGTTTCTTTATCTTCGATATCGATAATACCGGACTGCACAGGTTTCCAGTAAAAGCCGTCAAGTTGCTGGGTTAAAAGTGCGGACACAATCGTTTTGCCAACATCCGTGTCTGTACCCGTTACAAAATAAGTTGTCATTTATGCCTCTTTAGTAATTGTGCCAACCAGAATGTCATAGGTCATGGCGCAACTTCCGTTTTCTTCCAACGCCTTGATTACTTTTCTCATTTGTCCCGGCAATAAAGGTTGGTAGCCAGACTGCGGTGCCTGTGCCCCGATCGCCTTTAACGCCCGCAGAAAGGCTAGACCGTTCTCATAAGGCTGCAGGCGCTTTTGACGAGCAAAACTCACCTGATACCCTTTAATGGCAATTTTTTGCATATCTTCAAGCAAAGGGTAATCATGCAATCCAACCGCCATGCCTTGTTGATTTAAGTTATCGCGCCATTGCTGAAAAGTTTCTTGCCCCAAGGTGGTAAAAATCAATCGTCCGTCAGGTTTTAATAATCCACTTAAACGTTTTAAGGCGTTTTCCAAATCCAAAAACCATTGAAATGCCAAGCTACTGACGATTAAATCAAATTTCTTCTCCAATGCGGGATGTTCACCATCCATCACCTGATAGGAAACACCATCACCAATGCGCGCCCGGCAACTGTCCAACATATCCGCTGACAAGTCTGTAATCAGCCAATTGGCCTGCGGAAATAAAGTCATCATTTCTTGCGTTAAGAAACCTGTCCCGCAGCCGATTTCCAGACAATCGGCAGGCTGTTCAAGGTGCAACCCTTGAATCAGCTCAGCCAAAAATCCAGCCGTCCATTTTTGAACGGGGGCATCTTTTTCATATGTGTTTGACGCTTTGCCAAACGACTGTGCAATAAGTTTTTTATTCACGAATTATCGGTCCAAAAATCGGCGGATGTCTGCAGCCAGTTTTTTTTCTTCCAACAGGGGCAGCAGATGATTGCCCCCTTTATACCAGATTACATCCTTACCGAAAGAGGCACGTGTTAATTTTTCAGGAACGATCCTGTCTTTGTCTCCGGCGATGATCAATTTATCTGCTTTCAGGTTTTTAAACTTGGACCGGATATCACAATCGCGCAAATATCGAAGTCCTTGTGACAAAGCATCCCTATTTGCTTTAGCAGGATAAACAGGATCAATCCCACCGCAATTTTTCATAAATTCCGTCCAAACCGTTTCCGGTGTGCGGTCAAATTGACGGATCATGCGTTCCAGCATCCGTGGGGCCACACCATCCAACCAGTCCTCATCACAACAAAATTTGGTAAACCCATTAATCGCAACAACGGCTTGGCAATTCGGAACTTGTTCAACAACCCATGCCAGCCCCATTGAATGAGTAATATAAACGGCATTCGGATCATCTATCGAATGAACGTCCCCTAGAAATCCAAGATTAACATGCTCACTTGAAAACTCAGATAATTCTGTTGCTAACCCATTCCAAAATTCAGGTCCAAAGCCCCAACCGTGAACGAAAACAAGCTTCTTCATCGGGCAAAACTTTTCACAACAGCACACAGTTTGTCGATATCATCGGCATTATGGGCCGCACTCAGGGCAAAGCGGATACGGCTTGTTCCGCGCGGTACGGTCGGAGGACGAATGGCGATCCCCAGAACACCTGTGTCTTCTAGAGCTTTTGCCATTTCCAATGTACGGTCTTCTTCTCCAATAATCAGGGGAATAATCTGTGTCGTCGATCCACCGACATCAAATCCACTTTCAATAAAGCTGTCGCGAACCTTTTGTGCATTTTTCAACAGAGACTTACGTGCCTCATCTAATTCCGGCACCAGTTCCAAGGCTGCATCCATCGCGCCCAAAACGGCGGGTGGTAAGGATGTGGAATAAATAAATCCTGTACATCGGTTCACAAGATAGTCTTTCACCGCCTTTGAACAAACCAAATAGGCGCCAAAACCGCCCAGTGCTTTTGAAAACGTCCCCATCTTAAAAGCGACATTTTTTCCAGCACATAAACCAAAACCACGATGACCCAGCACACCTGTTGCGTGGGCTTCATCCAGATAAAGCTGCGCACCATATCGGTCTGCCAAGGCAATCAACGCGTCCACATCGCTTTGGTCGCCGTCCATACTGAAGACGCTTTCACTCAGGATAAAACGATCACCGGGCTTATCCTGATGTTTTTGCAACAGTTCTTCCAGATGGTTCAAATCATTATGACGATAACGAATTTGGCGCACGCCAGCGGCCTTTAATCCATGATGCATGCTGGCATGATTTAAACGATCACAAAACACCAAAGGCTCAGCACCGAGAATGTCTTTATCAAACAAGGCGGTTAAAATTGCAGAATTCCCTTGAAAACCGGAATTAAAGATCAGGGCCGCTTCCCCACCCTTGGCAGCAATCAAGCGATCTTCCACCTGTTCGTGCAGTTCCATGGTGCCGCAAACAAGGCGTGATGCCATAGAGCCGGTCCCCCAGCCTTGTGACCATTCACAAGCCCGTTCAATCAACAAAGGGTGTTGTGCCAGTCCCATATAGTTGTTGGAAGAAAAATTAATAATATCGCGCCCATTTAACCGCGTATGACCGTTCCGGGTTTGACCAACTGTGCGCAAATGTCGACGCAAGCCTTGCGTATCAAGCCCATTTACGTAAGCCGACAGCTTATTGTTGAATGTATCGCTCATGGCAAAAAATCATAAAGTGCGTTCATAAAATCATGCGGCTTTTCAGCATGAACCCAATGCCCGGCGTCTTCAATCGTTTTAAATTTCACCTGCGGGAATAAATGGCGGATCAATTGATGATGAGAAGACTGTACATAATCCGATTGCGCCCCGTTTATAAACAAGGTTTCGCCCATATATTTGCTATCCGGTCGAATGGCGGGCACCCCGCCAATGGTTTCCATTTCACGGCCCAAGGTTTCCAGATTCACCTGCCAACGTAAACCATCGGCTGTTGTTTCCAAATTCCCCAGTAAAAAGGCGCGAACCGCTGGGCTTTCAATCACATCGGCAATTAAGGGATCAACTTCACTACGGCGTTTTACCCCAGTTAAATCCACAGACTGTAATTTTTCCACATAGGATTTAAACGTCATACGCGGATATTTTACCGGGGCGATATCAGCAACCACCAGACGGTCCACCCGTTTTGGTGATTTCAGCGCCGTGGTCATGGCAACTTTCCCACCCATTGAATGACCAACAATGGCGACCTTGTCCAAACCGCGTTGATCCAGAAACTCCACTACATCTGCTGCCATTTCCGTATATGACATCGTATCCGTCCAAGGACTGGATCCATGATTGCGTAAATCGAGCGTTAAAATACGGTATTTACGCGCCATTTGTTTAGCGATGGAATTCCAGTTCTTGGCCGCACCAAACAACCCGTGGAGGATAACGACCGGGTATCCTTCGCCTATATCTTGATATGCCAGTTCCATAGATGGTTTTGCCTTGTCTCAATCACGCTCTTGTCCTATTTAGAACATAGATACTTATTCGCCAACCCTTCTCTTTTAAAGGTTTTATATCATGTGTTCGAAAACAGACAGTCCCGAAAATATCGTTGATGCGCTGAAATACAACAGCGACGGCCTCATTCCGGCGATTGCACAACAACATGATAGCGGTGAAATCCTGATGATGGCCTGGATGAACAAAGAAGCCGTTGCCGAAACCTTAAAAACAGGTCGTGTTTGTTATTATTCCCGTTCGCGCCAACAATTATGGCGCAAAGGCGAAAGTTCCGGTCAACAACAGGAACTTATTGATTTTCGTACCGATTGCGACAAAGACACCGTTCTTGTCAGCGTCAACCAAACCGGTGTTGCCTGTCACACAGGGCGACGTAGCTGTTTTTCATGGGCAGCGCGTGACGGCAAAATCGAAACCGTAGAAGAAGTTATCGTCTCCCCCGACGAGCTTTATAAAAAATAAGATTTAGATGCCAATCCGGCGGCGTTTAGAATGGGGTTCAATCGTCAAATAAAACGGTTGGTCCCCATTTGTTTTTGCGCACCACTCAACAGGGCCTTCATACGATTTTCCGCGAAACAGCATCACACCATAGGGGCTGACGCTACGCTCATCACTGTCTTTGGGTTGGCGAAACGTCACATCCAATCCGCGATAACTAATGATCATTTTTAAGGCTGCGGGATCAGATTGAAAGTCGGTTGGCAATGCGTCACAAACCCGGATCCGATAATCGCGTGATCTTGATTGGGTGATCATAACCCGCATCCAATTTGCGATATCATTGATCAAAAATTTCCGACGTAAATCATCTACATCATCGGCAATCGGCAAACAATTGACTAACTCATTACGTAATCGGCTTTGCGCGCAAACTAAATCTTTTACTTTAAAAACATCTTCTAGTGCATTGTTAAAAAAAGTCTCTATCGCACGTATCGGGCGACGCCGTAGAACCACACCATTGACTTGCGCATCATGAATTGCTTTCCAGTGACTATCATGTCGGCAATCAATCACCATCATTTTTTGTGGTTGCCCACCCCCGTTACGGGGGCGTAAATTTTTCATGGATTGCGGGGAAACAACGCTCGGGCGAAGGGTCATGTCAAACGGTCCTTTCGAATATCACGAATAAGAAAACGAGCCGGGTGCAAGGCCTCGCGAAAACTGTTTTCCAATGGACAAGGTGTGCCGGAAATATAAGCGGCAATCACATCCGCCAATAGAGGCGCAGTTTGTACACCACGCGCACCGAGACCGCAAATGGTATAAAGCCCGTCAACATATTGCGCATCTGAGAAAGTCTTTCCTTTGGGGCCATGTTTCAAATGGGTATAGGCCTCTTTGTACCATGCCTCCTCAAAAACCGGACCGACAATTGGCGTATGGTCCGGCGTCATGGCGCGGATGGAGGCCCGCCCCCCTTCAACTACAAAATCCATATCGGGGAAATAATCACGCAATTTATTACGGTTCTTTTCATGACTTTTCTCGGTGACCTCACGATAACTTTTATCAAAGAAATCCGGCCAATGATCAAAAGTTGCCCCGACAATATGCTGTCCGCCTTTGGCAGGAATGAAATAACCGCCGCAAGTTAAAGGGCATTGTGTTTTTTCGCTTTCTTTCGTCGCACGTACATAAGACACCTGCCCGCGCCGCCCCCGCATAATCATCTCACTAAAGGGGTTCAGCGCTGCGTTTTCACCTGCTGTTGCCAACACAACCGCATCACCTTCAAACACGATTTCCTCGCCCGATTTAAGCTGCCAGCCATTTTTACAACGGGTCAAAGCGGTAATATCCGTATTAAATCGCGTTTGCATATCCGCACTCAAGGCCTGACACAGGGCGGAAGGTTCCACATATCCTGCTTTGGTAAACCATAACCCGCCGCGCGGCACAGTCACACCAATTAACGCACTGGCCTCTTGCGCCGTGACAAGGCGCATATGATCCGGTGGCAAAATCTCTTTTTCCGTCAGCAATTTTAATTTTAAACGATCAGCAGTATCCTGTTCCATCTGAAACAGGCCGCGCGCACCTTGCCACGGTGTAACATCAAGATGATCATAGTAATAAAGCGCATGCAGGTACGTTCGGACATTAAACCAACCTTCCTGCGTTAATCTTGGTTTGACCAGACCTAACCGATTACCGGACCCTTCTTGCCCTGCCCTGTCATTTCGATCAAACAAAGTCACATCATGACCATCTGCGATTAAACGTCGCGCTGTTGTGCATCCAGCAATCCCTGCGCCAATGACCGCTATTTTTTGTTTTTTAAATTCTTTCTGCGGTTTGCTGAACCACGGTGCAGGCTGTCTTTTTTTATTCTCTTCAAACACACCGATCAAGCTGTCGCGTTTTCGCCCAAACCCCCGGCGTTTTGACATATCAAATCCCACATCACGCAATCCCCGTTTAACAAAGCCTGCCGCTGTAAAGGTGGAAAGAACGCTTCCTAATCTGGACAAGCGCCCGATTTGTTCAAAGACGTCGTCGCGCCACATTTCAGGGTTTTTTGCAGGTGCAAAACCGTCCAGATACCAAGCATCAATTTGCCCGTCCAATTCTGCAAACATATCAGCAGCATCCCCAAGCATCAGGGTCAGCTTTACCTTGCCACTTTCCAATACGATATGATGAAACCCGGTAGTTAATGTTGGATAATGGTCCAAAAATTCTGCTGCAAAGGGGGCAAGGTCGGGAAAGTTTGCATAGGCCTGTTTCAATTCTTCCTTATCCAACGGAAAAGCTTCCACCGAAAAATAGCTTAACTGACAATCTGTTTTACTTTCTTTCCAGACTTGCCACGTCAAAAGGAAATTTAACCCGGTCCCAAATCCGGTTTCTGCAATGTTAAACGCCTGTTTATCCGCAAGTGCTTCTGGCAGACCGCAACCATGTACAAAAACATAAAGAGATTCCGCAAGGCCATCATCCACACTGAAATACACATCATCAAAACGCCCGGATACAGGGGTTTTGTTTTCTTTCCAGCCCAATTGTGCAGAACCCAGTTCTTTCATTGCTATCTTACTCAAAAATATGTTGTTTTTACAGCCCCCCTCCCTACATACTAACACAGGGGAACTATGGAAAGGGTCAATCCCGACATGCAACATTTCAGCCCGCCCGATATTAATCCGCAAACCTATGGCTGGTCCGTGCGTGCTTTTTCAACGGTCAAGCGTATGCTTGGGGTTAATATCAAACTTCATGCCGATGGCAATCAGGTCGAACAGGGGCATATTTTTCTGTTCAATCATTTTGCCCGCTTTGAAACCTTTATTCCCCAATACCTGATTTATCAAGAGCAAAAAGCCTATTGCCGTTCTGTCGCTGCGGCTGAATTCTTTAGCGGAGACGAACGTTTCACCAATTATTTGCATGCGGTCGGTGCCCTACCCAACAATATGCCAAACCTGTTACCTGTGTTGGCTAAAGATATCTTGCGCGGGCGCAAGGTTATCATTTTCCCCGAAGGCGGTATGGTTAAAGACAAGAAAATTCTATCCGCCCAAGGGGATTATTCGGTTTTTTCCCCAACTGCTCTTGAACGCAGAAAACATCACAGCGGCGCGGCCCGTCTTGCTCTTGTACTTGATCAATTCAAACAAGCTGTTCAATGCGCCCATCAACGCAATGACCATAATCTTTTAGAACATTGGGTCGAGGAAATCGGTCTGGATAGCGTAGAAACATTGCTGGAACGTTGCCACGAACCCACACGGATTGTCCCCAGCAACATCACCTTTTACCCCATCCGCATCACCGAAAATTTCCTTAAAAATAGTGTTGAACGACTAACCGGTAAACTTCCCAAAAAATATGCCGAGGAATTGTTGATTGAAGGAAACCTGATGCTAAAGGATACCGATATGGATATCCGCATGGGCAAACCAATTGAAATGGCAAAATTTTGGACATGGTGGGAAAAAATCGTTGTTCGTCAATCCGTTGAAGAAATCACCGGACTGAACGATTTATTTGCCATGGGACCACAAAGTGATCAATTCCTCAAACGTCTTGCGGGAACCCGCCTTCGTCATAAAACCGAACAAGTGCGTGATCAGGTTATGGAAGATATGTATCGCCTTGTGACGGTCAATCTTTCCCATATCGCCTCGGCCCTTATTCTGAAATTTCTGGACCGGGGCATTGACAACCTGCCTCAATCAGATTTCCTGCATGTATTGTACCTTGCGGCCCGTTATGTCAGCCATGAACAAGGGATTCATTTGCACAGATCCCTTTTATATGCTGAAACATACAGAAACCTGCGAGATGGACATTGCGAAGAAATCAAACAATTTTTGACATCGGCGCAGCGGGCAAACTTGGTCGAAATTAAAGACGACAATATCCATTTCTTACCCAAGCTTAAGCTTGAGCACGATTTCCACAATGTGCGTATGGAAAACCCGATTTGTGTTTACGCCAACGAATGCGCCCCTGTCGACGGGATTAAAACGGCAATTCATCACGCCCTAAACCATAAACAGGCATTAACACTGGATCATTGGGCGCAGTACTTTTTTGAAGACGAAGTACAAGCTTATCGTCAGGCAAAAGAACGCTTTAGCGCCCCATCCTATGAAGAGATCAATGCCCAACAGACAGCGACAGCCGATGCCACTCCCTTTTATCTTACCCCAACAGGGGAAGACGTCAAAAAAGCCTCTGTCTTATTGGTTCACGGTTTTTTAGCCTCCCCTGCAGAAATGATCGGTCTGGGACATCAATTGGCAGATGAAGGGTATTGGGTTTATGGCCCCCGCCTTGAAGGACATGGGACATCACCTTGTGATTTGCGTGATCGAGGGTGGCAAGACTGGATGCGTTCACTCAAACTCGGATACGATCTTTTATCCATGCGCAGTGAAAAAATAATCATTGTCGGGTTTTCAACAGGCGGCGCCTTAACCTTGCGATTTGCCGCAGAACACGATCCAAAACTTGCCGGAATATGCGCAATCTCCACCCCTTTGCGCTTTGCCAACCCAAACTTGATGTTTGTCCCCCTGATCCATCATGCCAATCGACTGGCAAAATGGTTGGCCGCACAAGAAGGGATCCTGCCCTATATCATCAACGAGTCCGAACATCCGGATATCAATTACAAACATATCCCCATCCGGGGCTTGCATGAATTACGCCTGCTGGTCGATGAGATGGAACAAAACCTTTACCGTGTAAAATGCCCGACCCGTTTAATACAAGGCGATCAGGAAAAGGTTGTTAAACCAGAAAGCGCACGCCTGATCCGTGATAAAATGGCAGGTACAACGCCGGAACTTATCATGGTTCCCTCAACCCGACATGGTATTGTGACGGAAGATATCGGCGGGACACGACAGCACATTATGGATTTCGTCAACCGCATTGAAAGGAAGTTGTGATCATGCCCGAACATAGTTTTCCTTGGTTAAAAGCTTATGCCAATGGTGTGGATGCTGAAATCACACAAGACATGCGCCCCTTGCACGCTTTTTTCGAACAAGCTTGTGCTGAATATAGTGATCGTCCCTGTCTGGATTTTTTAGACCGCAAGTACAGCTACAGCGATATTGCCGATCTGGTTGGACGGGCGGCCAAAGGGTTTCAGCTTCTTGGCGTTCGTCGCGGTGTAAAAGTCGGCCTCTGCCTGCCAAACTGCCCTTATTATGTCATTTGCTATTACGCCATTCTGACTGTGGGTGGAACGGTGGTCAATTACAACCCGCTTTATGTCCGAAAAGAATTGGAATTTCAGGTCGAAGACAGCCAAACAGAAATCATGGTGACATTGGACCTGCAACAACTATACCCCAAGGTCAATGAGCTGATCGACACGACACCGCTTAAAAAAGTCATCGTATGTTCGATGAGTGATATTCTCACACCGATGAAAAGCGTGTTGTTCAGTGTTTTCAAACGTAGTGAAATTTCCCCTTTTGAAAAAGACCTGCAACATATCACCTTTGATGACTTAATTAAAAATGACGGTCAACCGGATCCGGTTTCTGTGGATGCAAAAAAAGATGCTGCCGTTATCCAATATACTGGCGGAACAACCGGTGTCCCTAAGGGCGCTGTCTTAAGCCACGCCAACCTTGTTGCCAATTTAAAACAAGTTCGCGCCTGGTTCCCGGATGTTCATAAAGGTCATGAACGCATTTTATGTGTGTTGCCCTTCTTCCATGTCTTTGCCATGACAGTAGAATTAAATCTGGGTCTTATGAGCGGTATGGAACTTATCATGGTTCCGCGCTTTGAATTAAACGCTGTCCTCAAATTAATTGATGAAAAACATCCCACCTTATTTCCTGCTGTTCCCACCATATATACAGCTATTGCCAATCATAATGACATTGATGATTATGATCTGACATCCATTCGTTTCTGTATCAGTGGCGGTGCTGCCTTGCCCCTTGAAACCCGCAAGAAATTTGAACGTCTGACCGGCTGTTCTCTGGTGGAAGGTTATGGTTTAAGTGAAAGTTCACCTGTTGCCACCTGCAATCCAATTGGCGGTATTTCTAAAGAGGGATCTATTGGTGTGCCGCTGCCCTCCACTGAAATTATTATTCGAAGCATGGAATCACCCTATGATCCTGTCCCAAGGGGCGAAAAAGGCGAGATTTGTATTAAAGGCCCACAAGTCATGATCGGATATTATCACCGCCCAAATGCCACAAAAGAAACATTTCACGGGGATGAATTGCGAACTGGTGATGTGGGATATATGGATGAAGACGGTTATATTTTCCTGATTGACCGGGCCAAGGATTTAATCATTTGTTCCGGCTATAACGTCTTTCCGCGTGCGATTGAGGAAGCTATCTATCAACACCCGTCCGTGGCCGAGGTCACCGTCATTGGTATTGATGATGAATATCGCGGACAAGCCCCCAAGGCCTTTGTCCGTTTAAAAGAAAATGAAAATATCAGCGAAGATGATCTCAAAACATTTTTAAGGGATTATCTGTCCCCGATTGAGCGTCCCCGTCATATTGAATTTCGCGATGAATTGCCCAAGACCATGATCGGAAAGCTTTCAAAGAAAGAACTGGTGGCAGAAGAAAGGGCCAAAAAATGACCCTTTCTTCACCCCCTCCTCAGGGTCCAAAGAAATAGACCCTGACGTAAACCCCGATATACGCCGCCAATGCAATTGCCACTAATAACAAGGCAACCTTGGTTTTGGAGGGTAAATTGGGTTTTTCATTCATTGCATGTTCCCTCATGATTTACTCCGCAGGTTTTGCCGCACCGGGAAAGCCCGGATCGGTCGTTGCTTTCAGATTAGCTTCACGATCTGCATAGCCATAAGGCGACCAATCGGCCGTGACGGTTGGCGGATTGGGGAAATTCCCGGCTTGTGGACAGTTTGGTGCATGGGTCCATTCCAGTGAACATGACTTCCACGGGTTTTCAGGCGCAACCTTGCCCTTGAACGCACAGATAATCCAGTTCAGGATGGTCACCGACATACCCGCCGCCACCATAAAGGCCCCAAGGGTTGCCACCTGATGATAAGGTTCAAACTGCGGGAACATCTGATAATCCCAATAACGGCGTGGCATGCCTTGTGCCCCGATGATAAACAGCGGGATAAAGGTCACATGAACCCCGACAATATTTAGGATAAAGCCCGTCGTTGCCCATTTACCATCGGCATAACGTCCAAACATTTTGGGGAACCAGTAATAAATCCCGCCAAACATGGCAAAAGCCGAGAACATCGCCATAATGAAATGGAAATGTGCATGGACAAAAGACGTTTCAGACAAGTGAACCGTAATCGCCGTCAGGGCCAAGGGAATACCCGTTAATCCACCCGATAACACAAGGAACAAACATGATATCGCATAAAGCATCCCGGTATTAAACGTAATCGCGGCCTTATAAAGTGTCCCCCACATGGACATAACCATCAACCCCACCGGGACCGAGATCAACAAGGTTGTCACCATTTGTCCAATCCGTAACCAATCCGGCATACCGGATACATACAAATGGTGCACCCATACGAAACCTGAAATGCCGACAATCCCCCAAATACCGCCGTAAACACAGGCCTTGTAGTTAAAGACCTGATTTTTGCACATAGTTGTAAAGATTTCGAACAAAATACCCACTGCCGGCAAGAAGATAACGTAAACAGCAGGATGCGAATAGAACCAGAACAAGTTTTGATACAGAAGAACATCACCGCCGGCTTCAGGGTTAAAGAAACCTGTCCCCAAATATTTATCAAACAGCAACATGGTTACGGCAGATGCCAGAACCGGGATAAAAACGAGCTGTAAGACAAACGCGGCAACTGTCGTCCAGGTAAAGATATTCAACTGGTTCCATCCCATACCCGGCGCCCGCATGTAAATCACAGTAACAAGGAAGTTCACGGCACCTAGTACAGAACTAAATCCCAATAAATGAAGAGTGAAGACATAATAAGCCGTATTCCCCACTGTTGTGATTGAGTAAGGCGGATAGCCTGTCCACATGATGTCCGGCGGGTCAGGGATAACAAAACTCAGCAACGCCAGAATAATCGCACCATAAAACAACCAGATGGAAAAGGCATTAATGCGCGGAAAGGCAACATCCTGCGCACCGATCATCAAAGGCAGAAAATAATTGGCAAAAAAGCCTGTCAATCCAGGAATAAGGAAAGCCAGAACCATCGCGGCACCGTGAAAATAGAGCCATTGGTTATATTCATTGGGGTTATCAGTAATGGTCGGTCCCAATTGGGACTGTTCCAGACGGATCAACAACGCCATCATCCCGGCAACCACAAAGGCTGTCATGGACCCGATGAGATACATGATCCCGATCCGTTTATGGTCTGTTGTAAAGAACCATTCTTTGAAAGTCTGCATGCTCATTTGATGTGCATCCTCCCTCAGCTTTGTGTGTTGTTGGGTAAGGAATTGGCGTTTGCCTCTTCCTTGCGTTGATTAAGCCATTCGTCATATTCATCCTGTTCCAGAACGCGAACGGTGGTGTACATCTCAGCATGTGCCGTTCCGCAAAATTCCGTACAGGTATGCACATATTCACCGGTATTTTTGGGGTTGAACCAAACATAAGTGACCCGCCCCGGCATAACGTCTTCTTTGACACGAAATTCAGGTATGTATAAAGAATGCAAAACATCTTCCGATGTCATTCGCAGAACGATCGGTTGCCCTTTGGGGACCACGAGTTCCTCTGACACAATCTCCTCGCCATAATCGAATTCCCAGTACCACTGATATGCGGTGACCCGTATTTCCTTGGCGTCATCGGGAATGCGTCGATAGTCATTCCACAATGTCCAGCCTTTTGCAGACAGGAAAAAATCGTCCGCCATAAATATGGATGCTGGTATTAAAGCCCAGGCAAGGGCGGCTGCCGGCGTTAATTTCGGTCCCTTCCCTACTTCATTTTCATTTTTTGCGCGATATTTCCAAATCATATAAATCGCGGCAACGCTGAAAATCACACCGATCACTGTAAGATCGACAATAATTTCATACCAAAGATGATCCCAACCTGCTGCCGGGTCTCTCTCGTACCCCTCGTCTTGCGCGAACGCTGGTGCTGCTGCGAAAATACCCAACAGGGCTGCAGCTTTCCCTAAAAACGTCCTCATGCCTTATCCTCCCTTTTCTTCTGCCTGCGCTTAAAGGCAAATACCGATGTTCCCAAGGCACTGATGCCAACAAACAACGAACCAAAAGCTACAAACATGGGAATATTGAAAACATAACGACCTTCTTTGTAGTTGTAACTGTAACACAAAGAGACCGCATAATTGATTATCTCACCGGGTTTGAAATTCCCGCTTCGGGATTCCAGTACAGCAAGTTCAATGTCACTTTTATCAATGTCGTGTGCGTATAGAATGCGCGCCAAACGCATTTCCGGGGACAAGATCATATAGACCGTCGGATGGTAAAATGTTCTATCCTGCGGGGACCAAAAGAAACGAAAATCAAAACGATCAGTAAAAACCATAATGCGTTCACGATCTTCGGGATGCACCACAGAAAAAGTCCATCCATCTGCAATCCCCTTATCCAGCCCAACGTTCTTTCTAAAACGTTCAAGCGTTTCTAATGTATCATTCTTGTCAAAAGACAGCGTAACAACATTAAAGTCTTTACCCGGTTTTAATCGTCCATCTTTTTCTAACTGGCTGAGACGTTCCCCCAGTTCAATATTGACTGAGGAGCAAACGCCATCACAGCTGTAATAGGATAAAACCAAAACAAGTGGCTTGCCTTCGTAATCGTCAAAGGTAAAAGTTTCACCGTCCTGATTTAAAAAAGAAAAACCTTTTTTGGGTTTTAGTCCCAGAACTTTGGCTTCGGTAATACGCAGTGCTTCCGGGTCAATGTCTGAATCAGGAACCCGAAAAACCTGCGTTGCCATTACATTCGATTGAAAAGCCAACAACAGAACAACAGACACGGCCAAAATGCTGACTATGCGACACACATTTTTCATACATCACCAGAAATAAATCTGAGAAACGACGAAGAACCAGACGACATCCACAAAATGCCAATAGATCGACGCACAGGTGATAAATGTTTTATTAGTTCGCCCCCGTAAAGCAGGGATCAACACACAAACAAATATACCAAGCCCACCAATCACGTGACTGGCATGGAAGCCCGTCAAACTGAAAAAGATAGAGCCAAATGCATTTGTATCTGGATAAAACTCTTCATTAAAAAGGTGATTATACTCGTAAAAAGTCATGCTGATAAACATCAGCCCTAAAAACATGGTTAAAACCAGCCATTTCACGAAACCGCCATGATCATTATGTGCGTACTTTTCTTCCGCGATATGAATAGTTACGGACGAAGCCACCAACACCACGGTCATAATCAACGGTAACGCAACCGGGAATTCCGGCGTCCCTTCCGGTGGCCAGACATCCGCCCCCAATCGCATCATCCAATAAGCAACAAAGAAGGAAAGAAAGATAAAAATTTCAGAAATAATAAAGATCGGAAGACCGATCCCGGCCACGTCAGCAATCAACGGTTTGACCGTCAATCCTTCGTTGACCCACATCGCAATCCCGGCCAAAAGCATGGGCGTACCCAAACCTGCAAAAATTGCGGCCAAAAGCGGATTCTGATATTGAAAATAGGCTGCAAATGTCAAAGGGACGAGAAAGAAAACGCCCGCTACCACCCAGAATGGTGCTTGGCTCCATTCCCAATGGTGTTCATGTGCATGTGAACTCTCTGCCGACATACGGTTACCTCCCAGATGTCGTTGTTTAAAAAATAAACTTAAGGGCAAAGTCGTCTTTGAATATTATTATGCGGCTTGATCACCTCCCTTACAGGGGAAGATGAACATCCATTATGACAACGAGGAAAAGCCCCCCCAGGTATTTCATGGATGCAAAAAAATTGGTCATGGCCGTTTTTTCATCCGGCTCTTTTATCAAGGCCCAATTGCATCGTAAAAGGTAGACACCCAGTGCCAAGGCACCGATGCCATAAATGTTCCCAAGTTCCCCCAAGAACCAAGGTAACAAGCTGGATAATACCAGCAAAAGGCTGTTAATTAAGATATAGCGCGATGTTCGTACGTTGCCGACGACAACGGGTAACATCGGCACACCGGCCGCGGCGTATTGGTCTTTCAAACGCATAGCCAAGGCCCAGAAATGTGACGGTGTCCAGAAGAACAGGACAATCGCCAGTAACATCGGCAAAAACCATTGATCCGGATTAACGGCCGCAGCGCCTGCCAATACGGCAAAACTGCCGGCCAAGCCACCAATGACGATATTTAACCAATTGCGCCGTTTCAGCCAGATCGTGTACACAACCCCATAAAAAAACGCACCCAAAAAGAGGTGCGCGGCAACAGTCGGATTAAAAACATAAGTGGCCATAGCACAGCCAAAAACCAGCAAACTTGCGGCAATCCATAGAACGAACTGAGGACTAGCGACACTACGTACGGCAAAAGGCCGTTGGCAGGTCCGTTTCATCAGTCGATCGATATCTCTATCGTAGAAATGATTGAATATACTGGAAGAAGCAGAGCCCATCATCATTGCTAAGCTTAGAACCAAAAGATGAGATAAATTAACCTCACCCGGTGGCACTATCGCAAGATAGCCGGTTACTGCCGTCAAGGCGATCATTACCCCAATACGAGGTTTCGCCAATTGAAAGTATCCTCCCATAATATACCCCTTTGCATCAGGTTATATTAAGAATTTTATAATTATTATAATTTTATGTTACAGGTATTTTAGGATAAATCAATTGGTATTTTTCATTATACTTCCCAATTACTTACGTACAACTATGTAACTGCGCATCTTATTGTGTTCAATTCCACAATACTGCGTACACCCTATGGCATATTGGCCTTCTTGTTCAATTTTCAAGGGAATAAGATATTCAATTCCGGGCTGTAACAGAACGTCAATTGATTGCCCTGTTGCCCCCTTTTCTAAATGAAACGCATGTTGAATATCTTCGCTGGCAACATGAAGAAGATACGTTTTTCCTGCTTTCAACTCCAATGTTGGTGACCACTCCCATTGGCGCGCGATCAGATAGAGATCATCGTCAGTTATGGATTGTGCCTGGACCTTATCGTTGAAGGCCTCCCAGCCTTTTATCGGTTGTTGTCTAACATTATCTTCAGTACCCCCCAAAGTACTGGCAAGCTGATACCCAAAGAAAACCGCGACAAAAGCGATTGAGAGAAGGAAAACGATATCATGTCGCTTCATGAATGCGCCCTCCCTTAATCATCCAGTTCAGCGTCATAACAACAAAAAGAACGCCCCCAACAACAGCAATCAACCCGCCAATACCCATCAACCCCATCGACAAAATTTTATCAATATTATCAAGACCCTGCGCTGTTCCAGCCGTTTTTCGGGGAACACCTTGCAGGCCTGCCAAAAACATACCGCTGGCATGCATAATCTGACCAAGGCCATAGAACCAATATTGCAAGGTCAACCACCGTCCGTTTACCGGATGAATACCGATGAAAGGAAGAATGATACGGTGGTAGAAAATCATAAATCCCAGATTTATCCCACCGATAACAGCGTGATAATGCGCAGGAACACGTGTATCGGTTCCATCCAGAAACAGACCAAACACCCCCCCTAAATTATAGGTCAACAACGACAACCACAGCGCCGTTACCACCAACCGATCTTTATGGTCTTCGCGTTGGTACAAAAGAAAACGTATTAAAAAGACGCTGACTATTATTGAAGGGAGCGGCAAACCATAGCGTAGTAACGCCGTAAAAAAGTCCCGGTTTGTCTGGCTTAAGATATCACTGAGCATATAAACCAATGGCCCACTGCCCGCAAAAATAAGCAGGATTACAAAAACTGCCCATTCATACGGTTTCTTAATCAATCGCTTTTTAACCACAGCAGACCAGACGAGAACCAACAAGGCCGTATTTACAAATTGCAGAATATGGCCTCCACCCCAGAACAATTGTTCATTAAAGCTGGGTTCTGCCAATCCTGCAGGCAGTGCGTACCATGCCCATAAAAAACAAATACACGCAATCAGATAGATAAATGCACAACAAGAAGAAACATCAAGCAGCCTAAGCTGACGTAAAGAAACAAGCGCTAACGAAAGAAACAATAAGATCAAGCCCGCATAATAAATCGGATGGTTCATCACAGGCACATAATTGTTAAGTTCAGCCGTTCCCAAATCAAATAAAGCCGGGATCATCAGGCAAACACAGCCAAGAAAGGCAAGACCGATGCTCACCGGACCCAGTTTCGTGACTGCGTGTTCCGCTTGATGATTCACCAATCGATAAGTAAACACCGCCCCCATCGTCGCCAAAAACCAAACAACAAACGAAAAAATAACGTGAACAACCAATCCTTTATGAAAGAAAGATTTCCACGGCCAAGGCAACACATCCTGCACATAAGGTGTACGTGACAAGACCAATAACAAGGCAAACACGCCCGCAATTGCCAACGCACCAACCGATAGAATTGTCCATGCTTTACATTCTTGTTTTAACGTCATGGTCGGTTACACCTTTGCGTAGATATGAAATGCCATGACATAAACAACGATACCAGATGAACAGACAAAGACCCAGATTGGAAAAGTAAACCGTGCAATTCGTTTATGTGCCCCAAAATCCTTGCGCACCAACGCCCGCCACACGGCCATGATAATCATTACCAAAGCAAGGGCGGCAAAACCAATATGGGTAAATAAAATGGTAAAATAAACAGGTCGAACCATGCCTTGCCCCTCGAAAGGTACGTGGCCGATATGGGCATGATAGTATAAATAGGAAACAAGAAAGACACAGGAAACAGCCAAAGCCGAAATCATCAATTGTTTATGGCGGATGACATGACCCGATTTCACAGCCTTAAAAGCGAAACAAATAAGGATTAACGATGTCGCATTTAAAAAGGCCTGAAAATGGGGTAAAAAATCGAGAATATCCATTTCTCATCCTTTTATTTCATAGTTCAGCCACGTTATCGCGCTAAAGACAACTAGACCACCTGCTTGATGAAGCGATGCCAGCGAAACAGGCACAATATAAAGCAATGTTGCAATTCCTAAAATTACTTGCAACATAACAACCACGGCACAGAGCCTTGTTTGTGCATATGGCTGATTTGTTCCCCAGACCCAAAGGGTAAAACACAAGGTTGCTATAGCTAATACGCGATGTTGAAATTGAACGGTCGTAATATTTTCAAAGTGATTGATCCACCACGGATCTTTCATAAACAATCCGTCTGGCACCAGATCTCCATCCATCAAAGGAAAAGTGTTATAAGTCAACCCGGCATCCAATCCCGCAACAACTGCCCCTGCAAGGATTGTTAGGAAACTCAGTCCCCACAATACCCGGCTTTGTATTCGAAAACGAGAACTTAGCCTTAACGTTTTTTCTTTTACAAACTGAAAACCACACCAAAGCAAAGCACCATAAAGGGCAAAAGCAAAACCAAGATGTGCCATAAGACGGTATTGGCTGACTTCGGGTTCATTAATTAAACCACTTTTGACCATATACCAGCCCAATACCCCTTGCGCCCCACCCAATAGAAACAGAATAAGAAGCGGCAGCCGCATATCGCGTGAGATCCATCCCCGCCAAACGAAAAAGGCCAATGGCACACCAAAAGCCAAACCGATTAAACGCCCCCACAAACGATGGAAGTATTCCAGCCAAAAAATCTCCTTAAACTCGGATAAACTCATCCCAAAGTTAAGTTCTTTATACTGAGGTGAATGTTTATATAAATCAAAAACCAGCTGCCATTGCACTTCCGCCAAGGGCGGCAACCAACCGGTAAGTGGTCGCCAATCCACCATAGACAAACCAGAACCCGTCAGACGGGTTAAGCCGCCAAGGACAACCATAATAAAGACCATAGCGGCAACACAAAACAACCAGGAACCGACAATTCTATTCTGTCGGTTTCTCATCAGATTTGATTGTTTCATAGGCCCTCTTTATTCAACTGGTACCAGATCACGATACGCATGCCAGCTGGCATACCCCAAAACCGGCATCGCAATAACAAGACCAACAAAGAAAGACGCCAAGGCAAACCATGCAATGATTGCGATTGTAAAAGCCCAGCTCCACATAACGTGGCTGTTCTTCATAACGGTCTTCACACTAAATGCCATTGCCTCGAATGTACCGATTTCGCGGTCCAGAATAAGGGGAACAGACACAGCCGTCAAAAGAAAGACAAGGCAAGCAAAGATCAATCCGACTCCCGATCCAATCGTTAAAAATACAATTCCATCTGTATGGGAAAGCAAGTCAATGCTGATATTTTCAAGCGAAAGTGAGGCACCACCAAGTATCAGAGCATACAAAACAACCGCAACCTGCGTCCAGACCATCATGATCAGCAGCAAGACAAAAGCCATCAACCCCAACCGGCGTGGTGCCTTTTTCCATGCCATGCATGTATTGGCAAATGTCGGCGTTTCTCCTTTTTCTCTCAGGCGCGAAACTTCATAAAGCCCCAATGCCAGCCAAGGGGCAAACAGAATGAAACTGCCGCTTAAGGGTAAAATAAGATAGGTTAAATTCAGGGCTTCTAATCCCCAAAACAAACCATAGCCTGCTAAAACAAAAATAGCGCCGTAGGTCAATCCAACCCCAGGCGCCATTTTAAAATCATGCCAGCCAGCACGTAACCATTTGGCCGGTGCCTCTATATGAACCTTATTTGCATGGGATGCATTTAAGGAATTGAGTATCACAGCATCTGACATTGTGCCTCCCCCATGTTAATATTAAGCTTGTTGATATGCTTAGTTTAGAACAATGCTAACATAATTTTTTAGAATAGCTCCAAAAATTTTTAATGATTGTCTTCAACTTTATATCTTATGAGTTTTACGTCCGAGCCTCATATTGCTGAAACAAGCGAGATCAAAGAATGCCTTCATCCAAAATCACTGACAAACTTGCCGCTTTAACAGAGCGTTTCAAACAAAGATTACGTGATACACAAACGCATATTTCACAATGGCAAAACGCAGGGCATATTAAGGAATTAATCGAAATATCACATAAGCTTGCCGGCACGGCAGGGACTTATGGGTTCCATGAATTGAGTACCGGGATGAAAGAACTGGAGCTACATCTTCTGGAGATTTCAGATCAAACGATAACAGAAGAGCAAGCTTTAGAATTATATAAGAAGGCAAACGCCCTGTTAAGTGAGGCTTTGTAGACTGATCAAGCCCGATCCCAAAGCTCCCGAACCTGATCTGATAAAGTCATAGGGTCAAAAGGTTTCGCAATTACACCAATTGCTCCTAAGTCCAGAAAGGTTGCAATATCGCTATCCATCAACTTAGCAGTCAAAAAAGCGATTGGAATATCCTTAAATCCCTTTTTTTTGCGGATTTCAACAAACGTTGTCGGGCCATCCATACCGGGCATCATCGCATCCAGCAAGACCATATCCGGTTGAAATTCATCAATAATATCCAAAGCAAGCTGGCCACCCTCGACTGCACACACTTCAAAATCGCCAACATTTTCTAAAACCAAAGTGGCGATGTCACGGATGTCCGGTTCGTCTTCCACATATAGTATTTTGTTCAAAGGCTTATTCATTGCATTTACTCTAAGACTTACAATCTCAAACCGGAACCGACCTCAATCGATTCAAGCCAATCCAGAAAACGACCGACATCGGCACCACGGTAGATCGAACCATGTTGCGGACATAACATTTCGATATCTAATCGTCTCACACGTTTTATCCACATTTCCTTTGCCCGTTCAGACGGCATCCAGCGTTGATGGAATTTTTTGATCTTCGGGATATGTGCATTAAAATCTTCAACGAACAACGGGTCATCCGGCGCATTTAAGCCCGCACCGATATCGCCACTAAATAAAATTTTGGCAACAGGATCGTAGACACTGAAATTTCCAGAAGAATGCATGTAATGAGCCGGAATAAATTGAATTTCTACGTTATCAAAGTTTAAGGTACTTCCTTCATCAGGAATAGCGGCATAGGTAATATGATCGCAACCGTAATGGCGCAAGAAACCTTCCCATAGCCATGGTGCATGCAAGGTCGCATTCGGAAGTGTTTTATCCCACAAACCAAGTGAGGAAATAATATCCGGATCTTGGTGAGAGGCAAAAAGGTGTGTAATTTGCTCAACAGGTAAGTAATGTACAACGGAAGCTAACATGGAAGAAAACAGTTCAATTCCGCCCGGATCCAACAGAATAGCTTCGCGTTCCGATTTAATCATATACTGGTTGGTATCAATGATTTTTTCAGGTTTCTCAGGGTCACGGGCAAAGGCAATCCATTCGTGTGAGTGACCTTCAAACAATTTTACGGTTTGCATTTTAACCCCGACGTCCTTTATTTTTTATCTCTTATTCAATACTTTACGACAATCTTTCACGATTGTACGAATATTTTTTGCGGCATATTCAAATTTGGCGACAATTGCTTCAAAATTGGCACGATAGACGGTAGACACGGTTGCAGCCTCCAACCGTGACGTAGACGTGACAACGTTAGCAGCCAACATCCTTGTTTCAATTTCTTCCAAAAGGGTATGAAGACGGCGTGTATTTTTGTGTAATTTTTCCTGAAATTCTTTCAAGTCCCGTTCCGCCAATTTGACGGCTTCGTCATAGCTTTCCCGATAAAGCGCATCTTTGGATTTTTCTTTGGCCCGATTAAAATGATAGACCGCGTCTTTTCCACGCAAGGCCGTCAGAGAAGAACGAGAAATCATCAAAGCTTCCCGATTGATATCTTCAACCAAATGGATGGTATCATTGGCAAGTTCAACCATATAATCGGTTATAGGTTTAAACGTCCGCACATTCTCCCCCGCCCGTGCGACCAACGCTTTTGCATTCATCGCTTCCAGAGAGATGTTTTTCGCCTCTTTTAAAACCAGACTTAACTTTGCTGCCACAGCCACAGCTGTTATAAAAAAGGTTGTTCGCAATTCAATATCTGCGGCCATTTGAAATCCAATAAATCATTTGCGCTTTCTTTAAACGGAAAACGATCACTAAGCCAGATTTAAACATGATTAAAACAGTTTAACAATATTTGATACAGTTAAAAAAAAGTAATGTAGCACCTAAAACTTATTGATGTCCTTACACACTTGGGGCAAAATAGAAATTGGATTGAGATCACGCATCTCGCGGAGGGTAACAACGAATGGGCGAGTTAGTTACTTTAGTTGTGACAGAAAATATAGGGTTTCGAGAAGATATTATATCTTCTTTATCAAACGACCCTATAAAGTTGACGTTCGCCTCTAGCTTCAATGATGCAGAAGACATCCTCCAAGATAAAAAAAACAAAATATCCACAATAATTTGTGACGTGCCGGGGGAAGATTGTAATTTTGAAACCTCTTTGCGCATTTTCAAAAGAAAAGAATTCGCAAAATACGTTCCCGTTATAGGAATTGCCCCATTTGCTTCTAGCAAAAATAAGATTTCACGCCAGCTCTTCTTCCATCTAATCTCGGCACCGGTGCATGAACAAATCCTTGCCCACACAATTGAAGCTGGAAATTCCGACTTTAAACGCTATCAGGCGCTTTTAAACGAAGTGCAGTCACGCACATCTGCAATTGGCTTAATCCAATCCGGGACATTTACCCTTAAAACCCTACAGCAAGCAGAAGCGCTAACCACAATGCTGTCTTTAGCCTGCCCAGACCCTTCTTCCGTTGCGCTCGGATTATCTGAATTACTGGTCAACGCTATCGAACACGGTAATCTGGAAATATCCTATTCTCAAAAATCGCAATTACTGGAAAGGGGTCAGTGGGATGCTGAAATTAGGACACGGCTAGAACAAGATAAATATAAAGACCGTTTTGTTGAAATCCAGTTTTCACGGACCCCTGATACAATTGAAATTATTATTGAAGATCAAGGTGATGGCTTTGATTGGAAAAAATACATGCAATGTGACCCTGGTAAGTTCAACAACAAACATGGTCGCGGTATCGCACTTGTAATTGCAATGGGGTTTACAAAGCTTGAATACAATGAAAAAGGTAACCGGGTTAAAGCCATTGTAGAGCTCTAAACACGGAAGCTTTCATCAAAAGAAAATCTAATATTTATTATGAGTTTGGACGTACAAAATTAATAATCGTTAAATCATCCGGGATCGGATGAACTGCGGTTTTCAGAAATTCATTCAGCAGTCTGGGCTGAATATTCTCGAACCCTTCTACAGCGTATTTTTTAATACGTTGTAACAAACCCTCTTCTTCCCACATTTTCCCTTGGTCATCCGGTGACTCAATCAATGCATCGGAATAAACAAAGACAAAGCTATTGGGCGGAAAATCAATTACTTTATTATTATATTCGTACGTACTCATTATACCAACGGGTAGACCTGCTGTATCAATAAAATCGATACCAGGCACATCCCCACCACAACAGACTGCAACAGGTGGTGCGGCAGCAGCGGCATAGGTCAATGTATTTTCATTTTTATCAATGACGGCCCAAAACAAAGTCGCAAACTGTTCCACAGCTAAAACTTTGGTTAAATGGACATTAACAGCTTCCATACAAGATTTTGGATCTTCCCAGTTTAAGTCGCTTTCATTAATCAGCGTATGTAACCGAAAGGTATTTAAGGCAGAAACAACACCGTGTCCCGAAAAATCAATAATGAAAAAACCAAGACGGTTTTCATCAATTTGCTGCATACCCCACAGATCACCCCCTAGCTCAGAAGATGCCTGCCAATGTGATTGGATGGAAATATTGAAATTATTTTGAACATGATTTATGGCCTCCGTCGTAGGCAACAAACTTTCCTGAATGACACGGGCAGATGAAAGTTCCTGAACCATACGCGCTTGATAAGCTTTATCGCGACGCTGCAAAATAAGGTTATGTAATTGTAATTTCACACGCGCAACCAACTCATAAACATTCAACGGTTTAGGGATCAGGTCATTTGCCCCCACCTCAAAAACCTGTGCACGCTCCTGTGTTGCTTCCATTCCCGTTTGAATAAGAATAGGCAAATTTGTATATTTCTTGCTGCTGCGAATGCGGCGGCAAACCTCAAACCCATCAATTCCTGGCATAACAATATCCAAGATTAACAAGTCAGGTGATAGTTCATCTAATTTTTGTAGAGCTTCTTCACCATTTTCTGCCAAATGGAGATTGTTAAACCCGGCTTTCATCAAGCAAGTTTGGATCAACGTTCTCAAAACCGCAACATCATCGACAATCAATATTTTACAATCTGATATTTCAGAAAACTGAACTGCTTCTTCCATATGGTCGATCCTTGGTTGGCAAACTTATCATCAAAATAATTGTTTAGAACGTGTTTTAGAGACAACCTATCTAGGATGCATTAATCTTGGTCAAGCTGTCAAAATAATTCGATTTCATCTGAGGCATTGCTATGTTCAACATCAATTGATGAACCGCCGCTTTCCATTTTATCTTCAACGTCCAATAAAATATGTTTTACAAACCGTTCTCGCATTTCATTCAAATGTAGTTCCGCAATCATTTTTTCCAGCCAGGGATGATCGGGGTCAATACAATCTATATCATCACAAACATACATGGTTTCCTCTTCCATGCCGGATAACATATCAATCATAACTTTTAAGGTTGCCGCAATACGTGAGAAACGTTGATTCGTACGATCTTGGAATTGCATTTTAACAACAATATCAGCAATGCTTTGTTGTAACCCATGCGCACTTTTCCCCGTTTCCTCCAGCATATTCTCAACTTCTGTGATATCAGCTAATGCATGGCGTATAAGATCTATATGTTGCCGACGATCGTGAGAACTATTGCCTAACTCATTTAATGTATTATGTTTTTTTATTTTTTCGTACACTTGACGTAAAACATCAAAATTCACGGGCTCAGCGCTTCCCTCTTTTGCAATTTCGGTCATTAACAAAAGGCTTGCCTGATCTAATTCTAGAGCATCGTTTTGTTTTTCTTCATTTTCTTTAATTTTTGTGCATAACTCCCGTTCCAGTCTTTGCAATGACATTAAAACAGGCTCTCCAGTCTTGTTTCCCTGCGCTATACATTCCCGCTCCTGAAATTTATCAATTTGCACGACCTGTTCCTGTGCAATTTCCGCCATTATCAGAAACTGTTGGCTCAACTGTTCAACACTTGTTTGCAATAACTGGTTTGCCGTATCCACTTCGTTTACCAAAGCCGACAAGCCATGTCGTTTCGCAAGAGAAAGACTCAGCCAATGTGAAATTGCCTGTTTTAGTTCTTGTTCCGTCAAAATGTCACTCCGCTTCCTTATTTTTATGACAAAGTGAAATCAAGACATTTGCAATTTTCTTAAGATCAAGTTGCACATCTATGCCGCCCTTTTCAAAAGCAGCTTTAGGCATGCCATAAACAACACAACTCTGTTCATCTTGACCAACCGTATAGCTTCCCGCTTGGTGCATTTTCAACATGGACTCAGCCCCATCCTTACCCATCCCACTCAGCATAATACCAATTGTCCGCTCGGGCTCAACATGACAAACAGAATCAAACAAAACATCCACAGACGGAATATGGCCGCTTACAGGATTACCCTCCATCAAACGACAGATAACTTCGCCCTTACTTTTTGCAACACGTAAATGACGGTCGCCCGGTGCAATATAAACATGGCCTGAGCGCGCAATCATATAATCTTCGGCTTCATGAACCGTCAATTCGCCCAATCCATTTAAACGTTGTGCAAAGGTTTTGGTGAACTGTTTCGGCATATGCTGCACAACAAAAATCGGCGGCATTTCCTTTGGTAAATCAGAAATAATTGTCCGCAAAGCCTCAACACCACCAGTTGATGCACCTATGACAATCATATCGTATTGGTGTGCCCTATCACCTATTGGCCCCATCGGTTCTTTTAGTGGTGAAGAAATTGTTTCTTCCAATGGCTTTACTTTTGCATTGGCCGCTGTTTTAACCTTCGCAATAATCTCTTTTGCTTTTTCACTAAGTTCGCGTTCTACATCATGTTTTGGTTTCGCGACAAAGTCCACAGCCCCAATTTCCAGAGCTTCTAAGGTAATTGCCGCGCTATTTTGTGTCATTGTTGAAATCATAACAACAGGCATAGGTCGTAACTTCATGATTTTACGCAGAAAATCAATCCCATTCATTTTGGGCATTTCGATATCAAGCGTTACCACATCGGGATTTAACTGCTTGATCATCTCGCGTGCTTTCAATGCATCTGGGGCTGTCCCAACAACATTCAATGCCGGATCACTATTGAGGATAGAAGTCAGCATCTGCCTGATAAGCGCGCTGTCATCTACAATCAGTACTTTAATGGCACGGGTCATATTTTTATTATTCCTTCTCCCCTAATTAAAAAAGTTCGATAGATCCCTCAACATCTCTCTTTTCAATTTGTTTTTTGAAGTTGCTCTCTTCGGCTGCAACAACAGTATTCCCTTGGCTATCCAGCAGTTTCATTTTTACTTTCCCTGTTTCCGGGAAATAAATAATTCGCCTTCCTTGTTCACCTCCTAAATGTTGAGCTGAAACCGCCATATGCTCAATACGCAGGTAGGTTTCAACAAACTCGACATTCTTAGTTCCTATCAGGTTTTGCGAATTCATCACATTGGCACCACCAAAGAGTTTAATCTCCAGACGATTGCGCGCGCCCCCCATACGAAGGATATCGTTAATTAAAACCTCCATTGCATAGTTGCCATAGCGCATGGATGCACTTACGCCCCCCCAATTTCCAGTTTCGCTTTCAGGCAACATGAAATGATTAATCCCGCCTACACCCAGTTCACTATCTCGAATGCAGGCCGACACACAAGACCCCAAGGTCGTGACAATCATTTCATCTTTGCTCGTCGTCACATAATGCGTCCCCGGTCCAACTTTAACAGCGAAATGTTTGAACGTTGGATCCCAATAGCGCCGGAATGTTTTTTCATCATGTGAACCTTGTGAAAGGTATTTGTTATCTTCAACCATCAATCCCCCTTTCACACATTATCCTATGCGCCTGTATATGGTTCGCCCATATAGATCTAAACGTTTATCCACATCCAACAGGTTCTCGGAATGTCCAAGATAAAGCCACCCCCCCGGTTTGAGGAGGTCCACCAACTTATTTGTAAGTTTCGCTTTGGTCTGATGGTCGAAATATATCATCACATTTCGACAAAAAATGGCATCGAACGGCCCCTTCATGGGCCATTCAGAGATCAAATTCAATTGCTTAAACGCGATATAATCTCTTAAATGATTGGATATATGGCATTTATCCGTATTCAAGCTGCTGGGCTGAATATATGTTAAATATTGTTCGGGAACGTGTTCACAAATGGCTTGATCATAATCGCCTGAACGCCCCTTTTCCAACATATGGCTATCCAGATCCGTCGCCAAGATTTTTGCATCTATTTTCGGGACCGATCGCATATTCAGCATTTGATCCAAAACCATTGCCATACTATAAGCTTCTTCCCCGGATGAACATCCTGCAGACCATAATCGTAGGCGATCTTTTTTCCCTTGTTTTATCGCCTTTATTGCATCAGGCAACGCCACATCCGCTAAGTGTTCAAAATGATGATTTTCTCGAAAAAAACGGGTCAAATTGGTGGTTATTGCATTTACCAAGTTGCCAATTTCCCCCTCGCCGCGATTACCTGCCAAAAAATGTAAATAATCAGAAAAAGAAGCAATATTTAAAGCCCGTAATCGACGGACCAGACGGCTGTAAACCATATTCTTTTTATGATCTTTCATAACAATGCCAGTTCGAGACTGAATTAAATCGGCAAGAGTTGAAAAATCATTATCTGAAAATGGAAACTCACGCGTTTGCTCTTTCGGTTTAGCAATAAAGCGCACCTTTGGTTTTAGCGCAACGGCTGGCGTCTCTTTCTTACGCGTCATCAGTTTGAATTTCTTTTCAGTCATTCACAGACACTCTCTTAGAATTCTTCCCAGTCGGCATCCGCACTGTTTGCATCTGCCTTTGCTAGCCCATTCGTAATTTTCTTAACGGACTCGCGTTCTCGTGGTTGAGGATCCAAATCTCCTAACTCAGATTCAAATTCATCTTCGAAAGATACATCATAGGACGGCGTTGATGAAGTCATCGACGGACCAGGAACTGGCGCTTCTTCCACCTTATTTGAAACAGGTGCAGCAAGCCCTCCTGCAATTTCTTTCCTTGTTTCAAAGAAGGAAATCAACTGCATCATTTTTTCTGATTGATCTTCCAAAGACCGTGCACTTGCAGAACTTTCTTCAACTAGGGCCGCGTTTTGCTGCGTCATTTCATCCATCTGTGTAATGGCGGAATTGATTTGATCCACCCCACTGGCTTGTTCCCGACTTGCTGCTGCAATTTCGGAAACAATATCCGCAACGCGTTTGATAGAGTTCACAATGTCTTCAAGGGACTCCCCGGTATCACCAACAAGTTTCACACCATTTCGAACCTGTTGATTACTATCCAGAATAAGATTTTTAATATCTTTTGCGGCTTCGCCACTGCGTTGTGCCAGCGTTCTGACTTCGGATGCAACAACGGCAAACCCCTTCCCGGCGTCCCCGGCTCTTGCGGCCTCAACGGCTGCATTCAAGGCCAACAAATTGGTCTGGAAGGCAATTTCATCAATCACACCGATAATATCAGACACCTTTTGCGAAGACTCTTCAATCGACGACATCGCCCCAACAGCCTGCACCACAACCTCACCACCGACTTCTGCGACATCACGTGCATTGCGGGCCAGTTGATTGGCCTGTTGTGCATTGTCTGCATTCTGCTTGATCGTCGTTGCCATTTCTTCCATAGAAGCCGCCGTCTCTTCAAGGCTGGAGGCTTGCGTTTCCGTTCTTTGCGACAAATCGATAGAACCAGAAGAAATTTCCCTTGAGGCGTTGGTAATCTCGCTTGAGGCCAGGATAATATCACCAACAATACTTCTTAAACGTTGCGATGTCTGGTTGGTATCCTGTTTCAAGGCTTCATACGTACCGGAATAATCTTTTGTAATTTGATATTCCAAATTGCCTTTTGCCAGAGCTGATAATGACTGAACAATCTCATCAAAAACATCCCGAACAGTATCGGTCAAAGCATTCACACTTTGCGCTAAAGAGAGCATAAACCCTTGTTTGCCACTCAATGAAATTTGTTGAGAGAAGTCCCCATTAACCACACTGCGTACAACATTATCGACCTCTTCCTGCACTGCCAGCTGGTCGGTGATATCTTTCCATTCAACAACATCGCCGTAGTCCGTATCTTCTCCATCCTTAACGGATGCGGCAGTCAGATCGAAAGTACGGCTGCCCATTTTAATGCGTGCTTGCTGAACGCCCTCCTCGTTAATCGAATATTTTTCTCGACCATCAAAAGTATTCTTAAACACATTAATCGGTTGGCCCAAAATGTCTTTCGCATCAAAATTTGGTAAAACCTGCCGGATATCGTTCTCCGCTACTGCAAACATTTTATGTGCCGCAGGGTTGACGTAAACGATTTCGCCTTCAGAATCTCCAACCATCATACAAGTGGTCGCATTATCCAAGGCAGTGCGGATACGATAATTTTCAATCGCTGTCGTTTCGTCTAATTCCCGACGTTCCAAGTTATCGGTCAAATCCAGCCATTCAACGACACTGCCAAGACGTCGACCGTCGCCATCGCGAACAGGTGCCATTGTCAAATCAAAAGTTCGACGCCCCATCGTTCTACGGATTTTCTCTGGTGTATTTAGACCTGACAATGTATCAGCCTGATATTGTGGATCACTTTGAAAAACATCAAGGGATTGACCCAAGATATTATTCACATCGAACTGAGGCAAAATTTCTCGGATATCATTTTCAGCCACTCGAAACATCTCTACAATGGCATTATTCATATAAATGATATCACGATCTGCATCAGCAACCATGATACAGGTTGTCGCATTATCTAAAGCCGTACGGATGCGTGTGTTTTCAACACTCATCATATAAATCTGGTTCAATGACAAGGCCATTAAGCCAAGTTCATCTCCCCGGTCCTGCATTTCTACCGTTTTGACACGACCCGCAGCCAGTTCAGAGACCAATTCTGTCATTTCGGTGATCGGGCGCGAAATACTTTTTCCAATAAATATACCAATAACAACCACAACGCCGACAACACCAGCCATTGTCAATAACAGCATATTTTGTATATCACTTAAAAAAGCGAGCACTTCAGCAGAATCTTGTGCAACCACAAAAGCAAAATTCACGCCTTTAAAATTAAATGGCGCATATGCAATGAAATGATTACTCGGTTCAGTATGACCCGCTTGGATAATTTCCGCTTCTACAATTCCCGTTTGTCCATCTAATGCTTTGCGCACATGCGCCCCACCGACTTCACGCTTTAAAACAGTTTCCCGATCAAACAAAGGAGATTGGTTTCGCGCAAGGCGGTCTGCACCAACGAGTATGGCTTCCCCTGTTTTACCCAGCCCTTTTCGCTTTGAAATGACTTGATTAATCGGATCAACGGATAGTTGGAAAATCAAAACACCTTTTGTAAAGCCTTCAATAACGATCGGCTGCCCAATGAATGCGGCCGCCTGCTTCTCACTCGCTTCATATAAACTGAAATCGGTAAAGATTTGTTCACCTTTGCGTAATTTCAAACTCGCCTGAAAAGTTTGAGCCAATGGATTAAATTCAGAATTTCCACCTGTCAAATTACTTGCAAAATCTGTTTCTTTATAGACGGAGTAAACAACATTCCCGTCCAAATTAACCAATAAGATATCGCGATAACCACGTTTTTCAGCAAAATTTGAAAACCACGGATGATACGCTTTATGAACCTGGCCATAAGCGGTCAAATCATCGTCTTTGAAAATCAGTTTTTGTTTTTCTCCAGCCGGATAAGGATTTTGTTCCACATATTGTTTCTTCAAAATTTCTGCAGGTGTCCCATCCATCATCTGCCACGCCCGACTAAAGGCCAGTTGGGCTTTTTTGGTCATGGGGGCATCGGCTACAATTTGCAGATCAGATTCCACACCGCTGAAATAATTTTCAAGTTCTTTGACACGCTCTTCTGCAAGAACGCTAAAGCTTTCCTTCACTTTAGCCTTTTCGAAATTTTCAATTTGAACAAGAGCAAAAATAACAACAAGAAGTGCACTAAATGCAGAACAAAGTGCAATAAAAAGCGGTATCTTACGGGACAACTGCCAAAAAGAGTGTCTGTATTCCATATATTCACTCATCTTATTTATCCCCTAAAGCAGCTTTACCCAGCACAACGCCATTCTCGATAGATTGCTGATTAAATAAAAGATCAGCATCTAACAATGCAACCAATCGATCTTTAACCGTCACGAGTCCGCTTAGATATTCATCATCAATATTGCGTTCCATCTGTGGCATTTGTTGAATCTCGCCTTCTGCGATCGTCAGAATATCGGATACAGCGTCAACCAACATCCCGACCATACGCTGTCCGACCTGCACGATCACAACGACATGCATATTAGTTGCTTGCGTCAATCCCATACCGAAACGACAGCGCAAATCAAAAATAGGAACGATCACGCCGCGCAAATTCAAAACACCACGCATATATTCTGGCGTGTTTGGTAAATGGGTTGTATCGGTCCATGCCTTGATTTCCCTAACGGCCATAATATCAACACCGTATTCTTCCTGCCCGATCGTGAAAGAAATATATTGGCGGGTTTCAGTCGCACTTTCCTGAATATTCTCGCCTTTTTGATCATGTGGCATTAGGTAATTATGTGTCGAAGACATGCCTTTACTCTCCAGTCAAAAAAACTTGCCGTTGCAGGCTTTTATTTTTACGGCGTTTTTCTGCGCCATATTCCATTTCCGCTAAACCGTCTACATCTAAAATCAATGCGACTTTACCATTGCCGAGAATAGTCGCTGCTGCAACACCGGCAATCGGATCATAATTTTCTTCAAGGCTTTTGATAACCACCTGTTGCTGCCCCAACAGCTCATCGACCATGATACCGACATAACCGTAACGCTCGGTCTCCACAATCACGACAAGGGCCTCTGCCGGGTCGGTAATGGCATCTTTCAAATTAAACAGATGGTGCAGATTAACAATTCGGATGTACTGCCCACGGACCGAAACCAATGTACCACCGTTCATCAAGCTTTTAATTTCTTCACGAACCGGATGAATGCTTTCGATAATCGATGTCAGTGGAATAATATATTTTTCAGCCCCACATTTGACGATCATTCCATCAAGAACAGCTAACGTCAAAGGCAAGGACATCAGAAAACGTGCGCCTTCCCCCGGTGTTGAAAAAACAGAAATTCGTCCCCCAAGGCTAACAATATTACGTCGAACGACGTCCATTCCAACGCCACGACCGGATACATCACTTACGGAATCTGCTGTCGAAAACCCCGGTGTAAAAATTAAATTATCAATGATTTGTGCATCTATTTCAGAATCACGCTCGATCAGACCTCTTTCTTCTGCCTTGGCAAGAACACGATCACGATCTATGCCACGCCCATCGTCGCTGACTTCGATCTGGATACGTCCGCTTTTATGCTCCGCACGCAGGAATATACGTGCTCGTTCCGGTTTACCGGCTTTGCGTCTTTCTTCTGGCGTCTCCACCCCATGATCAACTGAATTGCGGATCATATGGGTTAAGGGGTCCATTAATTGTTCAATAACCGTCTTATCGACCTCGGTCATTTCACCCGAGGTTATAAGGTCTATTTTTTTACCCAGTTTCGCAGACAGTTCCCGCACAAGTCGAGGCATACGAGAAAAAACGGATTTAACAGGCTGCATCCGAATTGCCATCACACTTTCTTGTAATTCCCGGGTTCGAGCGTTCAGTTCCTCGAAGCCTTGCGTCATCCGCAATCCCGCATTGTTTGCCAGTTCATCAGCTTGTTGTTTCAGCATAGATTGGGTAATAACCAATTCGCCCACCATATTGACCAAACGATCAACACGATCCAGATCCACACGAATAGAAGACACTGTCGGTGCTGAAATATTGCCATTTGCTGGCGCATCAACTTTCTTGACTTCGGTTTTAGATAAAGGCTGTTCCTTTTGGGGACTAGGTGCAGATGTGCTTTCCCGAGGCTCTATCTCACCTGATCGGTTGGCTAAAGCCTCCGTTTGAGGGATATCAGCCACATCCGGTTCTTTCACCATCACATCAGATGTTACTTCGTTTTGTTTCTTGGCATCCACAAGTTCAATTTCGAGCAGACAATCGTCAATTACGAATTCAAAAACTTCTTCAATGTCCGCGACACTACGATCTGTATACAGATCAAAAAACCAACTTAAATAAGCCACATCTGGTGAAATATCGGCAAGCTTAGGTAAACGCGAAACATCCACATGAGCAATGCAATCCCCCAGAGTTTTCAACTCACGCGCCAGCAATAACGGTTCATTGGCAAATTGGAGCATATGCGGCTCCGGGACAAAGCGTATACGGTAATGCGGTTTCGTTAATTCTGGAGCAAGCTCGGTTTCTACTTTTTTCTCAATCTCTGATACGTCTTCAAATAGCCCCCAGCCTTGATCATCTTTTTCCACCTCAGACGCTTGAGAAGAAGGCGGTAAAATATTTTCAAGGAACAAACCCCACCCTTGTTCTTCTTCTTCATCCGCAGTTAAATTATAATTCGCAACAGACGCTAAAAGAGGAGAAATTTCTTCTTCATCCAATGAATCTACATCATTAATGCCCGAAAAATTTTCAAGTTCGCAAGCAATACCTTTCCAGATATCCGGGGAAGGTTCGATTTCCTTCTGTGCCATATGAACCAAACTACCAAGCACATCATTTGATCGAATTAAACAATCTACTAAATTATGGTTCGGCCTAATTTTACCTTCTCGCAACAGATCCAAAGCGGTTTCCAAAATATGTGAAAACTCAATCAATCCCGTAAAATTAAAGGCTCCAGCGCCACCTTTTATTGAATGAACACAACGAAATATCGCATGCAGCGTTTCGACATCAACATCGTCAAGTTGCGCTTGAAGTATGCTCAGATGTTCTTCTGCGATTTCCAGAAGGTCCTGACATTCTTCAAAATACGTCACTTTGAATTGGTTTAAATCGAATTCCTGCGGCACTGTTTGCGTACCCTTCTATTTTTCTATGTTTTTAGGGACAGACTTTAGCAACGACCTGTAGCAGTTTATCCGGGCTAAAAGGTTTCACAATCCATCCCGTCGCCCCGGCGGCACGGCCTTCATTTTTTTTGCTGTTATCAGATTCTGTCGTCAAAACAAGAATAGGCGTCGACTTATGGATATTATGCGCACGTAATTCTTTAATCAGGGCAATCCCATCCATTCGCGGCATGTTAATATCCGTAATAATGAGATCAACACGATCACTGCCCAGTTTCCCAAGCGCATCTTCACCGTCACCTGCCTCAATGACTTCATGTCCCGCATTTCTTAAGGTGAACCCAACCATATCACGCATGGTTTTGGAATCATCGACGGCTAACACACGCAATCCCATTAACTTCTACTCCAATTATCTAAATATTCAACAAGCCCAAGGTCACACATACCGCGTTGAAAACCTTCGCTAATATTGCGCACAGTGATTTTTAGGCCTTTACTCTCTATCTCTGAAGCCGCAGCAAGCATAACTTGAATACAGGGTGTTGAAAGACGTTCTACGTCTTGACTATCAAGAATAAGGTTTTTCATCATGGAAGCACACTCGCGCAGAGATGACAGAAACTCTTCCGCAATGGCCATATCCAAAATTGGAATAAGGCGCAAAACGACATCATTTTCAACGACCTTTATATCAAAGGTGATGTTCATATATTATCCCCGAACTAAAACGCCAAAACGCGTCATTGCATGCATTGAAAACTGGTAAACACCAGAATCGCAATCATTACATGCTAGCAGGCAAATAGGAAAAATAAAACAATTTCTAAGCTGTAACGACAACAGCGATAAAATTCATAACATCAATTGCCACGTTTGCTTCTGACAACAACTGAACGCCTTGCAAATTTTCAGACAATGCTTGTCTGCGATCCGGGCAAATCATCGCAAATTTTGTTTGGGACAACGCCTGTAACGACCCGAGACTTCGAATCAATTCCGCCCCATCCATTTCATCTTGCACCTGTGCAGATAGCACCACATCCGGTTTGTGCAAGACCGCTGCCTTATAGCCACGAAATGCCGATGATGCGCTGGTTACCGTAAAGCCGTTATCTTGAAACAGCGGTGTAATTTCATTCACCATTTCTGGCGAAGATGAGATGATCAGGACCTTATTACGTTTTGATTCTGAATGGGGCTCCGCAACTGTTCCTTTCTGCGGCAAATTGGCAAGCCATATCTCTATTTTCTCTAAATCCCCGGCCTGCCCGCTTTCGATAAGGTCGTTTAGTCGATCAAGATAGGCATAACAATCCCCAATCAAGCCATCTGAACTTTTTTTCTCCCCCGATAAAAAATCTTCGAATTTATGGCAAAGCTTGGACACCAACGGCATTTGAAAGGTACCACCCATTCCCTTCAGACTATGAACTTCACGGTGGAATTCTTCCAATAAGCTTTTTTCATCCTCATTCGAACGACTTAAAAGCACGAGAATTTCATTCAGACGAGCTATTTTTTCATGCGCTGTTTCAATGAACTTTTCACTCATTTGCGCAAGGATTTCACTCATATCCATTTGATTATCCGCCGTTTTCTTTCAAATTCCACTTACACATCAAATTGATGCTAAAGCTCAACAATACCGTTTTCGATCGCGTACTTAACAAGCCCGGCTGAGGTCTTCACTTCCAACTTCCGTTTTATATTTCGGCGATGTGTTTCAACCGTTCTTACACTAATATCAAGTTCACGCGCCACATGTTTGTTGCTGTTTCCTTCAGCCAGCAATTGCAAAATCGTTTTTTCACGATCCGTTAAAGGCACTTCTTTCTTGCTGCTTTCATTGACCAAAATGTCAGTCACACCGGAACTATAATATGTCTTACCTTGATATACTGCTTTAATCGCAATGAGCATTTCACTGGAGGACACATCTTTTAAGATATAGCCTTTTGCCCCTGCCTTAAGAACTTTCGTAATATATTCCCGACTATCATGCATGGTTAGCATCAACAATCGAATATCAGGCAGGAGTTCTCCAAACTTTTCAGCCGCCTCAATCCCGTTCAACACAGGCATATTAATATCCATTAAGACAATATCTGGGTTACGTTCCGTTGCGATTTGCAGCGCTTCTTCGCCGTTTCCTGCTTCCCCGACTATTGCAATTTCCGGATCATCTTCCAATCTGGATCGAATGCCGTCCAAAACAAGAGGGTGATCATCCACCAAAAGAACCCGAATTTTCTTATTTTCGTCTGTCATATTTCATCCTGTAACACTCTCAGAGGAAGCTTGGCTTCAACCACCGTACCTTTATCGGGCGATGACCAGACCGTCAACTCGCCACCATGAAATTCTATACGTTCCTGCATGTTACGCAAGCCTATCCCTTGGAATGCATTTTTTCGTCCTTCCATCCGTAACACATCAAAACCAACACCATCATCAGAAATAACCATCCTGATCCCGTCTACGCGTTTCATTAATTCCAGACGCACTTCGGATGCACCAGAATGGCGTTCAATATTGGTTAATGCTTCTTGCGCAATACGAAACAGGGTTGTTTTTACATCTGGTGCGAGTTGTTTTGTAAACAAGTGCTTTTGAAAGGAGGCTTTAATCCCTGTTCTTTCCCCAAATTCAAAACACATGGCCTCCAACGCGGCGGACAGGCCAATATCGTCCAGAACGCTCGGGCGTAAGTCACGTGATATACGCCTGACTTCGCCAATGGCTTCTTGTAATCCTTTGGCGCCTTTTTCCATCGGTTTAATCGCATCACTAGCCCCGGCTTTGATCTTATCAATGGCCAATTCGATGGAATATTTTACCGAAACCAAAATTTGACTAATCCCATCATGCAGTTCACGTGAAACCCTGCCGCGTTCTTCTTCTTGGAATTCCACAATTCGTTGTGTCAGTTCCTTCAATTTGGTATCTGCCAGCTTACGTTCATTTGCATTAATCACAAGACCAGACACGAAAACCGCAACCAATGCAAAAATCGCAATCCAGAAAATCATCATAAACGTATGTTGAATACGATTTTTAATTTCACGTTTGCGCGCTTCAATTTCCTCGTAAATTTCATCCAAATAAATCCCGGTACCTATCATCCAGTCCCATTTTTCAAGCATAACGGCGTAAGCCAGCTTTTCCCCCACCGTATTACTGGATGGTTTTTCCCACAGATAGCGATAATAACCACCGCCATTGCGCGCACGTTCCGTCAATTCTTTAATAACAAGGCGGCCTTTGCTGTCTTGCAGCCCCCACCAGTTCAGTCCAACAATTTCTGGCTGACCGGGATGCACAAGCCCTGTACCACTGCCGTCATAGACAAAAAAGTAACCATCTTTTCCATAAGTCAGCTTATTTAAAATAGCTTTTACTTCTTCACGGGCCAGTTGATCGTCTTCTTTTGCGTTTTCATAAACATGATCCACTGCGGTTAGGGCCATATTCATATAATGGCGCAATTCATCATGTTTTGCCGAAATTACATTGGTTTCCACACGCTGCAACTGTTCGTCAATCAACGTATCAGATTGAAAAAACAGAATAAATATAATGGCACTGACAGCAAAAAACAAAGGAAGCACAGCCAGCAGGAGAATTTTCAGACGCAGCATTCACATTTTCTCATTGCAAAATTTTTTCTAAGCATATCACGAAAGTGTAAAAAACATACTACGTAGTAATAGGTATGAATACTGCGTAGTCATTGCGATTTTCACAACGATGTTTTGAGAGTATCTTTTTTTTAAGTTGTTTTTAAACGGCGGTTCATTTTGCACTTCCTTTCCCCGATCTGCGCACCCTTTAAGGTCTTGCAGGATCATCGCCACTAAAGTTTTGAACAACGTTCCCAAATGAAAGGCTCCTCACTTCCCCAGTGAGGAGCCTTTCTCTTTCTCGCTTTCTTTGCTATCAATAGAACAATTAAAAAGGAGGCGACATGTTAGGTCAAAACGAACCTGTCTCGCATTATATTCAAGTTGATGGTTGTGAAATCCACGTTACCGAATGGGGACTGGATAAACCGCATGCCATTCTCATGTGGCATGGATTAGCCAGAACAGGACGTGACTTCGACCATATTGCACAAGCATTATCCAAACATTACCGTATCCTTTGTCCTGACACGCCAGGGCGCGGCCTCTCACAATGGGCCAATGATCCCGAAAAACAATATTCCTTTGATTTCTATGAAAAAGTCGCCCTGAAGATCTGTGAAATTTTTGGTTTTTACAGTTTCGATTATATTGGAACATCCATGGGCGGTGCCTTAGGGATTCGGTTAGCTTCTGGCCCCTTAAAAAACAGTATCAATCATTTGATAATCAATGACATTGCCCCCGAACTGGCCCCCAGTGCCGTTGAGCGCATCCTCACCTATGTCGGTAATCCACCTGTATTTAACAGCATGTCGGACCTAGAGGAATACCTGCGCACGATTTACGAACCATATGGCTACTTAACGGATGAACACTGGCGGTTCATGTGTGAAACATCCTATCGCCGTATGGATAACGGTCACATTACCACCCATTACGACCCTAAAATCGTCACGCAGTTTACAGCACATCCCGATGACTATGACTTATGGGATGAATATGCCCAGATCCCCTGCCCAACATTGGTTCTCAGGGGGCAAGTGTCCGATCTGTTATTGCCCCAATGGGCTGAACGCATGACCAAAATCGGCCCCAAAGCCCAAGTGATTGAGATTGCAGGATGCGGCCACGCACCGGCATTGAACAAAAGCCAGCAAATTCAGATTGTTGAAAACTTTTTGAAAGGATAAGCCATGAGCACCGACGACCACATCAAAAATTTATTGCAAGAAGGACTTGGCAAATTCAACGTGGAAAGCCCAATCAAAGATAAAACAGACCCACGCAGCCAAGCCCCCGATACAGTCCCGACATTTGATGAATTGGGTTATGAATATGAAACCAATCCGGTTTTAAAAAAACGTGTTGAAGAAGAAATTCAGGAATTGAAAAAGAAAGACGGGCTGGAATAACCAGCCCTCCTACTCGGATTATGATTCAGCGACAACCTTTTGACGCTGTACCCCCAACCCCTGAATCCCCAACACCATTTCATCACCTGCCTTCAGATAAACAGGTGGATTTTGCCCCATGCCGACCCCTGGCGGTGTCCCGGTCGATATAACATCACCAGGCTGCAAAGACATAAAGCGCGATAAATAACTAATCAGGTGACGTACACCAAACACCATTGTTTCGGTGGTGCCTTCCTGAAAACGTTTTCCATTGACTTCCAGCCACATCGACAGATTTTGCGGGTCCGATATTTCATCTTTTGTCACCAGCCATGGGCCAATGGGTGCAAATGTATCGCACGATTTCCCTTTCACCCATTGCCCAGTGCTTTCAATTTGATAGGCCCGTTCCGATACATCGTTTAAGATGCAATAGCCTGCAACGTAATCCAATGCCTCGTCTTCACTGACATACTTGGCATGCTTACCGATGACGACCGCTAACTCGCATTCCCAATCTGTTTTGACCGAGCCACGTGGCAATAAGACATCATCATTCGGGCCATTAATGGCGCTGGTCGCTTTGGTAAACAAGACCGGTTCGCGCGGTACATCCATTCCGGCTTCTGCAGCGTGATCAGAATAATTCAGGCCAATACACAGGATTTTACCAATATTGCCGACACATGGGCCAAGTCGCACATCTTCGATCACAGGCAGGCTGTCTAGATTTAATTCAGCGATACGATCAAACGCACCGGCTGCAATACTACACCCGTCAATATCTTCCAAATACCCTTCCAGACTGCGAATACTGCCTTGATTATCCAGAACGCCCGGTTTCTCGCTTCCTTTTTCGCCAAAACGAACAAGTTTCATGTATGTTTCCTCTGCCTGTTCTTTACTTGTGCATGGACAAGGATTATATAAGCCGCCATGAACACGCACATTCCAAAAATCGGTATTGTCAGCCTGGGTTGCCCAAAGGCACTGGTTGATTCTGAACGTATCCTGACACGGCTTCGCGCAGAAGGCTACGAAATTTCACCTTCCTATGAGGGCGCAGATGCCGTCATTGTCAACACATGCGGCTTTATCGACAGCGCCAAACAAGAATCTTTTGACGCCATTGGCGAAGCCTTAACCGAAAATGGTAAGGTTATCGTCACAGGCTGTCTGGGCGTAGACGAAGATGGTATTCGTGAAGTCCATCCCGGTGTTTTAGCTGTCAGTGGTCCGCATCAATATGAATCGGTTATGGAAGCTGTTCATCTGGCCTCCCCTCCATTGCACAACCCGCACATGGATTTAATCCCGGCAGAAGGCATCAAACTGACACCGCGCCATTATGCGTACTTAAAAATTTCAGAAGGGTGCAACCAGACCTGTACTTTCTGTATCATTCCGTCCATGCGCGGCAAGTTACGTTCCCGCCCTGCTGGCGAAGTGTTGAAAGAAGCTGAAAATCTGGCGCTTAGCGGCGTGAAGGAAATCTTGCTTGTTTCTCAAGACACGGGCGCTTATGGGTCCGACCTACGCTATGAAGAAAGCGATTTTTACGGTAAATCTGTGCGGACCAAGATGTATGATCTCTGTAATGCCTTGGGGGATCAAAAAGTCTGGACCCGTCTGCATTATGTTTACCCCTACCCGCATGTTGATGATGTTATTCCTTTGATGGCTGAAGGTAAAATTTTACCTTATCTGGATATTCCGTTCCAGCATGCCTCCCCCCGTATTCTGAAATTGATGAAACGACCCGGCAATCAAATTGAATTGCTGGAGCGCATCAAAAAATGGCGTGAAATCTGTCCTGAAATTACCATTCGTTCTACATTCGTCGTTGGCTTCCCCGGTGAAACCGAAGAAGATTTTGAATATTTGCTCGATTGGTTGGAAAAAGCCCAACTGGACCGCGTTGGCTGTTTTAAATATGAAGCCGTCGAAGGGGCGGCTGCCAACGAACTGCCCGACCCTGTCGATGAAGAAGTGAAGGAAGAACGCTGGAACCGTCTAATGGAGTTCCAACGTCAAATTTCCGATGAAAAAATGCAAGCCAAAATTGGCAAAATCTTTGATGTCATCATTGATGAAGTCGATGAAGAAGGCGCCGTTGGACGCACCAAAGGGGACGCCCCCGAAATTGATGGCGAAGTCTACATCAATGGTGAACTGGACCTAAAACCGGGCGATATTGTCAAGGTTAAGGCCGAACACGCTGAAGATTACGATATCTGGGGCAGTCTAGTTATCGAGTAGGAGGCTTAGGCAACTTCGTTTTTTCCTTCAAGGAGGTTCAGTTGGTTCTGAACCTCCTTTTTATCAAAGGGCACCTGAAACATGCCAATTTGCAAACTTTGCGCAATTCGGGCCGCAGGTTCCAAAAATTCCATCTGTAAATGAGGGGGTATTTCCTCCTCAACCGCCTGTTTAAAAAGTTCAAGCCAACGTGCAAAATTATCAGGGCGTGTGCGGTCCGCAATCAATTGATGTTTCAACATGGGGCGTCCTTGAAAACGGCGGGTTTTCAAGGTAATGGATGACCAGAAATCACACATTGTCTGTAAATGATGATCCCATTGCGTAATTCGTTCGTTAAAAATCGGTCCTAAGGCCGTATCATCACGGATTACATCGTAAAATTTGTGCACAAGCGTAGAAATCATTTCTTCGCTGACACCATCTTGATAATTATTTATCATTATTGCTGTCCCGTTTGATGCATAAAATCAAACAATCCCAATCGTTGAAACAAAACCGGCTGCCCAGTTAAAATATCAGCGAGTGTGTATTTATCCAAAACGCTTAGAAAAGCATTCAAGGCTTCGTGAAACATGTCATTTAATTGGCAACACCCGGAAATTCGGCAGTTTCCCCCATCAGGGCGAAAACATTCCGCAATATGAAATCCGTCTTCGGCAACACGAACAATTGTGCCGATTTTGATATCACCCGCCCGATGAGCCAACCGAATACCGCCACCACGCCCACGTCGACTTTCGATCAAGGAATTTTGTGCAAGGTTGTGGACAATTTTACGCAAATGCTCCTTTGAAATCCCATGTTTGTCCGAAATTTCATCAATTGTGCTGAGCTCATCCGGTTTAGCCGCCAGATAAACCATTACACGCAAAGAATAATCCGTAAATTTCGACAAATGCACAGTCATATTTCCTATAGTAACGAGGGCAAAGGCTATGACTGCCACAATCAAAATCCAGAGCAAACCCCGAGCAACCTGTTTTAGATTGTGACGACGTATTTGCGTAAAATCAATAATCTAGAGCATGACACATGGTTCAAATCAAAAGGGACATGCTCTAGTTGGTCACAACACTCACCACTTTCTATTTATTTTATGTACCATGTTTGAAGATGTATTTTCAATACTCTTTTTGAATATTTGACAGTTTTAAAAAGGAAGAGTACAAGGCGCGTCACACCCCCTTACACCCTTGGTCTATGAAAGAGTGCGTCATGGAAGTGTCCACACGATACCCGCATGTCATTATTGTCCGCTTGGCTCCGGAAATTTTATTAAAAGCGCCTGCAACCAGCAAAAAGTTTCAAAAACTGCTCCGTTCCAACATGAACGAAGGCTTGGAGCGCGCCGATATAAACTTTGAAATCATCGGTCATCAAGGCCGCATTCAAGTTCATACCGACAATCAAGAAAAAGCGTTGGATGTCTTGTCGCGCACGTTTGGTGTCGCGACATTTTCCCCTATCGACAAAATCATTGATGGTGGTCTGGAAGCACATAAAGAGGCCGCAGTAGAGCTTTATAAAGATCTTGTTCAGGATAAATCTTTCGCTGTACGTATCAAACGGTTGGGACAGCGCAAGAAATTCACGTCCGTCGAAATGGAACGCCAAGTTGGCGGATGCCTTCGTCCTTTTGCCAAAAAAGTTGATCTGGACAATCCCGACGTGATGATTAAGGCTGACGTTGTTGGTGATCTTGCCTATTTTTACACCCGCAAAATCAACGGTCCAGGAGGTTTTCCCATCGGCATTCAGGGCAACGCAATAACCTTGATTTCAGGCGGCTTTGATTCCGTTGTTGCCGCATGGTATTTAATGAAACGCGGTGCGATGAATGACTTTGTCTTCTGCAACCTGGCAGGGGCCGCCTATGAACGCATGGTCGTTGAAATCACCAAAGTCCTGTGCGATCGCTGGGGGGCCGGCACACGACCCAAACTTTATTGCATTGATTTTGAAGATGTTATCAATGACCTGCGCGCTAATACACGCCCGGACTGGTGGCAAGTCATTCTGAAACGTCAAATGTATCGCGCAGGCTGCGAAATTGCCAAACGGATCGGTGCTGATGCTATTGTAACAGGCGAAGCGTTGGGACAGGTTTCTTCGCAAACCCTTTCCAATCTGAATACGATTGATGAAGTTTCTGACATCCCCGTTTTGCGCCCGCTTATCGGGTTTGACAAAGAACAAATCATTCGCGATGCCCGCATAATCGGCACAGACAAACTATCAGAGAAAATCCCGGAATATTGTGCGTTAAACAAGCGTCGTCCCGCTGTTAAATCCGGTCGTAAGACGATTGAGACAGAAGAAAAACGCATGAATTTTGACATTCTAACCCAAGCGGTCGAAGGGGCGCGTATTTATGATATGTTTGACGTAACCGATGAAGACGTCGCACAACATTCTGTTTTTATTGAAGAAATTCCAAGAAATGCCATTATCATCGATTGCCAACCGGAAAGCCTGTATGACGATTGGCACGTAGCAGGTGCCAAAAACTATACAGCAGGCAAATTGATGAATAATCTGCGCGACCTTCAAAAAACTCAACCTTATGTTCTTTATTGCCCTTTTGGCACACAATCGGCTGTTTTAGCAGAACGTATGCAAAAAGCAGGTTACGAAGCCTATTCTTACAAAGGCGGCATTAAGCAGCTTAAACGGATTTATCCGAATGGCGCTGATGAAGATAACGATAACGAATAAAACAACATCAAAACCCATATAAAAAAGGCCGGAAACATAATTGTTTCCGGCCTTTTTTCGTTATCCCAATTTTATATTTAATAGATTTTGATATTCGCATCCGTAATAGAGGACGCCCCCGTACCGATATCAGCAATTTTAGTTGACGTGTACCCCGCACCGGCCCCATCAGCATCATAATAAACAACGCCTGAATCATCGCCTGTATTGGTATAAACATAGATGGAAGGACCCGCACCTGTCAGTTGCACCCCTTCCCCGACATCTGTCGTGGTATCATTTAAGAAGGTGAAACCTGTTGCATTCCAGAACAAACCTGAATTGCCAGACAAGCCATCAATACCGGCAGACAATTTCAAGAAATCACCGCTTTCAAACATATTAATTGTATCGCCAAATTCCGTTATGTCGGTAAAGACAAAGTAATCATTACCGGCACCACCATCTAGCGTATCCAGTCCCAAACCACCGATGATGATATCGTTTCCTGCCTCACCATTAATGATGTCGTCACCATCGCCACCTTCAATTTGGTTGTCAAACGTATCGCCAGTAATCACATCGGCGTACATACTGCCAACAACATTTTCAAACTCTTCAAGAATATCATTACCTTCACCCGTTGCCTGATTGCTCAACAGGTCAACCGAAACACTTGATCCGGCAAATTCGAAACTCACGGTATCCAGTCCTGCACCACCGATCAGATGATCGTCACCTAACCCACCTTTGATTAAATCATCACCTGCCATACCGTTTAACTTGTTGGATATGCTATCCCCAATCAAAGTATCGTTAAAGGATGTTCCGATAATCCCTTCAATAGAATTCAACGTATCTGTTCCAGATGAAGACGTTGTCACCTGCCCCGTTCCAAGGTCAACATTTACACCTTCGCTAAAGGACGCGTATGTCACACCGTCACGATCCAAGCCACCATCAATACTGTCATCACCAACATCGGCAACGAATACCTGTTTACCGCTACCACCGACAAAAGTATCAACCGTACCATCACCGGCAATTGTCACACCGCTGGCCAAACTGCCGTCATTTGCAAATTGCTGGGCCATTACACGATGTGTACCGGTTTGCCCGTCCGTCCAACTTACAACGAACGTTCCAGTATCGTTGGCGGCAACAGATGGCTTATATTGATCTCCAACAACTGTGGAATTAATCAAGAAATCTTCACCAATAGCATTGCCATTCTGATCAAATATTTGTCCACTAATTGCCGCACCGTCACCATCTTCATTCATATTTGTCCAAACAACGACAAAATTGCCGTTACTCAGAACAGCAACATCAGGATTAAGGTGCTCACCGCCGGAAGAATTATAATTAACGTCAAAGATATCACGGCCCACGATATTTGTATCCGTGATTAGCGAGCCATCAGAACCAACAATACGCGCCTTAATCGTTGTTTGACCAAAGCTATTCTCAATCTCACTTTTCCATACAGTCAGCAGGTTGTTGTTCCCAAGCTGAACGACTTTTAAATCATCAACAAAAGCAAACGGGGTTGCAAAATCCGTTTCAACCGGAGAGCCATTATCTACAACGATTTTGACATTTAATGTTCCATTCAGATTATCCGTCGTATGGGCATACGCATACCCACCACCGTTCAAAGCCTGCAGAGAGGAAACTGTTTCTTGCGGGGTATTGAAGCTTTTCAGTAGCATCGATGTTCCCAAGCTAGCCTCGGTCCCGTCACTGGGTATTGTTCGCATATAGAAACCGGCATTCACATCCGTTGCGACGTAAGACACAACCACATCATTATTTGCCAATGTCACAACATCAGGGCGCTCCAAACCTGTTTCGGTAAGCGAGTCAGAAACAAAGAACGCATCGCCTGTTCCTTCTACGTCATAGACAGCACCTGATGCATCAAAACGTTGATAAAGGATATCACCGGAACTGCTGGACCAAACAACAGCAAATCCGCCATCACTGGTTCCTTTAATCGTCGCAGTTTCACCCGGCATACCATCCCCGCTTGCAATTGCAAAAGGTGGCATTCCAGCAAACGGGGTACCATCTTCATTAAAGCGGCTAATCAGGAAGTCGTTGCTGGATTGACGATGAATGGTGACATAGGTGCCATCTGACAGATACGCAATTTCAGAAACCGTATCAGCGACCACATTTGTATCGTCTACGGTTCGATCACCTTCATAAGTAACGCTCAAACCATGTGGTACACTTCCGCCAATATCATTGAAATAGATTTTTTCGATACCGAGGAGATAGTCCGTCCCCTCATCTCCGCCGATAACATTATTATCTTTTACTACCAATGACGAACCATTTAGACCGATAGAATAATCGCCAGAAACATGGTCGTATGTCGCGACATCACCGACGCCTGTATTCCCGCCGCCGACAATGAAATCTTCACCGATGCCACCATGGAATTGATCATCACCATCCAGACCGATCATCGCATCGGAATAACCAGAACCACCAAGCGTGTCATTTCCATTTGTCCCGACAATTGCAATGCCTTCATCGTAACGAATAATCAGGTTCGCGTGATCCATCCCGGCTGTACCAGAAACCGTAACATTGAAATTGGCTTCCCCCGAAAACTCGTTCGTCGGTACAAATGTGAAGTTTGCCCCATCATAACTGAGAACGCCAGACGCATCACTAATCCCATTGGCTTGAACATCCGCAATTGCAATACCGTTTACATGGGTGATTTGCAGGGCAGCCCCTTTATCGTTACCCAAGAATTCAGCAGCAGAAACCACAACAGTCTGATTAATACCACTTTCGTAGATATCAGTTGTTGCATCCACCATCAGATTGCCACCGACACCGATGAAATCATTAACAGTCAAATCACCCTGATAGCCCGCCAGCGCAATAAAAGTACCGCCATTTTGGGAACCATCATTCTTGATATAAACAAATGTAGTATTTCCGTTAAAGAACCAGACAATTTGACCTGGTTCCACTTTTGTATCAGCTTCAATGGCACTTAAAGCTGTGGCAGGAATATCTACAAACCCATAAGAGCCGTAAAATTTCATATTTTCTGCAGACTGTGCAATTGAAATTTTATCCTCACCCGATACAAAATCCATAATTACATCGGTCGCAGATTGATCACTATCCCCGGATCCGAAGAATTCAAAGACATCGTTGCCATTTCCACCAAAAAGGACGTCTTGTCCACTTCCACCTTCTAGCGTGTCGTTGCCATCACCACCAAGCAACGTGTCGTTGCCACTATATCCCCAAAGGAAGTTGTCGTATAAGTCGCCCGAAATCGTATCATCATGCGAACTGCCTGTTACATTCTGCACATTTGTAATCGTAAAGGTATTGACACCACCACTATGTTTACCAAAGCCGTTTTCCAGATCAACGATCACACCGCCTGTCTGACCGGTAAAGGCTGCCTCATCTTCGGATGCCATATCCCCACCGTCAACAGAAACCACCCCTTCGTTTACAACAAAGAAATCATAACCGCCACCACCAAGCAACGTGTCGCCTGTTTGACCAACAAGGATATCATCCATATTACTGCCGGTAATTGTTTCCGATACGGCACCTTCCCCGACCAAAATCGACCCGACCGTAGGTACAATATTCACGTTGGTTTGGATTTGATAGACGTTATCCTGCCCATCCATTAACAAATGCAAGAACGCCGCATTGGTATTGGTATAATGTTGATCAATAATCAGTTCGTGCGTTCCTTGCCCATCCGCGAGGCTCATCTGGAACTCATCCGATACTGTATGTTCCATATTTGTGATGAAGTACACGTCCTCATCCACATAAATATGATTTATGCCGACATTATCAATTACATAATCGGTCCCACCGGAAACGATATAATGATCATCCCCACCTGCCCCTTGCAAGGTGTCATTGCCCAACAAACCAATCAGCGTATTGACGGCTGCATCCCCTGTCAGGGTTTCATTGCCATCAGTCCCCTGAATAACAGAAAGCGGATACTCATCAGCCAGAATTTGTTCTGCTGTTAGTGCCGGTACACCTGTGTCCAGCACAATAAATGTACCTGTAAAATCAGTGCCTGTGCCAGCGCCGTTTACATAAATGAAATTATTACCACTGCCGACAGAAACATAATAAACGGTATTTGCGCTCATACCGCCTGCCATAAAGGTAGCCACGTCCGTCGATGACGTGGAAACAAACGTCATACCGCGCATACCGATAAACTGAATGGCATCCTGCGGCGTCAGGCTTTTAATAACATCGGCCGCCCCTTGCGTTGAATCTATCGCACTGTTATAGACGTACAGGTTCTTACCATTCCCGCCATCCAAAACATCGGCACCGCCAGCACCTGTTAAGGTATCATCGCCATCAGCACCTATTAACAGGTTGGTGCCTGTATCCCCGATCAAAGTATCGTTAAAGGCAGAACCGTCTACATTCTCAATCGCATAAAGCGTATCAACCCCTTGTGAAGGGCTAATTGTTTGTTGGCTCATATTTGCTAAATCAACATAAACACCGTCCATTGACCCTGCATAACTGACCGTATCTACACCAGCACCACCGTCGATAATGTCATTACCGCCGCTGCCGAAAATAATATCGTCCCCGGCCATCGCATAGAAATTTTCATCGGCATCAGAACCTGCTGGCAATGTTTCAGACCCATCGGTACCATTGATTGTCGCGCTTACATCAATATTGACGGAACCATTCTGCGAACCACCTTGACCATCACTGAGCGTATATTTAAAGGATACAGCACCTGTAAAATTATAATGTGGTGTAAAGGTAACATCACCATTTACAAGGGAAACCATACCGCCATCAACCATATGCGGGCCAGGGCCGGTTTTGCCGTCAATCGCCGTTATGGTAAGGGGATCGCCATCCTGATCATTATCATTTGCCAAAACATTTAAGACGTTATTGGATGAATTCACCAAGACAGACAGATTGTCAAAACCTGCATGCGGAATGGCATTGTGTTCCACGATATTTAGATTAACCGTGAAGGGTGATGAGACCGCACTACCCGCATTGACAGCAACCACTGTAAAGGTATCGGTGCCAACGTAATTGGTGTTTGGTACGTAAATAAAACTCCCATCCGGATTAATCTGTACAGTACCGTGTTGCGGTTGGTTCTGCACTTGATAGCTCAGCGCATTTCCGTAAAACTCGCTGTTTTCCACCAAAATTTGGCTGCTGAAGCTGTCATCTTCTTCCAGATCAATTGTTGTCATATTCGTTTTCAGAACAGGCAAACCGGAAATAAATTGTGACGCGCTGACCGATACGTCATTTTGATGACCTGACACATCAGTGATCGTTCCTGTGGTAGGATCATCCATCATAGGCCAATAAGCCAACAAGTTCGGATCACCAGGATTAACCCCACCTTCACTTGCTGTCATTAACGCGTCTTGGCTGAGAACACTATTCCAGATTTGAACCGCACCAAATTGTACGGTAGACAAACCGCCCAGAACACCGGTTAACGTATTAGACGCAGAGCCACCAAGGAGGTCATATATCCCTGTTGTGGAATAGAAATAATCGTCCCCGGAATAGATTTTCAGCTCATTGCCATCGTATGTAATAGACAGATTGGTCCATTCACCGATTTCAATTGCATTATAAACGGTTGCATAAACGGTGCCGCCGATAACAACGTCCACATAACCATTTTGCGCCATGATGGTGATGTCTCCTCCACTACCGAGTTTCAACAATGCCGCACCGTTGCCGACATCATCAATTTTAACCCACATGGACGCACTAAACTCGTTACTATTTAACGTATAAGAGCCGATATCCAGCCCAGTACCGGTAACTTCGACGGATTGATGAGGATAATCAATCAAACCCGGTGTTTCATTTATCCAAACGGGCGTTCCGGTAATCGGAGCAGTCAGATCAATATCACTTGTATTCCCAAAACTGTCATAGGATATATTATATCCATCGCCATCATCCATACGCCAATAGGCTGCCACATCGTTGGAAGTGAGGCCATGCGCGCCGTTAAGCACAATATCTTGCATTTCTGCGGCGCTGAGAACACGGTTATAAATCCCGAGTTCTGAAAGGTCACCAACCATAGTCAAAGCCGCATTGGAAGAATGCCCACCAATGGTCACACTGGAATCAATCGCAAAGTTGGAATAATCACCCGTTCCAACATCAATTAACGACGGCACTTGTTGTCCATCCACAAACAACATAACACCGCTGGCGGGATCAAAACTGTAACCGAGGTTATGCCATTGCCCATCATCCAACCCGGAGAATTGAGGATTGGGTCCTGAATCGATGGTCCAAGAATGTGAACCGCCCGCCCATGTCAAATCCAATGTAATATCGCCATAGGTTGACAGATACATATTCAGCGTTGAGGTTCCATCATTCATACTGAATATGGTAACATCGCCATCAGTTACGCCATCGCCAATTGGTTCTACACGCGCCCAAACCGATGCCGAATGTCCTGTTAAAGCAATACCTGAATAAGACGTTGCAGTCACATTCCCATCAAAATGTAGACCGTCAAATGCAACAATATGATTTTGATATGAGGAGAAATCTTTCAGATATTCGCTATCATCTTTTGCCAACCCAGCAAAATCCCAATAACCGCGAAGCGCCGGATCGGAAACTTCACTTTGTGGCAAGACCTCTTTCATAAAGGTCTTGATTTCGCTTTCAGTCCGAATATCAGACCAGATACGGGCTTCAGTAATTTCGCCATCTAACGGTGACGTTTCATCAATTGTATTGCCAACTGTCATGGTTGCATCAGCTGCACTTGCAGGGGCCTGTGAACTTCCATCATAAGTCAAAGTCCCAACCGAGACGCCATCAACATACAGTGTGACATCACTTTGCCCGCCAACGTTATTATCGCGAACAATCGCCAGATGGTGCCAATTGCCAACCATCAAGTTTGTATCAAAAGCCAAATCAACATCTAAACCAGCACCATATTCATGTTTATAATGAATATCACCGCTGGCATCGAGATAAAGCTGATAAGCAATATTGGTTGAACTGGTTTCGCCATCCCCACCAAAGGCAACAATTGTTTGATTTGCAGCCAATTGATTAAACTTGACCCATGTTTCCAGTGTCAAATCGTCCGTTAATTCCAGACTATCGCCGTTACCGCGTCCAACATCAACAATCGTAGAAACACCATCAAAGCTAAGCGCAGCAACCTCACTTGCCAACCCGGTTACGACCGGCGTCTCAATGGTGTTTTGAGTATTCAACGTAAATGTTTCGGAATACGTCAGCCCACTACTGTCTTGTGCTGTCACATTGATTTGGAACGATTGGTCCGCCGGGTTTTCATAATCAAGTGTATAACCTGCTTTCAATTTCAATTCGTTCCCGACCACCTCAAAACGCGGATCATCAACCGTATAGATGAACACTTCTTGCGGGTTATCAGGATCAATAGCAGAGAGTTGCCCAACAACGGCACCATCAATATCTTCGGCAACATTTAGGTTACTCAAGATAATATCATTGGGTGCTTCATTCTGGTTTTGTGTGAAAATGGTAAAGTTTTCGCTATAGGTCAAACCACCAGAATCTTGTGTCGTGACACTTAAGGAGATGTTTTGATCTGCTGGATTTTCATAATTCAAGACCTGACCAGCTTTTAGCTTAAGCTGGCTGCCAATCACTTCAAAACGACCATCGCTTACCGTATAGGTAAAGCTTTCATTACCGCCATCCGGATCAACAGAGCTTAAGACACCAACAACAGCCCCATCCACATTTTCATCAACAGTCACTTTATCAAGGCTAATATCTGTCGGTGCATCATTTACCGGACTGACATAAACATTCACCGTCCGACTTACCGTGCTCCCCTGCCCGTCGCTCACTATAATCTCGAAACTGTCCGATCCGTTATAATTTGGATTGGGGGTATAGGTGAATTCACCTGTTTGCGGGTTAATCGTCACATTACCATTAATAGGCAAATAACGCGTATCTAATGCATATGTCAAAGGATCGCCATCCGCATCACTTGCACTAATGCTACCCGTAAAGACCGTATCCTCAGCAAGTGAGCCGCCAAGTGATCCAGTTGTGATCACCACCGGATCATTTACCGAATTAACGTTAAACGTTAAAACAGCCTCATTCTCAGAGAACACTGTTTTATTGGTATCATAAACAGTTCCATCAGAAGCTTGCCATCCAATGGTAACCTTTCCATGAAAATTCTCTGCCCCTTGGAAAGTTAGATTACCAATTTGGTTAACTGCAATCTCTTGCCCAACCGTTACCAATGTACCGTTTAATTTTAAACTTCCACTTTCAACAAATGTCGTAACGCCAAGGGCGTCCGTCACTGCAATTCGTGGCAATTGGGTAATGCGAATGGCGGCCAAACTGTCCCCATCAACATCACTAAACCCAGCTTGGAAATCTGCTGCACTGAAGGTATGTACAATATCCTCATCGACCGATAGTTGTGTATTATTGACAGTCGGTAAATCGTTCACCCCTTTAATCGTGACCGACACTGTCCCTGTTGATGAAACACCGAAACTATCCGTGACCACATATGTAAAAGTATCTTCTTTAAACTCTTGATCACCAAGTGCTTTTAAGATTGGATTATTGGGATCCGGTGTATAAACCACACGACCACCCACACCATTATTTAAGATTATAAGCGTACCGTAAGTCGGTTGCGACCCAATTGACGTCACCGTAAGAATATCGCCGGCATCAACATTAATATCATTTGCCAGCAAGTTAATTGTGACAGGCGATGTTTCATTAATTGTGGAAGCAACATCATTTACCGCAATCGGTGCATCATTAACAGATGTTACGGTCATCACCACATTTGCACTGGCGATTTTGCCGTTATCTGTTGTGATCAAGTAGCTAAACTTGACTTCTCCACTATAATCTTGCGGCGGCGTGAAGACATATTGACCTTGTGCATTTTTAAAAATTGTTCCCACATTCGGGCTACCGATATCCAAAATCTGAACAGGCTGTCCATCGTTACGGTAATCGTTTGCCAGCAGGTGGTTATCCAGAATAATGCTTTGATCTTCATCCGTGGAAAAAGCATCATCTTGTGCAATCGGTGTTGAATTGATGGCCGCTTGTTCTTGTGCCAATCCAACCTTTGCATCAATGACATTAGACAATTGGGTATAGCCTTGTTCCAATGCTGTCGCGTCATTTAAGACACCAGATAGGTTGGATCGGTGCGCCTGTGCGATATTCAGTTGATTTTGTGCTTCTTTTGCATATGTTGCCGCCTGTGTTGCATAATCTTTGGCTGCCCCTAAAGGATCAGCAACAGGATTATTATTTTCATCAACCGCATTACCATTATTATCAAAAGTAAAGGACTTATTCGCATAAGAACGGGCGTTTTGTGCAGCGTTTGAGGCAGCATCCGCTGCCGTATTTACGTCACCGGTAATTTGTGTCGATTTACTATCAACCGCATTTACAGCCGCTTTTAATGTATCCAGTTGCGTTTTCAGGCTCGTATAAAGATCAGTCCCCAACGTACTTTGATTGGCAAGGAGATCATTTTCCAGAGTTGTCAGTCTTGATTGAATACTACCTGTCAGCGCTTTAAGTTGCGTATCAATTGCCAAGGCATCGTTAGTTGTTTGTGGATTATTATCATTATGTACAGCTGCGGCTTTTGACGCTGCCGCTTCAGCCTGCCCTGCTGAGGCTTCTGCTTCTGCTTCATAGGCATTCACGGCTGTTTGAATAGCATTTGAAATATTCGTTTCAGCCTGATCCGCTGTCACTTCCGCGTTAATGGCAGATTTCGTCGCCGTTGCATGGGATTCAACGGATACTTTTAAGGAATCAAACGCATCAGAAACAGCCGACTTTGCATTTAAAATCAAATTTTTCTGTAAACTGTTTGCATCTTGATTGGTAACACGTGCATCAAGCTCGGTCTCCAAATCCGCAACGAACGCCTTAAAGGCACTGTCATATGCGTTAATTGCCTGCGCTTCTGTGCTTTCCAGATTAGTGTTTGTTGTAGCGTCAACCGTCTTACTATCTGTTGCACTATGCGCATTAATCGCATTGGACATATCTGTGTAGGCGCTCGTTAAACTGTTCAACTGGCTATTGGGATCACCAATAACATCGTAAGCCGCAATAAGGGCGGCAAACGCAAGATTAAAGTTTCCTAAAGCACTGTTTTCAGATGTTTCTGCCTTAACTTGCTCTGCATGTGTTTCATTTGCGGCAAGACGAGCTTGGGCAATCTTTTCTGCATTTGTTAAAGAGCTATCGGTGGTTTTTTCTGCTGCAGCTTGTGATTTAGCTTTTGCCTGCGCAGCTGCGGTTTCTGCCGCTTGTGCAGCATCATCGGCTTCATTGGCATAGACATTTGCTTTGACAAGATTATCTGCAATTTGTTCAGACTTGTCGAAAATCCCCCGGCTCGTCGTCGCCGCGTTCAAATCACCTTGCGCATTGGTTGCTGATTGTGCAGCCTCATTTTGATCTGCCGCTGCTTTGTCTTTTTGCGTAGTGGCAATATTTTGTTGTTTTAATGCTGTATCTTCCTGTTTACCTGCTTCTGTGCGGGCATTTGAAATTTCTTTGACGTTTGAAATACCATCCCCATCCAAATCGCTTTCATTGACATTCGTGGTACTGGTATCATCAACAAAGAAGCTCGCATTCAGGTTGGCAGCCGAATTATTGGTCACATAAGTATTCAGATAACTGACAAAATCCGTTGAATCCGGCAAAGACGGATCCAAAATTAACGCAACCTGTTTTGCCGCTGCAATAATCTTATCGGATGCCGCACGTGCTGCTATTGCGGCCTCAGAAGCTGCATTCTGCGCAGTACCAGCGGCCTGTAAAGCTTTCAAGGCGGATTGATAGGCGAGTTTAGCGTCATTCAGTTCATTTAAGACGGCTGCTTTGGATGCCAGATCTGTATAGCCATGATAAACATAGGCATCATTACCTGCAGCACCGGAAATTGTGTCTGCCCCCCCTAAACCGTCAATGGCTTCCCCGTTGGCTGCATTTAAGCTGTCATCGCCACTGCTCCCAAACAGGGTTTGATAACGCCCACTTCCTGAAAGATCAAAATGGCTGGAGGTCAGATTTCCACTAAAGCCGCTTAATTCAATCATGAAGTCGGCATAAGGGTCTGCTGTTGCCACTTTTGCATAAACAAACGTTGATCCACCCAACTGGAACGTCACAAGTGAATTACTTGCAATATTGCTATCCGCATTAATGGCAAGACGGATTTGATCACGTGTCGTTAAGGTATTATAGTATGTATAAGGTGTTTCAATAAACGTCAGGTGGGAGGCATTATGTAAAATGAAGCTATCTTCACCCGCATCAAAACCCGTAATGATATCTTTAGAATCTTCGGCAAATTGCGCGATATTTTCAAGTGAGTCTTTATGGGATTTAGCGGTCGCAACATCTTGAACGGCTTGATTATATTCTGCAATCGCCGTTGCCTTATCCGCTTCCGCCTGATTGGCGGCATTATCCGCCACATTGGCCGAGGCCACTATCGCTTTTAGATCTGCTTCAACAGATGTTCGTGCCGCCGCATCAGCGTCGGCTTGCGCTTTATCAGATTGAATAGATGAAACATTTTTATTGGCACCCTGTACAACCGCTGTCTGCGAAGCCGTTTGTTCTGCAAAACCTGCCGCACTTGATGCATGTCCGGCTGCTGTCTTCGCGGATGCTTCCAACCCGTCGTCAATACCGTTGTTATCGTTATCAGTCCCAGTCGCCCCACTTCCCTGCGCTGCCCCTTGTGATTGCAAGGTACTTGATAAGGAATTCACGGCACTTAGGGCAAATCCGGCTGCCCCACCCGTTGGGTTCACCCCGTCATTAACAAGGGCTTGCAAAGCCGCTTGAACCTGCAAAGCTGCATTATTGGCAAGCCCCGTGAAATTCGCCGGATTGAAAGAATTCAATGCATTTTTAAGCTGAACCAACAAATCGCCCGCAGCACCATTAGCCTGTCCGAAGGCATTAATTACATTTGTAATTTCAGCAGACGTTGCGGTCTTACCCGCAGTTCCCCAGCCATCGGCAATGGTTTGAATATTTCCAATATTCTGCAAAGCATTACCTAAGAGCGTGTCTGTATTCGCTGTATCTGTATTATTTCCAACAATAGCCGTTAATTTGCTCAGCGCATTTTTTGCCGAATTAATCGCGTTAGCGACGGAATCAATCGCATTTTCTGCCGAACCTTCCGCGCGGGCCAACGCCGCATCTGCACCATCCTGTACCTGTTGCAATTGGGTCGCATTGTCCAAGGCATTTTCTGCGGCTATCGCATTGGCTTTGTTCAACGATTGCTCAATTTCAGTGACTTTGGCTTGAACATCATCAAAAGCCTGTCCCGCCTGCGCTGCTTTTTTGCTCGCCAGTTCTATGGCTGCTTGTGCTGATTTATATTTTTCAAAAGTCGAACTGTGAATAACCGTTGTTGCGTCGATTTTCACCCATGTCGCATCATTATTAAAGATATTAAAATCCTTAATTGTATGCGCATTATTATTGGCGATATCAGCATTCGCTGCGGCAATATCCACATGATAATTTGCCAAAACCTGTTGTGCGTTGGTTAATGCCGTATCTGCGCTTGTTTTTGCCGTTTGCGCATCTGCCAAAGCACCAACAGCATCGTTTGTGCTGTTGGGATCGTCATAAGCATTTTGTACCAACGACTGATTAAAATTACCGTCATCCTTGGAATGCTGTGCTGCGGTTGCAGCAAGCGTATTCGCATCCTGCTTTTCTGTTTCAATTTTCGACAGGGCACTATCAAGTTCGTTATGATAAGTTGACAAACGATATTCGACTTGTGCTTCGGAAACTGCACGCCCCAACTGTTCAGTTGACGATGCAAAAGCAGCATCCGAGACTGCATTCGCCAACTGTTCACTAGCCTGCTCAGCTGCGCTAAAAGCGCTGTCATATCCCGTTTGCGCAACATTCACACGGCTGGTTGCATCACTTAGGGCTTGAGCTGCATCATTTGCTGCTTTTTGCGCATTTTTGGTGGCATCAACCGCTGCCTGATAGGCGGCATCCCATGCCTGATAGAGGACGTTCCCCGTATCCCCGCCAACTTCCGCCAAGACTGCAGCCGCTTTATCCTTGGCCGCTTTCTCTGATTCCACCAAACTTGTATAAGCTGCTTGCGCCGAGGCATTATCAACTTCTGCCCCACTCAGCGCCGTTCGCGCAGCCGTCAGTTTATTCAATGCATCGGTTAAGGCTGTATCCGCTGTGCTCTCATTGCTCGTTGCCTGTACTTTATCAGATTCCGCTTGAATTCGCGCTGTGGTTGCTGCGCCACTTCGCCAATTATTAGCTGCTGTGGTGGCATCGCCAGCGGCCGTAACGGCGGCTTTAGCATCCCCGACAAACTCGCTGGCTTTTGCATAATATTCACGCGCTTCGCTTGCATAAGTGTCTGCTGTCGTTCCATGACCCGAGGCCGTATCTGTTGCCGCCGATGCGGCAGACTGTGCCTTCGCCATATGGGTTTGTGCTTCACTCAAATATTGGCGCGCACTGTCTTGATCCCCGTTAACAGCTGCTTCTTGTGCTTTATCATTGGCTTGTGAGGCCAAATCACGTTCCGCCAAGGCGGTATCTCGAAAACCTTTGGCCTGTTCTGTCGCAGCGGCATCTTCGGCCTGTTTTTGTTCTTCCCGGCGCTGTTGCTCTGCCAACACATCATCGCTTGCCTGTTGTGCAGCAGTTTCTGCAGCGGCTTTCGCATCTGCTGCATTTTTTGCAGCCTGTACACGCGCATCCCACAACTTGTCATACAAGTCCAAGGCTTTTTGTATTTGCTCAATGCGCTGAACGGCTGCCGATACTTTACCGCTTTCATCCGCGATCATCCCGGACACTTTGCCCATCGTATCCACTTTGGGCGCAAATGTCGTAAAATCTTGGCCTTTCATATTCGCCGCATCCAGTACCGCACGTGCTTTTTCAGCAATACTGGCAGAATCAGTCGCATAACCTTTGGTCAAGGTCAAAGCCGTATCCGCATCGGTAAAGCTTTGAGCGACAGCGGCTTTTAAATTCTCGAGGCGTGTATAGATTGGAATGTATCCAGCAACATCCGTTCCACCAAATTCACTAAGCTCATCTGTAGTGACTTCTGCTGCCAAAATAGCAGAAACAATAGATTGCCCGGCAGAGGGACTAAACAGCTCAAATACACTTTCTACGTTATTGCCAGCTGTCGTATCGTTTTCATTAGCGTAGGCCTTGCTATATTCCGTTTTTGCCTTTGCTAACTCTGTCCCTGACAATGCCAATAATCCGCTACGGCTGGTTTCAAGACCATCATTATCAATAACACGACCGCCGACCTCGCCTTCCATCGCAGTAATGACATTTTTCGCAGTGGTTGTGACCGTATAACGCAACCCATTTGTCGGACTCGTTCCTTCAACAATCGCAATTGCGTCTTTGGCATGGGTTTGTGCGGTTTCCGCCAAACTGCGTGCTAAATCCAGATTGCCGGCGGCCTGTGCGGCCTGCACTTGTTCCACCAGCCCTGTTGTGTTGCTATCGCCACCCACTAAGACCTGCTTGGCAACAATCTGATTATATTCATTCTGAACAAAAGTCGCCTGATTGGCAGCATTCGTTTGCTCGCTGGTTCCCACGCTATTTTGAGCAATAACATCTGCACCCGATTTCAGGTTTTGCGCTTCCTGAAGGGCTGCCGCTATATCTTTTTGCGCAGCTTGTGCTTTTTCCAACGCAGCCTGCAAGGCTTGGGATTTTGCAGCATCTGCTGCCGCTTGTGCCGCCAGTTCAGCCGCTGCCTGTGCTGCCGCATCATTATTAACAATCGCTTGAATAATATCAATTGAATGCCCGGCTGTTTCAAACTGCTTTAAGGCCTCGTTATAAGCACTTTCTGCCGAGGTTTGCAGTGACTGCATGCTGGAAATAACTTGACTGATTTCGCTTGGCGGACGGGGATAGTTATCACGCACGTCAATAGCACGCGCCAAAACATTATCATCTGTACTATTCGCACTATCGACAGAGAAATAATCAAAGGCATTTTTAGCTGCATTTTTAGCCTCTCCGGCAGCTTCCAAAATCGTTTGGGCGTCATTTAAAAGTGCTTCCCGTGCCGTTGGATCACTTTCAGCTTTCGCCAGCTGCACTTTTTGATCAGCCTCAATCGCCTTGTCAGACGCAATTTTTGCTTGGGCTAAGGCCTGATCCAACAAGGCGCGCGCATCACTGAAGGCATCATCCAGTTCCAACTTTGCTTCTTGTTCTGCACGGGCTTCAAGTGCCGCAAGTTTGGATTCAAAGACCGCGACAATTTTACTTTCATTTGATACATCTTCTTGCGCGGTAATGAAATCGTCCAGTTTTGCCAACAAATCTTCACGCGCCGTTTGTTCTGCATTTTCAGCCTGCGTCAGATCGTTTTGCAAACTCGCCGCGGACGTTATGAAGCTGTTCGCCTTATCCTGTGCGGTGTTGTAAGAGTCCTGCCAAGTTTCAACAAGTTTATTCCCATACTCAATCAGCGTTTTATATTTATTTACAGCCTGTTGAGCCACAAGCACAGTACGTGCAAGGGCAACATCACTGGGAGCATTATTTAATGCTGTTACAGCATCGTTATATGTCGTTTCAGCAGTCGAGAGTTGCGTTTGTTGATAAGAGACAAAGTCTTTTGCCTCTTGCAAACCATCAATGCCCGTACCATCAACCACATTAAAATGGTCACTACCGTTATAAAGCGTTCCGGTATTAATCTTTTCAGCACCAGCAATATAAACATCACGTTTCGCCTCTGCCGATTTGAACGCAATTAGGGCACTGACTACATTATCAGCTGCACTTGATAATACAGTTGATGCACTACTAAATGCTGTTTGCGCCAAAGACAACTCTGATTTGGACGCAACGAGATCACTTTTAACTTCATTTAACTGGGTGGTTGCCGCATCAATATCGGCTTGCGTCACTTTCGCGCCGGCTTGTTCATTTTCAAGAATATCTTTTTGAACCCGATTAAAGAAATTCAAAACCGTATTATTACCGGAAAACGTGGCTGTTTCAGCCTGACTCGCCTTAGATAGAAATTCATTCGCAATTGATAAAACAATACTTGGCGCATTAACCCCAACCAATGCGCCCATTTCGTTCATTAAATTATCAAAAGCATTGTCTTGAACTTTGCTATTCGCACTTGACTGAGCAGCTGCAGCATTTGTTGCTGCTGCATCCATATCACTAATTGAATTCGCATCAACAACCGCTTTCGCATGACTTGCAGCCGTTTGCGTATAATTTGTCAAAGCCAGCAGTTCATCAACCACCAACCCCCATTTGGCTTCAAATGCTGATCCATTGATAAACTTCACAGCTTTTAAAGACACAAATAAGTCATTCAATGCACTTAATTTGCTGTCAAGGTTGGTAAATGCATCCGCATGTCCACTAAAGGTCAGCGCATTATTCAATTCAACTTTGATGCCATCATAAAATTTATAAACGTCGCCAGTTATCCCTTTGAACGTCATCTGCCCATTGGCAGGCACACCTGTTACAACAACTTCGCGTGCAAAATCAATGGCTTCAAGGTCTGTGCCGCCATTATCCTTAACGAATTTAGCCGCCCGAATAACGGCCTCAACCATACGGTCTTTAACAGACAAGCTCAGGTCAGGATTATTCGAATTTGCATCCTGTACAATCGTCATGGCGGAAACAATATATTCCGCCTCATTTAACGCATCGGCCAACACAGTATCGACTTGACCAACCAATTCGACAACCGCAGTCGGATCAACAAAAGACTTCAGGCCTTTTGCAACAACATATGCAAAATCAGACACACCTGTTGCGATTGCACCGATTGAGTTCGCCGTTGCGTAAGCTTCTGAAACGTTATCCACACTATCTTCAAGCTTGTCGGTCGTGTCCGAAGTCCATTCTACAGAAATCCGTTGCGCGTTGGATTCAACATCCTTCGCACCGGAGTTTTTCCCTGCCGAAGCCTCTATTTGCGAGGCACGAGAAGACAAAGTCGATGCGTTATCCGTCACCTTGAGCAAGGTTTGTGCTTGCTCAATTACTTTTGCGGTGTCACCAATAATTTCCTTAGCAACAGCAGCCGCACGATCATCGGCTTCTTGGGCAATTTTCGCGACTGTTTTTTGAGCAATTTCCGCAGATGCACTTAGATTTGACAATGTACTTTGCGTCTGCTGGGTAATTTCTTGTAAAGCATCTGCCGTATTGTTATCGACTAACACATCTTCCGGATTCAACTGCTGTTGCTCATTTCCCGGTTGGTTTGTCGCTGCGGCAACAATAGCGGGTGGCAACAGGTTTTCTGCATTGGGAAGGCTGTTCAGCGTTTTACCGGCCATTGCCCCAATTTCATTCATCGTGAACACACGGGGGGCCGAATTCCCATTTGGTGTACTTGTCACCCCTTGGAAAGGCTGGTTAATCGTAATCACATCACCGTTGTTATTGGTGATAATAAACTCACCTGTCGTCCCGCCATTATTGGCTTGGTTAGGACTAACGCCTTCGCCGTTTCCAGCCAATTCAGGCAACATGACAGCATCAAGAGTTTCACCGGAAACCTTCAGAACGCCTGCTGTACCACGAATACCGATTGTTGCGACGGGTGTTGTAATTTGCATGGCATCGGGATTAACTTTGGCAACAGCGCCCGATACGAATGTCATTGCCCCAGTTAATAGCGTCAAGCCGATCTGGCCATCTTGCGTCCCAGGATCATAAACCATTTCGTCCAGAAGCATGCGCCCGTCTTCACCAAGCGCAAATGTTGTTTCGTCGGCAAAGACAATGCCGACAGCCCCATCTCCACCTGTGACAAGCTCATCTCCTTGAAAGACCGGATCGCCGACTTTTAAGGTAACGCGTGTACCATCCGCACGAATAGCCTCAACCTGACCATCTGCTGTTTCGACCTTACCGATGGGTTCAAGACCTTGGGCCTGACCAACCTGTGCAAATTGTTTGGGGGCAATGGGTCCTGCAAGCTTGTGAACGATGTGCGCGGGCAAAGTCACACCATTCGGCAAAATAATTGCAGGCTGCGAACCTGAGGCAAAATAATTGGTTACAAGGATTTTCTCCCCATCTGCCGACGTCACAATCAAATCAGGGCCGGCCCGATCAAACTGTACAGTCGCGATATTAAACGAGGGAGGAAGATTGACTTCAGCATTTGTTGAATCCACCACGTAATCTGCTACGCGTGCATCACCGGTTTTTTGGTTGCTCTTGTCAAAAAAATTCATAAGCTTGCCCGCCTAAGTTTGTGTTAACTCATGCCCCTCAAAAAGCACAAAATATTTTTATAGTTATAGCTGGTTGATTTTAGCAGCTTCAATTCAAGCAGGACAACTTGAAAGACAAAAAATATAGAAAAAAGTCATGCGAATGCATCTAAATGGCGCAGCGATTTTGCAAAAAAATATAACTGATTGATTTAATTGTTTTTTTAAAAATCAAAAAATCAGTTAAACCCGATATATCGAATAAAAAAACTCGACCAATGTATGTGCATCATCAAACACGAGAATCCTAAAGACACACAATGTCTGAAGATTCGCACATTCACACAACCTGAAAGTACTCAAATAAACTTTACAGCAAGCACTTTAAAATATGGAAATCAGTCATTTTGACCTTTATTCAGTTCTTCTGAATTATTGCGGACACGCGCCATAAAAGAAATGAGAAGATCTTTTTCTTCAGATGAAAAGCCTTTCAGCAGTTTATCTTCAAGTTCCTGTACTTTTTCAACGAGTTCCTCGAAAACATAATGGCCTGATCGCGTTAGTTGCAATGCAACTTTACGGCGATCCCCCTCATCAATACGTCTTTCCAGATATCCGGCTTTTGTCAAACCAGCAATCGCACGACTGACTTTCACCTTATCGATACTTGAACGCGTTACAATCTCACCAGCAGATAGAGGTTCTTTGCTGTTTCCCAATACAGCCATCGCCCGCCATTCAGAGACCGTTAAATCATAATCTTTTTCGTAAATGGAAGAAACCGATTGGCTGACCGCACGATAATAAATCCGCACAAGATAAGGAAAGAATTTTTCCAACTGAAAAGTGACCGGTTTTTTATCTTTTCGCAACATGGTGCCAAGCCGCCCTTAATTTTAGTTTCATCCATAACCATTTAAAGTCATAGCGTATAAGGAGGCAAGTTTTTTCAACCTTTATGCATTTTTTACTTGATTAGTTTCACATGTAACCATTATAGTTTCATTTGTAACTTATAAATCTGCTTCACAGGGAGGCACCTATGCCCATTCAAAAAATCCACCATGTGGCCTATCGTTGCAAAGACGCCAAGGAAACTGTGCTCTGGTATCAAAAATATCTGGATATGGATTTCGTTCTCGCCATTGCAGAAAACGAAGTTCCTTCTACAAAAGAACCTGACCCTTATATGCATATTTTTTTAAATGCTGGTGGCGGCAATATCCTTGCGTTCTTTGAACTCCCGAATTCCCCAGAAATGGGGCGTGATGAAAACACACCCGCATGGTGCCAACACCTTGCCCTCCAGATTGATTCCATTGATGAAATGATGGAAATCAAGAAAAAAATGGAAGCAGACGGAATCAACGTTGTCGGTCCAACCGACCATACATTGTTCCAATCCATCTATTTTTACGACCCCAACGGTCACCGTCTGGAATTGGCCGCCAATACCGATACACCGGACATGCATAAAAGACTTGATGATGTCAAATGGGACATGCTGGAAGAATGGGCAAAAACAAAACGCGCCCCACAGCACGCACAATGGATGCATGAAAAGGAATTCTCCAGCTAAGGGGAATATGAGGGGAGGAATTTATAATGCTTAACACATACCAATATCCGGAATTTGATTACGTCCAGTCGGAAGAGCAAAAGACCGGTACCGTCAAACGCCATAAAGCCGTCATTATCGGTGCAGGCCCCATCGGTCTGACAACGGCACTCGACTTTGCCAAACAAGGTATTCCTGTTGTTATTCTGGATGACAACAACACAGTTTCAATTGGTTCACGTGCCGTCTGTTATGCCAAACGTCCCTTGGAAATTTGGGATCGGCTTGGCGTTGGCGAACGCATGATCGACAAATCCGTCATTTGGAAAGTCGGTAAAGTTTTTCGCGATGAAGAACTGGTTTATCAATTTGATCTTCTACCTGAAGATGACCATAAAATCCCGGCATTTATCAACCTTCAACAATATTATCTTGAAGAATACATGATTGATGAAGCAAAAAAACAATACGGCGATTTAATTGATTTTCGTTGGAAATCCAAAACCATTAGCCTGAAAAATCATGACGATCATGTTGCTTTGCAAATTGAAACACCTGACGGGGTTTATAAAACCGAAGCCGAATATGTTGTGGCGTGTGACGGGGCCAATTCCGATACCCGGAAAATGTTAGGCTTGGGTTTCGAAGGGCAATTCTTTCAAGATCGTTTCCTGATTGCCGATGTGGTAACGAAAGCTGACTTCCCGGCAGAACGCTGGTTCTGGTTCAATCCCCCCTTCCATCGCAACCAGTCCGTCTTGCTTCACATGCAATCCGACGATGTCTGGCGTATTGATTTCCAACTTGGTTGGGATTGCGACCCGGAAGAAGAGAAAAAACCGGAAAATGTCATTCCCCGCCTCAAAGCCATGCTCGGTGACGATGTGGAATTCGAACTGGAATGGGTTTCCGTTTATCAATTTGCTTGTCGTCAACTCCAGGACTTCAAATGTGGTCGCGTCTTTATTGCCGGCGATGCGGCTCATCAGGTCTCCCCTTTCGGGGCCCGCGGGGCAAATACGGGTGTGCAGGATATCGATAACCTAACATGGAAACTCAAACTGGTTATGGACGGAAAAGCACCGGAGAAACTCTTGGAAAGCTATAGCGAAGAACGTGTTTTTGCTGCAGCAGACAACTTGCTGAACTCCACCCGCTCCACCGATTTCATCACACCGAAAAGTGCCGTTTCAAAAGCCTTTCGTGATGCTGTCCTTGATTTGGCTTCCGATTATGAATTTGCGCGACCTCTGGTCAATTCCGGTCGCCTCTCTATGCCAACTCCCTATATTCATAGCTCGTTGAATACACCGGACGAAGACGTCTTCAATGGTAAAATGGTTCCCGGTACAAATTGTGCGGACGCACCGATCAATGTTGATGGTTGCGAAGGTTGGTTCCTCAATCATATTGCGGACTCTCGCTTTAAAATCTTAACCTTTGGTACGGACCCGGGTATTAAAACTTTGGATATTAATGGTATCCCTTGCGATGTTATTGTCGTTGGTAAAGATATGCTGGATATCAAAAGTCGCCTTAAAGAACGCTATGACGCAAAAGATGGCACCACCTATCTTCTGCGTCCGGACCAACACGTTGCAGCACGTTGGCGGACATTCGATCAAAATAAAATCGAAACCGCTTTAAAACGCGCCACAGCTCAACTCTAAAAAAGGAAGCTTTGCAATGTCACTTAACACCAACGCAAATATTCAACGCCCTGACGACTTTTATCAGGAACTCATCGACCTTCATCGTGACCTAAGTGAAGAACAAAGTCGCGAGCTCAACGCCAAACTCATCCTCCTACTTGCTAATCATATCGGCGATATGGCGATCCTGAGCGAAGCAATGAAGGCGGCAAAGAAAGGGATTGAAGCCAAATAATAAAACCTCTCACATCTGGCTTTACAAAGAGGGAGCGTACCTTGTTCAACAGAGCAATGCGCCCCCTCTTTTCTCTCCTATTTGTTGAATGAAAAAAAAGTTTTCAAAAAAACGAAATTCTTTCTTGCCAAGCCCATAACTATTACGCTAATAACCTGCCACACAATCTGAGGATGGCTGGCTGAGTGGTCGAAAGCGGCGGTCTTGAAAACCGTTGAACCGAGAGGTTCCTGGGGTTCGAATCCCTAGCCATCCGCCATTAAAAACCTCGCTCTTATGAGCGAGGTTTTTTTGTTTTTTTATAACCCTAAACTCTTATTTGCTTTGCAATATAATCGATAAGCATGCGGACACGGCGTGGCATGGTGTTTGATTGCGGGTAGATGATTTGAAGTTGCGAAGACACATTCAAATATGGAGCGAGAAGTGGTATAAGTTTGCCTTCCGCAATATCTGCTTCCACATCCAAGTTCGCTTTATAAGCAATTCCGAAACCTGCAAGGCACCAGTGGCGGACCTGTTCACCATCATTTGCAATGCGATTACCTTGCACCGGAATTTTGACAACTTGACCATCTATTGAAAATGACCATTCGTTATCTAGATTTTGACCAAATCGCATGATCAGGCAATTGTGTCTTTCCAACTCATATGGCGTTTGAGGGCTCCCATACTTTTCAAGATAAGACGGGGTTGCACATGGCAAGCGATGAGTTGATGCAATTTTTTTTATTTTCAAAGAACTGCTAGCTAAATTTCCGTAACGAATAGCAAAATCAATTCCTTCTGCAACCATATCCATATAGCCATCATTCAAAATCAAATCGATGCTGACTTGTGGATAAACCGTTAAAAAGGCATCAATAATCGGTGTTAAGCGGTTTCGCCCCAGATCCAGCGGCGCACTTAAACGGATCGGGCCGGAGATTTGGTCCACACCTTTTTTTAACCGGGATTCCAATTCATTTGCCTCAGCCAATAAACGTTTGGCACCATCAAGGAGTAATTGCCCCTCTTCCGTAATATGAATGGCCCGAGTGGTTCGTTTTAAAAGCGTTGCTCCATAATACCTTTCCAACGCATTTAAACGTTCCGTCACAGTCGCCGGAGATAAACCCAGATCACGTCCGGCAACAGCCAAGCCGCCTTTTTCGACGATACGGATAAAAAGCGCTAAATTATCAAGTAGCATTATTCGAATTTTCCAAAATATATTTTGCATAAAACATCAATTGTTTTCATTTTCCGTAGAGGTAATTCTGTTGTCAAGCAAACAGTTTTGGACAGAAAGGATTACTCACGATGACGACAGATCTCTTCACGCCCTTATCTTTGGGTCGATTATCACTACCTAATCGTATTGTTATGGCCCCAATGACACGGGCCAGAACCACCCAGCCGGGGGACGTTCCCAATCAAATGATGGCTCAATATTATGCACAGCGCGCAAGCGCGGGTCTCATCATATCCGAGGCCACACAAATTTCGCGCCAAGGTAAAGGATATTCATTTACCCCCGGCATTTTTACGCCGGAACAAGTCGAGGGATGGAAAAAGGTCACCGATCACGTTCATCAGGCCAATGGTCGTATTTATTGTCAGTTATGGCACGTTGGCCGGATGAGCCATGAAACTTTTCATGATGATGGTAAGCCTGTCGCGCCAAGCGCCCTGTCACCAGATGCACAGGTCTGGGTTGTTGATCCGCAAACAAATGTTGGGCAAATGATTGATTGCCCTCTTCCCCGCGCATTAGAAGAAACCGAAATCAAGGATATCGTTACTGATTTTGCACGTGGCGCCCGCAATGCAATGGATGCAGGTTTTGATGGTGTTGAAATTCACGGTGCCAACGGTTATTTGATTGACCAATTCCTGAGAAAATCATCAAATCAACGAGCCGATGCCTATGGCGGCAATCAAGAAAACCGTATTCGTTTCTTTGTGGAGGTTTGTAGCGCCGTTGCCGCAGAAATCGGTGCAGACCGTACAGGTATTCGTCTTTCCCCTTATATTACCCAACGTAATATGGCAGATGATGAAATTATTGAAACCATGTTGAAAGCCGCATTTGAACTGCAACGTATCGGTATAAGTTATATTCACTTATCCGAAGCAGACTGGGAAGATGCACCAGCTATTCCCGAGCAATTCAGACATGATTTGCGTGAGGTTTATTCCGGGACAATTATCGTGGCTGGTAACTATTCAAAAGAACGTGGCGAGCAGCTTTTAAAATCCGGTCTTGCCGGTCTTATTGCCTATGGCCGTCCGTTTATTGCCAATCCCGATCTTCCCTATCGTTTTGCCAATAAACTTGCCTTATCCACACTGGACCCCGACACCCTTTTTGGCGGGTCGGAAAAAGGATATGTTGATTACCCTTCCCTGCAACGCTAACCCATCCCATCAGTCAGCCCAATTGCGATGATTTGCAATTGGGCTGAACCTGATCAGGCGTGGCCGTGACTCATAACTTCACGGGTAATAGCTTTTTCAATCGCGCCTATTTTGTCGGCAATATCCGGCATTCCTGCTGCCTTTGCCTGCGCACGAAGATATTCCAAGGAAGCATGCATACCCTGAATGCGTTCATCGGCATTCGTTTCCAAACCAACATTTTGCATGCCCGTTGCACGCGACCATAAGACAGGCTCAAAAATACCTGTTTTACGACGAACAGAGGCTAGATATTCGCGACTTATGGGCAAGCGTACGGCAACAGCACGAGACTCGCCAATCAGGTGTTCTTCCCCAAGGCGTTCAGAAGACCAACCCGCCAGCTTGAACAAACGTTCAATAAAAACGTCTGTTACCGTGATCAGTTCCTTTTTACCATGTGCAAGGCCATATTCAATTCCACCCAAAAACAATTCAGCACAACCACGAGACAGCAGACGATTAATTTTTTGATCTCCATCCGTTTCTACTGCAAACCGACTGGATTCAAAATAAATAGAAGAGTCCGGGCAGATTTGACCATCCAGTAATTGCGGGAAAGTATCGCGCAACATATTCGTCCCTGTCATCGGTAAAAAGCGCACAGACCCCCGTAAACATCCATCGGGGCTGTAATATAGCAAATACGTCGGATCTTCTGCATCATACTGGTCGCGTTCTCGTCCATTTTCTATCGTTACATCCCAGCCCAAACGGCCTTTAAAAACACGAGCACGTTGTTGAAACATTTGATCTAGACGTTCCATAAAAACATGATGATCAGAAGGCTCAATTTGAAATAACATTTTAGATACCCCTTCATTTAAAATTGAATGGAAGTATCGCTTTTAGTTGTGCATTCCCCTATAGGGGAATCCCCCTACGCAAAGCACTAAACTTACGGGGCAATCAAGCCTTCAGTCAGACATTTAACCACCGCATGTGTACGAGAATAAACACCTAACTTATTGTAAATATTTGTAAAATGATTCTCTACTGTTTTACCCGAAATATGCAATATATCCGATATCTCACCATTTGTTTTACCGTCCTTTGCCCATTTCATCACCTCCAGCTCGCGTGGCGTTAACACACAAGCAATCGGTTGAGGTAAAGAAAGTTCGGCAAAATGCGCATCAAAATGGAGCGATAAAATATGCAACTCTGCCGCATTATGACGGATAGCCGATTGAAAACCCGCATCTGTTTCATCACTGGCAACAGATATAAAAGAGGGTTTTAGCCCAATGGTTTTATTAGGAACCGTAAATCCATTACCTAATCCACAATCACGCGCTTCATGCATCATTTGAGCCTGCCGTGGTGTCAAACCATCAGCATCACTACTCCCCCAGGCAAAAGGCAACCTTGCCCGCATTCCATGTTGGAACACCGGATCAATATCTCCATAGTTCTCATCTAAATAGCGATCTTGCCATTTCAACCCATAATTATGGCGATGTGCAACCCAATCATTTTCAGGAACAGCAAAATTAAAATAGGCAAAAGTTGCAAAACCAAGAGACTGTATTTGTGTTGCAAAAAGCACTGCCAAGTCATCCGGCGTGTTCGCTTCGGCAATCTCGCCCAAAAAATGGTCTAACTTTTTCATGCCACCCGCAATTCGCACATTCAAACTATAAAATTAACGGTCGAATTGCATTATGTCATTTTTTCAAGTCAAAGGTAAATAATCTTTGATTGATACACACCTTAAACATAGCCCTTATAGTTTGATCTTTGCTCTTGCTTTCTTTTACAGTGTAACGTTATAACGTATACATAATGGAGGACTAACAATGCTGATACCCGTTACCTTACTGACAGGTTTTTTAGGAAGTGGTAAATCCACCCTCTTATCTCAAATTTTGCGTGACGAAGAATTTGCCAATGCCGCCGTCATCGTCAATGAATTTGGTGAAATTGGCCTTGATGATTTTCTTGTCACCCATAGTGAAGAACAAACCGTCGAAATGACAACCGGTTGCCTGTGTTGCACCGTTCGCGGGGACATCACGCAAACCTTGCTGGATTTATATGAAAAACGAGAAACAGGGCAAATTGCCCCTTTTAATCGTGTCATTATTGAAACAACCGGATTGGCTGACCCTGCCCCGGTCATTCATACCCTTGTCACAGAGCCGCGTATTGCAAAACGTTATATGCTGGGTGGGGTAGTTTGCACGATAGATACGGTCAATGGATTGGCAACACTGGCAAAGCATGAAGAATGTCAGAAACAAGTCGCCGTTGCAGATCGTCTGGTTTATATGAAAACCGATATTGATGTTGACGAGGCAGCCCTGCACGATCTTTATAACGAGATCAAGCAGTTGAACCCATTGGCACTCAAACAGGACCGACACAGCGCGGATTTTAACCTGAGCAACCTATTCAATACGACGCTATATGACCCTAAAAATGATCATTATGACGTTGCCCGCTGGCTCAACGATACTGTTTTACACACACATCACCACCATCATCACCATAATGGTGGTATTGAAACCTTTAGCCTCATATTTGACAATCCTTTGCCATCCAGTGCTTTTTTATTGGCTATGCAATTGCTTATTTCAAATCAAGGCAAGGATCTTTTGCGCATAAAAGGTATTGTGAACCTTCAGGAGCAATCAGACCGCCCGATCATTCTACATGGGGTGCAACACGTCTTCCATGAACCGTTGGAACTTGACACTTGGCCATCCGAGGATCAGCGCACGCGATTGGTTTTCATCACCCGCAACATACCAAAACAAACCATCGAATTATTTTTCAAAACATGGTTGAGCTATGACGCAGAGCAAGTTTTGGAAATGTCACGTTAAGGAAGGTATTTTTCGATTGCCCGTGCCATGACAGCGGGGTCACTTCCATGTGGAAACATGGTCAAAAACTGGCCATCCGGGCCCATCAAATACGTGATTGAGGAATGATTGACTAAATACTCATCCGCAGGTTTGTCTTTTTCAATCACCTTGCTGCGATGAACGCGATAAGCTTTTGCAATCGCACGCACCTGTTTTTCACTCCCCGTCTATCCTATCAAGCGGGGGTGAAATGCTGCAACATATTGCTTTAAGAACTCTGGCTGATCGCGCTCCGGATCAATTGAAACAAAAATCGGTTGAACTCTCGCCCCCTTCCCTTTCAATAAATCCAGCGCCGTTGCCATAGTCGACAACCCGGTCGGACAGATATCCGGGCAATATGTATAACCAAAATAAATCAACATATAACGTCCGCGAAAACTACGATCCGTCGTAGGCTTTCCATCTTGATTGACGAGATCAAACGGCCCTCCAAACAAATTGGCAATCACGTGTGTTTCTTTATTTTCTGTTGCAAATGCAGGCGAGAAAACCCCATTTGTCAACATGAACAGAAAAGCACAAAAGACAAGGCGCACCCGCATCATTAGTCCCCCTTAAGTCCTGGTATGCCCAAAACACCACGCGCTTCTATTTCTTTTTTCACCATCGCATCATGACGATACCATTCAGACCCATCTTTGTTCGGGTTTACCTTTTGCCATGCAGGTATAAAGGCATTTGCCCTGCGCCATTCACCATCAGGTGCAGCCCGCACAAATTGCAGCGCAAACATATTGGCTTTGTCATTGGTGATACTCAACCCGTCTGCAATGACGCGTTGATTACAGAATTCGATCAGATCCTGCCCAGTACCGGCAAAAATATCAAAATTTTTAACCGCCAAAACCAGTGTTCCATCGTCCTTTAAAAGACCGAGCTGGCGTTTCCCTTTTCCACATTGTTCCGGGCAATTCCCACTTAACTCACAGGCTACATCTACGACCTTTGCTTCAAACCGATCGGTCTTTTCACCTTCAATCCCCCATTCTTCCGCCGCCATCGCCGAAGACATCAACACTGCAAAAACAGCACTTACAAAGCTTATTTGGAATTTCATTTTCTTACTCTCCAAAGGGCACAATACCGTATTCTTGATGTGTTAAATTCACAATCCCATGATCATCTTCAACTTGTGTGACAAACAGGTAATTAACCCCGTCACGCCGATAAAGATCACCGTTTACACTCACTTTATGTGACTGGATTTTTAAACTGGCCGGATTGGACACATTGGCTTCGTTCTCTTCAAGCTTAAGCACCACATATACCTGATAAAATACTAATCGGGATCCCGCCCACAGCGCACCATACAGCACATTGATGATGTGCCGTTCCTTCAGCAAACATAATTTCAGTGACATAACACCATGTATCAATTACCTCCCCGGTAACAGATACACGTTGCGCTGGGTTTGAGGCAAATGCTACAGGCGTAAAGCCCGTCAACATCCCCAGAAGCGCAAGGACAAACATTGTACGTTTCATGATCATAACAGCCCTTTGATGACAACAGTAACCATTCCTTTATACAGGAAAGGGAAAAAGGGCCTTTTCACGTTTAGGTGACGTTATCATCACATTTTTGTCAGGTCAGGGGGTCATATCCCATTCTGCTTCTTGCAAAACGCGGCGGTAACTTTCACAAACAGGAAACCGTTTGTTATTTTTTAAAACAATTTCATAAGTGCCATCCACATGTTCAATCCGCTTCACGGCATCTTTCAGCACCCAATGTTCCAAATGGACGCAAGTGCCATCAAGCCCACGCAAATCATGAACCGCATCACTAAAACGATATAAAATTCTGTCTTCACCTTTATCGCCATAGACACGAATAAAATGATCTTCCTGACTTACCGCCCAAATTTCTTCGCCGACATCTTTTTTTAGTCTTGCAACAAACCTCGGTGGGTCGATTACTTGCTTTTCGGGCATTGTTGTCGGCGTTGTTTTACGAAAGAAAAACATCATTACCTCAAACAAACTTGATCTTATATCATCCTATTTGATGTAAGGAGGCCTCAACATGATTGCCAGCTTTCCATAAAAAAAAGAGAGCTGCCGACATAAAAAAATGTCTGTACAGCTCTCTTGAAAAGTTTGTGTTTGACGAAGGTTGAGGGGGCTAGTCTTGCGTCAGTGACCATTCACTTTTCGAATAACAAAAACCAGTAAACCGACGACCACAAGCAAAGTGGTTACAACACCGCCGACACCGAATATACCAATCGTATCCATGACATTCCCTCCTGATACGCTGAATGAACGCGCATATCATGGCAACCAACACCTTTCGATGCATTGCGAATTATCAATGGAATAAATTAATTTTCGTTGGCAATGTTTTGTAAACGCACCAAATCTGCGAGAAAATGATTTTTCCCTAAGTCCTTTAAAGAACCTTCACGCTTAAATTCTGCAATAATACGTGATGTGGTTTCTGTCGTCACCCCAAGGATTGCACCAAGGTCTTCCCGACTAAATAAATAACAACTGTTATCAACTTTATCCGATAAGCCGATAACAAGGCGAGCAACACGCGACTTCGAACTACCTGTTGATAATTCCGTCAGCCATTCATCTGCCTGTTTTACGGCTGTGTGCCAGCGGTTTAACAATTGATTATGCAGACGCGGTGTTTCCCGATTTAACCGTTCAACAACATCACGGGGGATTTGACATAATTCAGCATCGCGCAAAACAGTTGCATAATGTTCGTAAGTCGGATTAACCAGAACTTCCAAGCCCGCGACATCACCTGTGCGTAACAATCTGACGATACGCTGCCCACCATCTGGCAAATATTGTGTCAGTTTAATAACACCACTGCGCACAGTATATAGAAACTGCCCTTCATCACCTTCACCATAAAGACGATCTCCTGCCTTTTTTTTCACTTCTAAAATGGGTTTATGGATTAGTTCGAAATCGGTATGTTCCAAGTCTGCAAAAAGTGCGAGGTGGCGGATACCACAATTTTCGCAGTTAGAAACACCCGACCAAGCGTTGGCAATGGCTTGCTTTTCCACCCTAGTATCCCCTACAACATGCGACATTATTAAATCAGTTTTTATTCATTAAACCAAATCACAAAATCTTTGCAATTCAATTTTATATTTTTATCTTAATCCATTGATTAACCATATATTTATTATGGCTTATATATCTCTTTATACTTTTTCTAATTTTTATTGACTTCATAAAATATATCTATATTTTTTGCACCGCAATATAAATAACCTTTATGCCAAGTTTAAGGAAATCCCCCCAAATGGAACATAAACCTACTTTAAACGAAAAACTTACCGGCGACGCCCTTCCGTTTATCATCATGGGTATTGGCGCCTTTATGCTGAGTTGGGTCTTTTTTCTCGGTGACCTCGTCACTGGATAAATAACCAAAAAATCACAAAAAGGGGGTAAGGCATCAAGTCTTGCCCCCTTTTTTATTATTTATCAGGCTTGCATCTCTCAAAAAACAGAATAGCTTTGATATAATCTTATCAGGGGAATTTATTCGGACATGCCTAACATAAACAATCCCATTATCGACTGGCTGTTACACGATGGCTGGCAGATAACCGATAAATCGGACTTTACCTTAGCCCTCGCGCAAACCTTTATAAAAGCAGGGGTTCCGCTGGACCGCCAACGTCTTGTCATTCGTTTACTTCACCCTCAGGTCATGGGGTTTAGCTATACATGGGATAGCAAAACTAAAGGCGTCGATCTTTTTGAAACGGGTCACCATTTGCGCGAAAGCGAAATGTACAAAAATAGCCCTTTCGCTGCCTTGTTTGAAGATGGTGCAGGTGCCATTAGGCGCCCATTGTATGATCCAAAATGTCAGATGGATTATTCTGTTTTGCCTGATCTCAGAGATGAAGGTTTTACGGACTACGTTGCCTTGCCCCTGATTTTTTCAGATGGCCGACGTAGCGCCATCACTCTTGCCAGTAAAACCGCTGGCGGTTTCAGCACTGAACACCTGACGCTTATATATGAGAGCCTCCCAGCCCTTGCACGTATTGTTGAAAACTATGCGTTAAAACATACGGCCACTGTTCTGCTTGAAACCTATTTAGGAAAAGAAACTGGAAAACAGGTTCTCAGCGGCAAAGTCAAACGCGGAGACGGTCAAATCATCCGTGCCGTTTTATGGTTTTCAGACCTGCGACAATCCACCACATTGGCAGAAACTCTTCCCCGTGCAGATTTCCTGGATATGCTGAACGATTACTTTGACTGCACAGCCGGTGCCGTACTAGCAAATGGAGGGGAAGTTTTACGATACATCGGGGACGCTGTTTTGGCAATTTTCCCGGTTGGTGAAACACCTGATTGCGTCCAAACGCAGCAAGCAGCCCAGAATGCAGAACGCGCCATCCGAAGCGCCTTTGATCGTTTGAACGAGCTTAATGCCACGCATGAAGCCAAAAATATACCTATACTCAATTGTGGGATAGGCATTCATGTCGGTGAAGTGATGTATGGCAATATCGGCACCCATGATCGACTAGAATTTTCCGTCATCGGGTCTTCTGCCAACGAAGCGGCAAGATTAGAAAGTATGACAAAAGAATTAAACGTTCCTGTTGTGGTCTCAAATCAATTTTGCCAACTGCATGGCGGAGACTGGCAATCGTTGGGAGAACATAACTTACGGGGGTTTTCTCACAAACGAGAACTATTCACCTTAATACCATAGAACCTCTGGTTTGACATTTATTTTTCAGTTAAAGTAAGGCTCAAATAAATGGGCGGGTTGGGAGAAAGAGTTTGAACACGCATATCACGGCAAACATCCTCGCGGTATCAGCAAATGATGAACTGCAAAAACGATTTCATGAAGATTTGACAACACATCACTATCAAGTTCGCTTTTGCAAACCAGAACATTTACAGGACAATGTGAATCAGGAGCGCCCCGACCTGATTGTTGTTGACGTTTCACGTAACGAATTCGATGGTTTCGGTTTAATTGGAAAACTGAAAGGTGAAATTACCTCAAAACATATTCCAACTGTTGCGCTTGTTCCTGAAAAAACACCAGACTTATACCAACGCGCCATTGAAGTTCACGCAGATGACATTTTCATTCAGTCTTTTGATATTGAAGAATTTTTTGTTCATATCAAGCCCTTACTCCGTCTTTCCACAATGTTTCTTGAGCTTGAAAACCGCGTAGCTTTAGCCAAAAAACTCGGTATCACCGCCAACGACGAAATTGATGAAAGTAATAATAGTGCCTATCAAATCATGCTCATCGCACCTCATGACGGCGACCGGGCAATGATTGAAGCCGTCTTAAACGGCAATTGCAAAATCAATGTTTGTGATGATTTTTTTGTCGCTGAAGAAGAACTCAGCAAGGCTAATTATGATGCTGTCATTTGTGCATTAAACGAAGAAAATAAAGAACAAGCATTTGTGTTAAGTTCCCGCACCAGAAACAATCCCCGCCTTTTTAATTTGCCTGTCCTGTTTATCAACGATGATAACATTACAGACAGACTGGATGCATATCGCCGCGGCGTCACGCGAATTACCAACCGTCCACTGAACAAAGCCTCCCTGCATGCAAAAATAAAAATGCTGGTGCGCCGTCAACGTCTGCGGTGGAGCATCCGTAAGGCAATGGATAGTACACGTGCCCCCAAAAGCACCGAAACAACAACCCATGCCTATAATCAAAAATTTTTCGAAGCAAATCTTTTGCATCAAATTGAAAATGCACATAAATGGCATAAGCACCTGACCTGTGTCTTTTTCTCTATTGGAAACCTGAGTAATATCAAAACCCAGTTTGGAGATGTAGCCGCACAACATCTTATGCAACAAATTCATCAATGGATTAGCGGCCTATCGCGTGTCGAAGATTGCGTTTCCCTATATCAAGATAATGAATTTGCAATTGCCCTTCCAGACACCCCAAAGAATGAAGCGCAAATTGTTATGCATCGTATTGCCGGGATTCTCAGCTATACCGATTTTGCCTTACCCGACGTTTTCCAACCTGTCAGTGTTTGGGTCGAATGCGGCATTGCACAACTTGCGCCAAATGATAATGTAAAATCCATGATCCAACGCGCAAGAAACCCTATCGTCTAGCGTAGATACACGGGCGGCCTTTATGTATATCGACCTTTATTACGACACAATCTGTCCTTGGTGTTGCATTGGTAAAAAACGACTGGAAAAAGCCTTACTCAGTCGCGCTCATATTTCTTTAAAAATTCGCTGGAAACCTTTTTTACTAAACCCGACAATGGGGCCCGGCGGCATGGATCGCCAACTTTATTTATCGCAAAAATTCGGCGGACCTGATCGGGCAAAACGTGTTTATGATGCGATTTCTCAAACCGGACAGGATAATGGGATCAATTTTCATTTTGATTTAATACGCTACACCCCCAATTCCATTGCATCACATCGACTTGTCTTCTTTGCAACTCGTTTTGATTTACAAATCCAAATGGTGGACCGATTATTCAAAGCCTTTTTTATTGAAGGTGAAAATATCGGGGACATAGACATCTTAACAAAACTTGCCGCTGAAATTGGATTGGATAAAACAGCAACAAAAACTTTTCTAAAAAGTGACGAATTGCATGAAGAAGTCATAAAATCAGACCGTGAAGCACGTGAACTAGGAGTTCACGGCGTACCGGCCTTTGTGGCACGCGACAGATATATTATCTCCGGTGCCCAAGAATCAAAAATCCTTGGTAAATTTATTGATACGGCGTGGAACGGGTAATTATGACAAACGGGCCATTTCTCCCAGATCTTTCAACAAGCGTTTCACACCTGTCAATCTGGTTGCCATGTCATCCCAACGCCGCATAAAGACCAGACAGTGATCTGGGCGCATTTTCGCTGTTCCGGCTTGATCCATCAAGAAACGGACCAATCCATCAGGATTTGCAAACTCGTTATTGCGAAACTTAATTACAGCCCCTTTGGGTCCCGCATCAATTTTTTCGATATGTGCTTCACGGCAAAGGTGTTTCATCGCCACTGTATCCAGAAGGTTTTCGACTTCGCCCGGCATAGGACCAAAACGATCAACCAATTCCGCCGCAAATGAGTCCAGATCCTGTTGTGTTTTCAATGTGGATACCCGGCGATACAGTTCCATACGAACATTCAGGTCTGCAATATAACTTTCCGGGATCAAGACAGGTAAACCGATGCCGATCTGAGGGCTCCAGTCATGGGGATTATCTTCTTCGAAACCACCGCCGCCTTTCGCCTCAGCAACCGCTTCTTCCAGCATTTGTTGATAAAGTTCGATACCGACCTCTTTGATATGACCGGATTGCTCATCCCCCAGCAAATTCCCGGCCCCACGAATATCCAAATCATGACTGGCCAGCGTAAATCCAGCCCCTAAGCTGTCCAAGGTCTGCATAACCTCAAGACGTTTTTCCGCTGTTTTGGAAATTTTCTGACCGGGCGGCAAAGTCAAATAGGCGTAAGCGCGCATTTTGGATCGCCCGACCCGTCCCCGCAATTGATAAAGTTGCGCAAGACCAAACATATCGGCCCGGTGAATAAAGATCGTATTTACAGACGGTAAATCCAAACCGGATTCAACAATATTGGTTGCCAATAAAATATCGAACGCTTTTTCGGAAAAAGCCGTCATGACTTCTTCCAATTCCGATGGCTTCATACGGCCATGCGCCACCGCGATTTTTGCATCGGGAACCAGATCGTGTAATTCACGGGCGACTTTATCCAAATCCGCCAAACGCGGACACACATAAAAACATTGCCCGCCTCGAAAACGTTCGCGCTGGATTGCTTCACGAACAACTACGTGATCAAAAGGCATAACAAAGGTACGAACGGCCAAACGATCCACAGGCGGCGTTGCAATCAGGCTCATTTCCTTCACGCCGGTTAGTGCCATTTGAAGCGTTCGCGGAATGGGTGTCGCCGTTAAGGTCAAGACGTGAACATCAGCTTTCAATTTTTTAAGCTGTTCTTTGTGGGTCACGCCAAAATGCTGTTCTTCATCAATGATCAACAAACCAAGTCGTTTGAATTTAACGTTTTTCGCCAATAGCGCATGGGTTCCGACAACAATATCAACGGTGCCTTTGTCCATTTCTTCTTTCACGCGCTTGGCTTGCGTCGGGGTGACCAATCGTGAAAGCTGCTGAATGCGAATAGGGAAGTGTTTAAAGCGTTCAACGAAATTATTGTAATGCTGACGGGCCAGCAAAGTCGTCGGCACGACCACGGCAACCTGCATTCCACTCATCGCTGCGACAAAGGCTGCGCGCAAAGCAACTTCAGTTTTACCAAATCCAACATCGCCACAAACCAGACGGTCCATGGGACGTCCGCTATTTAAATCCGATATCGCATCCCCGATGGCACGCAATTGATCGTCGGTTTCCACAAATTGAAACTGGGTACAAAATTCTTCGTACAAACCATCCGGTGCGGCAATGGCTTCCCCTTTGCGCAGTTCCCGTTCCGCTGCCACCTTGATTAACTGCTGGGCCATATCCTTGACGCGTTCTTTCAGACGAGCTTTGCGCGCCTGCCATGCCACACCACCAAGCTTATCCAGATGGGCAGTCCCTTGATCGGAGCCAAAACGAGACAATAATTCAATGTTTTCAACTGGCAAAAACAGCTTATCACCGCCGTCATAAACCAGCACCAAACAATCATGGGGTGCTCCGCCAACGTTGATGGTTTCCAAACCTTCATAGCGTCCAATCCCATGATCCACATGGACGACAAGGTCGCTTTCATTCAGGCTGGATGCCTCGGCAATAAAGTTTTCCGCCCGCATGCGACGCCGGGCCGGGCGCACCATACGCTCACCTAAAATATCCTGCTCACACAGGACGGTTAGACCATCAAACGCAAAACCGTGTTCCAGCCCTAAAACAATCAAGGCAACCCCGTCTTTAGGCAAGCGTTCCACATCGGCAAAACGGCCAACGGCTGCCAAACCTGCAACACCATGTTCCTTTAAAACCGTCATCAAACGATCACGTGACCCATCAGAATAGGCGGCAATCACAACACGTTGTTTATTGTTCTGTTCTGCAACAATATATTGGCGGACGGCATCATAAACATTGGCATTCGGGTTTGCCCGGGCCTCTGCAAAATCCAGACAGCGCCGCCCATTCCCATCAAAAACAGTGTCGCCCGGTTCCAGATTGAATGAACTGAATTGACCAATGCCATACCCATCCAGCAGTTTTTCCCAATCTCCCCTTTCAAAATAAAGGAGGGAGGGATCAATCGGGTTATAAGGCGCTTCGCCCCCTAAAGAAGCCCCGGCAACATCAACACGCGCATCATAATAATCAGCAATCATTTCCAGACGGGAATCACGCGCCTGATCGACCTGATGATCCAGAACGATTTTTGCTGTTTTCGGAAGATAATCCAGCAAACTTTCCATTTGGTCATGGAACAAAGGTAACCAATGTTCCACACCCATCGGGCGTCGCCCTGCTGAAACAGCCTCGTATAGTGGATCTTTTTCCGCTTTCGCCCCAAAAATTTTGCGGAACTCGGTCCGAAAACGCGAAACGGCATCATCACCCATCGGCAATTCGCTAACGGGTTTCAAGGCAAAGGTATCAATTGTCTCAAGCGTGCGTTGTGAAAGCGGATCAAATGTGCGGATTGCCGCGACTTCGTCCCATTCCAGATCAAGGCGCAATGGCTCTTCCCTCCCAGGGGCAAAAACATCGACAATATCACCCCGAACCGCATATTCGCCCGGTTCCATAACCGTTTCACTGCGCTGATAACCATTGCGTTCAAGAAACTTGACAAGACCTTCGCGTTGAACTTCATCACCAACTTTTGCGATAAAAACAGCATCTTTGAAGCTTGCTCGCGGTGGAACTTTTTGTAAAAAGGCAGAGACTGTTGTTAAAAGCAAACGCGACGTGCCTTTGGGGCGATCCTGCAAAGTGGTCAATCCGTCCACACGCTGCCCCACAATTTCTGCATGGGGGGACACACGGTCATAAGGCAGACAATCCCACGCTGGGAACTGGATGACTTGAAGATCAGGATAGAAAAAAGACACCGCATTGGCTGCGCGCACCATTTTCGTCTCATCCGTTGTCACGAATAAAACATCACCGTGCTGTTTTGCCAGATAGCCTAAGAGAACACTGTCATATCCTTCCGGCACACCGCCATAGGTCAATGTGCCAGCTGTCGGAAGTGCGCGTAAAGTCAGTTTCATAACAGGTTATTTGCCTTTGCTTAGGCGTTTTCAATATATTCCTGACAATCGCGAAGTTTTATCATCACATTATTGTCAAATTCTGCAGGGACATCCAGTTTCCCGGTAATCCATTTAAAAATATCCAGATCGTTTTGTTCCAGCAAGGCTTCGAACTGGGATATTTCCTCATCCGGTAATTCACCGAGATAACGTTCAGAAAAACGTGCGAAAATCACGTCGTTTTCATGCATACCCATATATTTGCATTTGTGATGTAAACGTTTAAGACGATCATCCATATCGAACACCATTTGCCAGATGAAAAAATTTGCTTAGGATATAGCGACCTTTTCACTCATTGTCATGGTTTAAAGCATGCGCCCTGAAATTCTTTTTCCATTATTTCGCCCCATTACCGCCCTTGCCGGCGTTGGTCCGCGTATTTCCAAATTGATGGAAAAACTCACTGGCGAACATATTGTCGATATTCTTTGGCATCTCCCCACATCGTTTGTAGATCGCCGTTTTTCCCCGACAATCGCCGATGCACCGGACAATGCCATTGTGACGGTAGAAATCACGGTCGCCAAACATTTCCCATCGCGTAACCGCCGCGCCCCTTATAAAGTTTCGTGTTTTGACGAAACAGGTCACATGGATTTGGTCTTTTTCAATGCACGTGCGGATTATTTAAAAAAGCAATTACCCGAAGGCGAAACCCGCATTGTCAGTGGCACGGTTGAACATTTTCAAGGCGTTTTACAAATGACCCACCCTGACCGGATGGGAACATTGGATGAAAAAGAAGACATACAAACCGTCGATCCGGTTTATCCCTTGACCGCTGGGGTCACAAACAAACTTATGGGGAAAACGGTTCAGCATGCCCTTGAACAAACAAGCCCGCTGCCCGACTGGTTAAATGATGCCTTTAAAAAACTGAAAAACTGGCCTGACTGGCAAGATGCACTTACCAGCGCACATCATCCTCGTTGCGAAGAGGACCTGTTTGCCGATACCCCGGCACGTGAACGTCTTGCTTATGACGAGCTGCTTGCCAATCAGCTGGCACTCGCACTGGTCAGACGAACCGTGCGCCGTGCTGCCGGACGCGCCATTACGGGAAATGGGCGTTTGCGCAAAACAATCCGGGATGCACTGCCCTTCGATCTCACCAACTCGCAAGAAAACTCCCTGAAAGAGATCGAAGCCGACATGGCAGAACCACTGCGGATGCTGCGCCTGCTGCAAGGTGATGTTGGTAGTGGTAAAACCGTTGTTGCCTTACTCAGTGCCCTGATCGCCATTGAAGCGGGTCTACAGGCCGTTATTATGGCACCTACAGAGATTTTAGCCCGTCAACATATGGAAACCATTGCCCCCTTACTGACAGGAACACCGATCAATCCTATCCTTTTAACGGGGCGTGATAAGGGAAAAAAACGACAAGCCATCCTTGAACAAATTGCCAGTGGCGAAGTCCAACTGATTATCGGAACACATGCCTTATTTCAGGATGATGTGGATTTTGCCAATCTGGGACTCGCCATCATTGATGAACAACACCGTTTTGGCGTGCACCAACGCCTTGCGCTCGCCAGTAAGGGGCAGCATGTAGATGTTCTGGTCATGACAGCCACACCTATTCCACGCACCCTTATGTTGACCGCCTATGGGGATATGGATGTTTCACGCCTGCTGGAAAAACCAGCAGGCCGTAAACCTGTCGATACCCGCGTTATGCCCCTTTCAAAGCTGGAAGAGGTGGCGTTCGGCCTAAAACGTATGATTGATAAAGGGGCACGTATTTATTGGGTTTGCCCCTTGGTGGAAGAATCCGACAAAATCGAAGTCGCCGCCGCACAAGAAAGATTTGAACACCTTCAATCCCTTTATGACGCGCGTGTTGGTCTTGTTCATGGCAAAATGAAAGGAACGGAAAAAGACACCGTCATGGCCGCCTTTGTCGCGGGTGACATTGACATACTGGTTGCAACCACCGTAATCGAAGTCGGCGTAAACGTACCGGAAGCAACCGTGATGATCGTCGAGCATGCCGAACGGTTTGGCCTTGCCCAGCTTCATCAGCTTCGTGGGCGTATCGGGCGCGGTATGGATGCCTCCACCTGCCTTTTATTATACGGTGCCCCGTTATCTGAAAACGGTCAGGCTCGCCTTAAAATTATGCGCGATACCGAAGATGGCTTTGTCATTGCCGAAGAAGATTTACGTTTGCGCGGAGCGGGCGAAGTCTTAGGAACCCGGCAAAGCGGACTGCCGGAATTCAAACTTGCACAATTGCCCGCACACGAAGAATTACTGGCAATCGCACGTGACGATGTTAAATTAATATTGGAACAAGATCCCGAATTACAAACAGAACGTGGGAAAGCATTACGCACCCTCCTCTATCTATTTGAAGAGGATGCAAGTGTTGGATACCTGCGCTCCGGTTAAGTGTTCTCATCCTTCACAGGAACCGGATGCTTGGAAACCAAAATTGGACTCCCGTCCTTTTCCCGCAAGACATCGACATCTTCATAGGTTTTTGCCGATACTTTTGGAATTTGTTGTTCTTCCACAGGACGTCGATCAGGCGGCGTAACTATGCCGCCGGAAATAACCATCTTCACGGCTTGTTCCACCGACATATTCAATGGAATTAGCTCCCCCTTAGGAACAAACAGCAAAAAACCGGATGTCGGGTTTGGCGTTGTCGGTAAAAAGATGTTTACACATTCTTCTTCAGTCAGGTTTTGAACCTCGCCTTTTGTGGTCCCGGTAATAAAGCCAATGGCCCAAATCCCGCGACGAGGATATTCAATCAGAACCGCTTCACGAAAAGCTTGTGATTTCTGGGCGAGCACGGTTTCAAAGATTTGCTTGGTTGCACTGTAAATCCCGCTAATAACCGGCATGCGTGCCATAATGCTTTCACTGATACGGACAAGCAACTTACCGACAAAGCCAGCAGTCAACATTCCCACAACAGTCAAGCTGACAAGGACAATCAGTAAACCCATTCCAGGGATACTAAAAGGAAGATAAGTTTCCGGGTTATAGGCTTTCGGAATAAGCGGCGTAACCTTTTGATCCACAAAGTCAACAAAGACCCATGCGACCAAAATCGTAATGGATAACGGTGCTGTTACCAGTAAGCCCGTCAGGAAATAGGCGCGAATACGCCCCATGACAGTCAACCCTTTAACAGGCTTGGTATCTTCTGACGAATTTTCTTCGGTCATGGACAAGCGTTCCTAATTTCTATAGCGTGGAAATGCATGGTATAGAGTTTAACGTAAAGACAAAAGAACGAAATGAGTCTGTCATGAAAAATTGGGTTATACAATACGTCTATGCGACGGACAAAAATGAGCAAGGTATCTCAATTTTGGAAATTCAAGCCGAAAGTCTTGAAGCCGCAAAAGAAATTGCCATTCAAAAAGCCGCTGCCGAAGAATATGTCTTTAATGTCTACCCACAATCTGACGAGCAGTTTTTAGGAAACGTCAAGCATCAGGCCAGCATTCTGGTTGGCAAAGGCGAAATTATTGAAAATGATGTTGAATAAATCGAAACGACCAGCCTAGCTTTTATATTTCGCGAGTTCCTGCCCCATTCTGCGAATATTTTTCACAAAAATATTGATTAAACCACGCATAAAAGGGTCAGCCTTGGCAAGCTTACTTTCAAATGTATCACGCGTCACAATGACGAGCGTCGTTTGTTGAACAGAACGCGCAGCAGCCATTCGAGGCGCATTGTCAATCAATGCCATTTCCCCAAAAATACCGCCTTTATTCACCGTACCAAGTACAACTTCACGGCCATCAACCATTTTGTAAATTTCAACCATCCCACGCTCGATGATATAAGCGCGATCACCGGGATCACCTTCTTTAAAAATACGGTCCCCCGCATAAAAGACTTTACGCTCAATAAAACGTTTCGCAGCGTGGCCAGCCATTTAAAAATCCTCAGAACCCGTCAATAAAAGTTATTTTATAGTACCTGTTTACTCGAAGAATGCAATCTAGTCTAATCTGATAAAGATAGAAATTCTTCATTTGTATAGGTGAGGTCAGTTCATGAGGACATATCCTGAACGCCCGTGGGTCGGCATCGGTATCGTCGTGCACAAAGATGATAATATTTTACTGATTAAACGAGCCAAAGCCCCCTACAGAGGTGCATGGAGCCTTCCCGGTGGCGCACAGCACATTGGCGAGACAGTAATCGAAGGGGCCATGCGTGAGGTTTTTGAAGAAACCGGAATATATACAACCCAGCATAAGCTTATTGATGTCGTCGATTCTATTCATTTCGACAAAGATAAACGCATCGAATATCACTACACCCTTATTGAAATATCTTGTCTTTATCAGAAAGGGAAACTGGCTGCAAATGACGATGCATTATGTGCAAAATGGGTTCCTTACAGCAAAATTAACCACTATAATTTGCGAGAAGAAACCCTTCGCATTATTGAGCAATCTTATCGTTCACGGAAGGCTTCATTGACGGAGGAATAAACAGGTTTCAACAGATATTGCAGCAAAGTCTTTTTGCCTGTTGTCACGTCCGCCTGAACCGTCATCCCTGGCATAATGCGATTATTAGCAGGATCATACCCGACATAGCTGCGATCCAGTGCAATCAACCCCTTATAATAAGGTTCTTCCTTTTCATTCATAAAGGTTGTTGCCGAAATTGCCGAAAGCTCACCTGTGATGCCGCCGTAACGCGCAAAATCAAAACTTGTAATCTTAACTGTAACCGGCTGCCCAACACGCATGTGTCCTACATCACGTGTTGCAATTTTCGTTTCGACAATTAATTCCTTATCCAAAGGCACAATTTCCGTAACTGTAGCACCGGGTGCCAAAACCCCGCCAATCGTTGTTGCTTGCAACCCTTTAATAATACCACGTACCGGGGCACGAACTTCCAGACGCTTCACCCGGTCTTCCAGCTTTGCAATGGCTTCGCGCACTTGGGCCAACTCCTGCGTCACACCACCCATTTCCTGCAAAGCTTCTTCTTTTGACTTTGCAACATCCTGCGCCAGTCGGTTCTTGGCTTCTTCATGTTCTTCCAACGCTTTCAAGCGTTCCTGAACCACTTTGTTCACGTCGCCGTGTGCCTGATTGGCTTCCCTCTTTAACTCGAGATACAGAACCTTTGAACTCAATCCCTGTTTAAACAGAGATTCGCGCATTTTCAGTTCATCTTGAACGATCGAAAGCTGCTGACGTAATGTTGTTTCTTTTTCTTCCAGCAAATCAAGTTCTGTACTTGATTGTTCAATCTGATTGATCAAAACTTGACGACTACTGTCTTGGGCGCCGGTTTGGACCCGATAAATCGCCATTTGATCTTCGACCATTCCGTCATAATCTTTTCCAACGATTGAGAAATCCGGTTGGCGGTCCATGCCGATTGCACGCAGTCGTTCCGCCTTCAATAATAAACCGGCTCGGCGCGCTTTCATCTGCGCACGTTCTGAATATGCCGCAGCGGGATCAAGACGTATCAAGACATCACCAGTCTCTACGATTTGACCTTCTGAGACTAAGATTTCAGATACAATACCGCCTTCGAGGTGTTGAATCGTCTGAATTTGACCAGAGGGGATCACCTCCCCAAAAGAAACAGAAACTTCATCCACTTCGGTAAAATACGACCAGACGATAAAAGCCACAATTACCGCACCAACTGTCATCATGCCTGCACGAATTAAAGAAGATGAACCGGCCTCTTCCAAAACAACGGATTGCGCCAAATAACGCGTCTGCCGCGACCCAATTTTAAATTGAACCGGGTGCAGTTTTTTTTCTTTAACAGCTTTTGTTTCGCTTTTTGTAATCTGGTTGCCACTCATAGGAAATCTTTCGGTAAGTGGGGTTTAACCTCATCTGTTGGACCGTACATTTTCATGTGACCGTTTTCCAACCATAAAACTTTATCGGCAATTTTTAAATGACTTGGTCTATGTGTGACGATAAAACTGCAAACCCCTTCTTCTTTAAGGTTTGCAACAGCCTTCATAAAGGCCTGATCATCGTCAAAATCAAGCCCGTTACCCGGTTCATCGAATAACATAATTTTAGGACTTTTCACAAAACAACGAGCAAGGTTTAGACGTTGTTGGAAGCTGCTGGGCAACTGTCCCCCTGTTCCTTCGCCGATACGCGTCCAAAATCCCTTAGGCAACGCCTCAATATCATCTAAAACATTAGCGATTTTACAGGCATGCATCAATTCTTCATCCGTTGCAGCCGGATTAGCAAGGCGTAAATTTTGTGCAATCGTTCCATAAAAGAACTGTGTCGTTTGCGGGGCATATCCCATCATCTGACGTAATTCAACAGGGTCTAACTGACGAATATCTGTTTGATCGACACGAATATTTCCAGCCTGTGGAATATACATTCCAAGCAATAACTTAAGGATGGTGGACTTCCCACTGCCATTCCCCCCAACAAGGGCAAGAACTTCGCCGGGATTGACATCAAAATTCACCCCGACAAGTGCCGGGTCAGCATCTGGAGAATAGCGCAAAGACACACGCCCGAATGAAATAAAGCCATTAATTTTACGATTGGTCGCAACTGTTTGGTCTTTGTGTTCAGAATTTATATTCATCAAGTTATTAATCTGTGAAATAGATGAACGCACCTGTTCTAAACGAGTGAGAGTTACGAACCCCGATTGTAACGGTCCCAAGACACGCCAGACAAGGATCATTGATGCAACCAATCCCCCGATGGTCATTGCGCCACTAAAAACTTCAAAGACCCCAACGGCAACGGTTGCAACACCGGAAATAATCATCAAAACATGTGATGTTGTGTTGAGATAACTGGTGACTTGTGCCGACTTAAAACTGGCCATTGCCGATTTGGCAGAGAGTTCACGATAGCGGCTCAACCATGTTGCTTCAGAATTACTGTATTTAATCGCCCGCATCGAAGAGATTGTTTCAATAACGAGTTCCTGCTTTTGTGAACCATAACGAGCTGTTGACCCAATCGCATTTCGAATAATCGGACCAAAAGCCAACGCCACCAACCAATAGAGGACCAGCATTAAAATCGGGATAAAAGCGACAACACCACCTAATATAAAAATGACAATAATAAAAATGAATGAAAACGGAATTTCGAACATCACCACGGCCATAGGACCCGTAAAGAATTCTCGAATAGATTCAAAATCCTTGATCCGTGCTACCTGTGCCCCAATAGTCGCACGTTCCGTGAAGGCGGGCGGCAGAAACATTATTCGCTTAAAAACTTCCGTTCCCACAATATTGTCAATTCTCGCCCCAACAAAAGCAAAAATCTTGGTTCGAATTTTCCTGAGAACATAATCACATATGAGCGCAATACTCACGCCAACACCGAAATAAGCCAATGTGGACATAGATCCGGTCGCAACAACCTTGTCATATACTGCCATAACAAAAAGTGGTGTTGCTAAGGCCAGCAAATTCAAAAGTAACGTTAGTCCTAGAATTTGGTAGATCAAAGAACGGAACCGTTCCATAACCATCCAGAACCAGCCAATTTTTTGCTGAGCAATTTTTTGTTCTTCATTGTCAACAGGGGTAAAGAAATAGGCTGTCCCTTTCATCGTCATATCATTGCCACTTAGTGTGGCATAATCGCCTGTCCCGCCATCAAATATGCGAACACCATAATCGCTACGTGCCATAGGGATAAAAGCCGCACGATCATCAGAGACATATAGACAGGGCATGAGACGAGGATCAATATCCTTGAGACGAATACGTTCCGGTCGACTAGAATATTGTAGGTTTGCCATAACATTACGAAAACCTGTGATGTCCAACTCATCTGCAAAATGTGGCATCGCTTCGGCAACATTGCGCTGTTCGCCCCGCCAACTTAACGCCATGAGCAAAATTTCAAGGCAGGCTGCAAAATCCGAAATTTCACGCAAGTTCGCCAATAAGGGTGATTTTTTGATTGCTTCAGCCGTTTGCGAGAGTGGGTTTCTTTCCACTTCAAGCTTTTTCACGTCTATTTTGCCCAATGCGTTACTCATGTATCGCGTTCCGTTTCTTTAATTGTACGGGTTTTCAGGACAAGCTTTTTATTTTTTAATCCTGCACCATCTTTAAGCTTACTGTTATCCATTTTGGCGACGCGCGCTTTCCATGTATCTGTCGGAACAGGTTTAAAAGAGACCTCTTCATCAGTGTTTTCAACAATATTCAGCTCTGTACTCACCTCACTTGGGGGTGCTAATTCGGATGCAGGTGTTGGTATATGTACTTCTGCCAAACGTGATTGCTCCGGCGTGTCAACATCACCTTTCTCAATCTCAGTTGTTGGCCCCACAGGATTGTCTTCTTTTTTCTTTTTTTGGATCAGACGATCAAAAACTGATTTATCTGACGCTAGAATACGGGGGTGTTTTTTCTCATTTTCATCAACAGGTGCCCCCGGAACAGTCACTTTGCGTTCAGCAACTCGTTTTTTGGGGCGCGGTACAAGCTTTGTTTTCAGCTTATCCTTTGTAACTTCTTTGTTTTCTGTCTTTTCAACAGATGGGCTAACTGGCGATTGTTCAGGAGCAATCGGCTTCCGTTTCACTTCTTTCGCTTGCGAAGAGAGTGGACTTTTTTCTATACGTTTTTCAGCTGACGGCATTTGATCTGTCGAATGGAAAACAGGTGCTTCTTCAATTTCTCGTTTTTCCAAACGACCATCCTGCAAATCATAAACTGCGTCAGCCATTCTTAATACGGAGGGACGATGCGAAACAAGAATCAAGGTTCGTTTCCCTCGGGCTTGCTCCAGAAACTCTGTTAAAACCTTATCACCTGCACTATCCATTGCCGCGTTTGCTTCATCAAAAAGAAGGACGACAGGGTCACTCATCAACGCACGTGCAATTGCAATCCTTTGCTTGATCCCACGCGGTAATGTGTCATAGGCACCATTGCCAACAGAGGTATCATAGCCCAGTGGCATACGTGCAACCACATCATCCAACCCTAATAATCGCGCAATTCGCAAGGCTTTTTCTTCGAGTTCAGGCTTGAACATCGTCAGATTTTCAAGGATTGTTCCATTGAATAACACACCATGCTGCGGTAAGTAGGCGATCTTGCGGCGTACGCTGTTGGGTTCCAACTCATTAATATCTTGACCATCGATAAGAACTTGCCCTTCACTTGCACGCATTGCCCCCATCATAAGGTATAGCAACGAGCTTTTACCGCTCGCGTTTCCGCCAGAAATGCCAATAATCTCGCCTGGTTCCACTTTTAAATTAACGTTCGCAAAAACGGTTTGCGCATCGTCCCCAAACTTCAGCCCTACATTTTGCAATTCAATGCGACCGGAATAAGTACTATCGACAACAGGCAAAGCACCTTGCGTTTCCGGTTGCAGTTCAAAAATTTCCCGCAATTTCTCGCGGGCAAGTTGAATGGATTGAAAACGCGACCAAATCCCGACAGCACGCTGAAGAGGTTGCATCGCACGCCCAGACAACATCGTACAGGCCGCTAAACCACCAACAGTCAACTGTCCATCAATGACAAAAGTACTTCCGGCCCCAACAACCGCAAACATCGTTAATTGCGAATAAAGCGCCCCCAGGCTCATTGCCGAAGAACTCTGGCGTGTTACTTCGTAATCTGTTTTCGCACAAGATTCTTGAAGTCGTTCGTATCGACGCAACATCTGCGTTTCCATCGCCATTGACTTCAGCGTATGGATCCCCGTCAACACCTCAATAATAAAGTTAAATCGCCGTTCATCCGCGACCATTCTTTCAGATATTGCTTTACGTAACTTCACCCCTATGCGCCACGCCATTAGCGCAAAAAGTGCAATCAACAAAATTGGAACAAAGACAAGCGCCCCAGCAAGATAACTAATCAATGCCAGAAAAATAATTGAAAAGGGCAAATCAAACAGTGTCATGATTGCCTGACCGGCATAAAATTCCTTCAGCGTCCCTAGTGAGGAAATTCGTTCCAGATGCACACCGGAACCATCTTTTTCAAATTCATTAACACTGGTCGAAAGCAGGCGTTCAATAGCTGCGCAACCCGCCATATGTTCAAATCGTGCCCCGACCCATCCACTCAAATATGATCGACCAACACGCAAGGCTGCTTCCATCAGCAAAGCCAGAGCGATCCCGCTCACCAATAAAGCCAATGTATTCAGTGAATTATTTGGTAAAATACGATCATAAATTTGCAGGAGCGATAACGGCATCGCCAACGACAATATATTAATAAAGAAAGACGCCAGCAAAATATCCATCATCCCAAAAGGAATTTTGGAATTCTTGCCAAGCTTGGCTAACCAGTCAATCGACTTATCTGCCTTTCGATTTAACATATTATTGTTTTTTACCCCTAGGAGTGATGATTATATTAATACTATTAGATAGTCGAATGGTTCTGTCCTCGCAAACAAAAACACCTTAATAAAAGTCAAACCAACCAATTACTTATGCAATTACGTATATACCCGTAACCTACTTGTTTAATATCAATAAACACGCTCAACCATACATGAGAATTCACAAACAAATCCTTAAGAGAGGATAGAATCTTCGCCCAAGAGTTAAAAATTAACGAAAAAGAAACTCCAGATAAAATATGCTCTTTCTATCTTGCGCGGTATATGGGTTTCCCCTACTATCCGCCACGCATTTGGCAAGCATGAAATTGAGATAAACGGGCATGGCATTCAAGCAAACAGCATCAAAACGGCAATTTGTGACATATACACTTTTTGCAACTTGTTCTGCACTTGCAGTCCTCGCACCATCACAAGCACATGCCCAACTTTCGATTATGGGCGTTCTTGACACACGCGCCCCTTTCACTCCTGTACAGAAGAAAACGTCTCCGGTTCTTGCCTCACCTGAGTTGCAACAAAAATCAAAACCGAAAACGCAGCTTCCGACAAATTCAAACGAGGTTGCACCTTCAGCCAATTCAGATAAATCATCTATTTCTGCCGATGAACTTGGATATAGTAAGGATCTTGGTATTCTGACAGCGCGCGGCAATGTCGAAATAATATATAATGAACGTATTCTTGTTGCGGATACCATTTCTTACAATCAAAACAAAGATGTTGTAACCGCATCTGGCAATGTCCAACTGATAGAACCTGATGGAAATGTACTTTTAAGTGAGTATATGGAAATATCATCAGACTTAAAACACGGCATTGCACGCCAAATGGTTTTAAGCCTTGCAAACAACTCTCTTATTCGTGCGAAAGAGGGTAAAAAAGATGATCGTTACACCGTCATAAAAGACGCCGAATACTCTGCCTGTCAAAAATGTGAAAATAATCCTGAACGTCCTCCTCTGTGGAAGCTCAGCGCAAAAGAAGTTAAACACGATTCAAAATTAAAGCGTATTGAATATTCAGATATGTTTTTCGAAGTTTTGGATGTGCCAGTACTCTACACTCCCATTTTCTGGCATGCTGATCCAACACGAAAACGTGAAACCGGTTTCTTATTCCCCTCATATGGCAGTCAAGGGACTCTTGGTAGTTATCTAAACACACCCTTTTTCTGGAACATCAATCCGTCAAAAGACCTCACCGTAAATCCGACCTGGTATTTTGACGACAACCAGCCTCTTTTGGAACTGGAATACCGCCAAGCTTTAAAAAATGGTGATTTACGCCTCAGCAGCAGTGCGACTTACATTAAAGAAGGCGGGCGCGGCCAATCTTCAGGAAATACGGGAAATGAAATTCGCGGGCATATTGATAGCGAAGGACAATTTGATATCAATAACACTTGGCGATGGGGTTTTGAGATCAATGCCGCCAGTGATGACACCTATACGCGTAGGTATGGTTTTAATGACAATGCTGAAAATGCACAATTAATTTCACAGCTTTATACTGAAGGTTTTCGCAAGCGCAACTATACGACGCTGAACTTAAGCACGTACCAAGAACAGCGTGACATCAAGTCCGAAACATTACAGGATTCAAAACTGGAATATCTATTTTCACATATGAGCCAACCATCCAAAAGTGGCTCATACTGGAAAATGGATGGCACAATGATGCATATTTCCCATCGCAATGACGTTCGAACATCACGTCTTGCAGCAGATACATCTTGGATGGTTCCCTACACATCAAATACCGGCGACTTAATTACATTAGAGGCCAATTTAATTTCAGCCGGATATTACACCACTGAATCCAATGCAGCCAGCAGTGCTTCAATAAAAAGCGGGACAGACGCACAATTTGTCCCCAGCCTAAGCTTGGAGTGGCGCAAACCTGTCAGCCGCACTCACATGGATGGGCGAGTTAATGAAGTCTTAGAACCAATGGTCAAGGTCAAAGCGGCACCCAACATTGGCCAACGCGACTTCTTGAATGAAGACAGCCAGGACTTCGAATTTGATGATTCAAATATATTTAAAACCAAACGCTTTACGGGTCTAGATCGCATAGACGGTGGCCACAGAATGGATTATGGCCTGAATTGGGGTGTCTATGGAAATGAAGGCGGCTACAGCCTATTCTCAATCGCCCAAAGCTACCGGTTGCGAGATGACAACACTTACAGCTCCAACTCTGGCCATGAAGACAATCTGTCAGACATTGTCGGGCGCATTGATGTCTCTCCATCTGATTTCATGAATATCCTTTATCGCTACAGATTGGATAAGGATGAGCTCACGCTAAACCGAAGCGAAACATCTTTAACCATTGGTCCTGCATCCTCTCGCATAAGCATATCCCACCTTTATGTTGAAGGCGCCGGTGGCGGATCTCAGTATTCAACGCGGGAAGAGATATCAACAAAATTTCAAAACCAGTGGTCTAAAAACTGGTCTTCAAATGCCTATTCGACCTACCGGATGAATTCTCCTGAAGGAAACGTCAACTATGGTGCTCGTCTCACCTATAAAGATGATTGTTCTGCGGTATATCTAGATTTCAAACGCAGTTTTGCTGAAGATCGCGACCTCACACCTGATGACACTTTCTCTTTACGTTTTGAGTTAAAAAGCCTCGGCGATTTTGGTGTCTTCTAAAATAAACAGATATAACAATGTGAAAAAAAAGCTGAAAAGAAAGACTCTTTTCAGCTTTTTTTGTGCTTTTATTAATCCGTCATACGAACTTTAACAAATGACCCTGGCGCATCTTCTATTGGTTTATGCTTTTTGCTCCCCACCGTTCGCGCGTCTACTTTACCGCCACTATGTCGGGCAATCCACTTTTTCCAATCTTGCCACCACGAACCATCATTTTGTTTCGCCCCTGCGAGCCACTTATCCGGGTCGGCCGGTTTGTTTGTATTTGTCCAATAACCGTATTTACCTGAATTTTCTGGATTAATAATCCCGGCAATATGACCGGAACCACCCAGAACGAATTTCACAGGACCAGAAACATGTTGGGTCAATGAGTAAGTTGATTTCCACGGCGCAATATGATCATCATGAGTCGATATCATATACATCGGAGTCTCAATCTTTCCCAAATCAATCGATACACCGTTTAATGAAATTCCATTGGGTTGAATGAGTTTATTTTCCAAGTACATCTTACGTAAATAGAACTTATGCATCATCGCCGGCATACGGGTTGGGTCCGAGTTCCAATATAACAGGTCAAAGGGGAATGGTTCTTTCCCCAAAAGATAGTTATTCACGAAGAAAGACCAGACCAAGTCATTTGCGCGCAACAGGTTGAAGACCTGCGACATTTGAGCCCCTTCCAGATACCCTTTACGTTCCATATGGGCATCCAGAATTTCCATTTGTTCTTCATCAATAAAGACGCGCAACTCACCACAATCTGTAAAATCAGTTAACGTGGTAAACAAGGTTGCTGATTTTACTTTATCTGCCTCCCCAATGGCCGCCAAATATGCAAGTGTGCAACTTGTCAGCGTTCCACCAATGCAATATCCCGCGATATTGACCTGATCTGCACCTGTAATTTCCTGCACCACATCAATCGCATTTAAAGGCCCCTCTTGCATGTAGCAGGAGAAATCTTTATGTGCGAGTTTTTCGTCCGGGTTGATCCATGAAATAACAAAGACCGTATGACCTTGATCTACAGCCCATTTGATCAACGAATTTTTGGGTTGAAGGTCCAGCACATAAAACTTATTGATCCACGGTGGAACAATTAAAAGCGGGTTTTTGGCGACTTTTTCCGTTGTCGGTTCATACTGCAAGAGTTGAATCAAACCATTCTGATAGACTACCTTTCCCGGGGTCGAGGCAACATTTTTCCCCAATTCGAATGCTTTTACATCCGTCATGGAGACACGCAATTTACCCTTGCCTTCTTCCAAATCTTTCAGGAAATGATCAAACCCTTTTAACAGACTTTGCCCTTGCGTTTCCACCGCTTCCTTAATCACTGCCGGATTAGTTGCTGCAAAGTTACTTGGTGCCATCGACTGAACAAAGTTACGGGTATAGAAATCGACTTTTTTTTGTGTACTTTCATCAATCCCGTTGACGTCAGACATCGTATTTTTGATCCAACGTGCTGTCAGAAGATAATACTGTTTGACTGCATCAAAATAGATTTCTTCTTCCCATGCTTCATCTTTAAAACGCCGATCACCTGGACGCGGCTTTGCAACAGGTTCTGTTTCTTGCCCCAACATCCGTTGCGTCACATGCTGCCAAAGCGCTGTATATTCTTTCCATAAATCAGCTTGAGCCTGCGCAAGGCGTTGTGGGTCCTGCATAAGCTGCGCAGAAGCTTTCAAAAACGCTTTCCCGACGACATAAGGATCTGGAATTTGAAAACCATCATCTTCAGCCTGACGCTCAAGAAACTTTGTCATAATGCGCTGAGAACGCTCTGCAAAATCTTGCATAGAGTCCATTAGCTGTTGTTGATCGACATTCATCAAGTTTTGTTCTTGTTCTTGAGACAAACCCAAATCTCCCCTTTTTTTAATTTTTAAACTACGCAAGTGCAGTTCAATCTATTCTGTGCTCAATGTCAATTTGGGAACACACTTTTTTATTGCTAAGATAATAGCAGTAATAAGTCAAAGAATGAACTTATGGATCTGCAGCCCACACAAGCTATTGATTTCACACGAAACAAAATAATACATGCATTGACAATTAGCTTTTCAAGAGTGCTAACGCCTGCTTGTGAAGATGAGGTGTTGCTGCTGCGACAATACGTCCATCCCAGTTTAAGGTCACCTCTTCACCATCCCAACCCGTAACGATTCCACCTGCGCCTTGAATAACGGGAACCAATGCCATCGCATCATAAGGCTGCAATCCGGCTTCAATCACCAAATCAATATGACCGGAAGCCAAAAGCGCATACGCATAACAATCTGTCCCATAACGCGTGCATTTAACTTTATCTTTTACACGACGAAAGCCTGCCTCTTGATCTGCTGTAAACAGGTCAATATCGGTCGTAAATAAACTGGCTTGGTCCAAATCCACGCCTGTACGAACTTGGCAATAGCTTCCGTTGTAGGTTGTACCGTTGGGGCTGCCCACCCAGCGTTCTTTCATCATCGGAACATCCAGCACGCCAATTTGTGGCACATCATTTTCCAAGTAAGCAATCAAGGTTCCAAACCACGGTGCTCCACAAATAAAGGATCGCGTACCGTCAATAGGGTCCAACACCCACATATGCACACCGTCACCTTCTTTCACACCGTGCTCTTCACCAAAAATACCATGTTTATCAAAAGCTTGTTCGATCCGTTCTCGCATGGCAGATTCGGCACTTCGATCAGCAATTGTTACAGGGCTATCATCAACTTTATCAATCACGCCCACATTTCGCCTGAAATACGGTTCAATGACAGCGCGTGATGTATCCGCAAGACTTGCTGCAAATTCGAGGATTTCCGTTTTCATATTTTATTTATCCACTCCACCCATGCACAGGTATTTAATTTCAACAAAATCTTCGACACCATATTTAGACCCCTCCCGGCCAATGCCAGACTCTTTGACCCCGCCGAAGGGCGCTGCTTCGGTTGAAATGATACCTTCATTAATACCGACAATACCGTATTCAAGACCTTCACTAACCCGCCAGATACGCCCGATATCTCGTGCGTAAAAATAGGCCGCCAAGCCAAACGGAGTATCATTGGCCTTAACAATAACTTCTTCTTCGCTTTCAAATTTATAAAGCGGTGCAACGGGGCCAAAAATTTCTTCATTGGCAATGCGCATATCAGTTGTCACATCTGTAAGAATGGTGGGTTGATAAAATGTCCCGCCCAGATCATGTGCTTGCCCCCCACAAACAACTTTCGCCCCTTTATCTTTGGCATCATCAACCAGACTCTGAACTTTATCCAACGCCGCCTTATTGATCAAAGGGCCTTGCGTCACACCATCCTGATCGCCTGAACCAACTTTGAAGGTCCGAACAGCATCTGCCAATTTTTGAGCAAACTCATCATAAACACCGGCTTGAACGAAAATACGGTTTGCACAAACACAGGTTTGCCCTGCATTGCGATATTTCGACGCAATCGCCCCGACAACCGCCGCATCCAAATCCGCATCATCAAACACGATAAACGGTGCATTGCCCCCAAGTTCCAAAGAGACTTTCTTTACTTGGTCAGCACATTGTTTCATCAACAATTTGCCAACCGGTGTTGACCCTGTGAAACTGATTTTGCGAACAATCGCATTACCTGTCAGTTCCCCACCAACAACAACTGCGTTTGGTTTATTACAGGTGACCACATTAAACACACCTTTGGGAACGCCTGCACGTTCTGCCAATTCTGCCAAGGCCAGTGCACTCAACGGCGTATCTTCTGCAGGCTTAACAACAGCCGTACACCCCACAGCCAAAGCGGGGGCCACTTTACGCGTAATCATTGCCAACGGGAAATTCCACGGTGTAATCGCACCGATAACGCCAATCGGCTGTTTGATGACAACAACTCGCTTATCTGCACCGTGTGCGGGGATAACGTCCCCATAAAGACGTTTACCTTCTTCGGCAAACCATTCTACAAAAGAGGCCCCATAAATTACCTCACCACGCGCCTCTGCCAATGGCTTACCTTGTTCATGCGTCATCAACTGCGCAAGATCTTCCTGATTTTGCAAAATCAAGTCGTACCACGCCCGTAAAATATTTGCGCGTTCTTTTGCTGTCTTTGCACGCCAAGACGTTAAGGCCTTATTTGCCGCATAAATAGCACGTCTGGTTTCAGCCGCGCCCAAATCAGGTACGGATGCAATCAATTCACCATTTGCAGGGTTAAAAACATCAAACGTGCCTCCATTATCGCCATCACACCATTGTCCATCAATATAGGCTTGAGTACGCAATAACTTTTGATCCGTGAGCTTCATCTTTATCCTCCTGCAAAAACGTTTGAACGACGTTACCTGAGCAACACCTATTCGACAAGCGTCGCGTCCAATTGATATTGTTTTTTCGGATCTTCTATCTCTAAAACCCAAAGATCAGGGTCACGTGCGACTTGCCGATTGATATAGGCATCGCAATCTCGTTCATCAACAAACCCATTTTTCAAACCATGCATCCACCCTCGCTCCCCGTCGATGGTCGTCACAGGTACAAACACGGCGCAACCTTCCGAAAAACGATTTAATTTAAGAAAAACGGATCCTGAATCTGGATCTCCTTTACGAATAACCATTGCAGAAATAAACTTTATATCGCAAATACGTAATTGAGCTTGCACCCACAGTCCTGCCTTTAGCCGATCTGACACGCTTTTCTCCGGTCTTCATTTAATTAAAATTGCAGTGAATCTTATGTTTAAACTAAACGACAGAATTGACAACGACACGTTTGAAATTTGTAAACTTTCCTTATGTGAAGTACGCTTGATGAATGATGCAAATTACCCTTGGGTTATCTTAATCCCGATGATCGAAGGGTTAACAGAACTCCACCACATTCCCGCAGATCAGCAGGCACAACTCTATTCAGAAATCAATCAGGTTTCTCTCATTATGGAAAATCTTTTTGCCCCAAAATCACTGAATGTTGCCGCACTTGGAAATGTCGTCAGTCAATTGCATATTCACATCATTGCCCGTTTTGAAAACGACCCGACCTGGCCCGGACCCGTTTGGGGGCAACACCCTGCCCGGCCTTATGAAAATAAAAACACACTTAATCGACTGGAAAATGCATTCAAGTAATTGCAATCTCGCGTTTAAAGCGATAAAAGACTGCCATGAACACATTAATCCCACGCCGAAAATCGCGCATCCGTCAACGCAATGAGGACGCTATCCTCAAGGCGGCCGAGATCGTTTTTGCCCGACGTGGGTTTGGCGCTGCAACTACGGCAGAAATTGCCAAACGGGCAGGTATCCCAAAAGCCAATCTGCATTATTACTTCAACACAAAAGAAGATTTATATACACACGTTCTGGAAAATATCCTCAGAACATGGCTGACAGCCGCAGAGGATTTCAATGAAGATCAAGATCCGAAATCCGCACTTGAAAATTATATCCGCACAAAAATTGATCTTTCGCGCACCCGCCCAGAAGCATCCAAGATTTTCGCCAAAGAAATTATTAGCGGCGCACCATTTCTAAAAGATCATTTGCGTAGCGATATCAATCCGTGGCTGGAAGAAAAAACACGCATTTTCCAAAGCTGGATCGCACAAGGTAAGATGGCGCAGGTTGATGTCCCTCACCTGTTCTTTTTGATTTGGTCCATGACGCAAACTTATGCCGATTTTTCTACACAGATCAGTATTGTTCTTGATAAAGAAAAACTGGAAAAGAAAGATTTTGAAACTGCAGGCGATATGATCCTCTCAATGGTTTTCGCCCTATGCAATCTTAACTAAACTGTCATTTGTGTGATCCTCGTCACAGATGTAAAAGGGCTCCCGTTATATTTATTTGAATGCCTCATCAATATAGGTGATGGCATACACATACGGTCTTTGTAAAACCCCGACATCGGGATTACTAAAAAGAGCAAGGATAAAAAAATGTTATCGAAAAAGTGGATGCGATCAGGTGAAGAACCGCGTCTCAAAGATATGTTAAATGATCCAATTGTTGAATTGGTTATGGCACGCGATAACCTGAACGCCAATGACGTATGGCAGGTTGTCAATCACGCGAAATCCCAAATCAATCAAATTGAACGTAACGCGGCCTAATTCTACCCTTTTCTTTTTATCCGGAGAACTGTAGATTACCGTCAAAAGCGCCCTATCCCGGGGCGCTTATTATTTATCAGGTATTGGAGATATCATCATGGCTGATCAAGTTGGCGCAGCACACATCCTTCTCATGTACGCAGGTTCCGCGCGTTCTACAGCAACACGCACCAAAGAAGAAGCCCTGCAACAAATCAAAGACATGAAAGCCGAAATTGACAACGGCGCTGATTTTGGCGAACTGGCACAACAGCATTCAGATTGCCCGTCTGGTGCAAGCGGTGGCGATCTCGGTACATTTGGTCGCGGGCAAATGGTTCCTGAATTTGAACAAGCCGCTTTCAGCATGGAAGTCGGTGCGACAAGCGATGTTGTTGAAACTGATTTCGGCTATCACCTGATTCAACGCACGGCGTAATCATATAGCTGCAAAATGCATTTGCGCTTTCGCGTTAATTATTAAAAATGTTAGTGTATCCAAAAGGTGCACTAACATTTTTTTTGGGAGAAAAAGCCATGAGTGGTGTTGACTTAGATCACCCCGAAGCCATTTTCGTAAAACGACTTGATGGCACCGGTTATGGTTTCTTCTATTCAACTCCGGCGCAATTCGATAATGCAGCCAATGGCTTTATCGGGCCAATCAAAGCGCGCATTCAACAAGAAGCCACCGAAAAGGATGAAATCCCGGTAAACGCGGATGAACTTTGCCTAAAAGCTTCTATAAAAGCCATGGAGCGCGTTTATACACCCAATTGGGATGATCAAGCCGGAATTGATGGAACACGCTGCGTGGCAGCTTCCTGCGTAGCCGAAACCAAATGGGAAAACACCATTCCCCAGTGCGTTGTCATCGAGCAAATTGGCGATGACATCAGTATACGCGAAGGTTTCGAGTTTTTGGAACATCCTGGATACCCTCTTGGCATTGTCATTGGTTCCAAAGGGGATGGCGGCGGCTTATGCCGTTTTTATGATAGCGAAGATGAATTCCGACTGGTCGCTACCAAACCGCCCTCTTCTCTCATTTGGTTACCACAGCTCATTTATCGCCTCTATGTGCGTACACCATCCATTATGACAGGAATCCCGACACCTGATGAAGGTGGCAACGGCGTTGGCGTAGAATGTCATGCCTATAACCTGAATCGACAGGGGCAGTTGATCGAACGACAAAGAAAAAAATAAGCCCTATTGGTTCTCCCCCTCATGTTAGCCGGGAATCCCGAATTTTCAACTTTCTCAAACAAAGAAATCAACAACAAAAAAAGCGCCGCCAAAACTGGCAGCGCTTTTTGAATGGCGACCCCTACGGGACTCGAACCCGTGTTGCCGCCGTGAAAGGGCGGTGTCCTAGGCCACTAGACGAAGGGGTCATATTCAATTTTTACCAACGCGATGGCGACCCCTACGGGACTCGAACCCGTGTTGCCGCCGTGAAAGGGCGGTGTCCTAGGCCACTAGACGAAGGGGTCATCGCTGTTGGTGAGGCGGGTTATAGACGATGCTTTCCGACCCCGCAAGACAAAAATTGCATTTTTGTCATTTTTTTTCTAAGAGAATGATTCAAAAGAGGTTTTTCTCAAGAAAACTGCGCTTTTAAATAAAAACAGCCCCATTAAAATTTAGCGCAAAAAAAAAGCAGCGCACCCCTGTCAGGCGTACGCTGCATCATCAATAAGCAACTGAACCGACGTTCCCCCACCCCAAGTATCCAATTTCAATCGTCCGGCGATATGAAACTTTTTACCGCCATGATTCAGCAGTGCTTGCCCTAGGTCCGTATCCAGTGCCCGAAAAGCAATGGCTTTCAAACGCACCCCATATTGATCAATTAAAAAACATCGGACATGATCCTTGCCAACCACATCTGCGCGCTGCAAGGACATTTGGTTTAAAATAAACCGTGGTTGGGGGTTCCCGGCCCCAAAGGGGCCGACTTGCTCCAATTCCTCGACCAAGGCCGGTGTGGCTGCGCTCGCCGCAATTACACCATCACATTTATAGGTCGGTCGAATATCCTGTTCATCAATCTGTTGAGAAATGCGATCATTGAGAAAAGCTTTAAAATCTTCCAGTTTCTCACGATGAACGCTAAAGCCGGCAGCCATGGCATGACCACCGCCTTTTAACAGCAAGCCGGATTGACGCGCGGCAATGATGGTCGTCCCAAGGTCAACCCCTGTCACAGACCTGCCCGATCCATGCCCAATACCATTTTCATCAAAACTGATAACGCAGGAGGGTAAGCTGTAGCGTTCTTTAAGGCGTGAGGCCACGATTCCGATGACACCGGGGTGCCAGCCCTGCCCGACAGCCAAAACAACACCGCGATGTTCCTGCCCATCAACCTGCTGAATTGCGTCATCCAAGACAGTTTGTTCAATTTCCTTGCGGTCTTTATTATAACCATCCAGTTGCGCCGCAATTTCAGACGCCATACGGGCATTGTCTGTGGACAGTAAATTAGCCCCCAAATACGATTCTCCTACACGTCCGCCCGCATTCACGCGTGGCCCTAACACAAAACCGGCATGATAGGCTTCTGGCGTTTCATTTATACCCGAGACATCGACCAATGCCGCCAAGCCAGGATTGGCACGCCGTGCCATAATTTTCAGCCCTTGTATCACAAAAGCTCTGTTCAAACCAACAAGAGGGACCACATCACAGACTGTCCCCAAAGCCACCAGATCCAGCAACTGGCGCAAATCCGGTTCTTTCCGCCCATCGACAAACCAACCCGCATCACGTAAAGCACGATTGATCCCAATCGCAAAAATAAAGGTTACTCCGACAGCCGCCAATTGACTGTAGCGCCCATCTTCATCAAGACGTTTTGGGTTAATAACCGACACACAGTCAGGTAATTTCACCTCAGCCTCATGATGGTCAACAACAACAACATTTAAGCCGATTTGGCGCGCATGGGATAAGGGATCGAATGCCGTGGTCCCACAATCCACCGTGACTACGGTGGTGACCCCTTGTTCCTTTAGCGCATCCATAGCAGGGGCATTCGGGCCGTAGCCTTCTTCAAGGCGGTCCGGGATATAAATGGTCGACTTGGCCCCAACAGCATTTAAAAAACGGCGAAACAGTGCTGATGAAGTCGCCCCATCCACATCGTAATCCCCGAAAATAGCGATCTGTTCATCATTCTGAATGGCCTGACACAAACAATCCACGGCCTCTGCCATACCTTTAAAACGGTTTGGATCAGGTAAAAGATCGCGAAGAGTCGGCGTTAAAAAAGTCTGCGCATCCTCCAACGTCACATCCCGCGACGCCATGACACGTCCCGTCAAGGCCGATACATTCAGGCGTTGGGACAACGTTATTGCCAAACGTTCGTCAAAGGATCGATCCTGCCAACTTTTGCCGGAAATGGATACGTCGATATCAAGTAAGTATGGCACTTTTTATACGCGCCTATTCTTCCAACACGCCGATACGAGCAAGATCATGGTATGCTTCGATAAAACGGATCGTGCCACTGCGCGAATTCATGACCAAAGAATGGGTTTGCGCGCTATTCCCAGAACGTTGCACACCACGCAACAGCGCCCCGTCTGTCACTCCGGTTGCCGCAAACATGACTTGACCTTGAACCAGATCATTTAGTGAATATTTACGTTCAAGGTCCTCGACACCACTTTCAAAAGCAATGCGGCGTTCATCCTGATTCCTGAACACCAGTCGCCCTTGAAACTGACCACCTATACATTTTAACGCAACAGCCCCCAGTACACCTTCCAACGCACCACCGATACCGATATATACATCGATCCCGCTATGAGGTTGACTGGTTGCAATCACAGCAGAAACATCCCCATCCGGGATCAGCTTAATACGCGCGCCTGTTTCACGAATGCTTTCAATAAGCCCAACATGGCGCGGGCGTTCCAATACGCAAACAACAAGGTCGGACACATCACAACCTTTTGCATCCGCAATTGCCCGCAAATTTTCTTCCGGTGTGGAATCAAGATCAATAATATTACTGGGCAAACCACCGCCAACAGCAATTTTATTCATGTAAACCGGCGGCGCTTGAAAGAGTTTTCCCCGTTCAGTCATCGCAACGATCGACAAAGCATTGGGGCCACCTTTTGCTGCAGAAGTAATACATTCCAGCGGTTCAAGTGCAAAGTCAATTTCGGGACCTTCACCAAGTCCAACTTTTTCCCCGGTATAGAGAATGGGATTATGATCCTTGTCCCCTTCCCCAATCACGACGCAACCATCTAATGACATTGCGTTCAGGGCATTTCGCAAGGCTTCTGCAGCTGTGCGATCAGCAAGTTCTTCATCACCGCGCCCCATTAAAGAGGAGGACGCTATCGCAGCCGCTTCTGTTGCACGCACTGCTTCAAGCGCCAAATTCCGGTTGATCCCTGCCAATTGTGACATCAGCCCATCACTCCATTTTATATTTTACCCGCCTAGAAATCCTCAATACGGATCATACGTGGCGTCTCAACGACACTGTCTAAAGCGGCAATCCCGTTCAATGCATTCAGCATGGACTGTTCGCTCGTTTCATGCAAGGTCAAAACCAACGGTACGGGTTCCCCGGGTGCACGATTACGTTGAACAATCGTTTCCATAGAAACATTGTTCGCTTTCAACACACCCGCGACATCAGCAAACACACCGGGTTCATCAACAACCATCAAACGTACATAGTAAGATCCGTTATGTCCGGTCAGCGGGGCAGATTTCAGTTTTTCAAGCTTATCGGCCGCAACAGAAAAAGTGGGAACAATTACACCTCGTGCAACATCTACCAAATCCCCGACAACTGCTGATGCCGTTGGACCTTCACCGGCGCCACGCCCTTGCAGAACGACCTGATCAACAAAATTTCCTTCCACAACAACAGCGTTGAAAACTCCTTCCACTTGCGAAATCGGTGCTTTTTTTGACACCATACAAGGATGAACGCGTTGTTCTACCGATCCATTTTGACGAGAGGCAATCCCCAACAATTTAATGCGATACCCCAACTCTTCGGCAAATTCGATATCAACGGGTGATACGTGGCGAATGCCTTCGGTTTGCACACCGTCAAAATCCACCTCGCAACCAAAGGCAACGCTGGTCAAAATCGCAAGTTTATGTGCGGCATCAATGCCATCCACGTCAAATGTCGGATCAGATTCCGCATATCCAAGGTCTTGGGCTTCAGACAAGATCACATCAAAATCACGCCCGGTTTCACGCATATTGGTCAGCATATAGTTACAGGTGCCATTCAGGATACCGTAAACACGACCAACACCATTACCCGCCAACCCTTCACGCAAGGCTTTGATGATTGGAATGCCGCCAGCCACGGCTGCCTCATACATAATTGAGACACCTTTGGCTTCTGCTATTTTTGCAAGTTCCGTTCCGTGATGGGCGATCAAGGCTTTGTTGGCTGTCACGACATGCTTGCCGTTTTCAAGCGCTTTTTCACACAATGCCTTTGCAATACCGTCTGATCCACCGATCAATTCGACAACAACATCGACTTCGTCATCAAGAGCCATATCAACCGGATTATCGTACCATTTAAAACAATCTAGCAACACGCCACGATCACGATGACGATCACGAGCACTCACCGCACAAACTTCAATAGCACGACCACAACGGGCCGAAATAATGTCTTTATTATCACTCAATACTTTAATAACGCCCGCACCGACTGTTCCCAATCCAGCGATGGCAATTTTCAATGGTTTATCCATGGTTCACTTAATCTGAATACAAAAGAAAACAAAAAAACGAAAAAGGTTACAGAGCTTCGCCTGCATTATGCGTTCGCATAAAGGTTTTGATATTGCGCACGGCTTGGCGAATACGATGAACGTTTTCGACCAAACCAATTCTGACATACCCTTCGCCATGCTCACCAAATCCGACACCCGGTGCAACAGCCACTTGCGCTTCTTTCAATAACAATTTTGAAAATTCCAACGAGCCCAAATGTGCAAATTTCTCAGGGATCGGTGCCCATGCAAACATTGTCGCAGGCGGGCTGGGAACGTCCCATCCAGCCGCAGCCAATCCTTCAATCAAGACATCGCGGCGTTTTCTATAAATATCCCGGATTTCATCCACACAATCTTGCGGACCATTCAAGGCTGTTGCAGCAGCGACCTGAACTGGCGTAAAGGCACCATAATCAAGATAAGACTTAATCCGCGTCAGTGCGCTGATCAGTTCTTTATTGCCTGTTGCAAAACCGATACGCCAACCTGCCATTGAATAGGTTTTCGACATGGATGTAAATTCGACCGCGATATCCCAAGCGTTTTTGACTTGCAGAATGCTCGGCGGCGGGTTGTCATCAAAATAAATTTCCGAATAGGCCAAATCTGACAAAATCCAGATATTTTGAGAACGACAGAAATCCACAATCTCTTCATAGAAAGCCAAGTCACAAACACAGGCTGTCGGGTTGCTTGGAAAATTCAACACAACGGCAGACGGCTTGGGCAAACTATGCTGAACCGCACGTTTTAACGCCTCAATCATCTCTTCACCCGGATAAGCCGGAATATTGCGGATAGAGGCACCTGCAATCATAAAGCCGAAATGATGAATAGGATAAGACGGGTTCGGCACCAAAATAACATCACCTGGTGTCGTAATAGCAGACGCCAAGTTCGCCAATCCCTCTTTCGAACCAAGTGTCACAACGGTTTCTGTTTCCGGATCAACCGTAACGCCAAATCGACGTTCGTAGTACTCAGCATGTGCTTTACGCAAACCTTTAATACCACGAGAAACCGAGTAGCCGTGCGTCTTGGGATTACGAACCGTTTCTACCAATTTTTCAACGATATGCGGCGGCGTCGGTGTATCCGGGTTACCCATACCGAAATCAATGATGTCTTCCCCCGCCGCTCGCGCCGCTGCCTTCATTGCATTCACTTCAGCAAAGACATAGGGGGGCAAACGTTTGATACGGTGAAAATCTTGTACCATGACCTCAGGAGACCTTCTTCATAGGGTTAAAATAAAATAGGCTTTCCGCCAAAATAACAGACATGTGTTAGATCACATGAACGCCAAAACGGAAAGCCTAAAATTGGGCTTATCGACAATTTTCTTTTAAAAAATCAGTAATCCACAAAAATTTCTGTCCGACGGTTCCCTGCCTCACCAGAAGGCATCACCTCTTGATAAAGAGGCTGATTATCGGAAACACCGCCCACAAAGAGATGTTCCCCCGGCAAACCTAGGCTCAAAAGTTGGCGGGCAACACGGTCTGCGCGTCCCATAGACATCTTGGCATTAACCAACTCATGTTTCTGAACCGGCATATTCTGCGTCCGGGAACTGGCATGACCGACAACACGAATAACACCCCCCTGTTGTTGGTGAATACTGACAACTTCCTTAAGGATACGGATATCTTCCTGTGTCAAATTTGCAGACCCATTCCCAAATTGAATGGTCGCAACCTGAAAAGAACCATTAAACATAGAAGGATTAAAGTTGGATAACGATTGCGCCCGACCTTCAACTACAACTGGTGGCTCAATCATCATCGCAGAGGACAATGTATCATGCGCATCACTTTGTACCGTCTGCGTCAAGGATGCATAACGCTGCTGTTGTGCAGGTTGCATATAACTAGGCACCTGACGATCAACACCTCTACTGGACACAACAACCGTTTCATATGGGTGCATGCCGTATGCAAGAGTATCGCGACCTCCCATCGCCATTACATTCTGATCTGGGCGAGTCTGCGCAATATTTGCAGCATAAATCTCACTCACACTCCGTGTATCCGTTTGACCAACAGGTTGCGCAGAGGTTGGAGGCGTCAGTTTTAACTTAGGTGTTGTCGGAGAGCTTTCCGGCATACCGTTTGCGATAACGACAGGTTTCTGCGTGTCCAACGATTGAGAACTGACAGGCGTACTCGGTGCAGCTTTCGGCGCGGGAGCCTGAACAACTTCAGCCGTTTTTTCTTCACCGAGTGGGTTTACAACCTCACCTTGACGCATAATGGGTTCGCCATATTTACCTTCTGGAGCCTGCGCCGCAACGAAACCGGATCCAACAGTTTTTTGCTCTGTACCGCTCTGCACATTTCCATCCGCCGTCATATCGGCTTCATCGTCAGAAAAATATTCGACGGATGAGCGATACCATTCCACAGGGTTCACCGCATCGGGAACCGAAGAACAACCGACCAACAGCAAAGGTGCTGTCAATACTGCGGCTTGCGTCAAAAGCTTTCTCTTAAGCATTTTGGTGAACATTATTCATTCCTCGTTGATTCGCCCCAAGATGGAGGTGCTATTTCGCCCATTTCGCCGTTATACTAGCACGACTGTTATTCGCAATCTAAACCATTAGCATCATAAGGTTAATAGCAAATTATTTTTTTTTACGACTTTTCTGTTTTAAGATACTCAGCAGCGACCTCAACATAGTGATCTGTTCCTTGTTTCAGGCCTGCAATTTGCTCTGGGCTTAAGTCTCGCATTTTCTTTGCCGGATTGCCGCCCCACAGTTCACCCGACTTAACTCGTTTGCCCGGTGTAACCAAAGCACCAGCGGCGACCATTGCCCCGCCTTCGACAACCGCACCATCCAAAACAACCGCACCCATTCCGACAAACGCACCGCTTTCCAGTGTGCAACCATGGATAACAGCATTATGACCAACCAGTACATCATCCCCGATGTATGTACCAAAACGATCCGCTGTTACATGAACAATTGTTCCATCCTGAATGTTTGAACGTTCCCCTATGCGGATTTTTTCAACATCTCCACGCAAAACGCAGCCATACCAAATGCTTGATTGCGCACCGATTTCAACATCACCAATAATAACTGCATTTTCTGCAACAAATGCATCCTGAGCAATTTTTGGCGTCATACCTTTATAGGAACGGAGAAGAGGTTTCATATTGTATTTCCTTATTTATTAACTCAGTTCTGCAGCCAATAACGCAATAATGCCGTCACGGCTTCCGGCTGTTCCATTGTCGATAAATGACCACAATTTTCAATTTCCACCAATGCACCCTGCGGCAATGCTTGCACCATATCCCGCGCAATTTTAGGAGGGGTCATTGTATCTTGGCGCCCAACAAGGACCAATGCGGGACATGAAACCGTCGTCAACATATCGACGTAGTCCACTCGGTTCAGCAAGGCGGTTTGCTGGCGTAAGAATCCATCAACACCGACACGATGGGCCATCGCATCAATTGTTTTAACCAATTCTTCGTCTTCATATCGCGACGGATGTATCAAGCGTCCAAGAATGCTTTCCATTACCTCGCCAAGCCCATGATCTTTAGCCAGTTCCATAGCCGAACGTCTGTAATCGGCATGTTCGGGCAAATCCGCATAAGGGGATGCATCCAGCAAGGCTATCCGTGTAACACGATCAGGCACACGTTTATAAATCTCCAATGCGACATAACCGCCCATTGACAAACCGGCCATACTAAAATTGCCATTGGGCACAAGATTCAATGCATTTTCAGCAAAAGTTTCAATGCTGTCACCTTCTGTAAAATCAGCGACTTTCAAATCACACTCAGAGCCAAGATATTCCAATTGATGACGCCATAGACTGCGATCACACAAGAGCCCCGGCAGCAAGAGAACCGTTTCTTTCATATTTTTATCTTTCCATTTTTTATTTAATGAGCGGTAAAACTCGCTTAAACTGGGATGTGCCGGCGCGTCCCAACCATTCAAACAAGACCATTTCAGTACTTACGATTTGCGCACCACATTGGCGCATACGTGCCAATCCCAGCTCTTTATTATCCATCGTGCGCGACGCCACAGCATCCGCCACAACAAAAACCTGATAGCCGTCATCCAATAAGTCCAACACTGTTTGCAACACGCAAACATGCGTTTCCATACCACTAACAACCAATTGATGACGCCCTGACTGTGCAAGTGCCTGTTGGATAGCCCCCTCCTCCATGCAAGAAAATGTCATCTTTTCAAAGACACGATCTTTATTAATTAATGCAGAGAGTGGATCAACGGTGTGTCCAATACCTTGGGGATATTGCTCGCTGACCAAAGACGGAACATCAAGTAAGCTTGCCGCCTGTAACAGCTTGGCATTATTGGCGATTGCCGCCTCGCCACACATCATGGCAGGTGCCAATTTTTTTTGAACATCAATTACAAAAAGCAGGCTTTTCACTGTTGAAATACGATGTGCCATACCTGTCTACCTTATTATACTTATCCATTTTCCAACAATCTAACCTACTTTGAAAGCGCAGGGAAGGAGCATGATCATTGACTTCTCAGCATAATCACCTAATATCCGGCGACAAATGATATTGAGGAAAGATGTATTTATGAATTTTGCGGACCTTGGGCTAAGCGACGAACTACTATCGGCCGTGTCAGACGCGGGATACGAGACACCGACACCTATTCAGGCGCAAGCTATACCGCAAGTTCTTATGGGGCGCGACATTATGGGGTGCGCCCAAACCGGTACAGGGAAAACAGCCTCTTTTACCTTACCCATGATTGACATTCTGGCCAATGGACGTGCACGCGCACGGATGCCGCGTTCCCTTATCCTTGCCCCAACACGCGAACTCGCAGCCCAGGTTGCACAAAATTTTGAAACCTACGGCAAAAACAGCAAACTTTCTATGGCGCTTTTGATTGGCGGAACATCAATGGGCGATCAGATGAAAATCATCGACCGTGGTGTAGATGTGTTGATTGCAACACCGGGGCGCCTTCTTGACCTGTTTGAACGTGGCAGTTTGATTTTGCGTGATGTTAAAATTTTGGTGATTGATGAAGCAGACCGCATGATGGACATGGGTTTCATCCCGGATGTCGAAAAAATTGTCTCTTTGTTACCACAAATCCGTCAGACCCTTTTCTTTTCTGCCACGATGGCAACAGAAATCAAGAAACTGGCTGACAAATTTCTGATGAACCCAAAAGAAATCAGCGTCTCAAAACCCGCAACAACGGCTGAAACCGTTCGCCAAGGGCTTATGATGGTTGATTGCAAACCCCATGATGGCAAAACAAAACGCACAGCCTTGCGCGCCCTGATCGACAGCGAAGATATCAAAAATGCTATTGTCTTTTGCAATCGCAAGCGCGATGTCGGTATCGTCTACCGATCTTTGAACAAGCATGGCTACAATGCCGGGCAAATGCACGGCGATATGGTCCAATCCGCACGAATGGAAACCTTGGACAAATTTAAGAATGGCGACATTACGATTTTGGTCTGTAGTGATGTTGCCGCACGTGGACTCGACGTTCCCGCACTCAGCCATGTGTTCAACTACGATTTACCAAGCCATGCGGACGATTATGTCCACCGTATTGGGCGCACAGGTCGCGCTGGCAAAGATGGCACCGCCTTGAGCCTTTCAACACCAGCGGAAAAGAAACAATTGGCAGCAATTGTCAAACTGATTGGCAATAAAATTCCACCGGTTAAACTTGATGCTGTCCAACCCGTTGAAGAAAAGAAAGCCCCGGCCCCGAAACGAGAAAAAGAGCGTGAAAACACGAGGATGCGTGAACGCCCACAGCGTGGAGCGCGAAAAACAACAGATGACGTCATGGTTCAAGAAGAACCTGCTGACGGTGTCATCATTGGAATGGGCGCACACACACCTGCCTTTTTATTAAGACCTGTAATTTTGGATTGCAGCGCGTCTGCGCAATCCGAAGAAAAGTCTTCTCCTCGTAAAAAAGCACCTGCCAAGAAAACAACACGTCGCGCAAGCACAGCAAAAGCTAAACCGCGCGCAAAAAAGAAAACTGAAACCGAAGAAAAAACGGCCCAAGAATAAATCTTGAGCCGTTTTGTTTCCCTCACCTGAACAATTTCTTAGATGAAATATTCTTTCGGTGGTTCAAAACCATTGAAACCTTGCGACGCATACATAGTCGTGTAAGCGCCTGTTGATAAGATATTAATCTTATCACCCGTTTTAAGGGCCAACGGCAACTGGAAATAAGTTCGTTCATAAAGCGTGTCGCAGCTATCACATGTCGGTCCTGCAACGATAACCGGACCCATTTCCTGATCATCATATTCAGTTACCATCTGATAAACGATGGACTCATCAATCGTTTCTGCCAAGCCGCCAAATTTACCAACATCCAAATAGACCCAGCGGATTTCTTCCGCAAAATCTTTAATGGACACACAAACGACTTCACTTTGCAGGACCCCCGCTTCAGCAACAATATAACGTCCTGGTTCCATGTAAATTTCTGGCCATTTTTCACCAAAAGAGGTGGTCATATGTTCTTTGATGTAATCAACAAATTCTTCCAAAGACGGAATATCTTCTTGATAACGTGCAGGGAAACCACCACCAATGTTGATCATTTGCAGCTGGATCCCACCTTCACCCAAGGCATCAAATAACGTTGCAACATCACTGATCGCTTTGGCCCAGTGCGCCGGATCCAGTTGCTGTGATCCCACATGGAAAGACACGCCAAAAGGAACCAATCCTTTTGCCTTTGCTTGCATCAAAAGTTCATGCGCCATTGCTGAAGAACAACCGAATTTACGTGACAGCGGCCAGCTTGCCCCTGCCCCATGACGGTTTACCAGAATACGGCAATAAACACGTGAACCCGGCGCTACCTCTGCAATTTTGTTCAGCTCATCTTCGCTGTCCAAGGCAAAAAGGTCTACACCCAGATCATAAGCTGCCTTAATATCCTTTTGTTTTTTCAACGTATTTCCGAATGAAATACGTTTAGGATCAACGCCTGTTTCCAAACATTGCATAATTTCGCCCAAACTCGCCGCGTCAAAACGTGACCCCAAATGATTGAGACGTTCCAAAATCGGTTTAGCCGGATTAGCCTTCACCGCATAATAAATATGACCTTCACTAAAGGCAGAATTCAATCGTTTATAACGATCTTCAACCACATCCAGATCGACAACCAAAAACGGACTATCCTTTTCGGCGTCTTTCAGAAAAGCTTCAATCTTCGGCGTCATTTTGAGCCCTCCATAAAAAAAAGTTTGCGCCTTATAAGGCTATTTTTGAGAAATAAAAGCGTTTTTTATATTTCGCTTATTTTTTTTTGAATGTGTTGCAAACCTGCGTCTATCGCGGCTTCATCAAAACCGGCGAATCCCAATACAAGGCCTTGTTTTTTAACGTCTTTCTTATAAAACGAACTAAGTGGTCTCGTCACAACACCACATTGGCGTAAGTCATCTGAAAGTACGATATCGTCAATTTCTTTCTTAAACAACAGACAAATATGCAAACCACCGTCTGCTGGAATAACAAAACAGTTTTTCCCCAGTCGTAATTCAATCTCTTTTATCAGGTAATGTCGGCGTTTTTTATATAACTTTTTCATTCGGCGAAGATGACTATCAAAATATCCATCATGGAAAAAATCAGCCAAAACTGCCTGATGCAGGATTGATGCATGACCGTCGATATAAGATTTCGCTGCAACAAAAGCATCGACAAGTTTTCTCGGTACAACGACGTAACCTAAACGCAGGGCGGGGAAAACGATTCGACTAAATGTGCTGACATATATCACTCTGCCATCCCGATCCAACCCCTGTAGAGATGACAAAGGCGGACCATCAAAACGAAACTCGCAATCAAAATCATCTTCAACAATCCATGCACATTTTCTTCTTGCAACGTCTAACAAATCAAAACGACGTGCCAATGACATGGTGGTCCCCAATGGATAGTTGCGCGAAGGGGTCACCAAAATGCTTTTTAAATCTTCTAAAGCCTCCAATGGGCCTGTACATATGCCTTCTTCATCCAACTCAACGGGTATAATCTGAGCCCCACTCCCCAAAACAACACCGCTTATGCCGGGAAAAGCCGGGTCCTCAACTGCAATTTGATCGCCCTCTTCCCATAAAACACGACTTATCAGATCCAATCCCTGCTGTGCGCCAGAAACGATAATGATTTGATCTGCCTCACACTTCATTCCACGAGTCTTACGCAGATATGTTGCCAGTTCCTGACGTAAAGGAGCATAACCTGCAGGGTCATCCGCCATCGCTAACTTGGGCCCACTCAATCGCCATCTACGAGACAATAGACGCGCCCAAACATCAAAGGGAAATTGATCCAATGCAGGACGCCCCGGTGAAAAAGCCCGTTCACCACCAAAACGATGATGTTGCTTGCGTACTCCCAACCAATGCTGCACCCGTCCTGCAATATCCGGTGTACGTTCATCAACATCGTCTGAATTTAAAATTTGGGGAAGATGGGCATGCCCGATATCCTCGCTGACATAAACACCATCTCCTTGACGACTTTGGATAAAACCATCGCTTTGCAAAATATCAAAGGCTTGCATGACCGTATTTCTTGAAATGGAAAGTTCCTTCACGATTTTTCGGCTGGGCGGAAGTTTTTCACCACCAGATAGCTTTCCCGACAAAATAAGGTCACGCAATACGACATAAAGCGCCCGATATTTAGGAGCCTCCGTATTCTTCAACCACATATCTTTTAGATAAGAGAGTTGCAAGTCACTCATAATTGGACCTTATAATTTATAATAATTGGCACTTCTAATGATACCAATCATGTATCATCTTCCTTTTTACAGAAAGGAGAAAATTATGTCTGAATTTCCAATTACAAAACGCACAACCTTAAAACGGGGGCACAAAAGAGCCAATCATCAAAGCGAAACCATTCATGCCATTTTAGATGAGGCTTATCTTTGTCATGTTGGCGCAAAAATGAGTGACCGCCCGATGGTACAACCCACCGTTCATTGGCGCGAAGGCAATAAGCTTTACATCCACGGCTCAAGCAAAAACGGGTTATTCCAAATCCTGATTGACGGGGAAGAAGCTTGCATCAACGTCACGTTGCTAGATGGTTTAGTCATGGCGCGTTCTTCTTTCCACCACAGTGCCAATTATCGCAGTGTTATGGTTTTTTCCAAAGCAAAACTCATCACCGAACCTAACGAAAAATTACGCCTCCTCAATCTCATGATGATGAAAATCACACCGGAACGTTATGACGGCATTCGCGAACCAAACAACAATGAACTAAAAGCCACCACTGTTCTGGAATTTGATATCACTGAATCATCCGCCAAAATTCGGACCGGCCCCCCCGTCGATGATGACGAAGATTACACCCTTCCTGTATGGGCTGGTGTCATTCCTTTAAGTCTGCAAAAGGGTGCACCGATCAATGATCCACGTTGGGAAACCGATCACAATTGACCTTTTCCATTTTTCAGTCACCTGATTTTTGTTACTCTAACAATTATGGCGACTGAAAAGGATTGTGTCATGAGTGGATGGAACTGTCCCAACGAAGTTAAAGGACAATGCAAACACGTGCCCGATTATAAATGCGACCCTGGCATGAAAGGCTGCGTTCTTTTTGGTAAATTTCGTTTCGCAAACACTGACAAAAACAGCCCAAGCAGAGAGCGCGAACGTCAGGAAGCAATGGAGGCACATATTGCCAAAAATTTTAATGATCGTTAATCTGAGATGATCCGGTTACGACCCGTATTTTTCGCTTTATAGAGCCGCTCGTCTGTCAATTTTAGAACCTCTTCATAGCTTTGATTTGTTGCCCATTCTGCCAACCCGCCACTAACTGTCATCGTTAGTTCCTTACCATCTGCTGTTTTCAGAACATTATTTTCAATTCGGGTACGGATACGTTCAGCCAAAACCTTCGCACCTTCAAAGCTTGTTTCTGGCAGCAAAAGGACAAACTCTTCACCACCGATACGCCCTAAGGCATCACTTGTCCGTAACGTTTCACCAATCAATGCAACAAGTTCCTTTAGCGCATCGTCGCCAACCTCATGACCAAAAGTATCATTAATCTTTTTAAAATGGTCGATATCCAACATAAGAATAGAAATAGGTTTTTTATTACGTTTTGAACGTTGCTTTTCATCTATTGCACGCGCGCTTAACGCACGACGATTTAGTGTGCCCGTCAAATAATCAGTCCGTGCAGCTTCCTCTAACGCCTGTTCCATTTTTTTACGTTCTGCAATATCATTAAACGCAATAAAGAAGACATTCTCATCCAGAAGACGCAAGGGGGTTGCTGAAAAGAGAGCTGTAAAAACTTCACCCGATGATTTTTTCAGGTCCAATTCTTCATTACTGATTAATTTTGATTGCTTAAGCTTTTTCAGCAGTTCTGTACGCATTTCTGGGAATGCGTAAATTTCTTTAGCATGTGTTCTTTTAACATCTTTTTGGGCTATTTCAAGGACAGCACAGGCATGATCGTTCATCTCGATCAACATACCTGTATCAATTGAAGATAAAAGGTAAGGAACGGGAAGTGCAGACAATACTTTCTCCAGACGTTCTTTCTCATCTTCAACCTGACGATAAAACTGTCGTGCTGTCAGTTGGTTTTTTACCCGTGCTAAAACCTCCGGCATCTGTAATGGTCTTGGAATATAATCAGAAGCACCGACTTCAAAGCCCTTAATTTTACTTTCAACTGTATCCGTTGCTGTAATAAAAATTACCGGAACATCTGCCGTTTCCGGTGATCCTTTTAATTGTTGGCAAACTTCAAACCCATCAAGACCGGGCATCTGTACATCAAGCAAAATAAGATCAGGGGTCTTTTCTTTAATATGGAAAAAAGCTTCCTCACCACTAGAAGCTCCGCGCACAACATAACCATTTGTGCTTAAAACCTGTGTAAGAACTTTCAAGTTGATGAGATTATCATCAACAACAAGAATCTCGCATCCTTCGAATGTTCGGGCAATATCCCACACCATAAAACACGACCTCACTCAATTACCGTCACGACTTTGTCGTAAAACATAACTCTAGAATATAGAAGAAGAGTGATAATAAAAGCTTAAAGTGAGAATATTGTATCAAACTAATAATTCACAACACGCACAAACATCAACATGAAAAACAATCAATAGTTTATATATGTGTTTTTACAGCAATATCCGGGAAATACATATCAACATCAATATTCTCAGCCCCATCCATAATTGCAGTCAAACCATCTAGGGCCTTATTGATATTTTCCGCATCCTGTTCACTAATCACCTCACGGGCGGATCCTAAAAAATTAAGAACCCATGTTCCTTCTTCTTGTGGGCCAATTAGCATCATATTGATTTCTTCCGTTCCGTTGCGTCCTTCACAAAGTGCAACAAAATCACGGTTTTTAATTACTTTTACAGGTGTTCCTATACACATGGCAAACACCCGTTTTGCGCATGTTGCGACCAAAACCCGGCAACAGATTGTTCCCGTTTTTTCAGATTTACCCCGCGTTCCTCAATTTCATCCACGAGCATATCCAACATTTTGAGAACACGACCTTCCGTTTCTGGACTTAAACCGAGACTATTTTCCAGCTTATAAGGCACCATACCAATAATTGTAACAGTTTCCGGAGACTGTCCCTGTAATTGCAAAATCCCAAGTAAGTCAGATAAACCTAATTGATGGTTAGATATTTTAGTTTGAAAGAAGGCGGGCACCTGTTCATCAGCCAAGCGGATTAACGTTCCTTCCGGATCCCCTGTATTAACGGAGTCTGTCACAATCAAATGTTTGACATCGCGCATCGGTTCCAGAAGTTCCGTTCCGGTCGTCCCCCCGTCCATAACAACCACGCCATCAGGAATTTCATACATTCCTTCTAAGGCTTCAACTGCGCGGACACCTACGCCTTCATCCTGCATCAAGACGTTTCCGAGGCCGATAACCAGAATTTCCGTTGTCATGGTATTTTCCTTTATTTTATTTCACGAAAATCAAGAAGGTTGAACCCCGCTTGGGAGGAATGCAGGGTTCAACCTTCTTTGACAATCGCCGTTGCCTTAAAGCGCTTTGACTTTCACAATCGGTTTTTGTTCCGTATCAACCATATGGATTGCACAGGCAATACAAGGATCAAATGAATGCACTGTACGCAAAACTTCCAAGGGCTGTTCTGGATCTGCCACCGGATTATCCAGCAAAGAAGCCTCATACGGTCCCATCTCACCATTTTCGGCACGCGGCCCCGCATTCCACGTAGACGGTACAACAGCTTGGTAGTTTTTGATTTTAGCATCTTCAATAACGACCCAGTGTGACAATGCCCCACGTGGTGCTTCATGATGACCAACACCGCGAATTTCACCTTTCGGGAAAACAGGAGCGTTGAAACTGTCCGTATCACCAGAAGCAATATTATCGACCAGTTTCTGCCATTGCTGTTTCAATGTGTCCATCATGACACCCGCACGAATTGCACGTGCCGCATGACGTCCGATTGTCGATTCAAAAGCAGCCAATGGAATGTCGGATGCACCGGAAACAGTCTTAATAATACCGACTGCATCATTAACGTATTTTGTGCACCCTTCATGGCCTTGAGCCAACATGACCAACACGTTTGCCAAGGGGCCGACTTGCGCGCGCTTACCGTTGAAGGTCGGTGCCTTAATCCATGAATACTGCCCATCATCTTGGAAATCAGTATACTGCGGTTCGGTTTCCCCTTCCCACGGGTGAAGCGTCGCATCACCTTCATACCACGCATGTTTAGAGGATTCCGCAACGCCTTTCTGAAAGAATGGATCATGGAAATCCTTAATCGGTGTGAACTTGTTAAAATCACCGGCTTCGATATAACCGCCAGGCAAATCAAACTTGGTTCCCTTAGTATCTTGTGGGCAATCCGGTACAGACAAATAGTTATTTACGCCTTTCCCATAACCGGCCCAATCCAGATAAAACGCACCGATTGCCGGAACATCCGTCATATATGTAGATTTGACAAAATGTTCCAACTTATCAATCCAGCCTTTGATCATCATGATCCGTTCCATGTTCAAAACCGACTGGCTGTTCATATTGACAGAGTTAGAAATCCCCCCGACGGCCAAGTTTTGAATGTGGGGTGACTTACCACCCAGGATCGCCACGATCTTGTTGCAATAGTTTTGCACTTCCAAAGCTTGCAGATAGTGGGCAACCGCCAACAAGTTCACTTCTGGTGACAATTTCATCGCTGGATGCCCCCAATAGCCGGAGGCAAATGGTCCCAATTGACCGCTGGAAACAAATGTTTTTAAACGATCCTGCACCGCTTTCATTTCATGCGGGCCGTTTTGTGACCAGTCCGAAAGACTTTCTGCCAGCTTGGATGTCGCAACCGGGTCTGCATCCAACGCGGATACCACATCGACCCAATCAACCGCAGACAGGTGATAAAAATGAACAATATGATCCTGAATGGCATGTGCCGTCTGAATAATATTACGCACCAATTGGGCATTTACCGGAACTTCAAGCCCCAATGCATTTTCCACTGCGCGCACAGATGTAATGGCATGTACCGTTGTACAAACACCGCAAAAACGTTGTGTAAACAACCAGGCTTCACGGGGGTCACGCCCCACCAGAATTGTTTCAATACCACGCCACATCTGGCCCGAAGACCACGATTTGCTGACACGACCTTCATCATTAACTTCAACATCGATACGAAGGTGGCCTTCAATACGCGTGACCGGATCGACTGTAATACGTGTTGTCACGATTTTTCTCCTAATTCGATAACTCTAACTCTCACGCGTGCGCATCTTTGTGCAGCACGGGCAGCATTTTAACCATCACCATGTATGCCATGATCTCAAACGCAACGATGCCAACCGTCACCATCACTTCCCCCACTGACGGAAAATAGCTGTAGCCAGGCCCTGGGTCGTAGGTAAATAAGAAAGCATTGAAACGATAAAGCGACCCGGCGAACAGCATGGACACGGCAGCCCACAACAGTATGCGCGGGTTTTGACGCATTTTTCGTGATAACAAGGCGATAACCGGGAAAATAAACAACAGTGTTTCCAACAAGAAAAGCAGGCTATTTTTATCACCGGCAAAAATATATCCGACTTTGCCATTCAGGATGATTTCCCCAAAACGCACTGTCAAATAGACCAACAACAAACCAACAATAATTTTGCCAATTTTAGACAACAAAGGTGTTTCATCAGGTAAGTCAAAGGCAACTTGCGAAGCGGAGGCTTCAAAAATCACAATGGAAAAGCCCATTGTCACTGCTGTCAGTAACGCCAGAAGGGGTTGAAAATGTACCGTCTGCCAAAGTGGTGCAACCTTATACCCCATTGCAATCAAGAACGACCCAAGGGAAGACTGGTGCATCGTCGGCAACAGGATGCCAAGAGCAATAAAAAGAAACAGCACTTTGTTCAATATTTTTAGCACACTGTGCGCCCCGATGCGTTCCAAAAATGCAGGGGCAAACTCGATAACCAAAACAAGGATATAGGTCGTTACACAGAGGCCAACTTCCAACATTACAGCATTAAAATTCATATGCCACGGTAACAACAGGTTATAGAACTGCCAATAACGCCCCATATCAATAAAGGCTCCAACGCCACCAAGGGCATACCCCAGCAAACTGGCCAATAAAGCAGCACGCATCAAAGGATGATACTGTCCCTTATTGAAAATATAAATCGTGATGGCCAGTGCATAACCGCCACAGGCCAATGCTGTGCCGATCACAACATCATACACAACCCAAATTCCCCAAGGAAAACCGCCGTTAATATTAGCAACCGCCCCCATACCATCCGTAAAACGAACGCCTAAGAAATACATACCGATCACGAAGAGTACCAGACACAATATAAATGCCGGTGTAAAGATAGAACCGCCCAGCGGTTTAGCATGACTCATGGCCTACTCCTCCCCGTCATGGTTGTCTTTATTGCGTTTAACCATATAGGTTAAGCCCGCCATAGCTGCCGCAGGCAAAGCCATGTACTTGTATAAAGTGTGCTGAACTCCCTCGGACACGGACGCATATGAACGATCTTCCAAAGGTGGCATTCCCAATTTGTCAAACGGAATGGCAGAAATATGCAGAACATTGGTTCCGCCCGCTTCTTTTTCGCCCCAGATATGGTTTTGGTAGTCCGCTTCCAGCTCTTTTTCATGGTAGCTTTCCGGCTTGGAAATATCACCGCGGGGGAAGTTATAATTATCCCCTGATTTCAGCTCCACACGTCGCTTGGCTTCTTCCATCAACATACTGCGTGGACCAAACAGAGTGGCACCTGTGGGACAAACTTCCGCACAAGCCGTCATACCGCCCTTATTAATACGTTCCAATCCTTCCTGATTGCACATTTGGCATTTATGAATACGTCCAAAAGCATTGTCATATTCAAATTGCGGAACGTTATAAGGGCACCCCACCATGCAAGTCCGACAACCGATACAAGCATCGGGGTGGTGCGTCACAATTCCCGTCAATGGATCACGACGCATTGCCGTAACCGGACATACAGAAACACAACCGGGGTCAACACAATGCATACAACTGCGTTTTTCAAAAGCGAAACCGTTTTCTTCGCTATCCTTTACAGCTGCTGAACCATCACTATAAACCTTAATGACGTTAAGCGTATCACCCGATAGATCCAAAGCAGAATCGTAAATATTACCATCCCCACGATCCACGGGGGTCATATCATTGACTTCTTTACAGGCTGTTACACAGGCCTTGCACCCAACACAAAGTGTTGCGTCATATAGCATGCCAACCGCCTCAGGGGCAGGTTCCAAATTTGGACGCGCATCAGCAACCGTACTGATACATGCAGCACCCGCAACCCCTGCACCTGCCGTTTTTAAAAAGGTTCTTCTATCCATGGCTGCCCCCTCAGGTTTCGCTGTCGGAGTCAGATTTCCCAAGCCGGGTTGACACCACCGCCGCCGCACCAACAGCAGCACCAACAGCAGCGCTTGCAACAGCGACAGCCCCGACGCTCATACCTGGAGTATCCTCACGTTGTGTAATTGACGGAAATGCATTTGGCGGCGTATGGGTTTGTACTTCTGCCAGACTGAACAAAGGCTTGGTAAAACCAACACCTTCTTCGGTACAACCAAAACAAGGGTGCCCAACGCCGACAGGCCACGTACCACCACCGACATCGTTAAACTCAACCGCCGGACAGTTGGAATATGTTTCCGGCCCCTTACAGCCTAACTTGTACAGGCAATACCCTTTTTTATGTCCTTCATCACCGAATTCCTTAGCAAAGCGTCCCGCGTCAAAGTGCGGACGACGTTCACAGTTTTCATGGATCAAACGACCATAAGCAAATTTCGGGCGATTTTGTGAATCAAGTTCCGGCAATGTCCCAAATGTAAGGAAATGCATAATTGTCGCCAAAAAGTTATAGGGGTTTGGCGGACAGCCCGGAATATTTACAACCGTTTTCCCCGGTAAAACCGCCTGCGCACCGGCTGCACCTGTCGGGTTGGGGCCAGAAGACTGTACACCGCCCCATGATGCACATGATCCAAAGGCGATAATTGCCGCCGCATTTTCCGCAGCTTCAACCGTATGCGCCAACATTGTCTTGCCGGCAATTTTACAATAAACACCACCATCTTTCGTCGGAATAGACCCCTCGACGACCAGCAGATATTTACCGGCATTTTCCTTCATCGACAGTTCTTTTAAATGTTCAACTTGGTGGCCTGCACCCGCATCCAGTGTCTGATGATATTCCAGAGATATCATTTCCAAAATCAATCGCTCAAGCGTTGGATGCTCGGATCGCAACATCGTTTCCGTCGGCCCTGTACATTCCTGACCATGCAACCAGATCACAACCGGACGTTTTTTCGGTTTCGCCACGGCTTCAGCCATTGCAATGGCTTCAGACGTTGACAAACCCAGCGTCGCTGCAATCCCTGTGCAATATTTCAGGAAATCCCGGCGGCTGATCCCAAGTCGTTTCTCAAGCGCGTCAAAATCACCCTGCATAATTTGGATATCCTCCCATCTTGGAGCATATTGCCCCTATAACCAATAATCGTCCCAACGCTTTAGAGCAAAAACCATACCAAACACATAAGTCATTGTTATTAATTAATTAATTTAAACATCCCATTCTTGTTACATAAAAAAAGTGGCAGCAACAACGCACAACACAGTTAAGAAATGAAAAGTAAGTAACCACCTACATAAGGAAATTACCTCAAACCCCTTACCTTCTGCATATTTGAAAACTAATATGAGAGTTATTATTATAAAAATACCTACCCATTAGAATGGTACTACCAGAATGCAGTGCAGCATTTTAGGCACTTAAGTATTGGTTTTTATGTGCAACGCAAACCAATCAGCCACTTATGTACTTTTTTGAAAAAAAACCTTCCAATTTATTAAAAATACTGCTTCCCTATGTGATCATTTTTTACTTTAATTGAGGATCGGGACAGTGACACATGCACTGCACACCCTCAGCCCGTCACAAGCGGCTGAGAAATTAGAAGCCTGCTTCAATAAAATCTGGAAAGAAAACATGGCCGGCATTCAAATCTTGAATAATGACCTTGTCGTCGAAGCGGTTGAATTTCAACAATGGGATGAACGTGTCATTGGCATGATGGTTACCCCGTGGTTTATCAATCTTATTATGCTCCCGAAAGAAGGAGAAAACTGGGAATGCACCAAATTGGGAGAAAGAGAGAAATTTAACTTTCCTCAAAAAGAATGCCCGATCATGATCAATGAAATTGAAGGATTTGGTTTTTGCAAAACCTACTCGCTTTATTCCCCGGTCAACGATTTTCCCAACCCCGAAGCCGCACGAATTGCCGCTGCCATTTTCTTGCGCGACCTGCTGGACGAGAAAAAACGCATCGAACCCACCTATTCCGAAGAACAAATTCAACGCTATCTGAACAAAGAAGAAATGGTTCATCGCGAAGAATTAAAGAAACAGTTTTCAGAACCCGCCAATATGAAAAAAGAAGTGAATCGACGCGACCTCCTACGGGGGAAACTACGCGAAGACCCGCCCTCGACATAAGGTTGACACAGTGATGCAGAAAACAACCATCCTCATCGTTGACGATGAAGTCCGCAGTTTGGAAAGCCTTGAACGTATCCTTGAAGATGATTTCAATATTTTAACGGCGGAAAACACCATTGAGGCGGAAAAAATCCTTCAAACCGAATGGGTTCAAATCATTTTATGCGATCAACGCCTTCCCGGCTTAACAGGTGTGGAGTTCCTCAAACTCGTGCGTCATAAATGGCCCAATATCGTCCGCATGATCATTTCTGGCTACACTGACTCTCAGGACATTATCAGTGCCTTAAATGATGCTGGTATTTATCAATACATCACAAAACCATGGCAGCCGGAAAGCCTGATACACCTGCTGAAAAACGCAGCACAACTTTTTGACCTACAACGCTTAAACGAGTCTCTTTCCATTGAATTAAAAATGGCACCAGATGCCTTTAAAGACCGCATTGAACGTAAAAGAGAAAAATTAAAACAGAACTATCAAAGTGATGATGGTATCACCCGATCCGAGCAATCCGTCATGAATGATATTTGCGCAAAAATTCGTCGCGTTGCGCCTTATGACATTTCAGTACTCATCACGGGTGAGTCCGGCACCGGCAAAGAACTTGCCGCACGGGCCCTACATTATAACTCACACCGCGCAAACAAGGCTTTTGTCATTGAAAATTGCGCTGCCCTTCCCGATCAACTTTTGGAAAGCGAATTATTCGGCTATAAAAGCGGTGCCTTTACCGGCGCGGTAGAAGATCGCATTGGTCTTTTTGAACGCGCAAATGGCGGAACAATTTTTCTGGATGAAATTGGTGAAGTGTCCCCGGCTTTTCAGGTCAAACTTCTTCGTGTTCTTCAAGAAGGTGAAATCCGCCCTCTGGGTGCCAGTAAAACAAGACAGGTCGATGTCCGCGTTATTGCCGCAACAAACCGTGATTTAGCTGCAGATGTGAAATCCGGGCGTTTTCGCGAAGATTTATATTATCGCTTAACCCCTATCAGTATTCACTTACCACCGCTGAGAGAACGCATTGAAGATATTCCTTCTTTAGTTCAAAAACTTCTCCATCAGGCAACAATCAACCTCGGAAAGAAAGTTGATGGTATTAGCGACGAAGCTCTCACCTGCATGCAAGCCTACCATTGGCCCGGTAATGTGCGCGAATTGCAAAACGAAATTCAACATCTGCTGGTTATGAGTGACGGCAATATTTTAGGGGCAAACAATCTTTCAGCCCGTATATTACGTGCTGCCCCCAGAGATGAAGAATTGGAAATTCAAAGCTTATCCAAACTGAATGGTAATCTGAAAGACCGTGTTGAATCCATTGAATCACGCATTTTAAAAGAATGCCTCATTCGACATCAGTGGAACAAAAGTCGCGCGGCCAAAGAACTGGGGTTGTCCCGCGTCGGGCTACGCTCTAAGCTTGAACGATACGGCCTTTCGAAAAACGATCAAATTCAAACAGGTTAACAGCCCCCTCCTCCCCCTTCAGGGATTAGGCAAATATTACCTATTTTTTATTTTAGCTTTTAACGCTAAAATAACCTTATCCTGTCAGAAATGGAGGATATCTTATCTCTTTTACGATTGATCAAACAATGAAATGCACAGCGTTTTTTAAATTGATATCAAAAGCAAAAACAGCATTTCTCTTGGCTGGGTTTTTCTTATTATCCGCTTGTTCTGAGCTGCTTGTAACGGATGCGCTCTCAACCATTGCCACCGACAAAACCATTGGCGACCACGTCATTTCCTACGTTAGCAAGAAAGACTGCTCAACCGTCCGTAGCGAACAAGGCATGACATATTGCAAAGAAGATGACCCCAGCCTAAAAAAAGACCCGAAACGCTATTGCTACCATGAGCTAGGCAAAGTAACTTGCTATGAACAAGCAGACTTAAATAGTGTTCGACGTGACATCGAGGACAAAAAAGAGCCTGTTCCTTCGATAAAATAAAATCTGGCTTAAAAAAACAAATGCTTCTGCCTCGTTTCTCTATTTTGTGGGTCGGCATCCGCCCCAAAACCTTATCCATGTCGCTAACGCCGATACTTGTCGCCTTCGCCCTCGCAATTCACGATCAGCAACCTTTGAATTACCTTGTCCTACTTGCAATCTGTATCGGTGCAATTTCTATCCAAATTGCGACCAATTTGTTTAACGATGCACAGGATTTTTTAAACGGAACAGACACTGGCACCCGCATTGGTCCCAAACGCATCACACAAGCTGGCCTTGCGACACCATCACAAACACGATACAGCGCCTTTCTTTTTATCGGTATTGCCGCACTTTGCGGTTTATACCTGATTGGCATTGGCGGCTGGATCGTAACATTATGCGGGGGCCTTGCCTTACTTTGCGCATACACCTATTCCAATGGCCCTTTCCCTATTTCACGCGGTCCCTTCGGTGAATTGTTCGTTATGCTCTTTTTTGGCATGGCCGCTTTTAACGTCAGCTACCTTCTTTTGGCAGGCGACTGGCCTGAAAACGGGTGGATATATGGGGTTGCAATTGGCTGCCCGGCATGTGCGATTTTGTTATTGAACAACTATCGCGATTTGGAAAATGACGCCTTTGTGGGACGCAAAACACTCGCCATATATTTAGGGGCCAGAGCCTCACAAATTGTCTTTGCCTTCTTTATGTTTGCCCCTTATGCCCTGCTCCTTACTCTGCCTGTTCCCTTATGGTTTTTAGCGGGTATTCCTCTCGCAATTCTCGCAACTTTCAAAATGTTTACCGTTAAGAACAAGATAGAACTCAACGCCAATCTTGGCATTTCTGCAGCCAGTCAGATTTTATTGTGTATTGGCCTTGCTATCAGCCTTCTGTAAAATTGAAAAAGGCATTCCGACCTAGATCGAAATGCCTTTATTCTTTATCCCTTGAACAAACAAGGAATACAGGTCGAGATTAGTCAACCAGTTTGATGTCAGCTGCTGCTTCTTTGCCGCGACTTACAGAAATTTCGAAAGAAACTTTCTGACCATCATTCAGTTGCTGAATACCAGACTCGTGCAATGCTGAAATGTGAACAAAAACGTCTTTGCCGCCTTGTTCCGGTTCGATGAAGCCATAACCTTTTGTGGCGTTAAACCACTTAACTGTACCGTTAGCCATTAATCTTTAGTCCTTAGGATGTTTTATAGTCTGCCCCCCTTTCAAGGGACGTATTGAGTTCGAAGAAAGTCTGCGATGAAGTCTTGGAGAACTCAAGGAACAAATAGAATTATCCTTCGAAAAAAGGAGTGGCCCTAAAAGGTTCGGCTTAAGGTCTATATTCTACCCCATAACGAGCAAAAAACGTAACTCACGGATAAACTGTATGTGAGTTTAAAAATAAAAGCAATTCATATTCTATTACAATATTTGCTCAGTTACGTTTCAGCAATTGAACACAAAGATCAGAGCTCTAATTCGCCCGATGATACTGTGGCACGGCGTTCTTCATTCAAGGCAAGAACCTTAATTTTCCCATTAGCAATTTTAAAAGAATCATAACCAAAATCAAATGCCAGACTAAGCAGTGTATTGACCACTTCCATATCACTTTTGCGAAATTTATCATTTTGCATCCAATGGTTTGCAATAGACTGCACAACCATTTGCTCAACCGTTATCTGATTGACCTTTGCCTTATCCACCAATGCCTTCAGCGCCCATTCACTGATAACCTGATCATTGATAACGATTTTCTTTTTATTGATACGGATAAATTTTGCCATTGCCCTACTCTGGATATTAAAATGTTATTTCATCCAGACAGGAATACACCATCACGTCAAAGACAACAATGCTGTAACCAACAACTGCGGATCATAATAAGGCGCACTATGCGGTGTCACCAAACGCGTATCAATCAAAGAAATTTTTTCTTTTCGCAACTTTGTTTTCGTTTCAAGCCGTAGATTTTGCCCGTTCTCACTATCGATAAACACATGTGTTATAAACGTAGATGTGGTAATTTCTTCACCTGTATCGAGGCGAAGATATTCAATTAATTTAAAAATAGAGTCGTCTATCGAAAGTCCGATTCTTTCCGGATCATCTCCCAAGCTCGGCACATAGACTTTTGGACATTTCTTTCGTGCAATAGCCTGCCCCACCCCTTTTGGAAGGATGTTGGCAACTATGCTTGTATAAAAACTTCCAGGTGGAAAACAGATTAAATCCGCATCATCAATAAACCGCTTTTTCTTCTTAGAAATTTGCACCGTTGTACGCTTCTGTGTTTTTAGATCTTTAACGAGGAAAAGCTCATCTAAAGCCTTGTCGAGTTTACAAACTTCCTTACCGGTAATCATATGTTGCCCATAGATCACCTGACCGTCTTCCAAACGTGCCGCTAAATGCAAACTATCATTTACAATTGTAGTCACTTCACCTAAGACATTTACAAGCTTCGAAAACATAAAAATAACCGGATCCATCTGTTTTCGATGATTCAGATATCCTGCTGACAAAATCAGATTGCCAATACTGGCGCCTCTTAAATCAAAATCATCCGGCATGACATCCAGAAACATAGATAAATGCGTTCTAATCAGCCGACGCATAGGCTGCTTGATCGCCGCTACCTGCGGATCCTTTCCACTCGCCATCGATTGAAGTTGCAACAACAGGTCTTTGCGCTTTGCCTCTTTCGACAAACGGTGAGCAAAGAGGCTAAAGATTTCTGGACTACCACTGATCCGTTCATCCGCCAACGCCATCATGCGTGAACGCATATCTCCAATGGCTGGCATATCAAATGCTTGGCGTAAAATAGCCGAGCTCCCCCCGCTATCAAAGGGTGTCACCAGATGGATTGAATTATGAGTGAACTTTTTGAGAACACGACTGGTTTCCGTCAGCGCTGTCCCCCCTGAAAAAAACAATACCCTCGGCCCATATTCAGGGGCTTTTTCATATCGTGCCGCACGCAGCATATCGGGCATAATCACGGTGCGAGAAACTGTTGTTTTTTTCATATCATCCCAAAACGAATAGATCTTTTATGATATAATGCGAACCGTTGCGCCAAAGGTCCAGAAGATTATTGTTAAACTTCAAAGGAAGGATAAGCAGATTGCTTTTGAATAAAATTCACATTTTCGGAGACCGTCACAGAACTGAAACACAAATGACGCAAAATGCGCCCCGCCTTGATATAAAGATTTCAAATTATCAATCCCTTTTTTTCACTTGTCCTGAAACATCCGGTTCGCTGATATAATTATGCATTTACCCAAATCCATTCACGATAATCTGCATTTCCTGTTGGCGGAAACCCAGTCACAAGTGAACAACCTTCTTGTTCTCCTGGAAACAGCATCTCAAGCAGTTTCTCAACGCATTTTGGATCGCCAAGGCTACACCTATAATTTAAAAATGCGAGTACATGATGGATGTTTGGACACTTTACGCCATGGCAAAAAAGGCCATGTTAATATCTATTCTTTAAGAGCTGCTGAAGCCATTGCGTCTGATTTAGAACGTATTACCGATCTGTGTCACGAATGCGTCCGCCTGATGTCAAACCTATCGAGGCGGGATGCACTTAAGAAAAGTGAGAATGCTACCCTTTTATCCAAGATCGATAAAGGTATTGCCTTGATTGAACATGCAATAGAAGAAGACGATACTCGTCTCGCCCTGAAAATCGGCAATATCGAACGTGAACTGGACCGCGCCTACGAGCGTGTCTTTAGAAAGCACCTCAAAACCTTATCCAAACAGAAACAGCCCGAAGATGCATTAACCTCATTATTTGTTTCTCAACGGATTGAGGAAATGGGTGATATCCTTTTAACGATTTCAGAATCGATCATGTCGGCAAAGCTTGGTCAACCCATGCATATTGATCGGTTTCGCTCTCTTAAAACCGCCCTATCCGACCTTGGGCTTCTTAATGCAGACGTCGAAACCATTGCGGAGACAAAATCCGGCAGTGCAATTGCAGGCATAAGCACAAGCGATGACGAGACGAACGGCTATCTGGCAATTTTTAAGGACGGTAAGAAAGAAAAATTAAAAGAAGAACTCGAAAGCGTCGAAAGCTGGCATGAAATTTATCCAGGTCTGGCGCCTCAAATTTTGTCTTATAAAAAACAAGGCAAAAATGCCGCCCTTTTGATTGAACATCTTCCAGGTCTGACTTTTGAACAAGTTTTACTGCAAGAACATGACGATATCCTTGAAAAAGCTCTCAAACGATTGAGTAAAACCTTAAAGGCTGTTTGGAATGAAACAAAAAAGAAAAAGAAAATTCCAGCTAATCATATGGCACAACTCAAAAAGCGCCTAAAATCCGTTTTGGATATCCATCCGGACTTTCAAACATCCTCAGCCAAAATCGGCACTCAAAAAACGCCCTCCCTTGATGATTGGATATCACAGGCTGCGCAGATTGAAAAAGAACTGGATCCTCCATTTTCTGTCTATATTCATGGGGATTTCAATCTGGATAACATCATTTTCGACCCGGAAAACCAAACCATCAAATTTATTGACCTGCACCGTTCATGCTATCAGGATTACACACAGGACATATCTGTTTTCATGGTGTCCAATTATCGTTTACAGGTTTTGGACAATCGAACACGCAACCGGATTAAAACCAGCGCCCTTTATCTACATTCATACGCAAAAGAATTTGCACGCAAAAACAACGATGAAACGTTCGAGCTTCGCCTTGCTTTGGGTTTGGCTCGCTCCTTCATAACATCCACCCGTTTTATTTTGGATAAAGGACTAGCCAACGCCATGTACCAGCGGGCAGTCTATATACTGCAATGCATTCAGTCTTGCCCGAAAAAAAATATAAAGAAATTTAAATTGCCGATTGAGGATCTCTTCACATGATGAATAAAAAAATTGCCGTCATAGGAATACCGGGCAAGTGGTCAACCGAAGTTCTTGCGGATCGACTGGAAGAGAAAACAGGATTTCGTCTGGTTATATCAATGGCAGATGTTCACGCCGATCTTTCTACAAGCACCCTTTATGCACAAGGTGTGAACCTTTGCCAGTTAGACGGCATAATCGTAAAAAAGATTAGCCAAACCTATAATCCCAATACACTGGATCGTATTGAATTGCTGCGTTTGGCTGAAAAAAATGGTGTCCGCGTCTTTTCAAAACCCGACACCATTATTCGAATGATTGATCGGCTCGGCTGTACCATGACATTACGCCACGGGGATATTCCCATGCCGGCAACACGTATCAGCGAAGACATTGATTATGCGCTTAAAACCGTTCAAGATTTTGGTGCAGCCGTTTTCAAACCCCTTTATTCAACAAAAGCCCGTGGTATGTGCGTTATTGAAAGCAATCAATCTGATGATCAAATCCTGAACCAAATTTCAGAATTTAAACGCGATAACCCGATGATGTATATGCAAGAAAAAGTCGAACTCGCTGGCCAAGATTACGGAATGGTCTTTCTAGGCGGGAATTATCTGGGGACCTATGCCCGCATTTCCCAAAACGACAGTTGGAATACGACCATTAACAGTGGCGGCAAATATGCCCCCTATACCCCACCACAAAGTACAGTAGAACTTGCACAAAAAGCACAAGCCCTTTTCGGAATGGATTTCACCACCGTTGACGTGGCTGATACCAAAAACGGTCCTATTATTTTTGAAGTCTCCGCCTTTGGAGGGTTCAAAGGTGCGAAAGACGGCATTGGTATAGATGCCGCCGGTCTTTATGCCGATTATGCGTTAAAGGAGCTCAGCCAATGATCACCACAGAAAACCTTGTACACCGTATGCAAAGTGGCTTTCCCTTATGTGATGGCGAAGTTCTATTGGACTTGGATGGTTATAAAATCGGTATTCAGTCCAACTGTGAAGACCTGTTGGAAAAACTTGGTATTTATTTCGCCCATACCTTGGGCCACGGCACGCCGGATATTGTCATCAAAGCCATTCAACGCCCGCAAGACACTTACGGTTTGGCATTCACAGACTGGAAACGCGAACCCGGTAAAACCGGCCGCAAGGATGCCTACGTCGATATTGAGAACGCACGTATCATTCAAAAAGTCCGCACAGGCATGATCTTTTTACAAAGTCAGACCGAACGCATCGCCGCAGGCCCTTGTCTTGAAAATGATAATCAGGTTATTAATTTCATCAATGCACAATATATGAACCACCTACAACAAAACGGCGCTCTCATTTGCCATGCATCCGGACTTTGCGCCCGTGAAAAGGGCTTAGGAATTGCGGGATTTTCCGGTGGGGGCAAATCTACATTGATGCTCCATCTATTAAGTACAGATAACGTTCAATATCTGACAAATGACCGATTATTTTTACAAGATGATTTGGCTATTGGCATTCCAAAACTGCCACGCGTTAATCCCGGCACCATGCTGCATGATCCCAATTTGATCGATCTCCTCCCCACCGACAGGGTCGACGCTTTAAAAGCACTTCCCCCGTCTGAATTATGGGATTTGGAAGAAAAGTATGACGTCTTTGTTGAAGATATTTATGGCCCAAATAAAATAATCGATCACGCGCCGCTCAATGCTTTCCTTATTCTCAATTGGAAACGCGAGAGTGAAGCCCCCTGCAAAATACAAGAAATCAAGATTGAAGAGCATATTGATCTTTTAAAAGCTGTTATGAAATCACCCGGCCCCTTCTATCAGGATGCAAATGCACATTTTATCTCGGAAGATATGCATCAAGACAACCTCGCCTACCTAAACGCGCTTAAAAATGTTAGAACTTTTGAAGCCAGCGGGAAAATTGATTTCCCTTATGCGAAGGATTTTTGCCTTCAATATCTTCTGATAGAATAGGATGAAGGTGATGGTCAGAAACCTCTTGCTCTTACGACATGGGCATACAAAAAATGCACATCCCGAAGGTGATTTTTATCGCGAGTTAAAAAACAAAGGAAAACGCAATGCTCAGCGTATCGGTGTTTGGTTACAGGAAAATAACCTACAGCCCGAATTGATCCTTTCCTCCCCGGCAGAACGGGCACGTACAACGGCTACAAAATCCTGCAAAGCGGCTGGATTATCTACAAACATCATCGCAAATGTGCCACGCCTTTATAATGCTGCCCCGATTGATTTACGTGGCGCTATCGCAAAAACACCCAACAGTGTCGAATGCCTCATGGTCGTCGCTCATAATCCCGGTTTGTCCATGCTGGTTGGGCAACTGAGCAATCATTACTTGGCAATGGCCCCGGCAACCTTAGTTCACCTACAATTTGACGGAAGTTGGAAAGATATTTCGCGCTGCCATTGTACCAATATTATTGAAGGGACCAGCCTACCTGAATATTTTCCCTTTAACAGTCCCAACGGCATCGAAAGCCGCATACGCCCTGCCTACTACTATGAACAATCTGGTGTTGTCCCCTATCGGATTGTTGATGGTGAACTACAAGTCTTGCTCATTTCATCCAGCCGCGGCAAACATTGGGTCATGCCAAAAGGCATTCACGATCCCGGTATGAGCGCACAAGAAAGTGCCGAGAATGAAGCGCAAGAAGAAGCCGGTGTAAAAGGTATTGTCGCAGATTTTCTCTTAGGACGTTACAGCTACGAAAAATGGGATGCAACCTGCGACGTACAAATTTTTCCAATGGCTGTCGCCCATGAACTCACACCAAATGAATGGGAGGAAAGTCATCGTCTGCGCAAATGGGTTTCCCTTGCTGCTGCAATCGAATTGGTGAACAACGCCTCTCTCTCTGAAATAATAGGCAAGCTCCCCGCCTATTTGGAAGGTATTCAACATGACTAACCCCGTTGCTATTCTCCTTCGTCATGGTGATTATCACCAGTTAAAAGATACCCCCAGCGCGTTACAACCTTTTCCACTGAATGAACAAGGCTTCTTACAGGCGCAAGATGCGATTGGTTTACTTAAAGGCTGTGCTGAGCGACATAACTGGCAACTTCATCCCGTTATAGAGTGTTCCAGTCAACTTCGCGCATGGCAAACAGCAGATGTTATATGCGAAGCATTGGACTGCTTTCATGACATCAAAAGCAGTGATCATTTAAGCGAACGCCAATTGGGGAGTGCTGCCAACCTCACAGTTAAAGAAATCGAACAAGTGCTTAATGTCGATCCCCGTTTTGAAAACCCACCTGCCGATTGGAAAGCAAATTCGCATTATCGCCTCCCCCTGCAAGGTGCTGAATCTTTAATGGAGGCTGGCGAACGTGTGGCCAACCATATCAAACACGTCTTAAATCACCTTCCCCCGAACACCACTGAAAAACCTATTGCCAAATTGTTTGTCGGACATGGAGCAGCCTTTCGTCATGCAGCCCATATACTTGGCGTATTGCCATTTGAAGATATCGCCAAACTGAGTATGTACCACGCAACACCTGTTGCTTTGTCCTATGACGAGAGTGACACATGGTTTCATGTCTGTGGAGAATGGAAAATCCGCCAACAAAAAGAAGAATATTCGGACTAAATAAAAATGGATCAACACTCTAAACACACCCTCTTACCTCGTTATCATGGTAAATCTTGGCTTAACGTACGCCTGCCACGCAAAACTGTGGAATGGTGTGAAGGCGGTCATAAATCCCTTGCACGTGATTGCACCGACGAAAAATCTCTGATCGCAGCTTTAAAAGAACTAAAAACCGCAAATGCATGGGTTTGGCCCAAACGCAAACATATGTTCTTTTCCGACCTGCATGGTGATCCCGATGCCTTTGCAGCTTCATTGGTTTTATCCGGCTGTATTAAAAAAAATGGACCAAAACCTACCGACTTTTCATTGAATGAAAGTGGACGCAAAGCCAACTTCATTATTGGTGGTGATTGCTTTGATAAAGGCCCAAGCAGTCTTGGGTTATTGCGCACAATTCGACATCTGAAAAACCGAGGTGCACGTGTTCGCGTCCTTGCAGGCAATCATGATGTCCGAGTTCTATTTGGAATGCAGGCTGTCGGAAAGCATAAAACACCTGAAAATGAGCATTTTTTCATTCGCACCGGACAAAAAATCATTCCATTACTCAAAGAAATTTGGAACGAATATTTACGGGATGAAGATTCATTAAAAGACATCCCCAATAAGCAAACTTGTAAAAAAATGCTCTATCCATCACAAAAATGGTTCGATATTTTCCCCGACCTTGCGCAACCACATTTAATTTCACATCAGATTGAACGCGAACTGATCCGTATTAAAAAAAAGAACGATAATTTCGAAGAAAAATGTGCAAAAGCGGGGCTCAACTTACGCCAAGTTTATGCCGCGACCCTCAAATGGCGGGAATTATTTTTATCCCCAAAGGGTGAATTTTACTGGTTTTACAAGCAAATGCGTCTGGCTTTTAAATCCGGTTCTTTTCTGTTTATTCACGCTGGTTTAGATAACAAAGTAGCTGAACAATTATCCGGAATTGGTGTTAAAGAGCTCAATCGAACCTTCAAACAAGCTCTTGAAGGCGATCCATTCAATTTTTATTACAGCCCCTTATGTAACACTGTTCGAACCAAGTACAGAAATGTCGACCACCCTTTTACAAACAAAGGGGCGAGGTATGTGAGGCGTGCAGGCATTAGTGCAATCGTTCATGGACATCGTAATTTGCATTCAGGACAACGCATTGCCCTTCGTAAAGGAATTCTCAATTTTGAATGTGATGCCAGCTTAGATAGTCATACGCGCCATCACGAAAAAATACGTGGGCGCGGTGCTGCAGTCACCATCATCCACCCCAATGGTAAAATCTTGGGCTTATCCAGTGACTACCCACATATCAAGCTTTTTACTCCACAAGACAGCTTACGCCATCTACAGAAAAAACAAACAAAGAGAAAGGTCAAACAGTGAAAGAAAATCAACGTTTTAAACACGAATCTTTACAAGATACAAAAACCATTTCCACACTTTTAACTGCATTGACGGATGCGATTTCCGATGGGAAAATTGTCATGGAAGATGACAACTCCTTATTAACGATGGAACCTAAAGGTTTATTGCTCCTTAAAATTTCCGCCTTAAAAGAAGATGATCAAAACCGCCTAAACATAAAAATTTCATGGCAAGGCGAAACTAAGGTTGAAAGCGGTAAAAACATTAAAATTTCAGGAAGATAAGCACATAACAAAAGGTTGTTGTCAGGTCTATTCTCTGTATGGCACTATGACTTTATAAAATCCTTAGCCGAGAAAAATGACAATGAACCAACATAACGTGATTTTGATTGATCAATCAGAACCAAGCGACATTGTCATTTGCTTGCAAGAAATCGGTGTTGTCAATTTCAAAATCACCCCGACCCTTGATATCGATAGCGATTTTTCCAAAATAGATTTAATTATTGTTGATGCCCAATTGGTCGATGAATGTCTGGACTTATTCGATAATACGCCCCGTCCTGCACTGATCACTATTGCCCCAAAAGGGATCAGTTATGATCAATATAGTTTTTTAGCTGAAGAGTTTGACGAAGTTCTCATTCGCCCTTTTGACCCATATTTTGTAAAACTCAGACTTTCCAATATTTTAAGAGCAAAACCGTTACCTCGAACGGCATGGAAAGCAAACACACAAGATACACGCTACAAAAATTTGCTGGATCTCTCTCGGGATATTATATTAACCGTTACAAATGGTGTCGTAACGTATGCCAATAAGACAACTTTAACTACTCTGTCTACTTCCCAAGAAAGTTTAATCGGCAAGCGTCTCTCCCACATCGCTCATGATGATTGCGCACAATTCATCGAAGAAGCCTTACCAGAACTTGCAGAAACTCAAGATCGGCTACAAGTCCAATTCAAAAACCACAGGAATGAGAAAATTCACACTCTGCTGACGGTCACACCCATCCCCGAAGAATGCCCTAATACATATCTCCTGCAAGCTATTGATCATCTTGAACAAAAAAATGCATTGGAAACTCTGCTACAACGCGAACGTCAATATAAAAGTTTGGTGGAAATGTCCTCCAATCTTATTTTTATTGTAAGCGACGGCGTTATTATTTACACAAATCCTAGCTGTGAAGAAAAATTAAATGGTAACCGGCAAAAAGGGGCTCTTATCGGCCGACCCTTAGCCAGTATTGTTGATATTGATTACGTCTCTATCATTGATGGCAGCCTAGGTGAACTTGCCGAGATGAAAGAACGGTTACCCCTTAAAATTCATTCATTGGATGGCACACTTCTGGATGTCGTTCTGCGTGTCGCTCACATGAATAGCGAGCTTAATGAAACTTATCTGATTGAAGCTGTCGATGTCAGTAAACAAAAACGATCAGCTGAAGCTTTATTGGAACGTGAAGAACGCCTAAGTGGGATTGTCGACAATGCCCCAGATGCCATTATATCAATGGATGAACATGGCAATATCGAATCTTTCAACAACTCCGCTGTTAAAATCTTTGGGCTTTCAAGTGAAGATGCAATCCATAAAAATTTAGTGAATCTTGTACGTTTCGAAAAAGACCTAGACAGTTTTTCCCAAAATGAAACCATCGTACTAAAAGATTGCTCTGCAAAAGAAGCTGTTGGTTTGCATACATCAGGAAAAGAAATCAACATCGACTTGTCGATTAAATCCATGCACTTTGGTGAACAAAAAAGCTATATCGCCATTATACGTGACGTCACCTTGCAAAAACGTGACCATGAAGAACTGGCTTTTCTTGCTAATCATGACCCCCTAACCAAACTGCCAAACAGTCATTTCCTATTAAAAACCCTGGAAAGAATTACCGAAGAAAAAAGCGAAACATATGTTTGTTGCGTCCTATTTATAACACTTGAACGGCTGAACCGCGTAAATGACCTTTTTGGTCATCAGATGGTCGATCAAGTGTTAAGTGCTGTTGCCATCCGTCTCAATGAAACCATCGGATATGACAATATTATCGGGCGCTGGGGTGGTGGTAAATTTATCGCTATCCTTAACGAGCTTTCTCTTGAACATTCAACTAAAGAAATCTGTGAGTCTATTATCACAATACTCAGCCAACCATTTTTCATAGAAGATAATGAAATTGTGATTGGATGTAAAATTGGTGTCAGTTGCTATCCCTTAGATTGTGATAACCCAACCAGTCTTGTAAAGAATGCTGGCATGGCGGCATTTGCTGCAAGACAGGAAGAAAACACCAATTACCTTTTCTATACTAAAACAATGGAAGCCGAAGCAGAAGAACGAGATATGCTGGAACGCGAATTGCGGCTTGCCTTGGAGAATGACCAACTACAAGTCTATTACCAACCTAAGATTGACCTCTCGACCGGCCACATTCGCGGCATGGAAGCTCTTATTCGCTGGATACATCCTGATTTAGGGTTTATTTCACCAGCAAAATTCATTCCCATTGCTGAGGAAACCGGACAGATCATCACTATTGGCGAATGGGTCTTGCGACGGTCCTGTTACGATACACAGAAATGGATCAGCCAGGGGGCATCGCGTCATTTAAAAGTTGCAGTCAATCTTTCCGGTCGTCAGTTAGATGAAGAAAAATTGCCACAAACCATTCAAGATATTTTGGAAGAAACCGGCCTTCACCCAACCAATTTGGAACTGGAAGTTACCGAAAGTTCATTGATGCGCGATATAGATCAAGGGATGCGTATCCTCAAAAGTTTACGAGATCTGGGGATTACAACAGCGATTGATGACTTCGGAACTGGGTATTCATCCCTCAGCTACCTAAGGCGCATTCCACTGGATACCTTAAAAATTGACCAGTCCTTCGTGCGAAACCTTCATGTTGACCCGGATGACGCTGCCATTGCCCGCACCATTATGGATATGGCCGACAATATGGGATTAACTGTGGTTGCAGAAGGTATAGAAATTGAAGAACATGAAACCTTCTTACGGTCTATTCATTGCCATATTGGACAAGGGTATTATTACTCCAAACCTGTTCCAGCAACAGAGTTTGACAAACTTCTCAGTTCATTCTCCCCTCCAAGAAGCCTGAATAATCGACGCGTAAGTGAAGATAGACGCTCCCAACAAGACAGAAGAAAACCTTAAACTAAACCTCTTCTTTCTGTTCACGGGTCGTTGCACAATAAAGCTCTTCGTTCGTTTCCTGTTCAACCCCGGTTAAAACGACGTTATATCCCCATAGCAGTTTTAAATGCTTTAATACCTCGTTCCTTGTCTGTTCATGTAGGAGGATCCTATTTTTACATCGATGCCGTAAAAATAGAGTTCGATCCCCTCGGATATTCACATCAAGTACCTGAATATCTGGTTCTTGCAAAGAAAGATTGTAACTTTCTGCCAATGCATTTCGTACCTGACGATAACCGGATTTATTGTGTATAGCCCCCACTTCCAATGTTGGGGACTTACTATCATCCCCAATGGAGAACAACCTCATTTTACGCATCAAGTGTGGACTAAGGTATTGTAATATAAAAGATTCATCACGGTAATTTGCCCATGCATCCAACAAAGTGTCTCGCCATTCCCCGTTGCCTGCAATAGCGGGAAACCAATCACGATCTTCTTCTGTCGGTTCCATACAAATGCGCTTTATATCCATCATCATATTGAAACCAAGTGCATAAGGGTTAATGCCGTTATATCGCGGATCATCAAAATCAGGTTGAAAGACAACGCTTGTATGACTGTGCAACATCTCCATCAACGCGCCTTCACTGATTGCCCCCTTATCATAAAGCCGGTTCATGATTGTATAATGAACAAATGTTGCACAACCTTCATTCATCACCTTCGTTTGTTTTTGGGGATAAAAATACTGGGCAATATTACGGATGATGCGCAGAACCTCACGTTCCCATGTTCTTAGATTGGGACTATTTTTCTCTAAAAAATAAAGGAGGTTTTCTTCCGGCAGTTTAAACATTTCCTGCCGCCTTTTTCGTTCAACTTCGCATTCATCCAATTCTGCGACAGACTCACTGGCTGCCGGTACCGTGCGCCAAAGATCATTATAACTTCTCTCCTCATATTCCTCCCGTTCTTGCACTTTCTTTCGTAACGCTTCTTTGGACAACTTTGGAGGGCGGCGATATCGAAAAATACCTTGATCCATCAGTGCATGTGCGGCATCCAATATTTCCTCAACACGCTCAATACCATAGCGTTCTTCACATTTCGTAATATAATCTCGGGCAAAGGATAAGTATTCAAGGATACCTTCGGCATCTGTCCATTGCTTGAACAGATAGTTATTTTTGAAAAAATGGTTATGGCCAAAAGCTGCATGTGCCATAACCAAAGTCTGCATCGCCATAGAACTGTCTTCCATATTATAGCTGATACAGGGACTGGAATTGATGACAATTTCGTAAGCCAAGCCAGAATACCCGCGTCGATAGCTATGTTCATCACGCGCAAAACGTTTTCCAAACGACCAATGTTTATACATCAAAGGTAAACCGATAGAGGAATAAGCATCCAACATTTGCTCTGACGAAATGATTTCAATCTGATTTGGATACGTATCCAAATGAAGCTCATTATGCGCAATGTCTTCAATTGCATCATAGACTTCACTCATTATATCAAACGTCCATTCCGAACGCTCAAAAAGAGGCTTTGTTTTTTCTTCTATCATTTCAGGCCCCCTTCATGTCTTTGGCAAACAATTCCCTAAAGACTCCGTAAATATCACTAGGTTGGGAAATTTTCCCCATTTTAAAAAGTGGCCAGCCATCGCGAACTTGACGATAAGCTTTCCATAAATCAGAACCGCCTTCTCCATTACGAACAATTTCCATTTCCTGAATATCAACCACTTCGAGATAAGTATAATATTGAACAACAGGCAAAATACCGTTATTTAATAACGAGATACACGTCCCAGAATCACCTGTCGTATTATCACCATCCGAAACTTGCGCCCCGTAAATATTCCAGATATCGGTTGGATAACGCTCTCGTTGGATTTTTTTCATTTCTTCCAATGCACGACTTACGACAGTCCCGCCGCTTTCACGTCCGTAAAAAAAGGTTTCCTCATCCACTTCCTGTGCAATATGCGTATGACGAATAAAGACAATTTCGGTATATTCGTAACGGCGATCCAAAAATAAATGGAGCAGCAGGAAAAAACGTTTCGCGAGATCTTTCTCCCGCTCACCCATAGAACCCGAAACATCCATCAAACAAAACATAACGGCCTTTGAGTTGGGCTGAGGGATTTTTTCAAATGCATGGTAACGCACATCAATAGGATCAATAAACCCAACAACCTGGCGCTTACGTTTCTTCTTAATCAACAGGCTTTTTAATTCTTCTAGATGCTCTTTTTGCTTCACACCAAGGCGGGATTTCCCTTCAAGTTCCGAAATTTCAGCTTCCAGTTCGTCAATTTCAGATTTTTTTGGACGTTTCAGGGCTGTGCGGCGCGCTAACGATTGGCGCATTGTGCGAACGAGCGTAATATTGGATGTTGTCCCCGAGGTTCGATAGCCTGCATGCTTTGTCTGAAAATTCCGTACATCTGTAAGAGATTTTTTGACGAGATCTGGTAATTCTAAATCTTCGAAAAATAAATCAAGGAATTCGTCCCGTGTCAGGGTAAAACTGAAATCATCCTGACCGTCTCCGTCATTAGAGCCTTGTTTGCCCCGTCCACCAGCACCGCCTCCTTCAGGACGTTTTATTTTATCACCCGGCATAAAGTCTTTATTACCGGGAAAAACCCGATTTTTTGAACCTGTTCGCCCATCATTGAAAAACTTGGGTTCTTCAATCCCCTTGGTCGGGATAGTAATTTTTTCACCCGTCGCCAAATCTTTGATACTGCGATCTTTCAAAGACTTATCAACAACTTCCTTAATGCGGGCACGTGCCCGTTTCACAAAACGTTGTCGGTTGCCGAGGCTTTTACCTTTCGGGTTTTCACGTCTATCAACGAAGTATCGCATCGCAATTACCCCGCTTTGTTAACGCGCATATACCATTCTACAAGTCGTCTGACCTGACGTTCGGAATATCCGTGTTCTTTCATCCTTTCGACAAATTCACCATGTTTGGCTTCGGTTTCTCCATCTTTTTTGGTGCCGAAACTAATCACAGGAAGTAAATCTTCAACCTGATTGAACATATGCTTTTCAATCACATCACGAAGTTTTTCATAAGAGGTCCAAAGCGGGTTCTTACCTTTATTGTTCGCTCTTGCGCGTAAAACAAACTTTACAACCTCATTTCGGAAATCTTTTGGATTGGCGATCCCTGCCGGTTTTTCAGTTTTGGAAAGTTCACCATCCAAAATATCACGAGAGAACATCTGTCCCGTATCCGGGTCTTTGAAATCCTGTTCTTCAATCCATGCATCTGCATAAGCGATATAACGATCAAACAAGTTTTGACCATATTCAGAATAAGATTCAAGATAGGCCCGTTGGATCTCATTACCGATAAAATCGGCATAACGTGGACCAAGCTCGGATTTAATAAAGTTTAAATATTCTTCTTCTTTCTCTTTAGTAAACTGCTCGCGCTTAATTGCCATCTCCAACACATACATCAAATGTACAGGATCAGCAGCAATTTCAGCCGTATCATAATTGAACGTCTGGGAAAGTACCTTAAAGGCAAAACGGGTCGAAATACCGTTCATCCCTTCGTCAACCCCGGCCATATCACGATACTCCTGCACCGAACGAGCTTTAGGGTCCGTATCTTTCAGGTTTTCACCATCATAAACACGCATTTTTGAGAAAAGGTTGGAATTATCATGTGGTTTCAATCGCGTCAGAACAGAGAACTGAGCCATTAACCGCAATGTTTCCGGCGCACAAGTTGCCGTTGATAGCTGCGAATTTTCCAAAAGTTTTTTATAAATTTTGGTTTCTTCGCTTACTCGTAAACAATAAGGCACCTTCACAATACAAATCCGGTCCAGAAAAGCCTCGTTATTTTTATTGTTTTTAAATTGGACCCATTCACTTTCATTAGAATGGGCAAGAATAATGCCCTGATAGGGAAAAGCCCCAAAACTTTCCGTGCCCAGATAGTTTTCTTCCTGCGTTGCCGTTAATAATGGGTGTAATACCTTGATAGGCGCCTTAAACATTTCCACAAATTCCATAATCCCTTGTGTTGTCCGGTTTAATCCACCGGAAAAACTATAGGCATCAGGATCGTGTTGGCTAAAATGTTCCAGTTGGCGAATATCAACTTTCCCGACTAAGGTTGAGATATCCTGATTATTTTCATCACCGGGCTCAACCTTGGCAACGCAACGTTGATGCAACTTAGATGGCATCATTCTGACAACGGTAAACTGGGAAATATCCCCATCAAATTCTTGCAGGCGCTTAGCAGCCCAAGGGGACATCAAACCATTTAAACGACGTCGTGCAATGTTATATTTTTCCTCAAATAAATCCGCGAACTTGGTCGGATTAAACAACCCCAGGGGCGATTCAAAAACCGGACTGACTTGATCTCCTGCCTTTAGCACGTAAATCGGAAACTCTTCCATCAGTGCCTTTAATCGTTCTGCGATTGAGGACTTCCCGCCCCCAACAGGACCAAGTAAATAAAGTACCTGTTTCTTTTCTTCCAGACCTTGCGCAGCATAATTGAAATAACCTGCAATACGTTCAATGGTTTCTTCCATCCCGTAAAAATCTTTAAAAGACGGATAAACCTTGATTGTTCTATTTTGATATATGCGTCCCAAGACCGGATCGGAATTGGTATCGATCAATTCAGGTTCCCCAATGGCCATAATCATACGTTCAGCCGCTGAGGCATACATCATTGGGTCGTCACGGCAGCCCAACAGGTATTCCTGCAGAGACAGCTCTTCCTGACGTTCCTTCGCATACATTTCGGAATATAAGTCGAAGACTTCCATGACACGTTCCTTTTTTCTCGGCGCGAACCGTTTTTAGGAATGTCCGTCAACACGCTTCGCACGTCTTAGTTATTGAATTCAAATCCTACTATTGAGGTGGGGATTGGATTTATCGTTTCAATGCATGCAATTATAAAAAAAGAAAAAAACGACGTTTTAGCGCAGACTAATTTTGATTAAGATCAATGCTGCATTCCTTAATTTGGGACAGAAATATGATAAAATTGTCAGATAAGCAGGCAAATGATTATGTTGCATAAATTTTGGCATTTCAGCGTAGTCATGCTGGGGTTATATCCACTTGATGTATACGCTGATGTTGCACTTCAGAAAACAGCAACATATGATGTTGAAAATGCAGAAGATATAAATGAGTTATGCGCGGGTTGCCATGGGCGCAAAGGACAAGGTGGAAAAGGCGGTATATACCCACGTCTCGCAGGCCTTACGCCACAATATATGACCCGCCAGATTGAAGCATTCAAATCTAGGGAACGTATTAACCTGCCTATGTTGCCTTATGCCAACGACCGAGAACTCTCTCCACAGGATGTCCATGACATCACACATTACCTTTCTGAAATAGACCTGCCGTCCCAGCTCCCACCATCCTCCGAAGTAATTGACGGATTGGAACGTTTACGCCAAAGCAAAAGCATCGTACAAATCGGACGCTATCCAGGCAATATCAATCAAGGTGAGCGAATTTACATGGAAGCCTGCCGCATTTGTCATAGCCGAGACGGGTTTGGACGTACCGATAAACCTCGATTGCGTGGGCAATATACCCAATACTTAAAAAAGCAAATGCACGATTTTAAGGATGGGACGCGTCAACATATAGACTGGGAAGTCAAATTCGCAGACCTGTCAGACAATGATATAAACAATATTCTCGCCTTCCTATCCATTCTGGATGATTAATGGAGTACACAATGAAAAAAATACTGGCGCTTATCCTTGCACTATCTGCCTTCACCACAAGCGCTGATGCAGAAGAAACAATTGGGGGTCGTTGGCTTTTGAACAACCACTTCAATGAAGTTGTTACAGATCAACATTTTACAGGTAAATTCCGTCTCATCTTTTTTGGCTATACCTTCTGCCCCGATGTGTGTCCAACATCTTTATCCAACGTTGCTGACGCAATGGATATTCTTGAAAAAACAGAAGGCTTTAAGGAAGAAATCCAACCCTTATTCATTTCCGTTGACCCCAAACGCGACACACCAACCGTCTTGCGCGAATATGTCAAAAATTTTCATCCAAAAATCATTGGCTTAACCGGTCCTGAGGCCATTATCAAACGCACGGCAGACCTGTATAAAGTCAAATACAGCATTGCACCGGAAAGTAAGGGAAAAGAGGATGAATTTTACCTGATCGACCACAGCGCAGGTCTCTATTTCATGAGCCCAACAGGTATCTTCATCACAAAATTCGCGCATGGCATTTCCGGTGAAGAAATCGCCAAACGTATTCTGGAAATTCTGGAAGCAAACCAGTGACGCATACACCTTCAACAAGCTTTACCCAAGGCACTGAGCAACAAGATAAACATCGTAAAGAGGTGCGCGATATGTTCAATATCGTCGCGCCACGTTACGATATCATGAATGATGTTATGAGTATGGGCATACATCGTCTGTGGAAACATACCTGCGTTTCCATGCTCACCCCTCAATATGGGGAAACTATTGTTGATTTGGCAGGTGGCACAGGTGACTTGGCAGCTGCATTTACCAAATACGGGGCAAAATCGATTGTTTGCGACCCTTGCGTGGGTATGATGTCTGCCAGCAAACAAAAAAAGCAACCTATTCAATGGGTCGCAGCTTATGGTGAAACCCTGCCTTTTGCCGACAATAGTATAGACGCGCTTTCCATTGCATTTGGTTTGCGCAATATGTCAGATCCCCATGCCGGGTTAAAAGAAATTCATCGTGTCTTGAAACCCCAGGGGCGTTTTTTATGTCTGGAATTTTCAGAAGCAGCACCTTGGTTGAAACCTCTTTACGACGCATATTCTCTACATGTTATTCCACAATTGGGGGCAATGATTGCCGGTCAAAAAGAAGCTTATCGATATTTAATTCAATCTATCCGTGAATTTCCGAACCAGCAGGCTCTTGCTTCCATTATGGTAGATTGCGGCTACAAAAATGTGGGCTATAAGAATTTATCATTCGGGATTGCTGCGATCCATACGGGCAACAAATAACTTCGTAAACGGAAAGCCGACATGACCATACAACAGCTACTTCCACTGGGGCTTGCCTTTATTATGCTTGCTGTCGGTATAGGTCTGCGCGTGGATGATTTCAAACAAATTGCTCGACACCCAAGAACACTGTTGATTGGTTTGGGAAACCAGATCGTGCTGTTACCACTTATCGGTCTTTTCCTCGCTTTGCTTTATACAGGGCCTAAAGAATTTGCTTTTGGCATTATGATTTTAGCAGCATGCCCAGGGGGGATCACCTCCAACCTGCTATCCGTTCTTGCGGGTGGAAACGGGGCTTTGTCGGTTTCCATGACGGCTGTCACCAGCCTTGCCTCAATCATCACTGTGCCGATTATTTTAGGCCTTTCCCAGATGGTTTTACTAGGAGATTGCACCGAAATATATATGCCCGTTGATCAGATTATGGCCGGCATTTTTCTCATCACAGGTTTACCCATTACCATTGGAATGCTTTTGAACGCCAAAGCCCCCTCTTTCTGCCAAAAAATACAGCCCAAAATACGCACACTCGCGACTTTAATTTTTGCACTTATTGTCGCGGGCGCATTTATTGCCAACAAAGATAATATTACTCAGCATTTTTGGGACATTGGTCTCTTTATGATTTTGTTGAATATGATCACAATGGCTTTGGGCTTTTTCAGTGCACAAATATGGCGTAGCTCTCCTCCAGACCGCATAACAATTAGTCTGGAATGCGGATTACAAAATGTTGCGCTTGCCATCTTTATTGCCATTAATATTTTGGGTGATCCTAAATTGATGGTTCCTGCAATTATCTATGCCTTAACCATGAATATTAGTGCAGCAGTATTCATCTGGTTTATCCGACGCACGTTTTCAAAACCAGCAACATCTACTTGTAAATGATTAGTGAGAAACGCAAAATTATCGCCCCTCACCCATGCACTTTGCTGTTTCAAATCGCAGCAGATGTTGAAAATTACCCAACCTTTCTGCCCCATTGCATCGCTGCGCGCATTAAAGATAAACCCTCAACACAATGGCGTGTCGAAAATCTATATCGATGGGGACCTATCAGTTATAGATTCATCACTTTTGCGCACGTACAGCCGGAACACTGTATTCACATCATGGCGGACCCGAAAGACAGAATAAAATTAGATGTGTTATGGCAATTCACACCTATCAATGATGAAAAGACAGACGTTTCTTTTGAAATCGGGTTTGAAAGTAGTATCCCAATATTAGAAAAGCTCGTTCATGCCATACTGGGTGATATTGCCCAACAGACCGAACGAGCTTTCTTAAAACGCGCAGAATATCTTAGGGCAAATCACCACGCCTAAAGACCCAGAAGCCTACACTTGCTGAAATTCCCCCCAGAACAATGGGATAAAGCACAGACCAAGCCATATACCCGGCATGACCAAAACTATCCAAAATCACATAAGCAGATGGGCCTAACAGGATCAATTCGGGATCAAACAGCATCATAGAAGCCGTTCTAAACGTTTGGAGTGGGTTGGCCAATGCAATTGCAATAATCGTTTCTGGTGGTGCATGTGCTTTGATAATGGACCCCAGCAAAATCAAATCAAGAAACAACAACATCAGCAGCCATGTCAAAAACGCGACCGCTTGCGATACATCCGTTGAACGGGCCAAACTTGAAGTCATAAAACCGATACCAAGGAAACAGGCTGATACCGATATCACCAATAATGTGTAGTAAATAAAATGGAACCACGGGATATCAAGTCCTGCAATTAGTCCGTAGAGGACAGAACCAAACATTGCGACAAAGACAGGTAAAAAGACTACGATAAAACGCCCAAGAAATTTACCCCAATACCATCCTCCCAAGGTCACCGGCAAAGCAAGCAGGTATTCAAATACACCCGCTTCGCGATCCCCAGCCAAGGAACGTACTGTGGAAAGAAGTACAAAAATCGGTAAAATCGCCATCGTAATTTGGATAAATGTAACCAACAGTCTCGACAATCCCGTAATTCCCATAATACGAGATTCCGTCACACCAAAAACCAGCAGCCCAACAACCAGGCCACCAAAAATCAATGCGTAAAAAAAGAACCACTTGGCCCGAAGTGATTCAGAAATATCCAGCTTTGCGGTTAACCATAAACCAGCCATACCTAGGCTCTCCGTTTCTTATTACTTGTTGTTAACTTAGAATGTTGCGGATCAAGCGGATCACAGTTAATCGTAATTTTCTTTTTCAAAACCTTCTCCAGCATAGTTTTAAAATCTACGCTCATTGGTCGTTCCGCTTTAAACGCCGCAAAACCATAGGCCATTGGCGACAAATACCCTGGTACGAAATACGCACTACGAGCATCCACCCATTGCGTCCCGCTGGTATAGTCCATCACCCAAATTTCTGTCTCTTTATCCCCGGCCCATGGTTTATCGTTTAACCATGTAACGGCATCCCCGATATCATCAAACTTCCAAACCTGTTTGTTCGGACCACCACGGACCTGAGCTACATATTTGGGCTCACTGATAATCATACGGCAGCGTTCACACATATCACGATCATAATGAACATCGACCGGGCCCGTTTTTTCTTCGTTACAAGCAAGAAGAAATAAAGGAAGCACGAATAGGAAAAACCATTTTCTCATAATGTTATGCCTCTCCGGCTTCATCCATATGAACGGCTTTTACAAGGCCGACATATCTGGAAAGCGTTCCTAAAAAACGCAAACGATCAGGTCCACCGACTTCACCAATCCATTCCTTTTTATCATGGCTGGTAAAATTCCATTCAGAGATCGTTTTTTCGAAAGCCTCGACATACTTTGAAATTACCACACGACACTGTAAACGCCCCGCCGTTCCAACTGCATCCTCTACATGGTCATTCAGCACAATACGACCACGGTCCATTTCCACAACACGGTTCACAAGGGCTGCGACCTCTTCCAAACGGTGTGAAGAAATAATCATCGATTTATCAGCGCGTTCTGCCAATAAATCGAATAAAACTTGCCGTGCCGCCGGATCCAGATTGGCGGTTGGTTCATCAAAAACCAACAAGTCACAAGGTCGCCCCAAAGCCATCGCAATCAACAATTTTTGTTTTTGGCCGCCTGACAGCTTCATAAAGGGCTTTTTCTCGATTTCGAAAATATCCAGTCCCATACGTGTCGCAATTTCAGAAATTTGTGTCGTATCGCTGTTACAGGCTTTTGCCACATAATTCACCAAATCATGTACTGGCATCCGCAAAGGTGGTGGGATTTGAGGAACAAACCCGATGCGCCCCAAAACATCTTCGCGGTTTTTTCGTGGATCCATCCCGTCAAACAAAACTTCTCCATCAAAGGTATATTCGCCGAGAAGGCAACGAATAATCGTCGTTTTACCCGCCCCATTCGAGCCAACCAAAGCAATACGGTCACCCAATTTAATCTTGAGCGAGAGGTTATCCAGTGTTTTTTGTTTTTTAAAAACCTTGGTCACATCTTTAACGTCGATCAACGTTTTCGTCATATCAGAGCATCCCATCCAAACCTTTGACTTTAAATGTTAAAGCCTGCGTTGGACATACATCTACACACATTCCACAACGAGTGCAATCCGCCCCAACCTGAATTTTAACATCATCCGCATATCCCATTTTTGTAATTTCCAGAACATGCGGCACAAGGCATACCTTACGACACTCACCTTCATGTAAACAATTCTCTAAATTATAATTGATATGAACAGGGGAAATTGAACCGACAAACCCATAAGTCAAACCAATAGGGCATGCATAACGACACCAGAAACGACGAGAGTAAAAAACTTCAACAAGGAAGAGAACCCCAATCCAGAGCAAAGCTAAAGACGCGCCATAGGTAAAAGCACGGCTTAAAATACCGACAGGATTGATGGTTTCGAAAACAGTATATCCTGTAATAAAGGCGAGCAGTGCAAAAATCACATAAAGGACAGTACGCAAACGACGATCAAGCGGATGATCTTTTACCAGTCCCAATTTTACCAATTTAAGATGTAGCATCTCGCCAAGTTCGGAGACCAGATGATAAGGACAGACCCATGAACAGAAGGTTCGTCCACCCAAAGCCCACCATATTAAAAATACCGTCACGGTTCCGATTACAAGATTCACCACCATATGTTTATATGCCAGTGTCACCTGCAAGGCAGAGTTCAAATCGGCCATATGAAAACCAACAAATCGAGATGCTGTTAAAGCGCCTTCAACGAGTTGAACATCAAAGTGATATGAGATTACAAACAATAAATTAATGGTAACAATAGAAATCCAGCGACGGATTTTCCATTTTTTTGAAGAATGACCTGCAGCCAATTCTTCTTTAATCGCTTCACGCCGGATTGCAACTTGTTCTGCCGATTTCTTGTAGGCATGCATTTCCTGCGCTTCCGGCGTCCATGTTTCTTTAGCGGGACGAGTTGCTGCCAACCCCAGCATCAACTTCAATGAGTTCAGAAGACGTTTCATACTGACGACCCCATCGGATTAACTTCCATTACGATACAAGCAGGTTCTACCGGACATATCATTTCACACATACCACACCCAACACAGGCCTCTTTGATAACCGGTGTTTTTCCGGAACCATTTTCCATCGGGACCAGCTCAATTGCATCTTTGATGGGACATTCACGTACACAAAGATCACAAATTTCCAAATCATAATCAAAATCTGCAACCTTGATCGGTGTCCAACGATCCACCTCGGTATATCGATGAAGTCCTTCAAAATCCAAACCTCGGGCCTGTCCTTTAAATCCCTTATTTTGTCTGGCAAGACATGCATCCGGGCGAACCAGCTTGGCTTTGCCCATCTTCACTTGTTCTTTTTTATCAATATCATGGCTCAGTGCCCCTGTTGGACAAGCCAGAACACATTGCACCGCATCACACGAAAAATCACAGGCCTGCTCACGTGCATTTACATAGGGTGCCCCAAGGCCAAAACCGTCTGGAACATCCGCAAGTACCAGTGCCTCAACAGGGCAAACTTGAACACATTGCCCACATTTAATACAGGAGGCCAAATAGTCTTTTTCGGCGATTGCACCAGGTGGTCGTAATCGAATATCGGCATGACTAGACACAGGAAACCATCCTGCGAGAGCCACCCCTGTCACACCAGCACCGGCAACAGCTGCACGCAGGAATTCACGGCGCGCACGCTTACTTGCCGGACTATTCGGATTGCGTTTCACTTTTTTCGTCATTAATCTGTCGTCCCAATTTGGGGGTTGCTGAGACCAAAGGGGTCATAGCGGGTTGTCCCGGCGTCTTCATCGGCAATTTGACCGGTTTTCGTATCCGTAACATATTCAAATTGTCGCTTAAAACGGGGTTTTTCGTCCTTGAGCATGGTCAAAGGCTGGGTAAAAGGAGCCAATCTTTCTAAGAAATCAACCAAAGACAAGAGCGGTGTTCCAAGAAAAAATGCGGTTTCGGGCACATCCATCCAAACACGGTCCGCAAAGACTTGAGGTTGATAGGCAGTATCGCCATACCCATCACCATCATTGTCAAAACCTTGATAATCATCCCAATAGTTGCCTTCCCAGACATTACGTGCTGCACTGGCAAAATTAGCAACAGAAACTTGGCGGATATTATCGCGCAGGATATTGTCCTTTAAAATATTCCCCTTCCAGTCATTCAGGAAGTTAATGCCTATCCGATTGAACGCAAGCGTATTGCGATAAATCCGGTTTGTCGTATCAGGTTGAAAAGGAGAAACGTCAGAATAAAGACCTGTACTGGAATATAAAATTTCATTATCCACAACATCAATATTGGATGATTCCTTCATTCCAATACCCATGCCTGCTGCACCAAGCGCATGGTAAATTTTATTACCACGAATGACCACATCATCACTATACATCAGGAAAATCCCGACTGTATTTTTGTGAATATTATTATCCTCTACCCGGTTGTACTTGGCATACATGAAGTGGAGGCCATATCGCCCATTGCGAATATCATTGCGCGCAATCACATTATTCGCGCTGTACCACACAACAAAGTCTCGAGAGTTGGCAATCTCATTGTCTGTGATCTCATTGTCGAAGCTATACCACAGACGAACCGCATCTCCACGCAAGCCTAAAGAAAGATCTTTAGATATAAAAAGGTTGCGTTTCACAAGGTTATTGTTTGATTGAGAAAGATCAATCCCAAACAGACAATCAAGAATCTTGTTATCTTTGATAACGTTGTATTTGCCACGGACATGGATACCTGCATCAACATCATTATGCAAAGTACCTGAATTTTGAAGTGTTAAGCCGCTAACATTTGCGCCGTCCGTTTCAATAATTAATGCCGTGCCAACACCACCAGCATCAATTGTCACCTTCCCCTGCCCTTCCAGTGTTATCGGCTTGGAGATCTTAATGTTTTCGTTATACACCCCCGGTGGGGGTATAAGAATGCCGCCCTCTTCGGTCTCATTAATGAGTTCCTGAAGGGTCGGTGCAGCAATGCCTGTAGCAGCCCAAAAGACTGCTACAAACATTACCGTCAAATATGTCCAGTGCTTAATCATCGCTCCTCACAATATGCGACGCTACTCACCTTCAATAATATGCTTTCTGCGCAACAACATCGCGAGCAGCATGCATACCAAGACGCCCAACATCATACCAAAGCCGATAGACGGATATGACAATGTTACAAATTGCGCGACCTTCCCTTGACCGAACACCGTCGGCATGAAGGGTTTCAGCGTAAAGGCACCCATATCGTTTAGACTGTGCCCATACCACCAAAGCCAACCAGCGTATTCAATCAAGAAAAAGACAGGTAGCAATGCGGGAATACCGGGAAGCAGCCAATAGAATAAACTGCCGTTTTTCATGGTTGCAACGACCATAAAGACCATTGCCGCAATAACACCCCAGAAGACAATCGTTCCAACAGTCGTCATTGTTGCAACTAGCGGCTTGATTTCAGCCTGATTGTTAAACCAACGTCCCAAGCTTTTTTCATAATGCCAGAACATGACCTGCTGCAATGAACCCGTCCATTGTTCACGCACTGCAAAAGGCTGGCGAGCTTGATCTGCTTCAAAAGAAGCTTTTAAGACTTCAATATTCGCGTCTTTGCCGCCATGCCCTTTATTTTTTGCTTCTTCTAGGATTTCTTTGAGAGATTTGGGTTTAGCTTCTTCACTGCCTTTGTGAAGTTTTGCCAAAATATCAATAAGTTCTGTTTGGCCGCTACGTTCCAAGGTATCGTTTACTTCGTCTCGCGTTGCAAGGCTGCTCTCGCCACTGTCCATCAATGAATCTTTTAGCTTTGCAATGATCGGGCTTAATTCTTCGCCTTCTTCCTCATTCCCATGTCCAAGCGAGACAACCAAGGCACTGACGTAGCCTGAGTTCAATAACGCAATCCCGTTAGCGGTATAAAAGGACATATACATCCATATACCAATCGCAACGAAACCTGCAGACATAACAATCGTACGAATACGAGATTTAAAGATTAAGAACCCAACCAGCATGACACCAAGCATACTGAAAAGGAATTGAGAAAAACCTTTTTCAACCACACCACCGGATGCGATTGGATACATACCAACAAAATGGTTAATCGCATCCATTTCATGGACACAATCAAGGACTTCAATTTCCAACACCTCTTTGCTATTAAGGGCGCTACAACCATTAAAAACGCCATTGGTATGGAAATTAATCCGAACCCCATCCGGAAATGCTTCCGGCGGATACTGAGGGGCTTCAAGAGCCACCCACCATGTCGGTTGAAAATAAAGTATGGCGATAAGGGCCAGCGCGATAACAGTCAGGCCCCGCGCGACCAGTCCGCGTTTAGTTTGTTGCTCGTCATTCATTGGGCTACTGCCTTCCCTAGAATCACTTAAATATGATACTTTTCGAATTAAAATAGACTTAAAAGAACCCGGTTAAATGGAGAAAACCGGGTTCTTAAACTTTACTGGCTTACTCGAAGTCAGGATTTTGCCAACCCGGAGGTGCCACTTTATCCTTCGGCGGAGAGAGGCGGGAAACGTAATTGATTACTTGTGCCATATCTTCATCGCTGAATTCTGCAATTTGCTTCACCATATCCGGATTTGCGTTACGGCGTTTGCCATCACGGATCCATTCGAACTGACGAATGATATATTTGTAATGCTGACCTTGGATCAAAGGATAGAACTTATCTTTCATGCCTTCACCGCGTTCACCGTGACAACGAACACAGTTATCTGCATATAGTTTCTTGCCTTTTTCGAATTCCGGCGTACCTTCTTCCCACGGACCTTTGCCATTGTCTGGGTTCATCGGCAATTGTGAAATATAATAAGCGACATCAGCCAATGACTGTGCCCCACCGATCTCACTTTCCAGTGCAAATGGGTACATTGTCGGGTTATCACGGTTACCGGCACGAATATCAGCAAGCTGCTTAATGATAACTTCAAAATGCTGTCCAGCAAGCTGCGGGAATGTACCATCTTCGGTACCCCAACCTTCTAACAAGTGACAAGCAGAACAAACTTCATAAACTTCAATACCGTTTTCACGGTCCGGTGTCAGGTGCAATGCAGAGTCTTGCTCCCCACCACCTTCGTTCCAAGCCATTGCAGGCGATGCAATCAAGCCAGCGAGTAGAGCTGACAATACGGTCTTCTTAATAGACATGGAATACTCCATTTACTTGAGGGGTTATTTCGTGCGGTCAACCTGAGACAGGTAGTCCGCGATCAGTTTGATTTCTTCGTCTGATAACTTCTTAACGAAGGAGACCATCATTTTACTTTTAGAGTTCGTACGAACTTTTTCTTTGATGTCGGTCATTTGATTCACAATATAATTGCTTTTTTGACCGGCGACATAAGGATAAGCCTTGTTTGTCGGTTTTTTCCCGTCTTTACCGTGACAAGTCTGACATTTATGCTTCTTGTACAGTTTTTTACCTTTTTCAAGGTCTTCTGCTGAAATTGGCTCTTTCGGTGCTTTAGGGGCCACTGGCGCGAGCTCCGCAAGATATTCCGAAACCAGTTTAATTTCATCTGCAGAAATACGGTGTTCACCTTCTGCTGTCACCAATGCACCACGCATACCTTCAGTACGGGGTTTACCATTGGCATCTGGGCTAGCAACACGCTTTTCATTTAAAATATCTGTAATTTGCGCGATCATATATTTTTCATTTTGACCTGCAAGATTTGGGTAATCTAAAATAGCTTTTGCACCACCTTTGCCATGACAAGCCATGCAGGTTTTGCGCATATATACTTTTTGACCTGGGTGTTTCTTCTTTTTCGTCTTTTCAGCAGCAGCAACTTCAATCACCTTGTCGGCGGAAGCGTGCGCTGCGGGAATAGCAAAACTTGCAGAAACCCCAAGCGCAATCAAGGCTGAAGTGGTTTTGATGAATAATTTCATAACCGTCTTCCAAATAAAAGTATTAAAGAAAATTGGAGGTGGTCAGTAACGACCACCTCCAAAAGTCGAGGTTAAATTATTTTTTGACCTCTACAGCACCGTTCTGCTCCAGGTAAGTTTTCGCACGCAGACCAATGTCTGCAGCTTTAACCTGATATTGGAACCATTGCTGTGCCCACAAAGTACCATTGTGGAAATCTTTCTTCGCAGCATAATCTTCAGATTTCTTCTTCGCATCAGCAGCGAAGTTCAACTGGTCTGTTGCATCTTCTACAAGTGCGACAACCGGTGCGAAATCTTTGAAGTTACGGCTTGTGATGAAAGCAACTACACTATCGATAACGGCTTGCGTATCGTTATTGGTTTTAACCTGTTTAGTGTAATCATCCGCAGTGTAAGTCTGACCTTCGTCAACTGCACCACCAGAAGCTTTTGTACCTTTAGGACGAACCAACAGGTAACCTTGCATTTCCAGGTGGAGAGCTGAACAGAACTCAGTACAGTAGTACGGGAATACGCCAGCACGGTCAGCCACGAATGTTGCAGAAACAGTTTTACCCGGTTCAGCAGAGAGGTTGACGTTGTACTCGTTCACAGCAAAGCCGTGAGTTTCGTCTTCCGCACGTTCCAAGTTTGTCAGGTGGAAGGAGACTGTTTGGCCTTCTTCAACTTCAACAATCTCAGGTGTGATGTGAGAACGGATCAAAGTACCGTAGACGTGAACAACACCGTTTTCTTCAACGATTTTCTCACGACCCGGACGAGCGCGATATGCAGATTTCTCGTCTTTACGGCTGTTCCAGCCCACTTTGTAACGGTTAACCGGCTTCAGACGCTCAGCTTTAATAGCAACCGCGTAGTGCGGCTCACCTAACGGAAGCGGCATATCGTACAACAGTTCCATTTTTTCACCGGAAATGTCGATCAGCTGGTGGTTCTGCGGGTGCAGCGGGCCAACAGGCTGGAAGCGGTCAATTGCCAGTTTATTCAATGAAACAAGGTATTTACCTTGCGGCTTAACAGAATCGCCTTCCATAGTCATCAAGTGACCGATGTTATAATGGATGGAGATCTTGTCCAGAACTTTACCTTCACAGTAGTTCCATTTGGTAACTTGGCTGTCTACGTAGATAGATGTGTAAACAACACAAGGCGTAGCGTCATATTGTGTATGAAGCGGGCCCAAGCCAACAGAAACTTGTGTATGCAACGATTTTTGCAGATCAAGGATCGGAATACCATACGGATCTTTAGCTGCAAAATCTTTGTTTTCGATCAGCTTGAAGATTTTTTCCATGCTGTAAACAGAAGCATGCGTATCCAGCTTACCGGAAACGATAAAGAACTTACCATCCGGGCTTACGTCCATACCGTGCGGAGACTTCGGTTCCGGAATAAGGAACAGGATGCCTTCTTTAACAGCTGTGTCGATTGACAGGACGTCATGGCCGTTAATTTTGTCCGCTTTACCGGCAGCAACCAGTTCAGCTGCTTTTTTCCAGTTAACCATATGAACGAAATCAGTGTCTTTCTGAGAACAACCAGCCTCAAACGGAGGACGGCCATTTTCGATACCACCGATGTAACGTTCAGTACAGAAGGAGTTAGTGAATGACCAACCATCAGACGGGCCTTTACCGAAGTCGGAAAGATCCTGGCTGTACGGCGGTAATTCAATAGAGAAAGATTTAGACTCGTCGATACGGCCTGCTTTACGATCGAATTTCCAATAAGTTACCGCACCACGATATTTATCGTTAAATTCAGATAGCGGCACATAATCATGTGTTAACGGAGTTGCATACTGAGATGCTTCAATAACGTAATCAGTATTCGGTGATACAAATGCACCGCCGTGTTCTGACTTCATAATCGGGTTTACAACAATTTGTTTTGTTTCAAAATCATGCAAATCGATTACAGCAATACGCGGGTTCGCTTTATCGTTGATAAAGAGAAACTTACCATCATATTCGCCGTTTGTTTCTGAAATAGCCGGGTGGTGAGTATCACCATAAGTAATGTCTTTACCGTGAATACGACCTTGCGCAAGAACTTCCTTTGACTCATCATCAAAGCCATAGCCCTGCCACGGTTCCGGCGTAAATACAGCGATATACTTCAGGATGCGCATAGACGGAATGCCGTATACGATTACCTGACCACTTTGCCCGCCAGAAGCGAACGCGACAAATTCATCACGACCACCGGTCGGAGTATAAGTTTTTGCAGCTGCCAAAACATCTTTTTGAGTTAAGCCACGTTCTTTCATGACTTTCTCAAGATTATCTTGCGCCGCGACCTGAGACGATGCCAAGCCCATACCAAGAGCTAAAGCAGCGAAGCCCAGAGTCTTCCCAATTTTTTGAATCATGGAGCCACCTCGATTCCATAGTTATACATGCTTGGAAAATCCAAACACACCCCCACCCAGAATGCTCATGCAAACAGGTGTATGGCAGTAAGCTACATCCCCGCCTGAACTTCTAAATTGATCTTGGTCAAAAAAAGAAAGAACGTCATTAAAATACTGTTTTATCTTATACTTTTCGAAACTCTAATTTTCAAAACAACAACTTCCACTTGTCATTTTACTTAGGATTCTTACGACTCCTCAGAGTGAATGCTCCTGGTTAGCGATCCAAAGCAAGAATTTAAAATAATTAAAAAAAAGAACAAAACCAACTGCCAACAAAAAGCAAGTAAGAGTGATTATCATTTATATTGACAATCATTATCAATCGCACCATATTTCTTTCATCCACAGGAGGAGGGTTTTCTCAAATGTACGTCTGCGTATGCAATGGATTACGTGAAAAAGAAGTTCGTAACGCTATAAAAGGTGGCGCTGACACTGTAGGGCGTATATTTAAGGCACATGGGTGTAAACCTGATTGTGCACAATGTATTGGTTGCATGCGCAATTTCATCGAAGAAGATATCGCTCCCTCAGACCAGTTACTCGCAGCAGAATAACTCACATTTCCTCCGTAATCCTCCCTTTATGTCAGAGTACTCTTGCGAGCAAGGCATTACGAAATCGCATAGCAGTCATGTTAAATATTCTGTTGCAATCCCTTTTGTTGTTATTACAACATTATTACCATGATAAACCAAAAACAAAACATAGTTCCTCTACTGGTTCACGACGTTGCCCACCAGTTACGGGTAATTATTGATGGGAAAGTTAGCCCCTACAATTTGACGCGTCAAATTTGGGTTGCTCTGTCTCTTTTGGAAGAATCACCTGGCATTTCCCAAATTGAGCTAGCTGCCCGTCTTGAAATTGATCGCTCTTCAGCTGGTCGATTACTGGATAGAATGGAAAAAAAAGAACTCATTCATCGTCTTAAAGATGCGCAAGATCGCCGTATTGTACGACTGTATCTCAACGAAGAGGCACGGCCTTTACTTGAGAAACTAGATACAGTCTCTCATGAAATAAAATCTGTTGCCGAAAATGGTTTAACACAGGAAGAGCAATACGACCTTGTACGCCTTTTAAGGAAAGTAAAAACCAACCTAAAGGCCGGTTTTGGAAGTTTTTGTTACTTATTCGAACTACCAGAACAAGCTTATTGGATGATGAATTTACTGTAGCCCCCTGACCAAGAGTCTCAACCACTCAAGGTCACTCCTTCCCCCGTTAACGCCTATTGTCCACCTGGAAGCGTTAACGGGGGATTTTGAATGTAGTCAGAAAATGGTTCTTCGCCCTTTATTCTCACCGATAGCAGGTCTTCTTTTCGCCTTGACTGCTGCTATGGAAGTTCCAGCCTTATTTGATTACATTGTCCACAACAAGGAGTGGGAAGCCTTCCAACTCAGTGCCATCGCCACTTTGTTTTCAGGTTTAGCGCTCTTCACTGTACGTGACCGCAATAGTTCTCATTTTTCCCTAAAACACGGCTATCTGTTTACTGTGGCCTGTTGGATTTTATTACCTCTTTATGCGGCTTTGCCTTTCTATTGGTCTTCTCAGGATATGACCTTTACAGATGCCGTTTTTGAAACCATCTCCGGCCTAACCACAACAGGCGCCACAATTCTTACCGGATTAGAACACCTACCTCCTGGTATTTTGTTATGGCGTGCCTTATTGCAATGGATTGGCGGCATTGGCATTGTTGTCATGGCAATTTCCATTTTTCCGGTTCTAAAAACCGGCGGTATGCAGCTTTTTAAACTAGAATCTTCCGAGACTGCTGGAAAAATATTCCCCCGGATTCAAGATATTGCCACTGGTGTCTTTGCGATTTATTCGGGCCTGACAATTTTATGTGCGCTAATATACTATTTTGAAGGCATGGGCATGTTTGATGCCATCGTGCATGCTATGACGACGCTTTCTACAGGCGGCTTTTCGACAACAGATCAATCATTTGCCGCATTTCCGGACAAAGGGATTATATGGACGGGCTCCGTATTTATGTTTTTAGGCTCTGTCCCATTTTCATTGATGTTATTTTCCCTGAAGAAGCGCCAGTGGACTTTATTTTTTCTGGATTCACAAGTGCAAATCTATGTTGCATTCGTTTCTACTGTAAGTTTTATATGTGCTTACCTGTATTATGAAGCAGCAGGAACACAAGACTTTTTTACAGCCTTAACTCTTGCGACATTTAACGTCATATCCGTCATCACAACAACTGGATATGCGTTTGAAGACTACAGTCTCTGGGGCGCATTCGCACCAGTTCTTTTCTTCTTTCTCACCTTTGTTGGTGGTTGCTCAGGGTCCACAGCAGGAGGTGTAAAAATGTTCCGTTTTCATGTCTTGTGGCTATCGTGCCTACAACAATTAAGAAAACTCATTTATCCCAATGGAATATTCCTTCAAAAGATCGATAGAAAACCTCTGAATAACGAATTGAGCCAATCTGTCTTGATCTACATTTTCATGCTGATCATTAGTTTTGCCGTTATTTCAACTTCTCTGAGTTTTACAGGCCTTGACTTTGTAACAGCCCTCAGCGGTGCAGCAACCGCTCTTTCGAATGTTGGCCCGGGATTGGGATCAATTATCGGACCAGCCGGAAATTTCCAATCTCTGCCAGACTCTGCAAAATGGATCCTTGATATTGGAATGATTTTAGGGCGATTGGAATACGTTACGATTATCGTTTTATTGCAACCGAGCTTTTGGCATCATTGATAAATGCAGCCAATTATTTGCTAGCGGGAAACAATAAAATAACATAACTTTTCTACAAATTAACGCTATCGAAAAGTCTTCAAATGCTTCCCATTATCAAAGCTATTGTTTTCATATTTTTTACCTTTCTTATTCAAAACAATATTCCTCCTGCATCCGCCGAAGAAGGTGCAGGGATTAAAGTTGAAACCGCGCCCACAAAATATCGAAACATTGAAACAATTGTGGAAGCCGTTGGCACGACCAAAGCCAACAAAAGCGTTAAAATCATGGCCATCAGTGAGGGGATCGTTCGAAAAATCACCTTTGCCGATAGCCAGTTTGTAAACGAAAATGATGTTTTACTTGAATTAGACAAAGAGATTGAGCGCGCAGACCTCGCTGAATCTCAAGCTAAATTACGTGAAGCACAACGCTCACTGGAACGATCGAAATCATTACGTAAAAGAGATGCTGTTGCTGTTTCGATGGTGGATAAACTTGAATCCGAAGTTGAAATTGCAAGGGCAGAACGCGAACGTGCGGCACGGCGTTTACAAGATCGAATAATCAAAGCACCCTTTTCTGGTCGTATCGGTTTTTCAGACATCGAAATCGGCAGTCATATCAAAGAAGACCAAACCATCGCTTTGCTTGACGACCTTTCCTCTATAAAGGTCGAATTCTTCTTACCTGAAACACTATACGCAGAAATTCACATCGGAACCTTTATTTTGGCAGAGGCCGCCGCGTTTGAAAATCAAATCTTCAAGGGGAAAGTCGAAGCGATTGATACCCGCGTCAATGCAGATTCCCGTTCCTTCAAGGTCCGTGCGGTTATTGAAAATGAAGATGGGAAGCTACCAGCAGGCATGTTTTTAAGACTCAGCCTTATTCTGGAAGCCAGTGATGTTCTGAGTATTCCCGAAGAAGCCGTGATCATTGATGGGGCGCAAAATTATGTCTTTGCGGTCAGTACAGAAGGTACCAATTCCAAATCCGTCAAGACATCCATTAAGTTGGGGCGGCGCGCATTCGGTTGGGTAGAAGTTCTTGAAGGTTTAAATGAAAATCAACTGGTCATCATACGCGGTATTCAAAAAGTCAAAGATGGTAGTTCGTTGAACATTTTAAATGAAAGTTCCACACAGGTGACCCAATGACACTTTCTGAACTTTCAATTCGGCGACCTGTTCTTGCAATCGTTTCCAGTCTGCTCATCATCACCGCAGGTATTGCTTCTGTTTTCTCAATCCCCATTCGAGAACTCCCAGATGTAGATACTGCTGTTATCACGATTACGACCTATTACACCGGTGCTTCACCCAAAATTGTGGATACCGATATCACCGAAGTGATTGAAAGTTCAATTTCCGGCGTCTCCGGTGTAAAGTCCATTCAATCACAAAGCCGTCGTGGCCGGGCCAGAACCGTCATTGAGTTTGAGACAGGGCGTGATATTGACGAAGCCGCCAATGACATTAGGGATGCAGTTGGACGCATTCGTTCAAAACTTCCCGATGGTGTCGATGAACCGGCTATTGTAAAAAGCGATAGTGATGCTGACCCGGTTATGCGTCTTGCTGTTGTATCAGACCGCCATAAGCCGGAAGAAATTACGGACTATGTCGAACGCTATATCATCGATCATTTGTCTACTTTGGAAGGTGTTGCCAGTGTAGATATCAGAGGGGAACGTCGCTATGCCATCCGCGTATGGCTGGACAGGCGCGCGATGGCCGCACGCAACGTAACCGTCAGCGACATTAAAAATGCGATAGAACGCAACAATATCGAACTCCCGGCTGGGGAAATCAAATCGCAAAATCGTTTGCTTGAACTTCGCCTCAACGCACGCCTTTCCACACCGAAACAATTTGAAAACATCATCCTTGGCAAGGTAAATGGCTACTCCGTACGACTACGCGATGTCGCAAAAATCGAACAAGGGGTGGAAAATGATGATCTCATCCTGCGCGCCAATGGAAAACCGGCAGTCGGTCTACAGGTTATTCGGCAAAGTCAGGCAAATACGATGGCCATTTCACAATTGGTCCGTCAAAAAGTTGAGAGCCTGAAAGACAACCTGCCGCAAGGGATGGAAGTCATCGTCGGTTCTGATGATGCATTGTTTATTTCAGCCTCAATTGAAGAGGTGATCACAGCCCTTATTATATCCCTCTCCCTCGTTGTAATGGTTATCTTACTATTTTTGCGCTCTTTGCGTACAACTCTCATCCCCGTTGTCACCATTCCGGTGGCCTTAATTGGCTGCCTTGCCTTGATCGCGCTTTTTGGCTTTTCTATCAATGTTCTCACCTTACTCGCCCTGCTTTTAGCAATTGGCTTGGTTGTTGATGATGCCATTGTCGTTCTGGAAAACATTAAGCGGCGCATCGATGGCGGCGAAACACCAATCGTTGCTGCTATGCGCGGTACTCAGCAAGTCACCTTTGCCGTCTTGGCAACGTCAGTCACATTGGTCGCCGTCTTTATTCCGATTTCCTTCTTAGGGGGGCAAGTTGGGCGGCTTTTCAGTGAATTCGGGCTGATTATGGTAGCCGCTGTTGCCATTTCAACTTATGTCGCCTTGAGTTTATGCCCCATGATGGCATCGCGCCTTATTAAAGCACCCAAAAAATCTGAGATTGCCGATGGGATTGTAGATGACGACCACCTCCTCGCCCAATCAAGGATCGGCAGAATATATAGAAACCTTTTGGAAAAGGCCCTACAGTACCCCTATTTCATCCTCGCTATTTGCTTGATTTTCAGCTTGGGTGCTATCGGCATATATAAGGAATTGCCCAGAGAACTAGCCCCGCGTGAAGACCGCGGCGTCGCCTTTGTCCCGATGACAGCGCCACAAGGGTCCACCCTTTCCTATACAGATGAGCAGGCCGTACAAGTTGAAAGGATGCTCGCCCCACAGGTGGAAAAGGGTAATATCCGATCCGTTTACACAATCATTGGCTGGGGGAACCGCCCTTATCGTGGTTTTGTTGTCATGCGATTGGCCCCTTGGGACGAACGTGATCAAACTCAGGATCAAATCGTCAACAGTGTACGCCCGAAAGTTAAAGATTTACCGGGTGCACGTGCCTCTGTTTCCAGCCCAGCAGGCTTGGGGTTACGCGGGAACTCCACGCCTTTACGCATCGTCGTTGGCGGAACAGATTTCGACCAGGTGAAACAATGGGCCAATATTTTATTGGAACAAGCTAAACTCAATGAAGGTCTGGTCAATCCAGAAATGGATTATGAAGAAAACCAGCCACAACTGGACATCCAATTTGACCGACAACGGGCATATGATCTGGGTATTGATGCACAAGAAATTGCGACAACTCTTCAGGTTATGTTTGCCTCTAAAGAAATCAGCACATATGTGGATCGCGGACGGGAATATTCCGTTGTCGCCCAAATCCAGCCAGAGGATCAAAAGACGTATAATAGCCTAGAAAACGTCTTTATTCGCCCGGATAAAAGCAATCCTTCGGCATTGGTTCCAATCGGCGCCCTTGTGCAAGCGACAGAAACAGCGGCCTCTGCTGAATTGCGTCGTTATGCCCGTTTGCCTTCCATCACTATTCAGGCTGCGCTTGCACCGGATTACACGCTCGGACAAGCCGTCAACTATATGGAAGAGGCTGCAAGAGAACTTCTTCCTCTCAATGCAAAAATTGGATACGCCGGACAATCCGCAACCTTTAAAGATACATCCGGGGGTATCCAAACTGTTTTCATATTGGCACTCGTTATTGTTTTCTTGGTTTTAGCTGCCCAATTTGAAAGCTTCATTCACCCTCTCGTCATTATGCTATCTGTTCCCCTTGCGATTGCGGGAGCGGTCTACACCATGATGCTGGCAGGCTTATCCTTAAACGTTTACAGCCAGATCGGCATCTTGTTGCTGGTCGGGCTTATGGCTAAAAACGGCATATTAATCGTTGAATTTGCCAACCAATTGCGTGACGAAGGAATGAATGTTCGTGATGCCGTTAAAGAAGCTGCAATTTTGCGTTTCCGCCCTATTATTATGACCGTAATCTCAACGATTCTTGGTGCTGTACCATTGGTCATTGCAACAGGTGCCGGTGCAGAAAGTCGTATTGCAATCGGTTGGGTTATCGTTGGTGGATTAGGGCTTGCCCTGTTCCTGACTTTATTTCTAACACCCGTCTTGTACAGTCTTCTTGCAGGCTTTTCACAACCAAGATCATCTGTAAAAAAAGCACTGGAAGAAGAACTGCGACAAGAAGAGCAAGCTTTTTAAATTTGTTTAACCGCAGTTAAGAAGCTGCTGATATCATTTTTCAGGCCATCGTTGTTATTGCCTAAATCAGAAACTGTCGTCTGTTGTCCTTCTGCAAGTTTACCTGTTTCTTCAGCCGCTTTGGCAACAGAGAGAACGACGTTCGAAACTTCATTGGCCCCCCGAGCAGCTTCGTCGACATTACGTGCAATTTCACTGGTTGCAGCCCCTTGTTCTTCAACAGCAGTGGCAACAACAGCTGTCAGCTCATCGATCTTGCGAATAGTTTCCCCGATACCAAGCACAGCATCTGCTGCAGCCCCGGTTTCACGCTGAATTTCATCAATTTTACGACTAATTTCACTCGTGGCCTGCCCCGTTTGTGTTGCTAGGTTCTTCACTTCACTAGCAACCACAGCAAACCCTTTACCAGCCTCACCAGCACGTGCAGATTCAATGGTCGCATTCAGCGCTAACAAGTTTGTTTGCTCCGCAATATCACTAATAATTTGAACAACTTGACCAATGCTCACTGCCGCTTCATTTAGTGCAACAACTCGTGAATTTACCATTTCCACTTCTGAAACTGCCGCACGGGACACTTCAGATGCTTGCGACATTTGTCTTGAAATTTCATTAATTGATGAAGACAACTCTGTCGAAGCTGCAGAAACCGTCTGAATATTTGCACTAGCCTCTTCAATTGCAGTTGATGCATCTTGAGACAAAGTACCTGTTTCAATCGCATTTCCTGCCATTGTTGATGCTGATTCCATGACCTCTGCGACCGAGCAGCTCACGATATCAAGCCCAACTCTCATTTTTTCGTCAAAATTCTTGGCAAGTTCTTCCATTTTCTCATGTCGACGACGTTCTAATTCCTGTTGTTCTGCTTCCTTGGCTTGCAGTTCACGTTGTTCAATCGCATTTTGTTTAAAGACTTCAACGGCTTTTGCCATACCACCAATTTCATCGCGACGATCAGCGCCATTGACCACTGTATCCAACTGCCCTGCAGCCAAATCACCCATAACATTCGTCATACGTCCAATCGGTCCGGCAATGACTCGTGTCAGAACAATACCAAAGAAAATGGCCGCAACAATCAACAGCCCGACAGAAATGATAATGGTTGTCGAAAAACGCGTCATTGCAGTTTCTTTAGTTAACAATGCTTCTTTCGCGATCTTCATGAGATTGTTTGAAAGCTCTCGTGCCGTATGATCAAACCTAGAAATAACTTCCTGAGGCAAGCCCGTTACTTCAACGGCTCGTGCTTGGTTGACGGTAAGGTAATTCCTCATCAAACGAATTTGTTCCGAGGCGTAGAGCGTCACCCATTCACCATAATATTCGCCGAGCTTATTAACCTGCCCATCCACGGCCTTTGAGTTCTTTGATAAATCTTTTAGGTGTTTAAAGTGCTTGGTAACGACAACACCAAAGTCGTTAAATTCCTTTAAACCTGACCGGTCACCCGTCAACAAGTAGTATAAAAGCCCCTGACGTTGTTCAGAAAAGGCCTGTTGATATAATTGATAAGTTGTCTCCATTTCATGGGCATTTTCGCTCTCATGTTCAGCGGACTTAATTTCACTAATCGCCGAAAAAGAAATAATGGCCATGAGAACTGTGACCACGATAAGAATTGAAAAACTCAAACTTAGCTTTTGAGCGATTTTCATATGACGTAAAAACTGCATATTAGGTTCCTTCTCTTATCGCTTAAAGCATGCCGCGACGGCGTGCCAGTTCCGTCAGGTTATATTCAACAGTAACCGCACCAATCGGTTTTTGATCTGCCCCGGTTACGGTCAAATTAACTTGAGTGCGCCAGGTACTACTGCCCTCGTGGAACTCTGGCTCATCAATAAACACAGCGGCAGCACCATTCGGAAATGTTTTCTGAAACTTTCCTTCATCGCCTTGCCAGAAATCTGACGTGATGGAACTTTGCCCCACGTTCAATCCTTTGGCATCCATGATAAATATTTCTGTAAACAAGCCACCGGATGCAGCCTGAATTTGTGTCAAATAGCTTGATAAGGGACTGCTTAGTGTCGCGGCAATAAGGGGTTGATCATCACTTTCACGTTCTGCGCGCCACTGCTTATCTAATTTATCAACTTCTTCTTGGGGTAAAGTTTGATAACGCTTGTTTTGTGCACTGATCGACATCTCCACAACGGGGTTTTTCAACCATTCTTTAATTTGTGCAATTGCCGCTTGATCCAGTATAGACGTAGGTGGTGGTGCCGGTTGGGCGAATACATGACTTACAGTCAGAAAACACAATAAAGTAAAGATGAACTTACTAATAATACACACTTTTTTCATCGACTTGTTCCTCCCGATATATTCATACTTGAGCAAGGACCAACGCGATGTCAACATTAGCATATATATAAAAAAGATTTTTATGCTAAAAAAATTCTACCATATGGATAATTCCCTAAATAGTTTTACATACAATAGTAAAAATGCAACTTAAATTGGTTTTTAAGTGATTTTCAAAACTTGAAGGCAAAAAAAAAGCCCATCCTCAACAAAAGGACGGGCTTTCAACGATCTGCAACAAAGTTGATAGAACGAGCTATATCAATGTTATGATTTAACCTCGGCCTCAACTTCATCAAAGAGAGTCTGGACATTGTCAGACGGCGGTGTGCTGATCTTGGACACAATTAAAATCGCTATGAAAGAGAATAAAATTCCCGGAATGATTTCATAAAGATCAAACCATCCACCAGAAAGCTGCTTCCATACCACAACCGTTACACCACCGACGATGATACCTGCATAGGCACCAGCTTTTGTCATGTTCTTCCAATAAAGAGAAAGGATGAGTGCAGGACCAAATGCCGCACCAAACCCGGCCCATGCATATGAAACAAGCGCAAGTACCTGTGAATCTTTATCCATTGCCAGTGCGGTCGCAATAATGGCGATACCAACAACGGCCAAGCGCCCTACCATAACTAGTTTTTCTTGAGACGCTTCTTTGTTAAACAACGCTTTATAAAAATCTTCAGCCAAGGCGGAAGAGGAAACGAGAAGCTGAGAGTCAGCCGTACTCATAATCGCCGCGAGAATAGCCGCCAGCAAAATACCGGCAACGACAGGATGGAAAATTGCGTCTACCAGAACCATAAAGACAGTCTCGCTATCGCCTAGTCCATCAGGTAAATAACCAATCGCCACCAGACCAATTAAACAGGCACCAATCATGGATACCCCTGTCCAAAGAACGGCAATTCGGCGCGCAGACGGTACAGCGTCTTTACTTTTGATCCCTTTAAAGCGGGCTAAAACGTGCGGCTGACCAAAATAACCAAGCCCCCACCCCAAAAGCGAAAGCGTACCGATGAGCGTAATGGAAGAACCATCTGCTTCCGTGAACATATTCAGAAGTTCAGGGTTTTTAGCCTCAATCGCCGACAAAGTGCCACTCAAGCCACCAATTTCCCCCATTGCCACCAACGGAACGATCAGCAAGGCACCAACCATCAATAAGCCTTGCACAACATCCGTCCAGGAAACAGCAAGGAACCCGCCGAACATCGTATAGGAAATAACCGCAACGGCCCCTATGATAACCGCAATTTCATATTGAAAACCAAAAACTGTTTCAAAAAGTTTCCCACCGGCAACAAGGCCGGAGCTTGTATAAAACAAGAAGAAAATGAGGATAAAAATAGCTGAAACGACACGTAAACCATGGCCACTATCTTCAAAACGTTTTTCAAAAAATGCGGGTAAGGTCAAGGAATTGTCTGCACGAAACGAATAAACGCGCAAGCGCTGAGCCACCAAAAGCCAGTTCAGCCATGTTCCGACCAGCAAACCGCCGGCAAGCCAGAAAGAACCAAAGCCAGCTGCCATCGCATAACCAGGCAAGCCCATAAGCAACCAGCCACTCATGTCAGATGCACCTGCACTTAATGCGCTGGGTAACGGACCCAGATTACGCCCACCTAGGATATAGTCAGACAAATCTTGCGTACGGCGATAAGCGTACAGGCCAATCCCCAGCATCAACACCAAATATATAACGAAAGTAAAAGTAATCATTCAGATATAAACCCTTATTAAACTGTATTTATATGCCTTACATCATCCGGCCTTTGTGGTCGGCCCTCCGGCGTCATCCCTTCGCTACCCCCGAAGATAACGCGACTCATGTGCAACGGTTGCCAAGACTAACAGTTTGATCAAAGTTCATATCTCTATTTTTTAGGTATTTTTAGTATATTTGACTTTTTGAATAATCAAAAACAGGATATTAACGTAACAAGTAATACTATTTAAGAATTATAATCTGCAAAACACTCTCTACATATATGACTATTTATTAGTCAAAAAAGGGCGATATCATGTTAGATAAGTTTGACCTGTCGATCTTAAGAGAATTACAACGCAATGGTCGCATAACCGTAACCGAGCTGGCAAATCGTGTCGGGCTTTCTAAAACCCCCTGCCAAGTCAGAATGCGCAAATTAGAGGAGATGAAATATATTAAAGGATATATGGCTATCCTTGATCAAGGAAAGCTTGGGGCAAAACATGTCGCTTTTGTAAAAGTTTCCCTCACCGATACCCGTTCCAATGCACTTGAATCTTTCAATGATGCTGTGCGCGAAATCCCTGAAATTGAACAATGTCATATGATTGCTGCGGATTTTGACTATTTGTTAAAAGTACGGACCGCTAATATTGAAACATATAGAACGGTCTTGGGTGAAAAAATTTCAAGGCTTCCTTTTGTGCAACAAACCAGTACATTCGTTGTCATGGAAGACGTAAAAGATATCGCCCACAGTCTATTTTAAAAATTGTCACGCAAGCTTCATTTGATCCAGCGGACACACTTTAAAGCCCTGATCCTCAAGGCCCTTTAACACATAGGACGCCGTATCACAGGCTTTCGGTGTATCACCATGCACACAAATACTGTGGATATCGGTTTTCAACACCTTGCCATCCATTGACACCAAAGCCGATTTTTCCACCATTTTCATCACATGATTAAGACATATTTCAGCATCATGGATCACAGCCCCTTCGATCTTTCGGCTCACCAAGGTTCCTTTATTTGTGTAGGCCCGATCAGCAAAAATCTCCTCCGCAACATTCAAACCAGCCCTTTTCCCGGCAAGGGAAAGTTCCGATAATGCTGGCGCTAAAAAGATCAAGTTTTTATCAACATCTTTAACAGCACGACAAATCGCAGAGGCTAAATCAGCATCTTCACAAGCCATATTATTCAAAGCACCATGCGGTTTAACATGCGTTACTTTACCACCTTGTGATGCGGCGACTGCTGAAAGCGCACCAATTTGATAAGCAATCATCGCATAAACGTCATTCAAGGCCATTTGCATAGGACGCCGACCAAAACCTTGTAAATCCGGGAAACCAGGATGCGCCCCGATAGAAACACCATTCTCAAGTGCCATAGACACCGTTTGTTGCATAACCAATGGGTCACCGGCATGAAAACCACAGGCCACATTTGCAGATTTAATGGCTTTCAAAAGCAGTTCATCATTACCCATTGTATATGCACCAAAGCTTTCACCAAGATCGGCATTCAGATTAATCATTTTCATTTCAAATATCTCCGTCAAGGTGACCGGGGAAGTGATCTGGTCGCCCCATATCAACAACACCACCGATCAAGTTGCTTTCATAAAGGGCTTTGAGATTAATAAAACCATTGGCACTGGCCGCAACGATAGACCGTTTCATGTGTTCTAATTCTTCACGCGCCTGTCTTGCTATAATGCAGGCTGCATGCGCAGATACAGACTCAAAACGCAATTGCGTGCCCGGCAATGAATTTGCAATCAAGTGCAAATCAGCCGAAATAACCGTTGCAATCTTGGGGTAACCACCAACTGTTTGCCCATCATTTAACAAGACAATAGGCTGACCGTTTCCCGGCACCTGTATTGCACCGGGGGTCACGCCATCCGAAATAATTTGACTTCCTTTCTCCTTTTTATGATGAAGAAGGTCTCCTTCCAATCTTGCCCCCATCCGATCGGATTGTTTGCTGATTGTATAAAAGTTTTCCAGGAATTGAGCGACTACCTCTTCTTCAAAAAAGTCTTCTTGTGGCCCCAGCACCACACGCACCCGATCAACGATTCCAGCGGGAGGGGATGGCAAAAGTTTATCAGCCTCATTCGCCAATTTGACGGAACTTCCCCCTAGCTTCACACAATCACCGGATTTTAAGAAGTTACCATTCAAACCACCAAGTTCAGAACGTACATATGTCGATTTGCTTCCCATTACTGGTTTGACTTCCACCCCACCGGACAACGCAATAAAACCAGATACGGTCTGTTCCAAGGTGCCAATTTTAGCTTCCTCATCAGGATTAAGCGTAAAGCTTCGCCACCCAGTAACTTTATGGGTATGTATTTCGGCCTCACCACGGGAAATAATCTCGATCTCCACATTCCCACAAACAGCCAGCTTAACAGGCTCATTCACCGCTTTTAATGTTGGGCCTAAAACACGAAATTCAATTCCAGCATCATCCGCAACATTGCCAATCAAATGATTGCCCAACTCCATCCAATGGGGTGCCACACTACCGCAAATAGGAACCCCAAATTCTTGAAACCCAGTTCGTCCTTTATCCTGAATAAAAGATTGAAAACCGGGAGAGATTATTTCTAAAGCACCCTTCATCAGGCAACCTCTTTTCCCTGACAAAGAGAAGAATAATCATATTCTCCGATTACCAATGCCTGTTGAATGTCCTCGAAATCTTGGACCGATACTTGACGAAAACAAACTTGATCACCTGCTTTTAACAAGACTGGTTCTTTGCGTTTTGCATCAAATAAATCAATCGGCATGCGTCCAATCAAATGCCAGCCCCCCGGACTTTCCGAAGGATAAACAGCCGTCAGTTGATCTGCGATGGCAAGGGACCCTTTTGGAACTGCCGTACGAGGTTGGGAACGGCGCGGCAAACACAAACGGTCATCCAGCAATCCCATAAACGCAAACCCCGGTAAAAAACCTAACATAAAGACATCATAAACCGTTCCTTGATGAATAGAAATCACCTCATCTTTCGACAGTCCTGTCCTGTCAGCGACTTCTTTTAAATCAGGTGCATAAATATCGTCATAACATACAGGGAAAAACCATTTCGTCGCCGTGTTTAAATCGCTCTCTCCCTCTTCTATATAAGGGGCAACCAAATTCACTACTTCTTCAGGAAACAAAACAGTTGGATCAAAATGTACGGTCAATGAGCAAAATGTCGGCACACTTTCAATAATACCTTTTACGAGCCCGCCGGAAATCGATTCTTTTAAATTTGCATGTACACCTAACACATGGTGGTTTACGCGTCGGGATATAACGGAGCCAAACTCGAAAGTTATGGCGCGATCACCTAGATTCAAAACCCGATAATCCATTAGAAAACCTCGTAAATTTATATTTACCATCGTAACAGCGATATAAAATTAAAATTTCTTTGACATTTTGTCAATATTTTATCATTGTTATGACGATGTTATAATATGGAGGTAACTTAAATGTTCAAATTCTCGAAGCTTGCACTTGCTGCGGCAGCACTGATTGCATTAGGCGGGCAAGCGTCTGCGAAAGATGTATGGAATATGCCGACCCCCTACCCGGACGGTAATTTCCATACCGTCAATATCAAAACCTTTGCCGATGATGTTCGTACGGCAACAAATGGCGAACTTGATATTAAAATTCACAGCGCAGGCTCGTTGGTAAAACATCCAGAAATTAAAAACGCTGTTCGCAAAGGACTTGTTCCAATCGGTGAATTCTTCCTCTCTCGTCTCAGCAATGAAAATCCGGCCTTCGGTATCGACTCAATTCCTTTTCTTGCGACAAATTACACGGATGCTCAACGTCTCTGGAATGCTTCTCGTCCTATCATCGAAGAACAATTGCAAAAACAGCGCCTGAAAGTTTTATTCTCTGTTCCTTGGCCACCCCAAGGTCTTTATGCCAAAAAAGAAGTGAATTCTTTAGAAGATTTAAAAGGGGTTAAAATGCGGGCATACAATGCCTTAACCGAACGTTTGGCACGCCTGTCCGGCGCGGTTCCCACTCAAGTTGAAGTTCCTGACATTCCCCAAGCTTTTGCAACAGGTCAAGTTGACGCCATGATCACCTCCCCCTCCACGGGCGCAAACTCCAAAGCATGGGATTTTGTATCCAATTTCGTGGATGTACAGGCTTGGATCCCGAAAAACATCGTTGTTGTAAACCAAAAAGCCTATGACAAGTTATCTGACAGCGCAAAGTCAGCAATCGACGCTGCTGCCAAAGCAGCCCAAGCACGTGGTTGGGAAGCCAGCCAAGCTGAAACAGCCGCTAAAATTAAAATCTTGCAAGACAATGGCATGAAGGTCTCCACACCGACGGCCGACTTGCTTAACGGCTTGAAAAAAGCCGGTAGCGAAATGACTGCGGACTGGGCAAAAGCATCCGGTGCTGATGGTCAGGAAATTCTGGCAACTTACAATAAATAATACGATAGATGGCGAGGGGTATTTCCCTTCGCCATCATTCTATGCGGAGGTTTCAAAATGAGGGCTATGCTCGACAAACTTTATGCCATAGGGGGCGTGATGGGGGCGCTTTTCCTGTTTGGCATTTTCTCAATCGTACTCTTACAAGTCGGGGCAAATCTAATTGATTTTATCTCTTCAGCCCTAACAGGTCACGCAATTGGATTAACAATCCCTTCTTATGCTGAGATAGCAGGCTTCATGCTGGCGGGTGCCTCTTTTCTCTCATTACCTTATGCCCTTCGTCATGGAACACATATTCGAGTTAATCTATTCATTCAGCGCTTAGGTCCCAAGGGACAACAGCTCACTGATATTTGGTCTTTTTTCATCGGAACGGCCTTAACTGGCTGGCTGGCTTATTACGCTTGGGAATTGGTTCTTGAATCCCATGAATACGGAGACCTTTCCACAGGACTTATTGCCGTCCCGATTTGGATTCCACAGGCTTCGCTCTCATTGGGGGCAACATTAATGACCATCTCCATGTTGGATGGTTTCATTTCATCACTTATGCAAAAAGATTTTTTCATTAAGGCAGAAAATGCCGATCTGGGGGCAGAATAATGAGCGACATTCTCCTGCCTGCCTTCATCATTTTAATTGTTTTATTCACTTTATTGGGCAGTGGCGTTTGGGTTGGTATTTCCCTTCTGGCCGTTGCTGCCATTGCAATGGAAGTTTTTACCACATCACAAACCGGCCCCTTAATGGCCTCTACGATTTGGGGGGCCAGCAACCTTTGGTCTCTTGCGGCCCTTCCCCTCTTTATTTGGATGGGGGATATTCTGTTTAGGTCCCGCTTGTCAGACGACATGTTTGAAGGGCTTCATCCGTGGATGGGAAACTTGCCCGGCAAACTCCTTCATATCAACATTATCGGCTGCGGTATCTTTGCTGCAGTTTCAGGATCATCCGCAGCGACAGCAGCAACAATCGGGAAAATATCAATCCCTGAACTCAAGCGGCGTGGTTATGACGAAAAAATGATTTTGGGAACACTTGCCGGATCCGCAACCTTGGGCCTCTTGATCCCACCCTCCATTATTCTAATTGTATATGGTGTTGCGACGGAACAATCCATTGCCCGCCTTTTTGTCGCCGGTGTCGGACCCGGTATCATGTTGGTCGTTATGTTTATGGCTTATGTCGCCATCTGGTCCTTTCTCAACAAAGACAAAATGCCAGAGACCGCCGAAAGCTTCTCATGGAAACAACGTTTTCATAGCATTAAAAACCTTGGCCCGGTGGTACTGCTGATTGCTGGGGTTATCGGGTCCATCTATATGGGTATCGCTTCCCCTACAGACGCGGCCGCCGTCGGCGTATTTCTATCCCTTTTACTCACAAAAATGACAGGAGATCTGACAAAAGAAAACTTTATCGACGGTATTTTGAGTGCAACTCGAACATCCTGTATGATTGCCTTTATTTTGGCTGGCGCAGCTTTTCTGACAACCGCAATGGGTTTTACAGGCATTCCTGCCAGCCTTGCCAGTTGGATCGGTCAAATGGGATTGAGCCAATATCAATTACTTGCTGCGCTTACCGTTTTCTTCATCGTCATGGGGTGTTTCCTAGATGGTATTTCGGTTGTTGTTTTAACAACCGCCGTTATTTTGCCCATGATCGAAACTGCCGGAATTGATCCTTTATGGTTCGGTATCTTCATTGTGATTGTGGTTGAAATGTCTCAAATCACTCCCCCTGTCGGCTTCAACCTGTTTGTTATTCAGTCCTTGTCAGGGCGCAATATTTTAGTTGTTGCCAAAGCAGCCCTTCCGTTTTTCCTCATTCTTATTGGTGCCGTTGGTGCGATTACAGCCTTTCCTGAAATCGTTACTTGGCTTCCAAACAACATGAACTGATGCCTGTTATGAAACTTTCAAAAATCATGGTCTATCAAGACGACAATGCACATTGCGTCAACTGGACGACTTATGCTGCCCACCTTGCAGATCAACTCAATGCACATTTGACCGGTTTATTTGTAGGTCAAGACCCGACAGACCTTAAAATTTTTGATGATGCATTGGCAAACGCAATTCAAAAAAACATTGATCTTTCCAGTATGCCGTCTGCTATGACACGTGCACAATTTGATCAGACATTGAGCAATTTCAATATTACCACATCCTTTAAAATCGCCAATGAAAAACCATCTATTGCATTACGCAGGGAAGCCCGTTTCTATAATATCGTTGTTACAGGTCAACCCGATACGTCTTCAAGTGCAATGCAGGATGAGAAATCAGCCCTTTCCCATTTATTAATTGGCAGTGGTCGGCCCGTCATTGTCGTTCCGCGTGACTACAAAGCAAAACCAGCCTTTAATCGTGTCACAATAGCATGGGATGGAGGCCGCGAAAGTACACGTGCCCTTTTCGACAGCCTTCCCTTTATTACCAATGCAGAAAGTATTGAAATTATCACGGTAAAAACTGAAGATGGTAGCCGCCCTTTCAGCGTTGCCCGGCCGGATGAAATCTCTAGTTTACTTTCTGATATGGGACTACAAAATCACCATAAAATCCTTGAAGCCAATGGTCAGAGATCTGGCCGCCTTATTCTTGAAAAAGCTCAAGAACATCAAAGTGATATCATCGTAATGGGGGCATATGCCCATTCGCGATGGCGTGAACTTGTTTTGGGTAGCGCCACACGTTCCATCATCAAACACACAACATTGCCCGTCTTAATGTCACATTAAAACAGATATACAGTCACATAATAAGCAAAACACCCCTTGTAACACCGTCATTTCGCTCGTAAATTACAGATAAAATATAACAGGAGGCATTTGTGATTGAAAAAAAAGAAGACTATCCCTACTCCCGCCACATCGTTTCTTCCGAACATCTTGCTTCAGAAGAAGGCTGGCAATTAAGCGAGTTTGAATATGGACTGATTATCTCCTTTAATGCATTCAGTCGATGGATGACCCGTTGCATGACTGCCGTTGGAGAAAATGATTTTAGCCCCTTGGATGTCTTGGTTCTGCACAACGTCAATCACCGCGCTAAGGAAAAAAGACTGGTCGACATCTGTTTTGTTTTAAATATCGAAGATCAGCACACTGTAAATTACTCCCTGAAAAAGCTTTTAAAAGCAGGTTATGTACAGGGTGAAAAACGAGGAAAAGAACGTTTTTACAGCACAACGGAAGAAGGACAGCACGTCTGTTCCGAATATCGCCGCATTCGCGAGCGTTGCCTTGTCAGTGCATACAAGGCCGTAGAACACAACAGGCTGGAACTGTCCGATGTTGCCACTCTTTTACGCGGCATGTCCGGGCTATACGATCAAGCTTCCCGAACCGCAAGCGCTTTATAATCATAAAATTTTGCAGGGGAACTTCGAATATAGTTGAAACTCCCCTGCCCCTCAATGATCTAACATAATCAGGAATGAATCTTACTCACTCCCTTCCAAATGTTTTAGATATTTATCAATATTGCTTTGCAAATTGGTGGCTTCCTCAGACAACTTACCCGACGTTCCGCGCAAATCGTTCGATAACTGCCCGGTTTTTTCTGCTTCACCACCAACAGCATTTACAATCTGATCGATTTCAGAGGACCCATCGGTAATCCCCAAAACGCTTTGAGAAATTTCAACTGTCAAGCTTTCCTGCTGTGAAACTGTGGAAGAAACTTCAAACTGAATGTCATGGATTTGTGAAATCACGTTATTAATTTCCTCAATTGCTGATTTAGCATCTATAACCTGATTTTGTACCACTGCAATGGTCTGTGCAATTTCATCTGTTGCATTGGATGTCAAACCCGCCAAACGCCCGACTTCATCGGCAACAACGGCAAAGCCTTTGCCAGCCTCCCCCGCGCGTTGTGCCTCAATCGTCGCATTCAAGGCAAGCAGTCGAGTTTGTGCCGCAATATCACTGATCATGCGGGTCACCTCACCAATTTTAGAACTCGAACTTTCCAGCTCTTCCACAGCACGATTACCCGTTTCAGCAACAGAAATTGCCGTTTCTGCTGTTTCTTTTGCAGTATTGGATTTTTGCGCCATATCAGAAAAATTTGTATTCAACTGCGTCGCTGTTTGCGCCGCATTCGTCGCACTTTGGCGATTGCGTTCGGAAATTTCCTGTGCCTGGTGGGCTTGTGTTACTGTTTCATCAGATTGTTCACCTAAAGATTCCGACAGTTGTTCCAAACTCCGTGCTTGTTGCGCCACAATCTGTGCAACTGACGTCACTTCTTCCATAATTTTCGCAGCAAATTCACGTTCCTGTTTTTGTAAGGTCACATCCGTCCAACTCAACATCGTGTTCACATGAGCACCGTGCTGACTCAAAACAGCCTGTGCATCAACTTCTACATGCCGATCTTGATAAATAAACTGTTGTTTGAACGGCAAATTTTCTGAATTTGAAATTTTATGAATAAATGCCGCACCTTGTTCAAAGATATCTGCAGATTTACTGCATACATCTTCATCACCTGCAAATCGTAAAAAATCACGGGCTGCAACATTGCAATAATCCAGATTTCCGTCCAAATCGCATAAGACTATACAGGACGCATTATTCTCGATAATGCGTTGTCGGCGATAAGCTTGACGGACACTTTCTCTTAACATCTCCAAGGCCGAGGCCATTGTTCGAAATTCATCATTTCCAGTTGGTGGGATTTCAACACGCGTATTGCCTCCGCCCAAATCCTTCATGGCATTTGCGAAATTTCTAAGCTTGGCAAAAACCGCAAATCGAAGCAATAACCAGCCGCCAATGGCACAACCCAACAATGCAATTGAAACAAGAGATATAGCCTGATTACGAATTTCCAGAAGATTATTCTTAAATTCACTGATGTCACGGGTCAACGAAACCGTCATCCATGTTTCACCCGTTGAAGCAGGTACATCCACAAATAAGGTTTCCAGACCGGAGCTTACACTTTCTTCTACTTTTTCACCCTTGCTTTCTTCTTCCAGTTTCGCTGATTGAGGATGACTGGCAAGGAGAACGTCTTTCTGAGCATTCAACAACTTGACTTCACCAGATAGCGCGCTCCCCAAATTAGCAAATTGAAGAATTGGATCGGTAATGAATTCAACATACCCCGCGACCTTAAAACCGCCAATCGGCATAATCAAACTATGGACAGGATGTCCATCCTTTGTTTTCCATGTGTAAGCAACAGGTTTGCGTTGTGCCTGCTTATCGCGTTTTTTCAGTTCACTTACAATCGTATCGTTATGTAAAACAGTTTCCTCTATTCCTTTAGAAGAAAAGGTAATGTTATTCAGTTCCTTATCAAAAACATGAACACCTTGTAACATCACGGCCTTACTAACGACTTCCTGTGTCATATAAGTTGCGTCAGCACCAATTGTTAATTTTTTGGCATCCCCTTCACGCGCACCTTGAACCAGCACACGATCACGTGACCACTTATCCACAATCGGAAAAAGTTCTTCATAATAACGTTCAGCGATAGATTGGCGAACCAGAAAAGAAGCAATTTCACCTGATGTATCATTGAAATTTTTTATCGAAAATTTTTCATATGAATTACTCAGCCACACCAGTGTCGTAATCACGACTACCGTGCTAAACACACCGATCAGCGCCAAAATTTTACGAATTGTCCAGTACATCTCGACCTAGATCCCTATTTTATTTTAATGCAGGGTTATCGTCCTCCCCGCTATAGTAATGAATAAAAAAAATCGAGGCTGAAGATGACCTCCAGCCTCGTTCTTTGTTTAATGGCCAATAATCTGGCTCAGGAACTCCTGAGTTCTTGGTTCCTGTGGATTGCTAAAGAACTCGTGAGGTTCGTTTTCTTCGACGATCTGTCCGTCTGCCATGAAGATTACGCGATCAGCAACTGTTTTGGCAAAGCCCATTTCGTGTGTCACACACAGCATGGTCATGCCTTCTTCGGCCAGTTGCACCATCGTATCCAGCACTTCCTTGATCATTTCAGGATCAAGCGCCGAGGTCGGTTCGTCAAACAGCATGATTTTCGGCTGCATGCACAAAGATCGGGCAATCGCCACACGTTGTTGTTGACCACCGGAAAGCTGACCCGGATATTTAAGGGCTTGTTCCGGGATCTTGACCCGCTCCAGATAATGCATGGCACGCGCTTCGGCTTCGGCGCGCGGTTCCTTGCGCACCCACATCGGCGCCAGTACACAGTTTTCCAGAATGGTCAAATGCGGAAAAAGATTAAAATGTTGGAAGCACATCCCCACCTCGCGGCGGATCTTGTCGATATTTTTAAGATCATTGGTCAGTTCCACACCATCGACGATGATCTGGCCCTGCTGGTGTTCTTCCAAACGGTTGATACAGCGGATCATTGTGGACTTACCGGAACCGGAAGGCCCACAAATTACGATCCGTTCGCCCTTATGGACGTTCAGGTTAATATCGCGCAAAACATGAAAATCGCCATACCATTTGTTCATATTGATCAATTGGATTACGTCTTCCTGTGCGACTTCGTGCTCCAGATTATGACCGGCACGCAATTGCGCCTCTGTCACTGTATCTGTAATTGCATCGGGATCTCTTGTCATTTTATCCTCTTAGCGTTTGTGTCCGGTGTGTAGTTTGCGCTCCAAAGCTTGGCTGTAACGAGACATCCCGAAACAGAAAACCCAGAAACAGAACGCTGCAAAAATGTACCCTTCGGTCGATACGCCACGCCACGCGGGGTCGGTAATCATGGCTTGAACCGTCGCCAGAATATCCAGCAAACCGATAATCAAAACCAGGGTCGTATCTTTAAACAGGGCGATGAATGTATTGACGATACCGGGGATGACCAGCTTCAACGCTTGGGGCAAAATAATCAGCCCCATCGAACGCCAATAGCCCAACCCCAGCGAGGCGGCGGCCTCGAACTGGCCTTTCGGAATGGCTTGCAAGCCACCGCGTATCACTTCTGCCATATAGGCAGACTGGAACAGAGTAATCCCGATCAAGGCGCGCATCAGTTTTTCAAAGTCCCAGCCTTCCGGCAAGAACAAAGGCAACATCACAGACGCCATAAACAGAACCGAGATCAACGGCACACCGCGCCACAGTTCAATAAAGACCACACAGACCATCTTGACCATCGGCATTTCCGAACGCCGCCCCAAGGCCAGAACGATCCCGAATGGCAAGGCCGCCACAATCCCGACATAGGACAGAACTAATGTCAGCATCAAGCCGCCCCATTTGTGGGTTTCCACAGGGTTGAGGCCAAAAGCACCGCCCAGCAACAAGATACCGACGATAATCGGAAGAACTGTCAAACCGGCAAGACCGAGCCATTTTTTAATCTGCCCGGAAACTTGAGCGAAAAATTGCGGCATAACCACAATCGCCAACAATAGAAAAGCCAAATCCACACGCCATCTTTCCGCATCAGGGTAGAAGCCGTAGGTGAAGAAGCCAAGACGTGTTTTGATAAAGACCCAGCACGCGCCTTCACCTGTACAGGCTTTGGGGTCATTTCCCGCAAAGTTCGCACTGATAAAGACCCAGTCAATAATCGGCGGCACAATCTGGATCAACAGATAAAGAGCCACCAGGCTCAGCACCGCATGAAACGGTGACGATAAAAGATTTTGACGCACCCATGCAATTGGACCTGTTGTGGAAACAGGGGGTGGGAGCGCTTCTTTTTCAACGAATTTACCCATTTTAACGCTCCTTCAACGACATGGCTTTGTTGTACCAGTTCATCACAAACGACAGCGTCAAACTGATCGTCAGATAAACTGCCATTGTCATAGCGACAATCTCAACGGCTTGACCGGTCTGGTTTAATGTCGTGCCCATAAAGACGGACACAATATCGGGATAACCGATCGCTGTGGCCAAGGAAGAGTTCTTGGCAAGGTTGAGATACTGGCTGGTCAAAGGCGGAATAATCACCCGCATCGCCTGCGGGATAATGATTTCACGCAAGGTCACACTACGACGCAAGCCCAACGATTCAGCCGCTTCTGTTTGTCCATGTGGGACAGCCAAAATACCGGCACGCACGATCTCGGCAATAAAGGCCGCCGTATAAGTCGATAAAGCCAGCAGAAGAGCAATAAATTCAGGGATAACCTGAACACCGCCTTTGAAGTTAAAGCCTTTCAAGGCGGGAAGTTCCCACGTGAGCGGGGCGCCAAGCACCACAAAAACGATCAAGGGCAAACCGATAATTAAACCAACACCGGTCCAAAATGCGGGAAACTGTTCCCCTGTCGCCTCTTGACGTTTGCGCGACCAGCGAGCAATCGCGATGGTCGCAATAAGGGCAATCAACAAGGCGATCAGTACGGCAGAGAAGCCCTCTCCTGCAACAGGTGCCGGTACATAAAGACCACGATTGTTAATAAAAAATGTTTCGGCCAGACCCAAGCTTTGGCGCGGACCGGGCAGCGGTTGCAAGACCGCAAAATACCAAAAGAAAATTTGCAGCAACAAAGGAATATTGCGCAAGGTTTCCACATAAACAGTGGCAATTTTCGCGATTAACCAGTTCTTGGATAGGCGAGCCACGCCCATAACGAAGCCCAAAAGAGTAGCAAAAATGATTCCGATAAAGGAAACCAAAACCGTATTCAGCAGACCAACGATGAACGTTCGCCCATAGGTATGAGACGCGTCATACGGCACGAGACTCATTAAAATTTCAAAGCCGGCAGGGTTACTTAAAAAATCAAAGCCCGTCGAAATGCCTCGGCTTTCCATGTTGTGCAGGGTGTTCTGGAAAATTGTCCAGCCCAACCAAATCAGAAAGCAAATTAACAATACTTGAAAAACATATCCGCGAACTTGCGGGTCATAAATCAGCGAGGAAGTTCTTTGGGGCGTTGTGGCGATGTCGTTTTTGTCTTGCGACATATGCACACTCCAAACTTAACACATAAGAAAAGCGAGTGTATTGACAATATTTAAGGGCAATACACTCGCGATTAAATCTGCTTTTCTTAGCGGACCGGCGGAGCGTACTGCAGACCACCTTTAGACCACAACGCATTCAAACCACGAGAGATTTGCAGCGGTGTGTTCGGGCCGACGTTACGATCAAACATTTCGCCGTAGTTGCCGACCTGTTTCACAGCATCAAACGCCCAGTTTGCGCCCAAGCCAAGCTTAGCACCCGCATCACCGCTTGTGCCAACAAGACGTTGTACGGACGGGTTTTCGCTTTTCATTGCCGCATCGACGTTGGCAGAGGTCAAGCCCATTTCTTCAGCGTTGATTTGCGCAAACAAGGTCCATTTGACAATGTTAAACCACTGGTCGTCGCCTTGGCGAACAACCGGGCCAAGCGGTTCTTTGGAAATAACTTCCGGCAAAACAACCGCTTTGCTCGGGTCATCCAATTTAGAACGCAACGCGTACAACTGCGATTGGTCAGAGGTCAAAATATCGCAACGACCCGCCGCAAACCCTTGAATAGTCTGGTCTGCCGTATCATAAACAACCGGGCTGAATTTCATACCGTTGAGGCGGAAATAATCGGCAAGGTTCAATTCTGTTGTGGTCCCTGCCTGAATACAAACGGACGCGCCGTCCAGTTCCAATGCAGATTTCACACCCAGTTCTTTTTGAACAAGGAAGCCTTGACCATCATAATAGTTCACGCCCGTGAAGTTCAGACCCAAAGAGGTGTCACGTGTGTGTGTCCATGTGGTGTTACGAGACAGCATGTCAATTTCGCCAGACTGCAACGCAGTGAAACGTTCTTTCGCGGTCAGCGGAATGAATTTCGTTTTGTTGGCATCACCCAGAACGGCAGCAGCAACAGCGCGGCACGTATCCACATCAAGACCTGTCCAGTTCCCTTTTTCATCAGGCAGAGAGAAGCCCGGAAGACCGGCAGAAACGCCACACAGCAGTTCGCCGCGCGCCTTTACCGTATCAAGGGTGCTGGCCGCCATTGCTGCAGTCGCTGTAACAGCCGTGACAACAAATGCGCCCGTCAGGACAGACAAAGTTTTTTTCATAGTTTAATTCTCCTAAGAAATGAAATCCAGTTTCCTTCCAGATCAGTAATCTGCATGTAAAACTGGATACCTCCATGTTTTGATTAAATTCGCAGTTATGTATAGCTTGTGCTATTTATTTTAATATCCGCAGAAACATTATGACCAACCGAACACCATTACATCCGGTGCATGTGAACTACGTCTCTACAGATAAACAAGCATACTAGAGCGGGCTTTGGATTTGTTTGTTTTGTCAGCAGAAAAATCACTCATTTTTCGAACTTTATTCCGTATTACTAGAATAATCAGAATAAAATTGCACAGACAAGTTCGCAACTGCAACATTACCAACAAATCACCTCTTTTTATTTTCTGTAATTTTTTATAGACGAGAGCGTCAGGCTCTAGAATTTTGCAAATGGTGCACTTATTACGCTACTAGATGCATAAATAGCATCAGATAGCGCCATCCAAAAATGAAGAGGTCATATAAAAAAAGCGGCGATACATCAGAGATGCACCGCCTTATACTGTTTTATTATATTGGAGGGTCTATAACTTTAACTCACGCAGAGTTACATTCACCACAATAAGGCACAAGCAATTCACGCCGGATAAGTTCACTCGTACACCCCTTACTGATTAAGAAGTGCAATTTCGTAAAGGCTGCTTCCAAGGTCAAATCCAAGGCAGGTACAACACCGATTTGGTTAAAGGTCTCCCCTGTGGCATAGGCACCTTGGTGCACAGACCCTTCAATACATTGTGAGACATTCAGGACAACCAAGCCTTTGGCATGAGCTTCCGCCAAGAAATCAATGAGCCCTTTATTATTGTTTGGTGGATTGCCTACCCCATAGGACAAAATAATTAGCGCTTTTAGATCTTCGCTATCCAGCATCCCTCGAAACATACGCGCATCAATTCCAGGATAAAGTTGCAGCATCGCAACGGAATTTGCCTGAAATTCTTTTTGATGGAAATCCGGTGTTTTTTTCTTCAGTAAAAGTTCTGAACGAATATCAATATTGATCCCCACAGTGCCCAACCACGGAAAGTTTGGTGTATCAAACGCGTCAAATCCGGCACTTTTTAATTTACGACATCGGTTTCCACGCATAATGCGACCATTGAAATATAAACAAACTTCCGGAATGTCATAATCTGCCGCCAACATCAAACTGGTCACGACATTGGGAAACGCATCATTTCGCAACTCAATCAACGGAATTTGTGCCCCCGTCACAATAACGGGTTTATTCAATCCTAACAAAATGAAAGAAAGCGCTGATGCGGTATAAGCCATCGTATCGGTACCATGCAGGATCACAAATCCGTCGTATCGATCTTTATGGGCAATAATCGTTCCGGCAATCTTCGTCCAGTCTGTTGGATGGAGGTTTGCACTATCAATAAGATTATCAAACTCAATCAGATCATAATCCGGCAAAGGGGTTAATGTCCGTCCCTCTAATCGACGTGTTAAGAGGTCTGCAAACCCTTCAACAGGTTCATAACCATGATCGGTGTGACGCATACCGATCGTGCCACCTGTATACACAATTAAAATACGTGGTTTTTTCATTTAGACCTCCCTACTGCACAAATTGCGGTGTCAGCATCGATTGTGGACTGAGCAATTTATCCAACTCTTCTGCACTTAAGATCCCTTCATTCACAACAAGGGAGCGGACCGTTTCACCCGTATGCAGTGCTGTCTGGGCAATTCTAGATGCATTTGCATATCCAATATGTGGGACCAGTGCCGAAATTGTACCAATACTTTGGTTTAGAAGATAAGCACATCGTTCCTCATCCGCCTGAATACCTTGAATACAGCGTGTTTCAAACATCAAGCAGGTTTCTTTTAACATTTTTATCGAATTTAAAATGTTATAAATAATAACAGGTTCCATCGCATTTAATTGTAATTGGCCGGATTCTGCCGCCAAGGTAACCGCCAAATCACTGGCAATGACCTGATAAGCCGTTTGATTAACCGCTTCAGGAATAACCGGATTAACTTTGCCCGGCATAATAGAAGACCCCGGCTGCATCGGCGGTAGTTTAATTTCACCAATCCCTGTACGCGGCCCACTTGACAATAATCGCAGATCGTTGGCAATTTTACTTAACTTAATCGCAAACCGTTTGAGAATACCGGAAAAAGCAACAAACGCACCCATATCGGAACTGGCTTCAACAAGATTTGCCGCTAGCTTCATCTCTTTTCCAGAAATCGACGCCAAATGATCCACAGCCAAATTCGCATATTCAGGGTGCGTGTTGATACCGGTCCCGATGGCTGTCCCTCCCAAATTCACTTCACACAGTAAGGCTGTTACTTCACGCAAACGCGATATGTCTTCTCCCAGAGTCACGCCAAACGCTTCAAATTCCTGGCCCAAGGTCATGGGAACAGCATCTTGTAACTGGGTTCGTCCCATTTTCACGATCTGTTTAAATTCGCTTCCTTTTTTATAAAAGGCCGTTATCAGGCTTGAGACCGTTTCAATCAAAGGGTCCACAGCAAATTGAATTGCAAGACAGGCGGCCGTAGGATAGGCATCATTCGTCGACTGAGATCGATTGACATGATCATTGGGGTGTAGATGTCTATAATCCCCTTTTTGATATCCCAGTTTTGCCAGCGCCAAATTTGCAATCACTTCATTGGCATTCATATTGGTTGATGTCCCGGCCCCCCCTTGAATAACATCAACAACAAACTGATCGTGAAGGTGCCCTTCACAAATATCGCGACAAGCCGCAACAATGGCATCCACTTTATCCTCATCCAACAAACATAAATCACCATTGGCTTTTGCAGCCGCCCATTTTACCATTACCAGTGCCTTGACCAGTTCAGGAAAGTGGCTGATCGGTATCCCGGTTATGGTAAAATTATTGACGGCGCGTTGTGTTTGCACCCCGTACCAAACATCCGCAGAAATCGCCAGATCACCTAAAAGATCATGCTCTATACGTTGTCTCACAGAAAAACCTCCTTTATTGAAGAAACGCAAAGTCTCTGCGCTTTTTCTTCAATTTAAGACGGAAGAAAAAGGAATGACAATTTGGCACCTCGTTACAGAAAGGTGCACAAAGACGCAAATAGTGCACCAAAGTGCGCTAGTGTGCTATATTGAGATTTTATGGGATTTTTTTATAATCCCGCCCTCATTTATTGACCACGTCATAAGGGCCTGCTTCCATGACTGACCACTTCGCAAAAAATTTAAGATTTGCATGCGGGTATTATAAGTCCATCGCGGAGGTTTGCCGTCGCCTCAAATTAAACAGGGCCCAGTTTAATCGATACCTGAGCGGACGGCACAAACCTTCCGCCAATGCCATGATGCGGTTATGCGATTTTTTTGGCATGGAAGAATTTGAGTTTCTATTACCCCATGACCAATTTCAACGTTTGCTTCAAGTCAAACCGAGAACTCAAACTGTTGAAAGAAGTACCTATCCAGAACTGGAACACCTCACCAAACTGCATCGTACAGGTGACACTAACCTTGAAAAATATCTTGGGTATTATTTCGAATATTACTATGCCCTTTCGTCCCCAGGCAAAATTTTGCGAACACTTATTTGCATAGAACGCCAAGAAGACGGTATCTATTATCAACGTACCGAACGTTTTCAAGAAGCCTCAAAAAACGTCATCAGTCATGGGGTTTACAATGGCGCAGCTTTCTTTCTCACTGATCGAATTTTCTTAGTCGATTACGAAGCTAGAACCGGATACGAAATCACCGAGACAATTTTATTCCCCACCTTCAGAAACAAACTATCCCGACTAAGTGGCCTTAAACTTGGTGTGTCCGGCAGTGGTGAACGTATGCCTTGTTGCACACGCGTCGTCTATGAATATCTTGGACGATCCATTAACAAACACCGCGCTTTATCTCTTTGTGGTCTATATGATCCGGCGGGAGATGAAATTGATGCACCGTTAAAAGAAGCCCTTTTAAATACAATCGCACCAAACGAATGGCATTTCAGGGCGCGCCATTAGGCCCATAGGACGTCATCATTATACGAACGGTTTCCTCAATAACCTCTTCTGCACGAACGGAACCATCCTTCATTTGCAAAAGGCAACGCATGTGATGCCCCCCCTTTAACATAGACATAAACATTTCTGCAGTTAGGCGTGGGTTTGTAATATTAAGAAACCCTTGTTGCCCTAATTCCATAAATCGCTGTTCAAACAATGCAATCCCACGTGCCGGACCGGCACGATAAAAAACTTCCGCTAAATCAGGAAAACTGGTCGCACTACCGATTACTTGCCTAAAAATACCCAATGTTTCTTTCTTGGTTAGTTGCTCCACAAAAAACGTTGCAAGTGTACGCAAATAATCTGCCGTTTCTTCAATGCTGGATGGTATTTCAGGGATTTGCCAAAAAGTCTCCGCCCGACGGTTGATCACTTCTTCAAATAAATTTACCTTACTGTCAAAATGCGCGTAAATCGTTGCTTTGGATACTCCGGCGCGCTTGGCAATCAAATCCACACTGACAGCTGCAAACGGAGATTCCAGAAACACCTGTGTCGCTGCATCCAGCACAATATCGCGTTTTGAGCGACGAGTTTTTTTATTGTTCGCGTTTAGTGACATACTTCATATACCGTACAGTGATTTTCAGTAAACTATACTCAAATCCTAAAAATTAGCAAACTAAACTAAACAGTTTAGTATTGACATTTTTCTTTTTCGCATCAATTTATTGAACTAGACGGTTTAGTTTATTTGGAGTTACCCCACCTTCATGTCCAAGGTAAAAAAATCAAAAGCTCTTCTCGCTGGCGCACTTGTCATTAGCGGTGCTATTGCCGGTGGTGCTTACTGGTGGATTGAAGCTCGTCATTTCGAAAAAACTGACAATGCTTATGTCCATAGTGAAATCACACGTCTAAGCCCAAAAGTATCCGGTTACGTCACAAATATTGCGGTTAGTGATAACCAAGATGTCAAGGCAGGCGATATTCTTTTACGCTTGGATACCCGAGATTATGAAGCAGCTGTTCAAAAATCCGAAGCTTCGGTAAGAGTAGCAGAAGCCAACTTGCAAATCGTGCAAGCGCAATTAAAAATGCAAGGCGCCGTTATCCAGTCTGCGCGTGCACAAGTCGAAGCTGCAACTGTTGAACACGATCATAGCCTTAAAAATTTTCAACGATCCAAAGACCTCGTTAAACGCAGTGCCGCCAGCCGACGCACTTATGACAACGATCAAGCAAGCGTGCAGCGGACCCGAGCAAACTTGCATAGTGCACAAGCAAGTCTGTTGGCGGCTGAACGCAAGCTCGACGTTTTAAGCGCACAGGAAAATGAAGCCGAAGCAGAAACCAATCGGGCCCGCGCCAGTTTTGAACTTGCAAAGCTTGATCTGGAAAACACCATTATTCGTGCCCCGATTGACGGCGTTATCGGTAATCGATCCGTTCGACGAGGTCAATTCGTTGGTGTCGGAACCCCTTTATTAGCAATCGTTCCAGTGAAAGATGTCTGGATTGAAGCCAACTTCAAAGAAACACAAATTGAAAAAATGCACCAAGGGCAAAGTGTATCTTTATATGTGGATGCTTATCCCGGTATCAAATTATCCGCCGAGGTTGAATCCATTGCGCCTGCTTCAGGAGCACAATTCAGCCTCCTCCCCCCGGAAAATGCGTCAGGTAACTTCACAAAAATTGTCCAACGCATTCCTGTGCGGATCAAAGTTCCAGCCCGTTCTGAAAACGTACACCTTTTACCCGGCATGTCAGTTGAAGTTGCGGTTGACACGCGCGATAACATGCCGATTGTCGCGCAAAAAAAGAAGTATCCGGTAAATTCCATCGCCTACGCTCAATAAACGTATCAGCGAGATAAACACATGGAAGCAAAAACCATCATCGGTTTTCTGGCCCTCGTGGTTGGTATGTTCATGGCGATTTTGGACATTCAGATCGTTGCCAGCTCACTTGCCGAAATTCAGGCTGGTGTATCGGCAAGTCAGGAAGAAATTTCATGGGTGCAAACTTCCTACCTTATTGCTGAAGTTATTGTTATTCCCATTTCGGGATGGTTGGCGCATGTTTTTTCGACCAGATTGTTATTTTCGGCGGCCTGTTTTGGTTTTACGATTGCCTCGGTTCTTTGTTCATTGGCATGGAACCTCGAAAGTTTAATTGTTTTCCGTGTACTACAAGGCTTACTTGGGGGGATGATGATCCCCACGGTTTTTGCAGCCTCTTACACCCTTTTTCCACGTGATAAGCAAGCGGGCATTACCGTTATTATCGGCTTGGTCGCAACTATGGCTCCGGCCATCGGACCAACCGTTGGCGGATACATTACAGATTCCTTTGGCTGGCACTGGCTTTTCCTGATCAATGTCCTGCCAGGCATGGTTGTTACCATTCTAGTCTTTTATTTTGTCAATATCGATGAACCGGACCTGTCACGCTTAAAAGGCTTTGACCTGATTGGAATTTTGCTTATTGCCCTTTTTCTTGGATGCATGGAATTCGTATTGGAAGAAGGTCCCGGTGAAGACTGGTTTAATTCCACCGAAATTACATTCTTCGCCATTATCATGACTATCAGCGGTATATTGATGTTTTGGCGGGAACTCACCATTGAAAACCCTGTCGTAAATTTGCGCGCCTTCAATGATGAAAATTTTGCAATCGGATCATTTTACAGCTTTATCGTCGGGATCGGTCTTTATGGTTCCGTTTATCTGATGCCTTTATTCTTGGCATCGGTTCGCGGGTATAACGCAGTTGAAATCGGCAAAGTTGTTATGGTAACGGGGATTTTCCAATTTCTTTCCGCCCCCATTGCAGGCGCTCTATCCAAGAAAATTGATTTACGTTTGATGCTGACAATCGGCTTGTTTTTGTTTGGGATGGGACTTTACCTTAATACTGGGTTGAATGCGGATTGGAGCTTCTGGGAGTTTTTCATACCGCAAATGATACGCGGCCTCTCCCTCATGATGATTTTTGTGCCGATTAATACATTGGCACTTGGCACCTTGCCTGTTCACGAACTTAAGAACGCATCCGGCCTCTATAATCTTATGCGCAATCTGGGTGGCGCTGTTGGCTTGGCTGTCATCAACACGTTACTTACAAACCAGCGCGATCTGCACAGCACACATTTATCCGAACAAATTAATTATGGTCGCCAGCAAGTCATCGATATGTTGGGGCAAATTCAAACCACCCTTACCCCACAATATGGCGATCATGCCTATCAGGCCACGTTGGAATTGGTACGCACAATTGTAGGACGGGAAGCCGCTGTTATGGCTTTTGCCGATGTTTTTATGGCAACGGCCGCTATTTTCTTTATTTCTATGCTGCTTATGCCCTTTGTAAAAAAAGTCGCTATCAAAAAAGACGAGGCCGCTGAACATACACCAAGCGAGGTATAACTAATGGATAATGTCAGCCACGAGAAACCAGCCGGTAACTATCCCCGGGGTGACTGAGCTTAACAGCAGTTATTGTATCGGCCCCTTGCCATGTGCGTCTTTCAATCACAAACAAGGCCGCCCCGACTTGTACATTCAATAGATCAGCCATTTGTTCGTCTGCGAGTTGTGCAGAAAACATGTGTTCAGCTTCCAAAAACGGTTCTTCCTTAATAAGCCATTCATTTGGATTAATATCTTCAAAGCTTTGTTGAGCTGCACTTGGTACACGTTTCAAATTAATCCAGCGATCTTCATATTGGTATGGCGTTTCATCCGCAAAATGCAAACATCTGACATGAAGTGCTTTTTCTTTTTCCTTCATAGAAAGCTTCGCGCGCACGCCTTCAGGCGGAAACATTTCCTCTTTTTCCAAAAGAACGTAGCGATAAGTTGCCCCGCGCGCCTCGATTTCCTTACGTACAACAGATATGTTGATTTTTGCTGATCGCCCGGATTGTAACGCAACACGTGTCCCGGCTTTGCGACGGCGCTCCACAATCCCCTCAGATGCCAGTTCACGAATGGCGCGGTTTACAGTCATACGCGAACACCCATATTCAACAGCTAAATTTTCTTCACCTGGAATCGTCTCCCCCGGCAACCAATGGCCGGCCTTAATTTTTTCCAGAAGATCATCCTTGATCATTTGGAAAGAAGATAATCGCCCCTTATTCACGTCTCGTATCTCTTTACTAAAAGGAATTGAAATCAACTCTCTAAGGTCCAATTTCAGATAAGCAGACCCATTGTGCAATAAATTCAGCTCAACGCCAATTGATTTTACAATTGACTTATTTGTATATACATATAAATGTTATGTACATATCTTATGTTTCAGAGGTCACCAGATGAACGCAAAAGTTTTCATCAACGCACAACTCGCGACAATGACATCATCATCGCCATATGGCCTCATCCCCAATGGCGCGATCGCTGTCTTGAATGGAAAAATTGATTGGATTGGCCCTTCCTCTGATCTTCCGTTGAAATACCTGATTTGGAAGCAGGAAGACGTAAACCAGCGCCTCATTACCCCTGCCCTGATTGATTGCCACACACACCTTATTTACGGTGGCAATCGTGCACAGGAATTTGAATTGCGCCTTCAGGGCGCCAGCTATGAAGATATTGCACAGGCCGGTGGCGGGATCGTATCGACAGTCCAACAAACCCGCAATCTAAGCGAAGATCAATTGGTTCAATCCGCCCTGCCCCGTTTGGATCATTTCATTACAGAAGGCGTTGGTACCCTTGAAATCAAATCCGGTTATGGATTGACGATTGAAGATGAACTTAAAATGCTGCGCGCCGCACGACGTCTGGAAACTCTCAGACCTATTCGGATAAAAACGACCTTCTTAGGCGCGCATGCCGTACCGGAAGAATATAAGGGAAATGCAGATGCGTATCTTGATGAAGTGTGCCTGCCTGCCTTAACACTGGCGGCCAAAGAAGGGCTTGTCGATGCTGTTGATGCCTTTTGCGAAACAATCGGTTTTACCACAGCTCAAGTGCAACGCGTCTTCGCCTTATCTAAAGAATTAAATCTCCCTGTTAAAATTCATGCCGAACAACTCAGCGATCAAAAAGGGGCTATTCTCGCCGCCTCTTTTCATGCTTTGTCTGCTGACCATTTGGAATACTTAAGCTTAGATGGCATTGAAGCCATGAAAGCTTCGCAAACCGTCGCTGTCCTTTTACCCGGTGCGTTTTACACCTTACACGAAACCAAACTGCCCCCCATTGGTGATTTACGTAAAAACGGGGTTCCAATGGCGATTGCCAGTGACAGCAACCCGGGGTCCTCTCCCCTGACCTCCTTATTGCTGTGTCTGAATATGGCCTGTACCTTGTTTCGCATGACACCGGAAGAAGCATTAATAGGCGTAACCCGCCATGGTGCACAAGCCCTTGGTCTTTCCGACAAGATCGGCACGTTGGAAACAGGAAAAATGGCAGACCTTGCTGTCTGGGATGTCGAACACCCAAATGAACTAGCCTACCGCATCGGCTACAACCCACTTATCAAACGTATCTATGGAGATGCTTAAAATGTCGCTTACCCTGATGCCGGGACATGCGTCCTTACACGAGCTGCAAAACATTTTACAAAAACACACCCCGATTAAAGTCGATCGTTCTTTTAAAAAAGCGGTGGAAAAAAGCGCAAAGCTGATTGAAGCAGCCGCTAATGGGGAAGAAGCCGTTTACGGTGTGAACACCGGGTTTGGCAAACTTGCCAGTATTAAAATTCCTGCACAAGATACCGCAACATTACAACGCAACCTTATTTTATCTCATTGCTGCGGCGTAAGTGATCCCTTGGATGAAGGCACAGTACGCCTTATCATGGCACTAAAATTGCTTTCTTTGGGGCGTGGTGCTTCCGGCGTTCGTTGGGAATTGATTGAACAACTGGAAAATATGTCTGAAAAAGGCGTTATTCCCCTTATTCCGGCACAAGGTTCTGTCGGGGCGTCCGGTGATCTTGCCCCCTTGGCCCATATGGCGGCCGTTATGATGGGCGAAGGAGAAGCCTTTTATAACGGTGTGCGTATGAGTGGCGCAGAAGCTCTTGCGAAAGCAGGTCTTAACCCCATTGCCCTAGGCCCCAAAGAAGGCCTTGCCTTGATCAACGGAACGCAAACATCCACTGCTTTGGCCTTGGTCGGCCTGTTTAAAGCATGGAATTGTGCGCAATCGGCGTTAGTCACGGGTGCCTTGTCAACGGATGCTGCAATGGGATCTTCCGCCCCGTTTCATCCGGATATTCACACGTTGCGCGGACATCGCGGTCAAATTGATGCCGGGGAAACATTGCGCAATCTTATGAGTGGGTCACAAATTCGCGATGAACATCGTGATGACGATACACGTGTACAGGACCCTTATTGCATCCGTTGTCAGCCTCAAGTCATGGGGGCCGTTCTGGATCTTCTCAGACAGGCCGCACAAACTTTAGAAATAGAAGCCAATGCCGTCACTGATAACCCCCTTACCCTAAGTGACGGCACCATCGTGTCCGGCGGTAACTTTCATGCAGAACCGGTTGCCTTTGCCGCCGATCAAATCGCCATTGCGGTTTCCGAAATCGGTGCCATTGCCCAGCGCCGTATTGCCTTGATGGTTGATCCCGCACTTAGTTTTGGCCTACCTGCCTTTTTATCGCCCAAACCGGGATTAAACTCAGGCCTGATGATTGCGGAAGTGACCTCTGCTGCCTTGATGTCTGAAAACAAACAAATGTCGCATCCTGCGTCTGTTGATTCCACCCCGACCTCAGCTAATCAGGAAGATCATGTCTCTATGGCCTGTCATGGCGCGCGTCGTCTGCTGCCCATGACAACCAATCTAGAACATATTTTAGGGATCGAAGCCATATGCGCCGCCCAAGGCGTTGAATTTCGCACCCCCTTGGAAACAAGTGAACGCCTAAAAGCTGTTATCAAAAAAATTCGCTCAGAAATACCAGCCATTGTTGAAGACCGTTACTTGGCACCAGACCTTGAAACAGCGGCCATCTTACTTGGCGACGGAACCATGTGCACAGCGGCAGGCATGGATGTTTTACCTGATTTAAAAATCAAATCATAATATTTTTCTGGAGATTAAAAAATGTCAAACCCCCGCCATAATATCCGCGAAGTTCGCGCCCCGCGTGGCCCTGAAATCAGTGCAAAATCATGGTTAACAGAAGCCCCCTTGCGCATGATGATGAACAACCTTGACCCAGACGTTGCAGAAAACCCAAACGAATTGGTTGTGTATGGCGGCATTGGTCGTTGCGCACGGACCTGGAAAGATTTCGACATAATCGCAGATGAATTGCGCAAACTTGAAAGCAATCAAACTCTCTTGGTGCAATCAGGTAAACCCGTTGGTGTCTTCACCACACATGAAGATGCACCACGGGTCCTGATTGCGAACTCAAACCTTGTCCCTCATTGGGCGACCTGGGATCATTTCAACAAGTTGGATAAAGCCGGCTTGATGATGTATGGCCAAATGACCGCCGGATCATGGATTTACATCGGCTCTCAAGGCATTGTTCAGGGCACTTATGAAACATTTGTCGAAGCCGGGCGCCAACATTACGGTGGCAGCCTAAAGGGCAAATGGATTTTGACCGGCGGATTGGGCGGTATGGGTGGCGCACAACCCTTGGCGGCCGTCATGGCAGGTGCCTGCTGCCTCGCGGTTGAATGTAATCCTGACAGTATCGATTTCAGACTACGTACACGTTATGTGGACGAAAAAACAGACAGCCTTGATGATGCCCTCGCCTTAATCGAAAAGTGGACTGCCGCAGGTGAAGCCAAATCCGTTGCCCTGTTGGGCAATTGCGCCGACATTTTCCCTGAACTGGTCCACAAAGGGGTCAAACCGGACCTTGTAACCGATCAAACTTCGGCCCACGATCCGATCAACGGTTACCTGCCCCAAGGCTGGACGATGTCAGAATGGTTGGAACGTCGCGAAAGCAATCCCAAACGTGTAGAACGAGAAGCCCGTGCCTCAATGAAAGTGCAAGTCGAAGCAATGGTTGCCTTTTCAGAAAGTGGAATTCCCACAGTTGATTATGGCAATAACATCCGCCAAATGGCTTTCGAGGAAGGTTTGGAAAATGCATTTTCTTTCCCCGGTTTTGTCCCAGCCTATATTCGCCCCTTGTTCTGCAAAGGCATCGGTCCGTTCCGTTGGGCTGCCCTGTCCGGTGACCCGGAAGATATTCGAAAAACAGATGCAAAAGTGAAAGAGCTTTTACCAGATAACAAACACCTTCATAATTGGTTGGATATGGCGGCTGAACGCATAGAATTTCAAGGTCTGCCCGCCCGTATTTGCTGGGTGGGTCTGGGGGACCGTCATCGCCTTGGACTCGCCTTTAATGAAATGGTTAAAAACGGCGAACTCTCCGCTCCTGTTGTTATTGGGCGTGATCATTTGGACTCTGGTTCTGTTGCCTCACCCAACCGCGAAACGGAAGCCATGAAAGACGGGTCAGACGCCGTTTCAGACTGGCCACTTTTAAATGCCTTGCTCAATACCGCATCCGGCGCAACATGGGTCAGCTTACATCATGGTGGTGGTGTCGGTATGGGTTTCTCTCAACACTCAGGCGTGGTGATCTGCGCAGACGGGACAGATGAGGCCGCCAAACGTCTTGAGCGTGTTTTATGGAATGACCCGGCCACCGGGGTTATGCGTCATGCAGATGCAGGGTATGAAATCGCCAAAGAATGCGCACGTGAACATGAACTGAACCTGCCTGCCATTTTGTAATACATAAAAAGCCCCGGCTGACATGTCGGGGCTTTACTGCGGAAAGGATATTAACCAATGAGCAAACAATTTACCTGGACCGGCAGAGTGGACCCTGAAGATGGCGATCATGCGAAAAGATGGCACCAAATCGTTACAACATCTCCTCAGCCAGATAGCTTTGCTTCCCTCATTGGTTTCCCTTGTGATTTGGGCGTAAGATGCAATAAGGGTCGACCCGGCGCAGAACAGGGGCCCGATGCAATTCGCGCGGCCTTGGCTAATCTGGCATGGCATGGCATGGACGGACACATCTATGATCGACAAAACACCCCTGTTGGTCTTGACCTTGCACAGGCACAAAACAAATTGGGCGAAGAAGTTGAACGCGCATTAAAAGAAGACACAAAAGTTGTTGTTCTCGGCGGGGGACATGAAACCGCAGTGGGCAGTTTCACCGGACTGCTCAATTATTTAAAAAAAGACACAAATGCCTCAATTGGCATCATCAATCTGGATGCGCATTTCGACTTGAGAAAACCCGGTAAAAATGGCATTTCCTCCGGTACTCCCTTTTATCAAATACATGAAATGCTGGCGCAACGCGGTCAAAAAATGAAATACCTTTGTCTTGGCATCTCTGAGACATCCAATACAAAAGCATTATTTGAACGCAGCCGGAAATGGGATGTCCAATATATGCTGGATACAGAAATCCGTCCCTATATGCTCGCTCAGGTCAAAGACAAAGTAGATCGTTTTTTAGAAAGCTGTGACCATCTTTATTTAACCGTCGATCTTGATGTTTTACCGCACTGGCAAATGCCCGGCGTTAGCGCCCCAGCCTCTTATGGGGTCAGCCTAGAAATCATCGAAGATATCATCACCCACCTTTCAAAAAAACAGATCAATTGGTTACTTTCCGACCTCGTTGAATTTAACCCCATATATGACATTGATCATCATAGTGCAAAAATTGCCGCCCGATTATGCGATAAAATTATACGCGCAATGATTGGACCCATTCCCTAAAACTGGAGAGCACCTTCTCCTTTTAGGCGGCCATCAACTCAATGGACCTGTCCTGAAAAAGTGGAGTGTGTCTCACTCACTTATCCAGCCCGCCTTTCAAACTTAATGGGGCTGAGGCCATTCAGATATGAATGACGACGTCGGGCATTGTAGAACCCATTTATATATTTGAACAATTCCTTTTTGGCATTATCGCGTGTCTGGAAGGTAATTTTCCAAACCATTTCCGCTTTCAAGGTTTTGAAGAAGGTCTCGACAGCGGCGTTATCATAACAGTTCCCCTTGCCAGACATCGACTGTTTGAATTTCTACTTTGCCAGCAGTTTACGGAACTTGGTTGAGCAATATTGACTGCCACGATCAGAATGAAAGATGACGCCTTTTGGTGGTTTACGAAGGGCAATGGCTTTGTTCAAAGCATCAATTACCAAATCCTTTGGTAATGCCCCCGATTTTTAGTAGTCCTCATAAGGAGAATTTTCTCGTAATGTAAATACAGGAGAATTCAAATGAGAAAATCACGTTACTCAGACAGTCAAATCATCAATATTTTGAAACAAGCTGAGGCTGGAACCAAAGTTCCTAATCTTTGCCGAGAACACGGCATGTCGGATGCGACATTTTATAAATGGCGGGCAAAATTCGGCGGCATGGATGTTTCCATGATGACCCGTATGAAGGAACTCGAAGCAGAAAATGCCCGGCTCAAGAAAATGTATGCAGATGTTCAACTTCAAAATGACGTCATTAAGGAAGCCATGAAAAAAAAGTGGTAAAGCCATCCCAACGACGTGCGATGGCAAAGGATGCTGTCTGCAAGGGGTGGCTGAGTATTGTGGCGGCTTGTGATGCCTTTACGATCAGCCAGAGGTGTTATCGGTATCAGCCTCACTTGAGTGATGAAAATGCGAGCATCGCGGATTGGCTAGGACTTTTAACGGATCGCAAAAAGAACTGGGGTTTCAAACTGTGCTTTTTATATTTAAGAAACGTCAAAGGCTTTAAGTGGAACCACAAACGGGTCTATCGGATTTATTGTGAGCTTGAATTGAATTTACGGATAAAACCGAAGAAACGGCTGTATCGAAACAAACCTGATAAGCTATCTGTGCCAGAGACAATCAATGAAACATGGTCGATGGACTTTATGCATGATCAACTTTCTGATGGACGGAGCTTTCGCACATTCAATGTGATTGATGACTTTAACCGGGAAGGTCTTGGCATTGAAATTGATTTTTCTTTACCGGCTGAACGTGTCGTTAGAGCCCTTGATCGCATCATTGAATGGCGAGGCAAACCAAGGGTTATTCGCTCAGATAACGTTCTATATAGGGAAGGTTTTAACAGTTTGAGCCAATAAAACTCTATACGCTGCCATCTTTGACAACGTTTTTTAACAATAAACCAAGTGGCTTCTGCCGTCTATAGAAAGCGTTTTCAACCATAGCAAATACAGGGTACGTCTTATCGTCCCTCACCGTTCTCAATACGAGATACAATTCCAAGCAGAAGGCCCAAACATTATCTACGAGGTCACTTTTGTGCCTCCACGGCCGCTACAGAGAGAGGTCCTTCCACTTGGCACCGCCCGTTCATAGAATGGGCGATAATCGTTACCGCTTTTGATGATGGCATGGGTTACACGGGCCAACTTTGCGGCAATAGCTGATAACGCCTTGCGTCTGAGATGGGGATTGTCCCGATCTTTGGCAATATAGCGTTCAAATTTATCTCTAAAAGCATTCTCCTTTTGTCGAATAGCAATTTGTCCGGCAATCCAGAAGGTACGTCGTAATCTTGCATTCCCAAATTTTGAGAGTTTGCTTTGACCTCTAAATTGCCCAGATTGATGGGTGGCTAAATCAAGACCACAAAATTTAAGAAACTGACGATGATGTTTAAATCGACGTAAATCTCCAGCTTCGGCCAAAATTGTTAAAGCATTGATCGGCCCAATTCCGGGTATCTGAATAAGCTTTATGTAATCTGGATGTTGAGACAGAAGCTGTTCAGCGTATCTTTCTATTTGATCTCTTTGCTGGATGAGCCCACGGGCTTCTGTCAGAACCATTCGGAACATAGCAATGGCTGGCGAATCTATGGGCACTGGCAGGCCAGTTGATGAGGAGGCAATGGCATAAATATTGGACAAGACTTGTGTTTTTGCAACTTTGCGCCCCACCACCGACCATGCTTTTTTGATAAAATCCTTTTCACTTAGGGCCGTAATGCTTGCTGGTGTTGGGAATTGATCTAAAAAAGCCAGAAACCAATCAGTGCGACTGTTGCCTTTAAACCTTTCCGCCTCTGGAAAATACAGAGGCAAATAGTGGGTCAGCAAGCGATGCCAGATTTGCGTTTTTGCTCGAGAAACCAATTCATGTGTTTTGGACAATTCCTGAATATCGTTGATATTTGCGGCAATAGGGTCGTGGTAATATTGAGATGCTCCGATCTTGAGCATATGCAAAATGACCTGGGCATCTTTTGGATCATTCTTGTCCCAGCCATTATGCAAAGCTTCTCGTGTGCGCGCTAAACCAACTGAAGAGATTAATCTAACATCAAAGCCGGCTTCCAAAAGACGCCAAGCAATTGTTCGATGATAATTCCCCGTAGCCTCAAAGCCGACAACAATCGGCAAGTTGAAAGCCTTTAGGTTTTCTATGAAAAAGTCGTGTTCTTCTCGGGTGTTAAGAACGCTGAATCTCATTCTGCGCTTTCTGTCGGGCAGTTCGATTAAAACTTCATTCCTGACTTTTGCAATGTCAATTCCTACAAATACAGCAGGGGATGGCGTAGTATGAAAATTGGTCATGATCAGTCACCTCAAAAGTGTTTCTAAGCAATTACACTTTAGAGAATTATTGGCTGTTCATGGCCGCCTGTTTTAACCTTCGTTCGCTATCGCTCTCTGCGGATAAAACAGGCTAAAGAGAGTATGCCTTAAGCACCTTCCCTATATGCTATGGCCCTGAATACATCAGTCATCTACTGGCAATTTGGGCTGATAAACATGGGATTATCCTACAATTTATTCAGCCGGGTAACCCGCAACAGAATGCTTATGTCGAACGGTTTAATCGAACAGTGAGATATGATTGGCTCAATCAGTATATCTTTGAAACAGTGGAAGAGGTGCAAGATGCAGCCACAAAATGGCTCTGGACATATAACAATGAACGCCCCAATATGGCCCTCGGCGGTATAACGCCGATACAGAAACTGGAAATGGCACAGACAGCCGCTTAGAGATTCTCCTTTTCCGACCCTCTAAAAATGGGGGTATTACCCTTTTTCATACGTCGGCTTGCAGACCAACCAATGATACGGCGGGAATAAAGATCAATGACAACAGCGAGGTAAAGCCAGCCCTCGCCCGTCCACAAATAAGTGATATCGCCAGCCCATTTCTGATCTGGAGCAGTTGCTGTAAAATCTCCGTCCAATAAGTTTGGGGAGATATTGTGATTATGATCGCTGTCAGTCGTACGTTTGAATTTTTGGCTTCGCACGATCCGCAAACCGTTTTGCTTCATGATCCGGGCAACACGGTGTTCGCCCACGCAAATGCCTTCTTCCTTTAATTCATCGCTCATGCGTCCTCGACCATAAGACTGATAATTGGCGTAATGGATCGATTTGATATGGGCAAGCAGAACCATGTCTTCACGTTGGCGCTTGCTGACAGGGCGATGGCGTCAAGCAAAAAAACCGCTCTGGGAAACACTCATCGCACGACATAGCTCTGCTATGCTGTGGTTCTTTCGCTGTTGGTGGACAAACTGAAACTTCACGGCTTTTGGCTCGCAAAGTAGCGCGCTGCCTTTTTTAGAATGTCCCTCTCCTCCCGCAGGTCACGAACCTCACGGCGTAATCGGGCCAATTCTTTTTGAACATCATCAGATGGTTCAGGGATCTGTTTATTGCGATATTCAGAAATCCAGCGATTTAATGTGCTAATGCCAATGCCAAAATCAGCAGCAATAATTTTACGTGGCTGATTACTACTTAAAGCAACCTGAGCAGCCTCTTCTCGAAATGTCGGGGTGATTGTACGCTTCATTATATTCTCCTGTAGTCAGTATATTTAACTCAGGAGACACACTCCACTTTTTCAGGACAGGTCCAACCTGTTTGCGGGACAATCCGCTTGTTAAAGCAAGCTGGACAGCTTCACGTTTAAATTCATCAGATTTTTTGAGACTCATTTATTCCTCCTGTAAATCTCAGTTTAACAGAAGGTGCTCTCCACTTTATAGGGACGGGACCAGGCATGATTAACCAATTTGATGAGCCAAAATCCTCTGTTATTTTAGCCGCTCGCTTGGCCCAAATTATATGGCCACGGACACGTCCCCTAAAACTGACAAAAACCGCATAAATCATCACGTTAATAATCTATACAAACACCAAATAACAGTCGAATTAACTTGTCAGACTTACATCAAAGAGAGTAAAATCAAAACATAAAACATCTTTGGTAATATGTCAGTTTTCACCCTCTCATCGATCCTGCTTGCAGCTTTTCTACATGCTATGTGGAATACAATTGCAAAAAAGAACAAAAATAAACGACAAGCTATTTTGGCTGTAGTTTTAGGGCATGTTCCTTTTGCATTGATTACAATTCCTTTTGCAAAGCTCCCTACACTTGAAAGCATCCCTTATATTGTGGTAGGCGCATTGCTTCATGTTGGATATCAACTTTCTCTCTCATCCGCATATCAACATGGCGATCTCTCTACGGTCTATCCAATATCTCGCGGCTCCGCACCAGTTTTGGCCGCAATAATCCTTTTTTTCCTGTGGGATGAAAGCCTCACCAAAGAACAATTAATAGCCATGCTAACGATTTGTATTGGGGTATTCAGTTTTGCTTTTGTGGGCAATAAAGCAGGAAAAATCAATAAAGACGGCATACGTTTTTCTCTTCTAACAGCAACCTTTATTGCGAGTTATTCAGTCATTGATGGAATGGGGGCACGTATAGCAGAAACATCTTTAGGTTTTTACATCTACCTCACACTCCTAAATGCTATCCTTATGCTCGGTGTTAACAGGTTTCACGAGAGAACTTCATTAAGAAAAATTCTCTTTGACCAAAAACTAGCGTTCTGGCTAGGCGGCGGAGCTTCTTTTTTCGCGTATGCTTTAGTGACCTGGGGGTTCACTCAAGCCCCAATCGCATTGGTCGCAGCCATCAGAGAAACGAGCATCATCATTGCTCTGTTTTTCGGAACATTCTTTTTAAATGAAAAAATACAGATCAAACAGATTTTATCCACGATGATCACTCTCTCAGGCGTGATTTTATTAAGGTTATCTAAATAAAAGGATTAAATTATGCTTATTACTCCTACTCTAGAGAAATTCAACTATCCTAAAGCTCTCATTAAAGAGTTCGACCATTGGGTGATTTTATTACGCCCAAAACAAATCACCTTTGGCAGCATGATCATTGCCTCAAAATCTGATGTCACAAGTTTTGCAGACCTCACCCCTGAACAAATGAGCGAATTCCCAACCGTCTCACATACTTTCGAAACCTATTTCAAAGAGAAATTCTATGCTCAAAAGTTTAATTATCTCGCATTAATGATGGTTGACCCTAACCCTCATTTTCACGCTCTGCCTCGTTACAGTGAAGATATTCATTTCAACGATCAAACATTTACAGACAAGCAATTCCCTGTTGCTCCACAACTTAGTGAAATTAATTCGTGCGATGAAACTCAAATTCAGGAATTGATGACATTCTTCAAAGAGACATTTTGAGGCAATACCATCACATCAAAAGAACAATAAGATTATGAAAACTATGTTGCATCACAGAAATCAACAAACCACTTACAATCATATGGCGCCTCACAAAATAAAAGAGCGCAGCACAAATATGCAAAACAACTGGAAATGCGATCATAGCAATTAAACCACAGCACGATATGCTCATCTTGCCCAAACACCGATTGATCAAGCGGCCATCGTTGTGGGTGCCGTATTGGAACAAAACCAAAAAAAGGCTGATGCAGATGATTAATGCGAGAAATCATATTCTCAATACAGGCAGCGTCAACCCGCCTTCCTATATTTTGAAGTCTTACCCGACACAAGGACATAAGCTGGTCCGACCTGAATATACACAGTTCAGGGCTGAATTTCGCAATTTCTCCTTTTTTGTCGTCACTCCTGCCTTTGAAACCCAAGTGGTCGAACTCCCAGACCTTACACGAGAACCTGAACTCAACTATCTGGATATAAGCCGCCTTCAAAGCAATCGCGACAATCTTAGACTTTGGCTATTTTGGATGATGTGCCAATCCCGTAAAAAGAAAGAAAGTCTGGCAAATAAAGCCAAACATATCGCAGAGCTTTATCTTCGGATTTCAGAGAAACCCGAAAGCATAGGAGCTTTTTTTGAACGAAATGACGTTCCCGTAAGTTGGTCAAGTCGCGAGTACGATCCTGATCAACTTGGCACAAAACACTATGCCTATCAGATCGCTCTCATTGCCCGGGAAAGCTATTGGTGGAACCCCAAAGGCTTTCGTTGTGTCAGCTGGGCGGCGGAAGAGTTGCTTCGCATGCGGCACATCACCCCAGACATTACCTATTCGCAAACTCCCTTTCTGAATACGGTTGTCGCAACTGTAGATGAAAAAACAGCTTTTAACCAAGCCGTTGAAAAAGCCCTTGAACCGTATTTCCCGACATGGGTCCCGTTAGGAGGAGACTTCAAAGCCTATCCTATCAGGGCTCCGAGCGATATCCCACGATACGCGATTACACGGGAAGAATTTTACCAAACAACAAAAGGTAAGAACAAATGACGCACCCCTATATTGATACATTAGATCACTTTGCGACACGCCTAGTCGAAAAAAACCCACAATACAGTAAAAAAGCGATAATTGATCTTTTTTTCATATCCTTTTTGGAGAACCATTCTAACATCTTTAAAGATGTCGATAGCGTCGCCCATACAGATCATGAAATCATTTTCTTTGCATCACTTATAGATGATATCATTAAGTATGATGGACCTTTTAGCCTACTTCTCGAGCCAATAAAAAAACAAACGACTAACAGAAAAAATATAATATTGACCTTATTAAGTAAATTTTTCTTTTTCAAAAATAAACGAAAAAAACAACCTTTAACTAAAAAGCATATTCATATTGATGGACATTTAAAGACGCAAAAATCGGACCTATTCCCCTTAACACGTTCATGTTTACTCTATCACATATATCTTTCTGTTGCTTCCAAACCATCGAACGCAAGTAAATGCCTATGCGTCTAATTGACGAAGAAAGAGGAGGTCATCATGTTACATGCCCATCATCATAAAAACGAGGTTTCGCCGTCTATTTCATCTGTACGGTTAGGTCTTAAGGGGATGGGCTGCCCACAGCGAAGATGCAAAGGCCCTTGAAACGGCTGAAGCTGCCCTCTTGAAAGTCTTGACAGCAGAACAAGCTGAAATTTTCAAATCTACCCCAACATTTGCAGATATGCCCTGTGGTGGGAATTATGGCGGTGGCTATATGATGAACTCTGCACCTCATATGTCTGAATAATCCTTCAGGCGATAAATAAGGTTAACAGTGAAGAAGCCTACAGGATTGTGGGCTTCTTTTTTTGTGCGGCTTTAGAAAGGAGAAACTGGCTTGCAGGATTTGGTCAAAGTTTGTCACAATTTGGCACAAACTACCCTAGTCATTGAAAAACATTAGTCACATTTTTTCTTCACATTCATCTCAACTAAAATTTTGCACTGCAAAACAATGATGAATGAAAGGATAAAGAATGTCGGTCGGCTATAGATTTCAAAAGGGTGCGTACAAATGAGAAAATTACGTACCTTAAGCGTGAGCTTTCTTACGTTGTCCCTTTTTAGTACCGTCGTTTTCGCTCAGGAGCTCAGTCTCTCAGAAGCGGAAAACCTTACTCTGGCAGCGGACCCCTTATCAAAGCAATTTCAGAGCAATTCAAAAGCTCAAGAAGAGCTTGCTATTGCTGAAGGGCAACTTCCCGACCCCATGATCAGTCTTGGGGCCTTAAACCTGCCCACTGATACCTTCAATACGGATCAGGAAGCTATGACCCAGTTTCAGGTCGGTATCACTCAACAAATCCCAAATTTCAGTGCGCTTGATGCCAAATCTGAAATCGCATCAGCCCTCTCTCGCGTAGATCAAGCAAATGAGGCAACAAGGAAACTTCTTTCTCTAAAGGCTGTGCGCCTATCTTATCTAGAAGCCCTATATTGGAAAAAAGCTTTACTGATTTTAGAAGATTACAAAGATTTGGTTGAAGATGACATCAAGTCTGTGCAGGCAAGTTACAGTTCGGGCCGTATCAGTGCGCAAAGAGTTATCGCAGCTGAACTTGCTTCTAGTCTTCTAGATGATCGATCCTTAGATGCTCTTAAAAACCTTGATGTTACCAAAGCAAACATCAGCAAATGGATTGGTGAAAATGCAAATGCCAGAACGTTAACTGACGATCTACCTGCATTGGCTCTCCCTTTAGATGAAATCGCTTTCTTGGACGCACTCACAAAACATCCTTCTCTTAAAATGTTCAATGAACAAGAAGAGGCATCCAAAGAACGTGTAAAACTTGCAGAAGCTGACTATGCACCAAAATTCGGCGTTGGTGCATCATATGGATACAGACAAGATACACCGATGGGACAGGAACGTGCTGACCTCGTCAGTTTCGGGCTGACAATGAGCATTCCCCTCTTTACCGAAAAACGTCAAGATCGAAAACTCAGTGCGAGCAAATATCAAGCAGCTGCTGCACGCCTTCGTGCAGATGAACAGTTACGCGAATTAACGCAAGAATATCGTTCTGAAATCGCGAATTATAAAAGTACGCAAGAACGTCTCCAAAATTTTAGAAACCAAATTCTTAAACGCGCCCAAGACAATGTGTCGGCTGCAATTACGGCCTATCAATATGAAGCATCTGATTTTGATGAACTGGTTCGTGCCCGTGTCGCTGAACTGGAAGCTCGCCTTAAACATCTGCGTCTTCAAATAGACAGTTCAAAATCCCTTGCTCGCCTTCAATATCTTCAAGGAGAAACGCTGTGAGCTCAAAAACAGTTGTGATCGCCCTATCCGCAGGATTGTTGGGCGCAATCGGTATGTATGGCCTCCAGCAATCCGGTATTTTAAATAGCTCAGTAGGTAGCATGGGAAGTAGCGCCAGCGCGGAAAAGAAAATCCTCTATTGGGTTGCCCCCATGGACCCTAACTTCCGTAGCGAAAAGCCCGGTAAATCCCCCATGGGTATGGACTTAATCCCTGTCTATGAGGGAGCTGAAAACAACGACGACGATAGCAACGCGATTAAGATCAAACCTTCCGTCGTTAATAACATTGGTGTCAGAACGGCATCTGTCGAGCGTTTGGACTTATCTCAGAATATTGAGACAGTGGGGTATCTGGATTATGATGAAAGCAAGATTAAACAGGTCCATGTGCGTTCAGATGGCTGGATTGAACATCTTGGCGTTAAATCTGTTGGGGAACGGGTAAAGCGTGGTCAATTGCTGTTTGAATATTATTCCCCCGATCTTGCAAACGCGCAGGCAGAGTTTCTTCAAGCCTTACAAACAGGGCGTACAGGGTTAATTTCTGCTTCAGCAGAGCGCTTACGTGCGCTTGATTTCAATCGAGATCAAATTGACCAGTTGAAGAAAACACGAAAAATCCAGCGTTTAGTCCAAATCCGCGCGCCACAAGATGGTGTTGTATCCGCCATGAATGTACGTGATGGTATGTACATCACACAAAAACAAAGCACTTTCACGCTGGCTGACCTGTCATCCGTCTGGTTGCTCGCCGATGTATTTGAAGATCAGGCCCAAGCTGTAAAAGTTGGACAAGAAGCCTCTATGAGCCTGTCTTATGCGCCGGGCAAACATTGGAAAGGTCGGGTGGAATATATCTACCCAACGCTTGATGCCAAGGCCCGTACATTAAAAGTACGTCTCAAATTCGACAATCCGGATGAAGAATTGAAGCCAAACATGTATGCCAAAGTCAGCATCTCCGGTGTGGGGAAAGATGGCGTTCTTACCGTACCACGTGAAGCTGTTATCCGTTCTGGCAAGCATGATCGTTTGATCTTGGCCTTGGGAGAAGGCCGCTTCAAGTCTGTCGAAGTTATCAGCGGCATTGAAGCCAACCAGCGCATTGAAATCGTCAAAGGTATTTCAGAAAATGACAAGGTGGTAACATCTGGTCAATTCCTGATCGATTCAGAAGCCAGTCTTTCCGCCAGTATTCAACGATTATCTGATACAGATGCCAAAGAAGAAAGTAGTGAAACCGCTGCACCAACGACAATGGCTAAAGTCAATTCCCTTATGCCCGATCACGGTATGGTCAACCTGACACATGAGCCTATCCCCGCAATCGGATGGCCTGCGATGACCATAGACTTCACACTTCTGCAAAATGCATCGTTGGATGGCCTTAAGGAAAATGATTCTGTCCATATCACATTAGCCCAAGATGCCGAAGGTATGTGGGGTATTGCCAAAATCATGGCTCTGACCAGCCCAAAAATTGAAGCCTATGGCGAAGGTGTGATCAATTCGGTTTCTGTTGATCGCGGCACCATCAATATGAAGCACGCCCCCATTCCCGAAATTGGATGGCCGGAAATGGAAATGGATTTCACCAAATTGGGAGACTTTGATATTTCAGCCCTCAAAGCCGGGTACAAAATCCGCTTTGGCTTAGCCAAGGATGGCGAAGGTATGTTTGGTCTGGGCAGTGTTGAAATACTGGAAAAGGGTAACGCCCAATGATTTCCAATATTATTCAATGGTCAGTGAATAACAGATTGATCGTTATCTTACTGACACTTCTATTTGTTGGCTGGGGTTCCTATACGGTGATGAAAACACCGCTGGATGCCATCCCGGATCTTTCCGACGTTCAAGTGATCATCAAGACCAGTTACCCTGGTCAGGCCCCCCAAGTTGTGGAAGATCAGGTCACCTATCCCTTAACAACCGCTATGCTGTCTGTTCCCGGTGCGACAAATGTCCGCGGTTATTCCTTCTTCGGTGATTCATACGTTTATGTAATTTTTGAGGATGGAACAGATCTTTACTGGGCGCGTTCACGGGTGTTGGAATATCTCAGTCAGGTTGCGCCCAACCTTCCACCGGAAGCACGTGCGGCTTTGGGACCAGATGCAACAGGTGTGGGATGGGTTTATCAATACGCCCTGATTGATAAAACCGGTAAACATGACCTGTCCCAACTACGCTCTATTCAGGACTGGTTTTTGAAATACGAACTTCAAACTGTCCCCGGTGTCTCTGAAGTTGCGACAATCGGTGGGATGGTGAAGCAATATCAGGTTATCGTTGATCCAGATAAACTGCGCGCTTTCAACATCCCCTTAGCCAAGGTTCGCATGGCCATTCAAAATGGCAACAAGGAAGTCGGTGGCTCTGTCATTGAAATGGCAGAAGCTGAATATATGGTCCGCGCAACGGGTTATATTCAATCTGAAGAAGATTTACGATCAATTCCATTAGGAGCAACTTCTACCGGCACCCCTATCACAATGGGAGATGTGGCAGATGTCCGTGTTGGCCCGCAACTTCGTCGCGGTATCGGGGAATTAAACGGTGAAGGGGAAGCTGTCGGCGGCGTTATCATCATGCGTTGGGGGGAAAATGCCCTAACCACAATTGAAGCTGCAAAAGCCAAAATTGAAGAGCTTAAAAAAGGTTTACCGGAAGGGGTGGAAATTGTTGAAACCTATGACCGTTCCAACCTGATTGAACGTGCTGTTGAAACATTGCAAGAGAAACTGATTGAGGAATTTATTGTTGTTGCCCTCGTTTGTGCGATCTTCCTCTTCCATGTGCGCTCTGCCTTCGTAATTGTGGCAAGTTTGCCCGTGGGGATCATTGCTGCCTTCATCATTATGGGACAGCAAGGGATTAATGCCAATATCATGTCATTAGGTGGCATTGCCATTGCCATTGGGGCTATGGTGGATGCAGCCATTGTGATGATCGAAAATGTCCACAAACATATGGAGAAAACCGAGCTTAATAACGAGAACCGTTGGCGGGTGATTTCACAGGCAGCGAGCGAAGTTGGCGCTCCCTTATTTTTCTCTCTCTTGATCATTACATTGAGTTTTGTACCTGTCTTCACACTAGAAGCACAGGAAGGACGTTTATTTTCACCACTGGCATTTACCAAAACATATGCGATGGCAGCCGCAGCAATCCTGTCGATCACATTGGTGCCTGTCCTTATGGGATACTTCATTCGGGGTCATGTGGTGCATGAACATAAAAACCCAGTCAATCGCGCACTCATTGCCATGTATCGCCCCTTTATCAACATCGCACTTCGTTTTCCAAAAACGTTGATTGTTGTTTGTCTGGCCTTGGCCTTAAGTGCCTACTGGCCTCTCAAAAATCTTGGCAGCGAATTTATGCCGGAACTTGATGAAGGCGATTTGCTCTATATGCCCAGCGCATTCCCTGCCATTTCAGTCGGTAAGGTCAATGAAGTTGTCCAGCAAACAAACAAGCTGATCAAGACCATACCTGAAGTGGAAACTGTCTATGGTAAAGCGGGTCGTGCAGAAAGTGCGACGGACCCTGCCCCTCTCACGATGATCGAAACCACGATCAAACTAAAACCGAAAGACCAGTGGCGTGAAGGTCTGACGATGGATGATTTGAAACGAGAACTTAATCAAATCGTCGATGTACCCAGCTTGACCAATACTTGGATCATGCCAATTAAAAACCGGATCGACATGCTGGCAACAGGAATTAAAACACCCGTCGGGATCAAAGTTGCAGGTCCTGACCTAGAAGTCATTGCCAAAGTGGGTGAAGAGATTGAAAAGGTTATCAAGAATGTAGAAGGTACAGCCTCTGTTTATGCTGAACGGGTAACAGGTGGGCGATATGTCACCGTCGATATTGATCGTGCAGCGGCATCGCGTTACGGCCTGAACATTCAAGATGTTCAAGATGTTGTCAAAACTGCTATCGGCGGAATGACAGTGACACGCACGGTGGAAGGCCGTGAACGCTACCCTGTCAACTTACGTTACCCACGTGATGTGCGTGATTCTGTTGATCAGGTTAAAACCCTGCCAATTGTAACACCAAGTGGCGCACAAATCCCCTTGGCAGAAGTTGCGAACGTCAAAGTGGTCGGTGGGCCGGGTATGATCCGCTCAGAAAATGCCCGTCTCAATGGTTGGATCTATGTCGATATTGCAGATCGAGACCTCGGGTCTTATGTTGTGGATGCAAAACAGGCAGTCGCCGATCAGATCAAGCTGCCTGCTGGGTATTCTATTGCTTGGTCAGGTCAGTATGAATTTATGGAACGCGCCAAACAGAAGCTTTCCATCGTGGTCCCTGTGACGATTGCCATTATCGTTGTCTTATTATTCCTCAATTTCAAAAACCTGGTTGAGGTGGGCATCATCATGGGCACACTACCCTTTGCTCTGGTGGGAGGTGTCTGGCTTCTTTATCTTTTGGGATACAACTTTTCAGTAGCTGTCGGTGTGGGCTTTATTGCCTTGGCAGGTGTAGCGGTCGAGATCGGAGTATTGATGCTCGTCTACCTGAACCAAGCTCTTGACCGCCAAATGGATCGTGTCGCAGATCGTCAGATCACACGGGAAGACCTTGATAAATCGGTCATTGAAGGTGCGTTATTACGTGTCCGGCCCATTATGATGACATTCTCTGTCGTTATTGCAGGGCTTCTCCCGATTATGTTTGGTACCGGCACAGGATCAGAAGTCATGCGACGCATCGCGGCCCCCATGGTGGGCGGCATGATCAGTGCCACAGCCCTCGCTCTGCTCATCATCCCGGCTGTGTTTGTGTTGTGGAAACGCGCGCAGATGAAACGGGCAGAAAAACAGCTCAAAAAACTTGAAGCCCAAGAAGCGGCTTCTTGATTGATCACCTCTTAATTCAACTCCATAAAAGGAAAACTTAAATGAAAAAACTTCTCTCTATCGCTTTGGCTGCCTTAAGCATTGGCTTTCTAAGCACTGCTGCGTTGGCAGATGATGGGCACACTATGAAAGAAATGAAAGGCCATGAAATGACAATGGAAGGTATTCATGCCTCCGGCACAGTCAATGGCGTTAAAGATGGCAAGATCAATATCGCTCACGGAAAAATTAAAGAATTGGGCTGGCCTCCCATGAAAATGGATTTTACAGTTGCTGAAGGTGTTGATGTTAGCAACGTCAAAGCTGGTCAAAAAGTAGACTTTACTTTAGGTAAAGGCAAAAGCGGCATGTATGAAATTATGGGGATTAAAATGGCTCATTAAGCCGTTTCATTCTTTGTACATGATCAAAAGAGGTGCTTAGCGAGCACCTCTTTTGTTTATTATTTGTCAGATAGATAGATCGAAATATTTTGTTTCAATTTAAGATGTCTTTGTTGCAAAAAGACACAATCAGGACAAACAACTGACAAGCCTGTCCGCCATATTCCTCTTCAGCGAAACATACTAACCTAACAAGAGGAAAACTTATGAAACGCTCTTCACTTTTTGCACTCGCTCTTCTCGCAACAACAGCCATCTCTTTTGGTGCCCAAGCCGGTTCTGTCACCGAGTATTCCAATACATGGAAACCCGGTTTCTCGCATGATGACGGTCCCTACCAATATACACGGACAAAAACCGTGCAAGAAGATACCGGCTATTACCCTGACAGCAAGATGATGACCGTAACGAAAACATCAAGCACTCCACAACCCGGTTATACACCTGATGATAATGGAACGTATTTCAAGGTTGTTCAGGTTCCCAACCCTAAATATGGAACCAACATGGTTCAAAAAACGCCGCATGAACAAAGTGAATGGGCTGCAGATCATTCATATGACGATGACAAAAAAGTCTACTATAAAATCAATTGATGTAAAATTGACAAGATTTTGAATAAAAACGAGCTGAGATTACTTAGCTCGTTTTTTATGTATTGAAGGAAACTACCACACAAAAAATTGTTGCAAATTGTGACAACCCTACTCTTCGACAAACTCTCGTAATGAAATTGATGTTTAATGCAATTGATCAACTGAGAGAAAAAAGGATCCTCTCGTGATTTCCCTTTACCTTCATTCCCCCTGTTAAAAACGGAGATTAACATGAAACACCTCAAATCATTCTTTGGTTCCCACATGGGCATGATGTTGATTTGTTGTCTTGCAATGGTTGGTGCTTATTTTCTGTTTGCCAGTGGTATTGCACAAGGAAGTACTTTGGCCGCATTAGCTCCGTTAATCGCCTGTATCGGTGTTCATTTCCTTATGATGAAAATGACCGGCAAGAGCTGTCATGGATCACATGAGCACGACAAAAAAGAAAACAAACAACAAAACGCCACCCCTCACGGCATCCCTAAAACCACCTCTTAATTTTACAAAAGGAGTTTGTCATGGGCAGCCACCATAGCATTCACCTTCACCACCACGTATCAAAACAGGCAGACATCAAACATAAGAAATATGTCGTAACCTACCTACCTGTTTTGATCATTCTGGCTCTGATCGTTGTTCTCTTTGGCAGTTACAATTTCTTAAACACCAAAGAGACCACCTCAACCATCGGAACCAACGTTCCTGATTTTTCGCTTCCTCCTGTTAAAGGGGAGCTGTCCGGCTTGAATTCAGGTGATTTTACAGGCCAAATTTCACTCATTAGCGTTTTTGCATCTTGGTGTGACGAATGTCAGGAAAACCATTCTGTGCTTGTAGAACTAACACAACAACAACAAATTCCAGTTTATGGTCTGAATTATAAAGATCCTCCCAAAGATGTCCGCCTTTGGCTGGATAGACATGGTAACCCTTTTAAAAAAATTGGCGCAGATCTAAATGGCGATGTCGCTGCAAGCTGGGGTGTTTATGGTCTCCCCGAAGTTTTTGTGATCAACGCAAACGGACAGGTCATATATCGGCATATGGGAAGTATTAATTCTGAGCAATTTAACCGAGATATTCTGCCTTTAATCACCCAAAATGAAAGACAAACTGAACATGTCTTCCCCCAGAATACAAATGAAGAAAAGGCTGTTGATCCAGCATCGAAAGATTTGTAGGGACGCGTTCAGGAAATTGTCAAAGCGCGATAACTTGCCGAATTGTCATTGTCGATAAAAGAACTCAAGCAACGATTTGGTATTTTCAGTACACGGGTCCATCAGTGCCTTTATCAAAATAGACAACAATGCCATGAACCAACACGACACCCGTAAAAAGAGAATTTTGTGACAAAATTTGTCAAACCCGGCAATTGTCAAACTTTGTCATGCTCTTCTGTGTTCCGGACATACTTACGACATGACTTCTCGTGAAAATAACTTCCACGAAAGGGCGCTGAGATAGGTGATTTGAAAATGCAATTCCACAAAGTAAAGCATTTCACCAATTGCACGTACCATCGTCATTAAAACATTTGAGGAACTGCGAGAGGCCATGAGCGAAACACTTGGATATGCCAAACTAATTGGCTGTGATATCGAACAGGTTCCCCAATGTATCAAAACCATGGTCGATTATGTTGAACCAAAGGAACGTGGGGAAAAAAACTCGTGAATAACAGGGCATTTGCCAAAATAGCATCAATCATGGCAGTAGGCATTTTCATTGCTTCATCTGTCTATGCAGAAAATCCGAAACAAGATGTTTACCTTCATCAACTGAAAGATGTCAGTGGGATCGTTTTCAATCCAAAGGATCAAGAAAAATTCACCGTATCCACCCCGCATGGCATCTTTACGGTACGTGACAACGGCCTAGTCAAAAAATTAAACAAAACACCCGGCTATTTTATGGAACTGATTTCTCATCCAAACAATCCAAATGTCATGTTTGCTAGTGGCTATGTCAGCAAGACAGAAAAGATGGGCGTTGTTCGCACAGAAGATGGCGGACGCAATTGGCAGGAACTCGGTGAAGGCGCAAAAGGGAAAGCATCCTTTTATGCCATGACCATCAGTCCGATCAATCCACGTATTCTTTATGGTGTAGATGAAGCAATTCAGGCAAGTCGTGATGGCGGTAAAACTTGGCAAGTGATCAGCCCGATCCAAGGTGAACGCATATTTGAAATTGCTGTTTCCCCCCTAAATCCCCAGACCGTTTATGCAGGAACATTCAATGGTCTGTTGAAAAGTGAAGACGGAGCCAAGACCTGGAAAAATATTGGCCCAATAGACAAACCTGTCGTCTCCCTTGAAGTGACCAAGCAAGGGGAAATCCATGCATTTATCTATGACTATGGATATATCAGTTCTTCAGAAAAAAGCCTTAAGTGGAAACGTGGGGCAAAATTTTTCCAGAACCGCGCATTGTTAAACGTCACTATTGACCCTCGTAATCCCAAACATATCTACGGTGTGTCAGATACAGGTGCCATGATGATCAGTAAAGATAGCGGTAACAGCTGGGCCAGCTTTGAAGGTCATCAATATAGTTCTGCGAAACGTATAAAGGCAGGTAAACAACTCTACGAAGATAACTGCCTTGCCTGTCATGGAAAAAATGGCATTGGTGAAAACCCGGATGATCCCGCAGCCATTGATGACAACGGTTTACCACTGGCTCCTTCTTTGAACAATACGATGCATGCTTGGCATCATTCAGATAAACAGTTGATATTGACGATTTTGAATGGATCGCCACGCAATGAAAGAATGATAGCTTGGAAAGAACAGGATCTTACAAGAGAAGATGCTGAAAATCTGGTTGCCTATATGAAAAGCCTTTGGAACTTCAATAGTCTGTCATGTCAGGGACCGCGACATATGAGCTGCATGCATTAAAGGAAGCGGATGATTATTGTTACTGAAACGCATACAGACTAAGCCCTATACGGTAAGAAAAAGAGAAACAAATGAATTTTTCCCAACAAATCCCTAAAATATTGATTTTCGGCCTGCTCTTGAGTGGTATCGGTGTTGTCGTCAATAACATGATGTCCGGTTCAAGTAATGCTGCCATCGTAGATGTCAAGATGCCCGCCAAACTGTCTGCAAAAGCGGTAAACGGTAAAAGAACATTTTCGAAGAATTGTGAATCTTGCCATGGTGAAAACGGTTCAGGTTCTGAGCAAGGACCACCGTTAATTCACGATATTTACAATCCTGGCCATCACGGTGATGAGTCCTTTTATCGTGCTGCTGTTTCAGGCGTCACAAGCCACCACTGGAATTACGGCAACATGCCGGCTCAACCTCAAGTATCTCAATATGATATGGAAAATATCATTAACTTTATTCGTGAAGTCCAAAGCCAGAATGGTATTCGCTATAAAGCCCATGGAATGTAATCCCTCAAATAGAAAGACCTAAAATGAAAAAAAAATCTTTTAAAACTAAAGTTTTAACTCTCAGTGCTGTCATAACTGTTTCAGCCACAACAGTTGTATTCGCCCACGGTGGGGCAATGGGCGTTATTAAAGAGCGTATGGATCTAATGAGCGCCATTGGCAAGAACATGAAATCCGTTGCAGCAATGGTAAAAGGCGAAGTCAAGTTTGACCCGGCTGCAATTGAATCATCTGCCAAATCCATAGCAGTGCATTCCACCAAAGTTAACGACCTGTTCCCAAAAGGCTCATTGGATAAGCCGACTGAAGCCCTGCCTGCTATCTGGGAGGATTGGGATCGTTTTACACAGTTGAGCAAAAGTTTAGAAACAGAAACCAATAAACTCGCTGAAGTCGCTGCCTCTGGTGATAAGCGCGCAGTAATGATGCAATTTGCAAAAACAGGAAAAATTTGTTCCACCTGCCATACAGATTTCCGCCTTAAAAAAGACTAAGCAACAAAACCAGGAGCCCCCATGTCCAAACATTCTTATGCATCAGGCTTTTTAGCCTTAGCCCTTATGAGCTCTTCAAGTGCGATCGCCAACAACAACGACGAAGACGCTATAAAACGAGGGAAATATGTGATGGATATCGGGGGCTGCGTTTCCTGCCATACGGATAAGAAAAACAAAGGGCAACATTTGGCGGGAGGTGTCGCCTTACCCACACCATTCGGGACATTCTACACTCCCAATATTACATCTGATGAAAAATATGGCATTGGCGCATGGACAACTGAGCAATTCATTGAGGCCATGACGCAAGGGGTCGCCCCAGACGGATCACATTACTTTCCTGCTTTTCCTTATACCTCATATGCAAAAATGAAAAGACAGGACCTGATTGATTTAAAAGCTTACCTCAACACCGTTGAGGCAGTAGCTGAGCCGACACCCGATCTCGATGTTCCTTTCCCCTTCAATATTCGTGAGGGCATGATCGTCTGGAAAGAGTTGTTCTTTGACGATAGCCCCTTTAGCCCAGATCCTTCAAAAAGCACCATGTGGAACCGGGGTGCCTATCTGGTAAACGGCCCCAGTCATTGCGTTGAATGCCATACATCTCGCAATTTCCTCGGTGGATTGGATAGGGATAATTTACTGGCAGGTGAACCAAAAAGCCCAGAAGGTGAAAAAATACCTAGTCTACTCATTTCAGATGGAAGTGAGTTCTCAAATTGGAGTCATGCTGATACCATTTTTAGCCTTCAAATGGGAATGACACCAAAAGGTGACTTCCTCGGCGGTTCCATGGGAAAAGTTGTGACCAACACCACAGGCAAGATGACCGAAGAAGACCTCCAAGCGATCGCGACCTATCTTGGCAAACCGGTTAAAAAGAAATCTGCGGGCAAGCGAGACTGAAACAAAAAAAATCCGGAAGGTCGATTATTGAGGAAGGATCACCTTAGCCTCAAGCCCGCCTTCCTCTCGATTACTCAGAATAAGTTCTCCGCCATGGGCCTCCACAATGGATTGCGCGATGCTCAACCCAAGACCTACCCCTCCAGTATCTCGGTTACGTGATGCCTCGCAACGATAAAACGGCTGGAGAACTTTCTTCAATTGATCCTCGGGAATACCCGGTCCTTTATCACAAACAATGATTTGCAGAGCGTCAGTATCCATCGTGACGGAGATTTGAGCAGCCTCTCCATATTTAACAGCATTTTCAATCAGGTTTGAAACAACGCGTTTCATGCCGACCGGTGCGCATTCAAACAGAATTTTCTCACAATCGTCAAACAACACTTCCTTGCCTGCATCTTCCAGATCATCGCAAATGCTGCTAACAAGGGCCGATATATCCACTTTGCGGCGTTCTTCCGTTTCGGCTTCCTGTTTTGCAAACTCAAGGGTCAGGGAAATCATATGTTCCATTTCATCCAGAGTTTCCAACATCTTTTGACGATCTGTTTCATCCTCCACTAATTCTGAGCGAAGGCGCATTAATGTAATTGGCGTGCGCAAATCATGAGAGATCGCAGCCAACATTTGGGTGCGGTTTTCTATCATTCGCTGAAGACGATCCTGCATTTCGTTGAAGGCTCTGGCTGCTTCCTGCACTTCCAGGGGCCCGGATACGATCATCGGGTCAGCTTTAACATCCTTCCCCAACCTTCTCGCCGCTTGTGCAAAGGTGCGTAATGGAACTGTTAACCGTCGAACAACCCAAATCGACAAAACAATAACAGCAACAGCCATAGAAATAAGCGACATGATGGAGGTTGGTGACCAGAACGGATTGCTTTCTGGAATATCGGTTGCGAAATTTAACCACTTACCATCAGGTAAGGTAAAAGATACCCGTAAGGATTGATGGGCAGAAATACCGTGCATTTCGCTCATCATTTGCATATGCATCCATTGATTGGGGTGAAATTGCCCGAGAAAACCACCATCATGTGGCGTTTCAAATAATTGTACAGCCAAGGGCGTATTGGTCGGTAAACCAATTTTAAAACGAAGGAATTGTTTTAACAGCGTTAGCTGCTCACCATCGTTTTGCACATTAACCAATGTGCTTTCAGGACTTATAGACACCCGAAACGTTGGTTCATTTAATGCCGCAACAATGCGGCCTCGCCATTCAGGCGGTGTTTCAATAATGACGTGGGAAACACTGGCAATACGTTGTGCCATGTTGCGTCCACCAAGCATGGAAAGTGATTCCGTACGATCCCCCGAATAAATCACCATACTCAAAAAGTGTGAAACACTGAGGCCAATCAGCAGCACCCAAATGGTTTGTGTCGTCAGCGTTTTAGGCAGGAATCTTCTCATTCTTTTGTGACTTCAGGCGTGAAAACATAGCCCCCACCCCAAACCGTTTTAATGAGTTCCGGAGCTTTGGGGTCTTTTTCGATTTTACGGCGTAATCGGCTGACTTGTGTATCAATGCTCCGATCAAAGGCGACAGATGCTCTGCCCCTTGCAATATCCAGAAGCTGATCTCTGTTAAGGACTCGTTGTGGACGTTCCACCAAGGCCATCAGCAAAGTAAACTCCCCTGTACTTAAGGGAACCACAACTTCATCTATCGAAATAAGCTCTCTCTTTGACGTATCAAGCTTCCAGTCATCAAACAAAAAATTGATGGGCGCATCAGTAGATACAGCGGGAATACCGACGTCGTGATAACGTCTCAAAACAGCTTTGATACGAGCAAGCAATTCGCGGGTGCCAAAAGGTTTGGGAACATAATCATCTGCCCCCATTTCTAAACCAATAACCCGATCAATTTCTTCGCCTTTGGCGGTCAACATAATAATCGGAATATTGGAATCCGCCCTAATATCACGACAAAGGGTCAAACCGTCATCACCCGGCAACATCAGGTCCAACAAGATCAAGTCAATGCGGGCATCTGATATAATCTTCTTCATTTCCCGACCGTCACCAGCTGTTGAAACACGATAACCATCTTTGGTCAGAAAACGTGAGACCAAATCTCGAATTTCTTTATTGTCATCTACGACAAGTATATGCTGTGAAGTACTCATGGGTACCGATTATATCTGTCTTATCAAAATGATGCGAAGATAAAAGTGTGACAGAGTTTTACAGAACATTTTGAAAATAAAATCGTACCATAAACGTCACAAGCATTCATAAGCTGATTTATAGATGTTTACCTATTGATGACCCAAGGAGATTTCGGCGGGTAACAGGGCAGATAGTTTTGGTGTCATTTTATCGCTCTTATCAGGTCGAGCGGGGGCCAGATTTATCGTACTCGCTCGCTACGCTTGCTGCGCCGTTGCCTTCGGCCGAACTGCCGGAATAGCGCGCCTTGGCGCTATTCCTTACTGATCATATATGCCACCCCAACATCCAGAATCAAAGAAGCCCCACACAGATGTGTGAGGCTTCTTTGATATGGTTGCGGGGGCCAGATTTGAACTGACGACCTTCAGGTTATGAGCCTGATTGATTCATTGTTAAGCAGATGAAACCAAAAGAAAATATCTCAAAAATTGATCTTTATGTGTAAAAAAATGTGTAAAATCGTAGTAATATTTAATATCCTTCATCAAAAAAATAATCTCGACTTTCTAAAAACTTGGTACGTTGATATCTTACAAAATTGCTTCGCACATTAAATGCTCTTCTTTTCGTAATTCTTACATCAGGCATGTCATCATTATATCTTCTGCTAGAAAGGGTTTTAGAGAATTCTAAATCCCTCTTCATTTGTCTTCGAACATCACTTCTAATTCTATTTATTTTTCGTTCACGTTGGTTATCAAATCTATGCCTACTTGCATATTGAACCTGTCTCTGGGGAAGCTTGGAAGAATAATGCCTTTTCCATTTCATTACATCAGCCACATATTTTCTTGTGTAACTATGAGGTTTGTTCCCTTTCACAGTACCACCATTATAATGAGATAAAGCTAAGTCCCAGCGCCCATTATATTGTTTATACAATTGTTCTAAATAGCGAACCCCCAACTGAACATTTAACCGAGCATCCCAAAGACGAGAAGCACCTACATTAAACTCCCCTCTTGCTGTAGCAGGCATGATTTGCATAACGCCTCGGGCACCTGCTGAACTATGCGCTTTTGGATTGAAGTTTGATTCAATTCGCGCAACAGCCAGAGCAAGAGCTGGAGGAACAATACTTTGTGATGCTTCCTTTATCACTATATTTTGTACCGTTGCTTTTGTCATTGAATGTGCAGAGTTAACTCCGATTAGGAATAACGAAAAAAAGAATAAGCTTATCTTAAAGGTCTTCATCATCTTACTCTCTCCATTAATTCAAGAATGCTAAAGAAGGTGCAACTTTTCGTATTTCGACATTTTCCCAATCAACAAATATCTGTGATTTCAAGTCAAGGAATGAGAGCACCTGAATTAAATCAGATTTAACTGAAGATGTATCTTCATCACGATATAAGCTAAATTTTATCTGCCCTCTGTTTTCGTCAATGAAAATCATTTTTTGCGTAGCTGGCATATCGGCTAATCGGTCTTTTACTGCACGAACTTCATTAGGGTAAAATCCAAAGAACGTTAAATATATTCCAGTAAATGACTTATCCTTACTTTGAGAAGCTTCATCTAAACGTTGAACCAAAGCATATTCTAGGCTCGGTAACATTTGCTTTATATTTTCACGAATTATTGAGCTCAAACATTCATCTACGCAATTTTCAGCTTCTGGGCGAAGTTTAAAATATTCATCATTGAATAATTCTATTTTTGATATTGTTTGAGGGTTGTATAGTTCAAAGTTAACAAATGTCTTTTCTTCAGTGCCTACTGGTGTCAACTCACTGATATGAGATAAAGATAACAAAACCGCAATATCAAATGATTGCTTTCTTGCATCATGTAAAACTTCTAAAGCTTCTTCCTTGGAACGAGACATTTCAATCGTTTCTTGGCTTTCTTCAAAAGTTTCAAAACCACTTTCAACAAGAAAATTTCCAATATTGTTATAAAGTTTTTGAAAAATAGGGTTATCACGCGCTATTTGATTTTCTTCACCATCCACGACCAAATAAAGAATATTTTTGGTGCTTTGCGCTGAAACCGCGTTAGAAAAAATTAGAACACCTATAAAAACAATAAACCATCTAAACATGTCACAAGCCTTATCACTCAACATTTATCATCTATTCAATCTATGGAGCTCGTAGAGGGTTATTTTTGATAATAGAAAAATGTTTTGTTATCTGACACGTTTGGCGTGTTAAAAGAAAAGATCTCATAGAATTGGAATGTCTCAATATGGTTATTTTGAATACTCGCCTGATTATTCTCATTAGTGCCTTAGCATCCTTGATTGCACCTGCTTTTGCTAATGACGATATTGCTGTTATCATTGGTAATAAAACATACCAAGACAAACATATCCCAGATTCTCAATTCTCAGACCGTGATGCTTTTGCCATACGAAACTTTATGGAAGAAGTCCGTCATATCAAATCTGAAAACATTATTTATTTTGAAAATGCCACCCAAGCCCAAATGACAACGGTGTTTGGAAATGAACAGAGCTATAAAGGTCGCGTCTACCAATATGTAAAACCAAATGTATCGAACCTTTTTATTTATTATTCAGGTCATGGTTTTACAGGTTTAACAAATAAAAAAAGATACTTATTGCCTACAGATGCAGATATATCAACAGTTGAAATTAATGGCTTCCCTCTTGAAGTTTTTACAAACAACCTTTTCAAAAGTGAGGCTAAGACTGTAACAGTTTTCTTGGATACAGGGTTTTCTGGACACTCACATAATGGCCCTTTAATTAAAAATGCATCAGGTGCTCAAATATTATCTAGCAAACCCAGTTACATTAAGAAAAAAGACGTAAACCTACTTATCGCCACCTCTGACAATCAAATTGCATCTAAAGATGAAATAAATCATCATGGTTTATTTACAGAATTTCTATTGCAGGCTTTATATGGGAAAGCTGATGTAAACAAAGACAATTCTGTCACGCTTGGTGAAGCTTACTCCTACCTAAACACGAATATGCGCTATGAAGCTAGGCGCGTATATATGAGAGAACAAATGCCTTCATTTACTGGTGACGATAACTTCGCCATCAGCATTGCATACAAAGGGCCATATCAAACAAGAAAGCATTTATCAAAAGTTAATCAAATTGCTAAAAAAAGCTCACGCACTAAACAAGTTTTACAACCTAAACCAATTATTTCAAAATTTGAAAAGCGCCTTACTGCTCTTGAACACAAGAGCATATTAAAGGAAAAACAAAATAAACAGATTGAAAAAAAAATTTCTACACCACGGGATGCCTTAAAGGTAATGGCAACGCTACTTGAAAAACAATATATATCAAAGACGGAACCTGTCTCTACACGATTAAGATATGACAATATAAACTGGAATGCCGATAACTGCTCACTTCAAGCAACCTTGTCATTTCATCATGCACAACGATTGTTTTCAAACAACCAATCAAGTGGGATAGACATTCGAAACCATCAAATCGAAGCCCTATTCCCTCATCAGTATGAAACAAAAGAACGTCTTCTAAACTCTATCGACGACCGTCAGAATATTATAGCTAGCTTTACAATTTATCGGTATGGACCATTCACTTTCATAAACAAAGAAAGCCAGAATAGCTTTAAAAAAACAGCCCAATCCTTAACTAACTTATGCAAAAAATAAAAGCCCCCAAACTTGGGAGCTTCTAGATTTTAGAACAGGTCAGTTACTATTAGAATAATGACTTTCCAGCTTTAGCTAGAGTCAACGTATCACTCCATGTTCCAACAAGTTCACCTTCAATTGAACTTAACTTCATTTGTAGAAGGAACCCTGCAATTTCTTGGTTATTTGCACCTTTTTGACGTCGTTCTGACAGCTGCATATTTAAAATGTAATCAAACGATGTTGCTGATTTATCAACGACACGAACCATGCCTGAATTGAAAATAGTTTCAACAATTTGATTTTTAATGTCAGATACAACAATTGTTTCATCTTGCGTATTGTTCAAAAGTTGCCCTGGAATAAGCTTTGGTCTTTTGCTACCCCAGTTTTGAACTTGGCGAGATGACAACATTTTATCCGTCAGTTTTTCTGAGAATGCAAGAAAGTCTGCCATAGTTAGACGTGCATCCAAATGGGTCCGTTGATGGCTATCAACCACAGACACACCTGTTTGGGAACCGCCAACAATCCCTGTTGTTTGACATGCTGCCAATGATGCAGTGATAGCTACAACACCAAAAGTTTTTAAAAATCGTTTAAACATAAAATCTACCTTTCAATCCTAAAATTAATTCACGCCCCATGTTTCTGCACCATTTTGCAGAGCCAAAGTTCCGTTTAAGCTTCGCCCATAAACAACAGACGGTCCGTCTTTAGCTAAAGAAATTGTTTTTGACGTTAATTTCTTTCCACCTTTGCTATAGGTACTAATTGTAATTTCTTTTGCACTCGCAGGAACCACGATACGATTTGCTTTGAAACTACTCGGTAGTGTCATCCATGCACGCATATTTGGGTTACTTACACTTTCTCTCAGATTACTTGCAATTTCACCAACAAACCCAAAACGACTAGCAACACCTTTTTCCACAACCGTTCTACCAACGTTGAGAATTGTATTCAAGTCTTTCAAAGGGCGAGAATCAACATCATGGCGAAGAGCTATCGCTTCCACATTTGCAAGATTTTCCAATGTCGTTACACCTTGCTTCCCTTTAACAGAAGCAATCACTTTCCCGACCTTATTCTCTTCAGAAACATACACAGGTACCTTAATTGGAATAACACCTGTTGGCAGAGGTAATCCATATGTCATTGTTTTTCTAGCGGGTGCAATTCCATCAGCAACCACCACATGAACAAGTTTCTGGCCTCCACCAGCAACTTTTCTGTTTTTCATATCTGAGATTGCTGTTTTCAGGAACTTCGCAGAAGGGTTTAATTGAGATGCTTTCTTGTATGAGATAAGGGCGTTACTCAACATGTCACGGTCACGATACCCATCAAACTCATAAATCATGCCAGCAACATAATCGCCAAATGGGTTTACAAACGCGTCTTTAACAATATTTGCTTTTTTTACATCCTCTTTATTAAAACCATCAAAGATTTTATCAACAAGGTCGAAAACTGATGCACTTACAAAACCTGAAGATTTCTTGCCATCTAAATCCCCCTTAGCTTCAGCTAATTGATTTTGAAAAAGCTCTCTTTCTTCATTTTGTAAATCAATTGCCCGTTGAGCTACGTTATAAGCCTCTCTTCTTCCTTCAAGCAAATAAGCCATAGATTTATAATTCAATAATAAAACGCGTTCAAACCCTTGAGGATTAAACTCACCTAAATCACCAAAACCCGCAACAGATGCTACACTCGAACCAATTGCGCTTGCACCATCCAAAACACCTTGTCTGTCGTCTCGTTCTTTCATTATATCTTCAGCATAAGTAAGGAAATCCTTTGCTGATTTTGTATCCCCTTTATCAAGGGATAGACTACCATGCTCCATGAGTGTCAACAGGTCTGCTTCTTCAGCAAATTCTTTATTTGATTTTGTATCATCGATGATTTCTTGGTCACGCTTTCTTAATTCATCATACGCGCCATCTAAATCACCATTTAGCATTTCTTTTTTAATAGGCTGAAAATCAGCAGAATACCCTGCATAATCCACACGCCGCTCTAATGGTAAAACAGACCCCATCATTGCAGTTTGAGCTAATTTACCAACTTTCTCACCATCTGCCGAGCTAGATGCCCCATTGAGCTTGTCCGTCATTCCACTCAGGAACCCGCCAAAACTTGTTGGAGTATCATTTCCCGCAGGTTTGGATTTGGGAGCATTAGATAAAGAAGCAACTTGAACAGGTTGTGCACCCACATTCATGGCAACAAAATCATTACGTATCCACCCCTGCTTATCAGCCGAGTTTACTTTATACCAACGCCCATCAGTTCCGCTTACAGTAAGGTTATCACCCTGCTTTGCCATAGTAACAATTTCATGTGAAGTTCCAGGTCCAGAACGCATCTTTACTGTCTTTACAACATTTGCTGCAAAGACTTGTGCGCCGACATTTTCCACGATTAGAAAGTCATATCTAACCCAACCAATTTTTTGTGAAGTATCGGATAAATTTTTAATCTGATACCAGTTATCTTTTGATGCAAGGACCTCTAGTTTTTGGTCTTTCTTCAAGCTATAGAGCTTACTATGTTGCGTGCCCGCATCTGAGCGAACATTAACATTGGTAAATGCTGTAGCAACCATTGTTGCTTGCTGTTTCTGTTGCGCTTTCCCTGCTGCTAACCCGCCGCCTCCAGCTAACATCATTGGAGCCGTAACACAGCCCGTCAACGCAATTGAAGACACCGTACAAATCATCACCCCTTTGGTAATGTTTTTCATTCTTCTCGTTATAATATTTGACACTTTTGTCATTTTAAGAATTCCCCTAATTTATTCTAATTTCTTACCAATTTGGTTGACGAATTTTAGCTGGTTGTTTTTTGACTTTAACGCCACCTTGTTTCATGGCCTCGGTTTTTGATAACCTAACAATGTCACCTTTTTCAGGAAAATCACCGCCAATAATAATTCCTTTAGAACGTGCACGCTCTACTGATACAATTTCGATTTGTGCAATTTTGCTCTCAGTTTTTCCAAAAGAAAGCCCTGTATCTTCATCTATCATTTCCTCACCAGGACGCATGATGTTGAAGATTTGCCCCTCGTTAACTCTACCGTCTCGTCCACGGTTAATGAATACATGTTCATCACCAGAAACACCCAAAACTTTAATAGGGAAAAGGTTGTTAACAACGCTTTGAACTGTTGCTTCTGAGAACTTATTAATAAGGAAAGTGAAATCTTCATCCCAGTCTTGTGGGCGTTTTCCTGTGACTTCATCCATCATTGTAGGATTCACAATAATCTGCTCACTCGCAACAATCGCACCTGTATGAACATCAACGATACGGAGAGTTCCTTCTCCATACCCTTTATGAGAAACCTGATAAACATTATCGACGTATGGTACAGCCTTGGTTTTTATGGTGCTCTTAAAGGCAGTGACATCCCCCATTACTAGGTAATCTGCCCCTTCAAGCTCTCTAAACCGAGATTTCAATTTCCCGCCATTCACAAAACTTTCAAATCCCTTTTCACTCATGATTTCATCCAAACCTTTACGTTCCATGATTTTGAAACGCTTTGCCTGGGTCAAACCGCTTACGAGATTATCCGTTAAGCGATAGGATAGACGATGAGGTTGAATGCCAATTTTCAAACCTGAATCAACTGTAATACCGCCTATCGCAAGGCTATATTTTTTACCTTTTACAGGTTTTGAACCGATTTCATTTCCTGAGCGTTGAGGTTTTGCAGCTGCTACCTTTGTATTCATCTGGGTACGCTTAACATCACGCTTTAAAATATCACCTGATTGTAAAGACCCATTTGATACAAGCGTACCTTTAGAACGGGCATCTTCAACTTCTGAGAGGATAACATCACCCACAAACGTCTCTTCAACACCTAAAACAACTCCAGTATCAGGGTCTGTAATTGGTTGCCCCGCTCGATATGCCTTTAATTTTTCGCCTACAATTAAGCCACCATCATTCCCACGATTCACATAAACCGTGCCATCACCACCGACCGCAGCAACTTTTATCGGGAATAAGGCGCGCATCAACTCACTAACAACTTTTTCAGAATAAGCATCAGAAAGCTCGACGATAATTTCCTGATTCGAAGCTCCTTCATCAAGGTCAACACCAACCGCAACTTTGCGAGAAACGAGTATGTCCCCCGTACGAGCATCTACAATCCGCATATTCCCTTGCACTGAGCCAGAGGTATCTTTTCCCATCATGGCAATCATTTTGGATTGAGCTGCATTACGTTTTTTACTTACATATGTTGAACGTTCACTTTTCACATTTAATGATGAAACACTGCCAATAACCAGATAATCAACAGCTTGAATATTACCAACTGCACTGGAAAGGTCAGAATTAGAACTCATTGCTTCCAATGTTTGCTCATCAAGCAGTTGGTCCATCTCTTGACGGTCTGCAACTTGAAAACGTTTGGTTTGGTTCAAGCGAGAAATCAAAGTGTCTGTAAAATTGTTAAAGCTAGCCTCTTCAAAACGACTTGCTGTTGTCCCAACCTTAATTAAGCCAACAGCAACGCGAGGTCTCTCCCCTCCAACATTTACATTCGTTACAGACGTAGCTTTTTTAGATGAGTTGTCATTCTTTGCAACAACAGAAGGCATTTCATCTACTTCATAAATAGCAACATCACCTTTTTGTGGTTGCCGTCCTGAAATAACTTTCACAACAGAAATAGCGTCTTGAAGCTGCGTTACTTTTACCAATCCGACTTTGGATAGAACACGACCGAGTTCAACCCCGCTTGGGTCTTTAATCATTTTCCCTGGGCGTTTAATTTCAAACGTATCGTCAATTTGAACACCTTCATTACCACCACGCGTAATGACAAAAGGTTCAACATCAGCAACAGCCGCAGGATAAATAGCGTCTAACACTTTAGCAGCGGCAATACGGGCAATATGGTCATATGCTGTGAACCCATCGTTTCCATTACCACGTCCAGAGAAAAGGTTTTCAGATAACTTCACACGAGTACTTGTCGCCCCTAAAACTGTTCCTTTCTCGGTATCAATAACTCGTAAACGCAGACGCGCATCAACAGTTGCCTTAAGTGATTTGCGACCCATTGTGCTATAAGGGACTTTTTTGCTCTTTAGTCCCTTTTTCATTTTTTCTAAATTACCAATAAGCAAATAGTCAGCTTTTACAGCCCGCCCTAAATCCTGAAAATCTTTTATATTATCATTATAGGCACTAGCAGCAGCAGTCACACCAAGAACGCCCGTATTTTCAAGTTTATCCATACTTGAAATCGCTTTATCAAGTGCTCGGTCTAAGTATCCCTTACCTTGTTTTTCCTCAAATCGTTGTTCCATAATTACACGGCGCAATGCCTGACGTTCAGAAACAACAAACCGTTTACTTGATGCCAAACGCTCTACGATACGCTCTGCAAGAACATCAGGTAGCCCTTTTCGCGTCTTTGATTCTGCTCCAGTCGTATCGGGAATAAAATCACCGTCTGATATAATCGCTATTGTAGGAGGCTCTGTTGAACCAGGCAGGAATTTTTCCCACCAACTTTTTGCCTCACTTACTGATGAAAAAAGCGTAAAAATTGTAAATGTATAGATGAAAAGCCGATTCATAATGAGCCCCTATTCTCTTTTTATGATTTATTTATGGACGACGAACGATAAATCCACTTTCAACGAATTCATCTTCATCAAGCTCAATGATTTTTGCTATTGTAAATTTTGGATTTACGCGAGAAACCTTCAATAGACCAACTTCTCTTTCAGTCGACCCTAAGTTCTCACCTGTATCAGGGTCAATAAGAACAGCACCAGGGCTATAAAGTACAAGTTTATCACCCTTTTTCAGCCCTCCGTCTTTTCCACGATTGATAAATACTGCACGTCCATCTACCGACATAACTTTCATTGGGAAAACAGTATCGACAAGTTGGTCAGCAGCTAAAGCAGCAACTTTTTTAGCCATTTTTTCAAAATTAATTTTAGCTGGTGCCCCGCCTTTTTTATTCACAATCTTTGTCTTTGATGCAAAAGAGTCAACAAGGTCAAACGTAGCCTTGATTTCGCCACTAGACGTGTCTTGGATTTGGACTTCTACTTTTAGGCGGCCAGAATCTTTTCTTCTGTATTTATTATCAATATTGGGGACAGCCTTACTTGATCGCCAAAAGACAAAATCTTTTACAGTCGTCATAACTAAAAAGTTTGCCGCATCCATTTGACCGCTTTGGGCAGCATTCCCACGAGACGCAGCCGATTGTGAAAATGCCTGTTCTTTCATCAGTGCGGACATCTTGCTTTTATCACGAGTGACAACCGAGAATTTTCGAGCATTTTGAATAGAACGTTCAAGCTCACTATGCAGAACATCCAAACGGAGATGTCTTCGAATAGACTTTGAAACTCCATCACTAACAACTGCTTGCATCACTGCAATACGTGGTTTTTCATTTGCATTTGCTATATTCAAAGAGAACAGCGCACATGCAACAAATAAAACGGTACCTAAACGAACTAACAATTTTCTTCCCCAATTTTTAGTAATTTATTTCTATCTTTTTTTTATCTTTACCGAACGAATACTCATTCCACCCTTCAGTTAATTTGAAGTAGGTTCCTCGGTCTGTATATATTGCGATGACATGTGCTGTTTCTCCCTTCCTTAGCGTTAAATCCAGTGGAAAACTATTGACAGAAGAGTTACGAACACGATGTTCCCCAGCAGGCAAATGAACAAACATCACATCATTACGTGTCATTACGGACGCTTTTTTGTCATTTACTAAAATGGTCAACGGCTTCTCTTGATGCTTATCAACCGAAATAATCAACAATGATTTTCCTGAACGAACTTCTGGATATTCAGTTGAATCACTTCTTACTTGCGTAGATTGACACGCTACTAAAAAAGTTAAGCAAATCAAAAATGGAAGAGTTTTAATTTTATTCATTTTTGCCCACATTTAATTTCCTAAACTAATGCCTGAAGAACCAATATTGACTGATTTGGACACCTTCTTTTGGTTAGAAATCACAACACGATTTTTAGGGTCATAAATTATTTCTTTTGTTGGATTTCCAACATTTTTAAAGTTTTTCCCAGATGTGAATAACCCATTAGATTTAATGAGTTTTACAGGTTGGATATCTGAGATTTCATACCTAACATTAATTTTATTAACTTTAAGGAAAGCTAAGTGACCATTATTTGATAACTGATTAATGTAACGGTCATGTTCTCCTCCCTTTTCGGCATGGATTGTTGCAGTAAATAAAAGTGGAATTTTTCTATCTTCTAATTCTTTTTGCTTCACTCTCAAACGATAAGCGACGTAACGCTGCCCTTTATCAGAATACTCATTACCTTTGAGCTCAACAATTTTACCTATCACTTCATAGTCATCTGCATAAACAAAAAATGAACCAAGTAAGACAAACGAAAAAATTAGAAAAAAAGTACAAACTTTCCTAAAAAAACGGTTCATTACCAATCCTTCCCAAAATATCCCATTGAACAAGCCTTACGGTGAATTTTTGACACTTCCATTCCATAATCAGGGAAGCCTTTGTTACAGATTTTATCTTGCTGGTTAATGTGGAGTTTAGAAACAGAATCAGCTAACCCTGTCGTCAGCTTATTTCTAGTTCGACCATCTATTTCTAGTTTTTCCTTATTTACAAGAAACACCAAATCAACTGCAAACGTTTGAATACCAGAGCTTTTTTGACCATCAGATTGAGCATATTGAGTAATTGTCACCTGTGGGTATTCATTCATACCTTGAACACTCAACAATCTATACTTTTCTCCAACCTTCCCCTTTAATGCTGCAACAGGCGGTGACGCAAGAGCAAAGACAACATCGACACTTCCACGGTCTAACAACTGTAAACATTTGGAAAAAGTTTCATTCGCCTCAACCCAAGCTAAACCAAGCTTAGATTTCATCTGAAGAGATGTGTAATAACTACCGCTTGCTTGAGTTCCCACGCATGCAACACCATTTGCAACATCATTTAAACTCTGATGAGGTCCATCCTGTTTCACAATAAGATGTGCCATAGCAACCTCAAGAGGCAGTACAACTTGTAACTTGCTTAATTTCGCGGGTTGTTTCTGTACTGCACCATACACTATGTCACTCTGTACAACGCCGCCTACCACTTGAGGATTGTTTAAGAGATTATAAAGATTTTCGATACTTCCTTTAGATTCAAGAGGACAAATAGTTTCACTTGAACTTTGACTAATTTGCTTGGCAACAGCATGTTCTGTTAACCCAACTTTGCCAGCCGTGATTAGGTATTCACATTGGCGTAAAGCATAAGCTTCACCTGACACCAAAATGAAGATTGTAACAACCAAGAAAAAACTTTTCCTAAACATCACAACAATCACTTAAATACAGATTTAAGAAGGTCGTCTGCTTTGTTTGCAGTCACATTACTTTTTTGTAAAGACACACCATCTGTTAATAATTTCATATATATTTCTGAATTCACTCTACCATCAGGCGGAACAATGCCAAATTGTTGCTTTGCAGCTGCAATGCGTTGTTGTGTATATGGTGTCAATTGCGATTGACCAGAAGGAACTGATGGGTCAATACGATTTAAAAGATACGTTACCCAAGTATTTTTAATTCGCATATCTGAGCGTTCAAATTTTCTCTTGATTTTACGCATAAGGCGGTAATCAGGGTCAGCTCCATTCATAGCTAACCAATATGGATAAGTCTTAGCTTGACCAATAAGTTGAACCATACTGTACTCAAGCATTAAGTTGATAACATGGTGCACAGGGCTTTTAGCTGTTGCATTACCATTTAAACCAAAACCATTACCGATGATGGAAAAATTAAAACCCTGGTTTTCTTCATTTTTTTCTAAGGTAGCTTTCGCTGTTGCTTTTACACCAGGTACATAGGCTCCTGAAATCATGTCCAAAAGCAGGAAGTCCATTGCAATTGTGCCTGATTGAAAACCCGAGCCAGATTCAGCACCAGCATCCATATCCACCTTACTTAAAGAAAAACCAATTTGAGCACCCGAACTTTTAGATGTTGTACCTGCATCATATTCAGTAATAGCCCCATGAATGGCATATATATTTTTACCTTCGCTTTGAGCAATTGCTATTGCGCGATCACCATATGGCATCAACAATACTTGTTCACCAATATTTTGTATTGCGGACTCAACCAACATTGTTACATCACTAGGTAATTTTCCACCAGATGCCGTTTGGTCTACGATTGGTTCCGCCATTACAATAAATGGTGTTTCATCATATGCATACATCATCTCACCAAGCTCTTCTAAAGCCCCTGCATATTCACTAAATTTAGTAGAAGGTGTTGATTTACTAACCTCCACTTTAGGAACCATTGCCTGATGTGCATTGCAACCTGTTAAGAATGCAACCCCTAAACATAAACCCAATAACTTTTTCATTTTCTTCCTACTATTTTTTTAACAGTCCTGCAGCTCCACCAACACGGCTTTTGCTTATGGTTACAGAATTTTTAATAGATTTACCTGTCAAAGATACACCCCTGCTACACCCCTTCATCGAAACACCACTATTAACATCAGCACCGATAAGTCCGTTTTCAATTTTTGAGTTCTTGATTTTGACAGTATTCGAAACACTTCGAACCTTTTTACAACCAGAAATAACACCTAAATTCCTGTCTGGTCCGCCTTTATTTCGAGCCATTGGGTTTGCAGCTTTAAACCGCTTCCCAATACTTCGCGTCACACCGCCTAACTTGCTATTGTTAATTTCGACCCAGTTATGAACCTTGCCGAATCCCTTAACTTTTCTTGCATCTAGCCCTGTGTTTTTACTACCGCGTTTAACAACACCATTCTTTTTTTCATAGTAATTGTAACGGTCACTATGTTTAGACATTTGTTTAATTCTATTTTTGTTAAATTGCTCAAGCGCATCAGCTTCTGCAGAAGTACTTGCAAATAAACAAACACAAAACATTGAAAACAATAATCTAATTTTTATCATCAAAAAACTCATACAAGAAAAAAGGCTTTGCAAAAAATTACAAAGCCTTCTCAATATTATTTACCAAGTTCAACGCCAGCATTACCGACATTGATTGCTTCTTTCAGTTTTACTTTATTAGTGATTGTTGAATTTTTAATATTTACTTTATCTGCTTTTGCAGAAATACCTGTATTACCAACACTAATGGCACGGTTCATTTCAACATCATTTTTCAACGTTGAATTTTCCACATTTACTTCTGACTTGTTTTTATTGATAGCAGCCTTAGCTACCGAGCCAGCTTCCTTAATCGCAGCTTTTGCGACATCATCACCAATTGCAAATGCCTGTCCACCAGTAAGAACACCAGTAGTCAAAACTAAAGCAGCAAACAATTTTTTCATTAGGATTTCCCCTTTTCCATTTAATAGTAACAATTGTTGAATTTTTCCGTAGAATTCGTGAACTCTAGGTCCTGTTGACAAAGTATTTTACCCATACCCGAATTGATGTGACCTGCACGAAGCCAAGGAAACTGAGCATCGTCTTGTCATACCGAGTTGCAACCCGGCGAGCATTTTTGAGTTTGTTGAAGCAGCGTTCAACCTGATTTCTCAAGCCATATACGAAATCATCAACGGGAGTGATTTCCTTTCGGTTTTTCCGCATTGGGATCATGGCGTATCCACCGCGTTTCTCCATATCGTCCCGAATGGAGTTTGCATCGTAGCCTTTGTCTGCCAATAGAACCTTGGCATCTGGACCACCCCATTCCATCAATGGAGCATACCCTTTGTAATCTGATGTTTGGCCTTCGCTGATTTCCAGAGCTATTGGCAAGCCTTCGGCATTTGTTCGAAGGTGTATTTTGGACGTAAAGCCACCTTTTGAACGGCCGAGACCCTCTTTTTGAGTCCCCCTTTTGCCCCAGCAGCCTGATGATGGGCTCTGATGATTGTGCTATCTATCATTTGCACTGTATCTGGAACGGCTTTGGCATCGTTCAAGGCATCCAGTAGAACATCCCAAACGCCGAGCAATGTCCAGCGGCGGAATTGACGATAAACAGAGGACCATTTACCGAAGTAATTGGGGAGGTCACGCCAAGGTGCTCCTGTCCGGGCAATCCAAAAAATACCATCAAGAGTGAGGCGGTGATTTGAGGGAGGACGGCCAGATTTTGGCCCTTGGGCATGAAGGAATGGCTCGAAGAATAACCATTCATCGTCGCTCATCAAATTCCGCATAGACTTCTCCTCATAAAAAGAAGTCTTGAATCACATTCTAAGCAATTTGTGAACCCACTTTGTCAACAGGACCTAAATGGAATTTTCACAAGTATCTGATTGATGGCAATGGCAGGCTTGTAGATTGGTTTGCGACAACTACAAAACCCAATGATCCCAAGGTAATTACGGTTATTGAAAAGAGTTTGGGGCGCTGAAACGCCCCCTTCTCTGTTGTTATTTCATGCCGCTGATATATGTGGCGAGGGCTTGAATTTCCATTTCAGTTAATTTAGATGCGATGGAATGCATAACCGCGTTATCGTTGGTTCGATTGCGGTTATGGAACTCGGTAAGCTGGTCGGCAAGGTAGCGTTTGTGTTGACCTGCCAGTCGCGGTAATTTTTGTGTCCCTTTACCCTCGTTCCCATGACAGGTTTTACACGCCGTTACACCTGAATATTTGTTGCCGTTCATGTATAGATATTGACCAACAGCGGCGAATTCTTCATCACGCACGCGATGGGAAAGAGGCGGTTTCGCGGCAAAATATTTGCCAAGTGCAACCATTTCATCCGGTGTCAGGTCTTGTGCCATTTCATTCATGGTGCCTGTACGTCGCCCGGCTTGAAAATCAGCCAGTTGTTTGGCGATATATTCTTCATGTTGGGCGGCAAGCCGGGGATAAATCGCACTGGAACTTTCCCCTTCTGTGCCGTGGCACAAGTGGCATTTTTCTTCGACGATCTCGATGGCACGATCCAGATTATCAGCCAAGGCCGATTGTGTACCAATAAAAAGGGTGCAAATCAAAAAGGCACGTTTAAGCATATGTTCTTTATCCCCTGTGAAGCGATTTTTTAGTTTATAGCAGAAAATAAAGAAGTTTGTCCTAATGATTAAGGTTAAAATATTTGGATTTAAATATATTTTTCATTCAACACAGTGTATGTAAAGTGTTTGATTATTCTATGATTATTTATTATCACACTACTTTTTTGCTTGCATTAATCTCCACGCAAGTAAATTTTTTTCTCCACAGAATTCACAATTGAAACGAAGAGATTGTTCTGTCCGCAGCCGTTCTATTATTTTTTTTGGGATATCAGTTTTATTGTCGCAGTTTTGGCATATGACATCAATAGTTCTACGTTCAAAAGACTTATCATTAGAATTGTAGGTATAAGTTTCATTACATTCAGGGTTGATGCAGCTAATCACTTGACCATTTTTAAGTAATTCTAACCTGCGTTGATTTTTAGATTTACAGATACATTCAAATGATACCTGCTCTCCAATTCCGGATATCATTAAAGTTCCTTTATCAATTTGTTTAATTTCGTGAAGAACCTCAATGACTTTCATTCGAATTTTTTCGATATCTCCATAATGTGTAACACTATCGTTTTTGTTAACTGGAAGACTAATATGGAGTGCAAGTTTTGCTAAAGCGTTCCAGAATTTACCCAGCTTTTTGGGATTGAAACCTATTTGAGTTCCAATTGACACAAATTCCGTTGCTTGATATTCCTCAAGCGTTGGTGATTTTGAAGTATCAGCAAGTGGCTCCTTTGATATTGATAATGTGAAAGTTTCAGCCGTATTCGCGTCTACCTCTTGAATAAGAGTCCTCACAATGTCCTGAGGTTGCCACTTTTTTAGATCATCATGTGAAATATAGTCATGATTTAACCGAAGGCGCTCATAACAAATACGTTCAATGGCAAGTCGACATTCTAATGCAGCATAAGTGAGACTTGCGTTGGTGTTTTTTTGAAGAAGCTCTTCAATAGCTGATATTGATGTTTTTAAGTTTATCATTTGATCACTTAATTTCTTAGAAAATATACGAAATATTTCGGTGAATTTGTCATCTGTTATTAAAATTATTGATGAAGATCTAACTTTGCAATTTCTTGATCATCCAGTTCTCGCAAAACACGAAATCCGGTATCGTCGCTGCGCCGTGTCGGAAAATCGCGCCATCGGTTGGTGACACGGATTTCTTTGGGCGGGAAGCTCCAGCCACCGCCGCGAATAACGCGTTTGCCGCACCCTGCGGGATTTTGATAGGCGGTGCCGTCCAGCCCGATCCCTTCAAATTGATCGTTCCAGCAATCTTCCACCCATTCAAATACATTGCCGCTGGTATCGAATAGGCCTAGCTGATTGGGGGCAAATCGTCCCACTGGTGCGGTTTTTTCACTATCCCAAATGCTGCCGCATCCTGCGCAATTGGCAAGGCCTTTGCCCAGTTTATCCCCCCAGGGATAAGCTGTTGTGGTTCCCGCGCGCGATATATATTCCCATTCGGCATCGCTGGGTAAGCGGTAGGTATGTCCGGTTTTTTCACTGAGCCAGCGGGTGTAGGCTTTGGCCTCTTCCCACGCGACATTTATGACGGGACGTCGCCCCCTGCCCCATGCGGAATCTTCTGGTGGGGTGCAATTTGTTTCCTGGCAATATTGGGCATATTCGGCAAAAGTAATCTCAAAAACCCCAATGGCAAAAGGTTTGGTCAAGGTGACGGGCTGGATGGGTTTTTCGTCAAAGTCGCCATTGGCATCACCACGCAGATAGCTGCCCGGTGAGATAAGGCGTAAAAGAGGTCCGCTGCTGCCATCAACAAAATAATCGCGTAAAGTATTCTGCTCTATTTGAGATTTGAATCCAGATATCAATAACTTCTCAGGTCGATCTCTACGGATATAACTGCTTTTAAATTCAATCGCTTGTATAGATTTTAAATTCAGTTGCAGGGTGTGCCCGCTTAAATCAGTGAGTGTAAAGTTTGTTTCAGCATGTAGACCGCTCAGCCATGATTGATCGTTTCGTCGGCGCAAACGAATTTTAAGAACCTCTTCATCCTCGGAATAGGTCAGGTCCAGTAGGTCGGCCTCTGTGCTGGGTAAAATAGCGGTTTGTCCATCTTGCTCGACCCGGAACAAGGTGGCTGTATGGTAGCCTAAAAAGACATCGCCATTGTTCATTTCGATAATATCAGGGGCGGCTTCTAACGGTTTTCTTTGGGCGCGTTCTTTTCGGCTGTGTTCAAATTCAATCAATTGAATTTCGGTTTTATCCAAGGGCAGGTCGGGACCCAAGGCACGGGTGGTGACAAATGTATTTTCTTTTATCTGCCCACTGAAAACTTCGCCATCTATTGTGGTGACGCGATCATTCGCCTGTGGTGTGGGGGCAAAGAAAATATGTGTCAGCCTGTCGCGTGTTAGTGTTATGTCGCCATAGTCGGTGGCAAGCTGAATTGTCTTTTGTGCGATAATCCCGTTATGGAATTCGCCGCGTCGTGTCTGAATGACATCGGCCCAAACAGTGTGGGCGAATGTGATGGCGGATAGAACAGAAGTTGCAATCAGGTAACGTTTTTTTGTTTTCATTAACCTTCCTCCCCACGTGTATAATACGCATTAATTACACAAGTGCAAAGTGTGCTTTTTTCAGAAAACAAAACGGCCTTGCACAGGATGGTGCAAAGCCGTTTAGGAATGTCCGTATAAATCCGCCGTTTAAGAGGATTTGGACTGAATGTAGTTTTTGAGACCCATTTTATCGATCAGGCCAAGCTGTTTTTCCAGCCAATAGGTGTGATCGTCTTCTGTGTCTTTCAGCAGGTCAATCAGCATTTGACGAGAAACGTAATCTTGTTCCTTTTCACATAGGGCAATAACCTTTTTCAGCTCTTTACCGACCATGAGTTCATATTCAAGATCGTTTTGCAGCATGGAGGGAACGTCTTTGCCGATTTTCAGCGCATCGCGTGCTGCGACATCCGGTGTACCTTCCAAAAACAGGATACGTTCCACGATGCGGGCTGCGTGCTCCAGTTCTTCTTCCTGTTCGTGTTTCAGGCGTTCGAACAATTCACTCATGCCCCAATCGTCATACATGCGTGAATGGATGAAATATTGATCCGCAGCACTCATTTCGTGGGCAAGAAGGCCGTTCAGAGCCTCAATAACCTTTTTGTTGCCTTTCATTTGATAGGCTCCTTATCTTACGTCTGTGATTGAATGTAGTTTTGCAGACCTTGTTCTTTGATCTGCCATTGCTGGGTTTCCAGCCAATCGAGGAATTCTTCTTCGTCTTCGATGATGTCATCAAGAAGATCGCGCGAAACGAAATCGCTTTCCGCTTCACAAAGGGCGATAGCTGCGCGTAAGTCCTGTAACATCGGGTCCAAAAGATCCATTTCGCATTGGATAATTTCTTCGGTATTTTCACCAATGCGCAATTTACCGAGGCTTTGCAGGTTGGGCAGACCTTCTAAAAACAGAATGCGTTCAATCAGTTTGTCCGCTTGTTTCATGTCCTTGATGGATTTTTTGTATTCCTTGCCACCGATCTCGCTCATTCCCCAGTCGTTAAACATGCGTGAATGTAAGAATGTCTGGTTAATGGAAACCAATTCGTTGCCCAGAATTTTATTGAGTTGGGCAATGACTTTTGGACTGCCTTTCATTTTGTTTTCCTTTCAGGGATCGCGATATATTGTTGAACCCATCATATGTGCATTTGTTGAGAATAGACAAGGGTGAAATATAAAAAAGTTAAATAAATTCAATGAGTTGGTTAATAATGATTATTAATTCTAATCGCGTTTCAGGTCTTGCTTATGTATGTAAAAGCTCTGTTCTCCCATCATGCGAGCCGGAAAAACTTTTATTTCAGAAAGACTTGAAGGCTCAGTGGTGCTGACATCCCATATTGGTAAATCCAGTTGGTAAGGATAATATTTGTCAAAGACATGACTGTCGGGAAGTCGGTCATGCAGGTAATGGACACCATGATGGGTTATCACCTTATCGGCACTTTCCTTTAGCAGGTGTTGCCGTGTCAGTTCTAAAGGTGCTGGTTGGGGGGGATTAAAGTTTATTTGATTCGAAATGAACACCTGTAAAACGACAAGGCCATAGAGGATGATTTTATTTATAAGATAATCGGTTTTTGCGATGAGGATGAGACTTAAAATTAAAGGTAAAGCCAAGTGACGCAGGTTTTCGGGGTTCTGGAAAAGTAAAACCCACGTCCAACCGGCTACAACGACAAAGGCCAAAATGCTTTTGCGATGGGGATAGAGGCTGAAGGCCAAGCCAAGACTGAGAGCTAAAAAATAAACCAGTCCGCCGGGGATACGTGAAAAGCTGTCGAACCAGGATAGGTCACTGGTCCCGAGCGTGGTATTCCCCCATAAAAGGAAATGTCCTTCGATAAAGCGCCACCCTTCCCACACAAGTGGCATTTGTTCGATCGCGAGCAGGCCGAAGAAAAACAATAAACAGAGTGTGGCGCAGGCAAAAACAAAAGGAAGGGCAGCTTTTTTGTCTTTGAAGATTGCTGCACATATGAAAACTGCCGCAAAAATAACAAAGGAAGGACGACAAGCCAAAGCCGTACCGAGTAACAGGCCGCTGATTGTGAAATTACCTTTTCGATATTGCCATAGGGCGGCAAGGAAAAATGCAATACCCGCACCGTCAGACATGAGGCTTAGCCCCAAATATGGCAAAAGCGGCATGCCGAGTGCGCATAAAAATACGGCAAGACGGTTTTTGTCTACACACAAGAAGCAAAGCAGCGGAATGGCAAGTGCCATTGAGAGGGAGAGAATAGACAGGGCGTTTAGCGAACTAAGACCAAGGCTATATAAAGCTTTGCCGAGCAGGATAAATCCGGGATAACCGGGGAAATGCGGTCTGAATTCCAGAATGCTGAACCGTTCAATGCCGCGCAAGAAAAAATAAGCATCATCGTTTGAAAGAGAGGGCGCAAATGAAAACAGCCAAACAGCCAAAGTGCCATAAAGGCCGCAGGCGATAATCCAGCCCCCTATCTTAAAGCTTGGCAAATTCTTTCACCAGTTGATCAAGTGCCTTTTGATATGCATCCGGGTCGGCAGGTGTTTGCCCTGCCCCGAATACGCCGGGCTTACCAATTGCGTTCAGGCAGTTTTGCAAAGATTTTGCGATATTGTCGGCTTGTTTTTTTGGTAATTCCGGCTCAATCACGTCGAAGAAACGTTTGGATTTCATCACCATGACTTTGGTGCTTTGATAATTATCGAGATTACGCGCGGCAATCATGAGGCGTCGTTGAATTTCAGCTGCAAACAAGCGATGAATATTATGAAGGACAGCTTTTTGGTCTTTTTGTTCCACAGCCTTTTCAAAATCGCTGAGCAACGGTTTATCGAATTTATGAGATAGAAACTCGATATCATCTTTCATCAGGTTGAAATATTTAGCAACTTTATCGAAATCATTTTTCTGAAATCCGCTGACGATCCCGTTACGCCCATCGATCAGGGGTTCTTTGCCCGCAGCAGAATAGGAATAGGCGCTGGCGTGCCCTGAAATGGTAAAACTCAGCAGAAGAACGAGAAGGAAGCGCATGAAATTCTCCTAAGCGACACTTTGGGTCTCAATGACCGTGCGTTCGTTGCGATGATCAAAAATGGCACGGCGGCAGTCTTGGCCGTTCAGAACAGCGCGTGCCGCCATTTGCCCCATTTCCATTGCTGTATCTGTGAAGATATAGCGAAATGTTGCCTGTCGTCCACATTGAATAAGGTTGTTAAATGGATTGAGATAGGCAATGGCTTTTTCCCGTTCGATTTCGTATCCCACAGACATCAATGGATAGGCCTGCGCCCCGAAGGTGGAAAAATATTCCCCTGTCGCTTGTCGGGACGGAACGCCAAGGCGATCCAAATCTGTGCAGGCGCGTTTAAACAGGTCGGCATCCTCCATTGTCCAGAGGTCACTGCCCGGATCACAAGGAATTTCCAGCATGAGCGAGCTATGCCCGTTTGGTGCCATATAGGGGGAACGTCGTTTGGGTTCTTGCAGACGGGTCGCCATGATGTGTGGATCGGATAGATATTGCCATGTGTTATCCGAAATATTATCCGCTTCCATTGGCATGCAGAAAAAACGCACACCACGAAATTTTAAGGTGCTGGTCCCGCCACATAACCTTACCATGTCGGGTAAAGATATTGTTGAAACGTATTGATCTGCAATAATTTTCTCGCCATTGGCAAAGATAGCGGTAATTTGATCCTGTCCACATTCAATCCCGTCTATTTGCGTTCCATAACGGATTGTTCCGCCAAGGCGTTCAAATTCACGGGCGATTTTTTCAAAGATAACACCAAAGCCATATTTGGGATAGCGGTACGAATGAGCATAGGTGCGCGGTGTCGCATCGCGTGTGGGCAGCAGGCGTCGTGCAACATCTTTTAAATCCAGCAGGCTGATGCGTTGGGAGGCCCAATCGGCAGACAGGTTTTTAGGATCAATCCCCCAAAGTTTTGCCGTATAACCTTCGAAGAAATTGCGGTAAAGTGTTTTGCCAAAACGGCTTTCAATCCATGTGGCAAAGCTGGTGTTGTCGGGTTTCTGAAAGGGCAAGGTCGCCAAATCCAGCCCCGCGCCAGCCAATAACGCAGTTGGGGCTGTCTTTAACAAATTTCCAAGCGCAAGCGGATAGGCATAGGTGCGCCCCCGAAAGCGAATAACGCTTTTGCGATAGGCGGTTAAAAGATCGTCTCCGACCAAATCTTCGACCAGTTGCAGCAAGTCGGGATCATGGGTGATAAAACGGTGGCCACCAAAATCAAAACGATAGGTACCGTGTTTGCCTTTAAAGGTCGTTGTACCGCACAATCCGCCTTCAACCTTGCGTTTTTCATACAAGGTTACTGTCTTACCAGCTTTTGCAAGTTCATAGGCCGCCATAAGACCCGCAGGCCCCGCACCCAATACGGCAATGGTTTCAACCATATCAGGGGTGCTCCAGCATGGTGGTAGACTGGGTCATCAGAACTGCTTTTGGGTTGGGGAGTTCAGGATAGGTTTGACGCACCGCATCCGTCACCCATTGTGGGTAGATACGGAACATAAGTTTAGTGTCGACTTGCAAGGGATAAGCGGCATCTGTCGGGATGTCAAAACGTTCATCGCGGTATCCGTTTGCTGGGATTTTGGTATCTTTTAACATTTTCTCATACCGCCAGAAGGCAAGACCAACAGGTTTACCATCTTTATCACCAAAGACCTTTTGGAAGAAACGGGCCTCTTTTGCCACATTGCCTTTGTCATCCATTTTACCTTCGGACAAAACGATATTGCCCTTGGCATCTTTAACGGTGATATCCAGCCACAATTGACGGAAATCGGCAACTCCAGTGGGTAAGGCATGCCCTGCCCCGATGTTTTTTACACGCACGTTTAACTTTCCATCCGGGGTGATGCTGTTTTCCATTTTGGCCGCCGTTTGCAACAGATCAATACTCATGTTCGCCAGTTTTTCGTTGCGCAATCCGACAAGGTGGTGATTGGCCCCGGTAAACTGATGCGTGACCACATTGTCTTTTACCCGCCCGCCATCGGTGGAAATACCGGGAACATTTTCCCCGATCCGTTTGACATCGGCGTGCATATGGCAATCAATACAACCACGGTGCTTGCTGGGATCTTCCGGGTTGTTGTAGTCGGATTTTTCCCACTCCCCATAAGTATCCACAATAACGGCACCTGTACCGGGGGCAAATTCGTTATGGCATGTACTACAGAGTTCCGAGTCTTTATAGAACGGTTGGCTATAGGATTTTGCATGGACTTCCGGTTTTGCGTTGATCTGGTGGTTCCCTGCCCAATTTAATAAATCGTTTTTGCTGTTTTCAAAGATATAAAGCTCACGGTCTTTAACATTGACTGAGAAACTGGCATTCCCACCTGCTTTTTTGCCACGGGCATCTTCCAATTTGGTGATGCGGTGACAGAAGAGACAGCCCGTGCCCTCATCCAGATCAGGTTTCTTTTCTTCCAAGGCTTTAAACAGGGTTTCACCGCCTTTTTCGAACATATGGCCTTTTTCGATCGTCGCGGTTAAACCTGTCAACAATCCTTGGGGATGGTGACAGCCCATACACCATTTACGGAATTCTTCGCCTTCGGTTTGGGCGGCGACTTCTTCCACAACCTTGTAATAAGGGTTGGAATCCCCCATCAAACGGTGCAATGAGTCTGCCCATTGATCAAACATATCGGAATGACATTCTGCACAGGCTGCGGAATTGACCCATTCTTCGGCGTGTACGGTTTTGCGTTCATCATCCAGTCGTAACCATGTGGACAGAAGCGGCAGGTTACCTTTTGCCAGAACAAAGCTATGGAGATCATCCATTTTGTTTTTGACTTTTTCAGGTAGGTTCGCCGGGTCTACTTTTTTGGCACCGTCACGTTCATCAAATCCCATACCGCCTTGTGTTTCCTGAATGATACGAACGTAATCACCCGCAAAATCACCGGCAACCATATTGCCCAGTTTTTGGTGACCGATCAGGGCATTATCATATTTATCGGTTGGCGTATCACGGAACATATAGCCAGTGGTAAAATTAAACCCGTCCAGATGGCAGCTTTGGCAACTCATCCAAAAATCGCCTGCCATTGGATAATCGGTATCATCGTTGGTATTGCCTGACATAAACAAGGTTTTGCCGCGTCTGAGTTGGGGGTCCAATGGATCGTTTGCCACCAGCTTGGCGAAAACAGGTTTGACCAGCTTGGCGCGTGCAAACGGTCCTTCCCCGCCACGGGTCATTTGGGTGATATCAAGGCTCATGGCATTCTGGATGAAGATATCTTGCCCGGATACGACAATTCCGCGTGGTGTATCGCCGGGGAGATGACGATAAATTTGTTGAACTTTTGCTCCCCCTTGATTGAGCTTGCCTACACGGCGTGCGCGGCGTTTTTTCTTTTTCTTGATTTCAGTCCGGCGCGACAGGTCAAAGACCATCAGGTCTTCACTGCCACTGAGTGTGATATAAACTTTTTTACCGTCAGCGCTGAAGGTCGCATCATGCGGGTTGGATACAATACGTGTGCGTTTGGTTGTTTCCACAATGTTGATTTGCTTGAACAAATGTTTGCGGCGATCAACCAATTCCTTTTCTTTTCCTTTGTTCAAACTGAGTAAGGAGACAGAAGGGAAAACAGTGGATTGAAACTGGAACGGGTGATCAAAGTTCCAGAGAACATGCGGTAACCAAGCTTCCGTTTCATCCGGGCTGATAGCAATGTCGTCCAGCAGGCGCGGTACCCCTTGCGAGATAAACTCGTCTTCCGGTTCCTGTGTTTCATGTAATTTCAAGGTGACATTAAGTGCAGGCGGTAAAACGGTTGTATCGTAAATGGAGACTTCACCGATCATGGAATGGGTAACGAGTAAGCGCCCATCTGATAACAGGGCCAAGCCACGTGGCGTTTCACGGGTTTTTAAATTGTAAACAACGCCCTTATCCGGGTGAAGTCCCAAAAGGCGGTGCCCTTCAAAAGCCGCAACCCAAAACAGTTTGTTTCGTGGGTCATAGACAATCCCGAAGGGACGGTACGCAACTTTATACTCGCTGAGAATTTTGTCTTGGTTGAAGAAAATAACACGATGACCTGTGTAATCTGTCGCGGCCATCAATCTGTTTTCACCAAGGGCCAAACGACGAATATCACCACCGAGCGTAATCTCGCCAAGCCGTTTTGCGCTATCTTTATCAATCCAAGATACGCTGCCGGTATCACCATTGGCACTATACAGGATTTTTGTATCGGGACCTAGTGTGAAACCCGTAGTTTCAACGGCTGCAAATGCGGTGGTGGAAAGAGCTGCGATGGCAAGACCAAAGGCAAGAAGCCATTTTAAGGCTTTAAGCATGCTCCAGCGTTTTGCATGCATATAGACAATGATGGCAAGGGGGATGCTGGGTAATAAATGCATCCAGTACACAGCCTGCCCCATCAGGTCACCCCGGTTGCCGAAAAAGGATAAATACAGACCGCTCAGAAACAGTAAGATTAAAATATATTCGATAAGGGTACCGGACTTACGCAGGAAAGGTTTGGTTGATGATTTCATTAAATCACGATGCGATAACCAAAACGGCAGAACGAAAATAGGAAAAAGAATTAAGGAAACAAGGAAATGAATTCCCAATGCCGGTCGTGTCACTTGCCACGGCAGACTAAATCCATCCCATAATAAAAGGCCGCTAATCACCAGAATATAAAGGATAAATTCGGCAGGCTTGGATTGATACGAAAGTTTGCGCCAAAGGGACGCCGCCGCAATAACTTCTTTATGTGTTTTTCTTGTTTGCGTACTCATGTTCGCTCATTCTGCTCTGAAGTAAAGTAAGAATAAATATTAATCTCAGAAGGTCTACATAATTGCAAATGCGTCTTAATTGATATACGTCAAAAATCTATGATAGAACGCAAAAAAACCGGGAAAACCTTTTGAGAAAGGCCTCCCCGGTTTTTGAATGAAAAAGGTTTATCGTTTTGAAACAATTGCCTTATTTGCCATTGTCATGGCGGTGCCGTATTTTCCACCTGCATAAACAACTTGGGCCACACCGTCTTTATCTGTGTCACCATTGTTGTTTTCGCTGAGCAGGTTCTCACCGGAGTCGCCGACCCATTCAGCCAACTGCATACCTTCATTGGTTTTTTCACCGTTAATGACGGTACGGAACCACGTGGTGTAACGTTTTGTCAGGTGTGCCAAATTCAGATTGGGATTGTTCTCACCTTCTTCGTTACGCAGATCCAGCATCAAGGAACGTAAACCGGCACTGACAGCTGCCACTGTGTACGGTGTATATTGCGTTGGTTGCCCGATAACATTGGCATAAGTGCCCGTATCTTTGTCAAACATCAGGGCTTCGACTTGGTTGTAAACGTTACGTGCAGCTTCTTTGTAACGCATATCGCCTGTGGCGGTTGTTGCGGCTGCGAGACCGCGGATCACGGCAAACTGAGTGCCAACGGTTTGGTTTTTGCCTGCGCCATCTTTCAGGTTATAGCTATCAACAGCCAAGCCATTTTTTGCAATCAGTTTATCAACGATAAAATCAGCTTGCGCCTTGATCATTTCCAAGGCCCGTTGACCACGCTCTGTATTCAGGCTTTCACCGGCATCAGCTGACGCATAACCAACCGGCAGCGCATCTTGTGAACGTTGGAAGATCGTTAGGGCTTGCAAGGCGTAAGCGGCATCAAAAGTGGTCACGTTTTGACCAATAACATCATCAACCAATGTGCCTGCTTTGGCATCAAAATGCAGGGCATCCAAGTTTTTGAAAGCGGCATTTGCCAAGACACTAACGACGGAGAACGGATCATCGCTTTCTACATCGTTATTCAGGTCTGTATCTGTGTTGGCCGCCGGGGCACTGGGGAATGGCGCCCCATCAAATACAGAAAGGAAAGCCGGGTTTTGGTTCGTGTTAGCACTGCGTTGGTCACTAAAGGCGTAAACTTCGCTGAGGGGCCACAACAGCATCCATGTGTCGCGTAATGTGGAACGACCATCTGTCACTTTCAGGTCCCCAATGGCTTTGGTGCCATTGACCATTTTTTCGCTAACCGCAACATTGGCCGGGAACCAGACCGGACCGTTTGCCGGATCATAGGTACTGGTGATTTTTGTGCCCAGTTGTTTACCGTCATAGCCGAACTGGTTTTTCAAGGTAAGGAGCTTGTCCCATGTGATTTCTGTCAGGATAACACCGTTAAAACCGTCTGCTGAAGACACACCCAACGCATGTTTGCCGTCCGCATCCATATCGGATGAGGTGGCTTCCACTTCTTCATCACCTTCAACTGTATGCATGCCGCCAAGGAAATCTTGTGACCACATAACGTCTTTTAACATCTGTCCGCCGACGGCGGCGGGATTGAAGGATTTGTCCATACCGGACTCAATCCATGCAAGGGAGGCATAATCACGGAAATAAGCCGGGATATCGATTTTGACTTTCGATGATTTACCCTGTGCATCCAGCATGTCAACTTCGTCTGTATTGACGGTCGCAGTATCCACCTGCCCCGCAAATTCAGGCATACCGTTTTGATACGGGAACGTGATCGGATACATATTCAACGGAATTTCTTCTGTTGGGAAAGCAACGGATGCAGACAATTCAATAAAACGCTTGCCTAAGCTTTCCGGTGTGCCACCACGTTTTGTGTTAAGCGGGCCGTTGGCAAGGTGCGGTCCCATTTTTGATTGATAATTAACCGCATACATCGCTTCTTCGGAATACTCATAAGACTCGATCCCGGCTGTGTAATCGAAGGCTGTCGGTTTGTTCAGAGCCACAGGATCAAGTACATCAAGATCAAGCCCCAGACTTTCAGCCAAGGGTTCGCCGGAAAGTTCAAATTCCGTATATGCCAGAAAACCGCCACCGGGGTTAAAGGATTTATCGACAACTTCTACCTTTACGCCGTCTGCAAAGGCAGCACTGGAAATGGCCAGTGCGGAAGTTAAGCTCAGGAATTTAAGTGTTTTAGACATTTGTATTCCAATTGGTTTGTTGCGAGTAATTATCAATATCTATTCTTTTTGCATAAAAAAAACCTATTTGCAAATGATTTTCATTAATTGTTGATGGTATTTTAAATGAAGTATATTAGCGAGTTTATAAAAAAACGGGACAGATAATCTGCCCCGTTTAATAGACTGTAAAACTGTAAATTTAGCGGCGATAGCCTAGAAGTTAAATGTGACGTTTGCTGTAAGTGTATGTGCTTTCATATCGTCAAAACCGTTTTGACCAGTGTTTGCCCATAGATAACGGTATTTTGCGCCGACATATGTATTCTTGTTGATTGCGTAATCCAACCCAACAATTGCGTTTGCAATAAGGTTTGTATCGCTTTCGCTGCCATTGACTTGCAATGTTCCGATAGAATCAATTGTATCTTTGCTATAAACCGCACCAATCCCAAGGCCAACGAAGGGCGAAAGTCTGCTTTTTTTGTTCCCCAGAGGCGTGAAAATAGCATTGGCAATTGCTGTCACGGTTTGAATGGAACCATCAATATCTGCACTGCCGTTGACAACATAGTTTGTCCCCCCAGCGCTTGCCGTCAGGTTCCCTGTGACTTTGTCGTAATCAAACTTGCTGTATCCGGCTTCAAGTTCAAGGGCAACAAGGTTGTTCATATGGCGACCTACTGCACCGGATATGGTGTAGCCAGCTTTCTTTTCGATGTTACCTGTGGCGTTTACAGTCACCCCGTATTGGGTGGCGGAAGAAGAAAAGGAGGTATCTTCAGCGATCACGATGCCCCCATCAACCCGACCATAATAAGGTGAGTTACCGCCAGCTTGCGCAACGCATGCGACAGACATAGAGGCCATTAAAGACAGCGCAAATTTTTTAATCATTTTAAATTTCCTTTTATGTAATTTTTACACCTTTAAATTGTTCGCTGTCGGAGCTGTCAAGTTTTGTTTATTTTTTTTAAACAATCATTGCACAACAAGGCTTTAAAATGTTTCCATAGAATGCGAAAGACTAGAGTGAATTATGAAAAATACAGTTAGGGTGAATAAGAGTATGAGCAGAGCAATCTCACCGTTTATCGCGTTGTTAGCGAGTATTTGGTTGATCAACCTCGGTGGTGGGTTGCAAGGCACATTGCTGGGCTTACGTGCAGAGATGGAGTCCTTTGAGTTGACATCCACCGGCTTTATCCTGTCTTCTTACTTCTTGGGCTATATTGTCAGCTTTTTTGTTATTCCCTCTTTTATTAACAGTGTTGGGCATATCCGGTCTTTTGCAGCTTTTGCGTCTCTTTCTTCTGCGGCGACGTTGTTGCATGCGGTCTTTGTTGATCCTTATGTCTGGTTTTGTTTGCGCCTCTTAACGGGCTTGTGCTTTGGCGGATTGATTTTGGTTGGAGAAAGCTGGTTAAATGCATCTACAGGCAATGATAATCGTGGGACGGTGTTTTCTGTTTACATGCTGATTGTCCTGAGTGCCTCAGCAATCAGCCAAATTCTCCTGAATTTGACTTCAGTTTCCGGTTACAATCTGTTTGTGTTGGTCTCTGTTGCCTTGTCGGTTGCCCTTCTTCCTCTCACTTTGGGGAAAAAGATTGTTGCACCTGAAATTCAGGAAAGTTCGACAATGGCGTTTGGCAAGCTGGCAAAGCGGTTTCCACTTGGCATGCTGGGGATTGCAGTGTCCGGTTTGGTCAGCGGTGCATTATGGACAATGCTGGCTGTTTATGTTTTGCGGATCGGGCTGGATACATCCGATGTCTCTCAAGTCATGTTTTTCCTGATGGTTGGTGGGATGGTTGCTCTTTGGCCGATTGGGAAGCTTTCAGACCGTATAGATCGACGTAAAATTATCCTCGGATTGGGACTTGGGACATCTTTGGTTTGCACACTCTTTTTAATTCCTGCTTTCCTGAATGCCGATACCATCAAATATATGGCGGCTCTTTTAGGCTTTATGGCCTTCCCGCTTTATGCCATTTCATCCAGCCATATTAGTGATTATCTTGAACAAGATGAATTTGTCCCGGTTTGCGGATCGATGGTTTTATTTTATGGATTGGGTGCGTTGATTGCTCCGTTGGTCTCTGCTCAGGCGATGCAAATTATTGGGCCAAAGGGGTTGTTTATCTTTATGTTTGTTATTCAAATTCCGTTGATTGTGGTGGCAGCGGTTCGTATCTTTAAGAAAGAAACTTTGTCGAACGATGAAAAAACAGATTTTGTGTTCGAAATGCTTGCTGTTACACCTTCTGTCAGTCCGCTTGATCCTCGAAATCAGGAAGCCGAGGAATTAGCGGATGAAGCACAAAGAGAAATGGAAGAACGAGAAATTGCAGATCAAGAAGCCCTTGATGATGACGATACAATTCGGATGACGGACTGATAATGTTTTATAGTTGAAAATCAACGTTACTAGCTATATTTTTTATATATAAACGGGGATGTTCATTCATATGTATAAATTTTTAACAGTTGCTTTAATTGCTCTTATCAGTAGTTTTAGTGTAAATGCACAGTCTAATAGTAGTTATTGCCCCCAAAAAATCGGAATGATGCAGGGGGATCCTTTGGCAATTCCGGCTAAAGAAATTTTAGTGAAAATTTATAAGAAATTAGGCTGTAACATAAAGGTCGTCCCTTTACCCGGTACAAGAGGAATCTTGCACTTCAATAAAAAGCTGGTGGATGGTGAGCTTTACCGTTTGTCTCTTGCTGAAAAAGCTTATGAGCAGACCTTTGTGCGCTCCCTTGTTCCTCTTTTTAAACTCACAAATGCCATTTGGGAAAACTCTGATTATAATATCTCGAATAAAAAACCCTTGGGATACGTTAAGGGCATTAAATGGCACGAAGAATATATTCTAAAACATTTTTTGGACATGCAGAATATTGCCCAGTTTTATTCGGAAGATAAAATGTATGAAGCGTTTAATCGTGGGGCAATTGGCGGTTTTTTAAGTGAAAAACAAACGGTTAAACTGTTGATGGATGATGGACGCTTAAGTGTCTCCCCCCGCCTTAAATTCACTGTGGAAAGCAAACCGCTCTATCATTATTTAAGCAGCAAATATTCAACTTTTATGGCCGATTTTTCTAAAGTTATTGAAGCGGAGCATCCGTTTTCTATTTTAGAATAAAAAAAACCTTGCTCAAGCGAACAAGGTTTTTTTTGTATTAGATTTTCTTTGGCTTACGCTTGCGTTTTATCGGGCCCATGCCAGCCTTACTGTCCCCGTCTTTTTTGGGTTTATAAGACTTTTTGCTTTTTGCAGGCTTGTCTGTTCTTGGGGCACTGTCATCATTTGACTTGCCTTCAAACTTTTTATGTTCACCAGATTTCCCACGATGGGCAGCTTTGCGCGGACGACGCTCTCCTCGATCTTCGCGATCATTTCTGCTGCGTCCTTTGCGGTTGTTATCACGTGCGCTGCGTTTGCCCCGTGTATCAGAACTAAATTCAGGGACTTCTTTTAAACGATCAATGGTGACGCCGTTTTCGACCTTGCGGCTTGGCCCGACAGCGGCGAGGAATTTATCAATGCTATCAGGGTGGAATTCAACAAAGGTGGTATCATCCTGAATTTTAATCGCGCCAATTTCCCCTTTGGTGATATGGCCTGCCCGACAGAGCATGGGCAAAATCCAACGAGGTTCCGCATTGTGTGTGCGCCCGACAGAGAGACTGACCCAGACGCCGTTTTCAAAATCGACCCTTGGGCCTTTTTCGGGGCGTTCCCGGTCTTTGCCTTGCGGGGCATCCAGCAATTCTTCAGGGGCTGGTTGTTCGGTATTTTGCAGACGGATCAAGGCCAGTGCAATTTGTTCAGGGCTGAATTTCGCCATGACGTCCTGCAGAAAGTCCTTTTCATTTTCGTCAATTTCCTGATCGAACACAGGGTTGGTCAGGAAACGTTCGCGATCACGTTGCAGGACCTCTTCGACAGAGGGCGGCTTGGTCCAATCTGCAGTGATTTTGGCATGGTTCAAGACTTGTTCTGTGCGGCGGCGTTGATTGTAAGGCACAACCAGTGCGCTGACCCCTTTTCGCCCTGCCCGTCCTGTTCGTCCGCTTCGGTGCAGCAAGGCTTCGCTGTTGCGGGGAATGTCTGCGTGGATCACCAGTTCCAGATTGGGCAGATCAATACCGCGCGCGGCAACATCGGTTGCGACACAAACGCGGGCACGTCCATCACGCATGGCTTGCAAGGCATGAGAACGCTCATTCTGGCTCAGTTCACCGGACAATGCGACAACAGAAAAGCCCCGGTTGTTCAGGCGACTGTGCAAATGATTGACGGTCGCACGGGTCGCGCAGAAAATAATGGCATTTTTGGCTTCATGGAAACGCAAGATATTGATGATGGCATTTTCGCGGTCACTCGGGGCGACTTGAAAGGCCTTATATGTAATATCGCGGTGTTGCTTTTCCGCTGCCTTGGTTTCAAGGCGAACAGCGTCCCGTTGATAGCGTTTCGCCAAGGTGGCAATCCCGCGCCCGACAGTTGCGGAAAACATCAGGGTGCGGCGCTCAACCGGTGTGGTATCCAGGATACATTCCAGTTCTTCTCGGAACCCCAGATCCAGCATTTCATCAGCTTCATCCAGAACAACACAACGCAGCGCCGACGGCTCTAAAGACCCGCGCTCGATATGGTCGCGCAAACGTCCGGGCGTACCGACGACGATATGTGCGCCGCGTGACAGGTTGTTGCGTTCGGTTCGCATATCCATACCACCGACACAAGACGCGATTTTGGCCCCGGTGAATTCATAAAGCCATTCAAGCTCCAGCTTCACTTGCAGGGCGAGTTCGCGTGTCGGTGCAATGACCAGCGCCAAGGGCTTTTCCGCACGGGAAAAATTTGTCGCTTCGCCTAAAATTGTGGGGGCAAAGTTCAAACCAAAGGCAACGGTTTTTCCGGAACCGGTTTGTGCAGAAACAAGCGCATCTACATCAAGCATCTCAGGGGCAATCACAGCCTCCTGAACAGGTGTTAACGTTTCATAGCCTCGTTTTACCAATGCCTGTTCGAGTGATGAAACAACACCTTCAAATTTTGTCATACTGTATCTTTCAAAAGAGAAGATATTATTATACTTCTCTTGTTTTCATGTGCCCTGAGTATGACCGCAATGTCCGGTCATGGCACGCTCTTTATCTATTTTCGAGAATAGTTCCCGTCAGGTTTGGGCGGATCCGGTCCGTTGAAAAAAACTTCGCTTAAAAGAGCAAAACTTTCCAATGATTAAGATTATGAGAAAACAAACGATAACCAAAACTGAAAAATAAGCTTTAAATCAATAATTTACGCGTATCCAAAATAAGCGCAAATAGACCGAAACCCTTACCTACACTTCCGCCTGCCAGAATGCAAGCACTTTCCTTTTGGGGCATTCAATATGGCGTTAGAGTAAAGCCTGCTTCATCTATTGCGGTAGGTCTGTGCTATTGAGGTTTAGTTGCAGTGGTAAATGATCACTCACTTCAAGCCATTTTCCTTCTTGGAAGATCTGAAAGTTAATGATTGTTTCGTAGAACATTTCTGAACCGAACATATAGTCGATATGATAGGGTCTCTCTTGTTTCCTGTACATGTAAAATGTAGGCTGGAGTTCGCTGCCTTGCGCTTGACCTATATGATTATGATACAAGCTTTTTATGTGTAGCTCTTCCAGTTCTCTAACCACATCGCTGTGGTTCCACCATCGGTCCCACTTGTCCCATTGGGTATTACTGTTAAAATCCCCAGCGATCAGTATTTCATCTTCAGCCAGGCGTTGCTTGTGCCTTTGAAGATATTTCCAAAACTGGCCGATATATTTAAAAGTTGGGGAATTTGCTTGTTTGGTCCAAACGCCTAGGTCCTGTTGACAAAGTGGGTTCACAAATTGCTTAGAATGTGATTCAAGACTTCTTTTTATGAGGAGAAGTCTATGCGGAATTTGATGAGCGACGATGAATGGTTATTCTTCGAGCCATTCCTTCATGCCCAAGGGCCAAAATCTGGCCGTCCTCCCTCAAATCACCGCCTCACTCTTGATGGTATTTTTTGGATTGCCCGGACAGGAGCACCTTGGCGTGACCTCCCCAATTACTTCGGTAAATGGTCCTCTGTTTATCGTCAATTCCGCCGCTGGACATTGCTCGGCGTTTGGGATGTTCTACTGGATGCCTTGAACGATGCCAAAGCCGTTCCAGATACAGTGCAAATGATAGATAGCACAATCATCAGAGCCCATCATCAGGCTGCTGGGGCAAAAGGGGGACTCAAAAAGAGGATCTCGGCCGTTCAAAAGGTGGCTTTACGTCCAAAATACACCTTCGAACAAATGCCGAAGGCTTGCCAATAGCTCTGGAAATCAGCGAAGGCCAAACATCAGATTACAAAGGGTATGCTCCATTGATGGAATGGGGTGGTCCAGATGCCAAGGTTCTATTGGCAGACAAAGGCTACGATGCAAACTCCATTCGGGACGATATGGAGAAACGCGGTGGATACGCCATGATCCCAATGCGGAAAAACCGAAAGGAAATCACTCCCGTTGATGATTTCGTATATGGCTTGAGAAATCAGGTTGAACGCTGCTTCAACAAACTCAAAAATGCTCGCCGGGTTGCAACTCGGTATGACAAGACGATGCTCAGTTTCCTTGGCTTCGTGCAGGTCACATCAATTCGGGTATGGGTAAAATACTTTGTCAACAGGACCTAATCTCCTTATGGAGCACACAGAGCTTGTTTTTAGTTTAAATCGTTAATTATTTTTCAATTTAACGTGTTAGGCGAACCGTCACCTGCATACGAGCCGCAAATTCACTTTTGCCAAGAGATTTGAAAGGTTTCATCTCGCGAGGACCGAGGACAATTGGAAACCAAACGCCTCCATCACCAACAAGAAAGCCCTCATCGTCTAACCAATCAAATTTGTAATCGAGAAGAAATTTTGCATCAGTCAAATTTTGTACCATTACCTGTCCGCGCATGAAATTTCCCAATGGAGCAACACGAGGTTTAATGATTTTGACCTTATCAACAAGGTCTGCACTACCCAAGACTAACCGTGCTCTTGGATGCGATTGGTCTACAATGCCATCTTCTGCATACGAAAGCCCCGAATCCGAAAAAAACAAAGCCCCTAATAACAACAAAAAGTAAGCTTTTCTAAGCATTACATTCCCCCAAACACTACCCTAAGCATTAACACGTAGCCAAATAGTTGCGCATGACCAACCTTGAGTCAAGAGGCTTCAACTTAGGTCCTGTTGACAAAGTATTTTACCCATACCCGAATTGATGTGACCTGCACGAAGCCAAGGAAACTGAGCATCGTCTTGTCATACCGAGTTGCAACCCGGCGAGCATTTTTGAGTTTGTTGAAGCAGCGTTCAACCTGATTTCTCAAGCCATATACGAAATCATCAACGGGAGTGATTTCCTTTCGGTTTTTCCGCATTGGGATCATGGCGTATCCACCGCGTTTCTCCATATCGTCCCGAATGGAGTTTGCATCGTAGCCTTTGTCTGCCAATAGAACCTTGGCATCTGGACCACCCCATTCCATCAATGGAGCATACCCTTTGTAATCTGATGTTTGGCCTTCGCTGATTTCCAGAGCTATTGGCAAGCCTTCGGCATTTGTTCGAAGGTGTATTTTGGACGTAAAGCCACCTTTTGAACGGCCGAGACCCTCTTTTTGAGTCCCCCTTTTGCCCCAGCAGCCTGATGATGGGCTCTGATGATTGTGCTATCTATCATTTGCACTGTATCTGGAACGGCTTTGGCATCGTTCAAGGCATCCAGTAGAACATCCCAAACGCCGAGCAATGTCCAGCGGCGGAATTGACGATAAACAGAGGACCATTTACCGAAGTAATTGGGGAGGTCACGCCAAGGTGCTCCTGTCCGGGCAATCCAAAAAATACCATCAAGAGTGAGGCGGTGATTTGAGGGAGGACGGCCAGATTTTGGCCCTTGGGCATGAAGGAATGGCTCGAAGAATAACCATTCATCGTCGCTCATCAAATTCCGCATAGACTTCTCCTCATAAAAAGAAGTCTTGAATCACATTCTAAGCAATTTGTGAACCCACTTTGTCAACAGGACCTAGCGATCAGACCATTCCACTTTGGCACCCATATTGGGCAAGGTCTCTGAAGAATGTTTCAGTATCCTCATTTCCCAATGCTTCTTCTGCAACAAAGCTGCGAATGTTATTTTCCTTCACCACTGCCTGTAGCTGGTCTTGTAAATTGGTTGTCATAATCTCATAATTACGATTTAAAATAGCGGGACAATTAATCCCACGGGTTCCTCACAATGCGAGGACAAGCTGTCAAATGTCGTGTTTCTATCCAAAGATAATCGGCATGAAACACAGTTTTTAAAAAAATTGCATCATCTCTCAATAGTTGCATATAAACAATAAACAGAAATCAACATATACCTGAAAACCAAGTCTGAAAATATTTTCAAAAAACATTTGAGGGCTTGTCGTTTTTAAGAGCTGTTTCTTCCACATCAATTGTTAAACAGCCTTAAAACCGCTTATTGTAAAATTGCCCCGTTGGTTGATGTCTCCCAACGCTGATATGTTCCCCCCTTTACGCTGATAAAGTCTAAAATGAAATTTGCGCTTTCGGGTTTTGCCCATATAATTTGCCTGAACTTTATTTTTAAAGATTTTTTATGCGCGCAGACCAAGCCAAAACAATTCCTATTTCTTCCTACCTTGAAAATATTGAAGGCATCACGCCTGCCCATTCTAAAATGGACGGCAAAGAATTATGGTATTCAAGCCCTCTACGTGAAGGCGATAAAACACCGTCCTTCAAAGTCGATCATCACGATAATATTTGGTTTGATCATGGGCTGGCACAGGGCGGCAATATTATCGACCTCGTGTGCATAATCAGAAACACGACTGTTAAAGAGGCACTTTCCATTTTGGAAAGGTCGGGTCTTTATCAGGGGGGATACGCACAAAAGCGTTCTCCATATGTTCAAGACCGTCCTTTGACAAAATTTGAGCGAATTTTTGCTGGTGAAAAAGAAAAAACTGAAGAGGTTGATAAAAGCCTTCAGTTAATTTCAGTGAAAGAATTGTCACACCCTGGCCTACTTGAATATATCGAAAGCCGTAAAATTCCTCTACATATTGCGAAGCAATATTTAAAGCAGGTGCATTTTAAACCTGCTGATAAGCTGGTTGAATATTTTGCGCTTGGCTGGCCTAATGGTGAGGGCTTTGAAGTTCGTAATGTCAAGTTCAAAGGCTTTGTCGGCAAAGGCAAAGATATATCCGTCCTAAATTCACACCATCGAAACGACATTATTGTCTTTGAAGGATTCATGGATTTCCTGTCCTACCTTGCTTTCCTTGAAACTGAAAAAGGCATTACAGAAATTCAAGCCACAATCGTGATTTTAAATTCAACATCACTCAGGGAGAAATTACTTGAAGTGGTTACCAAATATCAGCCGCCTTCAACCTATCTATTTTTGGATAATGATGGGGCCGGGCGTGATGCTCTTGAGTTTTACAAGCAGGCCAAATTAGACACTGTTCTGATCGACAAATCTGGTCTCTATTCAAGCTTCAAAGATTTCAATGAAAAATGGGTTGCAAAATCACAAAAGCACCTGAAGCAATGAAGGTCAATTAATCTCACCCCGTAAAATCATAACCATATTTTCAGCCTATAAGATAAGTCACCCTCTATGATTTTTCTTTTTTTCATCCGCAAATTATTCAAAGTTCAGACTGTATTTATAAACTCCTATTTAATAGTCCTACCTAACATTAGTATTCCTGCAAAAAATTATGGGCCTATGCCCCACTCTTCTGCCACCCCTGAAAGTCATTTTTGCATAAAGGGTCACAACCCTTTGCACAAAGGGTCATGGCAACTGACACAAAGGGTCAAAGAGTTTTACACAAAGGGACACAGTCGGATAACTGCTTGCACAGACTGTCTCAGGAGTTTTTAACATTTTGGGCGCAAGCTACATTCAGCCCCACATGGTTTGATCCAATCTTTTCCGACGGAATGAGCAAGGCGGTGCATAATGGCGGTGAAATATTTTTGACGGCTCTTGATGTCTTGTTTTCCAGCTTTCAATTCCTTGAACTCGCCCAAAGCCCTAAAGATCATATTGTCAGAATAAAAACGGGCAAAACACATATAGAGATCGCGGTTTTCTTTCATGGCACCAACTACTTTACCAATCTCGTCAGCCAAATAAGCTTGGTAATCATCATCCTTATTCGCAACAGGCAAACTTGGCTTTGTCTTTCCACGTTCACCATTAGCCTTACAAACGCATTTCCAGTCTGCACCATCTGCACTTTCCCTGATTTCAAAGGAAAGTTTTTGAAGAGTTGAAAGCTCAAGTCCGTTCAACTGAGACTGAAGTTTCTCCAAAAGCTGAAGCCTTTGGCTTTTGTATCTATATCGCCCAGGCATTAAACCGAGGTCTTCAACGAGATTAAGGGCCTTTCTTTCATAGAAAGGATTTCAGGCCAGAATATTATCAAGGCGGCTGTAGAGAACCTTTGCCACGGATGACGTGATTGCCTTTCTCGCTTTCCAGTTTACAGGGATCGTCCTGCGTTTTTTCAAATTATCACGGATATATTGATCAAAACGCACAAAGCAGGTTTTCTCAAAACGATTACCCAATGATGCCCTTTCATCCAGACTTGCATAATCGAACGTCTCTAAGATATGCTGGTTTTTAACCGTCTGGTGAGGCTGATCTGCTTTATATGACAGGGACCATGATAAAGTGGTCTCAAATAGGCGCTGCATCTCCTCTATGAGGATATTGCACCACTTCCCTTTGATGGGGACTTCCATGTAGCGCATAATCTCTCTGAGCGATATTTGCATTGGTTCATCTGGCATGTCTCGCGCATACCAGATTTCTTCCAAGGCCAAATACACATCGTAACTGCGATAGGTAAAAGCTTTCCCGCCAACAACGGGCTTTACTGTGACCGATGCACAGACTTCCCTCTTATCAGGTAAAACCACTGTCCATTTTTTGATGCGTACTTGATCAAGTCAATGGGCCTTTCAATGGGGAAATAGGAAACTTGCCCAACGGTTCATATTTTCTTCAGAACGAATGAGAGATGCGATTTCTTTATCTGTAATTTTCATCAACTAAATTTAAAGGATAAACTTATTAGGAGGCAAAGCCTTGATCCAATTATATGGATAATTTCCAAATAGCAAATCGGTTTCCCTGTTTAACCGAGGCACCTGAAACACCAGAGTTATAAAGTTAAATTTGGTGAATTAAAATTATTGAATATACTGATTTTACAAGTTTATTTGATTAATAAAAACCTTATGAAAATTACGGTCTACAGCCTGAAAGGTTCTGCGGGTAAAACACCTATTGCTGTCAATATCGCTCTTGATAAGGGCTACGCAATCTGAACAAACGAACCTTATCATGTTCTGGACGGGATTATCCCGAAAGAAAGGTTATTGAGCGTCGATCCAGATAAACCATTTCCACATATCCCGGAAGACATTGACATGGTTTTTGATCTGGCTGGGTCAATCTCGCGAAAAGCCAAAAGCATCACGTCTGCGATTTTACAAAGTGATGTGGTCGTCGTTCCCATTTATAACGAGCTTAAAAGCATCAATGCAGGCATTCACACCATTGCAGAAGTCTCACGCTTTACAAACAACATCATCGTTGTGGCAACAAAAATTGCCAAGAAAACAAAAACCACAAAATATGACAATGGCTGGATGTTGAGCATTGATTGTACAAACATAAAAAAAATGGTTGAAGCCAAGATTGATTTTCATGTGCCTGTGTTGCCGTTAAAATTTTCAAAGGCATTTGATGCTATCTTTGAAAAAGAAAAATCCATTCGTCAAATTATGAAGGGCAATCCGCTCAGGCGTTATAGTTATAGGGAGGTTGCTCAGCAATTTGACGATCTTTATTCCTTTATCCAAAAATATTATGCCAAGTAAGAATGATCTATCTGCTATTAAGCTTGATCTTAAAAATTCATTGCCTGATGGTTTGACCACCAAGACGGGGCGTAAATGCAAGGCTGCTGGTGAAAAAGAAAATAAGGTTGTGGTGCTTAAACTCAAAGCATCTGAATATGACGCACTGAAAAATCAAGCGAGGCTAGTGCCCCTTGGCACATTTGTTAAACACCACTTACGCCAAGAAACCGATTTACTTGGGTAACCTGACTTACTTTGATTTGCGTCAATTCACATTTTTGGTGTAATATTGCACCAACAGAACATCGGAGATTGATATGAGCAGACAAAGCATTTCTTTTACCGACCCCAATAGTGAATGGTTAAAAACCAAGATTGAGGTTGAAGGTGAATATAAAAGTAACAGCGAAGTTGTAAATGAACTGATCCGCCGTGAACGGGCACGAGAACGTTCGGAAATTGCCGCAATCCGCCTTGCCTTGCAGGAAGGTGAAAATAGCGGTCTCAGTGAAAAATCCCCCGATGATATTATACAAAGCGTCTTGCAGCGTAAGATCACTGCATGACAAATTTCAGACTGACCAAGGCAGCTGCTGAAGACTTCGAATCAATATTTGAATTCAGCATTGATCATTTTGGAAAAGCTCAGGCCGTTAAGTATGCCAATGGCTTAAAAATGCGATTTAGTGATATTACGAATACCCCAAAGCAATATCCCGCTGTTGATCATATTGCCCCTGATTACCGCCGTAGTGTTTACGGCTCTCATGCTATCTATTATCGTATTGAGACCGATTACATCCTTATTGTTCGTATCTTGGGTCAACAGGATGTGGGGGCTTCCTTACCTTAAACCTTCATAAAGAAAACTCCCTTCATTTCTGAAGGGAGTATCATTTCAGCTAAAAGCCAAAATCAAATTGTTGAATTCCCCCTCCTGTCGCATTCACAATTGAAACGACAGGTTCAGGGGCTTTTGTTGGTGTTTGTAAATTCACCTTTGTATTTTTATTTTCACCCGCATTCCTTCGAGCCAGCTTGCTTTGCCAAAAGCCAAGATGATGAGCAGGCGTATGCCAAACCTCACGCACTTCAACCCGAATTCGTCACAAACCTTTACCTTATCTATAATAACATGAACAATAACAGCGAGTTATGTTAAAATTCTCTGTGACTAAAAATAACAGGGTGTTTTTCGATGTTGTTTTCATCTCAGGGGAAAAAGCAGGTTGTGGCCGCCTTCGACGGTGGGGAGATTACGTCGGATGGCGGGGTGGTTTTATTGCGCCAAGCAGCGCGCCGGATGAATTTATTTTCCCGTTTGGCAGGTTGTTTTTGGGATGAGCGCGATGCGCGTTATATTCGCCACGACCTGCCTGACTTGCTGGCCCAGCGGGTGACAGGGTTGGCCCTTGGCTATGAGGATTTGAATGATCATGACAGCCTGTGTCTTGATCCGGCCCTGCGGCTGATGTCCAAAAAAGAAACAGACAAGCTGGCCTCATCCGTCACCCTGGGGCGGGTGGAGTGCTGCACAACAACGGGCAACAAACGCTATCACAAACTCAGTCCTCGTTTTTATAAAATGCAGGAACTGCTGTGCGATCTGTTTCTGGATCATCACAAGCAGCCCCCCCATGATATCATTCTTGATATTGATGCCACCGATATTGAAGTGCATGGTCATCAGGAAATGTCGGCTTGGAATGGCTATTACGAACAGCGAGGCTTTCTGCCGTTGTATATTTTCTGCGGGCCGCACCTGCTGTGGGCACAGTTGCGCGAAGGCGATTGTGATGGGGCCAAAGGGGCCCGCCGCGCCATCTCCACCATCGTCAAACAAATCCGAAAATCTTGGCCCGAGGTCGATATCCTGGTGCGCGCAGATAGCGGGTTTGTGCGCAAACCTCTCATTCGCTGGTGCAAGGCCAACAGAGTGGACTTTATCTTTGGACTGGCGCGTAATTCATATCTTCTGCGCAAGGCAACACAGGCCCGTTCACAAACGTCAAAGCAACGGGTCCAAGAGGGGCGCACCTTCCTGAAAAACTTCGGCCTGTTTGCCCATATTCCCAAGACCGGGTCGTGGGGTCGGCCTTACAATGTGATTGCCAAAATCGAAGATCGTGAGGGCAGTGACCAGCATGTCCGTTTTCTCATGACCTCGCTGGATGAGACCTGCCCCCGCGTGATCCGTGGGGTTAAGGAAGCGCGCAAGGAGATGGCAAGGAACAAACAACCCCTGGGCAAAGACATTGTCGCTCGTGTGCTGTACGAAAAAATCTACTGCCCGCGTGGCGATATGGAAAATCGCATCAAGGATTGTCAGCTCGATCTATTTGGGCATCGCGCAAGCGCACATAAATTCCGTTCCAACTACCTGCGCCTTTTGCTGGAGGGCTTTGCCTATGTGCTGATGACGCATCTTCGCCTGAAAGCGCTGAAAGGCACGATACTCTCCCAAGCCGCCCCCCGCACCATCCGACTGAAGCTTTTCAAGATTGGCGCCAAGGTCACGCGTTCTGTGCGCCGGATTAAACTGAGCTTCCCGGATGCCTATCCCTGTCAGAGCCTTTTCTTCACCGCCTGGCAGCGGCTCATGGCCCCCATATAAAAACGGCTTATTCAGTGCGCAATAAGTTACAGCCTTTACAAAAAGGAACAGGTCAGCACGCCCCCAAATCATACATAATCTACCCATGGTTGTTTTTGCGCGTAAATATCCTCACACCACCAACACAAACCTGCCAGCCAGGATGGGTTGCACCCATTTGCAAATGATTTTTGGGTAATTGGTAAGGAAAATACCCACGACAAATCAATTTGTGAATTATCCGGGTTAACGGTTCGCAATTTGATCAAGCGGCTGAAGCTATCGGTTCTACACTCGGCGGCGCTGTGCATCTTGCGTCTGAAGCTTTACAGTTCCTTGTCGAAAACAGTGATGCGGCCATTGCGGTTCTTGGCGGTTTTACCACTCTAAAAACGGCGAGTGCCTTGGTTTCGATTGCCGGAGGTGCAAAAGCTGCAACCGTTGCCTTGCTGGCAATGTCCGCCACACCGATCGGGGCCATCGGCCTTGCTCTTGGGACAGCCGTTGCCGCGTTGATTTATTTCAGAAATGAAGCCGTCACAGTTGGACAACAAACCGCCACCGTGACCGATTTCGTGGTGGGTGCGTGGGAATATGTCAGTCAAAGTATTGCCGGCGCATGGGGCATGGCTGAAGAATTTGCAGAAGGGGCGTGGGCACAGGCAACCTTTGAAACACTGCAAAAGGTCGTTGGCTGGTATAAAGAAATGTACAACACGGCCATTGCCGTTTTTGCATCCATCGGTGACGTGGCCGTTATCGGTGCCGATGGTGTGGCAGATGCGTTTGATAATGCCTTCGATTTTATTATGGAGGGTTTTAGCGATATCGGTGGCGCAGCGAAATTGCTGTTTTCCGGTGATTTTGAAGAAGCCGGTCAATTGGCCAGCAACGCGCTTAATCGATCTTTTCAAAGTGGTTTGTCTGAAACCGGCGAGAAAATTCAGAACTCCGTCAGTGAGAATTTCAACAAGGACTGGCTTGGCGACTGGATGGGCGCTGTTTGGCAAGGGGCCGACGAACTTGCCGGTGGTGTGATTGATGATGTCGCCGCCCGAGCCGCGCAACGTTATCAATCACGCCTTGCCGATCTGGATCCGGGTACCGCCCCGACGACACAATCAACGGGCATTCCAGATGCACCGGCAAACAAGTCCGCCCCGACACGGACAAGCAAGCAAATCAAAGATCACGAAAATGCCGTAAAAAAAATCAGAAAGGCATACATCGAATTATTGCCACAACAGGAACGGGTTGCCGAACAAGCCAAGATGTGGCGCGAAGACGCAATGAAGGGCCTTGATCCCTTGGGCAAAGGCTACAAGGAGATGAAAGCCCACCTTGATGAAATATATGACGATATGATTTTACAAGGATCCACAGATTGGGATGCAGGGTTTGTCCGTGGGTTTAAAAAGATTTCAGAAGAAGCAAGCGACACCGCCAGCCAAGTTGAAACGGCGATGGGAAAAGCCTTTAGCGGCGCGGAAGATTATCTTGTCAGTCTATCCACCGGGACCAAGGCATCCTTTAGGGATATGACGCAAAGTATTCTCGCCGACATAGCCCGGATCATCATTCGCACGAATGTGATTAGCCCCTTTGCCAATATGGCCAGTAGTTTTGTATCCACCTTGTTTTCTGCAAAAGGCAATGCGTTTACTCCACAAGGGGTCCAGATGTTTGCGCAAGGCAGTGCGTTTAGCAACTCCATCGTCTCTACACCGACGATGTTTCAGTTCGGAGGTGGGCAGCTTGGTGTTATGGCGGAAAATGATCCTGAAGCCGTCATGCCGCTTTTTAGAACGCCCTCTGGTGATCTTGGGGTGAAAACATCCGGCATGGGCGGTGGCGGAAATATTTATGTTGAGGTTATCGATCAGCGCACGAATGCAGATAGTGACCCCGTCGAGGTGGAACCGATTGAAGGGCCCGGCGGTATGGAAGGCGCACGGATTTTCATCCGCGACACCAATAAAAAAGATATGGCACGCGGTGGCTACGATCAAACCATGCGCAACCGTTGGGGCATGGAACCGAAAGCGAGGCGGAGATGAGCGAACGGATCTGGCCTGCAACTTTACCGAAAAGTCCACTTGCCAAAGGGTTTTGGCGCGAACCACGTCCGAACTTTGTTCAAAGCAAGTTTGAGGCAGGACCGCCGAGTACGCGGCTGCGCACAACGGTTAATCTTGTTGATATGGATTGCCCTTATTCCATGACTCCAGTGCAGTTTGCGGCCTTCAAGAATTTTTTTGAAGTCAGTCTTGCCTTTGGAGCCTTGGATTTTGATCTGCCCGACCCCGAAGACGAAAATGTCACCCTGAATGTCCAGTTCCGGGAAAAGGCGTATCGGCAAACCAAGGTCACCGCACAAGAATATATCGTCAGCCTCCCTTTAATGATTTTGCCTTAAGGGGACCGGGATATGGATGTAGATGCAAAAAGAGTAATCAATAAACAACGTGTTGCTGATCGTTTTACGACCTTGATCACAATCGAACACCCGTCTTTGTCTGAGCCTATCCGGGTTTGTAATGACCTTGTGGCCAAGGATGCGACCGGCATTCGCAAAGTGACCTCACGAGGCCATGATTATATCTGTTATGGCTTTGAAGCCAAATTGCCGGATCAGGACGAAAACCAGCTTCATGGGGTTGAACTGACGATTGCCAATGTGGACCGCATGATCATTGATACGATCAAAAGCGTGGTTGGCAAACCCGATGTCACGATTGAGCAAGTCTTGTCTACAAAGCCAGATGTGGTTCAACACGGCCCGTTTAAATGGCATTTAACCAAGTCTGATTATGACGCGCAAATTGTAACGGGTGAACTCGGCTTGCCGGAAGACTGGCGCAATGAACCCTATGGCCGCCGTTTCAAAAGAACGAATTTCCGGGGGATGTCGTGATGTCTCAATTGCCACATGATGTCCCTGAATTTTTGAACGCTTACATCGGTATCCCTTATGTCGATAAAGGCCGGGATTATAACGGCGTGGATTGCTTCGGTGTCCTGCGCCTGATCTTCAAGGAACATACGAAGATCATTTTGCCCGATCACCGCGAACTGTATCGTTCCGTTCGTGATGGTCAAGCGATTGAAGCGGCCTTGACGGCACAATCACAAAGCGGCGAATGGATCCGTGTGGAAGAAGATCAACACCGCCTTTTCGATGTGTTGTGGATGTCCGGGTCTTTTTTGACCAAGCGCGGCTGGCTTGAAGCCGATCTTCATGTGGCAATGGTTGTGTCACAGTTTGGCTGGGCGATTGAGGCCGAACATTACACCGAAACGCGCCTGATGGATTACCGTAATGATCTAAGTATCAAGCCACGGATAAAGGGAGTGTTCCGTCATGCCTCCCTGTATTGATTTGGTCCCGGTGAAAACAGTTTATAACCCTCTGACAGATGACCGCGAAACCAAGCTGTTTAAAAGCGGTGCCAAGATTTCTGAAATTGTCGAATGGGCATTACCGGACGAAAATGATTTGGCTTTGGCTGAGGCGGGGCATGCCTCTGTTTATGTGGGCGGTGTCCCCATCCCTCAAGACTACTGGCACCGCGTAAAGGTCAAACAGACCACACAGGTCGATATCGTCTTCCACATGCAAGGCGGCGGTGGCGGCGGTGGCGGTAAGAATGTGCTGGGTACCGTGATTATGATCGCGGCTATTGCTGTTGGTGGCTACCTCGCTGCCAATTATGCTGCAAGCCTTGCCTTTTCAATGGGTGTTCCAGTCACTGGCATTGGGGGAGTGTCCGCACTTGCAATCGGTAAGGCCGTCATCATGGGTGGCACAATGCTTGTGGGGTCCATGCTCTCCAGCATGATTGCACCCGCCCCGAGTGTGCCGACCCCAAACCTTGCGTCGATGGGATTTGGGTCAAATGCCGGAATGGCAGAAACCACTTTGCATTCCATTACCGGCACAAAAAATCAATTAAACCCGGACGGCATTATTCCCAAGTTGTTCGGCCGTCGTAAAGTCTATCCGCCCTTGGCCATGACACCGCGCACCCGATTAAACGGGGATGATGAGTTGTTTATTCAGACCTTTGCGATGGAAGGCCGGGTATCGGTTTTGTCAGAGGGGGAGGCTTCAGGCTTCTATATTGGTGACACTCCGCTTGAACTTTATGACGGCGTCCGTTTTGAATTGCGCGAAGGCCTTGATAGCGACACCGATTTGACAATGGTGCAGGATACGGTGCGCCAAGATATTCTCTCTATTACGCTGTCCCCGGACGATGCTTGGACCGAGCGTGTCGTCAACGGATATGTGGACGCAATTTCTATCGACGTGGTTTGTCCGCGTGGTTGTTATTATCTATTAGACAAGGGTGACCCGGTAGGTGAAGGGGTTCTGGTTGAGGTTCAATATTCCCCGATAAATGCCGATGACTGGCAGGATGCAGTTTGGCATACCGGATGGACACACACCAAATTTAATGGACGATTGATGGTTACATCGTCCAAAATCGGTCCGGCTCGTCGCGGGGGCACGTTCAGTGTGCCTTATGGGGAATATAAAATCCGATTTCGTCGGCCCAAGACGGTGTATTTTGATAATGCCGGATATGCCGAAATCAATCCCGATATGTATGATACGGGTTGGCCTTATTCTCCTTCTTCGCACTGGCATGGTAATTCACCTTATGGCGGCAACGGTGGTCGTGCTGATAGTGGCCGTCCCTTGATGTTGTCCAGCGATCCAAACGCCGGGCCGGAGTATACCTATTCAAACCGATCTATTAATGAAATTCAGGTGTCCGCCCTTCGAGCTATTGAAAATGCCGACCCGATCAAAGATATGCCGGGCCTGTTTAAATTGGCATTGGAAATTAAAGCCTCCGGGCAACTCAATGGCGTTGTGGATGAATTATGGTTTGTCGGGCAATCATGGCTGCCAGTTTGGGATGGAGCACAAATCATCTATCAACAAACCCGCCACCCGGCATGGGCCGTTTTGTCGGTGATGATTGAACGTCAGAACGCGGCAGCGGTTCCTCTTGAGCGTGTCGATCTGGACGCTTTAAAACAATGGGCGGATACAGACCCAAATCGCACCTTTGATGCAGTTGTTGATTCCGATACGACTGTGGAAAATCTTATCCGCGAAATTTGCGCCTCTGGTCGTGCCAGCCCCCATCACGATGGGCAAAAATACACCGTTCTTGTTGATCGTCCTCAATCCGTTCGGGCACAATTATTCTCACCGCGTAACTCTTGGGGGTTTCAGGGGACCAAGATTTTTGCGGAACCGCCGCACGCCTTGCGGGTGCCCTTTGTGAATGCTGATGAAGGTTATAAAGACGATGAAATCATCGTCTACGATGCGGGTTATAATAAAGACACGGCCACAATCATTGAAGCCTTGCCGATGATCGGTCACACCGGCGCGGATCAAATCACATACGATGGAAAGTTTCATCTTTCCCAAGCTCGACTGCGCGGTATGGAAGATGCTGTTCTTTACACAGACTTTCAGGCCTTAAGCTGTCGTCGTGGTTCCCGTGTCGGTGTAAACCACGATGTGCCACGTTGGGGCTTAGGATCTGGCCGGATCCTTTCAAACGAAGTTGATGGCAATGGCAAATGTATAGCTGTTATTTGCGATGAAACCTTCCCGATGGAGGGCGGTAAAACCTATCAATGTATTATCCGGCTTGCTGATGACCGTCATCTTGAAAGTGATGTTGTCACCGTTATTGGCGGCACAAATCGGCTTGAATTTACAACGCCTCAGGATTTAGTCCCGGAGCGCGAAGACTTTGTCACCTTTGGCGGCTATCAGGCAGTGGTTGCCGATTTCATCGTCACTGGCATAGGCTGGGATAAGGAAATGAATGCCCGGCTTGACCTCAAACCCTATGCGCCTGAGGTCTATAATGTCGATCAAGAAACCATCCCTCCCCATGAAACAACAGTAAATGCCGATCCAAACACAACGCCACCGGCCCCGACCGTCACATTGGAACAATCGACAAAATGGACGGGGGATTTTTACGAATTCAACGTTGAAGCAAGCTGGACGATGCCGGAAGGCTCCCGCGCTGCCGGATTTGAAATCTGGCGGACTGTCGGCGGACAAGACGAGCTTTATTTTGTCACCGCAGGCGGATCGGAAGGAAGCTATACGTTCAAGGGTATTCCAGCAGGTCAAAGTGTGTGGACTAAAGTGGTCGCCGTTTCCGCCACAGGGCGCAAACTCCCCCTTGCAACTCTTACCGGCTCACGTTTGACAGTTATTGACGATGCCCCAAATCCGCCGAACGTTGAGAACTTTCTGATCACGCGCCTATCAGATGGTTTGCGTCGTGTGTCTTGGAGTTTGGATAACTGGACGCCGCCGGTCACAAAGGGTGGCGGTTTAAAGATACGCATTGCTACAGACCCCACAGCCGCATGGGAAAACATGACCCCGCTTCACGAAGGGGTGCTGACGGCTTCACCTTATGATGTGCGTTTTGATCAAACAGGCGAGATCCTGCTGGCGGCAAGACTACAAGACCTTGATGGCCGTTTGTCAGATACCCCCGCCTATATCACGGCAACTATTGATGATCCGCGTAATCGCACCCATTTGGCCAGTTCTTTTGAGCATGAATTGAATTGGTCGGGAACGATTACCGATGGCTATAAAATTGATGGGCTTCTGCGTGCTGTTTCAAATGGAGGTTGGGATAGCTTACCTGACACATGGGATGATTTGCCGGATACGTGGAGCACGATTTTACCTGCCAAGACATTGGTTTATGAAACAGACTGGATGGATGTCGGACGCGTCTTGCGGTTTACACCAACAATCAACACTCAGGGTAAAGGCGTTTTCTCGACAGAGGTTGCCGTGGCCAATGAGGTCACATGGGATGATCTTCCAAATACTTGGTCGGCACTCGGCGGGTCTTGGGCTGATATTCTTGGCGATGCGGTTTACGCCCCTATTGCCGGTGCTGTTCAAGGTCGTTTCTTCAAGGTGCGTGTCAGCGTTAGCGGGGCAACGCCTGAATTATCGGCGCTAACGGTTCATGCCGATGCGATTGTTGAAACCGAGTTCTTTGAAGATCTTGACCCGGCAACTGAAAACCGGTGGTGGTTCGAACGTATTGCAACGGGTCATTTTCGGGTAGCAACATTGGGCGGAATTGGTCTGCTGACCACACCTTCCATCCGTGCCATTCAAGGGGCAGGTCAAGGCTGGACCTCACGCCTAATTTCAAAAAACACAACCGTCTCCGGCAAACCGGCAGCGGAATTTCAAATCTATGATGCGACCGGCACCTTGGCGGATGCGGTGGTCGATATCGAATTAAAAGGAGTTGCAATATGACCGCGTTTCCAACAGCTGCAAGCAAGACACACTTGGATGGGACGGGTGACGATCCGAAACAAGCGCGTGTGGAGTTATCAACTTTGGTTGACTTGTTCAATCAACTGAGAACACATTTATCAGAACGGATTGGTACGGAAGAAACAGGGCTAGGCGTTAGTGGGCCATCAATTTTCCAAGGATCAGCAGAGATCCGAAATGGGTCTTATTTAATGCACCGTCCGACAGCAAATGATTTTGACTGGCAACACATAGCGGTTGGGACGGAACTTCACATATATGCAGGTAGTGATTTAATTAATCCACACGTCCGATACAAGGAAGATGGGAATACCTTCTATAAAGGAAATTTGTACTTTTTAGCAAATGATGCCGCTATTCGTACAGTCGATGAAACCGCCTTTATTATACCTAAAAACAGCAATGGCGATTACTGGCAGCGCGCACCCGGTGCCGCTTACCATGATGCGGGTGCGCATGCGTTTAGAGGTCCAACAGGTGTGTCGGGTGCAACAATTCTTGGTGATGGGACGATACGTGTGGAAAACGCGGCTTCAGGCGGCGGTCCAACCAACTCTTTAAAACTGTCTTATGCCGGTTCGTCGGGCTATGCCGATATTGGACCAGAGAGCGCCGGGGGTGGTACCAACCTCCGTTTGGGTGCGTCCTATAACGCTACCTACGGTACTGTCGCGACCCTAGGCGGCGATAAATCTGTTTATTTGTATAACGCAATGGCCGTCCCTGCTGGAAACAACCCCGCAGGCGGTATTCTTTATGTTTCCGCCGGTGCCCTCTATTGGCGCGGTGCGTCTGGAACTGTCACACAACTCGCAACAGCTTAAATAAAGGAAATATTATTATGGCACTGATTCTTACCTCAACTCCGATGCCTTCTATCCAGATTGTCGATGCCTATCATTGTATCGCCGGTATCTCGGTCAGTTATGAAGACGGCAAAGCCGCGTGTATTGTTCAGTCGTATAAAGATGCGGCAACTCGCGAGGCCTTTAAGGCCGTCACCGCAGAATTGGCAATTTTGGAAAAAGAGTATGACGCAATCCACAAAACTCTGGGCGACGCACAGGCTGCGAAGGACTATGTAGCCGCGCAGAAAGCGCAGTTGGACCTTTTCCAAAAAGGTATCGACGTTCAGGAAAAAAGAAAAGAGCTCGAAAGCGTCAAGCCATTCGGCGCGCAAGAAATCGCTGCAATTGAGGTGGCGGACAATCTGGCAACAAACGGTGAGATCACTCGCGCCGATTTATACGCCTTGATTAAAACCCGGTCTGCATGGGCCGGCGCACGAGATATTTGAAAGGCAGGAAGGAATTAAAATGTTTGATTTCACCTTAATTCTGAGTTTCCTTGGCTTTGTCTTAGTGGTCGGTGCGTTCTTCTTTCTAAAGAAAGAGTTGGCCAATCGCAAGACGCAACGGCGTATCAAGGAAAAGCAACAACACCGGACCTATTGCGTTAATAACGTGCCGTGGGATTTGCAAGATCATCTTCCGCCGCGTCAAGCATGGGCGGGTGTTCAGGATCATCGCCGCTATATGACTGAAGGTGTCGGTGAAGCTGTTCACTTTGATCGGGAAGAGACTGCCAAATTAAGCGAGGCCAATTGGGTAACCGTTTGCTTGGCCTTTTGGCAGGTTATGGATACGTTTACTTGGCGACAAGATCCCGAAGCGGGGAATTGGTTTAGGTCAGACCCCGATGGTCCGTTTGATTGCCAGTCCTTCGCAGTTCAATTCAAGCTTGCCATTATTGAACGTGACCCTGATTTCCCCAAAGGTGCACTGCGCGTGGCGACCGTTCCCGGTCACGCCGTTCTTTGTGTATTTTTCGACAAAGGTGTTGTGACATTAGACAACACAAAAGATCACCCTGTTTTTTGGCAGCTAACAAGCCCGGTTGGACCTTGGGCTGTTGAGACTGTCAATGGAAAGTGGACACACCAAATACCTTCGTAACGACGGGGGTCAGGTTGCGCAAACAGCCTGAACCGAGGGGACACTAAAGCGCCCTCACGACATAAGCCGCCCCGCCAGCTCGATCAAGCGGGGCTAATATGGAATAAAAAAATGACTAAAGGATTAATGCCGACCGAACCGACCAAACCAGCTGCTCCTTATCTTGGTGGCAAAAGCCGTTTGGCCAAAGTAATCATTGAAAAGATCAATCAGGTTGATCATAAAACCTATGTTGAGCCATTTGTGGGCATGGGCGGAATCTTTCTTCGCCGCAACCTTCGTCCTCGCTCAGAGGTGATTAACGACTTCAACAAAGAACTGGCCACTTTCTATCGCATCTTGCAGCGTCATTACCCTCAATTTATGGAAACCCTTAAATTCCAGATCTCATCCCGCGCAGAGTTTGAACGCTTGCGGCAAACAGACCCCGAGACATTGACCGATCTGGAACGTGCCGGTCGCTTTCTATATATGCAACGCCTCGCCTTTGGCGGAAAGGTAACAGGTAATTTTGGAGTATCGCCCGATCGAGGCGGACGGTTCAACATTACAAACCTCGGCCCGATGCTGGATGATATCCATAGTCGGTTGGCTGGCGTGGTCATTGAATGCTTGTCTTATCAGGATCTGATCAAACGATATGACCGCGATGAAACGCTGTTCTATCTTGATCCACCCTATCATGGTGGTGAAAAGGACTATGGCAAAGGTATGTTTGAACGGGCCGACTTCGAACGATTGGCTGACATGCTGGCCAATATTAAAGGCCAGTTCATTCTGTCGATTAATGATGTGCCTGAGATCAGAGACATCTTTGGCCAGTTCGAAATGGAAGAAGTGAGCCTCAATTATTCTGTGGCCAAGGATGGGGCGACGAAGGCTAAGGAATTGATTATTTCCAATTTGGAGCGTTAGAAGATTGAACGAGCGCAGCGGTTTTTAACGGTTTTTCTGTCCAGAAACTAACTCAAAAAAGTCCAGAAACCGCCGCCGCGCTATACATATTGGTGACTTTCACATTCGAGATTGGATTAATGTGTTTCACACTGTGTAATTTGTGTAATGAATGTGTAAGGATAAACGGATTAGATTCAACTTGTCAAATCGCAGGACTTAAACGGCAAAAAACCTAGTAACTATAATTAGTTACTAGGTTCTAGTGGTTGCGGGGGCCAGATTTGAACTGACGACCTTCAGGTTATGAGCCTGACGAGCTACCGGGCTGCTCCACCCCGCGTTGGTATATTGTAACGACAAAGCCGCCTTTTGCGAGGCGGCTTTGGGTAACGATTGTGATAGGTTAGATCTCTTTGGAAGGCCTGGCAGCGACTTACTCTCCCGCGCCTTAAGACGAAGTACCATCAGCGCAACGTGTTTTCACGGCCGAGTTCGGGATGGGATCGGGTGTTTGCCACGTGCCATAACCACCAGGCCATCCAAAGAGATCTAGATTATCTTTTATATTATACAGGTTTCTGTTGAGAATTGATTTGTAGATTTTTAATTCTACGCATGATGGTTGCTCATCAAGCCTATCGAATGATTAGTATCAGTTAGCTTCATGTGTTACCACACTTCCACACCTGACCTATCAACGTGGTAGTCTTCCACGATTCTCAGGGATACCTAGTTTCCAGGTGGGTTTCCCGCTTAGATGCTTTCAGCGGTTATCCTGTCCGAACTTAGCTACCCAGCGATGCTCCTGGCGGAACAACTGGTACACCAGAGGTTCGTTCACCCCGGTCCTCTCGTACTAGGGGCAAATCCTGTCAAGTATCCTCCACCTACGGCAGATAGGGACCGAACTGTCTCACGACGTTCTAAACCCAGCTCACGTACCACTTTAATTGGCGAACAGCCAAACCCTTGGGACCTGCTCCAGCCCCAGGATGTGATGAGCCGACATCGAGGTGCCAAACACTACCGTCGATGTGAACTCTTGGGTAGTATCAGCCTGTTATCCCCGGCGTACCTTTTATCCGTTGAGCGATGACCCTTCCACGAGGAGTCACCGGATCACTATGACCGACTTTCGTCTCTGTTCGTCTTGTCAGACTCACAGTCAGGCAAGCTTATGCCATTGCACTCTAAAAGCTGATTTCCGACCAGCCTGAGCTTACCATCGTGCGCCTCCGTTACGCTTTAGGAGGCGACCGCCCCAGTCAAACTACCCACCACGCAGGGTCCCGGATCCGGTTTCACGGACCGCGGTTAGACATCAATAACTAAAAGGGTGGTATTTCAAAGGTGGCTCCACAGCGACTGGCGTCTCTGCTTCAAAGCCTCCCACCTATTCTACACATTTAGTTACTAATGCCACTGCGAAGCTATAGTAAAGGTGCACGGGGTCTTTCCGTCTAACCGCAGGAACTCCGCATCTTCACGGAGAGTTCAATTTCGCTGAGTTGGTGTTGGAGACAGCGGGGAAGTCGTTACGCCATTCGTGCAGGTCGGAACTTACCCGACAAGGAATTTCGCTACCTTAGGACCGTTATAGTTACGGCCGCCGTTTACCGGGGCTTCAATTCATGGCTTGCACCACTCCTTTTAACCTTCCGGCACCGGGCAGGCGTCAGACCCTATACGTCGTCTTGCGACTTCGCAGAGCCCTGTGTTTTTAGTAAACAGTCGCCACCCCCAATTTTGTGACACCCATATCTGCTTGCGCAAATACAGGTCACCCTTATCCCGAAGTTACGGGTGAATT